>FOSY01000017.1 GCA_900114405.1 Lachnospiraceae bacterium KH1T2 | reverse complement strand
CTATGTCGAGCGGAAGTTTTATTTGATGATTTAAGGAAGAAAGGCTATAATTTCCTTGTAATATATTGTTTAGTCGCATAAACATATTTTACAGCAAAAGCCAGACTTTTCGAAGTCTGGCTTTTGTATTAATACAGTATTATCGCATGACAAAAGGGCCGCGCACTAATTGCTTAGTGCGACAGCCCCCTCTTAGCCTGCGTTCTTAATGATTCCATCTAAGCAGTATTTTTAATCAGTGCTCTTTATCATCGAACATCTCGTAATACTGAGCCTTCTGATACTCTATAAATTCTTTTCCATTCAAAAGATCATCAATTTCCGAAGTATTTCCTTCTGAGTCTGTTCCCTGTATTGCTGAAACTACCGGATAATCCTTTTCGAACTCCTTCGTCAGCGTGCGATAACCTGATAATGGGATACCTGCTTCCTCAAGAACCCTATTTCCAAGGTAGTTAGCACTAGTCTCCACTCCGCTTTCTTCATTTATATCAAAATTTGCCCATATCACAAATGGAACTTTATAAGAGTTAAAGCGGTCTTTTCCGCTGATATCTTCCCAATAAATTCCATTTTGTCTCCAGATCACATCAAGCACCTGCGATTCCGGCTGATGATCTCCGAAGAATACCACGATTGCATGACGATCAGAATTTTTATAATATTCGATCAGCTTTTCAAACGCTTCATCAGTCTTCTTCACCAGTGAAAGATATGTATTAACTCGTGTTGAAGCGATATCGTCCTGCCCCTCTGTGCCATCAACTGTAACGTCTAAAGGCAGGTTGTCATACCGTTCATCATAGCTTGAATGGTTCTGCATAGTGACATTAAACGAAAATACAGGGCCGTCTTTTCCAAGAGTGTTAACCTGATTTATGATCTCGTCCATAAAGCTTTCATCAGAAATATATTTTCTTACATTTTCTACATTCAGATCTTCGAAATGCTCAAGGAAGTAAATAGTATCAAATCCAAGTTTTGGGTACGCTGCAGGTCTGTTCCAACCGCTTGATTTATACGGATGCATGGCAATAGTCTGATATCCGAGTTTCTTTAAATCCCACGGCAGTGCATCCATATCTCTGCGCACATACTGCTGGTATGGAATACTTCCCTTCGGGAGAAATCCCATTGTATTTCCTGTCAAAAATTCAAACTCAGTATTCGGTGTATTTCCTCCGATGACCGATACGTTCATGTAGCCTGTGATCGTATTTTCTGCTCCCTTCTGGAGAGAGTGAATGAATGGCATATAGTCAATATTCGTAGAAAACTTACCATCAACTGCCGGATCAGAGAAAGCCTCATCCATGATAACGATGATATCAGGAAGACTGTTTGACGATACCTCACCTGACGAAGCAGAAGCCTCTTCAAGCAGTTTCTTTTCCTCTGCGCAGTCATATCCTTCAGGCTTTTCCATGTTAAGGTACTTCATCTCGTATAAAAAGTTTGCAAGTACACCATTTTTCTTGATCATGCCCTTGGAATCAAACTGTATTGTATATATGCCAAGTCCATTAACAACTGCCTTCTGCTGCAGTGACCACGCAGCAGCTATCAGCACTATCAAGCCAATGAAGAATCCACTTATACGAAGCTTCTTTTTACCCTCAAGCTTAAAGCTGCAAAAGAATATCCCAATCCACAATATAATGAATAATAGTGTGAATATCAGCATTCTGGCTGTAGGCGTATAATCATAATTTCCGGCGACATTCATAGCCGTCCCTGCCGATGTGATATCCCACGGCATGATATACGAATTTCTGAATGTATATATATACGAATTCAGCATAGCAAACAGCCAAAAGAATACTGATTCAACGTAAAGCGCCTTTCGCGCAGTCCCCAACAAGAATAAAAGTATCGCCGCTATCAGCTCATATAGAAGAACATTCACAAGCTGCATCTTCCACGGCATTTCCAATGAGTTTTTGCGAATAAGTAATTGTGATAAGTAAAAAGTAAATATCGGGATCAAAACCAAAAGACATATGTTTTTGATCTTTTCCATTTTTTCATTCATTATAATGCGTTTCATTTTTTGTTCCTTTTAGTCATTTAAAATATCCGGTATAACATTATTTTGTACGATCTGTTCATAAGTCTGAGGTTTAACCATCCAGTCACTCTTTCCTTCTCGTACAAGCACCACTCCCGGCACAGGGTTATTATTATAATTAGAAGCCATAGAATATCCATATGCTCCCGTCGAATATGTCGCGAGTATATCGCCACTGCTTATAGTTGATGGAACCTTAAAATCCTTAAGCAAAATATCTCCGGACTCGCAATATTTTCCACACACAGTTACTTCCTCGTCCGCAAGCTCTTCTGCTCTGTTCGCAATAATTCCATCATACTCTGCCTGATAGAGCGCAACTCTGATATTATCTCCCATTCCGCCATCTACAGACACATATTTTCTAATTCCTTTGATAGCCTTTATCTGGCCTACAGTATAAAGTGTAATTCCAGCTTCAGCCACGATCGAACGTCCCGGCTCGATAACCGCTGCCGGAACAGCGATTCCTATCTCCTTTGCGCGCTCTTCAAGACGCTTCATCAACGGGTCAAGGAAGAAGCTGTACGGCTTACGCTCTTCGTTTGTGTACTTTACTCCATATCCGCCGCCAAAGTTGACCTCTCTGACTTCTGCTCCGAATTCCTTCTTTATCCTGCCTGCCCAATCCATAAGTACGTCTAATGCCTTTAAGAAAGCATCATTTTCAAAAAGCTGCGAACCAATGTGCATGTGAAGGCCGTAAAATTCAAGATATTCAGAATCAATGATATCTTTTATGATAGGCAGAAAGACTTCCTCATCAAGCGGAATTCCAAATTTAGAATCCTTCTTTCCGGTAACGATATAGTCATGAGTGCTTGCCGCAACTCCCGGAGTGATCCTGACCATGATCTTCATCTTTTTATCATATTTTCTGCATGCTTCTATTATTAAAGGAAGCTCTTGAAGTCCATCAACGATAATACGTCCAACTCCATATCTTACAGCCTGATCTATCTCTGACGGAAGCTTATTATTTCCATTAAACTCCACTCGTTCCGCAGGGAAACCAGCCTTTTCAGCAGTATACAGCTCGCCGCCGGAAACCACATCTATACATGCTCCTGCCCTCTTTAATATCTCATACATTCCTACTGTACAAAATGCTTTCGAAGCATATGCGATCCTGGCTCCTTCATATTTATCCGTGAAATCTCTTTTCAGCTCATTGAGCCTTTTTTCTATGTCGGAATAAGACATAACATAAAGCGGTGTACCATATTTCTTAGCAAGCTCTACTGTATCACATCCATCAAAAAAAAGTCTTCCATTACGAATTTCCTTCACATTATCCATCTACGCTTCCTCCACTTGCCGTTTTGGTATATCATATCAGTTCAATCCAAAATATTAAAGTATTTTATACAATCAATTTTCTCATAAACATAACAACTTTTAATAATCTGCACTAAAAAAAGTACTAAACTCGCTAATCGGCTATTTTAAGGCTTCTGCAAGCCATTCCTTAAGTTTCCTAATTAACATCATCTTGCAGTCGTATTTAGCAATGATGTAAGATAATTTGTAATAAAACGTGGTTAAGGGGAGATCACTATGAAAAAAAATATTTTAGAAAAAATCTTTGCAGGCATGATTGCCTCATCTATGCTGCTCACAGCCTGCGGCACATCAAGCCCGGGCAGTACACCATCTGCAGCTGTCGAATCTACATCCGCAACTACTTCAACCGAAGCTTCTGAAGCAGAAGCTTCAGCTCCGGCATCCGCAGAGTCTTCTGAAGAGTCCTCTTCAACAAGACTTCCTGATTTCGTATATGAAGGTGATGACGAAATCCTTTCAGCGTGCTGCAGCTTCACAGTCGATGAGCTTGCAAAAGGTTATCTTGAAGGGGATATCATCATTCCATGTCCGATCATCATCGCAGTTGACGACAGTAATCCGGAAGATATTTTGTGCTATGGAATTTTCGACCTATACACCTATGACCTGAAAGGCGACACCTTAGAAACTGTATCAGGCGGTGTAAATCCGGGTTGCTTCCATATTTCCAAAAATGAATCAGGTAAATTAGAGGTAGTTGACTTTGATTTTGTAGAAAGCGGCTCAGATTATGACGAAAGTGCAAAGAAGGTTTTCGGAGAGTACTACGAAAAATTCTCTGAAATCTCTGCTGATTCCAAGTCAACCGAAGAAATCCGCAAGAATTTCATCAAAGACTACGTGACTGCCAATAACCTTCCTATCACCAAGTATAAAGATTATGGCTGGGACGCAATAGATCTTTTTTAATATAATTCCACCAAAAAAAGACCGAAGGAACCTTTATCAGTTCTTTCGGTCTTTCTTATTATTTAACTTTGAAATACTTCACTTCATCGTCTAATGTTACTGCAAGTTTTCTAAGCTCTTCTGCTGAATTTGTAATTCCTTCAAATGTAGAATTTAACTGATGCATTGTTGCATTCGTCTCTTCAGATGATGCCGCATTTTCCTCAGATATAGCAGAAAGTTGTGTAATCAATTCACTCAGTTTATCCTTAAATTCATTAAGCCACGTTACCTTATCTGAAATATCAACCATTCCACTTTCGACACTCTTTACATTTGAAACCATTCCATCCATGTCAGCCCTTGTTGAAACAAGCTGATCATTCTGAGCATTAAGCCCTTCATTAAGCTTTTCTATGATATCGACTGATTTCTGTGACTCCTGAACCAGATTTCCTACAATCTTTTTGATTGAAACTGCAGCCTCACCTGACTGATCCGCAAGCGAACCTATTTCTGTTGCTACTACAGCAAAACCTTTACCAACTTCGCCTGCTCTTGCAGCCTCTATTGAAGCATTAAGCGCAAGAAGATTTGTCTGACTGGAAATGCTCGTTATCACATTTAATGCCTCGGCAATATTTGTAACAGCATCATTAGTCAGTTTTATCTGACTGTCGATATTCTGCATCTCCTTCATAACTTCCTGATTTTGAGTCTCAACTCCTTCAAGTGCCTCAGCAGATCGCTGCGCTGCATCATACATCTCTTTTGCAGCTTCTGAAAGTGTTCCTATACTTTCAGTTATACCAGCAATATTTCCACCCATCTCACTGGTATTCTCAACAGATTTTTCTACTATTCCAGCCTGATGAACAGCACCGCTGCTTATATCATTTATAGCTGTCGTAACCTGTGCAGAATTATTAAAAGCATCATCTGCCGCCTCTGAAAGCTGCTGTCCTGCCCCTGTTACCTGTGATGAAAGGTCAAGTGTTGTTGTTATGACCTGTGTAAGCTTATCTTTAAGACTCAACGCATTTTCCGCAAGCAGTCCAAGTTCATCTCTACGTTTTAAGGTTTGATCTTCGAACCCAAAATTAAGATTTCCATCAGCAAGACTGCTCAGCCCTGCAACAATATCATTTATTGCTTTTGTAGAAACCTTTAGCATGTAAAGACCTATAAATATCATTATCAAAACTATGGTCACTGCTACAATTACCATGATTATGGCAATTTGTCGTATTTTATTACAAACATCTGCTGCCGGTCTGCCTGCAAATACCATTCCCATAACAGTGCCATCATCATTCTTAAGCGGACAATAGTATGCATACCAGTCCTTTCCGCCAATTTCAAAGTTAGAAGCAAGATACTCATTTCCTTTATTAAGAACAGTGTCTATAACATTCTGACTTGCCTTAGTTCCTTCCATTCTCTTTCCGGCTTCATCCTTCAAAGTAGTTATGTATCTAGTATCACCTTTGAATAAAGTATAGGCAACTCCTGTATGGCTTGCTATATCATCAAACTGCCCTTCATATTCATCATGAATATCTTCTCCGCCTTTTCTAAGCGTTCCATCGGCATCTACCGTCCAGTCTCCATCCCACTCATGTGTAACTTCATCTCTAAGCTGGACTGCTGCCGCTCTAAGCTCTTCTGTAAAAGAATTAAGATATGCATTATTTATAGAATTAATTCCATATACAGTCAATATTATCGCAAGAAGTACTGTTCCAATTATCGTTACACTTACTATCTCACCTACGAGTTTCCTATTTCTTTTTACCATAATCCACCCCGCCCATAAGAAAACAGAAAAATCTAATCTTTCTATAATATTATAGCCCCGCTGCAATCGCTTGTCATGTTCTTTAATTAAGGCTTTTCAATACAGGTTAAATGTTGCCTTTCACAAACATTCCATTTATATTTTTCAAATCTTGTTCCGCAAGACTTAACGCGGGATCTGCGTCTGCATATCTGGCATATATAAAGATCTGGTATTATAAAATTCTCACATTTTGGTATTTTTAACAATGTCAATTAGATGCTATATTAACAATAATCAACAACAGCTTTATCACATCAGCGTGATAAATTTACTATTATTATTAGTGCGGAGGAGATTTGATATGAAAATGTCTGAAAAAAACAAACACTTAATGAAAGTAGCTTATACAGGTCTTATGGCTGCACTTTGCTATGTAGGTTATGCCATTTTCCCTGCGCTTAATGCCAGTGGAACTAAAATCCACATAGGCAATGCCTTCGTTGTACTCGGCGCACTTCTTCTAGGCGGCACTTATGGCGGTCTTGCCGGCGCTATCGGCCTTTCTCTTGCCGATATACTTGGCGGCTTTGCTATGTCTGCACCCAGAACTTTTATATGTAAACTGGTGATCGGACTCGTCGTAGGACTTGTCGCACACAAGATAGCTAATATTTCTCACAATCACCCTAAAGCATACATCACCAAATGGGCAGCTATATCAGCAATTTCAGGGCTTGCCGTTAACTGTGTACTTGAGCCAGCCATCAAGTATTTATGGTTCACGCTCCTCACTCCAAATGCCGAAAAAGCTGCATCTGCTATAAACGCTTTCGTAGCCATAACAACATATGCAACTTTGATAAATGCCGTTACTAATTCTATAATCGGCGTGGTAGCATATCTTGCACTCCGCCCTGTATTATTTAAAACAGGACTTTTAAGCGAAATAGGCTCAGCTTCTTTTCCTAAAAAAGAAGCAGCCGTTTGATCTGCTCATAAATTTAAGTCTCGTGTTACTTGGCGCGGAATTTGCGTCAGCACGGCTAAAATATTTCAAAATAAACAGGGTGCAGCCGTTTTATTAACTGCTGCACCCTGTCAAAATATCCATATTACGTTTTGATCAACTCAACTCATTCTACTGCTTCACACCACTCAGTACTTGTGTCTTCACCACCGACTTCAATCGCCAGATGAGAAAACCATGAGTCATCTGCTGCACCATGCCAGTGCTTTACTTCTGCCGGAATATTGATAACAGTACCCGGCGTCATTTCTACCGGTTCTTTTCCCCATTCCTGATAAAATCCTCTTCCACCTACACAGATAAGAAGCTGTCCGCCGCCGCTCTTTGCATGATGGATATGCCAATGATTCTTGCATCCCGGCTCAAATGTTACATTAAAGATCGGAACCTGCTCCTGTGAAACCGGTGCAAGGTAGCTCTGCCCTTCGAAAAATTTGCCATATGGATTCGGCTCACCGATAGGGAAGAATATTGAATTCTGATAAGTATCCTTATCTGTTACTTCCTCAATCTTTTCGTTATAAACTTCCTTTGCCAGACGAAATACTGCCCAAGCCTTCGGCCATCCCGCATAAAATGCAGCATGTGTGATGACCGCTGCCATTTCCTTCTGCGTCACGCCATGATTTTTTGCATTCAAAATGTGATACTTCAAACTACTATCGGTAATTCCCTGTGACATCAGCGCCACAACTGTAATAATACTGCGTATCTTCACATCAATATCCTGATTATTCCAGTTTTCACCAAACAAAATATCATCATTAAAATGTGCAAAATCCGGCGCGAAATCGCCAAGCTGCTCTCTTCCTGCTGTCTGAACTATTTTTTCACTCATTGCATTATACCCCTTCCTTGATTCTTCATCGATAAACACGGCTTACATAGTTTTAATATCTGAAATGATCTGCTCTGTTGTCATACCAACTTCTCTAAGCAGCGCTTCTGGATCATAACGGTCATAAAATTCTTTATTAAGGCCATAATTCTTAACCTTCATATCACTTGCACCATAGTAAGAAGAAATCTTATGTCCAAATCCACCTTCCAAAATTCCATCTTCCAATGTGATCACAAGTGTATGATCCTTTTTCAATCCTTCCAGCACATCTGTATCAAGTCCTGATGCAAAGCGTGGATTGATCAAAGTCGGTTCATAGCCCAGCTCCTTGCGAATGGCCTCTGCCAATTCTTCACCGCGCTGATAGAAATCACCTAGTGCCAAAATCGCAGTTTTCTCACCCTTCTTTTCTATCTTATAAGTGTTAATATCTGAATAATTCAGGTCTGCCTCACGATGTGCAACCTGATTTCCAGGAATAAGTATCATTACCGGATGTTCTCTCTGCTCTACTGACCATGACAGCATGTTTAGATATTCCTCTGCGGAAGTAGGCGCGAGAACGATGAGATTTGGAATGTTTGTAAATGCAGCTAAGCCAAAAATTCCAAGGTGTGTCACATCTGTTAAGCCATCAAATGATGAAAAATTCATCACCATAGTAACAGGATTATTATTTATGCATAAATCCTGAGAAATCTGGTCATATGCTCTCTGGATAAATGTCATATTAGTGAAAAGCAACGGGTTTGCCCCATTTTTAGCCGCACCTGATGCAACCGCAACTGCTGCTTCCTCTGCTATACCTACATCAAGATACTGATGTCCTAATTCTATTCTCTGCTCAGCTGTGAGCCCGAGTGCTCCAGGCATTGCAGGTGTTATAACGAGGAAATCCTTATCAGTCTTGGCTTTCTCAAAGATATAGTCTACTGTCATCGCTAAATATGACTCACCTTCGCCAAAGCTTACCTTCGGAACACCTGTCTCTCTGTCAAACGGCATTGTCCAATGCCAATATTCTTTATTCTTTTCAGCAAGCTCATATCCCTTACCCTTCTGAGTGTGAATATGCACTACGATCGGATGGTCAATGTCTTTAACCTTCTTAAACAGGCTTATCATTTTCTGTATATCGTTGCCATCTTCTTCATAAATGTAGTCGAGCCCATATGCTTTGAAAATATTATTCGCAGCCTGTCCTTTTGTCTCTCGAAGTTCCTTAAGATTCTTATATATCCCGCCGTGATTTTCTGCGATCGCAATTTCGTTATCATTTACTACGATAATGAAATTTGACTCCATCTCACCTGCGATATTAAGTCCTTCCATCGCTTCTCCACCAGACAATGATCCGTCTCCGATAACCGCTACGATATTTTCTTTCCCATTCTTCAGATCTCTCGCTTTAGCCAGACCTGCAGCAAGTGCTATCGAAGTAGACGTATGACCTACGTTAAAGAAATCATGTTCGCTCTCTTCCGGATTAGTATATCCAGAATCCTCTGCAAAATTTTCATCATTAATATATCCATTACGTCGTCCGGTCAGCATCTTATGCGGGTAACTCTGATGTGAGACATCAAATACAAACTTATCCTTAGGAGATTCAAACACATAGTGCATGGCGATCGTAGTCTCGACCATACCGAAGTTAGGACCAAAATGGCCTCCGATCTTAGTCAGTCTATTAAAAAGTGCTTCGCGCATCTCATTTGCCAATATTTCTAATTTATCTTCTGAAAGTTTCTTTACATCAGATGGTGCATCAATCGTTTTTAAAATTTCGTACATGCCTTTCATTGTCCTTTCATGATCATCAATGAGCAACTCAATATCTTTATCGCAAAAATCGCTCATTTATTTTACATATCAGCTGATATATATACGCTAACACTTAAAGTTAACTTTAAGTCAAGGCTTTTATCAAAATTTTATTTTTTTATATTAAATCTCCGCTAAAGTGCTGTATTTCATGCTGTATGATCTGCGCTGTAAAATCCGTATACTTGCCATGTTTCTTTTGGAAATTTTGATCCAGATAATCAACTTCTATTTCCTTATAGCGTGTACATGGCCTTACCCCATCCAAAGAAAGGCAGCTCTCCTCCGTCTCATACTTCCCGGATTTCTTGGTGATCACCGGGTTGACCATCGGAATAGAGAACGGACCAACAGCAATCACAATGATCTGCTTCTTCACACCGATCATGTTTGCAGCCATCCCTACACAGCACTCACGATTTGCATTTAATGTATCTATCAGATCCTGCACTACCTGCTTATCAGCTTCCGTCGCCGGAACTGACTTTTGCTGCAGAAATAACGGATCACGTACTATTTTTTTAACCATTTATTTTCTCCTGTGAAAGATTTGAAGTATCCTTTATAAATACATAATCATTAATAGAATTTATTCTTTTCTTCCACACCCCATCATTAGGAAGCAAAGTAATATATTCTTTTATCGTTTCTTCACTAAAAAGGTCCACTACATCTAAAATATAAACTTTTATCATATGTCTTTAACTATTGTATTATAATTCCTTAAGTATCATTTTTCTTTTTATTTCTTGTGGCAAAATATAGTGCCCCATACCCTTAATTACATGACATTTTATATTAAATCCTTTTTTCGCTAAAACATCTGCCAGCTCCATAGACGCCGGAAAACAACCATCTCTATCTCCTGAAATAATAGTAATATCACCCTCATAATCAATATTAGAATTGCGTACCTTATCAATACTACTCTCAGAAACTGCGGGAATAAACAATAGCAGATCATTCTTAATTATACCTTGTGTAAACGCATCAATTAAAATCCTAGCACCTTGACTTACTCCACTTATAAGTTTATGCAATTCACTTGAGTGATCCAAGACGTCCCCTACTTGAAGAATAGATAAGTGCTCATCATCCCAACAATAACGTTCACGTGAATATACTTGTTCTGATTGAACATAATATACTTGCCTGAGATTAAAAATATCTTGAAAATCTTCTGAAAACTCAGTCAACTTAGCTCCTCTACCGTGAAAAAAATATATCGGCGCAACAGTATCTTTATTTTCTCCCATAGTATATATTTGGGCCTGTGCATTTTTTGATGCACAATTATAACTATTCCAAGAAAACTTAAGCAATGTTTTAAATTCGTCCAAATTTCTAAGTGTATCTAAATCATTATCATTTTCCATTTCAATAGGGTTAAGCCAAATAGACTCTTTTTTTAATCTCCTGAGTAACGAAATAGCTTTCTCACTTTGACCAGTACAACTATATATACATAGTAATAAATGTACTGCTCGTTCTATACAACCGTAAGTATTAATAATAGCATTAACAACTTTCTCTCCCGTAGCGAAATCGCCTTCACTACACGCACTAAATGCTTGATCCAACTGAATATCATATTTCATCATCATCACCGCTTTCTAACATTTTTACAATTTCATTTATATTTTCTTCTATGAAAAAATGATTTCCTTTAAAATATACTATATTTATCTTACTTCCAGCATATATGTCCCACTGGCTGATATCGCACTTGTCCTCTTCGCCTTCCATCAATACTATCAGACATTTTATTTTTCTAATATACCTGTCGGTATATTTGGAAACTAAAATTAGATCAACCTTTATCGTGGGCAAAAAAACTTCTAAAAAGTCCTCATTTGAAAATAATGAAAAATCTATTCCTCCGTAATTTGTCAAAAGAGTATAAAACTCTCCTTTATTATTCACAACTTCGGATAAATCTTCACATTTTGAACAAGGAGCCGCTGCTCCTGAAGAATAGAAGCATTTCGGATATACATCCAAATAATCTTCCATACTCTCCCTAGTTAACTGCTCCATCTCAGGTATTATTTTATCAATAATGCCTTCTTCAATTAAGTCCTTTGATAACAATTTCATTTCTTCAACAGCTTCTTGAACTTTATTATTATCCTTCCATCTAATACTTGCGTAAGCTTCAGGTGTAACTATGGAATAGATGGCATTTTCGAGCATCCAGACCTCATTTCCTACTCCAAGTGCAAGCGCTCCACCACTAGCCCCTTCACTTATCACAATTGAGAGAATAGGTACTGCCAATACTGACATATCCCGTAACATCTTAGCTATTGCTATACTTTGTCCATATTCTTCTGCTTCTCTCCTGCAATCTGCACCAATTGTATCAATAAAGCATATTACTGGTCTATTAAACTTCTCAGCCCGTTTTATAGCCCTACATGCCTTTCTATAACCCTGAGGTGCTGGCATCCCACAATTATAATAAAGTGCCTCTTCAAATGATTTTTTACCCTTTTGATGTCCAATTACTTTGATTGATTTTCCATTAAAACGGCAAATTCCAGCTATAATAGCAGGATCATCACCGCTTAATCTATCACCACATATTTCAAAGAAATCGTTAAAAAGATGCTCAATGTAATCCTTACTCGTTGGTCTTTCTATAGCTCTTGTATCCTTGCTCCCCATCATAACCCACATCCATAACACCTATTGCCACTGGAATTCGTGCAATACTAATTTTTCCAATAACTATAGCTTCATTTAAGCCGCTGTTCTCTTTCACCGATGCCAACTTCTGAATGTATTCATCACAAGCAAATTTATTTTTTTGCTTTTTTTCCACTCTGTAAATGTCCCTTCATCTGCGAGACTTTTTATTCTACTATATGCAGACACACTCCTGTAATAACCACAGTTGGGACAAATACCATTATAATCACTCCAATCATTAAGCGATAATTCCCAATCACAGTAATCACATTTTTTCAATTTAGTATTGCTCACCATTTTATCACCATGTATTACTAAAGAAACTTAATCAACTAATTATTTCACTCTTTTAAAATATAAAATCCAGCCTATTGTTGCCATTATAAGAATTGCGCTTAACATTACAAATGAAGCTACACCACCAAAAGCATTAAAAACCATAACCGAAATTATTTGACCGATAATCCCCCCTAAGTCCAATCCAACTGATATACTGTAAAAAATCTTGCCTCATAACCTTTTGGAGCAATCTCAGATATTTTGGTATTTAAAATCGGTCCCACAACAATCTCAGCTAATACAGAAATTGTTTCTGTAACTATGAGAAAAAACATTATTGATGAAATCCTGCATCTCCATAGAAACCATCTCAGGCATCTTAATAACTCTGACGCTCTTCTTGGTCTTTGGCTTCGTTATTACATCTTCGCCTTTAATCCTCTGGTATGACTTTGTAATAGATACATTATTCCTATCAAAGTCAAAATCAGCTGGAGTAAGTGCTAAAAGTTCTCCCATACGGACGCCACACCAATAAAACATTTCAAATGCTATATATGAGTATGTCTTGTTTGCCATAGTAGGAATGAATCTCATATACTCGTCTTTTGTCCAAAACAACATTTCATCTGCATTATGTTGTCCTAGTGGTCCTGCAATAACTGCTGGATTCTTTGGTAGCTCATAATACTTAACGGCATGATTGAAAATAGCTGAGAACTCTGCCTGCATCTTTCTAAGATAGGTTCCCTTGTAGTTATTTCCATCTTTCGATTCCATTTTTCTCATCTCATTCTGCCACGTAAGTACATCTCTAGGTGTGATATCTCTCATCACCAGATCTTTAAAATATGGAAGAATCTTCTTTTCAATTACCCAGACTTTTGACTGCCAAGTATTTTCCCTTACCTTAGGCTTTACATCCGCTTCGTAACGTCTGTAAAAATCTCCGAAGGTCATGTCTAAGCTACTGGCTTTTTCTAATTTGAAGTGTCGTCCCAATCTTGAGCTTCCTTCTTGGTCTCAAAGCCACGCTTCATCTTCTTGACCTTTTTTCCTGTCCAGTCGGTGTAATAGAACTGGCAGTTCCACTTGCCTGTCTTTTTGTCCCTATTCGCCGGCATGTTGTACCTCCTTTACTTCTGTTTCGTTTTCTACTCCATAGAAACGCTCTTCGAAATATTTCCTGCTGACTCTTCCCTGGATAACCATGTACCCTTTATCAGCAAGCTCCTTATTCAAATCACGAACTATTCCATAAGACTTAGATTCAGAAACACCGAGTACTTCGCCGATTTCTTTTACTGTGATAAATGTTCTGCATTCAAACATATCTTCCACCTCCGATTACGAATTTTTTCTTTTGTAATACATTTGGGGTGGTTTTTTGCTCATTACTAGATCACAGCAAAAATTTTTTTTGAAATCTGTGGAAAATAAAAGATAAGAAACAGAATTGGACTCTTTAATTGGAGTTATTTCGCTTCTGCTTCTTTTAGAAAATAGAAGCATTTTAGGAGCGATGACCAAAAAAGACCTGAAACCGTGCAATTTCACACGGCCTCAGGCCTCGAAAATACTGGATTTGTTCGGCTTTACAATTCGAATTGGCATTCGAATGGTTTTAGGGTGTGGCTTGCGGGTACTTTGTTTAAACCATGACATATTTAAATCAACTTACACAGCCTTTTATCTACCACTTTATATGCCGCATCATGGTACATGTGGTAGATAAAGTAATATATAAAAAACGTCAAAACACTTAGTACATTTAAATAACTACTGTCCATTTTACAATGATATGATATTCATTACCAATGCCGTCATTATATCTTTTTCATCCGGTCTTGATTCCGCGATCATTAATGTGAGTGCGACAAGCGCCCCATCGCTGATAACTTTCTTGCCGTCTTTAAATAGCACATTATTCTTATTTAGGAATTCAAGAAATAATGATGCCGCTATCCGTTTGCAGCCATCCGCATACGGATGATCCTTTATCATAAAATATAATAAATTGGCGGCCTTTTCTTCCAATGAAGGATATACATCTCCGCCAAATACACTTTGATATACTGCCGCTATTATTCCCTCAACTTTACCAACTTCTTTCTCAACACCAAAAACGTCGGACTTAAAGGAGTCTTCCATACTATCTACCATCTTTCGGCATTCTTCGTATGTAATGCGGTAGATTGGCTCATTACCTTCCGTCTTTTCTAAAGACTGATGATCGTACTGATCAAGAAGAGTCAGCGCCTGTGTATATTGATTAACTGCCTGCAAAACCTCGGAGCCATCAATTTCAAGTACGCTCGAAAGCATCTTAGACTGAATCTCTACTGTCTTTTCCAAAGCCTCTAAACGCTTAATATTAACTGCATAACCTTTAAGAATATAGTCTTTCAAAACTGAGTTTGCCCAACGGCGAAATTCCACTCCGCGCTTTGATTTTACACGATATCCGACGGATATTATCATATCCAAGTTATAGAATTCTATATTTCTTTCTACTTCTCTGCTTCCTTCGTTTTGAACTGTCGCAAATTTTGCGACAGTTGAATTATCCAACTCTTCTTTCAAAGCATTATTGATATGTTTACCAATCGTCTTCACATCCCTATCAAATAGTTCCGCCATCTGATTTCTGTTCAGCCACACAGTATCCTGTTCAACCGAAACACTTAACTTTATTTCCTTATCATCTGTTTCAAATAATACAATTTCATTTGTTCTGTTCATTACACATTTCCTTCATATAATTCCTGGATTATTAAATATATTCACTTCTTAATCTCTACCTTTTCATATTCACCACTCATTGAATCAATCACTATCAACTTAGATTCTCCAATTTGAGTCCCGTCACGATAAGTAGAAAACACATCTGTGGAAATAATCCCATTTTTCTCATAAATTTTCTCTACAGGAGTATGTCCAACCACCTGTTTATACCGATTACTTCTAAACATTTCTAAATTTCTATATTGTGGTCTATACCAAAGCGGTGATTCATCATTCCACAGGTAAGATTTCGAAGCATTATTTACAGATATTACAACTTCATCAATGTCAGCCTCTATCAAATCTTCATCCAGCCTTTTTACAGCCTCCGATGTTAATCCACCATGCATGAACAGCACTTTATCTATTCTATGAATAAAAGCAATCTGGAACGGATCCGAAAGACTGCGTTCAAGTTCCTCAAGTTTACTCAGAACAATTCTTTCTGCATACGGCGAATATCCTGTCTCAAGTTTTCCCCATGGATAACTTATATCATGATTTCCATAGCACCATAATGTTTCCGGAAAAGTATTCGCAAATCGTATTGCTCTGTCGAATGTTTCCTTATAACACTCAACCTGAAACTCCATATTCCAATCATCTGGTATATCCATAAGGCAAACAGCTCTGTCCGCCTTACCAGATCTAAGTATATCTTCTGCCCTGTCAAATAACCACGCTTTCAAATGCACATCGGGAATAACAAGAACTTTCATAATCTATCTCCTCTTTGAATGTATTAACGTTATTTAATCGCATTTACGATAATTGTATTACACTTATAGGCATGTCATATATGACATGCCCTACTATACCTCTTTTATTGCACTGAGATATCCCCGAAGCCTTTCTTTCTGTTTCCTGTTAAGAGAATCTATCTCCAGCAGCAATTCATAATTCTCCGTACCTGCTGTGCAAACTATATAATCAAGCTTGATATTTTTACTTTTCGGTTCCTGTAATATCTCATAAGGAGTAACATTAAGCACTTCGCAAATAGTCATTATTTTATCCGCTGCCGGATTGGTTTTCTTTCTTTTCCAATCACTTATAGTGCTTTGTGATATACCAGTTTTCCTTGAAAACTCAATCTGAGACATGCCTCGTTCATCCATTATCTTAAAAATTCTTTCACTTATTATCATACATCCAATGCCCTATAATAAAACAATATTTGTCAAATCGAATCAAATTCGTTTATGCGATTTTACAATATATAAACATATTCTGTCAACTAAAAAAATATAATAAAAAAGGCGGGGAAATTCCCCGCCCACTATGGATATGCGTCTTTCGATCAACTCTAACATATTTAATTAGTTATAGTATAATCTAAACCTACGACTTCGAGTTAAGTAATCGCACATTTATTACTCCAGTTTCCTAACTAAACCTGTATCTTAAACATTTTTGTTAGGGTTCTCTGTTACGATTTGATTCCATTTGGTTTCAGCTGTCCATATCCATGGACTGTATCAGCTAATGTTATCAAATTGTTATCACGGTGGTGTTATCACGCTAGGGGTTTTTGAAACAACTGGTCCTCAGTTCCATATACGGTTTTGAAATCACCGATTTTTTCAAACCCGTATTTCTCATACAATCCCTGCTCACCGCTCATAATATAAATCTTTTCATAACCAATGGATCTGGCATAATCCGAGGCAACATTTATCATTCGTTCAGAAACTCTCTTTCCTCTGCTTTTTTAATCAACAAAAACAAATCCGATAAACGGTGTATATTTGACATCATCCGGCAATTCATCTTTCATCGCAAAAGTACAATATCCGATAATTTTATCGCCTTCACTGGCTACGATAACTCGCTCTGTTTATGAAAACTCTTTATTTCGCATCATCTTAGCAAGATATGATCCCGCCTTCCATGAACAATTCTCAGAAAAAATAATCGTTTTGTCCCAAAGAGGATGATCATAAGTTATAACAGTTATATCTATACCCATAACTACTCCGGTTTATATTTTTCCCAGTCTCCGGACCAATGGATTCACATTTATCTTTACACTTTTCCTGCAATTTTCTTTGCATGTCCTGCATCGCATTTATTGTAAAATCCACCTAAGCCACCTCTATTTTTCAGCAACTGCATAGTCACCATTTTTATAATTTCTCATCGATTTACTGATTATAAATCCTGCCTTTTGCATCTCTTTCACCAAGGTATGCATATAAAAACCGTGCGTTACTACCACACTATCGCGGCCATCATTATTTAACAATTCGATAAATTTACTTGCTCTTGCTTTAGTCTCTTTTCGACTTTCTACTTGCCTATTGAAGTTGAGAAACCATTGAACTCGTCCCGTTATATTCCAAAACCACAATGGTAAACCCATCCTGCAATTAAAACTCGAACCAAGTGGGACTTCATTTACTAGTTCAGTACATATAAAGTCTTTATTTCCAAATATTTCTAGTGCAGTGTCCCGACTTCTAGATAATGTACTAACGTATACTTGTTGAGAATTAAAACTAGGAATATCATAGGACATCCGCATAATCGATGCCTTATCATACTGAGTACAAGCTTTATCAAACTCACTAGAACTATACGTTCTTTCCCAGTCATAAGCAACTGGCCCATGCCGTATTATAATTACTTTCAAATTACAAAATCCCCCACTATTTCACAAGCCACGAGCCTGTCTTCTTTTATCCGATTCTTTCAATCACGCCCTCGTCCGGCAATTCTACACGTCTATCGTTATCCTTACGCCATCCTTTTTTTGTGTTATTTTTTATAAAGGACATCGTGTTATCATATAACTCCAAAAGTCCTCCTGTATATTCAGCGTCATCAAGTGCATCCTGCGCTGAGTTAGCCTTTTCCAAGCCATTCCACCTTGTGCAAAAAATCCTGGAGTGATGAATGTTCCACTGATCCACAAAAAGGATTCCCGCATAATCATACTTCTTTTCATTCATCCCATACATAAAAATATCATCTTTGCGCTTTATCTTCAATTCTAAAGCGCAATTATAATCTATTTTGTGTGCTTTATGCGCTTAATAGTCATTCTATCCATACTGAAGCTGTATATTACTTGTAAGTTCATCAGTTTCTTTAACTCTGACCATCTGCCCAAGACACTTTCCTTGACCTTTTCATCAACCGCCTTCCGTTTCTGCATTTTGTCTTGAAGCCTAATTCCTTGAAGGTTCCTGATATAGACTCTTTCACCGGACTTATACATACACTCTTTGCCATTAAAAACCGATACAGTCTCAAGATTGAAAAAACAGAAGATAGTCAGTCTCCGCTCTATCTTGATTTAAGCAAATCTTCTTTGAATGGTTCCATCGGCTAACATAAAGGCAAAAAGAAAAGGTCTTGCTAAGCTATTCATTAGCTTAACAAGACCTTTTTAAGTCTTTGCTGAATCCTCACCTGCTAACCATTTGCATTACTCATGTATAATGCAAATTTTTCAAGTGTTATCATTTTGTTATCAAATCGTATTTTTAAAGTCTTAGGAGCCGCATAAATACGGCATTATTTAGACTCCGTTAATTATTCTAACTCGGTAGTTCCAAATCTATTTCCTATGGTAAATCATGTTAAATACGGCATTCTTTATCTCCACAATTCTTTGAAACGCCTGTATTTCTTATTCTTTTCGAAGAAATAGTATCATTATAGTATCACATCTTCTTCTAATGTGATACTACTCACTGTTTTCTTAACTATAATTTCTTGACCAGTTCCTCAATCAGCCGATTTACAATTTCCGGTGCATCGGTATTAGAATTATGCCCCGCGTCTTTTATCCATTCTATCGGAATTCCGGTATTCTTATGCCATGCCTTATTATACCGGATACAAGAGCCGGCATGATCTTTTTCTCCGCAAATTAAAATAGAAGGGCACTTAATCTCATATGGTAAATTCGCCTCCATTGCTTCCGCCAATATCCGAAAACCATGACCTGCTATTTTTGCATATCTCTCCTGATCACCATTATAGGTCATCATCATATTATGCATTATTTTTCTTCCATAGCTCGACGTAGCAACACCATTCGTTCCCAGCTTCAAAAGAGACTTCCAAGGATAGTGTCGATACACCGGCTCCATTCGCTTCAATAGCCAAATTTCTGCGGCCGTCACATACCTACGCTGTAAAGGTGCCGAATCCACAGAAACAAACCCCTTTAACTTTTCAGGATAAAGCTGTGCATACGCCTGTCCAACGTAACCGCCCATAGACTGACCGATAATTACAGGATGGTCAAATCCTTCTTTTACCAAGATTTCGTCTAGCCACCTTGCTTTATCCATCAAATTAAAATCAAAGCGAAATGGCCAAGAAGCAGCATGCCCCGGTGCATCCCATACAAAAACAGGATATTTACCTTCAAAGTATTTAATTTGCTTTTCAAATAATCTATGATCTGCGGTAAGTCCCGGTAAAAAGACTATCTGAAAATCACTATTTACCGCCTCTTTATTTATCCAATAATATATATTGCCACATGGCGTACCATATATTTGTTCTGTCACAATTCCCCTCCAGAGTATCATATTAAAAATCCAAACTCTCACTATTTAAAAGAAAATACTTCATTCCCATAATTACATATCCCTCATCGTTTCTCCATGGTTTTGATGTCCCATTTACTATTACAATTTTTTTGAAAGAATCGGGAATATTTCTAAACGAATTATATTCCTGATTCTGTTTTTCTTCTGTGGAAAGGTCATAAGCGACCTGAATATAGTATCGTTGGCTTCCCATATTGGTAACAAAGTCAACTTCTAATTGTTTTCGCACATTTTTACCTTCACTGTTTCTCTGATTTACTTCCACCACACCAACATCAACTGAATATCCTCTTGCTAAAAGTTTATTATAAACGACATTTTCCATAAGATACGTTGGTTCCTGCTGTCTGAAATTCAATCTGGCGTTTCTAAGTCCAACATCAGTAAAATAATATTTAAGGTTCGCAGCAATGTATTTCCTGCCCTTTATATCATATCTGTTTGCTTTAGAGATTAGATATGCTTCTTCTAAAAAATCTATGTGAGATGATATGGTTTTATGCGTATATTTGCTATGTTTTTCCGTTACAAAAATATTCGATATCTTTGTTGGATTAGTAAATGCTCCGATTGATGACGCAAGAATATCTATGAGTATGTTTATCTCATCCTTGTTTTTTATCTTGTTACGTTCTATAACATCCTTCAAGTATACATTATTAAAAATCCCTTTGAGATAATCCATCTTCTGTGTGGAATTATTCATGCTTATAAGAGCTGGCAATCCACCATAATTCAAGTACTCATCCCAGGCATCATCGTATTCGCCACCAAAAGCAGCATAAAACTCTGCAAATTTTAGCGGATATATATATATTTCGTCTCCTCTCCCCTAAACTCTGTAATTATATCCTTAGACAAGAATTTGGAATTACTTCCTGTAACATAGCCATCAACATTTTCTATCCTCAGAAGAGAATTTAACACCTCCTCAAATCTGTCCAAAAATTGAACTTCATCCAACAAAACATAATACAGACCATCATCAGTAATCCTCTCTTTAATATAGCTATAACATACTTTGGGATTACGCAATTCATCAATATCGATACCATCAAGTGCAATCTCAATTATATGGTCTGAATTTACACCGCTATTAAGAAGATATTCCTTATATAACTTAAATAGCAGGAATGATTTGCCACATCTTCTGATTCCAGTAATAACCTTTACCATTCCATTATTCTGTCGTTCAACTAGTTTATTTAAATAACCATCTCTTTTTATCAGCATTCTATTACCTCTTTTTGCGAATACCGCATTTTCTGGTAATATAATAGTTCTTTCTAGCTCAAAAATTAATCACTTTATCACCATTTTATGCGACAAAATGCATTTTTAGGTATCACAATATAGTATCAAAAAAGTATCACGACACAAAAAAAGGCCCGAAACCATATTTTCTTAACATGATTTCAAGCCTTGAAAATACTGGATTTGTTTGCTTAACCTCTAAGCCACAGCGGGTCTATTCCAGCTCTAAAAAAGCATCAACATCTAGTAAGATTGATTTTCTTTTATAGCTATATGTTGTTGTGCTTTTACATTCATTCCATCGATTTTTTTGCTTTTTATAACTTTTTGCAACCAAAGTGCAACCGGAAGTTAATTGACTTCTTTCAGTCGCTTTTCAATATCAGAGGCACTGTATAATACTCTAGTTACCGTGACAACATCTTCCTTGAATACATAAAATACCGAGTAATTATCTACCAGCATTCGTCTAAGTCCTTGTGAGCGTTCCGGTTCAAAATCTACCAGTCTGAATTTCTCTGGAAAAATCCAAGTCCAATTACACGATCAGCTATTCTGTTATACTGCCCCATAGCATTTTCCGGTGATTGCAAATGAAATGCGATATACTCATATATCCCATCCATATCACCCAATGCTTTCTCAGTAATTTTTACAGGATATTCTCTCATCTGTGGCTCTCTCTAAAAGCTGCAAATGCTGCCTTTGCATCCTGTACTCGTCCAGCTTCAATATCATCAAAGCCTTCCTGTAATTTTGTATGAATCTCTGCAGTTGTCATTAAATCCGTATTAATAGCATCCGGTGCCTGAGGTAATGCAACTCTAAAAGGAATTCCACCTGTGAGCGTAATCTGTCTTAAATACATATCAATAGCTGTAGACATAGGAATTCCAAGACGTGAAAGCACATCTTCAGCTGATTTTTTCGTTGTAGGATTAACTCGTAAATTAAGTGTTGCTGTTTTCTCCATACATATCAACTCCTTTTTATTTATTGCAACGCGATTTGCGTTACAATTCAAGACTGATATGCATTTTTTATCGCTTGTTATATTCACTAACCAGCCATTTCATTGCTTCATCACGGTTATAGAAGGTTATTACTTCTTTCTCCGGATACTTTCGAAAAAGATCTTGCAGTACGGGTTTATTCTGTGTTTCGTACTGTTGCACCATTTCTACTAATTCAGGATCCAACTCATCTTCTATCCATGGCATATCTTCACGAACTTTTCCTACCCGATTAGTGATTCCTTGCATACATACTTCTTCCCCATAGTCTAAGAAGATGACAGTGTCACATGCCGCGATTCTCATCTCATAAGTTCTCGAATAGTCCCCATCAATAATCCAACAATCCCCTTGCATGTACTCGTTCAAACGCGCATCAAATTCATCTCTGGATATGTGAGTTCTATCTGCTTTCCAGAATAAATTATCTAAGTGGTATATTGGTAATCCCGTTACGTCATGAAGTCTTCTTGCGAATGTGCTTTTCCCACTCCCGGAGCAACCTATGATAATAATCTTTTTTCTATCCATCTAGTTCCTCAATTCCATATTACATCCAATAACAATCGCTTTAGAGTCTGTGCCATGTCCTATTTCAGTGGTCTTAGCCACAGGCAATGTCTCCGGAATATGGCCTGCCAACAAATCAAATACACTTTGCGTTGCTCCCGACTTCTCATATGCTGTAAATGTTCCAAGTATAATTCCCTCTAACTGCTTAAACACTCCCATCTGTTCAAGTTGTATAAACAACGCCGCTATCTGGCTAACCTCACCGCCATATGCCTCCAAGAAAAGAAGTTTACCGTTCATGTTCGGCCAATACTCTGTTCCTGCAAGCTTTAGCAGGCATCTTATATTTCCGCCTACAACAATTCCTTCCATTCGTTCACCCTGAAGGAAAGAATAATTAACATCAAACAATTTATTATTCTTTTTTGAAATAAACTCCGCAAATCGTTTTCTCTGAAGCTTACCATTCGCATAAACCAAGTTCTTAATCTGGAACAAAACAGAAGATTTTCCCGTCTTTGTATAAATAGCATTGATTACAGTTGTAAGATCACTGTATCCCCAAAAGGTTTTATTGGCAGCTGCAATCACATCCCAATCCAAGTATCTTAAAACCCCATTCGCTAAATCTCCACCGGATATATCGTATATGGCAGCAATAGAATCATCCTGATAAAAGCGCATTAAATCCTCCGCGCGCTCCTTATCCGTTCCACTAAAGGAATCTTTCTCGGCATAGATATGCTTTGCAAACACTGTCTCAATCCCCTGTTCATAAAGAATTGTTCCTAAGTCCTCATTCTGTTTTTCACGTTCTTTCAATTGCCCATCTGAGCATGCTGTTATTCCAACTTTCATATATAACCTTCACTTTATTTTGATCCATATCAATTTACATCTTTAACTTTCCTGATTAATATGAGTTTAACTCGATTTTAACTCTGCGAATCCCTTCTAACGAGTTAAATTCGAGTTAAAAATATGAAACATAGATTTTAAACATGCAACCAAAGGTTATCGTTTTCTATTACGACAGTTATTACGTCATCCATTGTGACAAATATGCTGTCACCCTGTTTCATTATAATTTCTTCATCATCCAGTCCGCATCCGCATATTTACCATCCGCATATTTCATGTTATTCGGGAAATGTCCACACTTCTCAAACCCCAGTTCTTTATAAAGAGAAATTGCTTTATAATTATCTGAAATAACTTCAAGTTCAGCCTGTTCATATCCGACATTCTTTGCAACCTTTAACACTGTCTGCAACATGATTTTTCCTATGCCACATCCACAATATTCTTGGTACAATGCTATTGCCACATCACACCTATGTGCATACCGCTTATATGGTGCGATAGTCATCAGTGAACAATTGCCTACTATATGATTACCATCTATCGTAGCAATCAGCATCAATTCTCTAGTTGCATCTATTTTATCTTTAATAAAATTTTGTTCCTGCTCCAAAGATAATTTCACCTCGTCAGGTTCACGTATCAAAAAAGGTGTTTCTCCTGTCGTAACCTTTAGGTACTCTATAAGAGCTTCAGCATCCTCAACTTCAGCATTTCTAAGAATTACCTTTCGCCCATTTTTATCTACTATCTCCTTAGGTCCAAATCTCATTTTTGATTCCTCCCCTCCTCATCAATAACAAATTCACAGATGTCCTCTATATTACAATTCAACGTCCTGCAGATTTTCTCTAAAATCTGCGTACTAACATGTTCATTTTTTCCTAATTTAGCCAATGCATTTGTAGTGATTCCCGATTGATCTCTGAGATCTTTTTTCATCATTTCTTTATCAATCAGTAGTTTCCATAATTTGTTATAACGAATTGCCATAACACTTTTTACCTTTCGTATTTGCTCTCAACGCCTGAATCTTAGGCATTTCACCACAAATATAATTTTAACAGAGTTACTAATTTTCATCAATTTAAAATTGAATATTTCAATCTAAAATAAATCTTTGATTGCATCATTTTCTCTCAAATGATGTAATCAGAACCACAAATGATACAAGCGTATTGAAGAACTTTCTTCCAATATCGAACCTGTTTCTGAGGATGAAAAATCATACAAGCGTCCTCGCAAAACTCATATGTAACATTTCTATATGAAATTGTTTCCGGAACGTATCCGGTATAAAAAGAGAAAAATATGCCAGATTAGGCAATAGAAATAATAGATGTCAACCGTGAATTTATTCTCCAGAATTGTTCACGAAAATAAAATTGCGGTCATTCCGCGGTCAACCCAAAAACAAAAATGGTCGGAAGCCCTATAAATAGGGCATCCAACCAATTTGAAATACTATTCGAGCTCGATAATTGCAAAGTGGTTTATACTGTCTCATCTGCATATATTCGTTGAAAACAGTTCACCTTTGTCACTTTTTATATCTATTATATATATTTATTCACGTTTTGGTTGTCATTTGGTTGTCGCAACGACAACAGAATGACAACAGGAGAAAAATACACGTACTCTTTCCTTATTATAAAGTACATTTCTTCGCTTTACAATTTCGAATTGTTATTCGAATGATATACTCTTTTATTCTATGATTTTCCAATATCCTCTTTTATTTGCTCCTATTCGTTCTATATAACCATTCTTTTTTAAAAAAGAAATGTTATTTTGAATAGCCGATTTTCCGAGACCCATAATAGTGGCTAACTGCGGTTGTGTAAGATTCGGATTGTTTCGCAACTCTTGTAACAATCGCTGCTGTGTCACGTTTAATAATGAATTATCTACCGGTTTATATACCACTTTATCTGCCACATCTTCATTAAGATAATTAAATGGTAATGTCACAACTATAGAGTTTTCGCGAAATTCAAATGCTTTTTCCCCATAAACCTCAGTGATTTTTGGTACGCCTCTTCCAGAACGTTCACTAATATGTAATTGCAAAAAAATATCTGACAATTTTTGATTTACAGGAACGGACTCACCTGCATAGAACCCTTCTTTTGTCTGTCCCATTGCAAGACTTCCCCTAGAGAGAATTTCCATTCTGTTGCTATATATAGTAATCATCGGTGCATTACCATCAACCCACTTATTATGTACAAATGCGTTTATAAGTGCTTCCCTAAAAGAATTGGGATCAAACAAGCTGACTTCTTTTCGCTCCATTTTACGATTACGTTCATCCGCTTGTATAATATTAATAACATCTCCATATTCAAGTATTTTTTCTAACGAAAGAAGAATGCAGGTATTTCCAAATTCCTTAACAGAAAACAGCGGAGAACCTTTTGTTTCCCCTCTAAAAATAGATACTCTAATAGGTATATGACTATCATCCGACAGAAGCTGAGCCATAACATTATAATTTCCGTTCTTTGTAAGCAAACCCAGATTCTTCTTAAAAGTCTGCTGTTTAAGTTCTATTCCACGACCAGCATAATAGGTAAACAACTTTTCAAAAGTCAGTTCCTGATACTCTGATTCCAGTTTTTCGATTGTAGGAAACCCATTTTTTAGGACATCAAATAATTGTGCTTCCCGCTCAGGATACTTAACCACATTTTCCTTACTTGAACCAATACGAATATATCTTATTCCATCAAAGGCTGTAGGCACCTTTACAGCCGCTGGAATTTTTAATAGAACAACTCTCTTTTCATTAATTTCCAATTCATGAAATGTAAAACCTATATCAGGTGACATCTGTCTGACCAAGTAATGCTGAAAAGGTTCCTTTTTAAAATCCTTCTGATAATTAATTGTTGTTCCGACAATTTCATGCGTATCATTATTAACGCCCCATATAAAATAAGCCATATCTTCACCATGCATAGCAGCTGCATTCGACATAGCTGATATATACTCTCCTATTTCATGTGCTTCAAACCAATTTTCCTTAAACTCAAACCATTCTTCTTCGGCTTCACGTGAAATCAAGTCCAACACAATGGAATTATCATTTTTCATATATCTTTCAATTCCTTTATCTACCATTTTATCTACCACATTATAACACATGTGGTAGATAAGTGGTAGATAAGTGGTAGATAAAAAATAATTATCCAAAGGTCCAATTATCTAATTCTCTTTGCAACAACCACAAACCTTCCATCCTCAGTATGATATGCACATGTTGATAACGTTAAAAATGTATCTCCATACTCAGCTTCGACTTCAGTATCGTATTCTGAAAGACTTTTGACGTTGTTGTAAAATTCTTCAAACTCTGATTTTGAATTAGCCTGATAAAAGTCATAGTATTTGAACGCTTCTTCATCTTCTGAATATACTTTTGATCGAAAAACAGAAATTACTTGATACTCTCGCTTTTCAAAAATTGTATCAAAGCTAATTATCGGATGCTCCCGGAAAAAAGATTCACTCTCATACTCGTCAAGATTACCGAACATGCTCCCATTCCTCATATGGTGACCATATATTATAAAATTTGTTCCAGGCGTATTAACATCGGCAATATCCTTAACAAAAAGAGTCCCATAGCGACTATCTTCACCATAAAAATCATGATGAAGATAGTATTCATTATCTTCATTCTGCACTACAGGATAGTTAATTTCGGTATTCTCGATTCGTAACCAGCCCACCATATCAGGATTAATACTACAAAGTTCACTATACTCTTCCAATATCTCCGGCTCTGGCCGTTCTTTTCCCTCATCTGTATTGACTTCTGATAATTCCTCAATAGTTTCTGGTCCGACTGTTTCTCCTGCAACACTAACACTCACAAAATCATTGTCGGCTTTCAGTTTTCTCAGCTCTTCAATTTCATTGTCATTTCGATAACGTTCATACATAGAAAAGACAACCATGCCCAGACATATAAAGACAATGAATCTTAATCCTGCAACAACCACACATCTTCGCAGCCTATATTTTCTTCTTTTTCTTTTTGTAGACATACCCCGACTCTACCAATACACAATAAAAATCTAATCCAAGAGTGACCAGAGCAATCGGAATAACAGGCAAATCTGTACCTGCTGTCTTCGGCTCCTTTTTCTTACTGCTCTTATTCCCCACCTTCTTTGTCTTCGTCGTGTTTTGATCACTCTCGGCATTGCTGCTTGACATCTGTGCTTGCTGAATTGCCTGTATTTGAAGAAGCTGTTCCTCAGTAAGCTCAGTACTATCGTCCGTCACATCAGATGCCGGAGTATATGCTTCCCCATTATCTTTATTTGCTTCTATGGCTTTTCTTGAAAGTTCAACCTCTTCCTGCTTTATCCTTGCTTTTTTCTCTTCTTCTGTTTCCTTATGAGATTTATGATGTCCCCCACCAGAAGATGGTTTTATTGAAACATCGACAGTTGATGCCACCATAATACTTTTTTGTTCAAGTGGAAGTTTCTCAGCATGAACCTCATTTAAGCATAGTACAGAAACAGAAAGTGTGACCCCTATTACAGAAAAAAATCTTAATACCCCTCTCATCTTAATGTCTCCTTAAAAAATAGCTACAGCTTCCACATTTGCTACTGATGAGTTGCCTTCTTGAGACGACGAATTGTTACTTGGAGACTTACTAGTTTTTACCCTCATCTTAAACTTATATTTTGCTGCATTTTTCCCACTTCCATAGTATGCCGTTATCTTCGTAGTTCCCCTCTTTGAGCCTATCCTAATTTCTCCCGTGGTTTCATCTACTGATGCAACCTCTGGTTTTGACGACTTCCAACTTGTAGGAATCAATGTTTCATTTATGATAATATCATTTCCGCTTATTGTATCAGATACATCCATATTCTTAATGTTACTTTTTTTAATCTCTGGAACAATAACATGCACTGTGTACGTTCCAATATCAACCCATGTTTTTCCAGACTTGGCTTGTCCTATGATTGTAACTTCTCCTGATTTCTTTCCCTTAACAAATCCTTTTCTGCTTACAGATGCAATTTTTTTATCACTTGACTTAAACCTTTCTGCCCCTTGTATATATGTACTTACATCAAATTTTACCTTTCCAGCTATAATACAACCATTAGAAGAAATTGCATCTTCCATTTTTACATGCTTATACTGCGTATAATCGAAAGTAGCATCTGAACTATGCTTGGTGTCTCCTTTATTTTCATTGCTTTCTTCCTTCTTCTCACCTCCAACTATAAGATTATTCCAGCATGGAATGGGTGCTATATTATAGTTTTCTATTTTTTTTGCAATACTCAGTGTATCGATTATAGCTCCATACGCGTATAAAGTGCCATAATATGGATAGTTTTCTTCATCATATACACTGCTATCATCAGTAATTGTAAATAAGTCAGCAGCTATCAAAACATTTTCATCTTGTTTTATATCTATATCAGTACAATTTGCCCTAATCTTACCAGCAGTAATATTCAACGGGTTTCCTTTTTTATCTATATACATTTTTCCGGAGTTATCATAAGCATATACATAGCCTCTTACATTAAATACATTTACATCTAAATCATCTTTCGTATCATCCATAGTAATCATACCAGGATACACGATATTCAATTCAGAACCAACCTTAACATTTCCACCATTTATAAATAATTCGCTATTCGAATTATTTATAGCTAAGTTTCCAGATGTTGTTAAGCTTCCTCCATTAACATCCACTTTACCTTCTATGGCAGAAAAAAGAGTATTCAAATCCACGTTATATCCATTAAGGTCACACGTATTTAACCTTATTCCCATTAAAGCATCCGCTTTTAGGGTTGCATCGCTTCCAAATTTTCCCAGATAACAATCTATAGATTCTATGAAAACATCCGAATTCTTAAATATAACTTCATTAAAGACAGGTTCTCCGGTAAAAATATGCTGAACCTTGTTTCCATTGAAAAATACCTTATTAGTTCCACTAAATTTATATTTTACTAAATCATATATTTCAGCATCTCCATACAATTCTATTCGTCCGTCTAAAACGGCAAGTTTTTCACCTTCATTTGGTGAAATACTTTTATATGTAATTCCATTATACGTTACTGTATTAAAATATCCTCTTTTGTAGTAAAAAGATGGTCCAGAAAAATAAGAAGAGCCTAAAAGAGTAAATTTTCCATAAACCTTGAGCTTGTCCTCTTCATTTTGCATTACAAGAAGACCTGATTCTATAGAAAAGTCTTTCTTTACCTCAACTTCTCCTTTATTAACAAATAGCATGCCCTCTTTTAGAAGAATATTTCCATCCACTGCTAAATGCCCATTCGAAAGATCTATATTACCAAGAATAGTAAGATTGTCTTTTATTTTTACCTTGGCTCCTGCTAAAATAGCATCCTTAATTTGCACATTTCCTTCTATTTCCACATTCTTGCCATTTAAATTACATTTTTCCATTAGAATATAATCATTATTGACTTCAGGCAATGTTTCAAAATCGCAATCTGTATTAAGCTTTTCGATATAAATCTTTTTCTCAACCATCACCTTCTTTAACGGATTAACAATAGATAGATTACTAAATTTACAATTATTTAGTTTTTGTATTTTCGTTCCATCCAGAATAACCTCATTATTCCCAGAGCAATTAATGTTTTCAATATTACCTGACACATTAATAATTCCACCTGCCAGTTCAGTTTGCTGAGAAAAAGAGGAATTGGTGCAAATAAAATCACCATAAACATAGGTATAGGAAGCATTTCCTTGCATAGATATTTGTGATCCCTTAAAATTCCCTTTTACATAAGTTTCTCCACCCGAAATATTGATCTTATTTGCATAGAGGTCACCATTAACGAATAACTTACCAGTATTAATTGATAATTCTTCTACTGGATGTACATATTCACCATTTATTTCCTCATAATTACCATAAATATAGACTTCTCCATTAACAACACAAATTGATTCCTTTACGTCCTCGAGAACACGGCAAACGCTTCCATTATCAAACTCTATTGGACAAGTAGAATTCCCATATTTCACATTTTCTATAATAGTAACATTGCATCCATCAATTTTTAGCGTCCCCCCATCAACTCTTAAGCTTTTTATTGTCACATCTTCATTTAAAACAGTATCATTATCAATTGTTATATCCATTGCCTCTAAGTAATTATATGCGTAAAATATAGAACCAATGTATTTATTATTACTATCATATAGCATAAAATCGCTATCATTAAGTGTTTCGAGATTTTCAAATACAAGATTCCCCGTCTCATCATCTTCACTTGCATCTATAAAATAAGACTTTATCTTTTTATCATATTTCCATTCTTCTACTAATATTCTTCTTATATTGTCCTTAGATTCATCCATACCTTCCGTTCTAAATTCAACGTCTGCCGACAAAGGGTCTTCTTCATTCTTATATACAAACACCCCCATAATATCATCGTATGTGCCCTTTGATGTTTTGGGATATAAATCAGGATGCTTTTCTCTCCTGTTCTTTTTCTTAAACCTTGCTTCTAAAACAGTATCTTTTGCAACTAATTTACAAATACCTTCTATTCCTACAAAATTATCATTCTCGTACCACCCTTCCAAAGTATATCCATCTTCTGGTATAGCTATTAATGTTACTGAATCACCTTTTACATATTCACCTGTTCCAACAACTGTGCCATTTCCTACAGTTTTACATTCCACCTCAACTCTTGCATCATCCTCTGCGCTCAAGTATTCATCTGCATTTATTAAATCACCATTCTCGTCTATTATAGGGCATTGCTCAACGCTTCCAGATAAACCAATCAATGGTATATTTTGACTATAGTTAAATCCTTCATTTAACTCAATATCATAAAAACATAACCGGCCTACAGGATCACCGAACTCATAACTTTCAATTATTAAGTCCATAGTTCCATTACCTGTAGGAATATATGTCATTTCTGGCGATATGCCATTATAAAAATATACAATTTTTCTATCACCATATACTTCAATATCTACATTTTCATTACTTACGTATACTGCACCAGCTATGTACGACCCTATTAGGTTACCATTCTCTCTTATTTCAAAGTCAACTGGACAATTAATAACAGCTTTTATAACGCCTTCGTCAAATCGTTCTCCCCATTTTTCATTAAATGTATCTTTATCGTATATATAGTCAAACAGCGCATCACCGAATCTATCAGAAGCTCTTTCAAGAGTATCTATAGCACTATTTACATATGCGTTATTTACAGAATTATCAGAATAATTTCTATCTTTTATTTTTTTATACACTTTACTTGCATCCGATAAAGAGCTGGAAAAATCAGATGTTCCAACAGAATTAATAATACTTTTTGAAATGTCATAATCATCTTTTAACATTAATGCATATCTTAGCACATTTGATCCGCATCCTATCGATTGTAAAGTCCCAATCTTATCAGATAGGAATTCTTTTAACATTCCTTTTGTAAACTCTCCAAAACCCGTTACCGATACCAATTCGCTTATAATTGACTGAAGTGCATACTTGTTAGCATCTTTGATCTGATCTGATAATTCGTTAATGTACGTAGTCAATATCCTTGCAGTATCAGTAGTGTTAGTGACAATTTGCCATTTATATATTTTAGTTCCCTTTGAAATTGTTAAGTATCCAGTTGGTACCGAGAACAATTTCATTACAGATATATCTACATAATAACCATCAATACGAGTGTTAAACTGATCCCATTCCATAGAATTTCTTATCTTTTTTACTAAAGACGTGCTAATTTCTATTTCACTTTTATTAAAATCAATTTTTCCTAAATCAACACCCTTTTGAACGTATTCATTTAAATATAACGCTAATCCTTCATAAGCCTTATCAATAAATACGTCATCCTTATTTGAGAAAACCTGTGGTGTTAAATATCTCCCATTAACATTATTCTCATCAAGCTCCCTTAGTCTCTGACCAGCATTCTTCTTATCTTTGTTTATTTCTTTCAATGATTTTTCAGATGCTTCCTTGATTGATTCTAGGTAATTTGTAAATGCGTCGTTATACTCCTTTGCTGTCAGTTCAACTATTTCTTCCTTTGTATATTCTTTTATATTTTTTTCTTGATAAGGTGTCGCATTATACACCTTGCTAATGCTAGTTACAAGCCCATTAACAAGTGTAAGTTTAACCATCTCATTTTTGTATTCTTCATACCTACATGAAAAATCTGCTGTTACTGGATACCATTTCCCATCATCCAAAAGAATACCAAAATCGTTATAATACCCCAACAAATCTATATGCTTAAATCTTCCCTTCACATATGTCGTTGTATCCCTTCCATCATTAGGATACATTCTGACACCTATTTGTTCACCTGCCTTAAAAGGTATCGTAAAAATTGCATTTAGGTCATTAAAACCATCAGCATAAACCTCTAAAGAATGCCCATATTCATCTACATCCATATGAAGCACTCCATCTTCCGGTTTATAGCTTTCTCCATCAATAATAAATGTTACATTTTTTATTGTTCCATACTCATTCTTTTCATAAACATAGTTAGGGTCGGTTGAAAAAGCATATATCGTATTTTTTCCATCAGAATCAAGAACATCATCATCTATAACTGTTTCTGAATATATATCCGTTATAATATTATTTTCAATGACGCAAATAACACGTTCTCCAAACAACTCTTCTGCTTTTTGAAGAAGATCTGGATTAACATTTGATGCAGTATTTTCCACAAAATAATATACATTACTGTTGTCTAACTGAATTCCATATTTATCTACAGCCGTTATTGTTCCAGATATTTTTTTTGAGGCATTTCCTCTGAGTGACGGAGAAATCCCAATTTTCTTTATCTGCTGAATACTTGCCGAAGGCTGAACTCTCTCCTCCTGCTCGTACTCATTTTCTATAACATTATCGCTTACTTCTTCAAATTCGTCCTCTGAATTATTGTCACTGACCGATAGCTCACTTTTAAGCATGCTGCTACCACTAACACATTCATTATTATCAGATGATTTCTTCTCATTTTTATAAGTTTCATTATCTACTATTAACACATCTATATCTGAATTATCATTTTCCCTTACGTCTTTCACTGCAATACCATTATCATCTTCATTAATTATGCAATTTTCATAAATTTCTTCGGCCTTTACCTCAATTACTGGATTCCATAATACATCATTAGGTATTACAAAATTACTAAATAAAATCAATGCCAATAATGCAACAATAGTTTTCTTATAGCACTCCATACACAGTACCCCCTCTTTACTCCACTAAAAAAAGCGCAGTTCACCCACTGCGCTCAACAAATCACTATTATCCCCCACATTAAAATCATCCCCCTTCTGTAGCAGTCTATACGCCCACTACGTTTAGTATATCGGACCGATTTTTATATTTATCCATATTAGTTTATGTTCTTTTTATAAATCATTAACACCTTCGCACCTTTATATGTTAAACTGAATTTTTACACTAATCATCACAAATCAAAACATCCTATCTTCATAAGCTTGATCAGCTTCTAATTCCTTACCCTCCCGATTTTCTTCAGAAATAGGCAATAGCTTTAGCCACTTATTACTGCTTTTTCGCTGAAAAAAATCCACCAGCCCGAAGACCAGTGGATTATCATACACCCTATATTTTTATTTCTCTCTCCTCCTATACTTCTCCAGATACTCCTCAAACACCTGACACTTTACCAGCGGAGGCATCCCCTCAAATCTGTAAATTGCATTTGCCTCTTTTGCGAGTCTCTGGAACATCGTCAGTCCCATGCTGTAAAGCTGGGCTCCTTCACCGTATCTTACCATGCGCTTTTCAATACTCTCACCGTTATATGCTCTCATCTTCAGATAACCTCCAATTATTTCTTTCGCACCTGCATCTGATATTTTCAGCAGCGTCTATGATTACTTCTTTCCTTAGTCTCTGCAGTTTCTTCTTGGCAGATGAATAATTCATCTGAAGCTCATCTGCAATTTCCTGTATTGTTTTCTCCATCCGGATATAGTGGAGGAGCAATTCTGCATCCATCTCTTCCAATCTGTAGATCGCATTTTTCATGATGCTGTAATCATCTTTCATATCTGCGATCACCATCTTCTCCCTGATATGCTGCTCCGGATCATCAGTCCCCTTCACTACCGAAAACAGATCTCTGTTAGTTGCTGCACTGTCCAACTCCGTTTCAAAAATCGCCTTATTCATAGTAGGATTACCGGTCCCGCTCGTCTGGATCCTTATTCCTAGATTTCCCATATCGTGCAGAGTGTTGTATCTTTTCTCTGCCGTGACAACAACCTTCCAATCAGATTCATAACCTTCGATCATCTTTGGAAATCTCCTGAAATTCCCAAGAATAAATTTCGCCTTGAGTTCAGGTTCCGATTGAGAATACTCTCGTAAATGCTTTACATACGGATAATATGCTTCAGCTTTCACCCTTTGCCCTCCTTCGCATTTGATGATGCCAAAGCTGCGCGCAAGCTTTTTATCTGTCCGACACAATTATCTTAAAACATCCCATTATGAAATTCTGTATCACAAATGACACGAAATTCGTCAAAAACGTGTCGCTCCGACACGTTTTAAAACAATTCATTATCCAATTCAACTGCAGCCCTTAGCTGCTGGAGAATCATTTTCTTAACTTTATCTGATTTAACGCCGCTTATAAGCTCATTAACTTCCTCGATAAAAGAATCCTCAGACCCTGTCCCATTTAGAATATAATCCGTACTGCTCCCCAAAACATTTGCAATCTCAACTGCCAAAGCACCAGATACAAGTCTTCTGTTAGTTTCATATGAGGAAATGCTTGCCCGATTTTCTATATGAAGTTTTTCTGCAAGCTCATCCTGCGACAGCCTGGCATTTTTTCTCAGACGCTTGATTCTCCCACCAACTGTAGTCTCATCAATCATCCATCTTTACCCCATTGTAAATACCCTTCTATATATAAAACTTTTGAGACGAGCATTATGTTGCATTTTGACTGCACAATTCACAAAGTTTTCATTCTTTTGTATATTCAAATGATTTCTATAAGATCTCCAGCAAAAAGAAAAAGACGCACAAAAAGAATCCCCAGAAAAACTGGTTTATCTTTTCATGCGTCTTTAGGATGGCTATGTACCCGGCAAAAATATCCTCTCCGGAGTCTCCAGTATCATGATGCCTTAATTTAATTTTCTATCTCTATATGTAATACTTATTGCTTTTTCTGCATCCCAGCAGATGTCGTTCTTTAATATCCTTAAACTCCAATGCCCTTGTGCAATGCGGACATTTCATTGTAATGTTCGGCATTACCGGTGAATCCATTTTTCCGGTAAGCCCATACGTCAGATGCAGCGACTTCCTGCATCTCTGACAGTAAAAATCTACTTTCCCGTTTTCAATCGTCATTTACTCGATCCCCACCTTCCCGATGTACAAATCCAAATAAACTCGAACTGTACTTGATTGGGATAAGGGAGAACCTTCTCAAGTTTGATTATCGAAGCGAGGTAGCGAAGGACGCTCCGATTGCTGATCTAAAAACTGTAACAAAACCGCAGCCACACACCTGCGATCACCGGAAGGGGACCGATCAACTGAGACACATCAGCGACCAGTCCACTCCTTCATTTCTGATATAGTTCCTTCCATACGCAATATCCTCCTTCTCATTTTATTTCATGTCAGCGATGTATTATCACCCGAACAATCATGAATTAATAATAAATCTAATTTACTTAGGTTTCAACAGTCACTTGTGTCTACTTTTTCTAAATAGTTTGTATTTTTATAATTTAAATGGTATTCTATATGTAGAAAAATCATACCTGTTTAGAAAAGAGGTCAACAATGAAAGATGTAGGAGAGCTCCTTGCCACATACCGAAAAAAAGCGGGATTTAAACAGCTTCAACTCGCTGAAGAATTAAAAAAGAACGGTGTCGAGATTGGATACCGCTCAATATCCACCTGGGAAAAGAACGTATGTGAACCCAGTGTCACTGTCTTCTTAAATATATGTAAGATCCTGAAGGTTCCTGATGTGATTGAAGCGTACTTCGGTGAGAATACTTATAATCCGATGAAAAATCTTAACGAAGACGGTCGTAAGAAAGTAATGGAGTACATCTCACTTTTGGAAGGCTACAACAATGGTAAATACCTGAAAGAAGCTCCTGTTGCGTATGAACCGCTCAATGCTTCCTCTCAGATAATCGATTTTGCCGATAAAAAGACCTCTTTCATTCGTATATATGAAAACCGTGTATCCGCCGGTCTCGGAAACTTCCTGGAGAATGACACTTATGAAGAAGTAGACCGCAAAGAATATAATGTTCCCGCAGATGCAGACTTTGGTGTACGGATCACCGGTAACAGTATGCAGCCAAGATATATCAATGGTCAGATCGTATGGGTACATCATCAGGAGACGTTGGAAGAAGGGCAGATTGGCATCTTTGAGCTCAACGGTGAATGCTTCTGTAAACAGCTGCACTATGATGACCACCAGGCTCAGCTCATTTCCTTAAATAAAGAATACGCACCAAGACCGGTAAGAGAAGGAGATACCTTCAGAACCTTCGGGCGCGTACTAAGCTAAATCAGATATTCAATTCATTTCAATCGGGGAGGTTAATGTTTTGTCTGTCATAAATCATCTTCGTGAAGTGCGTGTGAGTAAGGGGCTCACACAAAAAGAAGTAGCAGATGCTATCTTCATCAGTAAGGACTCTCTTTCCCGCTACGAAACCGGAAAGCAGGATCCGAGACTCGATGTTGCGATCAGACTCAGCAAATATTTTGAAGTTTCGATGGAAATTTTATATGACGTTGCCGCTGAGTGACGGTCCGTCACAAGATTTCCAAATATCTTTATGAATGAATTCAGGTGTTACTATGGTTATAAACAAAGTAGATGTAATATGTGAACACAAATCTGACGGTTCCATCATTCCTCTGAGATTTCAGATTCTCGATGAAGACGGAGCCTATCAGCGATTCACAATAAAAGGATATAAACTTAATGAAGTAGACGGAGCCTACACGACCAAAGACTGTCTATACGTCTCGCGCGGCACCAATATATATGAATGCAAGATAGATGTCCTTGGATATAAGAAATTCGTGCGGCTCTACTACTTTACAGGTACTTCACAGTGGAAGCTGGGGTTTGACTAAGCAAATATTAGAATTTAAAAAACCGATTTTCTTATCGGCACAAACTATTTATCACGCAAAACAATTGTTCGCTATATTTGACAAATATATAATCTATGTTATACTTAACTTAGTCAACTTGTGACGGATAAAAGCTGGGTTCCCGAATGGGAGTAGGCACGTAGGTGCTCAGAATTCCTTTGCTCCTGGGGTTGACTATTTTTTTGAACATCTTTTCTTTAAGTCATCAAGCAATGTGCTTGGTGCTTTTTTTATTTCATCATATATAAAATCAATTGCCTGCTGCGAATAACTGTACTGCGGCTGTGCAGAAATTTGATAAACATAACAAAATTTCTCATTCTCTTTAATTTTGAAATACGAATTAAATAGCTTAAAATGATATTGATTCAATTCCACCGTTTCACCATTGTAAAGAAGTTGAATACCATCACGAGCTATTCGCTTATTTAATTCCTTCAAACAAGCCTTCATTGAATACTTATGTGTATCATTCGGATCCTTCAGTTCTTTAATGATTCTTACACCTTCAGTGGCATCCTTGTCAATGTGATAGAATTCCGTAGCCTCTTCTTTTTTCTTCGTTGCATAGTGATAATGCTCTACTCTGATTGCAAAAGTACTATTATTTTCTTCAATCATAGGTTCAATAGTGTTATTAATTGAAATAATCTTCTCTGCAACTTGCTCTGTATATTTTCCACGAATTTCGGTCTCATTTAAGGATTTTAATCTTACTGATAATGTAATAAAATTCTCCGGAATAATTTTCGTCATATCCACGTTATGAAATTCTGTCATTTTATCAACAAAATTGAAAACGCATGCTTGTAGTAAGGGAATATAAACTGCCTCGTATTCTTCCGTGATAAAATGAGTACTTGTATTACGAAGCTCTATTACCTTTTCGAGATTCTTTCTAAGCGGAGATTTTTCGTTGGTAAAAATTTTCTGTACACAATTTTCAAGACTTAGCGTCCTGTTCGGTTTATTAGAATAATAAATCGACTGTTCACCAAATTTATTGATCATATGAGCCTTGAGCATCAATTCCCATGCATTACAAATGAAAAAGCTAAAACCTTCGAGCCTATAATTGATAGATGGTTTGTTATAAATTTCTATAGCCATAACAAACGCTTCCTTTGCCTTATCTATCAATCGTTGTTGTGTTGTCATTAGCAATAATTCCTCCAAGTCATTGTTTAGTATTAAAATCTATACTTTGTATATGCTTCAATAGTTATCTTCCCAATATTCGTATGCTTCATCCCAATCATCAAAATCGTCTCCCCAAGCATCGTCTGCATAATCCTCAGGAGTATCGTAGTCATCAGGATCATTCATTAAAGAATCAGCTTTATCCGATGACCATTCTTCCTGATCACTATTGGTCCCATAACCTTTACTCTCAGTCAGATCGTCATCCTCAGAATGCGTTCTCCTGCCACTCCTTATTGTTTCATACAATGTATCCGTTTTATCATAAGACTTATTTGAAGCCACATCGGTTGAACTAGCCTCAACATCTGCAGATTCAGAAGAGTATTCACTACTTACAACACTACAATCCGCTGATTCCGTTGATACACTGACCATAGAATCATTATTCTGTAAAACGCAGCCCCCAAAAACAAGTAGTACAAGGACTGGCATAGACATAAAAGCAACTCTAACCCACATATTCCTTCGCATATTTCCCTCGACTTCATCTAGTCAAATATACGGTTTCTTCATCCTGATCCCTAAATCCCAAGTGATGATACACATCATATGCCTTAAATCGTCTTTGCGTCGCAAGTTTTATGGTGAAAATCCTCTCTTTTGAAGCCAATTTCACTAAATGATCCATCATTTTTCTTCCAATTCCCCTGCCTTGTGCTGAAGCCTTAACCGCAAAATCATTTATGTATATGTAGTATGAACCATAATCCATGATTTTTTGAGCCAACATAACTCCAACAATAGTTCCATCTTTTTTAGCTACAAACGAATAGCCTGTCTTCATAAAATCACTGATCGTACCAGGATCCCCATATTCTTCTAAATGAATCAACGCATCCAATTCATCATATAACAGTCTTGCCGTTTCTAATTCTTCTCCAGGCTGAATCTCAGTGATTTCACATTCAAAACCCTTGTACTTTTCTTTTCTATTATTTTCATATCGCTGCCATTCATCAACGATTTCACCTGATGCCCCTGCTTCTGTAAAAGCATCCCTAACCGATTGATCAACTTCCCTTATATCCACTAAAAACGTATCAACAAATTCATCGTATATTTTCTTTCTGCCATTACTATCTGCATTAATAAAATTTTTTGCAAACATGCTAACTATGATTTTTTGTTTTCTCTCAGATAACTCCATTTTTATTCCTCTCCTAATATTCCTATCCGATTCTTGCGGATTTATCGAAGCCTCATATTTCAACATCTTTTCAGACTTAAGAATATCAACATCAAATCCGTCCCGAATATCGATCAGCCTCATAGCATTTACTTTTATCATGTTCTCTATTATAGGACTTGACTCATTTGCTTCTAAAAATCCATCTTTTACTAAATATAGATCCCTTAACACTTTCGCATATAAATTAAATCTCTCATACACTTGTCGTTTCTTCTCCCCTAAAATGCACTATATGATAAAAAATACAACAGTCTTCGAATGCAGGAAAGCTGGTTTTTGACTGAAATATCAATCTACCATTTTCTCTATTTCTTATCTTTTCCCTGTTGCAGTTTTTTATCTATGAAGAACCTATTTTCAAAGCAACAAAAATTATCCATTAATCCACTCGTTATAAAATCCTCCATATGGTTCTTCGAAAGTTCCTATCACCATTCCTCTATCAAGCAAAATATTAAATACTTCACAACTCGTTTCTGGTATCAATTCGCAAGCATGACATGCCGCAAGGTTTAATGACTCTCTACCTTGTCCTTTGCTAGTTATACATATAGGATCATTTGAACAAAGCTGTGCATGTTCAATCGCTTCTCTAAATATTCTAGGAAAGCAGTCCTCACGTCCTTGTCTTACCAATCCTCCAAGAGTTCCTTCTGAATCTCCACTCGCCGTATAAATTAAAATCCCCGCCATCTTTGTATCTAAGTCTTTTTCTGGCATATAATATATCCTCTCTCTTAAAGATGCTATATTATATCCACATTCATAACTTAACTGTTTAATCAGCAGATGCGAAAGCGTATGTAGTAATATATATGAACTATCAAGACACTCGTGTATCCTTCCATTCATAGTAGATTTTTCATAATTATTAAGTAAAATCTCTTTACGTTTTATTACAAAAGACTTATCCGCCCATTTTTGTAACTGTTCAATATCAAATTGAATAAAAATACCCTCTCCTCTTATTTCAAACCCTGGATACCAATCATCATCCTGCTGCTTAATTGACACAAAATGCGGATCGTCCATGTCAAAAACAGATGTCGGTTGCAGACGAGAATATCCTACAAGAACTTGAATCTCCTTTAATTTTTTTACAAGCACAACCTGGGAAACTCCTGGAATATTATATTTCTTAATATCCATTTCTTCGATTAAAAAATCTTTTGAGCCTTTAATATTATTTTTTCCACAAAGCGCATTAAACTCTTCATATTTATATTCTAAATTATCTAGATTATATTTATTGTTAGTCTCCTCATTTTCGCACAACAGCTTATTTAGCACCTTTAAAACCTTTGATTTGCTAATATTTGTTTCTTCAGCTATCTTGCCTGACCATTTTTCAATTTTTTTATTTATAACTTCGCTTCTTTCCTCTTCACTATCACAATCATCAAGAATTAGCTTTATATGTTTATAATTAACAGACTCTGACACCTTATTTTCATCTGCTTCAACATTTGTTGGCAATACAATAGATGAAACCGTACATGAAAAATAAACATTCGAATCACCACGTTGCTTGGTCTCAGGATAACATCCACATGTTTGCCTTGTCCCCTTCCATGGATGATAACCCTTGCAATAAAAATCTTCTAATCCCCTTTCTTCAACCAATTGCTTAAAAATACCAGGCTGAAAAGCCTCTTGGAGTGTTGCTGTAGCTTTACACGTTCTGCAAACAACCTTGAGTCCTGCAGTTCCTTCTTTAGATGCATTTCCGGTTGTAAAAATAAGATCCGATTTTCCACACTTCTCATTTCTAACAGCCTTATTAATATTTTTATAATGTACCCACTCATCCCAAGGAAAATCACTAATATGTCCATTTTCGCAAACTGTAATAATTCCGGATGCAACTAAAGCACACCTATCCTTATAACATTTTGGAGATTTTATCATATACGGATCCTGGTCTTTAATGCTTTCAGGCGCATATTTTTTATGTTCTTCTAACCATTCAGAACGTCTTTTTAAACGTCTGCATACAGGACAAAAATAATATTCTGGAAAAGTTACATACGAAACGCCTTCACTTGTAGCACTATTGTCTGCATTTGTTCCCGGCATTCCGAAATAATTAACTCCCAATGCCTTTTGAAGTCTTGTATCGTAAATCTTAGTTACATTATTTTTCCAAAACCACGGTGCTGCAGTCATTAAAGTTTGATCCGGAAAATCAACCATTGCCCCAGTGCCATATTGTTGTATTGATTGTGTAACTCTTGTGTTATATCCAGCACGCCTCAAATGTATAATATCTTTAATTGTCTTACTCATTATCTTCTCCCAATACTATTACATTCACATTAACAGATGCTTCAACATTACGCATAGATGTCATCGTATTAAAAGAATCATATTCATCTTCGTCAACTCCAAATGGTTTAAGAATCCTAAGCCAATCTGGATTTTTATATCCCATTATATTTCCATATTCAATGCGTTCATGTTCAGCATGTTCAACCAATCTATTAATTCTCTCATATATTATTTCAATTTCATCCTCTATCTCATTACACTCATTTGAGACCTCATATGTAAGTCTCTTATTTACGCTGTCAATCCTGTTAATAATATATTGAGACAATACTCGCAGTTCTTTACTATACTTTTCTTTATCAAAAAGTCTTAATTCATCATCTGTTTCAAAATACATATGTCTAATCATTGAAACCAAAACAGCGTGTAACGCTCTTTTTCTTGACGGTTCAGAAAATGGAGTTACACCTGTAGGTTCAACATAACGATAGAATGACTCATGATATGATTTAAATTGTTCATAATGTGACCGGTCTCTACTTCTTGCTCCATCATATTGAACAAAAACAACTCCAGGAAATTTTCTTCCAACTCTGCTAGAGGCTTGGATATATTCACTAGTAAGTTTCGGCTGCCCGATTATTACCATTGAATTGAGTCTATCCACATCTATGCCAACAGATATCATATTTGTTGCTAATAATAAATTGACTGGATAAATTTTATTTTCCCAGTTTTCCTTAGAATAATGTATTTTTTCCAAACGATTGAGCGTTCTATTTAGCTCTGTAGTTGAAATACGACTTGTTAGTTCATCCGCTTTCAGAATAGTCCTTTTCCCAAAGAGATAATTGTTTCTATGCGCCATTCTTTCAATATTATCTCGTACATCATTCTGAACAATGGTTGAGCATTTTCCTAATTCTTTAAGGCTATTGAAATACGTTGTAAGCGTCCAAAAAGTATCCTTGACCTCATCATCATACCGACTTTCCTTTACGATTTGCAGTAATGATGCCAGTACTCTACTTTCCATCATAGCCTTTGTTTTTCCAGATGGCATTAATCCAACATATTCTCGCCCAGACTTTTTACTAATATCAGCCGATTTAGCAAAAAATGAATCTGCTTCATCGATTCCCTGCGGTGGAAACTGAAATACTTCTCTATTATATAGTGACGAACATTGCTCCTTAGCTTTACAGATTGTTGCTGTGGAAGCAATAATTTTAGGCTTTATTCCTTTATGACAGCACAAATAATCAATTGCAGCCTCATAAAGACCAACCATACTTCCTAATGGTCCCGATATAAGATGGAGTTCGTCCTGAATTATCAATTCAGGTGTTCTATTATTCGTGTCTGTTGCAAAAAACCTTCCTATCTCTCCATACCATGGCATCATTGCAAATTTATCTACAGTTGCAAATAGTAGTGTCGGAGGATTGTCATATAATTCTTCATCAACAATTTGAAGCGGAAGCTTATCATTAAATAAACAGCTCTCATGTGTACAGCATAAATAAAAATGTTTTTTATTTCTTAACCTATAACCCCATTTCCCTACTACTTTGTTTCTTTTATCGATATCTTTGACTAATTTTGTTCCACACCATGGACATTTTAACACTTGAAATTTATTATACTTTTCCTTAGTATATTCAAGGTTCTTATTAATTGCCTTAGATAATTTATCGTAGCACTCAACAGCTTCCTTATTTTTATTAGGTGTATGTGCACCTCCAATCCATAATCCTATATTTATTTCATCATCTCCAAGATCATACCGTGGATAACTACTGCTCCTTCTCTTAGCTTCTTGACGAATCAATTCACATGCACATATTAAAGTCGATGCTCTAGTAAACTGCTGTGCTGCCAGTAATCTCAACGTATATCGCATGATAATCGCTGTTCCTCCAGACTCTGACAAATGAGACAGTCTCCTATAAAAAATTGTGAATGCAGCCAATCCCAGATAAGCCTCTGTTTTACCTCCTCCAGTTGGAAACCAAATCAAATCAACAATATCTCTTTCTTTGTTGCTAACATTGTCATTTGACATTGAAGTTACACTCATTAATAAAAAAGCTAACTGAAACGGTCTCCAAAAATGTGAATCTGGCTGTTCATAGTAATTCATATCTTCAAGCAACTCACCTAATTCATCATTATCTGGATACACATCTTCAAATTTACTCTGCAAGACAATTTGAACTCTCTGCATATACATCGCTCTGTTAGCTAACTGAAATGCATCCCATGCCGGCGGATTGTTTTCAAGTTCACATATACCTTCCGCTATTCTATTCTGACAATATCTGCAATTACTTATATGTCTTTGCGCAGTATAAAAATGATGATTTGGAAGTGCATGAATTTTGCTTTCTATTTCTCCAATCCAACTATTGTATCCTTCGGAAAGTTGCTTAAGATAAGCAATTTTATTTTCCTTGGAATCGCTATCTAAGTCTGATAAATATTTCATGCTAAATGTTTTGTCAGGTACATTATATTTTTCGTCTACTGTAAACTCCATTTGCGGGACCTCAACAGTAGGAAAAAAATCTGTATATATCTGTCCCTTGCCCTCATCTGAAATATTCCAATTAACCGAAACACCTAATCCTGTTCCATACTTTTTGTGATTTCTATATAAAAGGCTATTAGATGCCTCTTCTTCCGTATAATCCTGTACAATATCTAATTCTGAATAATCATTAAAAACCAACAAACCATTTTTATCAGTATCAATGCTTATTTCAGGTTGATATAAATTATCCTTTCCCGGCTTTCCCTTTGCCATATTTATCAACATGATGGTATAAGAATAAAATCCATTGACCAATTTGTGTTTTAAGGCGCAAATACCAGCTTCAACACCTTCTATTTCAAGATTTGAATTATAATATGCTCCATCACTAAAATTGATTTCAGTTTCAAACTCATAAGGTACACGAACTTTGCCTTTTAAAAGCTCAAGCATTTTATAGGCATAATTCTTAAAAAATCCATCATCAGCCTTATCCTGATCATACCAATACTTTATCTGCTTAGGCAGAACTTTAGATTTTAACGACAGAATATGATTAGTCTTGTCATATTCATAAAAAGAGTCAAAGACTTCTGGAACACAAAAATCATCTGCAAGTAAATCATCAATTTTTATTTTACAATCCGGTATCAGCGAGGCTCTATATTTTGCAAATTTGCCATTTATAACCAACTGCTTCAAATCCACTTTTGATATGAATGTTAAACCCATAGATGATGGCAACAATCTTGTAGCCATATTTATATTCTCATCCATAGTATCTTCCACCATAGTATCAGCCAAACGATATCTTTCGGTATCTTCTGTGTTTATATTCTTTTCAGGATTAAAATTGTCAAAGTCTACATCTTCTTTAGCATTTCCTTCTTTATTATCCAAATCATCCTCTTCAAGTCCTATTGTATTTCCCTGAGGGTATAATATTCCTATACAATATCTCTGACCTGGATCTCCTGAAATCACCTCATGCTCTATATCAACACTAGAAATCTCAGAACCAGGTCCCAACATTTCCCTTTTCATTCTTCTAATTAATTCTTTTCTCCCATCTAATCTCTTATCATCCATAGGTATTATCTCCTTTTTTAGCTCTCAATAGGTCTATTTGCACGATATCCTGCAATATTAAAAGAATCGGTAGTTTCAATATGATCTATCTGTTTAATTATAGCAATTTCCTCTATTATTTCTTTCATTCCATCTAAAATGCCCATGTCATCTTCAAATTCAATGTTGTCAGAAATAATCGTTTTTTCGAGCAACTTAAGAATTTTCATTCGAGTTGAGCGGATATACTTTGTTGCATTAGCATAATCCATGTAATTTTCTGGTATAATATCTTTTCCAAAAACTTCTTGAATACCTATAAAGGCTTCTTTCTTCTTAGGTCCAACTATATGAGATTCTTCATCTAGCCAACTTCTGATAACCTGAGCATTCACTTTATAGCCTTTTATTCTAAACAAATTTGAAATTTGTGTATATTTTAGTCCCTTATCATATTTATACTCTCTACATGCGATCTTCCATGACCTAACCAAATTATAATTTCTCTCTAATTCTGCATCTTTATATACGATCTCTGATAATAATTCATCGACGATATCCTTAGTATTATTATCTTTAACCAAAAATATTAATTGATCCCCTTCTTTCAAATCGTCTACTGGTCTTTCTTCAACGCATTGTTTATCAGGATTTATAACATATGCAACATATCCCTTAGTGAATATCGCATTTTCTCCGGAAATAAATTTTGCATATTTGTATGCTGTAAGAAAATACCCTTGCCTTCGGGGAGACTCTTCATATTCCCGCTGCGAAAGATATCTTTCTCCCTGTAAAAATGATTCCATAAATGACTTTTGTAATTTATTATCAATTTCAAACTCATCCACTTGGTCGGATACTTTCTCAGCGTTTTCTCTACTGCTATAAGAATCACTATAATTAGAATTATCTGGTACATAGAAAAACGGAGCGTATGACCTTTCATTTAAAGATTTTTTATATAACGTAAATTCCTTTTTTAAAAATCTATACAATTTAAGCTGATTATCATATATCATTATGTCGATTCTTTTATTAAATGCGTTATCAAACGGATTGTACTTAAAAGTCTTCATCAATGATGTATAATAAATATCTGTATACTGCGTCAAATCTATTCGTTTGATCTGTGACTCAGTTACTACCCTATACTTGACAGATTTTCTCCAGACAAACAGTCTATCAATAAATAGCTGATATCTGTTATTTGGAACAACAACAAGTATATTTTCATTTATTTTCTTCCTTATGGCTCTCACAAAAAAACTGAATTTCGGATTTTCATCCCAATACAAGTTATACTTAGACTCTATATAATCGATTATTAAACGAATTTGATTTTGTACCGCCATTGGATACTTCACAACAGTCTTTTTATAGTCTTCAATTTTTGCTGATGGAACAGCCAAATCTTTTAACTCATCAAACCCTTCTGAAAACGTCTCATAAGCCTTGAAAGTAAAAATTGCATTATTAAATAGCTTTAACATGAAATAAGCCCACCGACAAAACTCCATTACTTCTTGATTATCTAGACATTCATTCATAACATACGCAATATTACTCTTCGTTCTATTGAAATCTTTGTCCTCAAAAGTACTTTTTATAATATGTTCAGTAGCCTTACTATCAATAGTATCCTTTATTTCTTTGTTGAAGCTATCAATTATTTTTTCATAGCTTACTACAATAAAAGGCTTATCCAACTTATCTCCTGATTTTTTCAACGCTTTCAAATATTCTGAAGTAAGTGCTAAAACCATAATGTTGTCATCATTATCGATCTGGGACATAATCCACTTATCCATCGATAGTTTAGTAATGATTATTGAAAAAGGCAGTTTCTTCCTGTATAGTATTCCTTCCAAATCCATACCATACTTTTTGTATACTCTATCATCGAACACAACAAACCCAATGACAGTATTTCCCTGCTTTTTTTTCACAAGTTCTTCTGCTTTATCTATGCTAAAGGTAGCCTTCAACATTGGCTCATTATTGTTAGCGTTTCCTCTTTTTTTTATTTCAACATTATCTGTATAAAAAGAAGCTGTAACCAAATCCAAAATTTTATATTCTCTATTCTCAAATTTTATCGAAATGCCATTAAGTAATTCGTCGAATCTCCTATTATCAATATAAAGAATTACCGATTGTGTTGAAGAAGCAGCTATTTCTTTTCCATTTAATTCAGCCACATACTTTAAAAATTCTGTTCTTCTTGATTCATTTCTTCCAATTCCAATGCCGTTTAATTTTTTTGACTTTCCATTATATTGAAGAACATCACACATATTAGATTCATGGACATATATCGTATCACCTTTGTCATTTTTTAAAACACATCTATTAATACCTTCAATATTAGTGATTCCAGAAAATATCCATCTTTTTGATTTATATGTGACTATATCTCCATTTTTAATTTCTTTTTCAAGTTCTGAAGTTGTAGCATTATTTAAGAATATTAATCCTAAACTGATAACCGTTAAGGCAACTGCATCATAACAGTCAGATCCTGTATGCTGAAAAATAAGTGTCTTATGATTATTACTATTATCAAATGCCTCCGATAAAAACTGTTCTTCCATAGCAAACACCCGATTTTTAGGTATAACTGTACCCTTATATCCAATAGCTACCTTATTAATCAGTTCCAAAAATCCTGTCCTGTTCTTTTGCATGTGTACTCCTTACATACCCGAAATATAGCTTTCATAATTTATATATAATCCATGAATAAAAATACAAATTTATAAAATATCAATCGTTATTCACTTATATATACTAATACTTTACTACAATATTTACAAACTTTAACGGATTATAACTGCTGCGTTTTCGCAGCAAATTTTCTTATAATAATTGACTTTTCGCAGCAACAATGCTATATTTTTATACGGGGTATTTTTATGCAAAACTTAGGTTCATATTTAAAATTAGTACGAATAGAAAAAGGGTTTAGCCTTAATAAAGTATTCAAATTAACAGGTATTACAGACTCAAGATTATCCAAGGCAGAAAATGGAAATGCCGATAATCTTAAAATAGAAGATTTAAGAAAACTATCTAACCTTTATGATATTCCTATTATTCCAATGTATATAATGACCGGATTATTTACACCCAATGATTTAGAACAGTATCATTCAGGTTTTAAAAACATCGAATTACTAGACGCAAATGACATTCAGCATGTTCAGTCAGAGATCGATTACATTATAAAAATGAAAGGACATAAAAAATGATTTTTCACTTAGGAGAATTATTTTGTGGTCCTGGCGGAATAGGCTGGGGCGCGACAAACGCAGATATAAATAATGATGACTTTAAAATAGTTCACGAATGGGCTAATGATTATGACGAATCAACATGTGAAACATATAGGCATAATATATGCCCTGACCACCCAGAAACTGTTTATCATGGAGATATTCGGACTTTTGACATGGATCAATTATCTCCGATAGATGCTCTCGCCTTCGGATTTCCATGTAATGATTACAGTGTTGTCGGTGAACAAAAGGGAATGGACGGAACTTTTGGTCCCTTGTATTCTTACGGAGTTAAGGCATTAAAAAAATTTAAGCCCATGTGGTTTCTTGCTGAAAATGTTGGTGGATTGCGAAGTGCAAACGAGGGAAAAGCTTTTTCTAAAATATTAGAAGAACTCCAGGGTGCGGGATATACAATCACTCCACATCTTTATAAATTCGAAGAATATGGAATTCCTCAAGCAAGACATCGGATTATCATCATAGGAATAAGAAATGATATTGAGTCAGTTAAGTTTAGGGTTCCTTCACCAGCACCATATGCACATGTTGATAATACATGCCGAAATGCTATAGAAAATCCGCCAATTCCGGCAGATGCCTTTAATAACGAACTAACCAAACAGTCAAAGCAGGTTGTTGAACGTTTGAAACATATTAAACCCGGTCAAAACGCATTTACCGCCGACTTACCTGAAGAACTTCAGCTTCATATTAAGGGTGCCAAAATAAGTCAGATCTACAAAAGACTAGATCCCGATAAACCATCCTATACTGTAACTGGCAGTGGAGGAGGAGGAACACATATCTATCATTGGAAAGAGCCACGCGCCTTAACGAACCGGGAACGTGCCAGGCTTCAGACTTTTCCTGATTCATATGAATTTATTGGCAGCAAAGAAAAAGTTCGGAAACAAATTGGTATGGCTGTACCTTGTCGAGGTGCAAAGATTATTTTTGAAGCTGTTCTTAAAAGCTTTGCAGGCATTGAATATGAATCGATTGAACCTAATATCAACGAATAGCAAAATAGACCGAAGAGACTCATCAATCTCTCCGGTCTATTATTATGGTAAATCCCTTATTCCACAAGATTTCAAATAGCTATATATCCCATCATAGTACTTATAGTCCCTTGTTGGATCTATTTCTGGATCTTCACCATTCGGAACAAAAATCACCATTCCTTGTCTTGATCTTGTGAGTAGCACCCTATAAGCATTAACTAAATATCGCTTTTGTTCTGGTTTATTTCTTTTATTCCATTTCGTGCCTCTAAACGAATAATGATCCCATTCGTTTCCATTTTCACTCCTTCGTAAATCAGCGTCCCAACACACTAATCCCCAGTCTATTTCAAGCCCCTGTACCTTAAATTCACTTGCAACAATCTCCATCATATTAGAAGATCTTAAATCATCGCTTGGTGCCAAAAACCAATTTTTCACATCTATTTCCGTAGAAACATATATCCCTTCCGGTTTTAATCGCTGAGCACTGCTGCAAGCCATAACTCCGCATCGCTGAGATCCTCTAACTTGAGATTTTATCCAGATTTTTGCCTTTCGATAGTCTCTTGTAACATAAACCGGATATTTGTCAAATATAAGATCATATATTTCCTTTGTTTTTTCCGGATTATTATCTAACAAGTTATCGACAAATTGACATTGCTTATCTGCTCGAAATGACCTTATTGAGGTTTTAAGATGAAGTTCCTTAACCGGATGACATCTTGAACAATTCTCTATCATACCTCTGTCAATATTTTTGTCTTCTAATTGTCCGAATATTTCATCAGAGTAAAACATTTCCCATTCAGGAAAATCTTCTATTCCACACCTAAACCATTCATTAATTCCAACCTCACCATCATATATATCTTGCCCAAGTCCTACTAGGCATATCATCACAGCCCAGTCCTGATGACGATCCATTATACTGTATAATAGATGGGGTTCACTGACAGCCAACATCGGATTATCATGTTTTCTGCTCATTTTTTCCTGATTCCACACTCTCTGCGCTTCATCGAAAATCAAAATATTCTCTGCTGTAGGTCTGGAATGAAGTGAATTATCCTTCTTAAATGCAAAGCTGCTCTGAATTAATGTATTTATCGCCGCTTCTGTTTCGCGGTTAAATTGCTTTTTCTCCTTTACACTCTTTTTTAAGGCTTCCCTAAGTACGTCTACCAGAGGACCATTTCCAGAAATATATACGCTTAAACCTTTATTTCCTCGATCTAAATTCTTTGCAACAACATCCAAACCAACAAGGGTCTTTCCTGCTCCCGGCACTCCAGTAACGAAGCAAACACATTTCTTTTTCTTATTTTCTGCATAAGAAACAATATCATATAGCTTTTGCTCACATGAATTGATATCTTCCTGTCCTGCTTCCGACTGTGCAATCTCACTGAGATTATGTGTGCTGTAAGCTTCAACTGCCGCAGCAATAATAGTCGGCGTAGGATAATACGGCGAATTAAACCATTTATCAAAATCTATTTCGCCATCATCTCCATATATATTTGAAATAGTTGTAACTTTTGGTATTAAGGTTTCTATATTTTCTCTCTGCAGATGAACCTGCTTATCCGGATAGCATCCTGATGATTGATCTTTCGGATACGGTTTGGCGTCCGTTGCGATAAGGATAGGACACACATAAAGATCTTCAGATTCTTTATGAAAATTCTTTATATCTATAGCATAATCCTCTGCCTGCTGAGCATCCTGTGCAGAAAAAGCATTTTTCCCATTCTTAAATTCTAAAGAAAAAACCATATGTCTAATTAAAAGAATTACGTCAATACGTTTTCCTAATCGAACGATATCATATTCAAAAATGATATCTCCTTCCATTCCGCAAGCTTCCAATCGCTTTTGTAATTCACTGATCTGATTATCCCAAGCATTTCTCTGATCTGTATTAATTTCAAAAGCATGATGTATTAACTGTCCGACAATAGAATCAGAGGTATCATTGATAAATCCAGGAATAGAATTACAATAATATGCCTTTCCGCTTTGTGATGCAAAAGTATATTTAGGCATTGTCACATCCCCTCAAAATCTTATTTTTTAATTCTAACAATTTTTCATCTCTTATCTTTCTCTTTAATTCGCATTCCCAGACAACTATCACGTTCCATCCTGCATTTCTAAGCAATTCATGAATTTCTATATCACGATCAACATTTCTTTGAATTTTAGGAATCCAATATTCTGTATTTGAAGCAGGCCATACAAAACGCGGACAATCATGCTTATGCCAAAAACATCCATTTACAAAAATCACGGTTTTGTACTTTGGCAAAACAATATCTGGTTTTCCCGGAAGTTTTTTATCATTTTTTCTGTATCTAAAACCTTGAGAAAACAAGTACTTCCTTACAATTTCTTCTGGCTTTGAATTTATACTTCGAATATGCGACATGTTAAGACTGCGAACTTCTTTCGTATGATTATCAGCCATCTTAAAGCCACCCTAACAAATTATTCCTCGTGCACATCATAATAAATAATATCACCAGGAAGTTTGATATTAGGTACCCAGAGTTTTTTTCCTCCCCATCCTTTGTTTCCTGTAACCTGATACATTGTTAATACTACCTTTGAAGGAAATTCTCCTCCCAACTTCCAATCATTTGGAGAAAGCAAAGCTCCTGTACCTTGCGCAACATCTCTATTTCTTCTTACAATCAAAATACCCTGTCCAGCAGGTTTCTCTGACAGCATAGTTTGCAAAACAGAATTAAATGCCTCTAATCTGAAATCCGGGCTAGGTATAATATGTGATAGTATTTCTTTCATAACCCTTAGGCTCACCTGATAATATGGTTCATCGCTTTCAAAAGCAGACAGCAATTCAGTTATCTTTTCAATAGAATCATTCTCCGGATAATTAGGATAATAATTTGTTCCTCCTGAAAGCATTTCAACATGATCGTTATCAAGCACATTTTTTCTAGTAGGATTGAGTCCTTCTTTATAGTAGATCTTTATATTTTCAATTCCGCGTTCTACCTGTGCGATTATAGAATTATTAGTTGCATTGATATCTGCAAATAACTTGTAAAGGTTTTCATCTATAAAAACTTTCATCATTCCAGGATCTCTATCATATCCAAACATCCGGCTGTGCTGCCACATAGTATCTGCTTGCGGCTTTTTACTTGTACGTGTGTAATATATGGTTTGAAGTCCCGGAAAAGTCACTCCTCTTCCTAATGTATTTCCACCAACAACGATATTACATCCTGTCTCATACTGGCTGCTTTCCACATCATTTTTTCCGTTCATAACAAGTACATGAACAGCTTTTGAATTAATAAGTTCACATGCTTTTGCTATGTACTCATCATAAGTAACCTTGTTATGCTTTTCAGGACTAAGCTTGTCATACTCTGCTTTCATCTCGTCTAAAAATGAGCCATTTATATTTTCTGCGCACCAAGCTAATTCATGTGTTACCTGATCCGCATATTTTGCATGTTCAGATTGTCTTACGCTAGGATGGAACAAACAGTTCGATACCCTTCCCCCTGATGACAATATTTGTGCCGAAACAGCAAGATGCCTCATTACGACATTATGTGTTGGTTCAGATAAAGTCTCCAAAAATTGGATACATGCCGGTGCGCCCTCTGTTGGAAAGAAAAAATCTCCACCGAGATAGCTATCACCCGGCTGAAAATAATATGTAAAATAAGGATGCCATCCAGAAGCCATTGTTTGAAGGAATATTGCCTGCGGTGTACCTGTAACCTGTAAATAAATGCTGCTTGATGCACCATTTTTTATATTATCCAGATATTTATTTATAGACGATTGCTTATCCTTGTTTACTAATGTATTTAATGAAGCTGCATCTGCCTCATCATCAACAATAAACAGAGGATTTCCCCTCATAAATCCTGTTGAACTAAAAATATTAGCCCAAAGTTTTAATACTCGCGCATTTTTCTTTAAGACAACAATCGTAGGCATGAGCAAACTATTCTCTGCAAATATTGCTGCGTCATTTTCACCACAGATACAATATCCATCTAAATCTGCCTTAACGCGATCTAATGTCTGCTGCTGAAGTACAACATTATCCGTTGTTAGTAATACAAAAACCGGAAACCCTAAATCCGTTGCTTTACATATTATTCCAAACATTTGACCTGTTTTTCCTGATTGAACGTTTCCAAAAAGCAGACCAACCTCGTGATCTATAAATGAAAAATTCTTAATATACTTATTTCCAACTTCTTCTGCGGTTTTAGAAATTGACTCCGCCAATTTATTATTTCCACGATCTGATATCTTTTTTAAGTATGTTTTTAAATACTGCATCAATCATCACCTTCCTCTTCACTTTCAGTAGGCTTGAAAGACAGCATCCAAACATCTAATGGATTTCCCTCTTCATCAAGCGCAGTCTGACCTGTTTTTTTCAAGTAAAGATTTTCACACCCATACTCTTCAAGCATTTCTTTAGTAATCATTCCTGATCTATCTTTGTCTGCCTGTGTATCATTAACCGGTTTTACTAAGCCAGCCGCTGCTAGTCTTCCTTTTAACCAACGACCCATTATAAGCTCATCACCAACTGCACTAAACTGTTTATTTCCATCACTTGTAGTATGCGCTTTAAACCAATATCCATCGTCCGTAACAATATAAAACGGAACATTCTTTTCCGGATATCCCTCTATCGTGGTTATCTCCTTCGAAACCGTAAGCTGGGTTTCATACCAATCCCTAGATTTTCTTTTACTTCTTGGTGCCGCATAACATACATTTACATTGGACTTAGTAAAATGTTTTCCATCATCCATCATTCGTTCTCCATACGCGGGAACCTTTAACGGCAAAAGGAATGAAGCATACGCAGCACATCTTTTATAAAAATCAACATTAGACTTGGGTACCTGTGTTACATATTCAATTCCTGTTAAAGCATTATTCGTTTCATAAATTAATGGCATATCCTTGATCTCTGAAATATTTGAAGATATATTTGGAGCCTTCAATTTATTGACCAACACTTCAAGTTCTTTTACTTCATTCAAATCTTCTGTCAGCGCAGAAAGCTCATATTGACGGCGATTATTTGCATCAAGCTTGATTACACCCAAATTAGCCGAACCCATAATTGCCGAAAATGGCTTACCATCTCTATAAAACACATATGTCTTACCATGATACTTAAAACTTCTTATAATGCGGATCTCTCCAATTCCGGCATCTTTCCATTTGCTGTTTAGTTTTACTGCAGTATGATATGAACTTTCCGGCATTCCCTCTACATAGTACATACCAATATTCAGGCAAATATTTTTAATATTATTTTCTTCAACCAGTATTTCTAATTCATCGAGTGAAGCTTTTGATACGTACCCAACTGCTATTTCAATTTTATCGGATTTCTTTACTTGTTCATTGAAAGTATCTATAATAGTTTTTTGACCATCATCTACCCCTAATGGCAAAATATTTGAATACAAAAGCTGCATAATCAGACCTCCATTATCATCCTCATAAACTAAGCATTTTTATGTACCTTTAAACTTATATTATCTTACTTTTTTCATTATTAACAAGCATAAGGCAGACAGCAATAATATGTCATCTGCACCATCCCCAAAATCCCTTATCCCATCAACGCTCTTCCAATGACTTCAACAACATTCACCGTCACACCATTCCCTGCCTGCTTATAAAGCTGACTATCCGAGTTTACAAAAGCCGCTCTTTCATAATAGTCATCACTCCATCCCTGCAGCCTGAAGCACTCTTTTGGCGTGAGTCTTCTTATAGCAATATAGCTTTTGTAGTTCTCATACCATCTCGCATACATACTGAGATCTTCATCTACCGGAACGAAGATTCCCTGACTGCATGATGTGTCAAGCGTATGCGCCTCCTGCCTTCCAATGCGCCCACGTCTCAGAGTGCTAGTAGGATAGGAGAAGTTTATCGAATCTCCCAAATGCGCTTCACTATATCCTTTCTTTACTGCCTCTTTTATCGGTATTGCAACCTGTCTCGGCTGTTTATAGTCCGTTGCCGTAATGCATCCGGCACATCCTCTTGCTCCCCATACATCTTCCCGGTATCCGATTCTTTTTGCATTTTCAGGTTTTGTATTACAGACCACATGAATCTTTACGCTGTTTCCTGGAATACCAATCTGTCCATCTTCTCTCTCGACAGGAAATATTTTTCTGAAACCTTTCGCTCTAAGATGTCCGAGAGTATACACTCTTTCCCTGTTCTGGGGTACGCCCCAATCTTTGCTGTTGAAAAGCTGCCATTGCACGTCATACCCCAGTTTGTCCATTTCAGAGAGAATGGCAAGGTAGTCAAATCCTTTGTTGCTTGAAAACATTCCCTTAACGTTTTCATAGATAATCCATTCAGGTCTATCCTCTTCCCCTTTTTCCCGGAGTAAGCGAAATATTTCCCGAATGAGACCGGACTCTCCATCAAGTCCTGCTCTTTTTCCGACGATACTGAAACTCTGACAGGGTGCTCCGAAGCACCAGCATTCCGCTTCCGGAACATCAGCTCCCCTGACTGCACAGATATCCTTTGCATACCATTCTCCATTTCTGTATTTCTCATCCAAGATCTCCTTCCTTCTTTTTTTCATGTCCATAGTTTTCAGGTAATCATACTGCTCATCTGTGATCAGATGCATCGCAGTATATGAAGCCACCGCAAATTTATCGTATTCACAGAATCCCACACATTTATGCCCGGCTAATTCCATGCCTCTTCTGAATCCGCCTATCCCGGCGAAAAAATCTATAAATCTCATCTTATCCTCCGCTCTTTCTTTATTGTTACTGAGCCCCTATCTGTGATGGGGCTCGTAGTGGCAAGCAGTGCGTATCGGTAGCGAACGCAAAAGCTGCTTGTTGGTGGGCGTCCCCCAATCCCCCGGAACTGACCGCTGAACGGTCAGGCTGCGCACCCACTTTGTGAGTACATAAGACTCTCATAAGGACAAAAAATAAGAGCAGACAGCATTTTCATTTTTGCCATCTGCTCCTTCTTCTATCTCTCGTATTCCTTTATTTTTTCTTTCTGACGCTGCTCTTCGTCGATCTTTAGGAACTTATCTATATCCTGCTTTGCTATCTGATAATCCATCATCTCCTTTTTTGCTGCCCGATACTCTTCGTATAGTTTTCTTTTTTCCGCTAAGATCCTTCCATACTCTTCAGACAGTTCCTTCCACTTTGGAAATTTCCTGATCTGATATTTGTCAAAGACAGCTTTTGCAGATTTATGAATCTGTATCTCTTCCCTGTGTGCTTCAAAAAACTTCTTACTGTATCCGGCTTTTCTGTATTCTGCGTAAGTATCCCTTGTCTTTGAATAATTTTTTATGGCATTCTTCAGCTCTGCTATTTCTGTAAGTCTGCTTTCCTTTTCTTTAATGGAATCCGCTATTTCATGAAATCTGCCTGCACTGCTTTTTGTCTTTTCCGTGAGATCCGCATAGTCACGAATGCCATGTTCCTGTAGGTAAAGAAGTGCCTTTGATACCTGCTTTACGTTATAGGTCTTCGCCCAACGTTCATAGCCTCTGCCCTTTCCCTCTTTCATCTTTTTATTGATATCAATGAGGAGATCAAAATCCCGCTTCGGCTTTTTATCATGTTTTGTCTGCACTTCATCAGGATTAAATTCATATCCTCCGAGGATTCTTTTCCGTATCTCTTCCTCCGAGTATCCTTTTCCAAGTGATCTGAACCGCAGAAATCTCGTCTGCCCTGTTCCCCTGAAAGATACGTGCTTGCCGCTTTTTATTTCATATCCGGCTTCCGATAACTGTCTCAGAAATTCATCAAAGTTCTTGGGATTTTCAGAAAGAAGTTCATCTATCTTCGCACGAGCCACACTTCTGAAAGATACTCTGCGATATGAATTATGATTATCGCGTTCAGATGGTTTTCTCGGTTTTATTACAGACAGCGCATGCTCCAGACAGACTCTGTCACTGACTTTCTGAAGTACCAGCGCTATGAACCATGCATCCCGGAACTTCCGGTCACATGAAAGATTTACAGAATTCATTATGATGTGATTATGGATATGTGCCCTGTCGGTATGTGTAGCAACTATAAAAGCATGCTCCCCTTTGGTAAATCGCATTGCTGTTTCATACCCGACTTTATTTGCTTCCTCCGGTGTTATTTCTCCGGGTTTAAATGACTGCCGGATCTGATATGCAAGGATGTCTCCCTTTGGCTTCCGTCCGGTCTTTCTGAAATATTCCTGCTTCGCCAGATAAAATTCCTGATCAACTGTCTCTTTGTCACAGGCATAGGATGTTATCAGTTCTCCGTCTTCCGTTTTTTCTTTATTCTCAGCATAGTCAATCCTATCCTTCAGACTCTGCTTTATGGATTTACCATTGTTCTGATGCATTGCTATCAGTCTCGTTGCAGCCATTAACCTTTATCACCTCAGCTTTCCTGAAGAGCACTCAGCATTTCCAGTATTTTTCTCATTTCATCCCACAGACCTTTCTGCTCCTTTTGAAGTTCCCGGATATCTTCTTCATAAACAGATCCGCACTCATTGGCTTTCTTTGCATACTGATTCAGATTATTGGAGTTGATACGAAGGAGACGTATCATCTCCTTCACATCTGACAGGTCGATCTGTATCATGTATCCGTTAAGCGCCATCTTCCTGAAGTATGCAGCGTCCTTTTTTATTCCGGATTCCTCTATCCGCTTTCTGATCTTTTCAGCTTCTTCCGGTGTTGTACGGAAGTGAAACTGTACTTCACGCTTACCTGGCATTTTCAGACTCCTTTTTCCAGGGAGATTGTTATTATTTTCTTTTTCTCCGGATGATGAAGCTGGTTCTGCTGCTTTATCTTCTCTTCATGCTCATGGATCTTCTCCATCACCGATCTCTGCTCTGCCTGACTTTCTTCTTCGATATCCTTCTTAGGACCGTTGTTGATAATGCCGTCTATGGAATCGTAGTCATCTTCCATTGCCATCTCTGCATTCTTCAGGGGATTGTTGTCTGCAGGACTCGTAAGCTCCGGTCCTTCTGCCTGCTCTTCCGGGCTGCTGACAGTTTCATCACTCTCGATAGCTGTTCCTGTGACTTCATCCCACTTCTGGATCTTCTTTGTAACCTGCTTTTTCATAAGCGCCTCCTATCATTTTTTCTCAAAGTCCAAGCTGTAACTGACTTTCCCATTTTCATCTGCTGTCATGACGAGGTCTGTGTCATAGTTCTTCCCCGTCTTTACTGATCTGCACTTCGTCAAGTGACATCTGCCTTTCTCAAGAAGTGACACTGCGATCTGCTTTGTCATCTTTTTTGAAAGTGCATCCATGAAGCGGCTTTCTTTCCAGATGACAAATTTACACTTATTGCTGCTGCAAAAGAAACCTTTGCTCCTTTCGACAACCTCCGCTCCGCATGCCGGACATGTCCCGATCTGTTCATACTTTGGCTTCATCATGACTTCTGCATCCTTTACCGCTTCATAAGTATTGATAAGCTCTGAGACCATCTGACGGATCTCACTCATAAACTCCCCGCTGGACAGTTCATTCTTTTCTACATCGAGAAGTTTCTGCTCCCACTCTGCTGTGAGTGATGGTGACTGTATCACTTCCGGCATGACTGTAATGAGGGCCATTCCCTTATGCGTGGGTGCGAGATATTTTGTCTTCTTATCCCCTTTTCTTTCTATGAATCCTATGCGCACAAGCTTTTCTATGATCCCTGCCCGTGTTGCCGGTGTACCGAGCCCTTTCCTCTCTGCTTCGTCTGGCATCTCATCTATTCCGGCTCTCTCCATAGCTGACAGGAGCGAATCTTCCGTAAATCTCTTCTTCGCTGTTGTCTTCCCTTCCTTCAGCTTTGCATCTACAGCCGGCAAACTCTTTCCTGCTTCCAAGAGATCCGGATCTGCCTTAAGGATGCCGCTTATGCTATTTTTGACAGTATTGCTATCAGCCCCCTCTTCCTCATCATCCTTTTTTCCGCATATCCATTCCTGGATTTCTTTCCATCCGGGTCTCGTCTCTGCTTTTGCCTTTGCAGAAAATATCTGACCACCGCATTCTGCTGTAAGTGCATATTCTTTGTACTCTGCCGGATCTCCGATAGCTGATAACAGTCTTGCTGCAATAAGCGACAGAATTTTCTGCTCGCCTGATGGTATTTCTGAAAAAACAGCATCTGCTGCATTTACAGTAGGTATGATTGCGTGATGATCACCCACCTTTTTGCTATTTGTAATAGCATTTACATTCATCACGAGCATCTTTGTGTAGCCAAATTTCTGTTTCATCTTGTCCGCAAGGACCTTAGCACTATCTGCCATATCATCTGTCAGATACTTGCTGTCCGTTCTCGGATAGGTCACGAGCTTTTTCTCATAGAGGCTCTGGGTATAGTCCAGTGTCTGCTGTGCAGTGAATCCGTAATACTTATTTGCTTCTCTCTGCAGTGATGTGAGGTCATACAGGAGCGGAGCTTTTTCTTTTATATCTTTTGTCTCAAGCCTCTGTATCACAGCAATCCCGGATTCATTTACTGCTTTCAGGCATTTCTCAGCTTCCTGCTTTTCCTTTATCCTTTCTCCTGTCATCTCGATACCGGCTACTTTTACCTGCACTGTATAAAAAGGTTCAGGACGGAATGCCTGTATATCAGCTTCACGCTTTACTATCATCCCAAGTGTCGGTGTCATGACTCTCCCAACATTCAGCTTCTGACCATAAAGAGTTGAAAAAAGCCGGGTAGCATTGATCCCGACGATCCAGTCGGCACGCTCCCGGCACAACGCTGCTTCATACAGCGCATCATATTCTGTTGATCGCTTCAGATTTTCAAAACCCTCTCTTATGGCACTATCTTCCATTGACGAGATCCATAATCTCTCAAATGGCTTTCGGCATCCCGCCTGCTTATACACGAGACGAAATATCAGCTCTCCTTCTCTTCCTGAGTCTGTCGCTTCCACAAGACTCGTCACATCATCCCTGTCCATCAGATTTTTAAGCACTTTGAATTGCTTTTTTGTGCTGTTCGTCACGTTATATCTGAACGGATCCGGAAAGATAGGCAGATCATCTTTCTTCCATTTTTCGTATTTTGGATCATATTCCTGAGGCTGCACAAGCTCGATCAGATGACCAAAGCACCAGCTCACAAGATATCCGTTTCCTTCTAGATATCCATCCCTTTTCTCCGAGGCACCGATCACTTTTGCTATGGACTGTGCCACGGAAGGCTTCTCTGCTATGACTAATCTCACCTTGTTTCCTCCTTTTGCTTCTTATTTCTTGTCTTCTTCTCTTTAGATCTATCAGCTGTCTTTTCTCTCTTCAGCTTCTCTGTCACTGATTCTATTGCTTTTTTGTCCTTCAGCTCTGGCATAAGCTCTTTTATATCGTCAGCTGCTTTCTGCACTGACGGATGTGCTGCAAGTTCTGGAAGTATATCTTTTATCTCCTGCATGTTGAGCCTATTCCCAACCACGAGATCATATTCATTTGCGATAAGCGAATCATCCTTTACAACAAATCCAATAGTCTTTACGCCATGCATTCTTTCCGGTGGTATTTGACGGTAAATATCGACTGCCTGCGCCAATGTGAGATTTTCATGGAACTCTCCCATTGAATGAAACTCCCTGCATTCAGCAACGTAAAAGCTTATATCATTTGTAATACTCTGCTCCTGCCTTTTCATAAGTTCCTGCGCCTTCTCATCAATTGCTGTGATAAGTTCAGAAGACGCTTCACGTATCGTATTAAGGGATTCCTTTAACTCCGGCATTTCTTTTCCTTTAGACCAGCCGGCAACATAGGCAAAGCTGTATTCTGATGTATCTATTCCATAGTGCTGACAGACTGTATAGGCGACAGATTCCGCTTCAACCTCTTTGCTGGATCTGCTCTGTGCTCCGCCTTCCCTTTCTTTCTGGGCTGTCATATTGTGAAGTTTTGCATGGGCTACTTCATGGATCGCAGTCTTTACGTTCTGTACTTCACTCATGCCTTGCTGGATTGCTATCCTGTTCTCTTCTGTATGGAAATATCCCTTTGTCGAACCATTGATATCTTCAAATCTTATAGGCACCGGACTTGCTTCCATGATCGCATCAAAGAGTCTCGCGTATCCTTCCACACTTCCTGTAAGTTCCCCAACTCCGACTGACGGCAACGGTTCTCCTTCTGTCTGAGAAAGATCAAAGGTACTCACAGGCTTGAATGCTGTGATATTTACCTCGACCTTCTCCTTTACAGGTTCACCGTCTTTATCAAATACGATCCGTCCTTTTTCATCTGTCTTTTCCTGCTCACGTTCGAGCTTATATGGTGTCGGCGCAAGTATCCGTATGCCTTTTTCACCCTTCTTCACGTATCTTCCCATCTGCTTCCAGCCTGTATATGACTGACACAGCGTTGCATCCGGCTTCTGCATCATTATGAGGATATTGTTGTTGAGACTGTATCTTGGAAACTTTGCCATTGTATCAAGAAATTTCTTATAGCTGTCACTCTGAAAGATCTCTGCGACACCCTTCTCCAGCTTGTCCGTTATATCCTTCATTTCCTTTTTACGATCTTCTGCTGCTTTCTTCGGATCATAGGGTACTTTCTTATTCATCGGCATCACCTGCCTTTTCTTCTGCAGCTTTCCTGTCCTTTAACTCCTTTAGTTTCTTAATTACGGATACAGGAGCCTGCTTCAACTGATCTTTGCCTTCATTTTTTCTCAAACCTTCCATGTATCTCTGATATCTCGATAACCTTGCCATCATCTTCTCCTTTTCAACGTCAAAGGGACGGCATCTCTGCCGCCCCTGATCAGTTCAGAATATTTCAGTTTTCATCTGTTCCTTCAGCACTGTTACTGCCTTCATCAAGTGTGCTGAGATAGTCTTCCCCGTCGTTTTCAAAATAGTCCATATCCGGATCTTCTGATCCTGCGGAGGGTTTCTTACCGTTGGTCTTTTTGTAAAGATAAAAGAAGATACCTCCGCTGACAGCAGCTATCATCAATGCAAGTACTCCCACATTCGGTTCTTTCTTTTCCTTTACAGGCTCTTCCGGCTCCTCAGTCGGTTCTTCTGTAGGTTCCTCTTCAGGTTCCTCTGTTGGCTCTTCTTCCTTTATATATTTCTTCTGCTCTTCATCATCCATCAGGTTCAGCAGATCCGCTTCATCGACCATATTCAGGAAGTGAACTGACTCGTTTCCGTTATCATCACGGTCTATGATGATATAGAAATAGTTGCCATTCTTAGATGTCACTGTGATGAACTGCTTCCCGTTTTTTTCATGGCTTCCGTAATCATCAACCAGCGTCATATTTCCGCTCGGTGTGAGCGGTCCCATTTTTTCCGTTTTCTTTTCCGGCTCAGCTGCTTCTTCTCCCTGGCACAGAGCTATATCCTCCATGCATACCGCACATTCATCATTTTTATTGTCTTCAGTGCATTTCACATCACAGATGCACTCCGACTCTTTTCCGCTGTGTGCATATACCGGTGTCACTCCTGATACCATCAGTCCTGAAAATTCTATCAATGCAGCTGCAATAGTTTTTCTGTTAATAATCCTCATCTGCGTTTACCTCCTTTGTTTCCTCGTCTTCTGCTATTTCATCTGTCATAGCTTCGTCTTTCTTTACACCATAGTCATAATGGCTATCACTCTTTGTTTCCTTATCCTGCACAGCCCCATTTCCAAGCTGACCGGACTTTACAAGCGCAAGTACCTTTGCAAGCTCTTCCGGTGTAAGCTTCATCGCTCCCACATCAGAAAGTATCTGGCTTGCCTCACTGTCCTTCAGCTTTTCCTGTGCTGTTTTCAGTCTGTTCTGTGCGTCTGCGACACGCTTTTCACAGCGCCTCACTTCTTCACGGAGCTTATCAAGCTTCTCGTACATGATATTCTCCTTCCGCATATCAAAAAGACCGCCGGCGCATTGCTGCTCCTGACGGCTTAATCATTTATCCTGCCAAAAGTATAAAAATGTTTTTTCCAATATCTGGTATTTATGGATGTGTACTGGATAGGGTTGCCGCAGTGGATCATCATTCCGTCACCAATATAGATCCCCACATGACTTGCTCCCGGAGTTGAATAGGTTCCCTTGAAAAATACAAGGTCTCCCGGCTTTGCTTCTTCCTTTGAAACCCTTGTACAGCATCCGAGAAGTCCGTTAGCAGTCTGCCTGCCAACATTCCATCCATTTCCGCAATGATTGATGACCCAGCTCACATATCCTGAGCAGTCAAAGCTTGTTCTCGGACTGGATCCGCCCCATACATACGGCATACCGAGATACTTCTCTGCTTCACGTATCATATTTGCAAACTTTGTATCCGTCAGTGCTTCTGGCGGGATATCATAGTCATCATCTGCACCAGGATCCGGCGATACATACGGATCCCCTGTAAATAGGTAAGGCTTGTTGCCCTTTGTCTCCACGAGCAGTCTGAACCTTGCCATCTCATCATCCGAAAACCCAAGCTTTCTTGCCACAGCAGCGAGACCGATATTTACAAGCTTCACTTTCAAGATGTGATATTCATACGGCACATCCACATAGTAATACTCTGTCGAAGTGCTTCCATCATCATGCGTTACAGTTCTTGACCTCCGCTCTCTTCTGTAACGTGTCTCAGTGACAGCTTCAGTCGTGAGCTTATATTGGAATTCAAATATCTCATCGAGACTTTCCTGTACTTCATCTTCCATATAAGCTTCATAAAGAACCGTCAGGATAGCTGCAAGTTCATAAGGATTGTGTCCGATTTCAGCAAGGTCATATCTGTATTCATCATATCCGGGATAGTCTGACTCGATATTTTCCACCTTTCGTCTGAGCTCTTCTTCCTTTGTCTTGTAGTCAGCTTCAACCGCCCGGATCACATCATCATCTGCCGAAAATGAAGTCTCCACAGTGGAATGACCAAGTGAACTCATAAGCAGCCCTATGGAAGATGCCGCGCCGGATACGATCATTATCACAAACAGTACGGTAACGATAAAAAGTGCCACTTCCGGATGTTTCACAGCTTCTTTTACCAGGCGCTGACCAAGCTCAGTCACCACATTTCCTGTCTGCTTTATCGCATTCTTTGCAGATCTGCCTCCTGATGATGCAGCAAATTTCCGCTGAAATGCTTTCTTTATCCCCGCTCTCTGCATGGCTTTGGATTTCTGACTTACCTTCATCTCTGCCGATTTTCCCCCGGCTTTCAGATTTGCGTCCTTTGCCGTCTTTCCAAGCTTTCTTCCATGACCTGAAAAAGAATGCTTCCGGCTCTCTGTATTTACAAGTTTGCCGGAATATTTAGCGCTTTCTGTCGTCTCATAAAGAGCACCGTATGCTGCGTTTGTATCATTTACAGCTTCGACTCCGACATTCTGGTCTTTATTTGCCTTTGCAAGCATTTCATGAAATGCCGTCTGTTCCGCCATTTCTCTCTTTATTGCACGCCGCCCCTGAAGCTGTTTTTTACGGATCAGCTTTTTCTCTGCAGCAGTCAGCTCATTATCTGCCCTGCCATGACGGAATTTCTTCCGCATGGCTTTCTTTGCAGATGCTTCATTCATCAGCTTTTCGCCCGGAGCGCGGGGCTTCTGCGCACTATGTGCCGCTCTCCCAGTCTCCTTTTGGTGATGCCCCTCCGGTCTCAGTTTCACTTTTGACATTTACCGCTCCTTTGCTTCCTGTATCTCATTCAGTTTCGTGGTCATGATGTCGTAGAGTTCCAGATTCTTCGGGAATCTGTCCACAAACGGCAGTATCACATTTCCATAAAAAATAAGCCCTTCACCTTCTCCCGAATGTGTTACATAAGAGAGCTGATGAGGACTTATATTAAGCTGCTTGGCAAGGATGGCTCTGTCGCCCACCGCCTGATTCAGCATGTAGATAAAATCCGAGTTTTCAAAGATGTTCTCGACCTCCTTAGACGCGAGGAGGTCCTTGACGTTCTGGGTTATACCTGTCGGGATACCGCCCCACTTTCTGAAACGCTTCCAGATTTCTACTGTATATGCAGCTGTCTGCTCTTCACGAAGCAGCAGATGCATCTCATCCATATAGTATCTGGTTGACCTTCCCTGGCTTCTGTTCTCGGTGACTCTGCCCCAGACCTGATCCTGCACAACGAGCATTCCAAGTTTCTTAAGCTGCTTTCCAAGATCCTTGATGTCATAGCAGACAAGGCGGTTTGTTAGCTCCACGTTTGTCCTGTGGTTAAAGACATTCAGCGAACCTGAAACATAGATTTCAAGCGCCGTAGCAACAGTCTTTGCTTCAGGCTCTTCCTGCTCAAGAAGTGCGTTGTAGAGGTCTTCGAGTATCGGCATGTTTTCCTTGCCCGGATGCTCAAAATACCTCTGATATATCTTATGGATACAGCGGTCTATGACTGTCTTCTCAACAGGCTTCAGCCCTTCTTTTCCGCCGACTATCAGCTCACAGAGAGACAGGATAAAGTCTGCTTTCAGGGCTATAGGGTTATCATCATCGGAATAGTTCATATTGATATCCATAGGGTTGATGTACTGCTCCGATGTAGGACTGATCTTTATCACCTGACCGCCGAAACGCTGTACCAGAGCCGAATACTCTGACTCCGGATCTGATATTATGACATCATCATCAGTCACAAGGAATGCATTGGCGATCTCACGCTTTGCAGCAAAGGATTTACCTGAACCGGGAGTTCCGAGTATCAAACCATTAGGATTCTTAAGCTTTTTTCTGTCCACCATTATGAGATTATTTGAAAGAGCGTTAAGTCCGTAGTAAAGCGACTCATTCCCTGCCTGAAAAAGCTCCTGCGTTGTGAACGGTATAAATATCGCTGTGCTGCTGGTTGTCATTCCTCTTTTGATATCGATCTGGTTATAGGCAAGCGGCAATGAGCTCATAAGCCCCTGTTCCTGCTGAAAGTCAAGACGTATCAGATTGCAGTTATGCTTCTGAGCAATACTGTTTGCCTGAAATACATTGTTTTCAAGCTCCTGTTTCGTCCTACCGGTATTCAGTATGAGGAATGTCAGCAGGAACATTCTCTCATTCTGGCTCTGCAGCTCCTTCAGAAGTGCCTTTGCATCCTTGCCGTAAGTAGCGAGATCTGAAGGAATTATATCCATATCATATCCGCTTCTTACCGCCTTTTTCTGCTCCTCTATCTTGGATCGGTCAAGCTCTGTGATCGTATGCTTTATGGTTTTGATAGCTTCATTTTGATCAACTGACTGTATATGCATGGTCACGATCTGACTTGATTCCATTCCGAGGAAGTCCGCAAGCATCCTGTCATTTATATCGGATGCATCGATGGATAAAAAGCTCATTGCTCCAAACATATCTCCCATCTGGAAGTAACGCCCATTCTTAAAATAAAAACTTGCCGGTGCTATGAAATCCTTTACCGAAAGTCCTGAGCCCGGAAGCCATTTCCAGTCAAAGAAGAACTTTGCATCATCCCCCATATGAAGCTGTGAATGCATGAGTTCAAGACGTTCCGTACCGTCAAGTGTGTGTGCTATCACTCCGAGACGCTTGAAGTTGTTCAGAAGATCCGCCTCAATATGGTTAAGTCTCGGTTTTGCCGCCTTCATGGAATCAGCATGAATTCCAAAAGTAAGATATTTTGTCTTTGTGAGACCATTATTGCCGGCTTCCATCTGATGTTTCAACATTCCAGTGTACTCATTTCTGACTTCATTAAATCCATCATTCTGAAAAGGTATCGCTATGCTCTTTTCAAATTTCTCAGCATCGGTTGCCAGATTCATGAAGCTCAGCTCGAAGTTTACGGAACTGTCAAAAAAGTTCAGGAACGAACACCATTCCTCGAATATCTCTGTCTGATCCTCCTGCTGTGCCAGCTGATAATTGATGTCCTGAAACTGTATGGTTTTTGTGTAATAATCCAGGCCCACCCTGCATATCCCATCCTGGAACATCCTGTCAAAAGGGATGCTCTCCTGAGTTGTATGAGGAACATCATCATGCTTTTTTGCTCTCTCTATGATCTCCCTGATGTATTTTTTGTCTTCTCTGCTCAGATATTCGGGTATTGCGAACGCTCTTGTTTCCTTTTTCCGAAAGAGCCGCATTATATTTTCGAACAATCCTGTTTACCTCCTTTTCCGTAACTGCCTGTCTGTGCAATGCTTCATAGTAATTATCTGTCTTATAAAGTCTGATCTTTGGTCTGATAAAATTTGCCTGTGCAAAGTGTGTGAATATGACTTCAAGCGGCTGCCCGTTCTTCTGATACATCCCGACGAAAAACATCGGCATCATGAGGATGATCATCCCCATTGCCGCAAAGCTCGTGTCACCAAAGCTTTTCAGCAGGAAAAAAGACGGTACTCCGATAAGTGCCGCCAATGAAAAACACACAAGCTGCCGCTTTGTCATATTGAACATCACCTTGCTCTTTACCTTTGTAAGATCTCTCGGTACTGCAATATATGATGCCATTTTTTCCCCTTTCCTAATGCGCCTGTAATATGCTCTTAGCCACAGTTCCTGTCTTCATCAAAGTGAAACCGAGCAGTATCGTGATTCCAAGCACACTCCATAGTGAACCCATGATATCCGATGAAAATGACACATCATGTATCATCACAGCATATATGCCGATACAGACCATTATCAGGAATCCCTGGAAACCTAATGCAAAAAGGGATCTCAGATAGTTCTGACCGATCATGCTCTGTTCCTTATTTCCAAATGTTGCAAATGGTATTGGTGCCATGCTGACCATCAGATATATCTCTATCATCCTTCCGAAAACGATCACGTATATGGCAAGTCCCATGATGTTGAATATTATCAGCAGGATAAATGTCTGCAGGAATACTGCAAAGAGAGGTCCGATTTCCATTGCTTCAAGCGTTGATCTCATATCTGCAAGTGCTGAACCGTCTATGGCAGTGGAATCTCCTATGATTCCTCCGCTTTCTTCTATTACATGCTGTGCCACATCAAATACAGCCATCGTTATATCAAAAGTATGTGTTACGAGCTCAACCGCAACGAAGGTTTTCAGGATCCACTTGAAAAAGATCCATGATTCAAAGTTCGCCAGATTATTGTGTGATATTACAAGCTGTATCAGCTCATAACATGCCACAAAGGTTAGGATTATCCCGGCTATCGGCATCAGGACATTTTCTGATAAAGTCCTTATCATACTAAACACATGCGGCTGAAAATCTGCCGGAGTCGTTCCCAGAATATCTGATGCTTCTTCTATCTTGTTGTTCAGATTGCTGAAGATGCTCGTGAGGTTATTCATAATACCGGCGACCAGCATCCCCTTCAGATACTCGGTCAGTTGTTCAAATAAGCTTTCCAAGTACCGCCTCCTTCCTGAAGAGCCGCAGGACCGGCTCTTCCTTTCCAGTTACTCCTGTCCTGAGGAGCTTTCGATCAGCCACCAAAGAGGTTAGCGAGAAGCGGTACAAGTGTAGTTCCGATGAGGGCAACTCCACCACCGGCCATGAGCTGCTTCATTCCCTGGCTCTTCGCGCCGGGGTTGTCATTCCCGTACCCTTCCATGAGGTTTACTGCCCCCCACACGCCAAGTCCGGCTCCAAGTGCTACCACGAGTGTCTTCAAAACGCCAATTGCGCTAACGAAAAATGCCATAATAAAATCCTCCTTGTGATTAAAAAAATGATTGTTTGTAGTTGCGGGCATTAAAAAAGAGCCATGGCTGATCAGGCCGTGACTCTCGTTAATTACCCTTGTAAAAAGTTCCATATTCAGTTGTAAGCCGGATGTCTTCTGCAGTGACTTTTCCGGCACAGCGCTGCATTAATTAACGCGGAATCTTCCGCTATACTCCTCTTCAGGAGTAAATACGGCGGCAGGTTATGACTCCTGCTTTACAATCGCCCTTGGGCTACGCCGCAATTTTTTATAAAATAGTTACCATTGAATCAATTGGATTTCTTTTTTTACCGCTAGATACACCTTTGAAATCGCTAGCGCGAAATCCCAAATCCAGGAAACAAATAGGATAGATGTTTTCTGGCAGGTCAAAAACCTTCTGTGTTTTAAGAACATCATTCACTCCAGCCCAACATGTATCCAATCCTATATCTGTTGCTGCTAGCATCATATGTGTTGCTGCAATAACACCATCTGTCAAATAGCTATTTCCACCCTGAAAATTACTTGCAGCATTTTTATCGGAACATACTAGAATTACCATCGGTGCTCCATAACGGCATGGATGAACACTGTCCATCCTCTGAAGAGCTTCTCCACTTTTTAGTATATACA
>FOSY01000003.1 GCA_900114405.1 Lachnospiraceae bacterium KH1T2 | reverse complement strand
TTTTGCCACTACGCTTTTCAAGCATAGTGGTAGGTGCAAGTATTACGCAGTTAACGTTATGATCCGTTAGTTGATGATATAAAGTATAGCCGAGGCAACCGGCCTCATAACCGCATATAAAGTTAGTATCGTTTCCGTAGATGGTGCGAAGATACTCTAGAAACTTAAGCACTTCTTTGTAATCAGCTGGTGTTCGTCGATTATGGATGCTCTTTTCCGTTTCTATTGTGTAGTCGGCAAGAGTAAAACTTTCTTTGTGTACATCCATTCCTACGTAAACTGTGATATTATTCATTTAGTGACCTCCTTTTGTATGCGGTAACTCCTGTTACATTGATTTGACACCTTTAGTATACAGGTAAATCCACGTTGCTACAAAATGGAGGTCATTACATATTGTCTAGTCAGTACATATCCATCTTTCTTAAAATGCGGCTTAAGACGTTCAAGAACAGCTATTGGATTCCTAAGGTGTTCTAGTACATCTCCGAAAATTATATAATCAAAATAATCCTGTGGATAATCCAATTCCATTGATTCAATGTCTCCACATCTTACATCTGTAAACACTGAGGCATATTTTGCTACATCTCTTACCAACTCAATACCATATACATTTGCATTTGGAAATTTATATTTAATGGTATTGAGTGTCGTTCCAAGTCCACATCCAACCTCTAAAACATTCATTTGGCACGAAAAATCATTATTAACAAATTCGATGAGATCATCTCGAGACTGTGAATAGTAATCAACAGTAAAACCATGCCTTTGTATCAGTTTTTGATGCAACTCTCTTTTATTATCAACGTCGTTATCGTTCATATTTATTGATTCGCGACTTGAAACTATACAGCATGCATGATTATTCCAAACTTTATAACCGGCTTTAATGCAATTCAGATTTAAATTAATACAGTTCATTGAAAAACTGTATGAAAAATAATCACACGAGTTAAAACTTGTATCTAGATAACCAACAGCTTCTATGCATTCACGTCGAATCATAAAACAAAGTTCTGGAATAATAAAATGATATTGAATAAAGTTTTCTTTGGGAATATTTTGATTAAAAGCTAGTTTATTTAAATCACCAAAGATAATATCATTTATACTGAAAGATTTTCGTACAAAAGGAATCGCACTTGAAATGCCTGTATTTGCATCAGAATAAAGACCATATCTCAGCATAAAAAGTGAATTAAAAAGCATTGCAGCATAATCATTAGTGATAATAAGATCGTTATCAGACGATGATAATTTTATTGCAAAATTATAAGCCTCTTCGATATTTTTGAATTTGCCGCCATCTATGATTCTTAATTCACCAAATTCACTTAAGAGACTATCATAATTTGGCTCAAGAATATTAGTGATAACTATTATTTCATAGCAATTTTTCGCACAAGTTGCCTGAATACTCTTTATGCAGCGCCGAGTATTATCCAATTTACTAGAATATATTATGAAAGTTACATTTTTTACACTAAATTCTACATCACTCTTATAATTACTAAAAATAGAAGCAACAACCTCGTAATCCTGAGTTTCTTCCGGACATAACATCAAAGCATTCTCATAACATAAATATGCTAAATCAGAATTATATAATTTATAATAATCGCCCAGCGAAACATAAAGTTAATAATTTTCAGGTTCCAGCTTAAGGCCATACATGATACTGCTTAGCTGTGCATCACGTTCATTAAAGTGTTCATAAACTGCCGCTGCCAAGATGCATAATGTCGCTGTATAGTTTTTTTTAATAAATTCATTTTTTATATATGAAACAGCTTCATCCCAGTGATTATTTGAGATTTCTTCTGCAATTATTTGTTCAATTGTATTCTCCATATCTTTTCCCCCTATCACTCATAAACCTTTACAATCATCTGTATTCATATACTCTATCATGAATGTTCTTAATACTTTTCTTATTCTGCTATTTTCATTTTCACTTCATCCACACATATTTAATCTTTAGCCACTACTAAACATAGGTACTCTTTCCAAATATAATCAATTACATCGATTAATATATATATTTTTTATCGGTCAAAAGAGAAAAATGTACATAATTTATTTCCAATGTTTTGACACATTCATAATTAAACTAAAACGATAATCCCCCATCTGAAATTTCTAATACAAATTTCCGATATATTTTGTAGATTAAGTTTTTCGGAGGTCTTTATGGATAAGATAAATTCCAATACAAAATATATTTTAGAAGCAGATAAAGCCAGAAAAAGCGGCGATATAAAATCTTTTTATAATATAATTTATGAAGGTTTATGCAGCGATATATCTAACTATGAGCTCTATTACATGCTTGGTGAAGATGCTCTTAACGAAGATTTTCGAAAGGCTGTTGTATATTTCAGGCTTTCTCTGCATTTTTGCCATGATGAAAATGATAAAAAATTTATCGAAGAAACAATTTCAAGTCTTATAAATGATAGATATAATGAAGTAAATTTTTCAAAAATCAAACTCATCATATGGGACATGGATAATACTTTTTGGAAAGGTATCATCAGTGAAGGGAATGTAGATTTTATAGATGATAATATTTCACTTATAAAACGCCTGACAGACTGCGGTGTTGTTAACTCTATTTCTTCTAAAAACGATGAAGAACCTGTGTTGAATAAGATACGCGATATTGCTCTTGACTCATATTTCGTCTTTAATGATATAAACTGGGAAAATAAAGGAGTGCAGATTAAAACCAAGCTCAAAGACATGGCGCTTCGTGCAGAAAATACACTTTTTATAGATGATGATATCCGCAATTTGAATGATTGTAAATATCATAATCCGGATATTATGACAGCAGAGCCAGATATTATTCCTGCACTTATTGAATATTTTTTCAAGCTAGAAGCTACCGATCCGGAGCATAAGCGCCTACAACGTTATCAAACTCTGGAAATAAAAAGAAATGCTCAGAAAAATTTTAGCAACAGCTTAGACTTTTTAAAAGACAGCAACATTAAGTTGGAAATAAAAACCGATTGTCTTAATGAGTTTTCAAGAATCATTGAACTCATTTCAAGAACAAATCAACTTAATTACACAAAGCTTAGAAGTACTGCAGAAGAAATCCGAAACGATTTAGATAACCCTATTATGAAATCCGGGTATATCCACGTTACCGACAAGTATGGCGATTATGGAATTGTTGGCTTTTACTGCCTTGATAGCTCTTCTAACTCACTCAAACATTTTCTATTCTCATGCAGAGTGATCGGAATGGGCATCGAAAACTATATTTATCAAAAGCTAAATTGTCCTACCTTAAATATTATTGATCCTATAGCTGTGAAATTAGAACCGTGCAAAAAAATTTCCTGGATCAATGAAACAAAACTCGCTCATGAGACATCAAAAAAATCAGATGATACTTTATTAAAAATTTTGATAAAAGGCCCATGTGACGTCAGTGCCATTGAAAGCTATCTTATCGGTGGAGATCTTACTACAGAATTTAATTATATAAATGATAAGGGCTTCGTCACCGCCGGTCAAAATCATACATATAATATTTTGCAATACCGAAATTTGTCACAAATTGAACTTCAAAAAATATATACAGAAGTACCTTTCGTAACCCCCGGTGACTACGAAACATCAATCTTTGATACAAAATATCATGTTATCATCATGAGTCTGCTTCCTGACTGCCATGCAGGACTATACAGAAATAAAAAGAATGGACGCTATATAAATTTTGGCAGTAAAAATTTTAATTTAACTGATCCAGCAAATTTTCAAGGCTACATTGACGGTACTATAGTTAACCATGCCTTTCCCTTTACCGAAAGCATTTTGCAGAATTTTTCTGAGAATTGGAAATTTATAGGTGTTACTCCCACCGATGAATTAATTCGAAATATTGATTATATAGTCAGCAATGTCAAGGGCTCACCATATTTCATTTTTTTACTTGGAAGCGAAATTGAATACGAAAATGAAGGTTCAGAGTTTGCAAATCAGGCTGAAATTCATAAAGAAGTAAATGCAGCAATGCAAAAATACGCTGATAATAAGCCGCGAATCAATCTTATAAATATGACTGATTTTATACACTCTCAAGAAGATTATTCCGATAGTATAAATCACTTCAAGCGGCATGTTTACTATGATCTGGCTTCAAAAATTGTTAGTCTGATCAATAGTTTTAATTTTTAAATTACTCTTTCATAGCCAAAAACCGCCGGCTCATGGCCAGCGGTTTTCTCAACTTTCCGAAACCTGCTTAAAGCAAGTCTCTCTCTCATTTAATTTAACCGGAAGTATCATCCTTGTCGGAACAACCTTTCCGGCAGCCGCATCAAGCAAGAAGGAAATTGCCGTTCTTGCCATTTCTTTGATGGGCTGCTTTATGGAGGTGATCGTCGGGCAGGTAAGTGACGCAATATATGTATCGTCAAACCCGACAATTTTCAGATCATCAGGGATTTTTCTCCCCATCGTATTAGCAATTTGAATAACCTGTGCTGCGATTATATCCGAGCTTGCAAAAACACCGTCGACGTCCGGATATTCCGTGAGCACCTCAGTCAGAAACTCATGGTATTCACCCGAATCATACTGCTTATCGGTTGTAGCTATCTCCCTATGCCAGGTATCAGTTTCCTCGCATACCTTTCTAAAACCAGCAGCTCGCTCATCTGCAGGCATTTCTGTCTCACTCACACCACTGATATGCAAAAGCTTCGTCGCACCACATTCGATCAAATGCCTTGCCGCAATTTCACCTCCGTGGAAGTTATCACATTCCACAGAGGCAGTACCACACTCCAAATTTCGCTCAATAGTTATCAACGGAATGTTCAAATCCTTGAATTCATCCAGCTGAAATGAACCACTCATCATGATCACTCCAGCCACACGATTAGATTTGCACATGTCAATGTACTTGAGCTCATTGTCATCATCACTCTTTGAATTAAAAAGCATGATGTTATACTTCTTTTTTTTCGCTTCATTCTCCAGGTTACTGATCATTTCCGCAAAATAAGGTTTGTTTATATGCGGAACAATTACACCAATGATATTGCTGGACCTTTTTGAAAGCGCTCTCGCCACTTCATTAGGATGATAATCCAGTTTTTTCATGGCTTCATGTACCTTTTTTCTTGACTCCTCACTGATATAGCCACGATTATTGAGAATGCGCGACACGGTTGTTACTGTAAGGCCGGTTTCTCTCGCCACATCCTTAAGCGTTGCCATAAATACACTTCTCCTTTTATACTAATGTTCCTTGCCACTGCACAAAGCTCAGAACATTCCGAACCTTATGACTTAACTGCTCCCGCAACTACACCGGAAATAATCTGATTCTGTAAGAAAATGTACATAACCAAAAGAGGAGCGATCGTCAATACAAGGGCTGCCATTACAACGCCATAATCCGCAGAATATGTTCCATAGAACATATATGTTGAGAGCGGAAGTGTAAGAAGCTCTTTCTTTGAAAGTACAAGGCTTGGAAGAAGATAGTCATTCCAGTAAGCCATAGCATTAAGTATTACCAATGTAGCGGTTGTCGGCTTAAGAAGCGGGAAGACAACCTTTGTAAATGTCTGGAAGTTTGTGCATCCGTCAAGGTAAGCTGCTTCCTCAAGAGAAAGCGGGATATTTGACTTTATGAATCCCTGGTAAATGAATACTGACATACTCATTCCAAATCCAACATGGAAAAATACCAATGAAAGACGATGATTCAGGATACCAAGCTGTCCGCCATAGATAGCTACAAGAGGGATCATGATTGCCTGGAAAGGTATGATCATTGATGCAGCCATCAGCGCAAAGAATATTGTAGAAAATTTATCCTTTGCCCTTGTAAAATAATACGCCACCATTGCAGAAAGTACAATAACAAAGAATGTTGAAAGTCCTGTTACAAACAATGAATTACCAAATGCTCTGATGAAACTCATCTTTGTAAAAGCTTCAACAAAGTTTGCCAGTGAATACCCCTTCTTCACTGCAAATGAAAATGGTGCTCTAAGGATATCAGCCTTCTGCTTAAATGAATTAAGTATTACCAGAAAGAATGGTATCATATAAAAGATAAAAAATACAACTATAACTAATGTACCCAACGCTGTTACAAGCTTTTTCTTTAATCCGCCTGCTTCACGGCCACGCATATTTCCATTATCCATTATGCTTCGACCTCCTTCTTCTTACCCATGTAAACCTGAATGCCTGATACAATCGCAACAAGTATGAAGAGGAACAATGCCTCTGCCTGACCTACACCATACTGGCGTGATGTGAATGCCTTGTTATAAACGTGCATAGCAACAAGTATTGTAGAACCATATGGCTCACCACCTGTCAACGTAAGGTTGATATCGTAAACCATGAATGCTCTTGAAAGAGTAAGGAAAATACAGATTACAAATGAAGGAACCATGAGTGGAAGAATGATAAATCTCATTCTTGTCCAGCCTGTAGCACCATCGATCGAAGCAGCTTCAAGAACATCTGTTGAAAGTCCTGTAAAGCCTGCGATGTAAATCAGCATCATATAACCTGAAAGCTGCCATACAGTTACAATAACCAATGTCCAAAATGCAAGATGCTCATTTGCAAGCCATGACTTTGAGAAGATTCCGATTCCTGCGCCTTTACCAAGTCTTACAAGTGCATTTGAGAAGATGAACTGCCAAATGAAACCAAGTACAACACCTCCGATAAGGTTTGGAATAAAGAAACCTGCTCTGAGGAAGTTCTGTCCTTTAATTCCGCTTGTAAGCAAATAAGCAAAGAAAAATGCAACTATATTTACCAGCAGAACTGAAAAGATCACGTAGCGGATAGTCAGCAGCATCGAACTCCAGAAATTCTTATCCGAAAAAACGACCTTATAGTTGCTGAATCCAACAAAGTTTTTAACTGCGCTTACACCGTCCCAGTCTGTCAATGTGATATAAAATCCATAAAGAAATGGTACGATTACAACGAGTACAAATACGAGAACGCCGGGAAGGGCAAATGTACAAAGATTCTTAAATTTCTGTGATGCGGTCCGTCCCATAATCTTCTCCTTTCTGATGTTTCCTTTTATTTTTTGATTAATTAAGGCGCCCTCCCAATCCGGGTGGACGCCTTTGGGGTGATAAACTTTAACTTATTAAGTAAGAGTGTTTTTAATGTTCCGTCGTTTCAATTATTATTCTGCTTCTGTTGAAGCTGCTTCTGTAGATGCTGCCTCTGTAGATGCTTCTGTTGAAGCCTCTTCTGTAGCTTCTGTTGAAGCTTCCTCTGTAGACTCAGCAGCTGAAGCTGTAGGAGTCTGCTTTGACCAGTACTCGTTGATCTGAGCTGCAAGACCTGCTCTGTCTGTCTTACCAGCAAGATACTGCTGCATTGAAGCACCAACTTCTGACCAGTGATCTGAAGGAGCTACGAATGATGAGCTGTATGTCTGACCTGCAGCAATCTTATCTTTGATAGCTCTTCCAAGTGGATCAGCCGGCTCAGTTGCATTGTTCTTGTTAGCCGGAACGATTGCAAGCTTTGTTACCATATCATTCTGACCTGTTGCAGAATATACGATCCAGTTAAGGAACTGCTTAGCTGCTGCCTGCTGCTCAGGTGTAGCAAGTACGTTATCAATGATAACCTGCTTTGTAGGTGATGCCTGCATTGAAGTATTTGCGAAGTCTGATGTATCATTTCCAAGAACGAATGGGATGAAGCCGAAGTTTCCGTCAGCATCAGCGCCTGCGCTCTCGATATCAGGCCATGCCCATGAACCGTTTGCCCAGAAAGCTGCCTCGCCGTCAGCAAGTGCAAGAGCATCCTGATCGTACTGTGATCCATTAGGATCTTCCTTATTGAAGTTATTCTCAAGAAGAAGATCAAATGTATCCATGAACTGTGTATATCTCTCATAATCAGCTACGTCCTGAGCGCCTGTCTCAAGATCGTTGATGATCTTTGCTGAACCAGCTGTTGTTCCATCATATGTATCATAGATGTAACCAAGCTGATGAGCACCAAGTGACCAGTCTTCGTGAGAGATTACAACAGGTGTTTCCATTCCTGCTGCTACAAGTTCCTCAAGGAGTGACTTAAGTGAATCATAGCTGTTAACTGATGAAGGATCCCAATCTCCACCAAGTGTTGAATCAATTGCATCTTTATTGTAGATAAGTCCACGACCTTCTACGCAGAACGGATAGCTGTAAACTTTTCCGTTAACTTCTGTTGTCATGCCTTCAACTTCGCTCTGCCATTTCTCATCAGAAAGATCCATTGCATACTCTTCAGCAAGTGCGATAACATCTGTTGTATCAAGCATTGCCATTGTAGGTGCATTCTTTGACTGATAAGCTGTTGTGATCTTTGTATAAGGAACTTCCCCTGTTCCGCATGCCTGGATCTCAACGTGAACGCCTGTCTCTGACTCATAGTCAGCTGCCATCTCTTCAAGACCTGACTGAATCTCACCCTTTGAATTAAGGAATGTGATTGACTGTCCCTTAAGAGACTCATCAGCTGTAAAATCCCCGCCATTTTCTGTTGTTGCTGCAGTTGTTGATGCTGACTCAGATGCTGCTGCATCAGGTGCTGCAGATGATCCTGTTGCTGCACTGCTTCCGCAGCCTGCAAGTGTTGTAGCTGCTACAGCAGCTGTGATTCCCATAGCGCAAAGCTTTTTCAGGTTCTTCTTCATAGAAAAACTCCTCCTTGGTATTAAATACAAACCTCTCCAATTAACATTTTTGTTAATTATGCTGTATGTCAAGCGGTTATCATCGCTTACACGTGTATAATATCACGTACATACATGTGTGTCAAACGGTTAACATACAGCATTTTTAACAAATCAAGCCTTTTTTTGCCGTTTTTTGTTGATAATGCACAACATTTACTAATCACAATCAAGTAAAACCATTGTTAAAAGCTCTAAATTTTGTTTAAAATTTTTTTGATGACATGTCATGCGTTTAACATACAAGTATCAATTAAGATGTATTTATACTGCAAAACTGTTAATCGTTTTACATATACGAATGGTACATAGCGTGCGATTTTGTCGGATTCACCGCGTAGGAATGGGAATCTTAGGCTCTTCCTATCCGCGCGTGTCGCATCCAACGCACGTAGTGCATTTTTTAACTTATAGTATAAGTAAAAAAAGATGCCATACATTTGAATGTACAGCATCTTTCCATCATTTTACCTTTATTCCGTTCATATTCACTTCATGACCAACGATAAATTTCTGATTCAGATCATCATAAGAGATGATATATACATTTCCCTCCTGAAAATCTATCATAGATTCCGTATCATGAATCTCACGTCTCGATACGCTTCCTAAAAAAGCTCCTATCCTCACATTGTGTTCTCCTGCAGTGATATAAAACTTTCTATCAAGCATTCCTCCGGCAACCGGAGAAACCTCTGGTGAATCCTCTGCCTTTTTATTATCTACAGTAGTGATCTCCGGATAGATGATCCCTTCCTTAGTACTATTATTTTTGTATTTTATTGTTGCATACTTGCGGTTACTTTCAAGCCATCTGTTAATCTCATTGTTCTTTCCCATTTTAATCACAAAACATACAAAGCAAAAAATTGCGATAAAAATTATCACCAAAAGAAGTATTGAATTTATTTCCACATTGACCTCCATCATATTGACCCCAACATTATTTATAACCATTATATCGTCAAATTACACAAATTACTTATATATTTGATTTTATTTATTCTAAATTGTTTAAAAATTAGTACAATTTATGATATTATATATAATGATTCATATTTCGTAAAGCACATCATTTACCTATTGATATGTTTTAAGAGGGTTCTACTCAGTTGATTAATTTTAATCAATCGGAGACAAGAAGTATGAAAAATAAAATTTTTAGAAAGCTTACAATGTTTACAGCTGCTATCGCTGTAACATTCACAACAGCTTTTGCCGTTTTTCCCCAAGTAAAGGCAGAAGCTGCTTCATATATCATCCCGAACGGATGGTACTACATCAAAAATATAAACAGCCAGCTTTATCTCGAAGTTAAAGACGGAAATGATAAAGACGGTGCTAATGTACAGCAGTGGACAGGTAATGGTGCTGATTGTCAGAAATGGTATGTTTCAAATGTAGGAAGCAACTATATCACTCTTAAAAGCGGTATGAAGAGCGGACGTATGCTCGATACAGCAGATGGTGGTACAGCCAATGGTACAAATATCCGCATCTGGAAAGCAAACAACCTCGATCCGCAGAAATTCAAGGTTGTAAAGAGCTCAAACGGTGCTGTATGCCTCAAAACAAAATGCAGTAAAAACAAGCAGGCAATCGATGTCTACAATTGGAGTAAAAAAGCCGGCGGAAACATCGATACATGGGAATATAACGGCCTTGCCTGCCAGCAGTTCAAGTTTGAAGCTGTTAACGGTTCCAACAGTTCAGACAACAACGGTTCTAAAAATAACAACAGCGGTTCAAACAGCGGAAATTCGGGCAGTTCAAGTACTTCCGGAACGACAATCAATGTACCGGCAAATGCAACTCTTGAAAATGCTGTAAAGCAGGCAAAGAGCGGCACAACAATTGTTATTTCAGGAACTGTAAAGAGTGGCAGCATAAACCTTCCTTCAGGTGTAAATATTTCAGGTAAAAATAATGCCGTGATTGATTTCTCAAGCACTTCAGGCAGCAATGGACGTGGAATCACACTTGCAGGAAATGGTTCAACAATCTCAAATATCACAGTAAAAAATGCTGCTGATAACGGACTCTACATCACAGGCTCTAATAATACCTTCAAGTATGTAGAAAGCTGCTACAATGAAGATGCAGGTTTCCAGGTATGCAACGGCGGTTCTTACAACAAGTTCTACAACTGCCATTCACACCACAATGCTGATGCAAAGGGTGAAAATGCAGACGGTTTCGCGAATAAGCTTCATTCAGGAGCAGGCAATTATTACGAGAGCTGCATCGCAGATTATAATTCTGACGATGGATGGGATCTCTATGCTGCACATGGCGCAGTAACACTTGTTAACTGTCAGGCTAACTACAATGGTCTCTGCAACGGTATCTATGGTGACGGAAACGGATTCAAGATGGGTGGTGTAGATAATAAAACCCCTGGTCAGAAAGCTCATCTTGACCCACTCAACCACACTCTTACAGGATGCTCTGCAAAGGGTAACTATGCTGCAGGTTTCGACCGTAACAACCAGAGCGGTGTCGTAACAATGACAAACTGCATATCTGACAGCAATAAGACCTATAACTACAACTGGCCTCTTACCGGTACACCTTCAGCACTCGGTTACAAAGTAACTTTCGGTAAGGCTAAGATTGTAAGCTGTACATCAAAAAATGGAAAGAATCGTATCGATGGCGCTACACTTAGCGGCAAATGTGTAGGATTCTGATACACACAAACAAAACATAACCCCCTCACAAGAACTGAGCATTCCCTCAATATGAATCCATAAAGATGGAGCTTGTCACACTAAGGTAATATTTTAGTGTCACGAGCTCCTTTAATCTATTTCAGTAATTTCAATATTGTTTCCTGAGAACTATTTGCCTGCGAAAGCATAGACTCTCCGGATTTTGACAAAATATTTAAGTTTGAATGCCTGACCATTTCAGTAGAAATATCCGTATCACGCATCAATGACTCAGCATCTGTCGTATTCTCAACAGTGTTTTCCAGCTTTTTTATAGCAGATTCCAGCTGATTTTGTTTTGATCCGAACTGACTCCTATATGAACTTACAATAGATAATGCTTTTTTCACAAGACCTATTGCAACTATTGAATCTTCCTCAGTTGACAGATTCAGCGCACTTATGCCCAATGCTGACGAACGAGCATCGACTAAATGAATATAAATATCCTGATTTTCTTCAGAACCGGCCTGTATCCTAAGCCCATCATCCTTTTTTTCCGCAGAAGAGTTTTCTTTAATCATAGACTGCAAAACATCTGATTTTACACATTTGTTCCTGTCTAAATTCGATAGCTCTGTGTCTGTTGCGTTAGCCGGCGATATTAACTTTGGGCAATCATATACTCCAATATCCGGATAAAAATAATATTTATTTCCACCAGCAGATAAATACGCATATCCATCAGCATCTGTTTTCAGATCCGATATTTTAGCAAATTTAATAGTTGCACCATCTGTTAAATATACATCATGATTATATATAGCATAAGGGCCATCCGGACCATTTCCGCCTTTGTCACATGCATAATTGCTAAGAAAAGATACTGCTCCCGACATATTATTTAAATCATATGCAGATGCGTATTCATATTTACCATCACTATCTTTATCTACAAAATAAAATATTTCACGCACTTCAGAACCAGAATCCACCGTTTTCCATATAAAGCTGTCATCTATTTTCACATTACTGTAATTATGATATTCCTTAGGATCACCATCTATATAAAACTTATTTATCTGAAACGTTCTAAAAGACGCATTATACTTTTTTATACTTTCAAATGTATATTTATATTTATCTATTCCCGAATTTCCGCTTGATGCCTGAGCAGCAGTTTCACCACACAGTGGATAAATCTGCTCATTAAATGAAGTTCTCTTTGCTACTCTGTCAATTTCATCCTTTAATCTTAACGCTTCTTCCTGACAATATAATCTATCTGAATCTGTCAGTGTTGCATTGGCCGACTTCACGGCAAGCTCATTAAGCCTGTGAAGCATGTCATGTATTTCCACCAGGCCGCCATCTGCAACCTGACACAATGATGCTCCTTCCTCACAATTTTCCGTAGCCTTAGAAAGTCCCCGTATCTGACGTCTCATTTTTTCAGAAATTGATAGCCCCGCTGCGTCATCAGCCGCACGATTTATTTTATATCCTGAAGATAGTTTTTCAGTAGATTTACTCCTTTGCTTTTCCACTATTCCTAACTGCCGATTTGAAAACATCCCCGAAAGATTATGTGCAACAATATTTGTATTTCTCCCCATCCTTGCACCTCCCACACTTCAGATATTTTTATCTGACTACATATCTATATCGACAATTATATATTTTTATTTATATTTATTTGTTTTGCATAAAAAATATATTAAATCTCTGTTATAGTAAACAAAAATACCTCCCAAGCATTAACTATCATATATGCTTAGGAGGTATTTCATATCAACTTATTTTTTTATCGCTCACGCAATTACATGTACCCAGCCTTCAGGTCCTTCGATATGACCATTCTGGATGCCTGTAAGAGTATCATAAAGTTTCTGAGTAACAGGGCCCATCTTTTCCATGCCAGCAGGGAAAACGAACTCCTTACCATGGTCATTGATCGAACCAACAGGGCTGATAACTGCCGCTGTACCGCAAAGTCCGCACTCCTGAAAATCTTTAATCTCTTCAAACTTGACCGGTCTCTCTGTAACCTTACATCCAAGGTACTTTTCACCGACTGTCGTAAGTGAACGACGTGTTATTGAAGGTAAGATAGAGTCTGACTTCGGAATTACGAGATCTCCATTTTTATCAACAAAGATCAGGTTTGCTCCGCCTGTCTCTTCTATATATGTCCTTGTAGCAGGGTCAAGATAGAGGTTTTCATCATAGCCTTCCTTATGCGCTGTGACAATTGCATGAAGTGACATCGCATAATTAAGTCCTGCCTTGATATGGCCTGTTCCATGCGGTGCTGCTCTGTCGAAATCACTCACCTTAAGTCTGACAGGCTTTGCACCACCCTTGAAGTAAGGTCCAACAGGTGTCACAAGGATTCTGAACTGATACTCATCTGCCGGCTTTACTCCGATAACAGCATTTGAGCCAAACATGTAAGGTCTGATATAGAGTGTCGCACCACTGCCATATGGCGGAACCCAATCAATATTTGCCTTTACAACTTCATCAACTGCTCTCTCAAACATTCCTTCAGGAAGAGGCGGCATTTCAAGCCTTACAGCTGAATCATGCATTCTCTTTGCATTAAGGTCAGGTCGGAAGCAAACTACCTTTCCATCCTCTGTTGTATAAGCCTTTAAGCCTTCAAAACAAGACTGAGAATACTGGAGTACTCCGGCACACTCATTAAGGACGACCTTATCATCTGTGGTAATGACACCATCATCCCACTTTCCGTCTTTGTAATTTGCGACAAAACGATAATCCGTACTTATGTAACCAAATCCAAGATTAGCCCAATCAATGTCTTTCTTTGCCATAATGATTTCCTCCAGTTCTTGATGATTTTTTCATTTTTTGTGCTTTTATGCACTGAGTTCATTCTATTACTTTAAAGCGAAAAAGACAAGCTAAACTTTTCATCCTCGAATCTGTCCATTTCCCTTTATTTCGTACTTATATGACGTCAATGCATCAAGTCCCATCGGTCCTCTGGCATGAAATTTCTGCGTGCTTATACCTATTTCTGCACCAAATCCAAATTCAAATCCATCCGTAAATCTTGTAGATGCATTTACATAAACAGCTGCTGCATCTATCTCTCTTAAGAATCGCTTTGAATTTTCTTCACTATTTGTAATTATTGCTTCTGAATGATGTGTCGTAAATCTATTTATATGCTCAATAGCCTCATCTAATGAATCGATCGTCTTTACTGAAATAAACGGTCCCAGATACTCTGCTGCAAAATCCTCTTCCGTAGCAGCTTCACACTCATCTACAATACTTTTCGCCCTTTCGTCTCCACGTACAGTCACGCCTTTTTCATGCAGATCCTTAAATATCTCAGGAAGTGCTTTTTCTATGATTCCTGAATGTATCACAAGCGATTCGGCTGCATTGCACACGCCCATCCTCTGCGTTTTGGCATTGTCTATGATCTTAACCGCCATATCGATATCTGCCGTTTCATCTACAAAAATATGACAATTTCCTACACCTGTTTCAATAGTTGGAACCGTACTATTCTTTACAACTGCCTTAATAAGTCCGGCGCCGCCGCGCGGTATGAGCAAGTCTACATATCCATTTAATCTCATAAGCTCATTTGCTGTTTCATGGCTTGTATCCTCCACAACCTGCACAGCATCCTCCGGAAGCCCAGCCTCATTCAACGCATTCCTTATAACTTTAGCTATCGCAGCATTTGAACGCAGTGCATCTGAACCGCCTCTAAGTATCACAGCATTGCCGGATTTGAAACATAGTGCAAACGAGTCCGCCGTCACATTTGGTCTTGACTCATAGATGATTGCAATTACTCCAAGCGGAACCTTTCGCTTCTCAATAACAAGTCCGTTCGGGCGTGTTATCGTCTCCACCAGTGAATCGATAGGATCTTGAAGATCTGCAACCTGTCGCAATCCCAGAGCCATAGCTTCCACTCTTTTTTCATCAAGCGAAAGCCTGTCGAGCATTGCCTGTGACACTTTATTTCTGGCTGCTAAAACATCTTTAGCATTTTCATCCAGGATAAACTGCGTTTTATCGACCAATGCCGCTGCGGCAGCTCTAAGACCTCTGTTCTTATCATCGGTACTTAATTTTCCAACGATATAAGCTGCTTTTTTTGCTTTTTTGCCGATTTCGATAAGTTGTGCGTTCAAAATGAGCCTCCTTTGGTATTAAGATATGAAAAAAGCGCGCGCTTATAAAAAGCACGCGCCTAATTGACTGCATTTTAATACAGGCAGATCTATAAGCCGGGTTCTGTATTTGACGATGATCTATCCAGGACTACTGTTACCAGCAGCCTCAAGCGATCTACCTGAAAACAGATCGGGCAAATCTATAGTTTTCTGTTTGATCTTGCTTCGGATGGGGCTTGCAATGCGTTCGGTGTTACCATCGAACCGGTGGTCTCTTACACCGCCGTTTCACCATTACCGGTTGCCCGGCTGTTTACTTTCTGTTGCGCTTTCCCGCGAGTTACCTCGGCCGGCCGTTAGCCGGCATCCTGCCCTGCGAAGCCCGGACTTTCCTCCCGTACAGCCATAAAGCTGTACCGGCCATCGTCTGGTCTGCCTGTTATGCTATTTTATACTTTTATAACCTGATTTGTCAACACTAATCTCATCCTACATTAAACACCGAACCGCCAATAAATTCTCGTATCAGTGAATTTCTCGGTATTGATTCTGTATCTACCCCAAGGAAATACTGAAGGAATTTAAGGAGTCTGAGTGCTTCCTGATACTCCGGTTTATCCGGTGTGATATCAAAAAGAAGCGGCTCCACAAACTGTTTAAGGACAGAAAGTTCATATACAAGAGCAGAGTTAAACATTGCATCTGCACTCTCCTGATATGGGAAGATATTCTGAACTTCACCATTTCTTACGTCATTCCACATGCCAAGTGTCTTTATTGCTGATGCCCCTCTTGTTCTAAAATCACGCACCATACGTCTTATCAATCTTCCATCAGTAGTTGTTATCCTGTTATGCTCATCGATATTCAATGTTGTCAGAGCACTGATATAAATTTTATACTTACTTTCCTTTGGCAATGTATAAGAAAGTTTATCATTTAAGCCATGTATGCCTTCTATAACAAGCACATCATCAGGTCCGAGCTTCATTATATTTCCGTTAAACTCTCTCTCTCCTGTGATAAAATTGAACGTCGGCATATCTACCGGTCTGCCATTCAAAAGATCCGTCATATTTTGATTAAAGAACTCTACATCAAGAGCTCTGAGGCTTTCAAAATCAGGCTTTCCATTTGGAAGCAACGGTGTATCTGCACGATTAAGAAAGTAATTATCAAGGCTTATCGGATGTGGCTTCTTCCCCTGTGTCACAAGCTGAATAGAGAGCCTGTGACTAAATGACGTCTTACCTGATGATGACGGGCCTGCGATCATTACGAATTTCTTATCCTGCTTTGCTATATCCTGTGCTATATCGGCTATCTTATGCTCCTGAAGTGCTTCCTGAATAAGTACGAGATCATTAAATCCACCGTCGCATATGGTCTTATTTAATGCTCCTACTGTTTCTATGCCAAGCATAGCATTCCACTTCGTGGCATCCATCATCGTATTAAATAAATGCGGACCATCATTGAATTCAGCTAATTTATAAGGATTTTCCCTATCTGCCATATTCATTATCATTCCATCTCGATAAGGGAAAAGGTCGATTGCTTTTATATATCCGGTACTCGGAAGCATGTATCCATAGTAATAATCCATGAATTCGCCAAGGTGATACATATTTACCTTAGATGCCATTCTGTACTTAAAGAGATCTTCCTTCTCAAGCATTCCATAGCTATGGATCTTACCGCGTATCTCTTCTACACTGTAGCTCTTTTTCACAAAAGGACGATCCTCTTTGATGATCTCAAGCATCCTGTCCTTGACCTTTGCAACAAGTTCGTCTGTAAGCTTAAAATCACCCTTTACAGAAATGTAATACCCGGAGCCAAGAGAAAACTCCACCTTAACCCTTTCGATCTTTTCCGGATCAACTACATCATAAAATGATTTTACTAAAAGAAAACAGCAGCTTCTTTTATAAGCTTTATATCCAAAATGTCCTGAAATCATCTCAAAGTCGATCTTGCAGTTCTTCTTTAATGTATGATGAAGTTCTTTAAGCTTATTATCTATGACTACCAAAACTATAGGATACTCATAGTTTTTTTGGAAATCTTTTGCGATATCTGCATATGAAGTTCCCTTCGGATACTCATAAACCTTATCATTCCATGTGATCTTACATAATTCACCCATACACGAAGCCTCCTTATAATGAAAAAAGCGGGATCTTACGATCCCGCCAACATCTTTTTAAGTTCTTCAATTTCTTTCTCAAGCTCAGAGCGTCTCTGCAGCGGCAGCGAACTAATGCCCAAAAGCTTTTCGTCAGCGGATATTTCATGTCTCAGATATTCCACATAATCCGGGTTTCCCTTTTCAAAGAACACTTTACCAAATTTATATTCTATTTCACTTCCGTAACGCTCAGCAGTTTCATCCGGTTCTGCGAACATCACAGGGTAGTACTTACCTTCATCAAAGATGATTTTTTCATCACGAACAGCAATGCCATTATCTTCAAGCAAATGACGAAATGCAGACAATTCCGACTGTGGACTTAAAATATAATGCTTTATCCCCTGCTTTACTTTATCAGGTATGTCCTTTATTATACGCCCCATCAGCAAGCCGCCCATACCCGCAATTATCACGGTATCCGCCTTGCCTTCAGGAAGCTTTTTCAAGCCGTCTGAAAGATAAAAACTTATATTTTCATTTACTCCATTTAAGAATGCATTCTGCTTTGCCTTTTCCAATGGGTCTTGATTTACATCAAGGGCACATGCCTCGGCTGCTATCCCGCGTTTAAGTGACTCTATCGTCACAAACCCGTGATCACAGCCGACATCGGCTATCCTTGCGCCCTTTGGTATCATTGAGATAATCGTTTCAAGTCTTTTTGAAAGTATCATTAGTCAAGATAATCCTTAAGCTTTCTTGAACGGCTTGGATGACGAAGCTTACGAAGAGCCTTTGCCTCAATCTGACGTATACGCTCACGTGTTACGTTAAACTCCTTACCAACCTCTTCAAGTGTTCTTGCTCTGCCATCGTTAAGACCGAAACGAAGACGAAGAACCTTCTGCTCACGGTCTGTAAGTGTTTCAAGTACTTCTCCAAGCTGCTCTTTAAGAAGTGTAAATGCAGCTGCATCAGCAGGTACCGGAACCTGATCATCCTGAATGAAATCTCCAAGATGTGAATCTTCCTCTTCACCGATAGGTGTTTCAAGAGAAACAGGCTCCTGCGAAATCTTGAGGATCTCACGCACCCTGTCAACTGGCATATTCATTTCCTTTGCAATTTCTTCCGGGGTAGGTTCACGACCAAGCTCCTGAAGTAACTGACGAGAAATTCTGATAAGTTTATTGATAGTCTCAACCATATGTACAGGAATTCTTATCGTACGAGCCTGATCTGCGATAGCTCTTGTGATAGCCTGACGAATCCACCATGTAGCATATGTTGAAAACTTGTAACCCTTGCGGTAGTCAAACTTCTCAACAGCCTTGATAAGACCCAGATTACCTTCCTGAATAAGATCAAGGAAGAGCATTCCTCGACCTACATATCTCTTGGCAATACTTACAACAAGTCGAAGGTTAGCTTCAGCAAGCTTCTTCTTGGCTTCCTCATCGCCATTTTCCATTCTCTGTGCAAGGTCTATTTCTTCCTCTGCTGAAAGAAGCGGAACTTTACCAATCTCTTTAAGGTACATACGTACCGGATCTTCGATAGAAACAGAATCAGGTACAGAGAGATCGAGGTTCTCCATATCCTCTCCCTCTTCCTCCTCCAGATCAAGTTCTGAATCGGTAGGTTCGTCACTTCCATTGATCTTGAGAATCTCTACATTATTTTTCTCAAGTTCTTCAAAAATGACTTCCATCTGAGCCTCAGACAGATTCATCTCCGCAAAGAAATCATTTACCTCGCTATCCTCTAAGACACCTTTTTTCTTTTTGCCGAGCGCTATCAGCGTTCTAAGCTTGTCAAGAAACAGCTGTTTCTCTTCATCTGTAACCTGTTCGACACGCTTAACAGCTTTAGAAGATGCTTTTGCTGATGTCTTTGACGTTGTTTTTTTCGTTGCCATTTTTTCCTCCATAAATAGTTTTCTATTTCCAAACTTATAATGTAATCTTAATCTGCTGAAGCTTTTCCATAGTTCGTTTTTCCTGAACCATCCTTGCCAATGGGTCATCTGACTGACCTGAGATTCTGGCAAGACTTGCCTTCTTTATCTTTACAACAAGCTCTGTCAGCGCTGTCGCCCGCTGTGTCTTGGAAAGCTCCTCATCAAGCTTTGTATTAAATATCTCGGCAACCTTGCGCTGCTCGTCAGCCTCAGTGTATCGGCTCACTATAGTTGCCGGGCTCATTTTTCCTTCTTCAAGCTGATTCCATAATGCCGATGCGATCTCACGATACATTCCGTCGGAAAAGTCCTCCGGCGAAAGATATGGCTTTACTGCCGCATAAACATCCTCATTATCAGTAATATATGTCAAAAGAAGTTTTTCTGCCTGAACTACCCCGTCTTCACGTTCAGCATTGCCTTTCTTTTCTCTGCGTTCCACTGCCCTTACAGGTGCTGCGACAACGCCTTCTCCATTGAGCTTTGCCGCGGCAACAGCTCGCTTCAAGGCTTCTGAATTTATAACGTATTCAGCAGCAAAACTCTCTGTGTAATTATCTCTTTCAAGTTCATCAGGTATCTCCGAAAGGCGCTTTGCCATTGCAAGTTCAAATTTCGTCCGTCCTTCAGGATCTCCTATGTCAAATTTCTTCTGAAGATTATGAATTTCAAAACTCATGCTGTTTTCAGCATTATCAATTCTTTTCTGAAATTCCTCAGGTCCCTTGTTCTTAATGAATTCGTCAGGGTCTTTATATGGTTCAAGATGAATAATCTTTGATGAAATGCCGGCACTTTTAAGTATCGGTATTGCTCGCATGGCAGCCTTGATACCGGCCTCATCTGAGTCATAAGTCAGCCTGACATCATCAGTATATCTTTTAAGTATCCTTGCATGATCCGGCGTAAACGCAGTTCCAAGTGAAGCAACCGCTTCCTTAAAGCCTGCCTGATGCATGCTGATAACATCCATATAACCTTCACAGGCTATCATATAACCTTTTCTGGTGCGTCTGGCTTCATTCAAACCATAAAGATTTTTTCCTTTATCAAATATCGGCGTTTCCGGTGAATTTAAATATTTCGGCTTTGCATCTCCCATAACACGGCCGCCGAAACCTATCACCCTGTTCTGTATATCCATTATCGGAAAGATTACGCGATTCCAAAACCTGTCTGTGAGGCCTCGTCTTTCGTCGTAATTTGCAAGACCAGATCTGATTATTTCTTCATCTGTGTACCCTTTAGACTTTAGATATCGGCAAATAGCACTGCTCTGCCCTGCATACCCAAGCCCGAAGCTCCTCATGGTCTCCTTTGAAAGACGTCTTTCATTGAAATACTTTAATCCTAAAGCTCCTTCAGGGCTTCTGAGTGTTTTATAATAGAATGAAGCCGCGTCTTTATTTAATGCAAAAAGCCTGTCTTTTTCATTTTTTCGACGCTTGGCCTCCTCAGAGTAATCCGGCTCAGGCAGTTTAACCCCAGCCCTTTCAGCCAGCATCCTAAGTGCTTCCTGAAAAGTACAATTCTCATAATTCATCACAAAGGAAATCACATTTCCACCGGCTCCGCATCCAAAGCAGTAGTACATCTGCTTTATACCGGAAACAGAAAAAGACGGTGATTTCTCTGAGTGAAACGGGCACAGTCCAAAATAATTCGAACCGGCTTTCTTTAATCTTACATAATTGCCGATTACATCAACTATATCGTTTTTTGATCTTACTTCTTCAATTATTTCGTCAGGATAATACAATTCAAGCCCCTTTTTATAAGACCATCCATGGTATAGGAATAAAAAGATCATCATATATTCCTACAGCATATCTGTCTGTCATGGATGAAATATAATCAGCCGTTGCAGTTTCTTTTTTCACGCCGTTAGCTATCATATTTTGATATTCCTTCGGCATCTTTTCTATATGTGTCAGGAAATGATAATATAATGTCTCGACAAGGCCTTCAGCCTTTCCTTCCTGACTTTTAGCCACCTGATCTGTATAAACATGCAGGAACATCCATTTTCTGAGTTCCATCATTGCATCTCCCACTTCAGGTGTCATACATATGTCATCTTTATCAAGACTCGCATATATAACATCTTTTATAAGCGAATCCAAACGCTCACCGAGATTATTTCCCAGAACTTTGGAAATATTTGACGGAACCTTATCACTTTTAAGTATACCCGCTCTCAGCGCATCATCCATGTCATGATGAATATATGCAATTTTGTCCGATATGCGCACAACCTTACCTTCAAGCGTATATGGCATACCACTTGTCTGGTGATTTACAATTCCATCTCTTGTCTCTTCAGTGAGATTAAGCCCTCTTCCATCATTTTCAAGCACATCGACAACTCTAAGTGATTGATCAGAATGTATAAATCCCTCTGAACAACATCTGTCCAAAGCACGTTCTCCCGCATGACCGAAAGGAGTATGCCCCAGATCATGCCCAAGTGCAATGGCTTCAGTCAAGTCTTCATTCAGCCTGAGTGCTTTTGCGATAGTACGCGAAATCTGAGCCACTTCAAGGGTATGCGTAAGACGGGTCCTATAATGATCACCCTGCGGAGTAAGGAAGACCTGTGTCTTATCCTTAAGTCTTCTAAATGCCTTACTGTGTATGATTCTGTCCCTGTCGCGCATGTACTCCGTACGTATATCACATATAGGCTCATCTTTCAGTCTGCCTCGTGATCTGGAGGAGTGGGAAGCATATGGACTCAAAAATTCATCTTCAATTTTCTCAAGATTTTCTCTGATCGTCATATAAATTCCTTTGCAATTTATCCGCTATTAGATATATTTGTCAGAGAACCCCGAAATTACTTTTTTATTTTAAAAATTTTGACTAATCTAAACCCTATAGTCCAATAATATTTCTATGATAGAGCTTTATAAGCCATCCCACTGTCTCTACAAATCCAGCCATTATCGGTATCACAAATACCGGCATGAGTATGAGTTTCTCAAACAGTGCCTTTTTTCCGTTCTTTCTGATATTTAAGACATACGGAAGATCCATAAAACTTGCTATCAAAAAGACAAAGTAAGGATGCAAGAAAAAAAATGCAGATTCCTCCTGTCCTATATATATCGAAAGTGTAGAAGCTATCTCGACAATAAGCCAGACTCCTGCAAATATTATTCTCTTTTTAGGAAATTTTGAAGAAAAAGCCACTAATATCAAGCCTGTTAAGATTCCTTCGATGATTGCCCTCAACCATTGGAACTCCATCATATAATTTTCTCCCAAGATAGCCTAAAAGGGCAGGGTTTAAAAATTCCAAACCCTGCCCGATCAAGCATATGTTATCTAATTCTATGAAAAATAAAGATTACTTCTGAGCTTCTTCTCTAGCCTTAGCAACTTCTGCTGCGTAATCCTCTTCTACCTTTTCCATACCTTCACCAGTCTCAAAACGTACTACCTTCTTGAGAGTGATCTTAGCACCGTTAGCCTTAGCGATCTCGTCGATGTACTTCTGTACTGACTGCTTACCATCCTCAGCCTTAACGTATGCCTGGTCTGCAAGGCAGATTTCCTTATACTGCTTAGAAACACGACCCTGTACTAATCCAGAGAAGATCTTATCGCCAGTGATCTCAGCCTTAGCAGCAAGTGCAAGCTCAGCAAGCTTAGCTGCAGCTTCCTTTGAAAGGAAGTTGAAGAGATATGTCATGTTGCTCTTCTTCTCTTCGTAGATAGCGATATCTTCATCGCTCCAAAGCTTCTCGCTTACAGCCTTGTCGATAAGCTTGTTAAGGATTGGCTTAGGAAGTGAAGCAGGATCATTTAATGCGCTGTCGATTGTGATCTCCTTTAAGTGAGCCTTCTCATCATCAGAGATATCGTTCTGGCTGATGTACATAGGGTTCATAGCTGCAACCTGCATAGCTACGTTCTTACCCATTTCCTTAACTGCATCGTTAACTACATCAGACTCGATGTCGATAAGAACACCGATCTTACCGCCAGCGTGGATGTATGTAGCAACGAAACCGTTCTGCTCCTCAAGCTTAGCGAAACGACGGATCTTGATGTTCTCTCTGATCTTCTGACCGATCTGGATAGCAACTTCGTCAGCTACTGTCTCAGAAGGATCCTTGACCCACTTCTCTGCAAGAAGTCCATCAACATCAGCTGCTTCAGAAGCAAGTGCCTGAGCTGCTACGTCGCCTACGAACTCCTTAAATGCATCAGAACCTGCTGCGAAGTCTGTCTCACAGTTAACTTCTACAACAGAAGCCTTCTTGCCGTCTTCAGAAACAGCTGTAAGTGAAAGACCTTCAACTGCTGTACGGCCAGCCTTCTTCTGAGCACCAGCAAGACCCTTCTCACGAAGGAACTCAACTGACTTATCCATATCGCCGTCGCATGCTGCAAGAGCCTTCTTACAGTCCATCATTCCTGCGCCGGTCATCTCTCTTAACTCTTTAACCTGCTTTGCTGTGATTGCCATTTTTATTCTCCCTTAAAATCGGATGATAATATTTTCGTTACAAATCAGAAGCACAGAGCATAAGCCCTGTGTTTCCGATCAATTGAGCACTTAATTATTCTGCTGACTCTTCAACTGCAGCTTCTGTAGTACCCTGATTAGCCTCGATAACAGCATCAGCCATCTTAGAAACGATAAGCTTAACTGCACGGATAGCGTCATCGTTACCAGGGATTACATAATCAAGCTCTTCTGGATCGCAGTTTGTATCAGCGATACCGATAAGAGTGATACCAAGCTTGTGAGCTTCCTGTACGCAGATCTTTTCCTTCTTAGGATCAACAACGAAGATAGCATCAGGGATCTTCTTCATGTTCTTGATACCGCCAAGGTTCTTCTCAAGCTTATCCCATTCCTTCTGGAGAAGAGCAACTTCCTTCTTAGGAAGAACATCGAATGTTCCGTCCTGAGACATTGTCTCGATCTCCTTAAGTCTCTTAATTCTTGACTGGATTGTCTTGAAGTTTGTGAGCATACCACCGAGCCATCTCTCGTTTACATAGTACATACCGCAACGCTCTGCCTCAGTCTTGATAGCGTCCTGAGCCTGCTTCTTTGTACCAACGAAAAGGATTGTGCCGCCGTTAGCTGCAATATCACCGATTGCATTGTAAGCCTCATCAACCTTACCAACTGACTTCTGAAGATCGATGATGTAGATGCCATTTCTCTCTGTGTAGATGTAAGGAGCCATCTTAGGGTTCCATCTTCTTGTCTGATGTCCGAAATGTACACCGGCCTCAAGTAACTGTTTCATAGAAATTACGCTCATTTGATTACCTCCTACGGTTCATTAGCGTCGATATGCGTCACCTTCAAAGGTAAACTGTCGGGTCAGACAGCACCGGCTCTGAATCAGCATATCTGAATGATAAAATTAATAAAAAAATCGAGTATGCGGGATTTTCCACATACTCGATAAATATAACACACCAGGGTGCGTTGTGCAAGTAATTTTTACCCTGTTTTTTGTTTTGATCTTAGTCCGCAGCGCCTGATTCTATGGGCAATTGCACACTTTCAGTCGGACTGCTGAGAATCTCATTTGACTCTGTCATTCCAAGCTCTTTTGCACGAGAGCGTATTTCATCGTCAGATATATTTTTTCCATTCTTTCCGCCTGCCGAAAAACCCATCACGATAGCAGTTACAACAATACCTATACCAAGACCACGAAGATAATATTTAAGCTTCACTTATCTGCCCTCTCTTCCACTTTTATCGTACAGACCAATAACAAGATTAACTTCACCTACACCCATCGCAAGAGCTTTTGCGATCTCTATACTGCTCTTACCGTGATGGTGCATCTCAAGTACCTGCTCGTTTCTGCTTAATCCTGATAGTGAGAGCGATACCGGCTTGTTTGAATAAACTTCTTCCACTTCCTGCTCAAAGGTCTCTTCAACTTCAGCTGCCATGTCCGGCTCCGAAACCTTAGCCACTACGGCTTCAACTTTCGGCGCTGCCTCCAGGACCGGCTGCCTCTTTACCTTTGTCACTGACTTGATCTCCGGATTTTTCACGGTTTTCCTTATCATTGGTTCAGCTTCTGCAGCAGGCTGCTCATTTACAGGCTCCTCGTTCATCTCAAGTTCTATCTCTTCAATAGCAGGCATCGGCTCAAATTCTTCGATCACCGGCTTTACAGTCTTTCTGACCTGAGTTTCGAGAGTCTTCTTTGCTTCTACAGGCTTGACTTCAGGCTCAACCTGCTTTTTAAGTCTGTCCATTGCTGACACTCTGCGCTTTTGTACCTGAGCAGTACTCATCGACTCAAGAAGCTTCTCCATAGCCTCTTCTGACGATGCTTTGTGCTTTTCCTGCGTACTATGAACAGGACGGGCTTCAGCAGGTTTAACTGCTGCTCTCTGCACTGTTCTTGCCTGCTGTGTCCTCTGCACGTTCTCTGTCGTTTTTACAGAAGCTGCCGGCTTCACCGCAGCCGTCTGCGCCTTATGCTGTACTGCCTTAGGCGCACTCTGAACCTTTTCAGCCTCTGCTTTGACTGCACTCTGAACTCTCGGCGCTGCTGCTCTATTAGCTGCCGGTGCTTTCGGTGCAGGCTTTACAGCAGGCTTAGGTGCCGCACTTCTGACATTCATATTCTTAAAAGCGATACCTGACTCTATCTCCTCCGGAGACGGCATGATCGCAGGTTCCTGCTGTGCTTTCACCGTCTCAGTACGGACATTCGAGGTAGTATCTGCTTTTATCTTTTCTTTCTCTGCTTCGGCTACTTTCAATGCCTTAGCTGCCTTTGTTATCTGAGCTGCTCTTTCCTCTTCTGCCTTACGTTCAGCCTCAACCTCACGCTTGGTCTGCTCTGCCTTTCGGATAGTATTTTTCAGATCTGCTGACTTATTATTCAGCATATCATATAGAAATACCACTTCCTGATGATTTTTCTCAATGGCATCAAGTACTGTCTTTGAATACTCGTCAACAGCCATGATCTTCTCATTTGTCATTTTTTCAAGGTTTCGCTTGGTCGTATTTCCAGCCTCTTCAGCCTCATCATCCGCAATCTGTCTTACTCGTCTGCGGATTTCCTGCTCATCGGTACTGTTCATTGATTCGACCTTTTTTTCAAGAGAACTGCTCTTTTCGCTCTTTCCTTCGTCTTCATCTCCCGATGATGGCAGCATAAAACTCAGTGTAAATGTAATAGCTCCCGCTGCCAGGAGTACAATTTCTATTCCTGTCATATTGATACGTCAAACCCGCCTTTTTCTTTGATGTGGACCGCGTCATTGGAGTTATGTTTTTTTCGGTTTCTTCCACCATCACCTGCATATTCATTACTCCCCTTTTCACGCGCGTCGTAGCCTTTTTGATGCAATTCAACATCATCCTGTTTACGGACACGATTGAGCTTTCTTTCCTGCTGATGCTCGATCTTATCCTGTGTGGTGTTATGCAATACTGCTGCTTTTGCATCGTCGTGTGCTTTCAGAGCGGATATGTCCTGCGATGCTGTGATCGACCCATTCAATACGATCGGACTGATTGCCATAGTTGTCCCCCATTTCCGGCGGAGCAGCTCTACGTAAGTATCAAAGTGGTGTCGATCCGACTTCTCCGTCCTTTATAACAAGTCTGCAATAGTTATACCTGCTGCGAAGCACCATACGTGTATCTGATATGATAACCTGTGTTCCAGGATATGCCACATCTTCTACTTCGATATACGCATTTGTAGCTTCCCCTGCTTTTTCCTTCAAGCCTTGGATCTCTGCGTTATTCTCGCCAAGTTCCTTTTCTGCCTGCACAAATTTCTCTGAGATTGCTTTTGTCTGGCTTACCATTTCAGGTGTTATCTTCTCGCCATTGGCAATCTTCTGCCTTGTTGCCATCAGAACTGGCTTTATCCTGTCTATGAGCTTCCTAAGTTCCGTATTCTGCTGCTCCAAGTCTATAAGGCGCTGCTTTTCTTCAGGATCTGTACCTACATCGATCTCTGTTGTAACGCCCATTGTAGAACCCAGAACTTTCGCCTGAATATACTTAAGTGCTCTCACTCTTCCGCCTGAGATAAGTCCCTTCTTGCCTTTTACAACAATATTATCTCCTGCATCGACATGGCTGTTAAGTATGGCATCTGCCATGACATAGCCTTCTGCTCTGACAGTCGCATTCTCAATATAATGCGCAATGACATTTTTGCCTGATTTGATTATTGCCTTCTCTCGTCCATTGATACCTTTTGCTACTGTTATCTGACCGCCTGCAGTAACTTCTGCAGCTTCAATGATTCCTTTCACTTCGATATCTCCAGAAGCACTGACTCTGAATCCACTTTTAATATTGCCCTTAACAAGCAAATTCCCTTCAAAATTTTCGATATTTCCGGTAGACGTATCAATATTTTCAAACTCCATCACACCGGAAACCTCTACTTTATCTTTTTCAAGAGTAACATGTCCCTCTGACTTGGCAAAAAGCTCCATTCCATCTTCGGAAATCTCAACTTCTTTTCCGAATTTAAGCTGTCCTCTGCCAACTTTTGGCGGCAAAAGCTTATTTCCATAAACATCTCGTCCCGGAATTCCTTCCTTTTCCGGATGAAGTATTGCAAGCTTCTGTCCCTTTGCACAGGAAACTACTGTATTCAGATTAAAATAGTCTACAGAACCATCTTCCTTGACTGTCGGCTTTCTTGAGCTGTCTGTATTAAAAAGATACTCAACGTAACCGTCAATTCCAGGCTGCATTGGCGTTCCTTCTGCCACAAGAAAATCTGTACAGTATGTTCTTTCATTGAAAAACTTATTTAATTCAGCGTCAATAATCTCAGCACGCATATGCAAGATCCTCATTTCTCTCTCAACATCGTCACGGCTCAGCAATGTACCGCCTTCTGCCGGAGCATAAAACCTTGCATAAAGCTTGAGAGAATCAGGGCTTACATCAAGCATAACTTCCTCATTAACAGTATAACTCAATGAACCCGTAAGTGGTATCTTTTTTTCAGAATCTCCTGCCAAAGCCTGCTTTAATTGTTTTTCATCAGCATATATCTGATGTGCCTTGAGATATCCTATAACTTCTTTGTATTCGAGCTGTTTTCCGCCATCTTGCGGCGGTATTATTATCAACTGAAGATGCTCATTATCAGAACTGTCAATCTTAAAATAACTGTTTTTCTGCGCCATACCCTTTTCCTACCCCTCTAAAATCAACTATGCTCATACAACAAAGAATCCGACATTGCCGGATTCGCCTCGCAAGCGCGAAAGCCGTAAAAAAACAGAGCAGATATTTAAATCTGCTCTGTCAGGATTCCCATATATCGGCCAAGCTTTGTCTTCATTTTCTGCAATGCCCTTACATGCAGCTGTGAAATTCTCGATTCCGATACTTCCAGTATTTTACTGATTTCTTTCAACGTCAGCTCTTCATAGTAGTACAGTAAAATCACCTTACGTTCCTTATCTGTGAGCAGATCAAGCGACTCCGCAAGAACTTTTTTCAGCTCATTGCGTTCAAGTGATTCTTCAGGTCCTGCGATCTTAGTATACGAAACATCCTTTACCGGTGTCTCCGTTCCCTGATCCATAAACTCATTCAGCGATATAACATTCGTGACTGCCATCTGTGACTGCCACTCAAGGTATTCATCATCTGAAATCCCCAATTCCCTTGCTATATCCTCATTAGAAGCATTTTTACCTGAAGCAGCTTCAACATTTCTAATGGCCGCTTCGATCTTTTTCTGCCTCTGACGTATAGTTCTTGGAATCCAGTCCATTTTCCTGATCTGATCCAGTATCGCTCCTCTGATCCTCAGCGAAGCATATGTCTCAAACTTAACATCTTTAGTCATGTCAAATTTATCTATGGCATCTATCAGGCCAAAAATACCATATCCGACCAGATCATCATATTCAACATTATAACCAAGATACATGCTGAGTCTGCCTGCTACTACTTTTACAAGCGGCGAATATTCAATTATTATCTGTTCTCTCAAATCATGAGAGCTGCTTTTAGAGTAATCCTCCCAAAGCTTTTTTCTTGCCTCTTCATCCATTTGCTTACTTTCCCCTCAAAAGTATATTCAGCACCTACTCTCCACCAAGTGCTGTCTCATCCTCAGATTCATCTTCGGATTCTCCCTCAAAATCCGATACCGGCATTCTTTTTTCAAGCTCAACTATCTGTACTATTTCGATACTATCAAGAATAGCTTTAACAACTAAACCAACAATAAGAAAAACTATCAATGCTCCAAATGTGAGCTCCAACATGAGTAAAAGCGGATACTGTCTGACAAATGCTGCGATCGCAGTGGCAGCGCCTCCAAGAAGCATTACCAATGCAGGAATCGTAGTTGTCTTAAGCTTTGTTTTCTTTTGCTCATATTCCCTTTCTTCAAGTTCTTCCCCTTCATCGTAGACCAAATCTATATTTTCACCTTTTCTCATATCATTATTGTTCATATGGTCTTTACCGGCTTTCCGACTGCTTTAATGACAAAATCACCTGTCTTAGGAAAAAATTCCACCGTTCTTCCATAATTAAGTCCGGTATCTTCTGCCAAAATCGGTATTCCTAATTCCTTAAGTTTTGCCTTCACAGCCAAAACATTTCTCTCTCCCACCTTTACCAGCGAAGCGTTATTCTGAAATGTAAACATCTGAGCGCCACCGGCTATCTTTGCAACTATTCTCGATTTTTTGGCTCCCTTTGCCTCCATCTGCCTTACCAACTCAACAATGCCTGTATCTGCGAACTTAGCAATATTGGTATTATTACGGATCGCCTTACTGTCTGGAAGCATTACATGCGCAAGCCCTCCCTGACGGTTTATCTTATCTACAAGTGCTACTCCGACGCAAGAGCCCAAGCCAAGCGTTGTAATACCTTCATCAGCAGGACAGAGTTTAAGATCAGCCATACCTACCTTTATTAAATTTCCCATATACAACCCATCTTTCGCTATGCCAAGCCTTACTTCATAACACCGAGTGCTCGCAGGAGCTTTCCATACGATGGAAGATCCGGAACGAGTATAAAGTATCCATTTAACTCCGCATCATCTGTAAATGAAGTTTCGATCATAAGAAGTTTATCACCCAGGAGACCAAACTCTGTCGCCGGAACTGACAAAATAGCGCCAGCCATATCAACAGTAAGATCCGGTATAGACTCTGTGATCGTTAACCCTGTCAGAGATGACAAGGAATTAAGATATGCACCCGTTATAATATTACCTACTTCCTGAAGTGCCGACATCTCCATTTCGCTGAAGCCGACTTCCTGTGCACGAGGCATTCCCATCATAAGTTTTGATACCAAAACGTGAGCTGACTCTTCCTCAAGAAGGAACATGATACTACCGGAAATATCACCATTAATGACAAGGTAAACACCTGCCATTATCTGTTCTTCTCCACCGATTGCATCTCCTATTTGGTTGAAATCAAGTAATTCCACTCTCGGCACTTTCATATCAACCTTGGCTCCGAGCATTGTTGCCAATGAAGTGGCAGCATTTCCGGCGCCTATATTGCCTATTTCCTTTAACACATCAAAATAGACATTTTCCACATGGTTTAAATCAAAATCTGCCATTTCAACTCCTGTCTTTGATCTGATCAGCTGTGCGGTATCCCGCACAGCCTTATCAGTTATTCTTCTTCATCAATGATAGTTGTAAGATCAAGTATTGAAACCAGACCTTCATCAACCTTACCTACTCCGCTGATAAATGAAGGTGCGCCATTCTTGGAATGTGCTGCCCTTTCAATGTCATCATCAGAGATAGTTACAACTTTCTTAACCTCATCAACAAGTATACCGATAGAGTCATTTCCATCCATCTTGATGATGATGATACGAGATTTATTTGTGATCTCATCGTCGTCCAGATTCATCTTCAAACGAAGACTCATAACTGCAACAACCTCACCACGAAGGTTTATAACACCTTTGAAATAAGGCTGTACGGTAGGAACTCTTGTGATCCTTGAAATACGGACAATGTTATCAATGTACTTGATATCTATGCCATACTGCTCGTTTCCGACTCCTACAACGATATATTGGATCGCATCTTTGGCCATAGCCAATGCATCATTACTCTTTACTGCAACTTCATTTTCTGCCATTGTTATTGTCCCCCTTTTCCTTACATCAATGCGTTAGAATCCAAAATGAGGGCAACTTCACCATCACCAAGGATCGTAGCGCCACTGATCAGCTTGTTAGGTTTGATATACTTACCAAGGGACTTGATAACTATTTCCTGCTGTCCCATTAATTCATCTACAACAAGACCTGCCAGACTGTCACCTTTCTTAACGATTACGATGACAAGATTCTCAGGATTCTCCTTTTCAGGCTCTACGCCAAGGATCTCTGAAAGACGGATTATCGGGATAACTGTTCCACGAAGCTGAATAACTTCTCTATTTTCTACAAGTCTGATATCGCCAACCGGAACATCTTCAATCGTCTGAATATTACCAAGGGCGATAGCATACTGCTCACCACCTACGAGTACCATCAAAGCCTGAATGATAGCAAGTGTAAGCGGAAGTCTAATAACGAAAGTAGAACCTTCGCCAAGCTTTGCCTTAACTTCTACGTCACCACCGAGCTGCTCGATATTTGACTTAACAACGTCAAGTCCAACGCCTCGTCCTGAAAGATCTGTAACCTTCTTAGCCATTGAGAAGCCAGGGTCAAAGAGCGCTCCGATAACTTCCTTATCAGTCATCTGTGCAGCCTGCTCTGCAGGTGCGTAACCTCTTTCAATGATCTTTGTTCTTACAGCTTCAACGTCGATACCATTACCATCATCACCAACTTCGATAGTAACGTTATTTCCTTCCTGATATGCATTAAGGAATATAGTACCTGTCTCAGGCTTGCCTCTCTGTGCACGAACCTCAGGAGTCTCAAGACCATGGTCAGCAGAGTTTCTGAGAAGGTGCATGAGCGGATCACCGATCTGGTCAACAACAGTTCGATCAAGCTCTGTATCTTCACCTGTGATCGTCAGGTTCATCTTCTTTCCGAGCTTCTTTTCAAGGTCTCTGATCATTCTTGGGAACTTCTGAATAGCGCCTTCCAATGGAACCATTCGAACTTTCATGACTGACTCATGAAGGTTTGTTGTCACGCTCTCAAGATATTCTACATGTTCATTCATCTCAGAAGCTGCATTTTCGCCTGCCTTTGACGCAGATGCAACAAGTGAGTTTTTAGCAATGATAAGCTCTGATACAAGGTTCATAAGGGTATCGAGCTTTTCTGTATCCACACGTACTGTGTGTGAAACTACAGGCTTCTTTGCTGCAGCTTTGCCCTTTGCAGGTGCTGCCGGCTTCGGAGCTTCTGCTGCCGGTGCAGGTGCTGCTGGTGCCGGTGCTGCAGGTGCAGGCGCTGCTGCCGCTGGTGCTGCCTCTGCTGCAGGTGCCGCTGCTGGTGCACCTTCCTTATAATTGAAAGCATCTTCGATCATCTTTTCATCAAACGCCTCACCATTGGCATCTTCGATCTCAGATACGGCTTTTGCATCATTAAGAACTTTATCTAATTCTTCACCTGTTATGATGAAGTAACTGAATTCAAACTCAAATTTTTCATCTTCGATATCCTGTGAAGACGGATCTGAAACAACCACGTCACCGATATCTTCCATTGCCTTGAAAACAAGGAATGCACGAGCTGCTTTAAGCATGCAGGACTCTTCGATCTTTACGGTAACTCCAAAAACATGCTTGCCGGCAACGATGGCGTCTTTCATGACGTCTCTCTGTGCCTCTTCAAGCTTTATCCTCTTATATGCAGGTGCGTTTGCATCAGCTGCAGGTGCTGCTGCCGCTGGTGCTGCTTCTGCTGCAGGTGCCGCTGCTGGTGCTGCTGGTGCTGCTGCAGGCGCTGCGCCTGTTCCTTCAGCGAGAGCCTTATTAAGCTCTGCGATGATCGCTTCATTGTCATTCGTGCCCTCATCCTGAGTATCACGAATCGTATCTACGTATTCCTGAATAGCGTCCAATGCCTGGAACAAAATATCTATCAGGTGGCTGGAAACCTTCATGTTTCCACTTCTAACCGCACTAAATACATCTTCTGTATCATGTGTCAAATGCTGCAGTCTCTTATATCCCATAGTGCCTGCCATTCCCTTAAGGGAGTGCGCCGCACGGAAGATCTCATTAATAGCGTCTTCGTTTTCCGGCTCCTGCTCGAGCACCATGATCTGATCATTCAGTGTCTGAATATGCTCCTCTGATTCATCAAGGAAAACACCCAAATACTGGCTAACATCCATATTATCTGACCCCCACATCTCTTGTGACAGCGTCAGCTATCTTCTCCAAGGGAAGAATTTCAGAAACGAGCCCTGCCTGCGCTACTGCCTTTGGCATTCCATAAACTGCACTGGTTGGCTCATCCTGAGCTATCACATAAATTCTCTTTTTTGTTTCTAGGTTTCTGATGCCGGCTGTTCCGTCAGCCCCCATCCCAGTCAGTACTACGCAGCAGATCTCCGCATACGGTGAGTCCATCAGCGACTCATACATATAATTTGCCGAAGGACGCACACCCTCCCGCATTGGAAGATCTGTATATTTGATTTTCATGCCATTTCCGTCTTTTACAGCAGTCATGTGTCTTCCGCCCATCGCGATATACACAGTGCCCTTTTCTACTTTTTCGCCCTCTGACGCCTCTACCACCCTCATCTTGGAGAGAGCATCAAGCCTTTCAGCAAGAGACTTCGTAAAGCCCTTGGGCATGTGCTGAACAAGAAGAACTGCCGCATCCAGATTTTCAGGAAGAAAAGGTATCACCTGCTGCAGAGCTCTCGGACCACCTGTCGAGCTCGCCAGCGCAACGATCTTATCGCCCGTAATTTTTGCCTGTTTAGGTCTTAGGACAATTTCTTTATTGATCGGCTGTCTGACAGTAAATGAACCTCTTCCAAATGTTCTGCTTTCCTCGTCTGAATTTTTATCATCACCTGTCTTTACGGTCTCCTCACGTTTCCGTGTTAAAGCCGATGTATCAGAGCTTCGGGCTGCAAATCGTGATGTTTGACGAGGTATCGACTCAGATGTTGTACGAGCGCTGTCTTTGTTTGAGCCTGCACGAATTCCGGATCTTTCTTTTGGTGCTTCACTCGTAAGACTGGCGCCTGAAACATTCGCAAGAATCTGAAGAAATCTGTTTCTGAACTCATCACCCTTGACCTCCGCAAGACCGTCCGGCTTGCGTACGAAGTCGATTGCTCCGAGTTCAAGAGCCTCGATCGTCTCTTTGGCTCCCTGTGAAGTCGTTGATGAAAACATCATCACGCGTACCTTTATATTCTGTTTCTCCAATTCACGCAGTAATTCCAAGCCGTTCATCTTTGGCATGTTCACATCAAGGATAACAGCGTCGAACTTTTTTCTTTTTATAAGTTCTAGGGCTTCAAGTCCGTTTTTTGCCGTATCCTCAACGTAATATCGACTATCTGCGTTTATTATATCACTACACACTCTTCTCATAAGTGCAGAATCATCTACCACTAAGATTCTTTTTTTCATACAATTTCACACTTTCCACAACAATTCTGATACAATTCAGCAAAATTGTAGCTATTTTGTATAGTTGTACCTAAATTCTGTACTTAATGTTGTTGAATTGAAGAATCCTCTATTTTTCGGTTTCTTATTTTACGCTCCTCTTCAAAAATATATTTGATGATGCTTTCACGTTCTCTGTCGTCAATATTTACAAATTTAATCCTGTTTTCGTAATTTTCTTTACCCTCGGGCTTTGCAGAAAGTACCACTTGTCCAACTAGGTTATACTCTCTCTTCTTTCCGTCTATCTCAAGCGTAAACTTAAATAATATAAATTCGCCCTGGCCATAGCTGTTATCAGATACAAACCTTGCTCCTCCGCCGCTGATATCAACTATAAGTCCATCTTCAAGCGTAATATCCGTATCTATGAATTCAACCTCATGGTTGAATAATTTCTTCTCTTCATCAGGATTGAGCTTACGACACTGCATTTCAAGTATGCAGCTGAATCTGTAATATTCTCTCCTCTGGAATTTCCTAAGATTTGTGGTGAGCTCCATTTCCAATATATATATATTGTTGCTCTTATAGCGGTCATGCACCGTAGCATAGCACTGATACAGCCCTTTGCGGGTATAAAAGCAAAGATCAAAATTACCCCCTACCGGAAGAAGTATCAGCTTCGTTTTCTCCATGGGCATTTCGACGGAAATCATATCTTCAGTCATGATATCGTAAACTCTCGTCCTATAGGATTTATGAATGTCAAATTCTCCATCATTTGAATCAAGATGAAGTTCTTCGTCATTTTCAACTCCGGCTACAGTGATTTCCAAGCGATCACCAGGTGTAATATAATCAGAAAGCATATGATTCCCCCTTGTTTCTGAGCTCGAGGCAACTCTCGCTCTGCTTTTTAGTCAAAATGCACTCATGCGAAGCTCGTGATCTGCTCGATAAGTGCGCCTATCCCTCGCTTATAAATCTTGTCAGTGTGCGGTATTTTCAAAAGCGTATCTGCAATATCCTTATAAGCACGTGTAGATCTCGCATTTGGCGACTCCAATGACACTGGGCTCTGCTGCATCACAGCATTTTTCAACGCAGGGTCCTGCGGCACTACTCCAAGAAAGCTCATAGGCATATTCAAGTACTGACTTGTGACCGTATACAGCTTATGGTAAAGCTGCCTTCCTTCATCAGTTGATAGTACTTTATTAGTAATAACACGCAGATTAGCTTCATCTCTTCTAAATTGTGAATTTCTGTCAAGCGCTTTCAGCAAGGAATACGAATCCGTGATCGAAGTCGGTTCCGGCGTAGTTACAAGAAGTATCTCTTCCGATGCGATCAAAAAATCAATGACACGGTCAGAAATACCTGCACCTGTATCTATCACTATAATATCGGCTAAATCGTCCAACTTCGTTACATTTGCAATCAGGAAATTGATCTTCTCCTGACTCAGATTCGACATTCCGACAACACCTGAACCTCCTGATATAAAACCGATATCCATTGGTCCATTAGTAATTACCTCAGTAATGTCCATCCCCTTATAGACAACATCTGCAAGAGAAAACTTAGGAATAGCTCCAAACATTACCTCAATATTTGCAAGTCCAAAATCCGCATCCAGGATAATCACCCTTTTTCCCAGTTTGCGGAATTGAACCGCAAGATTAATCGCAGTATTTGATTTTCCGACTCCACCCTTGCCGGAAGTTACTGTAAATATCCTTGCGTGCTTTTTCTCTTGATTTGTACCACTGCTGTCAGTCACCTGAGATTTTTTTATTATGTTTCTTAACTTCTCAGCCTGATCCAAATTAGTATCCCCCTCATCAGTCATTACTGTCCAAAAGTGATCTTACTATCTTTTGAGCATTAAATTCCTGAATATCATCCGGTACATCCTGACCATCAGTAACATATGACACATCTGCATTTGTATATATCTTCAGGTTAAGCATGTTTCCCAATGCTGTAGTTTCATCCAGCTTAGTAAAGATAAGTCTGTAGCCGTGATCTCTCGAATATTTATCTACAATATTTATAAGGTCACGGTACTTTGTAGTAACTGAAAGAACCAGATATACCTGAACAGAAAATCTCTCTTCCGCAAGTTTTATAAAATTGCTCTGAGTTCTTATCTGCTCATCATTATTAGGTGAATGTCCTGCAGTATCCACAAGGATGTAGTCATAATTCTTAAATTCCTCCAATGCATTTCTAAGATCGTCATCCTCATAGATTATCCTGAAAGGCGCATTCAAAATATCTGCATAAGTCCTAAGCTGCTCTGCAGCCTTAACTCTATATGTATCTGTAGTCAACAAGGCGACTTTCGCATGATCGCTCACGCAGAATTTTGACGCGATCTTCGCTATGGTAGTAGTTTTTCCAACACCTGTCGGTCCTACAAAAAATACTACTTCCGGTCCGTCATCTATCTTGTCGATAAGCCTTGTCTCTCCAAACTTGAGCACAAGCTTCTGATAAATGCTCGAAAGAAGGAAATCAATAGTTACCCCCGGTTTGACAAGCTTTCTCATATCATCAAGAAAAGCTCTGGTATATTTGCCGCTTACCTCGTTATCTTCAAGAGTATCCCTGATAAGATTAAAAAATTTCTCAGTCTCATCAGGTTCTTTTTCCTCCTCGCTGATCTGCTCAACCTTTTCAGAATTCTTCAGCTGCTGCTCAAGCAATGTCTGAATACTCTTCTCTATCTTCTTTTCAAGTACGCTATCCTCACCCCCTGCTTTCTCCTGCATATTTTCCTTCTCTTCCTTGATGATCTGCTCCTGATCATCTGCCGTCTGATTCACATGTGCCTTCGGTTTAGGCTGTTCCATCCTATATGGCAGGGGAACCTGAACCGGTTTCTCATTTGAAACCTTTGAATCATCTATTTCTTCAACTGCTGCGGTGATCTCCACCTGCGGCTTCGCAAATAGACCAATTACACCTTTCTTTTTCAGATCGCGCACATTCATCACCACTGCGCCCTGACCTAAAACCTTCTTTGCCTGTGCTGTTGCTTCTTCTTCTGTTTTTCCTACAAACTTTTTGATAATCATTTTCCCAATACTCCAGTCTTTTTTTAGTAAGTCTTATAAGTCGAAGTTTATGCTGTAATTATTCCTATCGACTGCAGTTCAACATTGCTCTCCACCTCATTGTATGAAATAACTACAAGATCCGGGTAGTAATCTCTGGTAAGCTTTTTGAAGTAGATACGTACTATAGGTGATGTTATGACTATAGCGTTTCTACCCATATCCTCCAGTTTCTTTATCTGCTTACCTGTGGCATCCATGATAGCTTTTGACCTGTCAGGTGCCAGTGTAAGATATGCTCCCTGTTCTGTCTGTTTGACAGAATCCATGATCTCCTTCTCATTTTTCGGATCCAGCGTGATAACACTGGTCGACTCCGCACCGCCGAAGAATTTAGCGCTTATAGCTCTCTTAAGAGCCTGACGGCAGTACTCTGTTAAAACATCTGTATCTCTGGTACTTGGTGCATAATCTGCCAGAGTTTCAAATATTGTAAGCAAATCTCGTATGGAAACACCCTCTGAAAGAAGATTCTGCAATACTTTCTGGATTTCTCCAAGTCCAAGAAGCTTCGGCATGAGCTCTTCGACAACAGAAGGATTTGATTCCTTGAGATTGTTGATAAGATTCTGTGTATCCTGACGGGTAAGAAGCTCTGAAATATGACTTCTGATAACTTCTGTCAGGTGTGTAGCGATTATAGACGGCGGATCTACAACTGTATATCCGACAGCCTCAGCTCTTTCTCTCTGTCCCTCAGTGATCCATATAGCCGGCAGATGGAAGGAAGGCTCAAATGTAGGTATACCTGTGATTTCTTCTTCCACATATCCCGGATTCATAGCCATGTAATGATCGAAAAGTATCTCTCCATCAGTTACCTGTACACCTTTGATCTTTATGATGTACTGGTTTGGATTGAGCTGTATGTTATCTCTAAGTCGTATGATAGGCACGACCGTACCAAGTTCAAGTGCCACCTGACGCCTTATCATAACTACTCTGTCAAGAAGGTCACCGCCCTGGTTCACATCAGCCAAAGGAATTATTCCATAGCCAAATTCCAGCTCGATAGGGTCCACATTGAGAAGCGATGTGACATTCTCCGGTTTTCGGATCTCTTCTGCAGATTCCTCTTCTTCTGAAACTTCATTTTCAATCTGCTGTTCTTCTATCTGTCCTGCCATAACTCTTCCGCCGACAACAAATATTGCGCCCATAGTTACGAAGATTATAGGATTAAGCGGTGTAACTATTCCAAGAAAGGCTATTACTCCGCCTGAAAATGTCATTACCTTTGTAGAGCTGAAGATCTGCCTGAATATAGTCGGACCGAAGTCTGCTTCCTTTGCACCCTTAGTAACAAGGATACCTGTTGCAAGTGATATAAGAAGAGACGGGATAGCGCCGACAAGACCATCACCGATAGTCAGGATAGTATACTTCTGAGCTGCTTCGGCAACTGTCATTCCCTGCCTCGTCATACCCATTATGAGTCCGCCGATGATATTTACGCCTGTGATAATGAGTGAGGCTGTAGCATCTCCCTTTACATACTTAACAGCACCGTCCATAGAGCCAAAGAATGAGGACTCTTCCTGTATCTTGTCTCGGCGGCGCTTAGCCTCTCTGTCATCGATAGCACCGGTATTCAGATCCGCATCGATAGCCATCTGCTTACCTGGCATAGCATCAAGTGTAAATCTTGCTGTAACTTCTGAAACTCGTTCAGAACCTTTATTGATAACAACAAATTGAATAATTATAAGGATAATGAAAACTATAGTTCCTACGATAAGATCATTTCCACCTACAAATTCTCCAAAAGTAGAAACTACATTTCCCGGCTCACCTGTTGTAAGTATGAGCTTTGTCGAAGAAACATTAAGTGAGATCCTAAAGATCGTTGTGAAAAGAAGGATAGTAGGATAATATGACATATCCAATACTTCCTTACAGAAAAGCGTATTAAATAATATCGCAAATGCGATCGCCATGTTAAAGCAAAGAAAAATATCCAACAAGACAGACGGCAATGTGATTATGAAAAACACAAATGCCGCAAGAAGATATAATCCAACGCCAACGTCCATTATGTTTAGTTTACCCGCAATTTTCTTTGTCGGCATTCCCCTTTAACCTGCCTTCCCCTGTTTCTTAATATTATAAACGAAAGCGAGAACTTCTGCTACTGCCTGATACAATTCCGGAGGCACCATCGCTCCAACCTCCACATTGTGGTACAGCATTCTTGCTAACGGTTTGTTTTCCACTATCTGCACATCATTTTCTTTTGCAATCTCCTTAATCCTCTTTGCAACGAGATCTGCTCCTTTCGCCGTTACTATAGGCGCATCTGCTACATCCGCATCGTACTTAAGAGCAACTGCAAAGTGTGTCGGGTTCGTAATTACAACGTCAGCCTGCGGTACAGCCTGCATCATTCTCCTTCTTGATGCTTCTGCCATCTTCTGACGTATCTTACCCTTGATCTGTGGATCTCCTTCAGTATTTTTATACTCATCCTTTATTTCCTGCTTGGTCATCATCATGTCTTTATGGAATTTTCGCTTCTGATACAGAAGGTCGATAAGTCCAAGCACAAGATAAGCCGCACTGATCCTGAGTCCCAGATCTACTACCAATGATGAAACTATACTTACTGCTCCCCAGATATCATAATCATAGAGAAGATATATGATACCAACCTTATCCCTAAGCTGCGTCCATGCTATATAGGCTATCAAAGTGATCCTTGCTACAGATTTGGCAAGTTCTATCAGCTTCTCCACGCTGAATAATCTCTTTACGCCATTTATGGGGCTGAGTTTTGAAAGCTTCGGTTTCAAAGGCTTCCCCGTAACCTTCCACTTTACCTGCACGATATTTATAATAGTTGAGATAGCAAAGCCAACCGCAAATATCGGTATAAGCATCAGAACCATCTGAATTATCACAGTATTCATAAGTTTCGTGAAGCCCTTTAATGACACGTTTCCGCCTTCCATGAGATCAAAGCCTTTAAAATCTCCATAGATCCACGTAAACATCTCCATAAAGCGATTTGCCAGCATGCCTCCCCAGCTTCGTATAACCGCAAATACCGCGAGTAAAGCTACTGCATTACAAAGCTCCGTACTTTTCGATACCTGACCTTCATTTCTGGCATCCTGCAGCTTTTTTTGAGTTGGCTCTTCAGTTTTCTCTCCGCCTGGTCCTTCTTTTGCAAAGAACTGCAGATCTAGCTCAAGAAATGTGTCCATTCAGTATCTCCCCCAAAGCTCTCCTTACCTCAAGGCGTTCATCGCCGCTGTGATCATTTCCTTCATTTCCCCACAGATAAAATCTGCAATTTTGGGCAGCAGACCTGCCGATATGAACATTACCGCAAATCCTACGGTCATCTTTAACTGTATACCTACCGCAAACATATTCATCTGCGGCGAAGTTTTTACCATTATTCCCAATATCACATTCAGCAGGAGCATCGCGCAGAATACAGGAAGAAAGATCTCAAAGCCTATCCTGAATGCATCGCACAGATACCGCACCGCAATGTAGTACAGCTTTTCTGAGTTAAGATTAACATGAGCTATCGGTATCAGCTCATATGAAGCAAGAAAAGCCTTCAAAATGTAGTGATGCAGATTAGTCGCCATAAGGATAAGCATCAGCGCATACTGATACAAAGTTCCTGAGAATCCAACCTGTGACTTTGTGATAGGGTTAAAGAGGCTTACCATCGAAAGTCCTATATCCATATCTATCAAAGCACCGGCGAATGCTATCATCTGCATACACATATTTGCCATAAAGCCGATTATAAGCCCGCAGCAGGCTTCTTCGATGACAAGTATCCCATATCCAAGCAAGGTGGAATACCCAAGTGCCTCATGCGGTGTCTCATAAGCATATACCAATATGGCAATAAGTAAAGAAAGCCCCACCTTCACACGTCTTGGAGTATTCGTGTCGCTGAAGAATGGAGCTGTGAAAATAAAACATGAAACCCTTGTCAGGATCAAAAGCAGGTACTCAAGATCCTGAACGGAAAAATCCACATCTATCAGAATCCATCACCTACTTTACATAGACGGAGAAATCAGACCAGAGCTTGACCATGTAGCTGACGATATTATTCAGCATCCAATGTCCCAAAAGCATGATTCCTAAAAATATCGAAAGGACCTTCGGTACAAAGGTAAGTGTCTGCTCCTGAATTGATGTTACAGTCTGAAATATTGAAACCATTAAGCCGACAACGAGCGCTATCATCAACAGTGGTGCTGATGTGATCATAATGGTATAAAGAGCTTCCTGTGTGATGTCAGTAACCGCCTCAATATTCATCCTTTTCCCTCTCTCCCGTCAATAAAATGTCTTTACCAGCGAACCTATCACAAGATTCCATCCATCTGCCAAAACAAAAAGTAAGATTTTGAATGGCATCGAAATAGTCGTCGGAGGGAGCATCATCATACCCATACTCATAAGGGTCGACGCAACCACCATATCTATAACGATGAACGGAATATATATCAGAAATCCTATAATAAAAGCTGTCCGAAGCTCTGATATCACAAACGCAGGAATAAGCACATAATTTGGTATGTCCTCCAGATCTTCAACCGTACCAAGCTTAGCTATATCCATAAAAAGCTTTACATCTTTTTTCTGAGTCTGCCCATACATGAAATCTCTAAGAGGGTCCATTGCCGCATCGACAAACTCCTGCTGTGTTATCTCACCCGCTTCAAACGGTACTACAGCCTTTGTATTAATTTCATTTATAGTCGGCTGCATGATAAAAAAAGTCAAAAACAGTGTAATTCCGACAAGCACCTGATTCGGAGGCGCTGTCTGTGTTCCAATCGCAGCTCGCGTAAAATGCATAACAACCAGAATTCTGGTAAATGATGTCAGCATTATTATCAGCATCGGAGCCATTGCGATCAACGTCAGCGTTATAAGTATCCTTAATGGCCCGGCGATATTTCCATCTTTATCACTGTAGGTGATATTAAGGTTATTTCCGACATTGATCTTTGAGATATCTTCTGCTGTCTCAGCTGAGCCTGGCTGATCTATTACCGTTCTTGAATTATATTTATTATTGTTTAATCCCAGCGCATCATAGTTGGGATCTCTGGTTCCCGATGTCGTCTCTTTAGAAGCATCATTAACTGCTGAAAGAGAACTGTCTGCCGCATACACTCCAACTCCTCCGGAGGCTGCTCTCAGTCCGACTCCTAAAAATAAAACGATACAAAAAAGAACCAGGCGTTTCATGAAGCCGTTAAAAATGCTGCCTGAGCTATCTCTCATCTCTTTTGCCGCCTTTTTTAAGAACTTTTTTTGCCTGATCCATGAAATCTTTAAATTCAAGTTTTCCGGATGTATCCTGTAATTCAGTCAGATCCAATTCTGATTCATCCAATTCGCAGAGCCTGGTAACCGAATCCTTCGTGACTGCGATGGCAAGATATTTTTTCCCACATCTTACAACTGCCATATATTTATTCTGTGTTAACTGGAACGTTTCTATTATTTCAAAATTATGGCACGACTGCCTCTGCTTCACGGCAGAGGCAGTAAATCGTGTCGTAAAATATGTCAGAGCCAGAACAAGAATAAATATAAGCAGAACAGTAAGAAGCTGCCCTATATTCTCCCATCCTGCCAGGAGGCAAGCATACATGTCAGCCGACTACTTTCTTAACGGCTTCAAGAACTCGTTCTGCCTGGAACGGCTTAACGATAAAGTCCTTTGCCCCCGCCTGAATAGCTTCGATAACCATTGCCTGCTGACCCATTGCTGAACACATGATAACCAATGCGCCCGGGTCTGAAGCCTTAATCTTCTTCAGTGCCTGAATACCATCCATCTCCGGCATTGTAATATCCATCAGTACCAGATCCGGCTTAAGCTCCGTATACTTTTCTACAGCTTTTGCGCCATTCTCAGCTTCGCCAGCTACGTTATAACCATTCTTTGTGAGAATGTCTTTGATCATCATTCGCATGAAAGCTGCATCATCACAGATTAAAATGTTCTTTGCCATTGTCTTGTCTCCTTGTTTTTACTTTATGATCTCTGTAACCCTTACGCCAAAACTCTCTTCGATTACAACAACTTCACCCTTAGCGACATGCTTGCCATTTACAAGCACATCTACAGGCTCACCGGCAATCTTTTCAAGTTCTATGATCGTACCCGGTGCAAAGTCTAGGATCTCATTGATCGTCTTATGCGTTCTTCCGAGTTCAACCGTAACTTCCAGTGGAACATCTTTGATAAGGTCGATGTTTTCCTGTGGCTGCATCGGATTGATATCCGATGAAAAACTCTGGAAGGCGGCAGGCTGTACATTCACATTTTGTGGCATTCCATATCCCATTGGCATTCCATACCCCTGCGGTGGCATTGCATAACCCATCGGAGGTGGAGCCATCTGCTGTGGCGGCGGCGCCATCTGCTGCTGCGGCGGTGGTGCTGCCATCTGCGGTGCAGGAGCAGGCTCCACTTCCGGAGGCTGCGACTGATCTGTACTTTGATCAGGTGTTACAAAAAGATTCTGCAATTCCTTTGCAAAATCGATAGGATACAGCTGCATTATCGTCGAATCAACAAGATCATCTCCGATCTGCATCCTAAATGTTACAACTGCAAAAGTTCCTGTCAGGAACTCTGCAATATCTGCCGGATCACCGAATTCTGTAAGATCAATCAGTGAAGCTTCCGGCGGGCTTATATCAACCATCTTGCCAAGCATAGTTGACAAAGAAGTGGCTGCTGCACCCATCATCTGGTTCATCGCTTCAGAGATAGCACTCAAGTGCAGCTCTCCGAGCTCTCCATCTGTATTGGTTCCGTCACCACCCATCATAAGGTCGGTGATAACCTTTACATCGTGTTCTTTCAGTACCATGATATCGGTACCATCAAGTCCGACTTTGTACTGAATCTGAACGAATACACACGGCCTTTCAAATCCACCTGCCAGTGTATCCCAAGTATGTAATGAAACCTGCGGCGTTGTAATATTTACTTTCTGGTTAACAAGCGAGAAAAGCGTCGTTGCTGACGAGCCCATGCTAATATTAGCTACTTCTCCGAGAGCATCTTTCTCAACTTCAGTGAGAAGGCTCTCATCTACGCCTCCGGCTGATCCGCCGTTATTTGCATCAGCTGCATCGGCTCCGGAATCCCCTCCAGCATCCGCTCCGCCATCGGTTCCCATACCGTTCAGGAGTGAATTTATCTCATCCTGAGATAACATTCCGTCCATGCGCTTACTCCTCCTCTCTAATTACCGATGTGATACGGACTGCATAATCCTTCTTGACTGCGCCCGGCAATGCGGTGAATTTTTTTATATTTCCGACATAGACATCAAGCTCATCTGAAACCTGTCTGTCCAGTCGTATGATATCGCCAAGCTGTAAGTTGACGAAATCCTGCAATGAAATTGAGCTTCTTCCAAGAACTGCTTTAACAGGCATTTCAACTCTCTGAAGCATATCTTCGAGAATTTCCTGATAATTCTCATCACCATTCTTCTGCATGGTAGAGAACCAGTACTTGGTATTCAGATTGTCCATGACTTCTTCCAAAGTAAAGAATGGAAGACAGACATTCATCAATCCCTCTACGTCACCGATCTTTATATTTAATGTGACGATAGATATCATCTCCTGCGGAGCGATAATTTGTGCGAACTGCGGGTTTGTTTCCACTCGTTCCAATACCGGTTCGAGGTCTACTACATTTTTCCACGGTTCTCTGAATAGCCTTATACAAATTACCAAGAACTTTTCCAACAGAGATAATTCAATTTCTGAGAATTCACGGTTCTTTTCCAGAGCCTTTCCTTCTCCGCCTAACATTCGGTCAATGAATGCAAATCCAAGATTTGCTGCAACCTCAACCATAATATTACCGTTGAGCGGCAGGAAATTTACAACTCCCAGGATAACCGGATTGGGCAATGAATTCGAGAATTCTGAATAAGTCAGCGCTTCTGAATTTATTACCGATGCCTGCACATTTAATCGCAGGTACACCGGAAGGTTTGTTGATATCAATCTGCCATAGTGCTCAAAGATAATCTCAAGTGTTCTCAGATGCTCCTTGGTGAATTTCGCCGGCCTCGCAAAGTCGTAATCCTTGACGGGACGTTCGTCATTCTCCTTCATTTCATCAGCATCAATCTCACCTGAACTCAAGGCTTGCAGCAGGCTGTCTATTTCACTCTGTGACAGTACCTCACCCATAAGCTGCTCTCCTTAAACTAGATTTGGTATTACTGAATGATATAACTGCTAAAGGATACACCAATGATAAACTTAGAGTTATACATTTCCTGAATGTTCTCAAGGATCTCGTCCTGAAGATCATCAGTTGACATTGCCTGAATCTGAGACAGTGTATATTTGCCAAATACTTTATTGATCTCATCTTTGATAAGACCCTCGTAATTAGCTATACCCTCACCATAAGTTGCGTAATCCTCATCCTTAGTATTAAGTGAAAGTGTAACGCCGACCACAGCATAGTGATCTTTACCGTCACCCGCCGGATCTGTCGCCAGCTTGATCGTGAGCTGATCTGCTATATTGTAAGTGGAAATATCAGACATAGCCACGCCTGATGTTGCCTGATCTACAGAGCTGCTTCCTGCGATGCCTAAATCAAGCTGTATGGCGCTTGAAATATCACCGACTAGCTGCATGGTTTTCTGGTTTGCCGGAATTACGGTAAACATCATGATACCTGTCATCACAGTGTTCACCACTAGAAGTGCTAAGATAATAATTGAAATAAGATTTTTTTTCATATCCCCCTGTGTCCCCATTTCAAAAAAGGCGAAATATATGTCCCCATTCTACATATATTTCTGTTACGTAGCTGCATCTGAAAGTGAATTGTAAATTTTTATCTCAACCCGGCGGTTTTTCGCCCTTCCCTCCGGAGTAGAGTTATCAGCTATCGGAACATATTCTCCGCGTCCTGAATGTTTGATCAGTGCCGGATCGATGTTTGTCATCTCCAGCAAATTCCTGAATATGCTCAAGGCTCTCGCATCTGAAAGCTCATCATTATCAGCAAAATTAGCATTCCTGATAGGAACGTTATCGGTATGACCTTCAACCTCGATAACGTTAGGTGCATAACGCTCAAGAATCTTACCCACCTGTTCAACCAAAGGCAGAGAATCCTTCTTAATTGTAGCACTTCCTGAGTCAAATAACAACGCACCATTCATTGTTAATGAAACATATTGCGACGTAAAATCAATATCTATTTCTTTACCATAGATCGTTTCTTCAAGAGCTTCTTCTATCTCTTCTGCAAGCTTTTCGGAAGCCTTAAGCTGCTCTTCTTCCAAGGCTGCTTTTGCCTCCTCTCCGGAGACATTATCTGAGCTTACCGAAGCATCACTGTTATTATCTGCTTCACTATTATCCTCTGAGCCTTCCTGAGCTTTACCCATTGTATTAGCCAATACTGAAAGGTTATTGAGCTGGCTTACGCCATTGCTTACCATTACACCATCCCCAATGGAGGAACCTCCTCCTGAGAATACGCTGAAGGTCTCAGCAAACGAATTAACCACCTCTTCATACTTTGCTGCATCAACACTTGACATTGAAAACAAAAGAACGAAGAAGCACAACAGAAGATTCATCAGATCACTGAAGGTCGCCATCCACGCCGGTGAACCCGGCTTGACGTCCTCCTGTTTCTTCTTCTTAGCCATTAAGACGCTCCTCCTTCTCCTCCTTCAGAAGATATTCCGGCAGCATCAGCAGGTGACAGATAAGACTTAAGTTTCTCTTCTATAACTCTCGGGTTTTCACCTGCCTGTATAGAAAGAAGTCCTTCAACCTGAATACCTTTTATCGTCATTTCTTCCTGATTTCTGCGATCAAGCTTCGTTGCAACCGGTGTACAGATCCAGTTCGAAAGAAGTGATCCATAGAATGTAGTAAGCAAAGCAACCGCCATTGAAGGTCCGATCGCACTTGCATCAGACAAGTCCTGAAGCATCTTAACCAATCCGATAAGTGTACCGATCATTCCCCATGCAGGTCCCATTCCTCCGAGGTTTTCCCAGAAGGCTTTTGCCTCTTTATGTCTTCCCTCGATAGCATCCATCTCAGTTTCCATGATTGCCCTTACAAGTTCCGGGTCAGTACCATCAACAACAAGCATGATTCCTTTTTTCATAAAAGGATCTTCAATATTGCTTGCAGCCTCTTCCAAAGAAAGCAAGCCTTCTTTTCTTGCTGTATTTGACAACTGAATGATCTGTCCGATTATCTCTGTCGGTTTGATAGCAGTCATTCGGAAAATTATCTTGAATGTTCCCATTCCCGCCAGGAAGCTTGGAAGAGTATTCATAGCAAGTGTCGCCATGAACGCGCCGCCAAATGTGATCAATACAGATGGTATATCAATGAAATTCGGAATAGAAGAAATACCCATACCGAATATCATCAGCGCAAGACAGATAACTAATCCGATAACAGATCCTATATCCATACGTTACTAACCCCCTCAATAAGTTACCTAATCCTGCTGCCGATCCTTATCCCTGCTCCTTAATCAGCCGCTGGATCTCTATACATGGTTCTTTAACTATAAGTTTTTGGCCTGTTATAAAAGTGATGACAGTATCTGGTGTTTCCTCGGCTGTCAAAATGTGATCATCATTGATCCAGACCTTTGATTCATCCAATCTTGTGAGTTCTATCATAGTACTCTGATTATAGCATAATTCAGCACACGCATGACGCGTGTGCTGAAAAAAATGCACATTTACACGGTCATTTTTCAATACATCTATATGTATTTTTACCAACTATCAGCTACGATCAACGCTTCAGATTTGTAAGTTCTTCAAGGAGTGTATCTGAAACTGTGATTATACGGCTGTTCGCCTGGAAGCCCCTCTGGGTTGTGATCATACGTGTGAACTCAGAAGCAAGATCAACGTTTGACATTTCAAGCTGACCTGTTGTCATCTTACCGCCTCCTGATGTAACGTCACCTATTGTGATCGCACCTGTATTCTGGCTGGCTGCATACATGTTATCGCCCTGTTTTTCAAGACCATATACATTTGCAAACGTAGCTGTAGGGATCTTTCCCAGAAGCTTTGACTGACCATTTGAATATGTTCCTGTGATAGTACCGTCGGTACCGATCTTAATACCGGTCATATTACCTGTTTTCCATCCGCTGCCTGTTGTATCAGTAGAAGATGTTCCGGCATTGGCTGTGACAGTTGAGTGACCATTGTTTGCATAGCTCGTAAGAGTTGAGAAATCAAGTGTGATAGTCTGAGTACTTGTAGATACAGGACTCGTAAATGAAAGGTCGCCTGTAGTTGCAGCAAGTGTACCCTTATTATTAAATGCAAGTGTTACCTCATTGAAGGTTACTCCCGCTGTCACTTCATTACCTGATGCATCTTTAATATTTGCAAGGTTTACCTTATACGAATAAGGAGATGTAGAAGTATCCTGTGTGATGGCAAATGTTCCGGTATACTCATAGCCTTCGTTATCAACAAAGCTAAGCTGTACAGTCTTACCAGTCGTTGTATCAAAGTCAGTATCTTCCGCATCAATGATACCGGTTACATAAGCCTTGGTTGTCTCTGAAGGCTCTGATGTCTTATTATCAGCACTCATTATAGGCAGAGTTTTAAGAGAGCTTGAGTCAACTACTGTTGCTCCGGAAGTATCCGTTGTGGTGCGGTAGCCCATAACAGGGTAACCATTTGCAGCTACGCAGAAAGTTCCTTCCTCGTCAACTGTGAATGCTCCATCTCTTGTGTACAGATAGTTCGAATCGCCATTTGCAGAAACTATGAAAAAGCTGTCTCCTGTGATGTAGAGATCATAAGGACTGTTTGTCGTCTCTGCTGAACCAGCATTCATTGATGTAGAAATAGCTGCAGTCTGAGCTCCTAAACCGATCTGCCTTGCATTTGTACCGGCTCTGTCAGTAGTCGTGCTGGCTCCTGTAGCCGCCTGAGTTGTCTGATAAAGCATATCAGAAAAGTTCATGGATGATGATTTATATGATGTAGTATTAACATTTGCAATGTTATTACCTATTACGTCCATACGTGTCTGGTGAGTTTTAAGACCTGCAACACCAGAAAAAAGTGATCTCATCATAAGTCAGTTCCTCCTTTGACGTTACGCTATGACTGCGCCGTCTATATTCGAAAATACATTATTCTTTGTTTCAGTTGAATCCATGGCTGTGACTACGGTCTGACTTGATGTATTTACGATAAACGCCAATTCATCTACCATAACCAATGAATTGTCAATTCCCTTCGCCTCAGCTTTGCTCACGCCTTCGCTCAGACGTTCAAGCTGCTCTGGGCCCAATTCAATATTTCTTGAAGAAAGCCGCTCTGCAGCATGCTTCGAGAAATTAAGTCCCGAAGCCTTATTAAGGCTCGTCCGTTTGTCTGCAAGGATCTCTGCAAAGGTCCTGTCTTCCTTGACAGACGCTGCCGAACCACTATTTGAACCGGTCTTTAAGTACCGATCCGCTATTTCATTAATGGAAGGGTAGTTCCCATTTGCAATCTTCATTAACCTTCAACCTCCGTGTCAGGCATCAGTTTCTATACCTTCGATCTCGATATCATAATTCTTAAGGCATTTAACAAACTGATTTACAGATGTCACATATGATTTATCGATAAAGCTCTTTTCATATTCGCTCATACCATTGTAGAAGCTGATGATCTTTTGGAGTAATTCACTGACCTCCTCAGCGTTCTTCATTGTGACATCATTGATGTCATCAGGGAGCTTTTTATAAAGAGCATTAAATTTATCATGAGCTTCACCTGCTGCAACATATTCATCGCTGTATGTCTTCGTAACACTGTCAAGATCATAGAGCTTTCCATCGATTGAGATCTTTACCGTCGATCCGCTTGTTGTAACATAATCGACTACGCCTGTGACCTCATTTGAAACTGATGAAGTTTCGTCAGAAGTAACCACCGTAACCGTACTTCCAACAAGATTTGATGCTCTCTGCAGCTCAGCAGTTTTTGCCATATTCTGCATCTGCTCAAGAGATGAGAATGTAGCAAGCTGTGAAACATACTCTGTATTATCAATAGGCTCTAACGGGTCCTGATACTTCATCTGTGCGACCAGCAGCTGAAGAAACGCCTCTTTATCAAGCGAGGTGCTATCTTCTACTGCCTTTTCAACATTATTTTTATCATTAATTGTCACTCCGTCTTTAATGATTGCCGTAACACCCATATTTATTCCCTCATTCTATGCTGTGAAGTCCACGCTGTTTCCGCTGTCGATCATTATCTTCTTTGCAAGCTCTGATGCTTCGTCTTCGGTTTCTACTGCCTCCGCACCATTAAATACAGCTCTGGAATTAAGATTTATCCTTCTAAGTCTTGCGCTTCTCTCGCTGCCTTGTGTATCACCTCTGAAGTTCTGTCCGCCAGACTGACCATTCATAAGGTTTTGCTCAAACGCATGACTTGAAACCGTTACTTCGACTTCGTTTACTTTAATGCCCTTTGTCTCAAGAGCCTCACGAAGCTGAGTTATCTGTGACTCGATCGCAGCCTTTACTGTTGCGTTCTGTGCCTCAAATTGAGCTGAAACAACTCCTGCCTTTGACTCAATATGAAGTGCCACTTTACCAAGGCTTGCCGGGTTAAGCTGCATCTCCATCGTAGTCGTTTCCTGATTTGCGCTTATCTTTATCTGATTTTGTATCTGGTCAAGAATATCTGCGACTCGCTGTGCGGTAGTCATTGTCTGCGCTGTCTGCGCTTCTTCAACACCTGCTGCATCAGCTACAGCATTTGTAAGATTTTGCTGGAATGATGTCACTGCATTGACTGTCTGATTTCCCTTCGGCATATCTGCCTTTGGCTTCATCTCAGTTTTATCATCAAATAAATGCTTTCCGAAGCTGCCAGCAGCCTCATCTCCATCCTCCGCAAAGTCATCCGTCGTGATCTTACTGTTTGTCGTTGTCAAGATCGTTTCATCGACCTTTGACTCTCCATTTTCAGCAGTTCCAGAGTCCTCTATGACTGTTTCCGGCTGTCCGTCCGTTTTAACAGCTTTTTGCGAGGTTATGACGGTTTCCGATGTGGTCCCTGCCGTCTCTTTATTCTCATCTGTAACTTCTGTATTTATCTGTGTATATTTCCATATATCTGGCGTATCTTTAGTAACAGTTACCTGAATATTCTCATTTTCAGTCTCATTCGCAGCTCCTATGTCAGGCATCGCTCTTTCAGCCTTTTCTTCTTCCGTAAACTCAACCAGTTTTCCGGTATCTACAAGTTCCTTAAATTCTTCCGGTGTAACATCAAGCTTCTGCATCAGCTTTCCAACTTCTTCTCGCTGTACCGAAAGAATATCCATAACATTCTTTGTAAGAGTCTCATCTGTCAGGATATCTGCCGCTTCTGTACCTGTGATCTCTGTAACAAGTGCTGTAACCGCTTCCGGCTTCACCAGATCCATCATTGTGATCCCCAACACTTCCATTGCTTCTTTAAGCTGCTCATCTGTGATACCAAGCTCATCACGGATTTCCTCAGCTATTCTCTCTACGGCTTCCGTCACAGGATCTTTTATCTGCATTTCATCTTTGATAACCGTTTCGGTATCAGTCTTTACTCCCTTAGCTGAAGTGTCGCCGCCACGCTGATCCATAGCCGAGTTCGCAGCATTTTCAACAGTTGGTCCGGCATCAGCCTTAGAAGCTGCTGCACCTTTACCATCACCGATATTAGGCTGAAGATTCTCTCCTGCCTTATCCAGCGCTGAACTAAAGGAATCACCGACTTTAGAAGTAGAGATCTTAGTTGTCGTAGTAAAGCCAGCAGTAAAAGACTCCATCATAGAAGCGCCTTTTATCTTCGTTATTGCCAAGCTATGCCTCCTTTCCCTTGATCATATATAGTTTCAAGTTCATTATCGACATAAATAAGACCTTACTTAACTATATACAAAGTACTAAAAAGTATACAATTTTATAAACATTAAATTAGAGTTCTCCGACTAAGAAAAAAACAAAGCTGCCATACCCGCATCCGGTATGACAGCTTGTATTAATTTATTCAGCTGAATTATCAGAAACAGTATCTCCCAGATTATAGTTTGGAGTGCTCGAAGATGCAGAGCCGTTCGGCGACATGATCTTCGTAAGGCTTGCTGCTATCTCAGGGTCCATCGCCGCAAGGATATTTCCTCTTGCGTCAGTTCCCATGGCATTCAATATCTTCGCTACTGTAGAAAGGTCACTTCCCATAGTATCAAAGATCTCCGCCGCATCCTTTGCCTTCATAGCCGAGTATGCCTTAGCATAGTTCTCTATCTCAGAATTTGTCTGTTCTTTCTGTACTACCTGCTTATAAAGGATCTGCGCATTTGTAGGATCTATCTGTTCGTAATACTTCTGATACTGCGAAATATCCGGCGCATTGTCCCCAAATACAACTTCGTTATAGAATTCATCCTTTATCTTTTCAAATTCAACCTGATTTGTTTCAAAAGTCTTTAGCCTTGAGACTTCCGCCTGCAGATCAGCAATCGTCTGATCTGTATCATTTGATGCCTGCTTAGCCGCTGCCAGTTCTTCCTCAAGCTCTTTTATCCTTGCGATAGCATCGTCAAGATTATCATATCCCGCGTACATCACACCATCATCACTGACTGAGTTTCCGCTCGCTGTAAGCGAATATCCCGGAAGTATCCTGTTTACCACAGGTACATTCTTCAATACCGGAGTCAGTACACTAGTACCAAAACCTCCAATGTCAAGCTTTACCAGCAATGCAAGTATAGCAAGCCAGACTATTACTATGAAAACCGTTACAAGAACAACAGAAAGCGCACCGCCTTCGTCCTCTTCTTCCTCAGCGCCGCCAGCTGCACCTCCGCTTTTTTCCGGTTTTGGTTTTTTTTCCTTTTTTTCCTCGTCTGCCATCGACTATACTCCCCTCAACCTTTTTTTGACTTGTTGCCGTATGTATAACTCGTAAGCTCGTCTATCGTCTTACTTTCCGCCGCTGATTCATCCTTCTTGAACTGTTCAAAAGCCCTCTCCCTGAGCTTTTCCTGAGCCTTGCGTTCCTGCATGACCTTAGTCAGTTCACGGCGTCTCATCTCCAGTTTTCTCTTCTCCTGCTCAACGACCTCTTTCTGATCCCGTATCCTGTCTTCTATCATTTCGATTCCGACATCACTGGATCTGATCTCTCTGAGGTCCAATTTATCCATCCTTGTCTTTAGCTGTTCTTCCTCATAAGCCGCCTTAATATCGTAAAGCTCCTGCTCCCTCTGCTCGGCTTTAGTGAGTTCACGGCGTTGATTCGCATAGTTCATCTTTGACTGCTCTTCAAGCTTCTGCTTGAGTTCCAGTATATTCTGCATGCGATATCGAAACTTCGCCATAAATTATTCCTCACCCTCAAACAACTTCTTAAGCAATTCAATAACTTCCCCAAAAGAATACTTAGAGTCAATATCCTGACAGAGAAATTCATTCACAGCATCTATCTTTTCGATTGCATAATCTATCGACTTGCTTGAACCTCTCTGATAAGCTCCTATATTTATCAGGTCTTCTGACTCCTGATAAGTAGCAAGGATAGTCTTTAGCTTCGAAGCCAGCTGCTTATGCTCCTTAGTCGCTATCTGTGACATACATCTTGATATACTCTGCAGTACATCAATAGCCGGGTAATGATTTTGATGTCCCAGCTTTCTCGAAAGCATTATATGACCATCAAGTATTGATCTCGCCGTATCTGTGATCGGTTCATTGAAATCATCGCCATCTACAAGTACTGTATAAAGACCTGTTATAGAACCCTTTGCACCATTTCCGGCGCGTTCCAGAAGTTTCGGCATCTCCGCATATACAGACGGCGGATAGCCTCTTGTTACCGGAGGTTCTCCTGATGCAAGTCCTATCTCTCGCTGAGCCATTGAAAATCGTGTGAGTGAGTCCATCATAAGCAGTACATCCCTGCCCTGATCTCTAAAATACTCCGCAACAGCTGTCGCTGTCTTTGCAGCCTTATTTCGCACAAGAGCCGGCTTGTCTGAAGTTGCCACTACTACGACTGACCTCTTCATGCCTTCCGCCCCAAGGTCTCGCTCTACGAATTCACGTACCTCTCGTCCTCGCTCGCCTATAAGAGCTATAACGTTTACATCCGCCTTCGTATTCCTTGCGAACATACCCATCAATGTACTTTTTCCTACTCCTGAGCCTGCAAATATACCTATTCGCTGACCCTTGCCGACTGTCATCATTCCATCTACAGCCTTGACTCCGAGCGGAAGCACCTCTTTTATGATGACTCTGTCCATAGGGTCCGGCGGTGCCGCTTCAACCGGGTACTCGTCTCCCCCGACCAATGCTTCTCCATCCGTGATCCTTCCAAGACCATCAAGAGTATGCCCTAATATATCATCACTTACTGTTACCGTAAGCGGATGATTCAGATTTTCGACCGTACATCCTGCTCCGATACCCTCTATATCTTCGTAAGGCATCAGCAATGTCTTAGAATCCTTAAAGCCAACAACTTCCGCCAAGATTGGCGATTTATCAGAGTCTTCAGGCATTATCTGACACATATCCGCAAGCTTTGCGTCCGGTCCGAGTGACTCTATCGTCAGTCCGACGACATTCACCACTTTTCCAAGCTTTTTGAAAAAAGTCATTTCCTTGACTTTACTGTACTTGGACATATCAATAGTAATTCCTTCCATTCCATCCCCCTCATCCTCTTTTATCAGGATTTTGACTTAGAATAGGAAAGAAGCTGCAATTCCTTTTTCAGTCCTGAAAGCTGTGTTTCAAGAGAGCAATCAAAAATTCCCGAACCTGTTTCTATATAGCATTCATTGTGTCTCAAGGTCATGTCCTCAACCACCTCAGCCGAGTCTGCATTGGAAACGCCTGCAAGCAGTTCTTTCTTCTGCATTGAAACAAAACCATAGTCCTCTTTTGAAACATGAATAATGAAATTCAGATTTCCCTCAACCTTACGAACAGCGTCCTGTATAAGATGAAAGATCACATCTTTACTGTCTCCGAACCTCACATGAAACACATGCTCGTAAATATCAGTCAATGTATCTATAAAAACCGGTTCTAATTCTTCAATTTTCTTTTTATAGTCATCCTCAAGTTTTAAGGAGAGCTCTTCATACTCACTCTTTGCAGCTTGTACCTGTGCAAGCCCTTCTTCATGCCCCTGCTCAAAACCTAATTTCTGACCATCTTCTACAGCCTGTGCACGTATGCCTTCAGCCTCAGCATTTGCATCTGCGATTATCTGCTCTGCCTCACCTCTGGCTTCATTCAATATTTCCTCTGCTTCAGCCTTTACAGCTTCAAGCTGCTCTGCCGTCCCGATGACTTTCTGAGAACCACCATGCTCTTCCTCGTCATAGCCCTCTTCCGAATCATCAACAAGCAGCTCAACCCTCTCTGCATTAAGTCCTTCTGCGAAGCCGTCCGGATCTACTGCATTTTCCTGCATTTCTCTGACTATAGAGTTAAGCTTGTCTGCAACCTGCTGATTACTATCGATCAGTTTTTTGTCTTCAACATTACAGACAACAAATGCTCTTTTCACCAAATTAGACAACGATCTCGTCTCCTCCGCCTCTGGAAATAACGATTTCTCCTGCATCCTCAAGCTTACGTATTACACTTACTATCTTCTGCTGAGCTTCCTCAACATCCTTCATACGTACAGGTCCCATGAAGTCCATATCTTCCTTGATCATCGCAGCAAGACGCTTTGAAAGATTTCGGAATACTGCAGCCTGAACTTCTTCATTACCGCCCTTAAGAGCAAGTGAAAGGTCGTTATTATCAACATCTCTAAGAACTCTCTGGATAGCTCTGTCATCAAGCAGCAAGATATCCTCGAATACGAACATCTTCTTCCTGATCTCGTCTGCAAGCTCCGGCTCGTCGACTTCGAGAGTTTCCATGATATGCTTCTCTGTTCCTCTGTCTACTGTATTCAAGATCTCTACGATCGCATCTACACCACCAACGATCGTGTAATCCTGATTTACAAGAGATGCAAGCTTTGTCTCCAAAGCCTTCTCAACTTCCTTAACGATATCAGGCGATGTTCTGTCCATCTTAGCGATTCGGCGTGCTACATCCGACTGCTTATCCGGAGGTAATGCACCAATTATCTGGGCAGCCTGATTAGAAGAAAGATAAGAGAGGATCAAAGCAATCGTCTGCGGATGCTCGTCCTGAATAAAGTTCAGAAGCTGTGAAGCATCTGTCTTTCTTACAAATTCGAAAGGCTTAACCTGAAGTGAAGCTGTAAGTCTGGAAATAACATCAACAGCCTTGTCAGCACCAAGAGCCTGCTCAAGAAGCTCTTTCGCATATCCAATACCACCTTCGGCAATATATTGTTGTGCAAGGCAGACCTGATAAAACTCGTTTATTACGTCTTCCTTGATTTCTGGTGAGATTGACCTTGTATTGGCAATCTCAAGCGTTAACTCCTCGATCTCGTCTTCTTTAAGGTGCTGAAAAATCTTTGATGATTTCTCAGGTCCAAGTGAGATAAGGAGTACTGCCGCTTTCTGTAATCCAGAAAGCGAACTTGCTGGACCCGAGCCTTTAGGCATTCAAGTTACCCCCATTCTTCAGAGAGCCAGTTACGAAGCAGGTTCGCTGCTCCTTCAGGGTTCTCCTCTACGAATTTTTCTATCAATACTCGAGCTTCAGATTTTGATTCCTCAACTCCAATATCTTCAAGCTGTGCTGCCTGTGTACTCTGCAGGAGATCATCAACCTGAATCTCTTCCGGCGGCTGTTCCTGCTTATCTGAACGCATTGAACGAATGACAACAAATGCCAACAATGCCAAAATAAGTACTATCAGACCGATCATGAGGATCGTCTGCCATGTTATGCCATTTCCGTCACTTTCTACGAATACCGGCTCATTATATGCGACGATCTGAATATTTCCCTGATCAATTCCTGTTGCTCTTGCAACAACAAGACTTATATCCTCATCAACTTCTGTTTTAACTCTTTCGGAATTCTGTGCCTTGAACTCATCGAATGTCATACCGTCGAGTAAGCCCTGCGCCTTCATGTCATCTTCATTGTAAATGACATATTTGATAGCTGTGATTCCGATAGATGAGCTTGAAGCATCTACCTTTCCGCCCGCATTTTTCTGAGTTGTGATAGTCTCATTTGGCAGGTAGTCTTTTGATGACTCATCAGTTGTTGTGCTTGAATTAGCATTATCTGCATAAACATAGGTGTTATCACCATTAGAATCTGTTCCCGGCGTTCCACCGTTGCTGTTCTCTGCAGTCTGTGAATAAGTATCTTCATGCGAAAGGACACCCTGGTCCTGCCCATCCGCAGGTGTATATGTATGAGTTGTCGTATCTGTATCTGACCAGTCGATCACAAGATTCGGTACGACCTCAACATTATCGTAGATCTTTGCTCCGACAAGTGCATTCCTGATCTCCTGCTTAACTATATTGTCATATTTTGTCTTGTAGTTAAGCCTGTTTGATGCACTTCCCGAAGATGAACCGTCATCTTCTCCTGAGAAAAGCATATTTCCTTCAGAATCCATGATCACAACGTTTGATGTGTTGTCGTTTCCCACAGCTGTCGCTACGAAACGGGCGATAGTTGAAGCCACATCATCATTCATGTCATCAGGATTCTTCAATGTGAGCATAACACTCGCATATGAATCCTCTTTCTCAGCAAGCAAAGTTCCATCATTATCCGGAATATTAAGATTTACAGTAGCTTTCTCGATATTATCCTGAGTTTCCAGATCCTTTGCGATATTCTCCTCAAGGTAAACCTTATACTTCTTCTCCTTATCTGCCTCAGTTGTAGAAAATCCGCCGCTGAAGACATTAGAAATATCGTAGTTTGAAGACACTATATCGTTAGCACCCAGCTCTATCCTTGCGTCTGAAAGCTGCTTTTTATTAACTTTGATAGTAAGACCATCTTCAGTAGTCTTATAATCTATCGAAGCCTTTTCAAGAATATCCTGTATTTTCTGAGTTTGTTTGGTAGTTTCTGAATTAACTAAAGTTACATACTGTGGAGCCGAAAGCGCCCATACAAAAATAGTGATAGCCACTACAACAGCAGCCCCTATCGAAATAATGATAGTCTTCTGTTTAGCAGTGAACCGAGCCCACCAGTCCTGTAGCTTCTTAAGTAGTCCCTGTAAGCGTTCCTGCATACTATTATCCCCTCTTTAAGTACACCCCTGAACAAATATCAAATCTGAATCTGAATTATCTCTTTATATGCATCGAGAAGCTTATCACGAAGTGCCACAGTATACTGTAACGAAGCCTGAGCCTTTGCCTGAGCAATAGCCAGATCATGTGTATTGTCTGTAAGTCCAAGAGCAAGCTTTATCTCCTCTTCCTCCTGGTTGTGTAAGTAAGAATTTGTTTCATCCAGCTGATCAATAGCTGCATTTAAGAAAGTGCCGAAGCTTTTATCAGTATCGGCCTTATAGATTGGTGACTGCATTTCCGCCATCTGCACTGCTGGTGACGAAATATTATAAATCTTATTAATATCCATACCCCTTTTTCCCCCTTAAAGCTCTGTAACACTTATGCCTTACCTATATCCAATCCTTTAGTGGCGATATTCTTGCTTGCATTAAATGCAGTCGCATTCGCCTCATACGCACGACTGGCATCGATAAGGTTTGTCATCTCAGTGATAATGTTTACATTTGGATACTTAACATAGCCATTCTCATCGGCATCAGGATGTGACGGATCATAAACCATCCTGTATTCCGCTGTAGTATCCTCATATACACCCCCAACCTTAACACCGAGCATATTTGTACGATTATATTTACTTTGATTAGAAGCAAGATATGCACTAAAAGATGCATGCGGATCATTCTTCTGCTCAAAGTTAACAATCTTTCTTGTATATGGTGAACCATCATCTGTACGTGTCGTATTAGCATTAGCTACATTTTCAGAAATAATATCCATACGATAACGTTCAGCTGTCAGACCTGACGCATTGATATGAAATGAATCGAAAACACCCATTTATGTATCCCCCTGCATAACATTTACTTACTTAGAAACTAATTTAATATTAGAAAATTCTGATCTAATGCTTCCAGTCAATCCCTCATAAAGTATCTGGTTTGCAGCCATTTCAGTATTTTCAGTATCAACATCGACATTATTACCGTCAAGACGATAAGAATAATTCTCTGCGTCAGTATAGATCTTCCCCTTCAATCTACCAACGTTCATATTGTCGATCTTCTTATCGAGACTGTCGTATCTTGAGTGTCTAAGTGCCCTTTCAAGTTGGTCAGAAAATGATACATCCTGTCTCTTATAACCGGGTGTATCAATATTTGCAATATTATTTGCAATAGCCTGATTTCTCGTCCATGAAGCATCTGCCGCCTTGTCAAGGACATTAATATAATCGTAAATGTCCGTATTTATCATATCTAAGTACCCCCTCTGATACTTAAAAACACAAGTGTAGATACAAAATAAATCTTTATAAAATATTATAAAGAATTTATAATAAAAGTCAACGTGCCGAACCCGCAAAAACACTAGGTTTCTCGTTTTGTACAATCCCCAAATGTGCACCTTTTTTTAAGCACGATACCTGACTTTTTTTGCTCTTTTTTCTTCTAAAAGAAAAAAGAACTGTGAACAATATTGTATTGAACACAGTTCTTATTATCTTATACAGTCTTTTCTGACATTTCCTCGTAAATATCTTTATTAAGAATCTTTACAAATGTTCCCTTCATTCCTGAAGAGTGGCATTCTATGACGCCGGCACTTTCAAGCTTTCTAAGTCCATTAACTATAACAGACCTTGTTATTCCAACTGTAGATGCGATTCTGGAAGCAACTATAGTTCCATCCTCACCATTAAGCTCTGTAAAGACCTCTCTCATCGCTCTAAGCTCAGATGCTGAGAGTGAAGATGCTGCTGATCTTACAACCTGCTCACGTCTTGTTTCTTCCGCATCCTCTTCTGTAAGCGAACGCATCATCTCAAGCCCGACAACTGTTGTCGTATATTCACAAAGGATGATATCGTCGATAGAATACATGCCTGATTTACGGAATACGACCAATGTTCCAAGACGTTCTCCTGCTATGTAAAGCGGTGCAACCATTGTATAAAGCTGCTCACCTGTAGGACTTGCAAGTCCAAGAGTTTCTGTATTGACATTTTCCTGAGTACTGAGTATTTCAAGGAATCTTGTATTTACTGCATTAGAGATAAACTCACCGACAGCTTCACCGAAAAATGAAGCCTTGTGCTCCTGTGCATATTTATCTCTTCCAAGGATCTTGCCTTTCTTACTAAGTACAAATGCATTGGAATCAATTAACGCTCCCAAACAGGTACATATATCATTAAAAACTACTTTTGTTGTCTTGTTATTATGGAGTAGACGATTAATTTTTCTTGTCTTATCCAGAAGTTCTACACTGCTCAAAATTATTTCTCATCACTTTCTTCAACAGATTTTCTGTCAATGACAGCTTTACACTCCTCATTTATGCAGGCTAACTTATTACCCTTCTCTACCATTAATCCACCGCACTTTGGACACTTATGCGGTGACGGCTTTGGCCAGCTCATGAAATCACAGTCCGGGAATCCAAGGCATCCATAATATCTTCTGCCCTTTTTGGTCATCTTCATGACAATGTCATTTCCACACTTAGGGCACTTAACTCCAATCTTCTCAAAATACGGCTTCGTATTACGACAGTCCGGGAATCCCGGGCAGGCAAGGAATTTTCCATGCGGTCCGTACTTGATAACCATATTCTTACCACATTCTTCACAGACAACATCTGTGACTTCGTCTTCGATCTTGATCTCAGCGATCTCCTTCTCGGCCTTTTTAACGGCTTCTTCAAGGTCAGGATAGAAGTTCTCTATAATTGTCTTCCACTTAACGCTGCCGGTCTCTACGCCATCGAGAAGCGCCTCAAACGTCGCCGTAAAGTTGACGTCTACTATACTTGGAAACGCTTCCGTAAGTATCTTATTGACCGCAAGTCCGATCTCGGTAACATAGAGATTCTTCTGCTCCTTTGTCACATAACGTCTTGCAATGATCGTAGTGATAGTTGGTGCATAAGTACTTGGTCTTCCTATTCCAAGCTCTTCAAGTGCTTTTACAAGAGATGCTTCTGTATAATGTGCCGGTGGCTGAGTGAAATGCTGCTTTTCCTCAAGCTCTCCGAGACTGAGCTCACTTTCTGTAGAAAGCTCTGCACTGAGAACATTGCCTGTAGCCTTTTCCTCATCACTTGCTGTGTACACATTCATGAAACCTGCGAAAGCAACACTTGATGCCGATACAGTAAACAGATATTTATCACCTGCCTGTACCTTGACGTTCGTAGTATTATAACGTGCCGGTGACATCTGGCTGGCTGTAAATCTCTTCCAGATCAGCTGATAGAGCCTGAACTGATCTCTTGAAAGATATTCCTTTATGATCGAAGGAGCTCTTTCAATGTCTGTTGGACGGATTGCTTCATGTGCGTCCTGAATCTTCTTGCCATCTTTCTTTTTTTCTTCATGATTAGCAAGATATTCAATTCCGTAATTCTTTTCAATATAAGAAGCAGCCATTGCCTCAGCTTCGTCTGAAACACGTGTGGAGTCAGTACGAAGATACGAAATAAGACCTACCGTACCGCTGCCAACATCAATTCCTTCATACAACTGCTGTGCGATACGCATAGTTTTCTGTGTAGAAAAATTCAACACAGATGACGCTTCCTGCTGCAAAGTACTTGTTGTAAATGGAAGCGGTGCCTTACGAACACGCTCACCTTTCTTGATGTCAGCTACCTTATACTTTGCTTTTCTGCAATAATCACCGATCTCATCTGCCTGCTTCTGATCGGCTATCGCAATTTTTCCATTGAGATCACCATAGAATTTTGCTGCAAGAGCTTTTTTCTCACCCTTAACCGCAATCTGCGCTTCTATTGTCCAATACTCATCCGGAATAAAAGCATTTATTTCATTTTCCCGGTCACAGATTATTTTCAGAGCAACCGACTGTACTCTTCCGGCTGAAAGTCCTCTCTTGACTTTAGCCCAAAGGAGCGGAGATATTCCATAACCTACAAGACGATCAAGCACACGTCGTGCCTGCTGCGCATCTACAAGGTTCATATCAAGTTCTCTCGGATGCTTTATCGAATTCTTAACCGCTGTTTTTGTAATCTCGTTAAAGGTGATTCTCTCTACCTTTTTATCTGTTTCACCGGGTTCGAGCTTAAGCGCCTTCTGTAAATGCCAAGAAATTGCTTCACCCTCCCGGTCAGGGTCAGTTGCGAGATAAACAGTGTCTGCTTTTTTCACTTCTTTTCTGAGCGAGGCCAGTAAAGGACCTTTTCCCCTGATCGTAATATATCTGGGTTCAAATTCATGCTCGACATCTATTCCCATCTGACTTTTAGGAAGATCTCTTACATGTCCCATGGAAGCTACTACAGAATAATTGCTGCCAAGGAATTTCTTAATAGTCTTAACTTTTGCCGGTGACTCAACGATAACCAGTTTTTTTGCCATTCCCTCACGACTTTCTGATGTAATTATTTTTTCCTGTTTCTGCAGCAAGACCCTTCAATTCCAACTGCAAAAGGATGCCAAGAAGCTCTGCTGTTCCAAGCCCGGTCATATTGCTGAGCTCATCGAGCGTTCTCGGATACAAATCCAAGACACTATACAACATTTTTTCACGCCTTGCAAGTTTAGAAATTTGTACAGCCGCATTTTTACTACTTCCTGATGGCTCAATTCCAAGTGCGAGCAATACATCATCAGGTGTAAGTGCCACGCCTGCGCCTTCCGCTATAAGCTTATTGCACCCTGCACTCAGCGGATCTGTCACCCTTCCTGGGATCGCATAAACATCTTTTCCCTGCTCAAGCGCATTTCTGACCGTTATTCCGGTTCCTGATCTGACTTTTGCCTCCACCACGAGCAAAACATCCGCAAGTCCTGCTATAATCCTGTTTCTTGACGGAAACTGTCTTGCGATCGGCGGAGTTCCGGGCGGAAATTCTGAAATAATTCCTCCGCGCCCGGTTATCTCTTCAAATAAAGAACTGTTTGACTTTGGGTAAACAACATCAACACCGCAGCCAAGTATCCCAAATGTAGGATGGCCTGCATCCAACGCCGCCTTTTGAGCTATACCATCCACTCCTCTTGCAAGCCCGCTTATGATCTGAACTCCTGCTTTTGAAAGAGCTTCCGCATAGTATTTTGCCATTCCCGCTCCATACTGCGAACAGTCCCTCGAACCGACTATAGCGACTGACGGCCGCTCTTCATCCGGAAAGCTGCCCTTCAGATACAGTCCTTGCGGTGGATTTGGAATATTTCTTAATTTTTCAGGAAAATCTTTGTGAAACGCCGGAACAAACTTTATTTCTTCTATATTAATATTCACCATTCCAGTATCTCCTGTCAATCCCCCTATATCCGATAGCTTCCGCTATATGTTCCTGACGTATCCTGTCAGAATGCGCAAGATCCGCTATAGTTCTGGAAGTCTTAAGTATCCTGTGGTATCCCCTTGCAGAAAGTCCCATTGTGTCAAAAACTTTTTTCATAAGTTCCTCTTCTTCATGTCCTATTTCGCAGAATCTCTTTAGCTCTCTGATCCCTATATCTGAATTAAATCTGAGTTTAGTCCCCTCAAACCTCTTTCGCTGTATCTCTGCGGCATCTACTATCCTCTCTCTGATCTTTTCAGACGATTCTCCGCCCGAAAGGCTCTTGCCTGAAAGTTCAGAAAAACCTATCTCGGATGTCTCCACACTTATATCTATCCTGTCGAGCAGCGGTCCACTGATCTTTGAGAGATATCTTTGTATCTCCACCCCGCTGCACGAGCAGCGTTTCCTATCCGGATAATATCCGCATTTACATGGATTCATCGCTGCACACAAAAGAAAATCCGTAGGAAAAGTACAAGATCCCTGAGTTCTTTGAATATGAACTTCATGGTCTTCTATGGGCTGTCGCAAAATTTCCAATGTCTGTCTTTGAAATTCAGGGAATTCGTCAAGAAAAAGAACGCCTCTATGGGCAAGACTAACGGCTCCGGGACGCGGTGTATTTCCTCCCCCTGCAAGAGCCTGCGGCGAAATTGTATGATGTGGGCTTACGAACGGTCTCTCAGTTACAAGTCCCTCCGTTCCTAAAAGTCCGGCAACGCTGTAAACTTTGGATATTTCCAAACATTCATCCACACTTAACGGCGGAAGTATCGAGGGCAGGCACTTCGCCATCATTGATTTACCGCTTCCGGGCGGTCCTATCATCAAAATATTGTGCATTCCGGCAACGGCGACCTCCAGCCCTCTTCTCGCTCCACTTTGGCCGCTGACATCTGAAAAATCTGCCTCTGGGATTTTCTTCTCACTTAATATAGAACGCAAAGAGATCGTCGTCGGTTTTATCTCCTTAGTTCCTGAAAGATACGCCACCGTTTCTTTAAGATCATGTACCCCTATGACTTCTATACCCTCAACCGCACCGCCTTCCAATGCATTCGCCGCTGGTAGTATAAAGCGTCTGAAACCGTTTTTCCTTGCTTCAAAAACCATCGGAAGTATGCCGCTTACAGGCTTAACCTCACCCGAAAGGCTAAGTTCTCCCGCTGCCACCGTTCCTTCTGCTGCTTCCTGCGGCAGTACGCACATAGCGCTTAAAAGTGAGATAGCTACTGCCAGGTCAAAAGACGAACCACTCTTTCTAAGATCTGCCGGAGACAGGTTCATCGTGATCCTCTTAGGCGGTATCAGATAACCGCTGTTTTTCATCGCCGTTCTGATGCGTTCCTTAGACTCCTTAACTTCACTGCCAAGAAAACCGACCATTTCAAATACAGGAAGCCCTCCGGCAGAAATATCTGTTTCTGCGGTAACCATACGTGCATCCATGCCAAAAAGAGCAACCGAATTAATGCTGCTAAACATATAAATCTCCTAAAAAACGTTTAAATTGAAAATATAGTATGGAATATCGAAGATTGAATAATCTCCGTATTGAATGTAAAACAATAGATATGAATATAGCTGATTTAGTTTTAAAATGCAAGTAAATTTTCTTCAAAGGTTTATATATTTACTTACTACTATCACTTGTAATAAAAGCATTAAAGTCGCCCATTTCCGAGAAAGTTGGCGACTTTAATGCTATGACTTTATCAACGATATCTTCTATCGACTTTATGATGTTTTAAACTTACCCACAGTTTCCTTCAAAGAAGCTGAGTAGTCTGATAGTTCAGTACTTGATGCTGCACACTCTTCTGAAATACCGGAATTATCCGTAACTACGTCTAAAATATTCTTTGATAGAGAATTAATTTCCATCATATGTGACTGCTGCATTTTACTTTGTTCGCTTATACGGATAATTATTTCATTCACGCCAGAAGTATTCTCCGTAATACTGTCTAACGATTGTGCTGCGATATTCACGACATTTGTACCGTGTTCAATACTTTCAAGTGTATTTTCTATCAGCCCTCGAATATTTTTTGTTGACTGAGCTGACTCTTCCGCCAATTCACGCACTTCCTCAGCAACAACAGCAAATCCCTTTCCTGCTTCACCTGCTCTTGCCGCCTCAATAGAGGCATTAAGAGATAAGAGGCTCGTCTGTGAAGTGATACTATCAAGTGCTCCAAGTATAGAACTTATTTCTTCTGATGCCTTACTGATCTCAGACATAGCCGATACTGCATTGTTCATTTGGACTTTGCTTTCCTCTATATTTTTTACTGTCTTCGCACTTGAATTAACGGCATCATTCACAAACTCTTCTATATCTTTGTTTTGATCCAATGTAATACTTATTTTACTTTGAAGCTCTTGAATACTATCTGTCTGCGTAACAGCTCCTTCTGCCAGACTTTGTGAAACCTTGGCAACCTCACCTGCACTTACTGCAACCTGATCTGCAAGCATGCTCATTGACTCAAATTCTGAGCACAATGATGCGCGTATATTTGTAAGATTTTCACGAATAGGAAGAAAATCTCCGACATATTTCGTATTAGTACTTGTTACAAGATCTCCATTTGACATAGTTTCAAGATTATCACCAATATCATTTACATAGTCAACAAGCGAAGACTTCATTTTATCGAGGAGCTTATACATCAAGCCAATCTCATCCTCTCTGTCATAATTGAAATCCACAATAAACTTACCGCTCGCAAGCTTATCCACGTCAACTTTCAGTGCCTCAATAGGCTCTACTACTCTTGTATTAAATACCTTATAGACATTTTTAAGTATCAAAGCAACTGTAACAACAAAGACAATAAGCATAACATATAATAATACAGCAATAACATCTACAACGAGCTGTGCTGCATTTACCATATCATTAGTAAGTGAAAAGTATTTTTCTGACTTTTCAATCAAGTTGCTGCCATCACCGCTTGACTGATACTCTGCAATAGCAGGCTTCACTTGATTATTCCAATAGTCTTCTACCTCATCACGCTTTTTAGGAAAAGTGCCAAGATGCATTGAATTATTAAGTTTCTTTAACATTGAATCTATCTTTGCTGTTGTTTCTGTTGAATCAACTCCTGCATAGACCTGCTTTATCACTCGCTGGCTTCCGCCTCGCACAACTCCTGCATTATTTACAACAGCGACATACTTTGTGAACAGAAAAAGACACGCCATTAGCACTATCACCACTATACCAATTATTATGAACACCTTTTGCAGCATTGACAGTATCAGGGATGCAATAGAGTTTTTATCAAGTTTCTTCTTCATTTCCGCCCCTCAATAAAATAATACTAAAATTTATAATGTATGAATTCTTGTACATAAATTACAGGAACACGCATTTACTGCGGGTTCCGTCTGAAAGCCAAAAACAAGCGGCAAACAAGCCCGCAGCGCAGCTGCATTTAAATGGCTTGTTTGCGGGATTTTTGAAGCTTTGCTGCAAAAATTCATAAATTTCCACAATCCCACCATATTTACATCTATGGATATTAGTCATTTATATTTATATCGGTATTTGTACGAAATTATTTATCATAAGATTTATTACGAACAAAATAAAAGCTCACAAAAAAACTCCGGGTTATACTAATACCCGGAGTCGTGATTCCATATTTTCCTGATCTTTTGCAGCCTGAATCGCTGTTTTTTTAGAGATCGTACCATCATTATAGAGCTTGAGAAGATAATCATCCATACTTATCATTCCCCTTGCCGCTCCGGCAATTATCCTGTCATTTATCTTATAGATATCGCCATTTCGGATTATATCTCTTATCTTATTATCTACGAACATTATCTCATATGCCGGAACGCGATGCCCATCTGTCGCAAGAAGCAGCTGCCTTGAAATTGTCGCCTTAAGTGCATTTGCTATACGGTTTCTTGCCTGATCCCTCATCTGCTCAGGGAATACATCTATCAGGTTTTCGATCGTCTCTACTGCACTCATCGTATACATTGATGAAAAAACAAGCCGTCCCGTCTCAGCCGCCATCAGCATAAGTCTTGCGTCCTCTGCATTGTCCGGTGTTCCTACCTGAAGCACATCCGGGTCCTGCTTAAGCGCCGCCGAAAGAGCTGTCGCATAGTCTTTTACATCAAGCCCTATCTCTCGCTGGTTTACCATAGCCTTTTTATGCTGATGCAGGTACTCTATAGGGTCTTCCAACGTGATGATATTGCATGCCCTTGTCTTATTTATCTCATCGATCAGAGACGCTATGACCGTCGACTTTCCTGAGCCTGAGAGACCTGTGACCATAATAAGCCCTCGCTGGATACTGCAAAGTTCTCTCACCTTTTCCGGTATCTTAAGCATATCAGAATCCGGTATCTCCATGTCAACAAGTCGAAGTGCCAATGTTATACTGCCCCTCTGCTTATAGGCATTTACACGATATCGTCCTGCCTGCGGTATAGAAACCGAAAGGTCTATCTCTCCGTCTTCTTCAAACTGCTCACGTTGATCATGAGTCATGAGATTAAGCAAAATCTCAAGGGTATCCGACGGTGTCATTTTCTGGAAATTAGTCTGTATCAATTCACCATGCACCCTGAATCTCGGAGATACACCCACGCTTATGTGTACATCTGACGCATCATTTTCCGCTGCCTGACGCAAGAGTTCATAGATATCGAGCATTTATAACCCCTCTTCCATTCGATCTTTCCTGAGCATCTCCTTAAATTCGTCTGCCGGTACAGGCCTTGAGAAATAATAACCCTGCACTATATCGCATCCGACGCTTTTAAGAAAATCAAGCTGTTCTTTGCGCTCTACACCCTCTGCAACTACTACCATTCCCAACTCTTTAAGCATTCTTATAGTATTTTCTATAACTATGCTTCCCTTAGAAGTAAGCATTATATCGTCAATGAAATACTTGTCTATCTTTATAACATCAACCGGTGCTGCTCTAAGCATGTTCAAAGATGAGTATCCAGAACCAAAGTCATCCATTTCAAGGACAAAGCCCTTTCTCTTAAGCTCTCCCATAAGATAATAAAGCTTCTGCTCATCCTTTGCGAAAAGTGTTTCCGTTATCTCAAGCTGAAGCAATCTACTGTCAATCTGATATTTACTGACAAATCCAGTTATGGTCTTTATCAGGTCATTATTATCTACATGAAAACGTGAGATATTAACCGATATCGGTATCTCCATGCCTTCCTTTTCAAGCTGTGAGATATACTTTGCCGCAGACTCCCACATATATTCATCGAGTTTCTTTATGAATCCATTTTGCTCAAAAAGCGGAAGAAACTCTCCCGGCATCCTGAGCACCGAAGGTGTATGCTGCCAGCGGACCAAAGCCTCTGCGCTGCATATCTTTCCGGTTTCAACATCAATCTTAGGCTGAAGATACATTAGAAACTCATGCTTTTCCAAAGCCGGATTCATCTCGCTCTCCATCTCAGCTCTATACTTTATGGAAAGCATCATATTCTCGTTATAAAACGCATAGTTCGTCATACGTGTGCTTACGACTTCTTCACGTGCCAGCTGCGCTCTTTCGCACATGCGCTGCACATCCATAGTCATATCTTCAACTCTATATATGCCATAAGTCAGACCTGCACCGCATTTACTGATACTTTCGCTTTCAAAAAGCGCATTCAGATCTCTTATAAGTATCAGCACATCCGCATCTGAAAAATCCGACAATGAGACCATGAATGTACTCGTATCATATCTGCACGCAGTATTTCCCATGGAAAGTCTCTCTCTTAGACACCCAGCGAAATACTTCAACACTTCATTTCCCATTTCAGAGCCAAATCTGTCTATGATGATTGGGAAATTTTCTATGCCTATGGAAACTATCACAAATCTTCCCATAGGATTGGCTTTGATCATAGCCTTCATCTGTGCATAGAAACTGTCGGCATTTAAGAGTCTTGTAAGCGCATCATAAGTACGCCTGTACGCAAGCTCTTTCCTCGCCTCCATTTCAGTATTCACATCCTGAAGTATTCCAATAACCCTCACAAGGCTATTGTTTAAGCCTTTCAGTGTTTGAAGTGTAACGCTGAACCAACGCGACTTTTTATCCACTTTTGTTTTTATCCTAAAAGTGGCAGTACGCTTGGGCGTTCCCTTTTTGACTTCTTCAAGAAATTTCTCAAAGTCCTCTTTGTCCTGATCAAATATCTTCAGGCTGTCTATCAGCGTCCAAGGTCCCGTCAGCATGTCGTCACTTAACCAGAACATCTTCTCATATGTCGCACATACATAGTACTTTTCTTCCATTGCATCATACTCAAAGACATATGTCCCGGTTATATCATTTACTTCCTCGTATCGCTCATTATCACGTATTAAGGTATTTTGTTCATCATTATTGAATACGTAATCTGTCATTTTAAGCCTCTATCTCAAAAAATCACTATTCCGCAATTTAATTTTGTTACTGTTCACTCGCTTCTAGCTCGCTCACGTAACGGATTTTGCCAATTAAATCGCCTCCGGCGATGGGCAAAATTCAATGGCTTTTCATCTTTCTTGGTCGTAAACTCCGCAGCGTAGTGCTCCGTTTACGTATGAACTGTTACTTAATTTTAGCAATAATCAACCTTCATAACAATAGAAGCTTACCCTTGTACTGATTTTTGTACTACAATAGATATTCTGACATCAATGTATTAGAAACGTCCATTCCTTTTTCCGTAAATGCCCAACGGCCATCCTTATAGGTTATCATTCCCATTCCCCACTGATTCTCAAGAACATCGCCATAGACCTCACGCAATGTCTTACCAAAACACTTTTGAAAGTCTTCTTCCTTTATCCCTTCCACTTTTCTCAGACCAAGGAACATAAATTCTGCCATTTCATCGTTTACGGTGAGTTTCTGCACATTGGTTCCTGACATCCCATTCGCATCTATATATTTCTTTATATTTCTCGTATTTGAAAACCTCGTATGACCAAGAAGAGAAGCTGCACCTATCCCAAAGCCTAAATACTCGCCCCTGTTCCAATAAACAAGATTGTGTCGACACTCATATCCCGGCTTAGAGAAGTTAGATATCTCATAACGTCCATAACCGTTCTCAGCAAGAGTCCGCCTGACCATTCTGTCTATCCTTATCTCTGTATCTTCATCCGGAAGCTCCAGCTCTCCCTTCTCATAAAGATTATAAAAAGGTGTACCTTCTTCAATTATCAGCGAATATACAGAAATATGCTCAGGTGCAAGCTTTATAACTCGCTCAAGGCTCTTTTCCATCTTTTCTTTTGTCTGATGCGGGAGCGATGACATAAGGTCAATATTTACATTATTAAAGCCTCTGGATCTGACAAGCTCATAAGTATTAAGAAATGTTTTATAATCATGTATCCTGCCAAGACTGCGCAGTTCACTGTCATGTGTAGACTGAAGCCCTATGCTCAGTCGATTGATACCTGCAGACTTATAGTCAGCAAGCGAAGATTTGCGGACCGTTCCCGGATTCATCTCCATTGAGATCTCAGCTTTGGGAGCAAATTCAAAACGAGCACGCAGTGCATCCATTATCTTCACGATATATATCGACTGAACACACGAAGGTGTTCCTCCGCCGATATATACTGAAGTCACGATGTACTGCGACCCGTCAGTATGACCTATCTCGTGCATAAGCGCACGAAAATAGGCCAGTTTAAGCTGCTCAGATCCCTGTCCCGACAGAAAATCACAATAGCGGCATTTCTGCTCACAGAACGGTATATGAATATAAACGGCAAGCGGTTTTTTATTCATCATCCAGCTTTAACACACTTAAGAAGGCCTGTTTCGGAACTTCTACAGAACCTATCGCACGCATCTTCTTTTTTCCTTCCTTCTGTTTCTCCAGCAACTTCTTCTTACGCGAAATATCACCGCCGTAACACTTTGCAAGTACATCCTTACGATATGCTCTGACTGTCTCTCTGGCAATGACTTTTCCATTTACGGCCGCCTGAATCGGCACTTCAAACATATGACGAGGTATCTCTGTCTTAAGCTTCTCGCACATCTTCTTTCCACGGTCATATGCGCTGTCTTTAAATACGATAAATGAAAGAGCATCAACGTATTCTTTATTTATAAGAATATCAAGCTTAACAAGCTGTGAAGGCGCATAGCCCTTAAGCTCATAATCAAATGATGCATAGCCTCTCGAACGGCTCTTAAGTGCATCAAAGAAATCATAGATTATCTCATTTAGAGGAAGATCATACTTAAGCATTACACGAGTTGTTTCAATGTAATCCATTCCTGTCTGAATTCCTCGTCTCTCCTGACAAAGCCCGATTATCGCACCAAGGTACTCCGTTGATACCATGATCTCAGCCGAAACCATAGGCTCTTCCATATGCTCTATCTCTGAAGGATCAGGAAGATTTGCAGGATTTGTAAGATCCATCTCTGTTCCATCTGTTTTATAAACTTTGTATACAACGCCCGGTGCAGTAGTTACAAGATCAAGGTCATACTCTCTTTCAAGACGCTCTGTGATGATATCAAGGTGAAGCAGTCCGAGGAATCCGCATCGAAAACCGAAGCCCAGAGCTGCTGATGTTTCAGGCTCGAAAGTAAGTGAAGCGTCATTTAACTGAAGCTTCTCAAGAGCATCACGAAGATCCGGATATTTCGCAGAATCCGCAGGATAAATACCGCAGTATACCATAGGATTTACTTTTTTATAGCCTGGAAGCGCTTCTTCACAAGGCATTTCAGAGTTCGTCACAGTATCACCAACTCTGGTCTCTTTAAGATCTTTGATACTTGCAGTGATGTATCCAACCATTCCGGCTGAGAGCTCATCACAAGGGATATATCTTCCCGCGCCAAAGTAACCTACTTCTACTACTTCATCGCTTCTGCCTGTCGCCATGAATTTGACCGGAGTACCCTTCTTAACCGTACCATCCATAATCCTGACAAAAACTATAACTCCCTTATATGGGTCATAGATCGAGTCAAAGATCAGCGCCTTGAGCGGTGCAGACGGATCACCTGTAGGCGCAGGTATCTGCTCAACTATAGCTTCAAGCACATCTTCAACTCCAAGTCCGCTCTTTGCTGAAATTCTCGGAGCTTCTGACGCATCAAGTCCAATGACATCCTCTATTTCAGCCGCAACTCTGTCCGGCTCAGCGGATGGAAGGTCTATCTTATTTAAAACAGGAAAAACATCCAGATCATGATCTAATGCAAGATACACATTTGCAAGTGTCTGCGCTTCTATGCCCTGGGCAGAATCAACCACAAGAACCGCACCATCACACGCTGCAAGGCTTCTGCTGACTTCGTAGTTAAAGTCAACATGACCGGGAGTATCGATAAGGTTAAATATATACTCCTCTCCATCCTTTGCTTTATAAACTGTTCGTACCGCCTGAGATTTAATTGTAATTCCTCTCTCACGCTCCAAATCCATATTGTCGAGAACCTGATTCTGCATCTCTCGATCTGTAAGCAGACCGGTTTTCTCAATAATACGATCAGCAAGTGTGGACTTACCATGATCGATGTGTGCTATAATGCAGAAATTCCTGATATGACTCATATCCATAATTAACGTAAAACCTCTTCCTAAAGTGTATTTCGTATAACTAATGTACCATAAATTATAAAAATTTGGTAGCAGTTCTTGACAAGTGAGATTCTTGGTTATAAAATACTCAGGTATGCATGCATAAACCTTTGTCAAAGTGTCAGACAAGGAAAAAGCATGTAGTGTTCGACTATATTTTCACGAAGGAGGATCCTACATTGGCAAACATTAAATCTGCAAAGAAGAGAGTTATTACTAGCGCAAAGAGAGCAGAACTCAATAAGGCCGTTAAGTCTGGTGTTAAGACAGCTACAAAGAAGGTTTACGCAGCAATCGAGTCTGGTGACAAGAATGCAGCTTCTGCAGCACTTACAAGCGCCATCTCTACAATCGAGAAGGCTGGCTCTAAAGGAGTTTATCACAAGTGCACAACTTCAAGAAAAGTTTCTCGTCTTACAAAGGCTGTAAACAAGATGGCTTAATCTTGAGCACTTATATATCGAACTAATTAAAAAACCGATGCGGTCCCTCTACCGCATCGGTTTTTTTAGCTTTCAAACCCAACTGTGACATAATACGCTCCGCCATCACTCTCCCGAATGCTCAGAACTTTTCCGTGAAAATTTTCAAGACGTTCCTGTCTTCTGAAATTTCCAGACATAGCGATCGCAGGAATTATCGTATAATATACAACAAGTCCACCCTGAAGGGTGGACTCTTCTACTTCTACGTCAGCTCCCGGAACGATCTGCGGATAATTGATCTCCATCTTAAATTCCATTTCTCTCATGTCGCAAACCTCCAATCATCTGTTATACCAAGCCTGCCATATGCTTAAGCGCAAGTATCACAAATCCATGAAACAGGTAGACATTCTTTGTCTTAGAGCCAAGTTTCGACAATACTCCGCATTTGATATTCGGAGTCAAAAGATATATATACATGATACATATCAGAGCCACAACAAAATGTGCCAGCCTATGAACAGGCAGCTCATGTGAAACAGCATACGGTGCGCATTCATAAAGCCATACGTATGAATATTTATCAGTATATTCTATCATTGCACCTACAGCCGCACCGAAAAGCACCGCTGATATCATCGTGATAACCTTCTTATGTGCATGATAGAAGTCAATAAGTTCAGTCCTTTTCTCTTCATTTTTCATAAGCTCGGAAAAATAGTGCCCCATGATAAAGAACGGGAAATACACAAAAATCCTCGAAAGACTGAAATTCTGTCCAAAAAATTTAATATAGCCTGCTGCTACGCTCACTACTATCGATGTCGCCAGAATGAGTCCATGTACCACTCTGTTTCCAAGCGATATCAGCGGCACAGACAGGCTCCAGACGATCATCGCCATCATATACCACATGATCCAGTACGGACGCGTATAGCCAAATGCAACGTCTTTAACAGGATCGATTATATAATTGACATATAATATATACATTGTCTGAAATACCGCATACGGCACCACCAGACCTGAAATTATCTTTTTAGGCTTAAACCTTGCAAAATATCCTGAAATGAATATAAATAACGGCATGTGAAATGAATAAATGAGCTTATATACCGTTTTTACATTCCCATTTTTAAGAAAAAGCTCCAATAGATGACCGACAACGACAAGGATTATCAAAAATGCCTTGATGTTGTCCATTCTCAAATCTCTCTTTTTCATATCCCTCACATAACTGCACCTTATATAATGTGCAGCATCCTTACCGCAAACTGGAAGTAGATCATCAACGCTACCGCATCGATGATAGTAGTAAGCATCGGTGACGCCATAACAGCCGGGTCAAATCCCAATCTCTTTGCAAGCATAGGCAGCGCACAGCCAACTACATTTGCAACTATCGTTACCAAAAACATCGTCAGGCAAACTACCAAAGATACTGTGACAGCCATGTGATCTATCAATAACAGTCTTATAAAATTCGCAGCTGCAAGAGTAAATCCGCAAACGACGCCTGTTAAGATTTCTTTTATAACGACTTTGAACCAATCGCGGAACTCAATTTCCTTAAGTGACAACGCACGTATTATCATCGTTGAAGACTGTGAACCAGCATTTCCGCCTGTATCCATAAGCTGCGGAATATATGCAGTCAGCACGATGAACGCTCCAAGTGCTTCTTCATAGCTTGAAATTATCTTTCCGGTAAATGTCGCAGAAACCATCAAAAGCATCAGCCATCCGACCCTTTTTTTCCAAAGCTCCCAAACATTAAGCTTGGTATATGGGACATCCGCCGGAACGATAGCAGCCATCTTCTGGATATCCTCTGTTGCCTCTTCCTGAATGATATCCACTACATCATCGACGGTGATGATTCCAACCAGTCTCTTTTCCGAATCAACAACCGGTACAGAACTAAAGTCGTATTTTGATATTACTCGTGCTACATCTTCCTGATCCATAAGTGTATCGACAGAAATCACGTTTTCTTCCATAACATCTTTGATATACTGATCAGGTCTTGAAAGTATAAGCGTTCTTAAAGCAACGATTCCGATAAGTCTGCGCCTGCTGTCCAACACATAACATGTATTGATGGTTTCCTTATCTATTCCGGTACGGCGTATACGTTCAATGGAATCAGCTACCGTCATATCTTCTTTAAGATCGATAAACTCCACCGTCATTACAGAGCCGGCAGAGTCCTCCGGGAACTTAAGCAGGTGATTTATGTCTCTTCTGGTATCAGGACTTGCATTAGAGAGAAGTTTCTTAACAACGGAAGCCGGCATTTCTTCCATAAGGTCGGCAGCATCATCGGACATCATGTTATTGATGATGTTTGTTGCTTCGGCATCTGTCAATGATGTGATTATCTCCTGTTCCACATCAGTAGGCAGATACGCGAATACATCAGCAGCCATATCCTTTGGCAGCCACCTAAAAACTCTTACCTGCAGTTCCTTTGGCAATTCCTCAAGCAGTGAAGCAATATCGGCCTCGTTCATCTCAGAAAGAGCATCGCGGAGCTCATGATATTTCTTACCCTCGATAAGTACCTGTATCTCTTCTACCATCATAATCAGTCAATCTCCTTTTTAACAGGTTATAGGTTTTCATGCAATTATATGTTTTCGCGTGTCTGCCACGCTTTCGTTCAGGAACATCTGACACAAAAACCACCACCTTTCTCAAAAAGAAGACCGACTGTCTATCGATCTCGTACAAAAAACAATCTTTTTACAACTTATCTATACTAACAAAAAAAGAGACGAAATTCAATCGTCTCTTTTTCTTAATTAAATCCTATTCAGATCAAGCCCATTTCTTCAAGTATTACCAACTAGCTCTAATACTTGATATCGGCCTCGCATATATTTCCACATGAGCAGGGAACCGGTCCACCTATCTGAGAGTCGCCCATAATAAGTGCACCAACATATTTAGCTTTTTGCGGACATGATACCCGTAAACGTCTGCTCAGATGAGAGCCAATCATCAAAACATACGTACTAATATAATTTGATAGCAGAGGTGTTCCTTCCTCCTGTGCAAATTTCTGCGCATGAGTTATAATAAAGCATTTTGTTAATAAGTTCAAGTAAACTTTTAATTTTTATGTCAATCTGCGTCTTTCATAACGTCTTTATTGTCCTTAAGATATACCACAAGTGAGATTATCGTAAGGATTACAGCTATATACTGGAACGCAAGTGTGATCAGCGGAAGTGGTCCAAATTGAATATCTGCTATCACGAGGCAGATCATGACCATCTGCGATGCTGTCTTAAATTTGCCCCAATAATTTGCTGCGATAACTCTTCCTGTTTCAGCTGCAACAAGTCTGAATCCGCTGATAGTAAAATCTCTCGCAACTATCACGATAACCATCCATGCCGGTATCTTACCCATAGCAGTAAGGCAGATGAGCGCAGAGCAAACAAGCATCTTATCCGCAAGCGGATCCATGAATTTTCCAAAGTTAGTCACCAGATTGTACTTTCTTGCTATCTTACCATCAAGCATATCCGTAAGACTCGCAATGATGAAAATTGCCAAAGCAGCCCACTTTGAAGCCTCTCCAAAACAGTTTGTGAGCAGAAATACTACAAAAAACGGTATCAATACCACACGCAGTACCGTCAACTTGTTAGGTAAATTCATACCCAATACCTCCTTTGATTTAATCTTCTGTTATGACTTCTCCAACCAGATCGTATTCATCTGAGCCTGTCACTAATACCTTTACAAAATCACCTGTCATCAGCTCGCCCTGAACATTCGCGTCATCAATAAATATCATACCGTCGATGTTTGGCGCATCTCTGTAGGTTCTTCCGACATATACGTGTTCTTCCGGAATCCTTCCCTCAATCATGACATCAAGCTCTTTGCCAACCATTGCTTCAGCATTTTCAAATGCTATTCCCTGCTGGAGCTGCATGATCTCATCACGTCGAGCCTCTTTGATCTCCTCATCTACCTGATCAGGAAACTCTGCCGCAGGTGTTCCCTCTTCCGGAGAATATGTGAAGCATCCAAGTCTGTCAAATCTCATATCTTTAACGAATTCAACAAGCTCTTTCTGATCATTCTCATCCTCACCCGGGAAGCCTGTGATAAGTGTTGTCCTGAGCGAAATATCCGGCATTGCAGCTCTGAGCTTATTAACTATCTCGACAAGCTCGCTCTTGGATGTACGTCTGCCCATCTTCTTAAGAAGCTTATCGCAGGCATGCTGTATAGGAAGGTCGAGATAACGGCATATCTTAGGCTCTTCCTTCATGACCTCGATGAGCTCATCATCAATTTCCTCCGGATAGCAGTAAAGGATACGTATCCACTTGAAGCCATCTATCTTGCAGAGCTTTCTTAAAAGCTCAGGAAGGCTCTTCTTACCATAAAGGTCGATACCGTATATTGTTGTTTCCTGTGCTACCAATATAAGTTCCTTAACGCCCTTTTCTGCAAGCTCTTGTGCGTCGTTAAGCAGCTTTTCCATAGGAACACTGCGGTATTTACCACGTATATCCGGAATCGCACAGTATGTGCAGCGCTTATTGCAGCCTTCGGCTATCTTAAGGTACTCAAAGTTACCGGTTGTAGTGATAGAACGATTGCCCTCAAGGTAAAGATAACGATCTATATCTTCTTTACGTTCCACAACATAGCCCTTTTTCTCAAGGACTTCATCTACAACTTCAACGATCTTATCAAATGCTGTTGTTCCCACGATAGCGTCTACTTCCGGAAGATCAGTTTTGATCTGCTCTGAATAACGCTGAGCCAGGCATCCTGCAACAACAATGCACTTTACATTTGCGTTTCGCTTAAGCTCACCCGCATCAATGATCGTTTCAATACTTTCCTGCTTTGCATCATTAATAAATGCACATGAATTGATAACGACGATGTCGGCTTCGGCATCGTCGTTAGTAAATTCATATCCATGCTTTCTAAGGAGTGCGATCATCTGCTCTGAATCTACCAGATTTTTGTCGCATCCAAGTGAAATAAAAAGGATCTTCATTCTTCTGTATCTTCGTCCTTACTCAAAATGTGAAGCTGGCCCTTCCAGAGCTCTTCTACTGCGAGTGACAATGGCTTTCTTCCTTCAGGTGGAATAAGCGGATCTGCACCATCGATAAGCTGACGGGCACGCTCAGATGTAGCTATAACGATAGAGTAACGGCTGTTAACAATAGGAGCCTCTCCATCCTGAACATCTGAATTTACTACTTGCATAAGGTCACCGTATGACGGATGTAACATAATTCCTCCATTCTGACGCTTTGCGCCAATGAAAACTCTGATCAGAGTGCCTTAAGTTCTTCTCTGATTTCTTTGATAAAAGCTTCCTGCCTCATTGGCTGAAACTTTGCTGACTGTATTATCTGATGCATTTCCTTTACACAGGTATCAAGATCATCATTTATGATAAGATAATCATATTTTTCGATGCCCTCTGACTCCTGTACGGCACGCTTGAGCCTGCTCTCGCAAACTTCGAGTGTCTCTGTACCTCTGCCAACAAGACGTTCTTTAAGACATTTAGCAGTAGGTGGTGTTACAAAGAGCAGCAGTGCTTCAGGAAACTTTTCCTTTACCTGCAATGCCCCCTGGATCTCTATCTCCAGTATAACATCCTTTCCCTCCTCAAGCTTATCAAAAACAAACTTCTTAGGGGTTCCATAATAATTTCCAACATAACAGGCATGTTCAAAGAATGCATCCTCTTTGATCATAGCCTCGAATTCTTCTTTTGTCTTATAAAAATAACTTACGCCTTCAACTTCACCCGGACGAGGGCTTCTTGAAGTAGCTGATACTGACAGCGCATAATTATCATATTCGCTGAGCAGTTTCTTCATCAATGTGCCTTTACCTGCACCGGAAAATCCGGATACGACCACAAGAATTCCTTTTTTATTCATGAACCGGTCTCCTTACTATCTGAAAGTCTTTCAACTATGGTCTCTGTCGTAAGTGCAGAAAAAACGACCTGACTTCCTTCCATTATGAGGCAGGACTGAATTTTTCTTCCATGAGTGGCATCAATAGCTGTTCCGGACTTTTTGGCATTCTGCATAAGTCTTTTCGCCGGAGCTGAATCAGGCATGATGATAGCAATTATCTTATCTGCGTTTACGATATTTCCAAAACCAACATTAATCAACTTATTCAATGTTCTGTATCTGCTCCCGCACCTTCTCTATAGAAGTTTTAAGCTCGATTGCAACATCACTTGTTGCAAGGTCATTTGCCTTTGACAATGTCGTATTTGCTTCACGATTCATCTCCTGAGCGATGAAATCAAGCTTACGTCCGATATGACCGCCCTTCTCGATGGTATTTTTCATTGTCTCGATATGACTTCTTAAGCGAACAACTTCCTCGTCAACACTGATCTTATCCGCGTAGATCGTAACTTCTGTAACGATACGCGCTTCATCTATCTCAGCATTTCCAAGCATGTCATGTATCTTCGCTGTAAGTCTGCTGCGATATTCCTCAACAACCCCCGGTGCTCTCTCTTCGATGAATGCAACACCTTTAAGCATATCATCAAGTTTTTCGATGAGATCTTTTTTAAGATTCTCACCCTCAGCTGTTCTGGTTTCAACAACCTGAGCAAGTGCACCTCTTACGGCCTTTTCAAGTCCCTTCCAAAGTGTATCTTCATCAACCTCTGCTTCTTCCATGGTGAAAACTTCAGGAAAACGTGAGAGCCCTGAAATACGGATATCGTTATCAAGTCCGAATTCCTTACTCATCTGATTGAGGTAATCAAAATACTGATGAGCGACAGCACTGTTATACTTAACGCTTCCGCTGCTGTTATTGCTGTCCTCGTAGGTAATGAACATATCAACCTTACCACGTTCAAGATACTCTTTGAGAATTGACCTTATAGAAGATTCAAAAATCGAAAGAGCCTTTGGCATCTTGATATTTGCTTCAAGATAACGGTGGTTGACTGTCTTGATTTCGACCGTATAACGTCTTGAATCCTCATGAATCTCGGCACGGCCAAATCCTGTCATACTCCTGATCATAATAAATTGTCCTTTCATGTCGGACTCGACTGGCCTTCTACCCATCATGAGTCCATACAGAATCATATTATACCCTTAAAGTTTTCATAACGTCAATAGGATTACAGTCCTGGCTTCGCGCCGAAATAGTGTATTTTCCTAAATTTACGAAAAAATAATTATTATATTTTCATAATATCATAATAGGTGATACAATTCATATAATGTGAAAATTACGTCAAAGGAGAATTTTATGAATTTACAGGGAAAGTGCGTTGTACTGGGAATCACCGGCAGTATTGCCGCATATAAGATGGCTGACGTCGCAAGCCAGCTCAGAAAAGACGGCGCTGACGTTCACGTTATAATGACCAAAAACGCAACAAACTTCATAACACCGCAGACATTCGAGACACTTACAAATAACCGCTGTGTCGTTGACCAGTTTGATCGTGATTATAAGTATGAGGTTACACATATATCTCTTGCAAAGGCTGCTGATCTCATGGTCATCGCCCCTGCTACAGCAAATATAATCGCCAAGATGGCACATGGTCTTGCTGACGACATGCTCTCAACAGTCGTACTCGCTGCCCGCTGCCCTAAGCTCGTTTCACCTGCAATGAATACGGCAATGCTCGAAAATCCTATAACTCAGGACAATCTTGCAGCTTTAAGGCACTATGGAATGAAGATCATCGAGCCGGCTTCAGGCATGCTCGCATGCAAGGATGTAGGTGCCGGAAAGCTTCCAAAGCCTGAAACAATCCTTGAGCATATTTATGCTGAGATCTCTCATGAAAAAGACCTCTTCGGACTCAATGTCACAGTTACCGCCGGCCCTACTCAGGAAGCCATCGACCCTGTTCGCTATATAACCAACCATTCGACCGGAAAAATGGGCTATGCCATCGCCAGAGCTGCTATGCTCCGCGGTGCAAATGTATCGCTTGTACATGGAACAACTTCACTTGAAGCGATCCCTAATACCGAAGACGTACATGTCACTTCTGCCGAAGACATGTTCCACGCAGTCGAAGACCGTTTTGAAGATACTGACATCTACATCAGTGCTGCGGCTGTAGCCGACTACCGACCTATCGAAGTTGCAGATCATAAAATCAAGAAGTCTGACGACGATATGCGCCTTCTCCTCATGCGCACCAAGGATATAATCGCTTCACTCGGCGGCATCAAAACGCACCAGTTCATCTGCGGTTTCGCAATGGAGACAGAAGACCTTATCAAAAACGCCACATCGAAGATGCGACGTAAAAATATGGATATGATCGTTGCAAACTCTCTTCGCACAGAGGGCGCAGGTTTCGGAGGCAGCACCAATGTCGTAACTATCATATCTCCGGCACGTTCCCTTGAGCTTCCTAAAATGTCAAAGGATGACGTCGCCAATAAGATCCTTGACGAGATCATCCTTCAGAGAACAACGGTTTAATGCAAAGGAAGATGTACTGTAAAAACATTACATCCATCATAATGATCTACATCTATCCTGCCATTATGGCGGAGTGTTATGGCCTTGGCTATCGCAAGTCCGAGGCCATAATGCCCATTAAGGTTTCTGGATTCATCCTGCCTGTAAAATCTCTCAAATATCTTATCTCTTTCATCTTCCGGAATCTTCACTCCGGGATTCATCACACGTAAAACAGCATAACCTTTTTCTTTTGAAAGCTTCACTTTAATTGCCTTAAGCCCTTCTCTCTCCGTCTCAATATGAGAAAGAGCATTGTCTATAAGCGTAGAGACAAGCTGTGAAAGCTGCGGACTATTTCCCATAAGCAAGATCTCAGGCTCTATGTCAGTTTCTATCATTATACCCTTTTCGAAAGCCGCCGCTTCAAGCGGAAGTACCTCTCCGGTAATGAGCCTGCTTATATCAAGCTCTTCCATCGAAGGCACAGTATTTTCTGTCCTTGCAAGGTCCAAAAGCTCTGTCACAAGTTCTTTCATACGCTTGTTTTCATAAATTATATTATCAAGCCAGCGCTTTTGCTCCTCAGGCGAGCCGGAAAGCCCTTTTTTCAAGAGTTCTGCATTTGCTCCTATCGCTGAGATCGGTGTTTTTAACTCATGCCCCGCATCAGAGATGAATTGCTTCTGCTTCTTATAACTCTCTTCCATCGGCGCTACTATCCTGCCCGAAATATAGCATGAAAATAAAAACAGAACGACCATCGCTATCGCTCCTGATATGACCGTGTTCCAAAAAAGTGTATTTACACTTCCTTTAAAAAGCGTATTATTCATAAACGCTGCAAATGTGCAGCCATCCACGCTTTCAAGCCTGTAGAGATAGTTTCCATATATGCCTTCTGCATTTTCCAGATTTTTTATATGCTCTGCCATCGACTTTAATTCATCCTCCGGCATTATTGGCTTTATGTCATTCCAAACCCTCTCTATCACACCGTCTTCATTAAATTTGACCATGTAAATGATAGAAGCGTTCGCTTCCTCAGCTTTATTTCCAAGTGATGCATCATGCGGTTCAAGGAGTGGATTCATCGCCCGACTTTCGATAAATTGGGATAAAATTTGCTGATCCCGAATATATATCCCACGGTATGTAGAATAATAGATTATCCCGATAGTCGAAGCGAGTATCATCGTAAGCATAAGCATTATCACCAGAATTATCCTGCTTCTGGATTTCCTGAAAAGTTCAATTTTCCCGGAATTCATAACCAAGCCCCCGCACTGCTTTTATTTCAACCTTTGAATTTATAAAATGCAGCTTCTTTCGTGTAAACGAAATATATACTTCAACGTTATTATATTCCGCCTCATTCTCGTAACCCCAGATCTTTACAGCAAGCTGCTCCTTGGATATGATGCGTCCCCTGCTCTGCATCAGCATCTCCAAAATGTGCAGCTCCTTTTCGGAAAGTCTTACACTTTGGGAATTTTCCGTATTTTCTATGACAGATGAGCCTGTGTCCAGCGAAAGATCCCCAAATTTAAGATTTCCATTCTCATCAGTCTGGTCTATATAATTTCTCCTGAGAAGCGCCCTTACCCTTGCCAGCAATTCTCTTGTTTCAAAGGGCTTTGTAAGATAGTCGTCCGCTCCGCAGTCAAGTCCTCTGACTTTGTCATCCAATTCACTCTTAGCTGTCAGCATGAGTATCGGCACTTTTATGCCTGCTTTCCTGGCTCTTGAGGCCACTTCAAAACCATTGATACCGGGCATCATAACGTCCAGGATCAAAAGATCATAGATTCCGCTAAGTGCCGCATCAAGCCCGCTCAAACCTTCATAAAAAACATCCGCATCATAGCTCTCACCCTTAAGCAGCTCAGCCAGTGCTTCAGCCATTCTTTTTTCGTCTTCTACAAGAAGGATCTTCATAAATCCGCCCTCCATATCGCTTATAACAAATGTATCGGAAAAAGAGGCGCAGGTTTTAATTCCCACGCCTCTCTTTTACAACCTTAAAAAACCTTATTTATTAAAAAGTTCTGCAAGTTCATCTTTATGCTCTTTCAATACATTCAATACATGCTCTGACCAATGTCTTGCATCTCTTTCAGAATTACCGAATACATAATCTTCCTGACCGTAATCCATTACATCGAAGCCGGGTGTTGATTTACTTGCTCCTTTTACGCGATATACAGACGCATCCTTAAGAGTTACTGACACGCTGCTTAGATCATCATAGTTTACCCATGAGCTGATGTCAGTTCCTGTCGCCTCATCTGCTGTGCCATTCTTTGTCTGCTTCTCTGCAGCAGCAGCCTTAATATCTGTCACTGCGCCATCCACGTATTTTCCATACATCTGGTCGACATACAAAGAGAAGGATTCGCTGAAGATCTCACTCGGTACATGTCCGCCATCCCACTGCCACTCGATCTCGCAGTCAGTTCCGGCATTGAGCCATGCAAGCTGCAGATTGAGTGAATTAAACATTGAAATATCACCCTCAGCTGCACCGCAAAGTATCCTTGTCCATGTAGGCGCTTCTACATCATCTGAACCGATATAGTTAAGCGGATTGTAAAGATCAACTATATTATTGCCATGCTTATCGCCTTCTGCAATCTCTTCGATATCAGACTCATAGGCTTCAAGCATCTCTTCAAAGCTTGAATAGTTTGAAGAGTCAACACTGCTTCCCACAGACTGCGAAGTACCTGCATCCGGTGTACCGACTACCATGTCTTTATTGCCTGTGTTCGCTGCGTCATTATTTCCTGCTGGTGCTGCACCGCCGGGGCCTCCGTTTCCACCATGGCCGCCATTTCCACCAGGCATTGCGCCGCCAGGACCTTCCTTACTTGTTTCTGACTTAGTATAGCGTCCTTCAATAAATGCCTTCGCCTTATCCTCTGTTGTCATAGCCGCAACTTCTTCATCGCTGAGAGCATTTCCTGATTCATCGAACCATGTCCAATCCTCCGCGTAGTCAAGGTTGTCAAGATACCATTGAAGATTCTGATTAAACTCTGCAAGGTAAAGATCAAGATATGTACCACCGTAACCGTTTGTATCAGGGTACTTTTCCATATCATACTCTATAGTAAGCTTAATATCGTCATCAGTATCTCCGTCACTATTGAGGTCAAAGCCGACCTGTGACTCATTTATGCTGAGATTTTTGTCATTGATATAATCCATGTACTCCTGAGAAAGATACTCAGCCATCTTTTTCTGGAAATCTGTATTAAAGTCATTGTCTGAATCAATGTAATACTCCAGCGCCATTGCCATATCTGCTTCATAAAGACTTGTTATTCCACTATATGCAATTGACCCCCACACTCCGTCTGAGATTTCATAATCTTTACCGTCGATAGTCACAGTTGTACTATAGCCGCCGTCTTCTGTTGCGTATACACCTACTGCTCCTTCATCCACCTGATATGGATAAAAATCGCTGCTGTTTGATGTAGCTGCAACCATGGCCGCATGTGCTCCGCCGCCTGAGCCGCCTGTTGAAACAAAGTAATCTGTACTTCCCGGAAGATTTCCAAGGAGGATATTGTATTTAATAAATCTTATAGCTGATTTCTGATCTGAAAGGCAGCTTGGCGCATCACCTGTGTAAACAGTCTCTCCATCCTCATTCTCTGTAGTATCCTGCTTACCTCTGTTTCCTATAGAAATATTGATATATCCATCCTCAGCGTACTGTGTAGAAGCGAGCTGATTCTGCTGCGAACCATAGCCTGCCGCACCTGTATTAATGATAACCGGCGCTGTTGATGCAGTATAGACCTGTCCATTCGTGCTCGTAACCTTTGACTCGTAGTCAATGACAAGAGAGCCCTTAACTGCATCCGAGCAGTTGTCAGAAGTTACATCTGCTTCTCCATCACCATCAGTATCGATTCCTTTTACATACGCACCCGGAACTGCCGCTGATGCGCCCTGCTGATCCGGAAGTTCCTGAATCGTGACATAAGGTGTGATCGAAAGCACCCATGCGTCAGCATCGCTGTCATAGCTCCACTCCTGATCTTCATTCTGCGAAAGGTCAAGAGCCGCCTCTATAGACGCCTTTGCTGCTTCATCTGAAACAGTCGCTTCCGATGAAGCTGTCTCCTCTGCGGCCTCTGTATTCTCTGTTTCTGATCCAGCCACCTCAGATGCCAGACTGGCAGCTTCTGTCGGCAGATTTTCAGAAGTCGAAACCGCACCACAGCCTGTAACACCTGCCATAGTCACTGCCAGAATTAAAGCTACAATTTTATTTTTCATAACCATCCTCATTTCGTTCTGTTGTTTGATACAATTCAAATTTACACATTGAACCTTGAAGATAGATTGAAAAAATTTTAATATTCTGTGAAGTAAAAAAAAGCCGCAGAGCCTTATTTTACGCTCTGCAGCTTTTGTCTATCGTAAGCGCCATCAGAATTTGCCTAATGTCATTTACTATAGCTTTATTTAACTATATAAGATCCTGTAAGGTTTTCACCCTTGAATACTACTGTCTTTGCAGCTTCTGTGTAATCGTACTCGGTCTTCTTTGCCTTGTATTTCTTACCATTAAGAGTGATCATTACCTTCTTGAGCTCACCCTTCTTATTGAACTTGCATGATACAGCATCGTTGCTTGAAACGTTGTATGCATAAACCTCATATGAAACGGCCTTAGCACCCTTTGTAAGCTTCTTTACTTCCTTTACTGCTGCCTTATCAGCACCTGCAAGCTTTATGATCTGGAAAGTCTTTTTCTTCTTATTTACCTTGATCTTTGAAACTTCATACTTCTGACCGTTTGCTGAAACTGTCATTGTTCCAAAGTTGCTGAGTGAATACTTCTTTCCTGCAAATGGGATCTTTGAATTATATGTAAGATAATAGCCACTTCCAAGCTCTACTGTCTTCACACTTGTAGCTTTATTGCTTGAAACATCTGCCTTTTCATCACCGGAAACTGTGCTGTTCTGTGATGCAGTCTCTTTCTCGCCTGAGCTCTCGCCTGAACCATTTGAGCCATTTGAGCCGTTTGATTCGCTCTCTTCCTCTGCCTTTTCATTTTCAGACTGAAGAACCTGCTCATCTACGAGCTCATATCTGATACCGTTAGCTTCAGCAAATGCCTTAGCCTGTGAATTTTTGCTGCATCTGATGACAACATTTGAAGCGCCTTCAAATGCATCCTCCGCAATATCTGTTACAGATGCAGGGATATTTACAGTTTTAAGAGCTGTATTGCCTGCAAAAGCCTTAGCTTTGATAGTTGTAACAGAATTTGGGAGCTTGATGCTCTCATATGAACTGTTTGCAAATGCATTATCGCTTACAGTCGTTACCTTATACTCATCAATAATAACTCCATTGCTGTTTTTAAGCTTGATCTTACCTGGGACATTTATATCCTTGCCTTTTATGTTACAACCTGTGATCGTAACTTCACGGTTTGCAGATATATCGATATCAAATCCCGACTTACTGTTTTCCAATACAACTACAGAACCATCTGCTTCTGTTTCAACGGTAAACGTGTTCTCTTCTGCAGCAAATGTGCTGACACCAAAAACAGATGTACATACAAGGCTTGCTGCGATTAATTTTGCTAAAAAACTTCTCTTCATACCTAAACCTATTTTGTTTTAAAAGCTGTACAATTTGTTACATTGTACAAGATAACACAACTGTATTGTAAAATGCAATGCAAAATACACATAATATGTACTTATATCGTTACTGTTCACTCGCTTCCAGCTCGCTCACGTAACGGATTTTGCCAATTAAATCGCCTCCGGCGATGGGCAAAATCCAATGGCTTTTCATCTTTCTTGGTCGCAACCTCCGCAGCGTAGTGCTCCGGTTGCGTCTGAACAGTAACCTTATATCATCACATTACTGATCTCACTCTGCACTTTTTTGCTTCTTCTTTTATCAGCATACATAAATTCATCTGCTCTTCGCCTTATATCTTCAATGGTCGTGTCTGAGATCTGGTCATAAAAAGCATAACCGGATGCAAGATATACCTTGGCTTTGGTCTCATTTTTATTATATCTTTCCTCGATGAATTTAAGTTTATCTATCTTATGCTTTATCACAGTATCAGATGTGTTTTTCGCAATAACGCAAAACTCGTCTCCGCCTATTCTAAAGCACATGCCCACATTTCCGAAAACCACAGATATAAACTCTGCCGCTTTCTTTATCATCTTATCTCCAACTTCATGTCCGCTATTGTCATTTGCAAGCTTTAAGTCATTTAAGTCAAATGTAATCAGACATATACCGCTTTCAAGAGCCGTATTAGTGCAGGCACATTCATATGAATTTCTGTTAGCAAGACCTGTGAGCACATCTTTTTCCGCAAGTCTTTTATATATCTCTATATCACGGCCTTCCTCAAGCAATTTTTTGTTTTCTAAAGAGATTGCATACCATGTGAAGAGACAATATATCAGCAAAAAAGTTATCGGAATGTTAAATGTTGTGTCATTCACCACATAGTACAGCACCAATGTAAATATATTTCCTGCAAAGAAAATAAAAAGTCCTATGACGCTTATCATCATGTTATACGAAAGCTTATGCTGCATCGCACAGCTTACGATCGCATATATCATATAAGCGATGGTAAGAAATATCGTCATATGTGTAAACGGGAGCTGCTGGCGGAGTTCTCTGATACCTGTGAGCTGAATCATTATATTTATCATAGGCACAGCGAGCGTAAATGCACAAAGCACTTTGAAGAGCATAGTTTCGCTAATCCGGTAAAATTCCTTTGTAAACATTATCAGCGGAAAACTTATGCACAAAAGGCACATATGACCAACAAAATAAACTGCTGCCGCGTTGCTGCAATCCAAAAGAACAACATCTGAGACCATCATGCTCCAGATACCTATCAACAGGTCTATAATTCCAAAATATATGATATACAGACCTTGTCCGGACTTTCTAAAAACAACAAACCACTGTGTCACCATGAAAATTCCTATACCGATAAGTATGATGCCAAGCACTATCTGCCAGAGTGAATTGTACAGAATGACCTTATATATGTCGAGCTTATCTCCCACAACGAAATGAATGTTATGATTAAACTGCTCTGTTACATTACTCGTAAATACAATATTTACCTTTCTGGCTTCTTTGGGAATCTCTATCAATGTCCAGCTGCTTCCGGTAGTTCTGCAAAATATCGAATTCAGATTTTGCTTGCAGAATATCTCTTCTTCATCTGCATTCACCTTGTATTCCCAATGATCCTCATAAATTGCAAGTGTCCCGCCTGCTTTCTGGATTATCGAGCCTTTGATTTGATACTCTACTCTTTGATAATTCTGCTTAACAGGCTCGACATTCAACAATTCATAGCTTTGCAGTTCATCTTTGATATATGGCTGCGCAACGCTGCCTATTATACAGTCTGTAGAAAATATCAATACTACAATAAATAGAATGCAGTAAAAAAAATTTACTTTCGAATTAAAATAGTTATCCGTCATATAAATACCTACAAATCACCCGGGTACAAAAAATATACTCCTACTTCGCAAAAAACCCGCTTAGTACCGTGTAATTCTCCGCGGCACCAAGCGGGTAAAAAGTTTTCAATCTTTACTTAATCAATGAAACTGTGTAACTATAGTAGCTACTCTCGCAACGAAAAGTACAAAGATGATCCACATGATAGGGCTTACATCCTTAGCTTTTCCGATGAATATTTTAACGATAACCCATGACATAACCGCGAACATGATACCGTTTGCGATAGAGTATGTAAGAGGCATAGCCATAAGTGCCATGTAAGCACCAAGTGTATCAGCTACATCTCCATCGTAATTGATCTTCTTTGCTGCAGAGATCATAAGCATACCAACATAAAGAAGAGCCGGTGTTGTAGCAAAGCCAGGAATAGCAAGGAATACAGGGCTGAGTACAAGTGAAACAAGGAAAAGCACACCTGTTGTAACAGCTGTAAGACCTGTTCTTCCGCCTGCAGCTACACCTGCTGATGACTCAACGAAGCTTGTGATAGTTGATGTTCCAAGGCATGCACCTACGCATGTACCGATAGCGTCTGACATGAATACCTTGCCGACACGAGGAAGCTCACCGTTCTTATCAAGAAGTCCGGCTTTATCAGCAACACCTACTACAGTTCCTACTGTGTCGAAAAGATCGACGAAAAGGAAGCTGAAGAGAATAGCGATAAACTGAACGATGTGTGAAGCAGCCCATCCAAAGTTGAACTTGAATGCTGTTTCCTGAATACCTGCAAGATTTGTCAAACCTGTTGAGAAATCAGGGATGCAGTTTCCATCGTACCAGCCAATTCCCTGAGCGATGATTCCGAGTACCCATGTGATGATGATACCGAAGAGTACTGAACCCTTGATCTTATAATGGCTCATGATAACGATGAGCAGAGTTCCGATCAAAGCTAATGCAACAGGAGCACTTGCAAAGCTTCCGAGATCAACTAATGTAGAATCACTGTTTACAACGATTCCTGCATTCTGAAGACCGATAAAGGCAACGAAAAGACCGATACCTGCTGATATACCATATTTAAGATTCTGAGGGATTGCGTTAATGATCTGTTCTCTAAACTTAAAAACTGAAATGATAATAAAAATGAGACCTTCGCAGAAGACTGCTGTCAGGCAGATTGTGAACGGATTTGCTACGTTGGCAAGCTCGCCAAGACAAACTGTATAAGCAAAATAAGCGTTCAGACCAAGACCGGCTGAAAGTGCAATCGGGTAATTCGCAAGAAATCCCATGATAAATGTTGCAATTGCCGATGCAACTGCTGTTGCAACGAATACACCGCTCGGATTCATTACTTCACCGAGGATACTTGGGTTAACAGCCAAAATGTAGGCCATTGAAAGGAACGTTGTGATTCCGGCTATGATCTCTCTCTTTACGGTAGTGCCGTGTTCCTTCAACTGAAACAGTTCTTCCATGATCTTTATCTCCTTTTTCACAGAAAAAAAATGGTTGCCGTAAGGATTGTATTTAAACCAATCCAAACACCAACCATTTTACATACATTGATTTATTTTGTAAATGAAAAATGTTTACAAACTTTTTATGATTTTAAGAAATACATCATACATTGTACACATTTTTCTGTAATAACCCTCACCTACACTAACGATCAGAGGTGGAGGATTTCTCTGACTTAATTAAACATCTGACATTTTTGCGATATTTCTCGTAGCGATCACATCCACTCCTGTCCCGGCAACATCTTTTACAAGTACATCCCCGATCTTTACAGGAGCTTCAGCTACTGCGGCATCTATATCTTTCATCACCTCAAAGATCTTACCCTTAGGTATATCATTTGCTGTCTTGCATGAAACTCTCGGCTTATCGCCATTTTTGATAATGATCGTCGAAGTCACTATCCTTGTCGGGTTTGTGACTTCCTTGCGCGCATAGATATCACCTCTTGCACAGGTATTGCCTGTGACGCTGACGACTTCACCTTTATCTAATTCAACAGTGATCTGGCAGCCCATAGGACAGCCGATGCATGTAAGTTCTCTTGTTTCCATTTGACCCATCTCCTATCCTTACTCGTGCTCGATCTTTACAGTGATCTTATTTAATCCGTTGAATTCCTTAAGCTTATCTTTCTTCAGGATTATCTGTTCCATTTCGCCCGGAGCCATGATCTTTTTCTTTGTGTGCATCACTCTTTCATCGTTGAAGTATACACTTACGAAGGAATCTTTGAAAACAGCGCCTACTCTGAATCTAACTGTGAGAAGGTCGCTCATCCTGTCCACATTCACTGTAGTCGGAACTGTGTATCGCGCTCCATCAGTAGCAACGATATCGATTCCCTTCTCAGCTGAAATATCCTTACAGCCATTCTTCACGAATGCAGCCGCATTTTCTCCGGCAAGACCAGCCTCCTGTGAAACAAAGTCTACAAGGTCGTGCACATGAAGAACGTTTCCGCAGGCAAATACACCAGGTATAGATGTTTCAAGGCTCTCATTGACTATCGGTCCATTAGTTACAGGGTTCATCTCCACACCGGCACTTCTTGAAAGTTCATTTTCAGGGATAAGCCCACAAGAAAGTAGAAGGGTATCACAAGTATATCTCTCCTCTGTTCCGGCTATCGGCTTACCGTCCTTGCCTACTTCTGCGATAGTCACAGCACTTAAATGCTCTGCACCCTCGATATCAACAACTGTGTGTGAAAGCTTAAGCGGTATGCCGAAATCATCCAGACACTGTACGATGTTTCGCTTAAGTCCGCCTGAGTATGGCATAAGCTCTGCGACAACTTTTACCTTTGCGCCCTCAAGTGTCATCCTGCGTGCCATGATAAGTCCGATATCTCCAGAGCCTAAGATCACCACTTCACGCCCCGGCATGTAACCCTCGATATTCACAAGTCTCTGGGCTGTACCTGCTGAGAATATTCCAGCCGGACGATATCCCGGAATATTCAGTGCACCTCTGGGTCTTTCTCTGCAGCCCATCGCAAGTATCACTGCACCTGCCTCTATCTGGAACATTCCCTCTTCACGGTTCATCGCCGTAACTACCCTTTCGGCTGAAATGTCCATAACCATTGTATTGAGTTTATACTCAATTTTTTCATCAAATACCTGCTGCATAAAGCGATATGCATACTCAGGGCCTGTGAGCTCTTCCTTGAAAGTGTGAAGTCCAAAACCATTGTGGATGCACTGATTTAAGATTCCGCCAAGCTCATGATCTCTTTCAAGGATAAGTATCTTATCTATTCCGGATTTTCTGGCAGATATAGCTGCTGCAAGTCCTGCAGGGCCTCCGCCTATGATAACAATGTCATATCTTTCCATAATCAGTCACGACCTCCTTTGGTTCTCTCAAGTACGATGTTTGACTTTCCGCCGCTCTTAGTGATCTTCTCCATCGGGATTCCAAGCTCTCGATTGATGATCTCCATCGTCTTAGGACTGCAGAAACCAGCCTGGCATCTTCCCATTCCGGCTCTTACTCTTCTCTTTACACCATCAAGGCTTCTCGCACCCAGAGGTCTGTGAATCGCATCAAGTATCTCACCTTCTGTGATAGACTCACATCTGCAGATGATATTTCCATATGCAGGATTCTTTTTAATGAGCTCATTTCTTTCTTCGATTGAAAGATCTTTTGTAGAAACTATGCCTTTTCTCTTAGAGATCCAGTCAGACTTCTCCGTAAGACTGTATTTTTCCTTAAACATATTTCCGACTTTTCTGCCGATAGCCGGAGAGCTTGTAAGTCCCGGAGATTCGATTCCGGCGCAGTCAAAGAATCCCGGTGCTTCATCAACCCAGTCGATTATAAACTCATGGTGATCTTCATGTGCACGAAGTCCGGCAAATGAAGTTATGACTTTTCTTCTTATCGGAAGGTCACGAACATGCATCCCGGCTTTTTCCATAAGATCGTTTATGCCATCAGCCGTAGTTGCTGTCGCATCTTTATCTTCAATATCGATAGCAGTAGGTCCGACGATAAGGTTTCCGTGAACCGTAGGCGAAACAAGTACACCTTTACCAAGCTTTGTAGGCTGTGGGAAGATCGTATGTGTTACAAAATCGCCCATCTCATGGTCTAAAAGACAATAATCGCCGCGGCGCGGTGTGATGTGGATCTTTGTATCAGCTACCATATTGTGGAATTTATCCGCATATACTCCCGCTGCATTTACCACATTCTTTGTAAGATACTCACCATTATTCGTCCTAATGTGCCAGATGCCGTCTTCATCACGTTTAAGGTCTTCAACTTCTGTATTAAAACGGAAATCAACGCCATTTACATTTGCATTCTCTGCCATGGCTATATTCAGCAGGAATGGACAGATTATACCGCCTGTCGGTGCAAGCAGTGCTCCCTCAACGTTATCTGAAAGATTTGGCTCAAGCTCCAGGCACTCTTCTTTAGTGAGGATCTTAAGATCCTTAACACCATTGGCGATACCTCTGTTATAAAGATCTTTAAGTCCGTCAAGCTCTTCTTTATGGATGCATACGACCATCGAACCATTCCTTGTAAATGGGATATCCAGGTCTTTGCAAAGCTCATCCATCATCTCGTTTCCTTCAACGTTCATCTTCGCCATGAGTGAGCCCTCAGCGGCGTCGAATCCGGCATGGACGATAGCACTATTTGCTTTTGAAGTTCCTGTGCAGACGTCTTCACCCTTTTCAAGTACACCAACATTAAAATCCTTATAGCGGGAAAGCTCTCGTGCAACAGCACTTCCGGTAACTCCCGCGCCGATTATCAGGCAGTCATAAATCATTTCAGATCCTCCTAAACCAACAAGATTTCCTATAAGTAAAAAAAGAGTCAGGTCTAAAGCACATTTCCGAATGTGCGTTTCAAACCTGACTCCAATCTCCAGATACATATCAAATTATCGAACCATCAGATAAACAGTTCTTATATATGTATGATAAATCCTCCCTGAGACTGTGACAAGCCTCAATAACTAACGAAAAACTTTGTGTGTTTTTATGCAAAAACACCTGCTGCGATAAGCGCATTGTAAAGAAGTGCTGCAAGGCATGCACCTACGATCGGAGCTAATGCAGGAATCCATGCATAACCCCAGTCAGCATCTTTCTTTCCCGGGCAGAAAAGAGCGTATGCAAGACGAGGAGCTGTGTCTCTGGCTGCATTCATTGCGTAACCTGTAAGTCCGCCGAGTGACATACCGATTGACATGATGAGTGCCATAACAAAGAAGTAGTTAAGACCCTGTGTTCCAGCAGCGCCGCCGGCTACCTGATTGATTCCAAGGATTGTGAATACAAGAAGGAAACCGCATGTGCACTCTGAAAGGAAGTTAAGAACTGTGTTTGGTGATGAAGGACCTGTACAGAAGCATCCTCTCTTAACTGCAGGATCATCAGTAGCTACAAGCTGATCATGATAAAGGATAATAAGTATAACTGCTCCAAGAACACCGCCGAGAAGCTGCCCGATGATGTATGTAGGAACAAGGCTCCAGTCGAGCATTCCGCCAACTGCAAGAGCAATAGTTACTGAAGGATTGAAGTGTGCGCCGCTTGATGCACCAAAGCAAAATGCAGGAAGCAGAACTGCAAGTGCCCAACCGATCGTGATATGAACGCTGTTTCCGCCCTTCATACCAGATTTATTAAGACTTACGTTACAACAAACTCCGTCACCCAGTACTACAAGTATCGCAGTACCAATGAACTCAGCCAAAAAATATTTCATACCATAACCTCCATTATGGGTCGGGCCGAAGCTCTTTCACCCCCATGAAAGCAGCCTCGGCAGCGACCAAAATACCTTCCCTTTGTTGATTAACTATTCAGTTACAAATACTCTATATAAAATCCCCTACCCTGGGATCTTATACCAATATTACTGCTCCTTAGCCCATCCGAATGTAGCCTTGACAGCCTGATTCCAGCCCTTTACTTCTCTTGAACGGTCTGCATCTGTCATGCCCGGCTCAAACTCTCTGTCGATAGCCCAATTCTTGATAACATCTTCCTTGCTTGACCAATAGCCAACTGCAAGACCTGCAAGGTAAGAAGCACCCATAGCTGTTGTCTCTACGCACTGTGGGCGGCGAACAGGTGCATTGATGATATCTGACTGGAACTGCATGAGGAAATTATTCTTACAAGCACCACCGTCAACCTTAAGTGCTGAAAGGTGAATTCCTGAGTCAAGCTCCATTGCGTGAAGCACGTCATTTGTCTGGAATGCAAGTGACTCAAGAGTAGCTCTGATGATGTGATATTTATTTACACCACGGGTAAGTCCTGCGATAACTCCGCGTGCGTATGGGTCCCAATGCGGTGCGCCAAGTCCTGTAAACGCAGGAACTACATAGCATCCATTTGTATCCTTTACCTGAGTTGCAAAATACTCTGAATCCGGCGAAGTATCGATCATGCGAACTTCATCGCGAAGCCACTGGATAGCTGCGCCTGCAACATATACAGAACCTTCAAGAGCATAATTAACTTTTCCATCAAGTCCCCATGCGATAGTTGTAAGAAGTCCATTCTTAGAGAAGATTGGTTTCTCACCTGTATTCATAAGCATGAAGCATCCTGTACCATATGTATTCTTTGCCTCACCTGCTGTAAAGCATGTCTGACCAAAGAGAGCTGCCTGCTGGTCACCGGCTGCACCTGCGATACGGATAGGTCCGCCAAAGAACTCAGGGTCAGACTCGCCATAGATAAAGCTTGAAGGCTTAGCTTCAGGAAGAATTGACATCGGAACATTAAGAATCTTGCAAAGTTCTTCATCCCACTCAAGAGTGTTGATATTGAAAAGAAGTGTTCTTGATGCGTTAGAATAATCAGTAACGTGAACCTTGCCCTTGGTAAGCTTGTAAATAAGCCATGAGTCTACAGTACCAAAAGCGATCTCACCTCTCTCTGCTCTCTCACGAACATGGTCTACATTGTCAAGAATCCAGCGGATCTTTGTTCCTGAGAAATATGGATCAATGATAAGTCCTGTTTTTTCACGGAATTTATCAACGATACCAGGGTTATCGTTCTTTAACTTTTCTGTGAAATCAGCTGTACGACGGCACTGCCAAACGATCGCATGTGATACAGGCTGACCTGTTGCTCTATCCCAAAGGATAGTAGTTTCACGCTGATTTGTGATACCGATTGCTGCAATGTCTTCTGCTGTAGCACCAATCTGTTCCATCGCTTTACGAGCCACACTCAGCTGTGTCTGCCAGATTTCACTTGCATCGTGCTCTACCCAGCCTGGATGCGGGAAATACTGTGTGAACTCTTTCTGTGCAACTGAGCACATTTCACCCTTTTCATTAAAAAGGATACAGCGATTGCTGGTTGTACCTGCATCAAGAGCCATTACATACTTAGCCATAAAAAGTTTCCTCCTTCTCACACCTTACATAAACCATACCTTTTGGTTCGTAGATGAAATAGCTATAGCGCCATTATTGAGAGCGTTCATAACCTCTTCCTTTGTTGTGATTAACCCCCCTGCGATGACAGGTACCCTGCTGATCGAATTGATCTTCTGTATCACTGATGGAAGGATAACCCCCGGCAATATCTCAATGAAGTCAGGCTGAGCTACCCCATGCCTTGCCTGCTTCTCTATATTCACCAACGCCATACTGTCGAGGACAAAATACCTAAGGATAGTGTGGAGCCCGATTTCTTTTGCATGTGGGATGAGTGCATTTTTTGTCGTAATGATCCCATCCGCTTCCGTGTATTTTTTTATAAAATCTACTGACGTATCTCTGGAACTCAATCCATTTATCAGATCGATATGTACCATTGCCGTTTTTCCTGCATCGTGAATCTTTTTCACGATATCAGGTAATGAACAGACATCCCCATATAGTACAAAAATCACGGAAGAATCGGTTGTAAGGCTTAGCTCCAGTCCTTCATCATCTTTAACTGCCGCTATGATCGGCGTATCTTCAATCAGTTCAATGAATCTGCGCATTGAATAATGACCTCTTTCCTCCCTTGAAGATGATGCAGGCCGGAGACCGCTCCTTGTACTGTATTTATTTAAATGCAATACATTTGAACATAAAAATGAGCATGGTCAGTACGCAGCTTCCCGCTGTTATCGGCCACGCTCTCATCTCTCATCGGCGAATTATTTAACTATGTTTAATTTAACATACATTTGTGAAATATGCAACACGATAGACGAAATATACCAGAAAATACATTAAAAATACACAATAATTATCATCGCCATTTTTTACTGCTTCGTCATTTTACCTATTTAGTTCAAAAATTTATTATCTATTTTTTCATTTTAACAAAAAGCTTAACAGTTAAAAAACCACCCAGTCTCCTGAGTGGTTTTCCATTTTCTACTTATTGCTGTTTCTATATTGTACAGGTGTCATTCCAAATCTGCGCTTAAATTGACGATTGAAATGCTCGACACTTGGGTAGCCTACATTTTCAGCAACCTTCTCAACCTTCATATTTCCGTTTCGAAGAAGTGTGCAGGCTTTCTTCAGTCTTATCTTCTGCACATTTTCACTAAAAGTGCAGCCTGATTTTTCTCTGATGTACTTTGAAAGATACGGCTTTGAGAGGTAAAACTCCCTTGAGAGATCGTCTAATGTTATAGTCAGGTATTTCTCCTGTATAAAATTAAGGATCTCCGTGATTCGTTGGTCCTGGTCATCGTTTATCTCCCTTATCATTTCAATCTGGTTTACCGCAACTGTAAGTGCATCTATTGAGGAACGGATAATATCTTCATCGATTCCAACACCCCAATACTTCTTTCCATTGCAGGTCACGCCTACATATGTACATGCCTTTGATGATGAACCATGCCCTAATGCATGTTCTGAATAAGTGGAAAGTTCATAACTCACATTGAAATATGACTTAATCGCATTACTTACCGCATCTAAGCGTCCATTACCATTTGCAGCTACAAGTGTTTCTTTTCCCTTTCTGCTTATAGCGACTCTGGCAAGGATTCCATCTATCTGCTCAAAGTGAGCATCCGCTATTATAAACGGACCGTCATTATTGATATATTTATCCTCAAAGATATGATAAACTCTCTCAGGCGAAAGCTCAGCATGTTCTCTGTCAGAAATTCCTTTAACTGTATAGCTGACATCTTCCTGCATCTCCTTCGGAATCTGCAGACCAAAATTGTGCTGCAAAATGTAGCTTACACCGCCCTTGCCTGACTGGCTGTTGATCCTGATAACATCACCGTCATACTCACGTCCGAGGTCGTGTGGATCGATAGGAAGGTAAGGAACGCACCATGGCTTATCCGGATGTGCCTTATTCCATCTGAAGCCTTTCGAAATAGCATCCTGATGTGAACCTGAAAATGCTGTAAATACAAGCTGTCCGGCATATGGCTGTCTTGGGAATATCTCCATGCGTGTGAGATTCTCGTACTTTTCTCCGATTTCCATGATATTGCTGAAATCAAGCTTAGAATCAACGCCGTGTGAATACATATTCATGGCAAGTGTGACCACATCCACATTGCCTGTTCTTTCACCATTTCCAAAAAGTGTGCCTTCTACTCTGTCGGCACCGGCAAGGATGCCCATCTCAGCAGTAGCCACACCGGTTCCTCTGTCATTATGAGGATGGATCGAAAGTGTCACTGCATCACGATATTTAAGATTCTTTGTCACATATTCGAGCTGAGTTGCAAATACATGCGGCATTGCATTCTCAACTGTTGTCGGTATATTTATGATCGCTTTATTTGACTTCTTCGGCTTCCACACATCCAAAACCGCATTGCATACCTCAACCGCATACTCTACTTCAGTTCCCGGGAAACTTTCCGGAGAATACTCGAAGGAAAAATTACCCTCTGTCTGGTCCGCAAGCTCTTTCAGAAGCTTCGCACCGTCAATTGCTATCTGCTTTATCTCTTCTTTATCTTTACCAAACACCTGCTCTCTCTGCGCTACAGATGTGGAATTATATACATGGATGATCGCATGCGGCGCACCCTCTACAGCTTCAAAAGTTTTCCTTATGATATGCTCTCTTGCCTGAGTCAGAACCTGAAGTGTGACATCTTCCGGTACCATTTTTTTCTCTATAAGTGTCCTTGCAAATTCATATTCTGTATCTGAAGCTGCCGGAAAACCGATCTCTATCTCCTTAAAACCTATTTTTACGAGCATTTGGAAGAATTCTAGTTTTTCTTCAAGACTCATCGGTTCGATCAAAGCCTGATTTCCGTCTCGAAGGTCTACGCTGCACCATATCGGTGCTTTGGTTATATGGTCTTTTTTTACCCAGTCATATGTCGGCTTATCCGGCATAAAATATGGAATTTTATACTTTTCTGCGTTAAACATTCCCCAAACCTCTTTTCTTTTAAAAATAAGTTCCTAAGACAATCTCAATCAGTCAACTAATTTGATTAATATTACTTTAGCACAGAGAAATTTTTAATCACAGGGACAGATTTAATCTATTTTCTTGATTTATTTTAACCAAATGTTTATACAAAAAAGCGAGATGTGTATACATCTCACTTTAGTACTGTATAACGTTGTCTTGCTGCTGTTTAGAGCATATATATTGTGGTTTCGGTTTTGAATCGTATCAAAGGACATTTAAACCTAATCACGTGATTCTTAAGTACTTTTTTCTGATCAAAATTCTAAAAGCCCGGAAAAACCTTTTTCACGAAATACATCTTTATAATACTGAATCTCTGAATTAATCAGACCATCTATCGTTTTAATGCCCATCAGCTCTACCGGCGCTCTGTCGTCTGTAAAGATATGCCCTGTCGAATCCCACTTTTTAAGCCTGCTCTCAGAAGCCGTGAGCATTGCTCTAAGTTCATGATCTGAAACATTTTCAACAGCCGCTGCCAATCCTTCTCTCAGCTCTGGTCTGCTCGCGGCAAAAAGCTCTCTATTCGTAGCACCAGGCACATCTATCACAGATACATCCTCAAAGACAGATGCGATAGTATCTGAAAGATAGCTCGTTATAGTTTCTCCATCACCGTCATACATATTCAGGTTTACAACCATCACGCCATTATCCTTAAGATGGCTTTTTACCAGCGAAAAGAACTCCACTGAGCTCATCTGAAATGGGATCGTGATATCCTGATATGCATCCACCATTATCACATCATATTTCTTTTTGTCTGCATTCAGGTAAGCCCTGCCGTCATAAGTTTCTACCGGTATCGACTCTGGGAGCTCGAAATATTCGTGAGCAAGTTCCGTTATCTTTTCATCTATCTCTACACCGCTCACATCAACCTGTGGAAAATACCTGGCACACTGCACCGCAAAGGTCCCGCTGCCCATTCCGAGTATTAAAACAGACGGCTTTTCGCCGCCTGTACTGCTTTCTGCCAGACCTGCCATGACAGGCGCCATAAGTGCGTAGTCATAGTACATGCCTGTTAAATTTTCGTTCTTTTTTCTTATGGACTGCACTCCGAACATTACATTTGTTGAAAGTATTGTTGAGTCTGCACTGTCCCTCACCTGCAGGTAATTATAGATAGACTCCCCTTCAAACGCCAGATCATTCTCCCAAAATGCAAAATTTGAAGAGTGGCCAAAAACTGAGCACAGCACAAATATTACGAGTGAAGCGGCAATCGCTTTCCTTCCTCCACCGTTCACTATGAAGTAAAGTGCCGCAAGTACAAGAAGCGCCCCTGCAAAGATCAAAAATGTAACTGCTGTTCCCGCTGTAGGGATCGTCACAAATGTCGGAAGAAATGTTCCAAGGATACTTCCGACAGTATTGCATGCTCCAAGCCCTCCTGCTATACTTCCGCTCTCATCAAGATCCGACACCGTATACCTGATAAGCGATGGTGTAACTGTTCCAAGCAGAAAAAGCGGAAATACAAATATTATCATACATGCAAGGAACGCCGCCCATATCAGCAAATTCGTGCTGATCGTAACTATGAGTATACCTGTGATTCCAATGATTATGTATTTTCCGGCAAACGGTATCGCAGCTATCCATATGGCGGCAAGTATTATCCTCTTGAAAAGTTTCGCCGGGTCCGGATCTTTATCCGCCCATCTTCCGCCAAAGATATTTCCGAGCGCCATAGCGATCATTATCGTTCCTATGATTATCGTCCACACTATCTGCGATGAACTAAAATAAGGCGCCAACAATCTGCTGGCGCCCTGTTCTACCGCCATTACTGCCATTCCAGAAATGAATTCCGTTAGATATAGGTATAATTTACTTTTAAGTATATTCTTTTTCATAATAAATTAATTATACTTATTTCGTGTCAGCAATGTCAACGTACCGAACTTCTATTTCCATTTATTTTTTCGATGTAATTCAAGAACTGCGACTCTTCAACCGGTCTTGAATAATAATATCCCTGCTGAAATTCGCATTCCATATCATTTAGTTCATTTACCATCTCCTCAGTTTCCACTCCCTCACAGACAACTTTAAGCCCATTTTTCCTAAAGACCTTTATGAAGTCATAGAGCATGTCATTTTCCCTGTTGAAATGGCTCCAAACTATTGATTTATCAATCTTCAATATAGAAAACGGCAGCTTAAATATCGCTATGAGATTCGAATATCCTGTCCCATAGTCATCCATCGAGAAGCTTATGCCACGTTCTTTCAGCGGCTCTATCTGCCGCAATGTCCTTCCTATATCCGTCATAGCCGATTCCGTTATCTCGAAATTTAGTTTTCGCGGATCAACCTTGTACTTATCAATTATCTCCAATAGTCTTTCTGCAAGCTTTTCATTTCTAAACTGTATCGGCGAAAGATTTATCTCTATGTAATCAAGCCCCATTTTATCAAGGTCATGATCTCTTATAAAGGCGCATATCTTTTCGAATATCTGATATCCAAGCTCTGTTATTTTGCCATTCTTTTCTGCTATTGAGATAAATTCATCCGGTGGTATGAATCCAAGCTTATCATCATGCATCCGTGCCAATGCCTCAGCACTTATGACTTTGTTTTTTTCATAAGAGTATATAGGCTGATAATATACTTCAACCGACTTGTTGATCAAAGCCCTCTCTATAGCCTGCGCAACCTCATATCTCCTCTTTATCCTGCGCTTTTTATCATCATCCATTACATGTACTTTATTGATCTCCTCATCAGAAAAGAGCGTAAATATCTCAAAAATCATATCCCTAAACTGTGAGTAATCTTTCCCCCATGTCTGTCTAGGCAGATAAACCGCCGTAACATCAACTCTTATGTAATACTTTTCTTGCAAGCCGCATGGTATTTCCCACGGTGTATTAAATCTTTTAACTATCTCCGCTGCTTCATCGCGGTGTTCATCCTCATCAGAAAACAGGATGATATACATGCCTTTTGAGAGATAAAACTTGAGGTCAGTTTCCTTAAACTGCTCAACAATGTAATCACTTATCTTGCTGCTTATACTTTCAATTGTATTACCGTTATACACCGATCTCATATTCTCATAATTCTGTATTTCTATACATAAACCTGAGAACGACTCACCCCTGCCTGATAAGTCTATCGCAATTTCCTCAAATCCCCTATAATTATACATCTCATTGAATCTGTCACGATACAAGTCAGGATTTTGCTGGATCAGATATAAAACCAGCTCCGCTATAGTTACTGTAAGGTTAGTTATCAAAAGACGTGGATTTACTCTTTCATAGATCACACCTAAAAATATGATCACCCATGCACTAACCAATCCGAACTTTTGCTCAGCACTTATCTTATCCGCATTTCTTAAAATACTCACTATCGCAACTATCGCATAAAACAGGCTGAAATATACCGACAGATTGAATGCCGGCTTAAAAGCAAATCCGTTTTCCTTTGTTATCGAAAAGATAAAATGCAGATACAAATTAGACAGATACAACAATATCATTACGATCGCCGGTATGTAATATATTCCGCCTTTTCTCTTAGGATCAACATTAAAGAAGGCTCTAGTATGCACAAATACAAATACTATCACCTGAATATATATAATATAAAAGGCTGTACATATCAGCTCATTTAAGTATTCCGGAATAAAACGATAAAATTCACACAAAACCGATGAGACAATATCTACTCCTGCTGCAACAAGCTCTGTTACGATAATCGCATGAAATAACCTATTTCTTCTGAGCGGAAGGAACTTTTTGCGATTATAAAAGCAGTACAGTATTATATTAATTATCATTGATACAATTGCGAAATCACAGTTCCAATACATACTCTTCCCCAATTCACCCAACAACATAACACTTGTTTTTAAGGAAATATGCTGCTTTCAGCAGCCAAAATCCGCGCAGCAGACATCAAAAAAATTTTGACATTTGCTATATAAATATATCGGTATTAATTTCCTAAAAAATTAGTAACCCGATATACAGCGATTTTTTCCCTCTCATCATTTCCTTCAAAAAGATCGATCGTACTTATCTCATCTATAAGTTCCATCTCATCACTGCTGTTAAGGTATGCAAGATATTCTTTATTCGGGTAGTAAAAGAAAAAGAGCATTTCTCTCTGATTTATGTAATATGACTCTTTTATCTTTTTTATCACGCTCAGCAGTATCTCTATCGAAAATGGATTAAAGAAATAAAATCTGTCTGCTTCTGCAGGAACATCATATTTTACTGCATCTGCAAGCACAAAATCTGTCCTTCTCCCGGCTGCTGAAGTACTCTTATTCTCTTCCAACGCATTAAATATACGCTCATTATATTCAACACCAATCGAGTGACATCTTGTCTGATATGAAAGGAAAAAATCAACCCTTCCCTTTCCTGCACCATAATCTATCAATGTATTATTTTTACGGATATATCCGGAATTTGCCAATCTTTCGAGCACTGAGTACGGCGTAGGCTCATACGGAAACCTAAACTGATCCGCATCCGTATCATCTCTTCCGGAAGTACGTATTTTTAACATTTTATCCCATTCAAGTTCATTATCCATTATAAAACCTCTTTGATCCGAATATATCATCGCTTCTCAAAACACTGACGATACAAGCTCTCATCAGCAAAAATTAACGCCTTCAATTATGCCTGATCAATCAAAAACTTAATATCAGCATTAACTATATAAATTCCGGCTGATATCGCCAGAAGCCCTACCACATGCTTCATTCCGAAGTCCTGCCCCTCTGACAAGATCACCATCGACAGTATCATACCCATTATCGGCGTAATAAAGCCATAAATAGATACGTTGGATACATCATTGTACTTTAAGAGAATCCCCCACAGCGTATATGCGACTGAAGATATAAGTGCCAGATACACGAGCAGCATCACACCAGATGCTCCTGCCACATGGAACCTGCCTCCCATGACAGAGCCTACCGCCATCATTACCAGTCCTCCAACGATAAACTGTGCTCCTGAGAGCATCACTGTATCATGCATTTGTGATTTTATCTTTATCAGCGTTGAAGATATGGCATAAGCTACAGTTGATAGCAGTACCATCAGATCTCCGGCAACATTAAATGCAATTTTACCGCCTGTAAGATTAATCACAAGCACGCCTGCAACCCCTAAGGCACATCCAAGCGCCTTTTTCCTGTCCATCTTCTCGATCCTAAAGCCATATACCGCCACTAATATAGCTACAAATGACGAAAGTGAATTTATGATAGATCCATTTATCCCTGATGTATGCGCCAGACCTATGTAAAATAATATATACTGCCCGATCGTCTGAAAAAGGCTCAGCAAAAATACATCCGGGATTTCATCTAACCGCGGCAGTATCAGCTTTTTCTTCATGATGCTTGCAAATACCAGTACAAGAATCCCTGCCAGCGCAAATCTTTCACCTGCAAATATGATAATATCGGCTGTCGCCGCAGAGTCTATCTTAAAGACCTGATATCCAAGTTTAATGCATGGAAAAGCACTACCCCAAAGGCTGCAGCTTATGAGCGCCCCCAGGAAGATAACCAATTTGCTGCTAAAAAAACTATTCAATTTAACCAAACTACATCCTTTACTTCTTTTGTATCTCTTTACTCCAAGCTTCAATAAGCCTCGGCAGCCTCCACGCTGCATTTGCCGGAGAAGTCGATGGAAGCTTTACAATATCCGGGACTTTTCCACCTGAGCCAGTATAATATTTTTTTACATTTTCGTATGCGTATTTCATAAAGAAATTATAAGAAGCTGTACCATTACAGCAGATCTTAACTATATCACATTTAGACAAAAGTGCCGGAAAGTCGCTTACTTTCACATCTTTTATAGTGCTGTCCTGAGAGCCTATGATGCTGCATTGATCTATCGTATCCCACAGCGCAAGATGATTCTCAAGTATAAGCCGCTTCTTTTCTTCAAAATTTTCCGGAAGAGCTACTGCACCACCGTTCATCGCCTCATCATATACCTTTTCATCAAAAATCGCCCTGATGATCCTCCAAAATCTATTCTGCGGATGTCCGTAGTAAAAATTGACCTCTCTGGATTTTACTGACGGAAAGCTGCCCAATATCAATATTTTAGAATTTTCGTCATACAGCGGTCCGAATTCATGATATAGATGCTGATATTCCTGTGACATTTCTATTCCTTTCACAAACAAAAACCTTTCGGCTCATAAATCCGAAAGGTTTTCTTTTTATTTTACCACTTATGTCGTTAATAATAAACCGCCGATCAGCATATACTGACCGGCGGTATTTTTGAGATATATAAGATTTTATTATTCGATAACTACAACTTCGCCTTCATCTTCATCAAATTCCTGCATAAGATCTACAGCATCATCACTTGCAGATTCTGCAGCCTTTGATTCACCAAGGTTATAAACAGAATCACCTGTCTTTTCAAACTGCCACTGCTGATTTGCGTTACCATTGCTGCTCCACTGGCATACATTAGTTCCATCAGCTTTTCTTGCTCCATATACATCTACTGACTTAGACGCATTTGAAACCTTTGTAGCAAGTGTATAAATACCGTTGTAATTAGTTGTCTTAACGACGAATTTCTGAGCGTCGCCCGCATATCCTGTATATACACCTATATTTGCGCCATCATCACCTGAGCCATTGGCAACATCAAGCATGAAGTTTCCAAGTTTACTTGTAAGTGTGATGTATCCGTCATTTGTATTCTTTACATACCATTTCTGGCCATCTACACCAGTACCCTCGCTGATGCATACGTTTGCATAGCTCTTAACCTGATTATCCTGAACTGTCAGGTATTTCTGTGAATTTGTATTCTTGATATAATACCAGCCATCTTCGATAACTCCTGATGTCTGCTGAGTATTACCCGGCTGATTTCCTCCGTTGTCCTGAGATCCTCCAAATGTTTCTGTGTATGCCTGAAGAACCTTATAATATGCTGACTTTGGAGTTGTAGGATTAGAGAAAAGCAGTGGTCTTGCATCCTTTATCCATGTAACCTGGTCAGAAAGTCCCCACCATGTTACGCCTGTTATCTTTCCGCCATTCTTTTTCAGTGCATTGATCTTCTTGAAAAGATCATATGCATAATTTTCAAGATCACGATCACCTTTGTTAGTAATATCTATCTCTGTGACTTGAACCTCAAATCCTGCATTGAGGAATGACTTCATAGCATTGATATAGCTGTCTGTGCTTGGGAAATTTGTTCCAAGGTGTGACTGCATTCCAACGCCATCGCATACCTTTTTGTCAGAGTTGATATAATTGACAAGCTTTATAACATCATTCACTTCCATATATGTGTTGTAGTCATTATAGAAAAGCTTGACTGACTTATCTTTCTTGAAATATCTCAAAGTATCATTTGCAAAAGTATATGCCTTCTTTAAGAATTCAGGAGAAGTTCCGCGCTTACCATAAACTGCCTCCCAGCCTGAATTTGAAGCATGCAGATACTCGTTTGCAATATCCCATGCATAAACTACATCACCATAGTTACTGAGATATACATGATTCATTACAGTTTTAATGTACATCTCCATACGTGCATCCATCGTTGCAGGCTGTACAAAGCCCTGATTTCCCTGAAAACCATTTCTGAAAAACCATGATGGTGTCTGTGAATGCCAAACAAGTGTGTGTGCTCTCATTTTAATTCCGTTCTGAGCACAAATTTTAAGTACCTCATCTACCGTATTGAAATTGATCTGAGGAACATAAGCTTCTTTATAACTATCTGGGATGTAGTATCCTCGATTTTTTGCTTCCTGTACAGATATAAGTCTTGCTGAACCACCTAAAAGTGCATCCGGCTTCATCTCATTCTCGAGTGTGATACTATTGTAGTTTTTCTTAATAAGCTCAAGCGTCTTAGAATCTTTCAACTGATACAAATTAATACATGTTCCGGAGTATCCATAGGTCTTGCCATATGTGTTGAGAAGATTATTCTCTGCTGCCTCAGCAGAGATAGTGTTTACAGTAGTGATCGCTACTGCAGCCAGAGCAATTGCCAAAACTTTACTAAACAACCTCTTAACTTTGCTATTCTTCATTCAGTCCTCCATTACAATATTCTTGCGCGCAATTAATTTATTTATGAATTAATTGTATCGTTAAAGATACAATAATGGAAGTTGTATTTTAAACATGCAATAATTAATCAGGTATAAATCTATACTTTATCCGGAAAAACACCATTTAACTCAGCTATTGTATTTTTGCCTACCAAAAAGAGCCGATTCCCCGAAGGGAACCGACTCTCTTTTTACGCTTGGACAAATATAAAAATCTAAAATATTAGATTAAATTACTTAATGATGTTAGCAACACGGCCAGATCCTACTGTACGTCCACCCTCACGGATAGCGAATGTAAGACCCTGCTCCATAGCGATAGGGTGGATGAGCTCGATTGTCATCTCAACGTTATCACCAGGCATGCACATTTCTGTTCCTTCTGGAAGGCTGATAACACCTGTTACGTCTGTTGTTCTGAAGTAGAACTGTGGACGATAGTTGTTGAAGAATGGAGTATGACGTCCACCTTCATCCTTAGTAAGAACGTAAACCTGAGCTGTGAAGTTTGTGTGGCATGTTACTGTGCCAGGCTTAGCAAGAACCTGTCCACGCTCGATATCCTTACGATCAACACCACGAAGAAGTGCACCGATGTTATCACCAGCTTCACCTTCATCAAGGAGCTTACGGAACATTTCGATACCAGTTACAACAGTCTTCTTAACTTCTTCTCTGATACCAACGATTTCAACTTCGTCGTTGAGGTGAAGAACACCACGCTCTACTCTACCAGTAGCAACTGTACCACGACCTGTGATTGTGAATACGTCCTCTACTGGCATAAGGAAAGGCTTATCTGTAGGTCTCTGAGGAGTTGGGATGTAGCTATCAACTGCAGCCATAAGCTCCATGATCTTATCGCCCCACTCACCCTTAGGATCTTCAAGAGCCTTAAGAGCAGAACCACGAACGATCGGGATGTCATCGCCAGGGAACTCGTACTCGTTAAGAAGATCTCTGATCTCCATCTCTACGAGCTCGATAAGCTCATCATCATCAACCATATCGCACTTGTTAAGGAATACTACGATGTAAGGAACGCCTACCTGACGAGCAAGAAGAACGTGCTCCTTAGTCTGAGCCATAACACCGTCTGTAGCAGCTACTACGAGGATAGCACCATCCATCTGTGCAGCACCAGTGATCATGTTCTTTACATAGTCAGCGTGGCCTGGGCAGTCAACGTGTGCATAGTGACGTGTCTCTGTCTCGTACTCAACGTGTGCAGTAGAAATCGTTATTCCACGTGCCTTTTCTTCAGGTGCTTTATCGATTTCATCGAAAGGAACGGCCGGATCAACACCAAGTCTCTCAGCAAGAACTGCTGTGATTGCTGCTGTAAGAGTAGTCTTACCGTGATCTACGTGGCCAATAGTACCGATGTTAACATGCGGCTTGGTTCTCTCAAATTTAGCTTTAGCCATTTTGTTTATTTCCTCCTTAAAATTTTGCGTTTACTCGCAAAAAAAACAATATAACACACTAATTGTTATTATATTTGAATTAGAGTACTTTTTCAAGTACTTTTATAGAGCATAGACTGCTCTAAAAGAGCAATCTATGCTTTATCTCTTAAATTATCAGCCCTTCTTGTTAGAAAGTACCTTATCGGCAACATTCTTCGGAACTGGCTCATAGTGATCAAAGAACATTGAGTAGTTACCACGACCCTGTGTTCTTGAACGAAGGTCTGTAGCATATCCGAACATCTCTGAAAGTGGAGTCATAGCCTTAACCATCTTACCACCTGGGATGTCTTCCATACCAGAAACCTGTCCACGTCTTGAGTTCATATCGCCGATTACATCACCCATGTATTCCTCAGGCATTGTAACTTCGACCTTCATGATAGGCTCAAGGAGAACTGAAGCACCCTTCTGAAGAGCATCCTTAAGAGCCATAGAACCGGCAATGTGGAATGCCATTTCAGATGAATCGACTTCGTGGTATGATCCATCATAACATGTAGCTTTGATACCAGTAACAGGGAATCCACCAAGGATACCTGTCTTCATAGCTTCCTGAATACCTTCATCAACAGATGGGATATATTCCTTAGGAATAGCACCACCAGTTACGTTGTTGATGAACTCGTACTCATTCTCACCATTAACGTCCATAGGCTCGAATGTGATCTTAGCATGACCATACTGACCACGTCCACCGGACTGCTTAACATACTTAGAATCGATATCAACCTTCTTAGTGATAGCTTCCTTGTATGCAACCTGAGGAGCACCTACGTTTGCTTCTACATTGAATTCACGAAGAAGACGGTCAACGATGATTTCAAGGTGAAGCTCACCCATACCAGCGATGATTGTCTGTCCTGTTTCCTCATTTGTATGAGCACGGAATGTAGGATCTTCTTCAGCGAGCTTAGCAAGTGCCTGACCAAGTTTATCCTGACCAGCCTTTGTCTTAGGCTCGATAGCAAGCTCGATAACAGGATCTGGGAATTCCATAGACTCAAGAATAACCGGATGCTGCTCGTCACAGATTGTATCACCAGTAATAGTATACTTGAAACCTACTGCTGCTGCGATATCACCTGAATATACAGTGTCGAGCTCGTTTCTCTTATTAGCATGCATCTGAAGGATACGTCCTACACGCTCCTTCTTCTGCTTAGATGAATTCAGTACATATGAACCTGAGTTCAGCTTACCTCTGTAAACACGGATGTAAGCAAGCTTACCTACGAAAGGATCAGCCATGATCTTGAATGCAAGAGCTGCGAACGGGCCATCATCTGTTGACTCGATCTGAATAGCGTTGCCTTCAAGGTCTGTTCCCTCTGCAGCTGGGATATCTACTGGAGCTGGCATATATTCAACAACGCCGTCCAGAAGCTTCTGAACACCCTTGTTCTTATATGCTGAACCTGCAAATACAGGAACTGCTCTGTTTTCGATACAAGCAGTACGAAGGGCCTTCTTCATCTCATCGATTGATGGGATTGTATCTTCAAGATACTGCTCCATGAGATCATCATCAAGTTCGCAGATCTTTTCGATTGTCTCTGTTCTGTAGAGCTCAACATCATCCTTCATATCGTCAGGGATGTCTTTTACTTCTACTTCAGTACCCTTCTCGTCGTCATAGTAGTATGCCTTGTTCTCAAGGAGGTCTACTACACCAACGAACTCGTCTTCTTTACCGATCGGGATTGTGATCATGATTGCATTAGAACCAAGTCTGTTGCGGATCTGATCAACAGTGCCGAAGTAATCAGCACCAAGTGCATCCATCTTGTTGATGAATGCCATTCTCGGAACGTGGAATCCCTCTGCCTGACGCCAAACGTTTTCAGACTGAGGCTCAACACCGCTCTTTGCAGCGAATACGCCGATAGCGCCATCAAGTACACGAAGTGAACGCTCAACTTCTACTGTGAAGTCTACGTGACCAGGTGTATCGATGATGTTGATTCTGTGTTCCTTTGCGCCCTTCTTAGGCTTTGCATTCTCTTCCAATGTCCAGTGGCAAGTTGTAGCAGCAGATGTGATAGTAATACCACGCTCCTGCTCCTGAGCCATCCAGTCCATTGTTGCTGTACCATCATGAGTATCACCAATCTTATAGTTTACGCCTGTATAATACAGGATACGCTCTGTAAGAGTTGTCTTACCTGCATCGATATGGGCCATAATACCTATATTTCTGGTTCTCTCAAGGGGGTACTCTCTTCCAGGATCGTTACTCAAGGAATTTTCCTCCTATTTAACTAAAAAGCAAACAACAGGTAAATTAGAAACGATAGTGAGCGAATGCCTTATTAGCATCAGCCATTCTATGCATCTCTTCCTTACGCTTTACAGCTGAACCTGTGTTATTTGAAGCGTCAAGAATCTCGTTAGCAAGTCTGTCGATCATTGTCTTCTCTGTTCTCTGTCTTGAGAATGTTGTAAGCCAACGAAGACCAAGAGCCTGACGACGGTCAGGTCTAACTTCGATAGGTACCTGATATGTAGCACCACCGATACGTCTTGCTTTAACTTCAAGTGCCGGCATGATATTATTCATGGCTTCCTCGAAAACTTCGAGTGCCGGCTTTCCAGCCTTTTCTTCGACCTTTGCAAATGCGCCGTAAACAATCTTCTGAGCAACGCCCTTCTTACCATCAAGCATGATGTTGTTGATGAGCTTTGTTACCACTTTATTGTTGTACATTGGATCTGCAAGGACGTCTCTTTTAACAATATGTCCTTTACGTGGCACGTTTCTTCCCTCCTAAACTTGAGTCATTCGGCTCAACGGTACTCACGAGTCGTAGTCGTGTTCGTGCTGTCTATAATAATGAAACTATATCCAACACTACCGTATCTTCCGTGTTATTACTTCTTTGCCTTAGGCTTCTTAGCACCGTACTTAGAACGGGCCTGCATTCTGTTAGCTACACCAGCGGTATCCAGTGTTCCACGGATAATGTGGTATCTTGTACCAGGAAGATCCTTAACACGGCCACCACGGATCAGAACTACGCTATGCTCCTGAAGGTTGTGTCCTTCTCCTGGAATATAACTTGTTACTTCGATTCCGTTTGAAAGACGTACACGGGCGATCTTTCTGAGCGCTGAGTTAGGCTTTTTAGGAGTAGCAGTCTTAACAGCTGTACACACACCACGCTTCTGTGGAGAAAGTGTGTTAGTTGCCTTCTTCTGTAAAGAGTTAAATCCCTTCTGAAGTGCTGGAGACTTAGACTTCTTCGCAGCAGTTGATCTGCCCTTCTTAACTAACTGGTTAAATGTTGGCATTTCAGTTTCACCTCTTTCTTTAGTATTTTTTGCATGCATCAATTTATCCCGACGCACGCTAAAATAGTATAAATCACTATGATTTTTATGTCAATAAATTTTTTATAAACCCTATGGTTATTTTGCAAAAATATAGTAAAAAATAAGCCTCATGTTTCGACAAGTCAATCCCTGCCGAACATAAGGCCTATTTATTATGACATTAAACCTTTTTCACACTATATGAAAGTGGTCTTCACATCTATTATTTTTCGTCAGACTTCATAGCTGCAAGAGCTTCTGCTTCCTCAGCCATAGCCTTCTTCTTAGCTTCTACATCGCCATCTGTTGAAAGCTTGATGTCTCTGTATCTTCTCATACCTGTACCTGCAGGGATAAGCTTACCGATAAGGACATTTTCCTTAAGTCCAACAAGGTGATCTACCTTACCCTTGATAGCGGCATCAGTAAGAACCTTTGTTGTCTCCTGGAATGAAGCAGCTGAAAGGAATGAATCTGTTGCAAGTGAAGCCTTAGTAATACCAAGGATAACTCTCTCAGATGTTGCAAGCTTCTTGCCTTCAGCCTCAAGCTGTTCGTTAACGTCATCGAAGTCAAGTGAATCCATTCTTGTTCCAGGAAGAAGATCTGAATCACCCGGATCGTCAACCTCAACCTTTTTAAGCATCTGGTGAACGATCATCTCAATGTGCTTATCGTTGATTTCAACACCCTGAAGACGATATACACGCTGTACTTCCTTAAGAAGGTAATCCTGAACAGCTCTAAGTCCCTTGATCTTCATAAGGTCGTGTGGATTGATTGAACCTTCTGTGATCTCATCACCGGCTTCAATATTCTCACCATCAACAGCCTTAATACGTGAACCATAAGGGATAAGATAAGCCTTTGACTCACCAGTCTGCTCGTTAGTTACGATAACTTCTCTCTTCTTCTTTGTATCACGAACTTCAACATGACCGCCGAACTCTGCGATGATAGCAAGTCCCTTAGGCTTACGAGCCTCAAAAAGCTCCTCTACTCGAGGAAGACCCTGTGTGATATCGGAACCGGCAACACCACCAGTATGGAATGTTCTCATTGTAAGCTGTGTACCAGGCTCACCGATTGACTGAGCAGCGATGATACCAACTGTTTCACCAACCTGTACAGCCTCGCCTGTAGCCATGTTTGCACCGTAACACTTAGCACAAATACCGTTCTTGCAGCGGCAAGTAAGGACAGTTCTGATCTTAACTTCTGTGATCGGCTTACCATCACGCTCACCGATAGTAACTACCTGATGTGCACGTCTTGGTGTGATCATCTGGTTTTCACCAACGATCTTGTTTCCGTCGTGATCATAGATATTTTCACAAGAATATCTTCCTGTGATTCTTGACTCAAGATCCTCGATCTCTTCCTTACCATCCATGAATGCAGAAACAACCATTCCCGGAAGTGCTCTTCCTGTACCCTCTACGCAGTCCTGATCACGGATAACAAGTTCCTGTGATACATCAACCATTCGACGTGTAAGGTATCCTGAATCGGCTGTTCTAAGAGCTGTATCTGAAAGTCCCTTTCTTGCTCCGTGTGCAGACATGAAGTACTCAAGTACGTTAAGACCTTCACGGAAGTTAGACTTGATAGGGAGCTCGATAGTATGACCTGTTGTATCAGCCATAAGTCCACGCATTCCGGCGAGCTGCTTGATCTGCTTATCAGATCCTCGAGCTCCGGAGTCAGCCATCATTCGGATGTTGTTATATTTATCAAGACCGCTGAGAAGGTCATTTGTGAGCTGGTCATCCATTTCCTTCCATGTCTCGATTACTTCGTTGTAACGCTCTTCGTCTGTTATAAGACCACGCTTATAGTTCTTTGTGATAAGGTCAACAGTATTCTGTGCCTCATCAAGAAGTTTCTGCTTAGTCGCAGGTACGACCATATCAGAAATTGAAACTGATATAGAAGAAATTGTTGAGTAATGGTAACCCATTGCCTTGATGTGGTCAAGAGTCTCAGCTGTCTTGATTGCACCGTGTGTATTGATAATAGCAACGATGATCTTCTTAAGCTGTTTCTTACCAACAAGGAAGTCAACTTCAAGATCAAGCTCATGACCAGGAACTGTTCTATCTACAAATCCAAGGTCCTGAGGAAGGATCTCGTTGAAGAGACAACGTCCAAGAGATACATTCTGAAGGAGCTGTGACTTCATTTCACCATTAACTTCACGCTCAATGCGGACATTGATCTTTGACTGAAGGTTGATAACATGGTTAACATACGCCATGATAGCTTCAGAAATATCCTTGAATTCCTTACCTTCACCCGGCTGACCATCACGAACCTGTGTAAGATAGTAGATACCAAGAACCATATCCTGTGTAGGAACAGTAACAGGACCACCATCTGAAGGCTTCAAAAGGTTGTTAGGTGAGAGCATAAGGAAACGACACTCTGCCTGTGCTTCTACTGAAAGTGGAAGGTGAACAGCCATCTGGTCACCATCGAAGTCAGCGTTGAAGGCTGTACATGCAAGAGGATGAAGCTTAATAGCCTTACCTTCTACAAGTACTGGCTCGAATGCCTGAATACCAAGTCTGTGAAGCGTAGGAGCACGGTTAAGCATTACAGGATGCTCTTTGATTACGTCCTCGAGTACATCCCAAACAGCAGGCTCAAGACGCTCTACCATCTTCTTTGCATTCTTGATATTGTGTGATGTTCCATTAGCAACCAGTTCTTTCATTACGAAAGGCTTGAAGAGCTCGATAGCCATTTCCTTAGGAAGACCACACTGCCAGATCTTAAGCTCTGGTCCAACGACGATAACTGATCGTCCAGAATAGTCAACTCGCTTACCAAGAAGGTTCTGACGGAAACGACCGCCCTTACCTTTAAGCATATCTGAAAGTGACTTAAGCGCACGGCTTCCAGGACCTGTAACAGGTCTTCCACGACGTCCGTTGTCTATAAGTGCGTCTACAGCCTCCTGAAGCATTCTCTTCTCGTTACGAACGATGATGTCCGGAGCAGAAAGCTCAAGAAGACGACGAAGACGGTTATTTCTGTTAATGATCCTTCTATAAAGGTCGTTAAGGTCAGATGTAGCAAATCTGCCGCCATCAAGCTGAACCATAGGACGAAGATCAGGTGGAATTACAGGAATACAATCAAGTACCATCCATGATGGCTTGTTTCCAGACTCTCTGAAAGCTTCTACAACATCAAGTCTCTTGATGATACGAGCTCTCTTCTGACCTGAAGCTGTCTCAAGTTCATTCTTTAATGTTTCAGACTCTCTCTCAAGGTCTACAGCCTCAAGAAGTTCCTTAACGGATTCAGCGCCCATTCCGGCTCTAAATGACTTATAACCATAAGTCTCAACAGCCTCCTGATACTCTTTTTCTGAAAGAACCTGCTTGTATGCAAGATCTGTATTCATTGGATCGAGTACGATATATGAGGCGAAATAAAGAACCTTTTCAAGTACACGTGGCGAAAGGTCAAGGATAAGACCCATACGGCTAGGGATACCCTTAAAGTACCAAATATGAGATACAGGGGCAGCAAGCTCGATGTGACCCATTCTCTCACGTCTTACAGATGACTTTGTTACTTCAACACCGCACTTATCGCAGACAATGCCCTTGTAACGAATCTTTTTATATTTACCGCAGTGACATTCCCAGTCTTTGCTAGGTCCGAAAATTCTTTCACAGAACAGACCATCACGTTCAGGCTTAAGTGTTCTGTAATTGATTGTTTCAGGCTTAGTTACTTCACCATGTGACCACTCTCTGATTTTCTCAGGTGATGCAAGACCAATTCTAATTGCATCAAACGTGAGCGGTTCATATGTATCAGACGGTTTATTTATCTCTGACATGCATTTTTCCTTTCTATGAGCAGTTTGAATCCAAATATGCACCTGCTGCATGCGCAGCAGATGCTTATAGTAATATTAGTCTTCTACAGAGTCGAACTCGTCTATTGTTTCCTCAGCTTCTTCAATTTCATCAGCATCATCAACATCTACAAGTTCGCCTTCTTCATTATGCTCTTTGATCTGGTAGCCCTGACTCTGATAATTCTCATTAGGGCGGATATCTCTCTCATCGTTAAGGATAGAGCGCATATCCGTATCGCCATAATCAACGTTCTCGGCGATCTCAACTTCTGTACCATCTTCCTTAAGTACACGAACATCGAGAGCGAGGGACTGAAGCTCCTTAAGGAGAACCTTGAATGATTCAGGAACACCCGGCTTAGGAATGTTCTCACCCTTAATGATTGCTTCATATGTCTTAACACGTCCAACAACATCATCAGACTTAACAGTAAGTACTTCCTGAAGTGTATAAGCTGCACCATACGCCTCAAGAGCCCAAACTTCCATTTCTCCGAATCTCTGTCCACCGAACTGAGCCTTACCACCAAGTGGCTGCTGAGTTACAAGTGAGTAAGGACCTGTTGAACGAGCGTGGATCTTATCATCAACAAGGTGATGAAGCTTAAGGTAATGCATGTGACCGATTGTAACCGGTGAATCGAAGTACTCACCTGTACGACCATCACGAAGTCTTACCTTACCATCACGGCTGATCGGAACACCTTTCCAAAGCGCTCTGTGATCTCTGTTATCTGAAAGATACTCCATAACCTCAGGTCTAAGTACCTCAGTATATTTAGCCTCGAACTCTTCCCACTCCATGTTTACATAGTCGTTAGCGAGTTCAAGCATATCTTCGATATCATTCTCGTTAGCACCATCGAATACAGGTGTTGCAATATTGAAGCCAAGAGCTTCTGCTGCAAGAGAAAGGTGAATCTCAAGGACCTGTCCGATGTTCATTCGTGAAGGCACACCCAGAGGGTTAAGCACGATATCAAGAGGTCTTCCGTTTGGAAGATATGGCATATCTTCTACAGGAAGTACACGTGAAACTACACCCTTGTTACCATGACGTCCGGCCATCTTATCACCAACCTGGATCTTACGTCTCTGAGCGATATAAATTCTAACAGCCTCGTTAACGCCTGGAGCAAGCTCGTCACCATTCTCACGTGTGAATACCTTTGTATCAACGACGATACCATATTCACCATGAGGTACCTTAAGTGATGTATCACGAACTTCGTGAGCCTTCTCACCAAAGATTGCACGAAGAAGTCTTTCTTCAGCTGTAAGCTCTGTCTCTCCCTTAGGAGTAACCTTACCTACAAGGATATCACCGGCACGAACCTCAGCACCGATACGGATGATTCCTCTCTCATCAAGATCCTTGAGAGCGTCCTCACCTACACCCGGAATATCTCTTGTGATCTCTTCAGGTCCGAGCTTTGTCTCACGAGCTTCTGACTCATACTCTTCCATGTGGATAGAAGTATACGCATCCTGCTGTACAAGCTTCTCTGAAAGAAGAACAGCATCCTCGTAGTTATATCCTTCCCACTCCATGAATCCGATAAGCGGGTTCTTACCGAGTGAAAGTTCACCATTACATGTTGAAGGACCATCTGCGATAACCTGTCCTGCTTCTACATGCTCACCCTTAAATACGATAGGTCTCTGGTTGTAGCAGTTAGACTGGTTAGAACGCATGTACTTAATAAGATGGTACTCGTCCTTTGTTCCGTCATCGTTATCCATAAGGATACGGTTAGACTCTGAACGTGTGATAACACCTGACTTCTTAGCAACTACGCAGTCACCTGAGTCGACAGCTGCCTTGTGCTCCATACCAGTACCAACAGCAGGTGCCTGAGTCTTAAGAAGCGGAACTGCCTGACGCTGCATGTTTGATCCCATGAGGGCACGAGTAGGGTCATCGTTGTTAAGGAATGGTACAAGTGTTGTAGCGATAGAGAATACCTGACGAGGTGAGACATCCATGTACTCGAATGTCTTTCTCTCCCATTCCTGTGTGAGGTCTCTGAAACGACCTGAAACCATCTTATTAACAAAGTGGCCTTCTTCATCAAGTTTTTCAGAAGCCTGTGCTACATGATAATTATCCTCTTCATCAGCTGTCATATAAACAACTTCATCTGTTACGCGAGGATTTTCAGGATCTGAGTGGTCAACCTTTCTATAAGGAGACTCTACAAATCCATACTCATTGATACGAGCGAAACATGCCAAAGAGTTGATAAGACCGATGTTAGGTCCTTCAGGTGTCTCTACAGGGCACATACGTCCATAGTGTGAGTAGTGAATATCTCGAACTTCCATTCCGGCACGGTCTCTTGAAAGTCCACCAGGACCGAGGGCTGAAAGTCTTCTCTTATGTGTAAGCTCAGAAAGCGGGTTGTTCTGATCCATGAACTGAGACAGCTGTGATGAACCGAAGAATTCCTTAACAGCTGCTGTTACAGGCTTGATATTGATCAGACCCTGAGGTGTGATCGTTGTGATATCCTGTGTTGTCATTCTTTCACGAACAACTCTTTCAAGTCTTGAAAGACCGATTCTGTACTGGTTCTGAAGAAGTTCGCCTACTGCTCTGATACGACGGTTTCCAAGGTGATCGATATCATCCTTATTACCAATGCCGTATTCAAGGTGCATATTGTAGTTGATTGATGTGAAGATATCATCCTTAGTAATGTGCTTAGGAATCAACTCACCAATATTCTTCTGAACAGCCTTAAGAAGGTCTTCAGGTGTTTCACACTCATCCATGAGTCTTGAAAGTACAGGATAGTATACCATTTCATGGATACCGTAATCTGCTGCTGTCTTTCCTTCTGGGAACTCAATATAATGAGCAATGTCAACCATCATGCTGGAAAGAACCTTAACGTTTCTTTCCTCTGTCTGGACCATTACATAAGGAACTGCACAGTTCTGAATCTCCTCTGCAAGTTCACGTGTAATTTCAGTACCAGCTGCTGCCTGAACACCATTGCATTCAACAAGCTCACCTGTTGAAGGATCGATAACATCCTCAGCAAGTACCTGTCCTGCAATACGGTTTCTAAGCATAAGTTTCTTATTAAATTTATAACGTCCAACCTTAGCAAGGTCGTAACGACGCGGATCGAAGAACATGCCTTCGATAAGAGAACGTGCGCTTTCCTCAGCAAGCGGCTCACCCGGTCTGATCTTCTTATAAAGCTCAAGGAGACCCTGTACTGAATTTTCAGAAGTATCCTTAGCAAAAGAAGCCTGGATCTTTGGTTCATCACCGAAGTAATCAAGAATTTCCTGATTTGAACCAATACCAAGAGCACGAATAAGGACTGTGATCGGCACCTTTCTTGTACGGTCTACACGAACATAAAATACATCGTTCGCATCTGTCTCATACTCAAGCCATGCACCTCTGTTTGGGATAACAGTACAAGAGAAAAGACGCTTACCTAATTTATCGTGGTCAATACCATAGTAGATACCGGGTGAACGTACTAACTGGCTGACGATAACACGTTCTGCACCATTGATAACAAAGGTACCTGTGTCAGTCATGATCGGAAGATCGCCCATGAAAATCTCGTGTTCCTTGATATCATTTTCCGGATTTTCTGAATTGCGGAGGCGCACCTTTACTTTAAGAGGTGCAGCGTACGTAGCATCTCTTGCCTTGCACTCCTCGATCGAATATTTAGCCTCATCTTTGCAGAATTCATAATCAACAAAATCCATGCTGAGATTTCCGCTGTAGTCCGTAATCGGAGAGATATCATCGAAAGCTTCTCTTAATCCTTCTTTTATAAACCAATCGTAGGAAGATTTCTGAACGTCAATGAGATTAGGCATCTCTATAACGTCATTCTGTCTCTGGAAGCTCATACGCATGCTCTTACCGTTGTACACCGGACGTATTCTGTTCTTTTCCATCTAACGTTTCACCCCGTTCTGTAAAATCGACAATATGTTACTCATGATAAAAGGGCACAAAAAGCCCATGTCACCATGATAAAGCATTCTACATGATAACATAGGCTTTTTGCAAAGTCAATAATAAAATTATTAATTTTTGTCTTCATGTGAAGTTTATTCTATAACATGTGCGAATCCATTTCACACAAAGACAAATGCTGCAGTACAGCACTTAAGCCTAAGCCGTCGTGTGTATTGCAGCATTCTTTTATTAAAAGCTTAAGTTCAAGCGATTAAATTACTTAAGAGTAACCTTTGCTCCAACTTCGTCAAGCTTCTTCTGGATGTCCTCAGCTGTAGCCTTGTCAGCATCCTCTTTGAGCATCTTAGGAGCGTTATCAACGAGATCCTTAGCTTCCTTGAGGCCAAGACCTGTTACTTCACGAACAACCTTGATAACCTTAACCTTGTTAGGACCTACTTCTGTAAGCTCTACGTTGAACTCTGTCTTCTCTTCAGCTGCTGCGCCTGCACCAGCACCTGCTGCTGCAACAACAACGCCTGCTGCTGCAGAAACGCCGAACTCTTCCTCACAAGCCTTAACGAGATCGTTAAGCTCAAGAACTGTTAAACCTTTAATAGCCTCAATGATTTCTTCCTTAGTCATTGTAATTTCCTCCATTTAGAATTTTTCGTTTAATAGATAAATTTTATACGTAAATTTGTCTTCTGCCGGTAATTATTCAGCAGCAGGTGCTTCAGCTTCAGCTGCAGCAGCTTCAGGCTGCTTCTCTGCAATCTGCTTGATAACACGAGCGAAGTTTGTAATAGGTGACTGCATGCTTCCAAGAAGTCTTGAAAGAAGTACTTCTCTTGAAGGGATCTCTGAGAGCTCCTTAACACCATTTACATCATAGAATGTACCTTCTACAACAGCGCCCTTTACTTCGAGCTTGTTAGCCTTCTTTGCGAACTCACAGATGATTCTTGCCGGAGCAGTAACATCTTCAGTTGCAAGAGCGAGTGCAGACGGTCCGTCTAACAGAGAATCAAGCTGTGCAAAATCTGTTCCCTCGAATGCACGCTTCATCATTGTGTTCTTATAAACCTTATAAGTAACACCTGCCTCACGAAGCTGCTTTCTGAGCTCAGTATCCTGCTCAACTGTAAGTCCACGGTAGTCAACAAGAAGTGCTGCCTTAGCTTCTTTAGCCTTAGCTGCAATCTCTTCAACTACAGGTGCTTTGATTTCAACTTTTGCCATGTTCCAGTTTTACCTCCTTACGAAATGATAGCCGAAAGATGACAGAAACAAAAAACTCTGCCACCGAAGTGACAGAGTAATAAAGTCAATCAAACTTTTTATCTCCTCGGCAGGCGTTTTCTACTTATGCCTTGCGGCACCTGCTGTCTTCGGCCGGTTTGTTTTACAAACCTTATGTAATGTAACACAAGCTTGCCGAGGATGTCAAGCATTTTTTATTTAACTTTTAATTTAAGTGTGAATGTCTTTCCTGTATCAGATGTTCTGTATGTAAATGCGTAAACACCTGGTGTGCTTGTTGAGAATGTAAGTGCATTACCATTGCTATCGTACTTGATGTTTCCGTTCTTTACAGCTTTCTTATTAGGTGTTGTGCTGTGTGTGAACTCTTCAAGGTAAGCATAATAATGGAATGTTCTCATGAAGCCGCCCTTTGTGATCTTGTATGCAGCAAAGATCTTACGTCCTGTAAGCTCATTGAGCTTCTGAAGATCTACTGTTGAGTTAAGGCTTACTGTAACTGTTGCAGCAGACTTAAATGATCTGCTGTTAGGAATGAAGCCAACGCTCTTGATCTTCTGTCCTGCTACAAGCATGAACTGCTCTGTTACATTATTATATGTAACGCTGAGTACTGCATTTGAAGCCTGATCAAGTCCAACCTCGCCAAGTGACTGTGCATTTTTGCTGAGCGCAACTGTTGACTTGTTAACTGTGAAATCTGTTGTGTCACCTGATGTGATAGCAAATGTTGCAGTCTTATCAGCACCTTTGATCTTCTTGCCTTCTGCATCTACGATCTTGAACTTGAGCTTTGTGCCCTCGCCCATGATGAATGTAGCTTTATCGCCCCACTTGCAATTCTTTGCACTGATATAGAAAGCACTGTTACCTGATGCACCATTTCCAGAAGCTGAATTGCCTGATGCTGTTGCATCTTCAACTACTGCTTCAACATCAACGTCATTTTCTGAAACTTCGTTTTCAGAAACTTCATTCTCAGAAACTTCATTTTCTGAAATCTCAGTATTCTCTTCTGTTGATGCTTCCTCTGTAGCCTCTTCTGTTGACCCAGCCTCTATAGCTGACTCGCTGACTGTAGAATCTGATACTGTATTCTCTGCTGCTGTTGCTGATGTAAGTGTACCAAATACAAGAGCTGAGCAAAGCAGAACTGCCATGAATTTCTTTCTCATCTTTATAACTCCTCCTTATTTATCTGAGCAAAGCTATTCTATCACAAAAATTGTTCTAATTAAAGTACATTTGATAATGTAGACAATTTATAGCTAATCGCCAAATCATTGTATACAGATTAGTCAACTGCTTTCAGGGTAATTTTGAATTTCACCCCGTTTGCCGGGCTCACAACAGTAAATTTATAGCTGCCCTTTCTGCCTGGAGTGAAAGTCAAAGGCTCTCCCTCTGAATTCTCCGTTATCATTCCATTTTTAGAAGCTTTAGCCGGTACTTTAAGCACATATCCCACACTATCTGCATCCCCAAGGATGTTATATGTCTTTCCGCTCCTGCTCCAATAATCCACTTCAAGCCCTGCCAGAGCCTCTGCGCTGTTTATGCTGATGCTCTTTCCTACAGGTACAGTTCTTGTGATATTTTTCTTTATCTTATTTCCAGAGATATATCCCGCTGCCTTTATCTTATCCAGCGCGATAAATCTAAGCACTATCTTCTCTCCGCCATATGTGATCGTCACTCTTGCCGAATCCGCTTTTGATACGCTGTCAGTCGAAAGCGAATATGCCGCAGCCTTTTTATCACACTTCACTTTTTTATTTGAAAGCTTGAATGACGCACTTCCGCTGATTTCAAAAGATGCCGCGCCTTTTTTATTCGCCTCTTTGATCTTTTTCCCTGACTTGTCTGTTATCACAAGCTTTTCACTCTTGCCCAAAGGAAGCCAGTATGTTCCGCCATTTGTGATGGTCTTGTCTTTAAGCTTTACATAGACCGAAGATGAAACGCTGCCTTCAACGGCCTGCTTCGCATCTATACAACCCGTCACCGTTCCTCCCGTCTTCGAAGAGGAATATTCTACGTCGTCCGTTGAGGAAGTAAGCTTTTTCATAACAGCTTTTGCTGTGGTCTCAGTATTTTCAGAGATCAATTCAGGATGTGCAGAGTAAACCAATGCCGCTACGCCTGTAACTATCGGAGCTGCCATAGATGTTCCGTCCAGATCACAGGCAGACGAAGTGCCATTTTCCGGCACAGTTGAGTAAATTGCCGTTCCGGGTGCCGCAAGATCTACGTAATTTCCATAATCAGAATAATCTGCAAGACATGACGCATCAGCCGTATGAGAAGCAGTTTTCTTACCGATCGCACCTACCGCGATCACATTGTCACATGCTGCAGGGTAGCATTCTGTACTGGCGCCATAGTTACCAGCCGCTACCACAACTGCCGCGCCCGTATCTACGACATTATCTATAGCTTCCTGAAGCTGTGCCTTTGTTCCCTGACTTATAGATGTTGTACCTATGCTCATATTTACAACTTCTACTTTATGCTCAGCCGCCCACTCAAGAGCCCTGATTACCGAGCTGATAGTAAGTTTTCCCTCAGCATTCGCGATCTTCACAAGATATAGCTCGGCTTTAGGAGCTACACCGGTACCAAAGAGCCCATTATCACTCACAGCACCTATAATACCCGCCACATGTGTTCCGTGCTCTTTATTCTTTATATTTGAAGAAAGTGAAACATCCTCGCTTCCATCTGCAGCATTATATGTCGCCGCTACATTATCCACCAGATCACTGTGCTCAGCCATGAAGCAGTTATCTATAACTGCCACCTTTACACCATCACCGTTAGAAACTTTCCACGCTTCTTCTGATTTCACCTTGCTGTGAAACCACTGGTAGTCATAGTCCGGGTCAGTCACCGCTGTCTGAACATCGGCTTTCTCTCCGTCTTCAGAGCCATCAAGCAAAGTACCTCTGTTAATATAATCTTCCGTATATACATAATAGTCAGGATATATCGGCGTGGTAACTGAAAGCGTACTAACACCATCTTCAAGCTTATCCTTAACAGAGCCTTCAAAGCTCAAAATTCCTATGCCCGAACTATACGACTCAAGGCTGGCATCATAAGACTTAGCAACCTTCATCGCCTCTTCCTCAGAGTCCGCCTCAAAGAAAGCTTTTCCCTCAGAATAATCTTTCCCTTCCTCGTATCCATTCATACTTTGAAGTTCAGATTCCATAGCCATTTCCGACATGAGATTTAAGTTTTCACCATATGCACTCTTAGGTGCTGCTGTACCTACAAGCGTGAACAGCATTGATATACAAAGAATTTCCGCAAGCGTTTTCCTTTTTGCCATTTATCTCCTCCATTTTTTACAATACGATTCCAATTTTATCGTAAATAAAAAGAGAAGTCCAATGAAATGAACTTCTCTTTTTTATCAAATGGCTTTAAGAACTAATGTAAATGTTTTACCTGAACCGTCTAACGCCTTGCATTTGAACCTATATGTTCCCTTTTTCTTCGGTATGAATTTTGAAATACCGCCATATGCATTGTAATAAACGCTGGCATTCTTTAATGTTTTTTTACTTGTTGATGCAACATAGCCCATATTTTCAGCCTTGCCGATCACAGAGTAAACTCTCAAAGAGCCTTTCTTTTCGCACTTATCGCACATGTAAACTTCAGTACCTACGATATTGCTGAGCTGTGACATATTTACAGGCTGATTTACTGTAATGTTTTTCTTACATGACTTTACAAACTTTCTGCCTGAGATATATCCAAAGTACTTTGTAGCCGGCATTGTAACTGCGCCGAGCTTATACTCTGTTCCATTACATACTGCTGTGATTATGACAGGTGTTCTTGCTGAAGTTGCTTTATCAATCTTCAATGCACCGTTTTTAATGCTCACACCGTTCGCAGATGTGCTTATGCTCCACTGAACATCCTTACTCTTAACACCTTTAAGAGCCTTACCATTTTCATCACAGATAGTAAATTTGATCTTCTTTCCTATAGCCACAGGAATTATTGAGCCTTCCGCCAATACTGTTCCGGAATTTTCTTTGATATATTTTGTGTTTATTGCAAGAAGCGAATCTATGCAGCCTGTAACAGAGTGGTCTCCATATTCATATTCCATACCATCTGTTGAACGCATAAGCTTTGCTTCTACATTCTTTACAGCAGATACGGAATTACTTCCCGCAAATCCTTTGGCATCATATACCAATGCTGCCACACCTGCCATTACAGGTGATGCCATTGATGTTCCTGAAAGAACTTCATACTTACCATTGAGATATGTAGAAAGTATCTTTTCTCCCGGTGCAACTATGTCCACAGTACTTCCATAGTTAGAAAAATATGAAAGATCACCGCTTACATTTGATGATGCTACAGAAATAACATTATCAAGACATGCCGGATACGAAGGAGTAGATGTAGCTTCATTACCGGCTGCTGCAACTACAGTAGTTCCTGAATTTACAAGCGCATTTACGTAGCTCTGATACTTCTCAGCAAGAGCTCCGGTGTAACCATATCCGCCGATACTCATATTGACAACGTCAACATTCCAGTTTTTTCCTTCGCCCTTTGTAAGATACTCAAGCGCCCTAAAGATATCTGCACCTTTGATTTCTCTTCCATCAGAAACCTTAAGCATATAGATCGAAGCATCCGGCGCAACACCACAGCCGCCTTTTCCATTATTTGCCTCAGCTGCTATGATACCTGATACATGTGTACCATGTCCCTGCTTATCATCTACATCATTCTTTGAAGTCGAGCCTGTAAGCGCGCTGTACTGACCGGCAAGTTTATTCGCAAGATCCTCGTGATCATAGTCAATACCAGTATCGATCACTGCAACTTTAACATTTTTTCCTGTTGCTGACTCCCATGCAGCTCCATCCTCTATATATCTATGAAACCACTGAGAATTATAGTACGTATCATTTCTTGATACAGCAAGAAAATTATCTTCAAGTATGCTTGCATCAAAATCTTTATCATACTCGATATTATCACACTCGATATCATCAAACTCACTGATATAATTTGCAAATATTCTTGTATTTGCACTCTGGCTCTCAAGGCTTTCCTCCATAGCTGTCGCTACGTCTTCGCCCTGAAATTTAAGTACGCCGATGCCCTCGATGAAGGAATCCAGCTCGGCATTATATGTCTCAGCTACTTTCTGAGCCTCTTCAAGACTGTCTGCATAGAAAAATGCCTCATCTTTGACATAATCTACTCCTGCATCCAACGTGCTGAGATTCTCCAGCTCTGTCTCAACATCAGACTTTACCTCAGCTAATTCTGTAGAGAACTCAGTTGTATCAGCTGTATTCTCACTAACTGAATTTTCGCTTACTTCTGCCTCTGCAGCAAATACAGGAAACTGCGTTGTAAATACCATAGATGCTGCAAGTATCAACGCGAGTGCTCTTTTCCTCTTCATTTTCCTAACCTTAACCTCTCTATAACTTATGTACTCTTTTTAATACAAAGTCATATTACCATATTAATCAGGTATCCGTAAAGACACCATATCAAATATACATTTTAAGCATCAGCCGTTTTTATTGTATACAAAAAAGAGTCGAAACTTTCGTTCCGACTCTTCTCAATAAACTTTCAAAGTATAAGCTGCATCTAAGTTAAAATGATGCTGTTCCTGTGTAATCCCCTGTGAATATAATCTCTTTATTCGCAGTATCAACACCATACATGCTCTTCTTTACTTTTTTACCATTGTACTTTACAGATTTCACATTTCCTGCGCCATTAAGTGCTACAGTCACTGATCCGCGCGATACCGGGCAGGGATCTATCTGCACATTAAGCGTAATACCCTTTACCTTCGCATTTGTTTCCTTACCAGCTCCGCTCAGCTTCTTGATCAGTACCGATGCATTCCCGGCATGAGTTCCATTTCTGATCTTCGCACGCGAAACTGCATACTTCTGACCATCCACAGTCAGGCTTATGTCCAGATCGCTTAATTTAAGCTTCTTTCCCGTGTAATAAACTTCCGCATAATATTCAGCGCTGATGCCACCGTTTAATGAGACCGTTTTTTTGACTAATTCAACCGGAGAAGTAACGACACTCGAATTATCCTCGGGCTCATCCGTACTGTCCGGATTCTTTGTATCTCCGGGATCTTCTGTGTCATCATTTCCATCATTTCCACCATTTCCGGTATCATCTTTATTATCGCTGTTCTTATTGTCATCAGGGTCATCATCACTCACTGAGTTTGAACTTTCAGAGCCTTTATTACCATTATCCTCATTTCCTGAGTCCTCTGTCTTATCGTCAATTTTAAGCTCTCCAACCGCATATTTGACAGCTTTCAGCGCATCTATCATACCGGTGACTTTACGCGAACCATATGAATATTCAGTTCCATCCGTTGCATTCAGCAATATCTCACTGACCTTATCAACCGTATCAGAATTTTTATTACTTAAAAATTCAGGATTTGCCGCATAAACAAGCGCTGCCACACCTGTAACGACCGGACTCGACATGGAAGTTCCGCTGAGATCCGCATAATTATTATTTATATATGTCGAATGTATACCTGTTCCCGGTGCGCCAAGATCTACCCATTCCCCATAATTCGAAGTTTCTGCGAGTTTCCCTTCGCCGGAAAAATTAGCTACGGCTATAACTTTATCGATCGCCGCAGGGTAATATTTATCAGACCTTCCATAGTTTCCTGCTGATGCGATCACAACAGCTCCGTTATCATAAGCATAATCAACTGCATTGCTTATAAGTGCGATAGTCGCCTTATCGATCTTTGGGCTCGTGCAAAGGCTTATATTTATTACATTTGCGCCTGAATCAACTGCATCATATATTCCTGAGATCATCGTACTTACAGTAATATTAGATGAGCTTCCAACTCTCGCTATATGAAGCTTTGCCTCCGGCGCAACTCCGCATCCTCCGAGTTCATTATCGCACAGAGCAGCCGCGATACCTGCGACATGTGTTCCATGACCGTTGATATCCTCAGGTGAATTTACATTTGCGACAGTGTACGAAGTAGAGATGATATTTCCAGAAAGATCTTCGTGGTCTGTATCCGCTCCTGTGTCCACTATCGCGATAAGTGCGCCGCTTCCCTTCGTGTATTTCCACGCTTCCGCATCATTTATACTGCTGTGGAACCACTGACGTGCAAGCTTCGGATCATTTACCGGAGCCGTTACTTCACCACTTGGCTCTGTATCTTCGCCAGTCTCTTCTTCAACCGTACAATAGTAATTAGGATATATCATCGCATTTACGCTCTGATCGTGTGACTTCTCTTCCATAACTTCAGTCACATCCCTGCCGAGATCAAGCACTCCTATGCCGTTCTCATAGCAGACTATCGTAGCTCCATACTGCTCTGCAATGCTATTCGCTTCATATTCGTTGCCTGCCTTAAAAAAAGCCTCCTGTGCAGCATATTCGCTGTCTTTGTCCATTTTTTCAAGGCTGACTGCTGTTTCCTGCAAAGCAACTTTGATCTCTTCAGTTGTTACCGGAATCGAATATTCCTCCTGTGGACCTGGTTCCGTATGCTTTTCCCCTGCACATACCGGAACAGACGCGAGCAACAATGCTCCTGTTGTCAATAGGGCTATAAATTTTGCTTTCCTCATCTTTTATATACCTTCTCACTGCGTTATAATCAAATTGTGTTTAAAAACGAATACATTAGTGCTTTGGCGCATTTCATTGTATTCTTTTTTATACATTCGTATACACTTTACCCACTTTAAGTATAGCTGTTTTAATCTTCAAAATGGGTTCTTTTTCGTATACATCAAAATTATGGAGGTCTTAATGAAAAGGAGTTTAATTTTATTACCCGTGATTGCCATTGCACTCACTGCATGTGCTTCATCGCATAAGGATGACAGCAGCCAAAGCAGTATAGTCAATGTCACTTGGGAAGCCGCAGAAGCCAAATCTGACGACGATGCGATAGTTATCGGTACTACAGCCGACACAAGTTCCGAAGAAACCACTGCTTCCGAGGCGGCCCCCACAACAATTGAGGAAGAAGGAGGAGAAATAACTCTTACCTTCTGCGGAGATATGGACTTTGACGATCGCTACACAAATATGATCGCGCTCCGTTCCCGCTCAAACGGCATCCTTGACTGCATCGACTCGTCTCTTGTCGAGCGCATGAGAAATGCTGATATCTGCATGATAAACAATGAGTTCCCATATTCAAACCGTGGAACGCCGCTTGCCAATAAGAAGTTCACCTTCCGCGCAAACCCGGAAACCGCTGAATTTCTCAATGAACTCGGCGTAGACATCGTATCTTTGGCAAATAACCATGCTTATGACTACGGAAGCGACGCTCTTTTAGACACATTCGACACACTTACTTCCTATAATGTTAAATACGTAGGCGCCGGAAGGAATATTGCAGAAGCCATGACTCCGCAATATTTCAACATAAATGGAAACACCGTAGCGATAGTAGCCGCTACACAGATTGAAAGAAGCCTTCCTCCGGATACTGTCGAAGCTACAGAAACAACTCCGGGCGTTTTAAGGACACTTGATCCGCAGAAGTTCGTAAGCGTGATAAGCGAGGCAAAGTCAAAAAGTGATGTATGTATAGTTTTTGTACATTGGGGTTCTGAAAATGTCACTGAGTACGAAGCTTCGCAGAAAGAGCTCGCAAAGGCTTATGCCGATGCAGGCGCAGACCTTATAATCGGTGCTCATCCACACGTTCTGCAGGGAATCGAATATGTCGATGACGTGCCTGTTTTCTATAGTCTCGGCAATTTCTGGTTTAACTCAAAGAATCTTGATAACTGCCTTGTGGAAGTAAAGATCAACAAAAACGCTGTCGAATCTCTTCAGTTTATCCCATGCCGTCAGCACGACTGCAAAACTGAAGAAATGAAAAAGGGAACAACTCAGGATTACGAACGAATCCTTTCTGATATGCGTGAAAACTCAGCCTGGAACGTAAATATAGACGAAAACGGGTTTGTAACTAAGAAATGATAATAATTAAGACGGGGTCAACTTAATGATCCCGTCTTTTTATTACTGCTGTACTGATTCAACAATTGCAGGAAGAAGCTGCTTCTTTCTGGATACTACACCTTCAAGAATTGCTGTTCCATCCTGTCTTGCTGTTACGTGGAAAGCATTCTCGATCACATTTGATGAGCTTTCTCCCACGCACATTACCTCAGATGATTCTGTAAGGATATTCGTAAGCATGAAGAATACCATGTCGAAGCCTTTCTCAAGCTCCTTATCAAACTCAGGCTGAATCCTTGTTTTGATCTCCTGAAGCTCTTCTGCACCCATCGCATTGACCTGACCGATTCCAACAGTCTTATCATTGATAGAGAACTTCTTGAAATCCATGTGAATGATCTCGTCAGGTGTCTTTGATGCAAGGTTGCTTCCTGCGCGGAACATTGCGCGGGCAAACTTCTCTTCATCAATACCTGCGATGATAGCAAGTGCTCTTCCTGCTTCACGGTCTACTGCTGTACATGTTGGTGACCTGTACAAAAGTGTATCGGAAAGGATTGCCGAACAAAGAAGTCCTGCTGTCTGCTTATCGATCTCGATAGCATTTTCGCAATACATTATGTAAACGATAGTAGCTGTACTTCCAAGCGGCTGATTTCTGAAGTAAACCGGAGCTACAGTCTCAACCGAACCAAGTCTGTGGTGGTCAATGATCTCAAGAAGCTCTGCTTCTTCGATACCATTAACTGCCTGACTTCTCTCGTTATGGTCAACGAGGATGATCTTCTTCTTTTTCGCACCGAGGAAATTTCGGCGTGAAATCATACCTACATAATTATCATTTTCATCAAGAACAGGGAAATAGCGGTGATGTACCTGAGCCATTACCTGCTTGATGTCTTCGATATAATCATCCATCTGGAATGTCACCAGATCGCTGTCTTTCATGAAGTATGAGATCGGAAGACTCTGATTGATGAGTCTGGCAACTGTAAATGTATCATGCGGTGTGCTGATGATCTTACAGTTATGCTCCTCTGCCTGCCTTGCGATGGTCTTTGTAACGTCAGCTCCCTCACAAACTATAAGACAGCTTGCACCCATTTCGATAGCACAGAGCTGCATTTCGTAACGGTTTCCGAGGATTACAACATCGCCTTCCTTTATGAGCTCTTCCATCATCTCAGGATTACCTGCAGCGATGACCACCTTTCCCTTATCAGCAGAAGAAGCAATATCACCTATGAGCATTTCACCATCTAATGCCTCAACAATATTGTGATAACTTGTGCGTGCCAGTGAAAGGATATTGGAATCGTAGATATCCATGTACGATCCAACAATATCACCCATTGAGATAACTCCGATAAGTCTGTCATCAACAGTAACAGGAAGTGTTACGACATTATTGTCCTTCATTGCCTGCCATGCTGTCTTGAGTGATGAATTCTTGGAAAGTCCTTTGATCTCACGAATTTCCATGTCACGTACCTGCGTACGTACATCCCTAAGGAATGTCGGCGGGTTAACACCGAATTCCTTAAGTACAAATGTTGTCTCCTCATTAAGATGTCCTGCTCTTGCCGGCTCGTAGTCCTCACCGGTCAGGATCTTCTTAAGTCTTGCATATGCGATAGCTGCACATATAGAATCTGTATCGGGATTTTTATGACCTACCACATATACAGGTCTTTTCTTTACTTCCATTTAATTCCTCTCAGTCCAATGAATCTATAAGTTCAAGGCTGTGTTCTTCATTCATGCGATTGCACATCTCGATGAATTTATCAAGCGGAACATTCTGGAGCTTTCTGTTTCCTCCACGTAAGTTGATAGAAACAGTCTCCTGCTCTGCTTCCTGATCACCGAGAACGATGATATATGGGTCCTTGAAAAGCTTATATTCCTTAATTTTTTCTTTCATATTCTTGTCAGAGTAATCTACCTCATAACGGATATGATTCTTTGCAAGAATACCTGCCACCTTACGGGCATACTCGTTGTGCTCTGTACGGATCGGTACGATACCTACCTGTACCGGTGAGAGCCAGAATGGGAAAGCTCCCTTGAAGTTCTCGATAAGGATTCCGATGAATCTCTCGAAAGAACCGAAAATAGCACGATGGATAACAACCGGCTCAGTAGGCACACCATCAGGACCTGTGTATGTAAGTCCGAAGTTGTGCGGAAGCTGGAAGTCAAGCTGGATAGTACCAACCTGCCACTCACGTCCGAGGGCATCCTTCATCTGAAGGTCGATCTTAGGACCGTAGAATGCGCCGTCGCCTTCGTTGATCTCGTAACCGCCTTCTCCATATTTCTTTGTAAGGATATTCTTAAGAGCTGCTTCTGCATGGTTCCATGTCTCGATATCGCCCATGAAATCATCCGGACGTGTAGAAAGCTCTGCTCTGTATGTAAGACCAAATGTTGAATAGATCTGATCTGCGATCTCCATTACATCACGGATCTCATCTTCAATCTGAGACTCCATTACAAATGTATGGTCATCATCCTGACGGAACTCCTGTACACGGAAAAGTCCATTAAGTGCACCGGATCTTTCCTTTCTGTGAATTACATCAGTTTCAGAATAACGGATCGGAAGATCCTTGTATGAACGAAGTCTGCTCTTGAATGTCATCATAGCATTCGGGCAGTTCATAGGTTTAGCCGCCATTGTATCAGGTGCTTCGATATCCCAGTCAGTACCGGGAACGATAAACATATTGTTTACATAATGTGCCCAGTGACCAGAGATGAGCCAAAGCTTCTTATTATTGATAACAGGTGCTGAAATCTCCTGATAATCATGAAGGTCGTGAATCTCTCTCCAGAAGTTGAGAAGTACGTTGTACATCTTCCAGCCTCTTGGAAGCCAATATGGCATACCAGGTGCTGTCTCGTTGAACATAAAGAGCTGAAGATCAGGTCCGAGCTTCTTATGGTCTCTCTCCTGTGCCTCTTTAATGAGATTCAGATGAGCCTTGAGTGCTGCCTTATCAGGGAATGCATAGAGATAGATTCTCTGCATGTGGTCTCTCTTCTCATCACCTCTCCAATAAGAAGCTGAAGCAGACTTAACCTTGAATGCAGCGCCAAAGAGATCTGCTGAATTTTCAACATGAGGTCCACGGCAAAGGTCAACGTAATCATTACCTGTATAATAGATAGTAAGCTTCTCATCTTCAGGAAGGTCATTAATAAGCTCTGTCTTGAATTTCTGATCTTTGAAGATATCAAGAGCTTCAGCTCTGGAAACTTCTTTAACAGTCCAGTCCTCTCTTCTCTTGATTATCTCATTCATCTTATCTTCGATAGTTTTATAATCATCTTCCGTGATAGCTCTTGGAAGTACGAAATCATAATAGCATCCATCATCGATCTGAGGTCCGATTGAATACTGAACATTCTCTTTACCAAAAATCTCGATCACAGCTTTTGCAAGAATGTGTGCCAGTGAATGGCGATAGCGGTCTAAAAACTCTTCCTTCATTTTGTTGTCCTTTCTGATGCCCAAGTTTCAGAGTTAGTATATCAAATATAAAAAACTTCGCAAATTATTTTTTAGAGAAGCCTTATATAACGTTTCACGCTCTGAAATCTTTAATTTATATGTTCTATACAGCTGATATTTCAGCCGTATAATTAACTTAAATATGAATTCTTGTACGTAAATTACAGGAACACGCATTTACTGCGGGTTCCGTCTGAAAGCAAAAAACAAGCGGCAAACAAGCCCGCAGCGCAGCTGCATTTAAATGGCTTGTTTGCGGGATTTTTGAAGCTTTGCTGCAAAAATCTATAGATTTTTGCTGTCAGGTTTGACAGCACTCGCAGCAAATGTGCGTTTATGCTTGTTATGATATACCTTTTTGCACTAAACTACGCAAAAATACACTAAAATTAGTTTAATATTTCTGATTTATTCATTTATAACGTTTCATATCGTTATTTTTTATATAATATCACGACTATTCAAAAATTACAGTTATAGCAAACTTGTCACATTGCCCAAATTTTCACTTGCAATCTTTGATTTTCTCTACTCATTCATTTTATGAGTTTGTCAATCTCACTCTGTACAAGCTTCTCGCCGATGATTATAAGGCATGCGCGCTCAGTATTTACCGATGCAGTTTTGATCTCATGCCTGTCTGCATTCACTTCTATAAAACCATCCGCAGTCTTTACAAAGCCCTTAACTCTTATGACATTTCCGCACTCAGCCGACATGAGTACACTTCTTACCCTGCCCTCTATCTCACTTTGCGGTATTTCTATATCAAAGTAAAATACAGAGCTATACTCATTCTGCCTGTCGAGTGGGAGCTTCATCATATCAGAGTGTACATATTCCGCGCGGATTATCTTTCTAAAATCTGCCTCATCAAGCTCGCTCCAAGGCTTCGCCAGAGTATTCCGCTCTTTGATCTCTCTCTTGCAGTTAAATCTTGCAAGCGAAGAATTAACATGACTCAGCACTTTCCGGATATCCTCAGCAGATTTTCCCTCTGACTTGCTGAAAACTATTATCCCCGCATCCGCTGCCTGACTTGCAAGCATATACTCCGACTGATGCGAAAGATTTTCATCAAGCCCGGCATCCACAATGGTAATGACACTTCCGATGCTGTACCACTGATCCAGCGGCTCTTCGTACAGCACATCGAAAAATTCATCCGCATCGAAAACTCCTGAAGGCTCTATGAGAATCCTGTCATAGTCCTTCATGCCCATCGCGATGAGTTTGGTCTTGAAGCGCCGCCTGTGCGCCTCATATCCATCACCGCCAATGACCATCTCAATGTCACAGCCCTTTTCTTCAAGCTCCTTCAAGAGCACTCTGTCTATATTTATCGCACCGAAATCATTTTCGAGGATACATATCTTCTGCCCCTGACTAATGAGATATTCGGCATATTTCCTGATAAAAGAAGTCTTTCCGGCTCCTAAAAATCCTGTTATGAGATCGATTTTTTTCATATGTCAACGTCTTCCCATGCCGCAGCCCTGACGTCCCGGGCCATCATCCTCAGGTACTTCCGCCTGATACTTGGCATTATATTCCATGTTTATCTGGCTTATTTCTTTCTTGCCATCGATGTAGTCCTTAAAGTAGTCCATAAGGTCTATACCACAGCTTTCACAAGCATCTGCTTCTTCCCACTCCTTGATGAGAGCGATTCTCTCAGCTACAGTTGTGTCTTTGATAAGTGTACTTTTCATTGCAGCTCCTTTCTCAAAATACATTTTATGTAAACTCAGCTATTTACCCGTCTGATTACTTCAAGATACGAGTATCTCTTAGTTACAGTAGGCTCTACCATCGCGCCTTCGCCCCATTCATTCCATGCGTTGAGGTAGACGAAGTCATTCTTTCTGCCCTCTACCTTTGACTTAAGCGCCCTAAGCGTCTTTTCAAATATCTCCGGCGACGCTCCTGTGTAGACAAGCCCTTTATAATCACGCCTTGGCGTATTGTCCCACTCGGCGATGATTCCCGGAAACTCATTTTCCTCATAATCTCTCGAAGCGATATTATCAGTGATCCAACGTATAGGAATGCGTCTTTCAAGTATCTTGTTTTTAAGAATTGCATTGAGCCCATGCCTGAAAGCTGTCCCTAAGTTATAACGAGCTTTATAAACTCTGCTGAAATTATGCTTAAGCGTGCGCCCCGGCTCGAAGTCATACCACGCGTCAAGCAGCTCTCTTCTGCTCTCATTCTGCTGCGCGGTGTTTCCACCTACAAAAAATACTCCTTCGAACCCTTCCTCTTTGGCTCTTCGATTAAAGAAAGTGAGCATTTCTTCAAGCTTCTCTATATCATGCGTGCGGTAGATATTAAATACAGGCTTATTATCAACCTTTATGTACCTTGGGTCTTTGAAAAATTTAAGGCAATAGCTGAAATGCTTCTCCCATGCCTCTTCATCTCCATATTCCTGCTTCATGAGCACATTTTCCTGAAGTCCATACCATGTCCTCGTCCATGTTTCGTTTGCCCATGCTATGCAGTACTTAAGGTCTATCTCCGGATGCTCCAGCAGTATCTCCATCGGTCTCTCCATGAGCTGATGCCCCGTAAACCAATATTGATATATCGCAAAGCCATAAACTCCATACTTCTTGGCAAGCTCTGCCTGACGTGTCCAGGTTTCAACGCCTTCCTTTACGAGATCATAGTAGCCGTCCAGCGGTACCTGCGGCTGCTCATGCCCTTTGAAAAGCGGCTTCGCACGCTTTACAGCTGTCCATTCCGTATAACCCTTTCCCCACCATTTATCATTTTCGGGGAATGAGTGATACTGCGGAAGGTAAAGTGCTATGACTCTCATGAATCCCCCTCCGATCTGGCTGCAGCACCGGCGATAGAGCCGATAGCATAGTAGAAGACCGGTACAGAGAGCGCAAACGACATGACATTTGAGCCGATAGCCGTAAGAAGCGTGATCACAATGATCCCTATCTCCGGTGCGCACTCGTGAAGATTCTTAAAGCCTTTCTTCAAAGCAAGCAAAAGTAAAAATACAAAAAGAGCAGTTCCTATGATACCCATTTCGCAGTAAAGCTTGGCAATTCCGCCATCAGCTATCATATGCTCCGTAAAGCCGTTTGCACGGTGACCATTCGCACCAAGTCCATTTCCAAGCCACTTATTTGCCATGTTATTAGCCGCTCCTACCCACTGGTCAGAACGCTGTCCCACAGCCCCCGGAAGCGATACAAGTCTGTAGTATACCTTCATAAATGCTCCATGAAATACCACAAGGAGTCCTACGAAACCGGCGGCAAAAATCCCCGCTTCGATCTTAAAGAGCTTCATCGGAAGCATCTTAAAGGTAAAGAAGATAAGATAGTTCATGTAGAGCAATACTATAAGTGCAACTACCATAGACGCACGCTGATTGCTCATAAACGCAAGGAAGCAGTCAAGGAAGAAAAGAAGCTTAAACTTTTTGCCATTTGACTGAATTATAAAGTACGCACTTCCCAGCATCGCTGCCACAGAAAGGTAGCCGGTAAGAGTTGAGCCTATCACCGAAAACATCCTGACACGCATAGTCGAAACATCCGCCTTTGAGATATATCCAAGCTGATAGAGATACTTGATGTAGAAATCAGGTGCGGTAATGTAGAGCAGAAGCCCCAAAAGCCCTATAAACGTCACGGCATAGACAAAAAATCTGTAAAATCTTGCTTTATCATCAGCCGATGCACTTCTGCCTGAAAAATAAAAAATCATAGGCAGAGCCGTGGTAAAAAACTCTCCTGCATAGACTGAAAGCGGTATGCCGAACTTAACTGTCCATATGCCGGAAAGCACATTATAGATCAGCCACGCCGCCATGATGATGTCCATTGTTCGCTTTTCCTTAAGGCAGGCGAATCTGCCTCCGACGGCAAGTGCCGCTGTCGTAAGCAGCAAAAGCCACGCTGAGACCATGCCCGGATGCACAATGTCCAATGATATAAGTGTAGCCGCATAAACCAGCATTATCGCCGGATAATAAATATATGTTACATCTAACTCTTTTAATCGCTGCATAATACTCTCACAATCTTTTCATAGGCATTTTCACGTTCTGTATCGTATTCATCATCCAAAACAGGCCGTACCTTTCCATCAAGAACGCTCTGCATGCACTTCACAAGCTCCTTCACGCTGAAGGGGTCAAAATACTCCACACTCTTGTACCCTTCAAGAACCTCATGTGTGAATGGCATGGATGACGCAAGGATCATAGTACCTATATTTCTCGCCTCTGCCGGTGGGAAGCCGAATGTCTCAATATATGAAGGAAATAGAAGCGTCGCTTCGCTGTAAAGCTCCATGACCTTCTTTCTTTCAAGCGGACCTGCAAATCTGATCTCCTCCGGAAGCTCGCCCTCTATCCATGGTACATCCTCTCTGTTGACCGTAAATATGACTTCAAAGTCCCTGTATCCCATGGCTTTGAGCTCTTTCACAGCATCCACTGCCAATTGATGATTCTTATAGAGCATGTTTCCTGCCGGATAGAAAAATTTACGGTTATTCCAGTTCATCGGATGCCTGTAGCACGAAAGATCAGGCACGTTCGGAAGTGCTCTGACTACCTTTTTGGCAGGCACTCCGGCACTCTTAACGACAGCTTCTTCCATCCACGAAGTCTGAACTATCACCTTATCGGCTCTCTTTACCGAGTCGATGATCTGACCTTGTATAAGATATTGATAAATCGCGTACTCTCGCTCATATTTCCTGAAAGGCGAAAACTTCTTTGACTGCTGGAAGCCAAGCGGTTGATGCTCATAGACCACAGTACGTACCGGCTTAGCGTCCCGCCCAAGTATCCTTCCCTTAGGAAGTGTATTCTGTAGTGAAAAAACAACATCACATTCAAGCGACGAGAGAAATTTAGCGCCTTCAAACCAGTCAAACTTAAGCCTGTTCAGCCGTGACGCTTTCACATCTGCTCTGACTATCACACGTATGCGCTCTGACTCTTCGATAAGCCCTTCTGCGCCTGTGATGAATATCCACTCATTTTCTTTGTCATTATTTCGAACAAAAGCCGCAAAATCCCGAAGCACAGAAAGTGCTCCGGTCTTACTTGCGGCTATGTCCAATACAGCTATTTTTTTCATCAGTGTTTTAACCAAACTGTTTCATTAACGATCTTTGTATAGCTTTGAATTATCTTAACAACCTTTACAGATACATTCTCATCTGCATAATCCTCAGCTTCCACAACAGGTTCATCATTAGCAAACATCGCTGTTGCAAGCTCTACAGCCTGCTCGACGTCCTCCTGCTTTATGCCTCCGACAACGATAGTTCCCTTGTCGAGAACCTCCGGTCTCTCTGTAGAAGTACGGATAAGTACTCCCGGGAAGTGCATCATCGCAGACTCCTCTGAGAGCGTACCGCTGTCTGAAAGTACACAGAATGCGTTCTCCTGAAGCTTATTGTAGTCCATGTAGCCAAAAGGCTTCATATTCTGTACAAGCGGGTGGAACTTGAAGTTTCTCTTTTCGATGAACTTCATTGACCTTGGATGTGTAGAGTAGATCACAGGCATCTGATACTTTTCTGCGATGGAATTTATCGCAGTCATGAGCGACATGAAATTCTCCTCAAGGTCGATATTTTCCTCTCTGTGAGCTGAAACAAGTATATACTTCTTAGCTTCAAGGCCAAGTCTTTCAAGCACATCAGATCTTTCGATCTTATCACGGTTCTGCATGAGAACTTCCTTCATCGGTGAGCCTGTGACAAACATGGTCTTTCCGTCTATACCCTCATTCAGAAGATATCTTCTCGAATGCTCAGTATATGGCATATTGATATCTGAAATGTGATCTACGATCTTACGGTTTATCATCTCAGAAACGTTCCAGTCCCAGCATCTGTTGCCGGCCTCCATGTGGAAAATCGGAATCTTCAGGCGCTTTGCGCTGATAGCGGCAAGAGCTGAGTTCGTATCGCCAAGTATCAAGAGCGCATCAGGCTTTACTTCCTGCATGAGCGCATATGACTTTGCGATGATATTTCCCATTGTCTCGCCAAGGTCCTTACCGACACTTTCAAGGTAAAAATCCGGTGAACGAAGTCCAAGATCATCAAAGAAGATCTGATTCAATGTATAGTCGTAATTCTGTCCTGTGTGTACCAGAACATGGTCAAAATATTTATCAGCACACTTGATAACTGCGCTGAGACGTATGATCTCCGGTCTGGTACCGAGGATAGTCATCAATTTAAGCTTTCTCAAAATGCTACTTCCCTTCTGTCTTATTCCGGAACTACCGGAAGCATGTATGTATCAGGCTTGTCAGGGTTAAAAGGCTCATTTGCCCACATAACCGTCACAAGGTCCTCATCACCTTCGTTAATGATATTATGAGTATACCCTGTCGGGATATCTATCACTTCGAATTTATCTCCGGTCACGTGATATTCGATGACCTTATTCGTACCAAGCTTACGCATCTGGATAAGTCCCTTACCCTTAACGACAAGGTACTTTTCATTCTTGGAATTGTGCCAGTGCTGTCCCTTGGTTATTCCCGGGTGCGCAACATTCACAGAAACCTGTCCCTGACCGTTAGTGCGCAGAAACTCTGTAAAAGAGCCTCTGTTGTCCACGTGCATTTCAAGCGGATAAGAGAAATCTTCTTCCGGTATGTAAGAAAGATACGTGCTGTAAAGCTTGCTCGTGAACTCATCATTCATGTCTGCAACAGAAAGTGTTTTGCGGCTTTCTTTGAATGACTTTATGAGCTCTGCGATAAATCCGAGCTTTTTATCATACACTCTGGAAAGCGGGAATGTGACAAATTCACCTGCAGGGAACTTTATCCCCTTCTCCATGCATCTTATGAACTGATCCACAACATCATCTATATAAACGAGATGAAGCTCTGTATTCGCATCGTTTATCTGTATCGGAAGTCCGCATGCGATATTATTGCAGAAGGTTGCTACAACGCTGTTGTAATTTGGTCTGCACCACTTTCCAAAGACATTCGGAAGCCTGTAAACATATACAGGAACATCATATTCCTTGCCATAGACAAAAACCGCTTCCTCTGCACCGCGCTTCGATGCGCCATAGTCATTGTTAAGCCCGGCCTGTGTAGACGAGCTTAAGAGAACCGGCACAAAATTCTTATTTTTCTCAAGAAATGAGACGATCTTATGCGTAAGCTGTGTATTTCCATCAAAAAATTCAGAAGTTTCCTTTGGACGATTTACGCCTGCAAGATGAAAAACAAAGTCACAATCCTTTGTAAACTTATCAAGATCCTCATCAGATGAAGTATGAGTATATAGATAAATATCATCATAGCCGGCATTTCTTAAATTCCATACAAGATTTTTCCCGATGAAGCCATTTGCTCCGGTAACAAGAATTTTTTTACTCATGCCAGACCAAACTCCTTAAGCTGCTCCTGAATGTAAGGGAGCTTCAAAAGCTTTTCCTTGACAGCTTCTACATCAAGTATCTCAGTATTGTCAGAGTTAAAAGTCTCTATCTCAGGACGCTTTGTCATGCCCTCTACAAAATACTTGTCATAGTTGAGGTCACGGTTGTCAGCCGGCACACGGAAGAAATTTCCTTCATCAATAGCTCTTGCACACTCCTCTGATGTAAGAAGCGTTTCAGCCATCTTTTCACCATGTCTGATTCCGATAACCTTTGTCTCATAGTCAGGCACTCCGAAGAGCTCCTTTACAGCCTGTGCGAGCACTTCGATAGTACATGCCGGCGCTTTCTGAACCATGATATCTCCTGAGTGAGCGTTGTTAAATGCGAATAAAACAAGCTCAACAGCCTCTTCCAGAGACATGATGAAACGAGTCATCTTAGGCTCTGTGATAGTGATAGGCTTGCCCTCTTTGATCTGCTCGATGAAAAGCGGGATAACAGATCCTCTTGAACACATAACGTTTCCATAACGTGTTCCGCAGATAAGTGTCTCCTCAGGCTCGATAGTACGGCTCTTTGCAACAAATACCTTTTCCATCATAGCCTTTGAAGTTCCCATCGCATTTATAGGATAAGCCGCCTTGTCAGTAGAAAGGCAGATAACCTTCTTAACTCCTGCGTGGATAGCCGCAGTAAGCATATTATCAGTACCGATAACATTTGTCTTAACTGCTTCAACCGGGAAGAATTCACAGCTTGGAACCTGCTTAAGAGCTGCCGCATGGAAAATATAGTCTACACCATGCATTGCATCTTCAAGAGACTGCAAAGAACGGACATTTCCGATGTAGTACTTGATTTTCGGATTGTTGTAAAGATGACGCATGTCATCCTGTTTCTTTTCATCTCTTGAAAAAATCCTGATCTCTTTGATACCTGTATTGAGGAAACGCTTTAATACAGCATTTCCGAAGGAACCTGTTCCTCCGGTGATCATTAAAACCTTTCCTTCAAACATCTTCTCATCATCGACTGCCATTTTATTTTCACCTCATTTATCTAACTGCGTTTTCGAGGATTTCAACCGACCTTGCCACATTGAAATTCTCTTCGAGATAATTACGACCATTTTCTCCAAACTCGCTTAATTTATCTCTTTCCTCATAGATCTTCTTTATTTGCTCGACAAAACCGTCCACATCATCAGAAGCGCACCACCAGCCGCAGCGTGCCTCGTAGGTCACAAGAGCATGGATATCCGTAACCCTGTCAGTAACGGCAAGTATCGGCTTGCTCATCTGCATGTAAGAAAGTGTTCTGGACGGATAATTCGGCACTGTAAAGTCAGCACTTAGCATTACAAGTCCAACATCTGCATTACTAAGCAGCTGCTCGTACTCGTCGCGCGGAAGCTGATTCTCAAATCTTACATTTGTGAGCTTATGCTGCTTAATGTAGCTTCGAACCTTTTCAGCCTCAGTTCCATCACCGATTATGGTAAATCTTGCGCCCTGAAAATCCCTGAGCTTACGTATCCCCTCCATAAGAAGGTCGATAGCCTGCGGCTTTCCAAGGTTTCCGCCAAAGACAAACCTTACGCATGACTTATCCTTCGTCTGCCAGTCAGTACGCGGCTGTATCCTTACAGTATTCGGAAACAGCTCAAGCTTGATAGACGGTATCTCAGGGTTCTTTTCTTTCACATACGTGATATTTGCCTGAGACATACATCCGATCCTGTCAGACTCACGATACAGCTTCCTCTCCATATTTCTGAAATACTTGTGGAGTAAGCCTCCCTCGCCCATCATCTTAAGGTCTACAGCATTCTGCGGAAAGATATCCTTAAGCATCAGATAATTAAGCGCACCATAATGCTTCTTAAGTGCAGGCAGGATGCCGGCTAAGGTTATAGGCGGAGTAGGGTAGATGATGATATCTATCTTTTCATTCCAGAAAAATCTCTTTGCACATGCAAGCATCTTCCTGCCGATAGTAAGCTGTATGAGACCTTTGCGTATCTTGTCTGTATGGAACTGATCCGGCAGCTTCACATAAGCTGTGCTCACACCTTCCTGATGATCTATACTGCTGTAGTCTGTTTTCTCTGAAGATGTCCCTGCGATAACGAACACCTCATGTCCTTTTGCTTTAAGCTCCCTGATCAAGTCAAGATAGATCGTTGAAGATTCAAAGCTGAATTTTTGAAATAAACATAATACATTCATAATTATAAGTACCTGACAATATCCTCTAAATTTTTGAGTTCATATGTCTCGCGTACACCTTCGAAATATGGCTCATTCCTATAAACACCATCAGCGCGTGTGATCCTGGCTGTTCTCACACCGGCTGTTTTATTTACATAGAAATCCTTTTTCGGGTTATCACCGACATAAATAACTTCTTCCGGTACTACCCCAAATTTCTTACATATAAGCTCAAAGCCTGCAGGTGAAGGTTTCCATGCCTCTCTGTCCTTCCCTATCTCATCCGTAAGAACTACGATATCAAAGAGTTCTTCGGCTCTGAGCGCCTCGCATTTATGCCTCTGTGCTGCGGCAAAACCATCTGAAAGAATACCGGTCTTAATACCGCGTTCTTTGAGCGCCTTCACAGCAGGCAATGCATCCTTATGAAAAGAAATATCCGGCATATGCTCACGATATACCTTTATGAGCCTCATCACATCATCTTTCACATAGCTGATGTTGTGAGCCTCCAGATAACGGTTAAAAACCATCCGGGCATCCTCTCTGAAAAGCCCTTCAAGTTCCTCATAGACTGCGTCCGCATCTTCTCCATAATTTTCTGCAATATACTTAGCAGCTGCCTTATAACCACTCAGGCAATAGCTGACCTCCGGATAAAGTGTATCATCCAGATCAAAAATAACTGCCTTCGTATTCATATTCACGCTCCATATTCTCATTGAGCATAATACTTTGATCAAATCTCAGGAAAGTAAGCTTTTCACGATAATTTTCATTATACTCAAGCTTCTCTCCATTGAGCAGGCGGTAGAGATTTTCGCATGAATCAGCGCCTGCCATGATAGACATCGGCGCGCCGCCTCCAAACCTTGGGTTGATCTCGATATACTCAATGCCTCGCTTAGTCTTCATGCACTGAACTGTGATATGTCCTATCGGTCTCAGTATCTGCATAAGCCTTGCAACATCCCTCATGATCTCGTGGTCTTTCACGATAGTACCCTTGGCGATCTCACCGCTTCTGGTGGCAAGTCTCACACGAGGTACTTCGGTGATGATGCGGCTTTCAAAGTCAAGGAATACATCGACCGTGTACTCTGTACCTTCCATGAATTCCTGAACTATAGGCTTGCTTATGAGCTTACGGTAAGTTTCAAGTTCTTCCGCATTATTTACCTTAAACGCATTTATAGAAGAACTTCCGTCCAAAGGCTTGATAAAGAGTGGGAATGAAAGCTCTCCCTTATCCATTTCTTCATCACTAAGCATTCTCGGAACGAGGAAACCGTGTTTCTCCATAAACGCCTGTGTATTCTTCTTATTTCTGCATATACCGATAGCCTCTTCGCTCGAAATAAGCACTTTGGCATTAGTCATGCTCTCGATCTTTTCTCTATTCTCAGAAAGAAGCTGAAGCTCAGTATCAATCGTCGGAACTACAAGTGCCACATCAAGATTTACACAGATATTTATTATCGCCTCTATGTACTTATCCCCTTCGGAGATCCTCGGCACTATCTCATTGATATCTGCAAAGTAGAGCGCCGGCGCAAGCTCCGAACAGTCTGCCGCGATTATATTGCCCTTGATACCGAGACGGTCTCTGGCATTCTTAAAACAATTGATAAGTTCTACTCTTCTTCCTGCAGAAAGTATCAAAACATTTGTCATCTGACATCCTCACTTTTCTTAGTTCCCTGAAAAGGCTCCATCGTCGCAGACGTGGCAGAGCTGATTCCGTCACGCTTGAGAACCTTTCCGAAAGTCTCACAAATGATACGTACGTCGAGAAGAAATGAAACATTTCGCGCATACTCAACGTCATATTCAAACTTCTTCTCCCACGTTATCGCATTACGGCCATTTACCTGTGCGAGCCCGGTAAGCCCCGGAAGCACATCATGACGATGCGCCTGCTCCTCATTGTAAAGCGGAAGATACTGCACAAGGAGCGGCCTCGGCCCTACAAAAGACATATCCCCTTTAAGGATATTAAAGAACTCAGGGAGTTCGTCCAGAGAAGTCGCTCTGAGCTTCTTTCCGAAAGAAGTAAGCCGTACTTCATCCGGAAGAAGCTCACCATTTTCATCCTTCGCATCATTCATGCTGCGAAATTTATAAAGGTTGAAGACCTTTCCCTTAAGCCCCGGGCGTTTCTGGCAGAAGATCACCGGGCTTCCAAGCTTGATACGCACCAAGAGCGCAGTTATCAGAAGCACCGGAGAAAGAACTATCAATGCACAGAGCGATAAAACTATATCAATTATCCTTTTTATGAATTTTCTATACAGCATACTTATCAGCTCCCGGTCTTTTCATTATTCTCAGCTTCATTGTGCTCTCCCGGTATATAGGTTCCCTTTGAAGCCTTGTAAGTAGGTACAAGCTTGCTTATCCACTTTGCGACATCTGCGCGCTCTTTCCTTGATTCCTCATCAAGCTTGTGCAGATTTCTGTAAAACTCGTCCTCATCAAATTCGATCGGCTTACCTATGTGAATGAGCTTATTCGGTGTATCCTGCATGCCCTCTTCCTTCATGAGCATTTCCTCATAAAGCTTCTCGCCAGGTCTGAGCCCTGTGAACTTGATCTCGATATCCTCTCCCGGAACATAGCCTGAAAGACGGATAAGGTTCTTTGCCAGATCAAGGATCTTCACCGGCTCACCCATATCAAGTATGAAGATCTCGCCGCCCTTGGCGTAAGCGCCTGCCTGAAGCACGAGCGAAACAGCCTCCGGGATAGTCATGAAGTACCTGATGATATTAGGGTCTGTCACAGTTACCGGTCCACCGGCTGCGATCTGCTTCCTGAAAAGCGGTATAACAGAGCCATTTGAGCCAAGTACGTTACCGAAACGGACTGCAACAAATACCGTATTTCCGCGATGATTATACGACTGAACTATCATTTCGCAGATACGCTTTGTCGCACCCATGATATTAGTAGGGTTAACAGCCTTATCTGTAGAGATCATCACGAATTTCTTAACTCCGAAGTCCACAGAAGCCTGTGCAACCTTCCATGTTCCCATGACATTATTCTTAATAGCCTCATTTGGGCTGACTTCCATAAGCGGTACATGCTTGTGCGCTGCCGCATGGTAAACGATATCCGGGCGATAAGTACTGAATACATCACGTACACGCTCTGTATTTCTCACAGAGCCTATGAGTACTTTTAAGTTAATGTCAGGATACTTCTCAGCGAGCTCCTGCTGCACATCATACGCGTTATTTTCGTAGATATCAAAAATAATGAGCTGCTTAGGCTTATGCATGGCAATCTGACGGCAAAGCTCAGAGCCTATGGAACCGCCGCCTCCTGTGACCAAAACTACCTTATCGGTAACATATTCCATGATAGAATTCAGATCAACCTCGATAGGATCACGCCCAAGAAGGTCTTCAACATCGACCTTTCTAAGCTGGCTCACATTTACTTCACCATTGACTAACTGGTAGATTCCCGGAAGAGTCTTCAGCTCACACTTGGTCTCCTTGCAGATCTCAAGTATCTCCTTGACCTGCTGACGAGGTGCTGAAGGCATCGCGATGATTATCTCATCTATGTCATACTGAGCCGCATACTCGATTATCTCGTCTCTGCCGCCCACTACCTTTACACCGTGTATATAATTTCCGATCTTTGAACGGTCATCATCTATCACACACATAACGCTTTTCTGGATATAGCGGCTGGTATTCATCTCTCTGATGAGCGAATTTCCGGACTCACCTGCGCCGATGACCATTACATTCCTTGTCTTGGCTGTCTCTGTACGCTTCTGGATATATGTCCTAAACAGTCTGTATGCAAAACGGCTGATCATCACAAGTATCATCAGGCACATTGCATAAAGGAAATAGTAACTTCTGGGCATTGTAAGCCCCAAAACCGTCATTCCGAACGCCTGCACAACAGCTGCTATGAAACATGCCGCTACGGTAGTCGTCATTTCCGGGATACCGGCATAAGTCCAAAGACTTGTATAAAGGTGGAACATATAAAAGATAACTATCGTAAGCACCATGTTCACCGGAAGGAAAGTCCAGAGGTTATCCTTCCATATATGACCTCCAACCGTATACGTAAGCTCTTTGTAGCTTAGGTCAAACCTTAAGAGCAAACCCAATGCACTCGAAAGCATTACAGCAAAAACATCATAAATTATCAGTCCCGCACGGCGGATCAGAAGCTTCTTATTTCCAAATATTTTCTTCATAATCTATTTAATCCCGACCCATTTTTCTTTATAATATATTTATGATGTCAAGCTCAAAAGTCAGTAGGAGCACAAAGTGCGGAACGATCCCTGACATCACTTTTGACCACAACATCATATTATAAGCAGAACAAAATCTAATTGTCTGCAAATCAAAACATTATTATCTTCTAAACCTTATGATTATACAATATCAGATATATAGCGTCAAACAAGTTATAGTAAACGTCATATCGTTTACTGCAATAATAGTTACTGTTCACTCGCTTACAGCTCGCTTCAGTAACGGGTTTTGCCATTAGAGATTGCCTACGGCAATGAGCAAAACCCAGTGGCTTACCAAGTATATTGGGGCATAACTGCGCAGCGTAGTGCGCAGTTTGCCTCTGAACAGTAACCAATAATATCATTAGCAGGAGGGGCAAAATGGAATCTATTATTGGAATTCTTGACACTATTCTCTATGACGTGGTGCAGGTGTGTACCATCGTACTCGAAATGTTCGGAATCGCAGTCCTTATGTTCACTGCGCTCAAAGCATTTTATCGCTGGCTCAGGCACAGCACCGAAAATCTAAGACTCGACCTCGGGCAGGGTATCGCTCTCGCACTTGAATTTAAGATGGGCGGCGAGGTCTTGCGTACTGTCGTCGTGCGTGAGTGGTCTGAGCTTGGAATCCTCGGCGCTATCATAGTTCTTAGAGCCGTACTCACATTTCTTATCCATTGGGAGATCAAAAACGAAAAAAGCGATGCACATTGAAATGCATCGCTTTTTTATACCAACTGGAAGGCAGTTTCTAAATTTTATCAAATCTTAATTATTCCTAAAGCATCTGCGATCGAGCTGAAAAGGATCACAGCAAGGAAAAGAATTGCAAGATACTTTAATACAAATCTGTAAATAGCATATCTCTTAAACTCAGATGACTGACGTATCTCTTCCTCGACAGTTTCGATCTTTGTCACACGCAGTATCAGCAGGCATGTTGCAGCTGCTGCGATAGGCATCATGACAGAGTTTGTCATAAAGTCAAAGAATGAAAGGATATCCATTCCAAGCGGTGTCACACTGCTAAGTAAATTAAAGCCAAGACATGAGAGGACGCCGAGACCAAACAATATCACAAGCATAAAAACTGCCGCTTTATTTCTTGACCACTTAAATTCATCCTGAAATGTTGAAACACAGCTTTCCGCAAGTGCTACTGAGCTTGTAACCGCTGCAAAAAGAACAAGCATGAAGAATACGATACCTGCGCCTCTTCCGGCTCCCATGCTTGCGAATACCTGCGGTAAAGTTACGAACATAAGTGACGGACCCTTGCCAAGTGCCTCCGGTGTGCCGCCTGAAAAAGCAAATACAGCCGGAATGATCATAAGACCTGCAAGAATAGCAATTCCTGTATCAAATAACTCAACCTGCCCTGTTGCCTTCTCGATATCAAAATCTTTCTTCATATATGAGCCAAATGTATAAAGGATACCCATAGCGATAGAGAGCGAGTAGAACATCTGTCCCAAAGCAGCCACAACTGTCATCCATGAGAAATTGTGAATATTTGGGATGAAGAAGTACTTAACACCCTCGATAGCTCCCGGTCTTGTGACAGAGTAAGAAGCAACTATCACCGCAAGGACGATAAGTATAGGCATCATGCACTTAGAAACCTTCTCAACACCATTTTCCACGCCTGCAAAGATGATTATCATAGTAGCCGCAGCAAAGAGCATGAACCAAAATACCACCGAGCCGGCATTTCCGATAAAATTACCGAAGTACTCTTCACTGGCGATCACCTGCACATCTCCCCTGATATACTCAAAGAGATACTTAAACACCCATCCGCCTATGACCGAATAATATGGCACGATAAGAAGCGGTATAATGGCATTTATCCAGCCTCCGAGCTTTGATGCCTTAGAATCACTGAAATGCTTAAATGCACCAACCGGGCTCTTCTTTGTAAGTCGTCCAAGCGCAGACTCAGACATGATCATCGTATAACCAAAGGTAAGTGTAAGCACGAGGTACACTACCAAAAAACTTCCTCCGCCATACTTCGCCGCAAGATATGGAAATCTCCATATATTTCCAAGTCCTACTGCAGAACCTGCTGCCGCGAGGACATATCCTATTTTCCCCGAAAAGCTGCTGCGCTTAGCGCTCGCTGTATTTTCTGTCTTTTCCATAAAACCTTCCATCTAAATAACCACTTCTTTCTTGATTTATTTTAGCAATTTAACGCATTGACTTATTATAATATCAAACCATCAACGCGTCAACGTCTTAATCCCTTCGCATTAAAAAACATCCATTTTTCTTTCAACACCACTAAGCCCAAATTTGGTATATTATCTTTATAACAAAGCCTCAGGAGGCATTTTATGGCAAAAAAGAATGGACGCAATACACGGCAGAAAATAGTCTCTGCAGCATGGAAACTCTTCTATGAGCAGGGATATGATGACACGACTATAGACGATATAGTTTTTGAATCCGGCACATCAAAGGGTTCTTTCTACCACTATTTTAAAAGTAAAGACGCCCTGCTCGGCTCGCTCAATCTCCTCTTTGACGATAAATACGAAGAGCTCCAGCAGACGATGGACCCCAATGCGAACGCTGTCGAAAAATTAACCTTCATGACTCACGAGCTTTTCAAGATGATAGACACTTCTGTCTCTGTAGAGCTTTTAGCAAGGCTTTTTTCATCACAGCTGATAACGCATGGAGAAAAACACCTCTTAAATAGAAAACGTACATATTTTAAGATACTTAACCAGACCATCCGGCTCGGTCAGGAGCGCGGCGAATTAAAGAATGACATAAGCGCTAATCAGATTGTCAACGACTACGCCATGTTTGAAAGAGCCCTGCTCTACGACTGGTGTCTTGTAGACGGAGAATACTCACTCGTACAAAATTCCGACAGGATGATGCCTATATTCCTGCATGCATACATAGCCGATTCTAAATCTGAATAATATATCAGAAATGATTCTATGATTTATTTTCGTCAAAATATCCAGTAAAACAGCGGTATTCGCCGCATAAATCAAGAACGAAGTATAGACTTTAGTCTATACTTCGTTCTGTATTTTAGTCTAATTTAAGTTATGTTATAGTAGCCTCATCAAAGTCGAAGAAGGAGAATACTACTATGACAAGTTCAAGCATTTGTATTTTGATCGCAATCATCGCTTACCTTGGTGCTACAGTACTCATAGGTGTCTACTACAGCCGCAAGGGAAGTGCGAGCGATACTGCAAATTTTTATCTCGGAGGACGCGGACTAAACCCAATCGTCACTGCAATGAGCGCCGAAGCCTCAGACATGAGTTCATATCTTCTCATGGGACTTCCGGGGCTTGCCTACCTTGCCGGTGTCGCTGAAGTAGGCTGGACAGTGATAGGTCTCGCAGTCGGTACTTACCTTAATTTCCTTTTTGTTGCCAAGAGGATACGTGTATACTCTGCTGCTATAGGTGCAACTACAGTTCCCGACTTTTTCTCAAAGAGATACGAAGATAAAAAGCACATTCTTTCATTTATAGCTGCAGTAGTTATCTTAGTATTCTTTATCCCATATACCGCCTCAGGCTTCAAAGCTGTAGGAACTCTTTTCAACAGCCTTTTCGGCTGGGATTACCACCTCGCCATGATCATCGGCGCCGCTGTCATAATCGGCTACACCGTTCTCGGCGGTTTCCTTGCAGTCTCAACTACTGACCTTATACAGTCGATCGTTATGACTATAGCACTTTTCATCATAATCGTCTTCGGCATAGGACAGGCAGGCGGACTTGGCGTTGTCGCCGAAAATGCTGCTAAGCTTCCGGGTTATCTAAACATGGCTCAGGGCTACGATGCCGCATCCAAGACAGCCGGAACTTTCAGTGTTCTCTCCATCGCTTCAACACTTGCATGGGGGCTCGGCTACTTCGGAATGCCGCATATCCTTCTCAGATTTATGGCTATCAGGGACCCTGAAGAGATCAAAATTTCCAGAAGGATTGCTGCCACATGGGCATTTATCTCAATGCTCGTTGCTGTATTTATCGGAATCATCGGCTTAAGCGTTACAACTGCCGGCAAGCTTCCTTCACTCTCAACAAGCTCTGAGTCAGAAACGATCATTATCAGGCTTGCTGACCTCATGAGCCAGAATGGTGTATTTTTCTCACTCGTAGCCGGTGTAATTATGGCAGGTATACTTGCTGCAACTATGTCTACTGCTGATTCACAGCTTCTCGCTGCTTCAAGCAGTATGTCAGAGGATATCCTTCATGAATTCCTCGGTATCAAGCTCAGCCAGAAAGCCTCTATGATGATTGCTCGTGCTACAGTAGTTATAATTGCTGCAATCGGCTTTTTCCTTGCATGGGACCCAAACAGCAGCGTTTTCCGCGTAGTTTCTTTCGCATGGGCAGGCTTCGGAGCCGCTTTTGGTCCTGTCGTACTCCTTGCACTTTTCTGGAAGAGAAGCACCAAAGCCGGTGCAACTGCTTCTATGGTTGCCGGTGGAATAATGGTCTTTGTATGGAAATACCTTATCGCTCCTATCGGTGGTATATTCAGCATTTATGAGCTTCTTCCGGCATTTGTCATTGCATTTGCTGTGAATATCGCAGTTTCACTTGCAACCCCTGCTCCATCAGAAAACATCCAGGAAACCTTTGAGCAGGTAAAAAGCAGATGCAAAGATAAAAATACATTAAGTCCCAAAAATGAACCTGACATTGTGTGAATCAGGTCAAAAACCCATAACAACCAAAAGAGGCAGCTTGTTCCCCAAGCCGCCTCTTTTTAATTTGAATATTTAACCGATAAGCTGCCTGTAAAGTTCATATGCAGCATTTACATCTTTCTCCGTAAAACCGTCTTTGACCAAATCTTCACACGATCTGCCATTTCTCAAACCAATAAGGATTTGCCTCTGAACGTCTTTACCCTGCTCTAAGCCCTGCTGTAAGCCTTGTTCTAAGCCCTGCTCTAAGCCCTGCTGTAAGCCTTGCTGTAAGCCTTGTTCTAAGCCTTGCTGTAAGCCTTGTTCTAAGCCCTGCTCCAGATATTCATTGTACTTCATTTCTAACGTCATAAACTGCTTCCTCCACATAGAATCAGATTTCACAGTATCGACAGCTTCATCAAGTTTTCTTGTCAGTTCTGAATCTGCTGCCTTACCAGCTACAAAATCCAAAAATTTCTTAACACCACTGTCGACATCATCCAACGTACCATCTGCGCACAAGAAAATCTTCATAGCCTCATCTTTCAGCATCAGTTCCGGCTGCTGTATGCATCTGTTCTCGAAGCTATATATATGGCGTCCCTCTCCGAAGAGATCATTCAGGCATATAAATATTACATAACTCTTTTTTAGCTGTTTATAATCCATTCCCTGACTAACAGTATCCATATCTATCATGCCTTGATAATATCTACTGCGTTTTGGTAGATTCTTAGCAGCTGTCGTCTGCATTTCGATGTCATAGATTTCAGTCTTTCCATCATTTTCAACATACACATCGAAACGCACGCCCTTGCCGTCATATGTTTCTTTTAAGGTTTTCTGTGCTTCAACAAAATTGATTTTTTCAATTTTCTTTTCAAGGATCATTTCCAATAATTCCCTGCACAATTCCGGTTGCATTGTGAGGACTTTACAGAAAATGAAATCATCCGCAAACGTTAATTCATCAAACTTTTTCATAATTACCTCTTTAGCAATATTATAACATGCTTTAACTACTTATGAAATATTACGATATGTTTGGGCAACGTAAATTTGTACTCGGAAATTTGAAAATAGAATATCCTAATTCTTCAGATGTGATATCAGATGCGAGATTATTGTAATATAGTACAAAAAACTTTAGCAGTAACAAAATGCTCCGTTAATCGCCACAAAAAAAGCAGCCTGGGCAGACCCGCCCAAACTGCTTTTTTATGATGTATCTTATCGATAATCTGACTAATTACCAGTTAGCCTGGAAGTTAGAAAGATCAGAAGCTGCATCGTAGTTTGTCTTATCAAGAACTACTGTGTTTCCTGAGATTGTGTAATCCTTATCCTTCTTAAGTGTTCTGAAAGCAAGCTTCTTTACATAATAACCACGGTTACCATGTGAAGTCTTAGTTAAACCTTCATTAAGATGAGTTGTCTTGTCCTGAACAAATGAAACTGTCTGTACCTTCTTGATAGTACCATTCTTCTTTGTTACAACAAGCGCAGTTCCATGACCAAATTTAGAAGTGTAAGAATAGTCACCATAAGTCATCTTAATTTCTTTCTGGAAAACCTTCTCAATTTCATTAGACCAGCCGCCCTTCTTTACAGTGTTAGCTGAAGCAGCGTCTATAACATGTGTATAGTAACCAGTTGTGATATATGTGTTGAACTCAATATTCTTGATGTTCTTAAGAGCGCTCTTTAATAACTTGTAGCCTTCCTTAGCTTCCTTCTTTGTAAGAGTAGCCCACTCACCAGCTGCATTCATACTTACAACATAGTTTGCATTGTTAATAGACTTAATTGTCCATGTAACTGTATCTCCAACGTTCTGACCCTTTGACTTGATCTTTACAGCCTTTACAGGAGCTGCGACGCCATTTGCACTAACGTAAAGTCCATAATAGAACTTATTAGCAGCTTCTTCCTCAGCCTCATTTGTTACTCTTACGATATCCTTAGAGCTAACTTTCTTTCCAGTGTAATAAATCTCATCTACTACATTTTCAACAACTACTCCAGCCTTTGCAGCTTCTTCAACAGCCTTTTCATTCTTCTCGTTGAGGCTCTGCTCTTTCTGCTTCTTATTCTCTGACTGCCACTTTTCAGATGGGTTCTTATAAACAGTCTCAACTCCAACTTCGCCATCAACAGATGCTACGTTTCCCTCTGCAAATACAGCTGCATTCATTGTGAAGATCATTGCTGCAGAAAGCAGAAGTGATACTACCTTTTTGTTCATGTTCCATTCTCCTCTCGTTTGTGGTTAATCCAAAAACAAAAATAAAAATAAAATAAGTATAGATATAAATATATTCTCTTGCGAACGATGTGCCTCGCTCGCGGCTAATAGATAGTACCACAAAATCTCCGATTTGGATTTAAAATTTATGTTCTAAATTCCGTACACAGTTTGTTCACAAAAAACACAGATTGTACACAGTATTCATATTTATATTTATAAAGTATTATTTATAAATATAAACTCAATATAAACCTTTATTTACAGGGCTTTAAAGCAAATATTCATCTATTTCTCCATCTCTCCTTCGTCGTATTCCTCGTATCTAGTTTATATTTAATAACATAGCATAAACACCAATGTATCAAAATAAATACACAAATTTACCCTGAATTTTTAAAACCAGACCTAAATTTCAATCCCAAAACGCAAAAAAACTGCCCCATGCGGAGCAGTTCTTTCGAAATCCAATATATTTTTCTTACCATGTAACAGTGAAGTTCTTGTATGTATCACCATTAAGAACAGCATGATAGTTCTGTTTATCAAGAACGATAGCATTTCCTGACTCAGAAATTGTGTAATCCTTATTCTTCTTAAGAGTTACAAGCTTAACCTTCTTTACATAACGACCACGGTTTGTAGAATTCTGATTCTGCACTAAACCATAGTTCAGATTAGTAAGCTTATCAAATACATATACAGGTCTCTGAACCTTCTTAATCTTACCGCCCTTAGCTGTAACAACGAGCGCAGAATTATATGTCTTTGCCAAATCTTTTTCCCAGCCCTTCTTAGCGTTGTCTGACTGAGCATTGATGATGTGATCATAATATCCTGCAACTACGCCTGTAGAGAATTCAATGTCCTTTACATTAGCAAGAGCTGTCTGAAGCTGCTTGTAGCCCTCTTTAGCCTCATCCTTTGTAAGAGAGACTTTGTAGCCGGCTTTATTGATGCTTACAACATAGTTTGCATTACAGATTGAAGAGATCGTCCATGTAGCATTAGATGAAACATCCTTTGCCTTTGTCTTGATCTTTACAGCCTTTACAGGTACCTTGAAACCATTTGCACTGATGCAGATAAATTCATCTACGATATCCTTTGAGCTGACATTTTTTCCTGTATAACCGATTACTGAAGGCACTCCACTAACGAAAACACCCTTGTCAACAGCAGCCTTATTAGCGCTTGCATTGATCTTTACAGACTTCTCCTCGATTTCGCTGTAAGAATCATACCAGTCACCCGATGTCTTATAGACTGTCTCTACCCCAACTTCCTCTTCTACAGTTTTTACCTCGTCGTCTGCGAATACAGCTGTGTTCATTGTAAAGAGCATAGCAGCTGAAAGCAGTAAAGCAATACCTTTTCTTCTGTTCATCGAACTTCTTTTCCTTTCTTATTTCCACACTTATTTTCCCGTCGATTGCTCAACGTATAAATAGTATCATTTTTAGTACAAAATTTCATCAATTGTACTTTAAAAAAACAAAAAAAACTGTTTTGAGCATAATTTGTATACACTCAAAACAGTTACTCTAGTGTATTGACACGTTCTAAATCAAACTAATGTCATATCTCGAAATCGCCAACATAAGGCTCATTCGAGCTACGACATAAGTTTAATTATGAATGTGTCAAAACACTAATCAATCAACAACCTGGAAAATATAAAATTTAAGATAATAAGACTCATCTGCCGCCCAAAGTATCGGATGATCAGGCGCCTGTGTCCTGAATTCTACCTGACGGAGCCTCTTATGCGCATCCCTTGCAGCTTCTCCGATAGTCTTAGTGAATAGCTCAGGGTCCATGAAGTGTGAACATGAGCATGTAGCAAGGAAACCGCCGTTTTTCACAAGCTTCATTCCTCTGATATTTATCTCACGGTAGCCCTTCACCGCATTCTTGATAGAAGCACGATTCTTAGTAAATGCCGGCGGATCGAGGATGACCACATCATATTTCTTATTCTCTGCCTCAAGCTTCGGAAGCAGATCAAATACATCAGCTGTCTCAAAGGAAACTACATCTTCAAGCCCATTAAGCCTTGCATTCTCCTCAGCCTGTGCAATAGCGAGGTCAGAAGCGTCTACCGCATGCACTGACTTGGCACCCGCTGCACCTGCATTAAGCGCAAAGGAGCCAGTATGTGTGAAGCAGTCAAGCACTGACTTCCCCTTGCAGAAGCGCGCTATAGCCGCTCTGTTATTCTTCTGGTCGAGGAAAAAGCCTGTCTTCTGTCCGTTCTCTACATCCACGTAGTACTTGACCCCGTTCTCTACTATCTGAACCTTAGTATCAAATTCATCACCGATGAATCCTTTAAGGCGCTTAAGTCCTTCTTTTTCACGTACTTTCGCATCAGAGCGTTCATAGATACCGCGGATCTTTATGCCGTCCTCCGCAAGCACTTTCTTGCAGATGTCGAGCACAAGCAGTTTCAAGCGGTCAGCACCAAGAGTAAGCGACTCTATAACAAGGACATCCTCAAACTTGTCGATGGTAAATCCCGGCAGGAAATCAGCCTCTCCAAAGATAAGTCTGCATGAGGAGGTGTCGATCACTTCCTTACGGTAGTTCCACGCTTCTCTTACTCTTCTCTCAAGAAGCTCTGCTGTTACAGGCTCCTCCACCTTTCTTGAAAGTATCCTTACAGTAATCTTTGACTTTGTATTGATGTAGCCCCAGCCGAGGAAATATCCGTCGAAGTCATTAACTGCCACGATATCTCCATTTTCATAAGCTCCATCGATACGTGCGATCTCGTTGTCAAATATCCATGCTCCGCCGCTCTTCAGGAGACGTCCGCCGCCTTTTTTTAATATTACTGCTGCGTTAGAAACAACAATTGCCTTATCATTCATCATCGTATAAATCTTCCATTTCTAAATCAAATCTTATGTCTTAGACTTCGCAGTGGTCTTCTTTACCGCTGTTTTGGTCTTTTTAGCCGCCGTGCCTGCAGTCTTTGCAGTTTTGGCTGTGGTGGTCTTCTTAACCGCAGACTTGACTGCAGTGGTCTTTTTAGCTGCCGCAGGCTTGGCAGATGCAGTTCTTCTTCTGACTGTTTTCTTCGCTGCAGGCTTTTCTTCCTTCGCAGAAGGGAAAACTGTCAAGAGCCATGCAAAACCATATGAAGTGATATTCACTCCACGCGCCGCCCTCGGCTCACCTGTGATGAGGTCTATATATGACTCAGACTCATTTATCCACGCTGTCTGATCCTGATCAGAGAAGTTGAAAAGCGCTATGAGTTTTTCGCCATTATAGTATCTGCCGATACCCAAAATGCTGTCATTATATGTCTCTACTATCCATGTATCTGCCGCACCATTAAAGACATCATGCTCATTTCGGATATTTTCCAACGTCTTTACAGACTTAAACATCCTGCCCTGGCGTGTCTTTGGTGAGTTCCTGAGCACTGCATCATCCCAGATCATCTTTCCTCTGTGGATATAGCGGCTGTCATCCCACTTGATAGGGTTTTTATGGTATGTATAGTCATTAAGCTGAGCTATCTCATCACCTGAGTAAAGCACCGGCACACCGCTCTGCGTAAACAAAAATGCGTGAAGCATTTCATCAAGTCTTAAAGACCAGTCGAGCTTATATGGATTTCGCTCATACTCAGCAGCTTCTACTCCGCAAAGTGAAGCCGTAGTTCCGCAAAGTCTCGCATCTCCGAGCCTTGGATCATCATTATAAAGCTCGCCTCGCATATCGCTTCCGAGCCTTCTGCCTGTGAAATAATCGTTCAGGAACTTCTTATGCGACACTTCCTCAAAGCCAAATTGTGCAAGATAGTTATAGTCAAGTCCCCAGCCGATATCGTCATGACATCTTAAGTAATTCAAGAAAGTGTACTGCTTCGGAAGAGCAAATACCTGTCCCAGCTGATGCTTGAGCAGTCTTACATCATGTGTAGCGACTGTGTGCCATGTACTTGCCATCGTAGTGACATTATATAGCATATGACACTCCGGCTTATCAACTGTCCCGAAGTAAGGCACTACCTTTGAAGGCTCCATTACCACCTCACCCAGAAGCAGTGTTCCAGGCGCCACGATATCACACGCCATATGCATTATCCTTACCAAAGTATGCACCTCAGGCAGATTTCTGCAGGCTGTACCTATCTTTTTCCATATGTACGGTGTCGCATCAAGTCTGATGACATCTATACCACGATTCATAAGATACAGCATATTCGCCGTCATGTCATTAAAAACCGTCGGATTTGCATAATTTAAATCCCACTGGAAGGGATAGAATGTCGTCATCACGACTTTACCCGCCTCAGCACACCACGAGAAATTCCCCGGTGCAGTCTGCGGAAATACCTGCGGAACTGTCTTTTCAAACTCTGAAGGTATATCCCAGTTATCAAAGAAGAAGTATCTGTCCTGATATTCCTTCTCTCCCGCTTTCGCGCGTCTCGCCCACTCATGATCTTCGCTTGTGTGGTTCATCACGAAGTCAAGGCAGACATTTATCTTTTTCTTATGACAATGATCTGTAAGCTTTTCCAGATCCTTTATAGTACCTAACGATGGCTGCACTTTCCTGAAATCAGAAACCGCATAGCCGCCGTCACTTCTTCCCTCCGGGCTTTCAAGAAGAGGCATGAGATGAAGATAGTTAACACCGCATTCTTCAATGTAGTCCAAATGCTTTTCAACACCCTTCAGATCGTCCGCAAATGCGTTGGCATACATCATCATTCCCGTGAGAGAACCGTCCTTATACCAGCTATCATTGCCTTCTCTCCTGCGGTCTATCTTCTTAAGTGACTCTTTACGCTCTAAATAGCTCTGATAGAGCATCTTGCAGAAGTAGTCAAAAGCCTGCTTATCTCCATGGTAAAGTTCCTCATAGAGCCACTTCAACTCATTATAGTGTTTCTCGAACCTTGCTGAAAATTCCGGTTCTACTGTCTCAAATTCTCTAAGCTCGTCATACATGATAAATCCCCCTAGTTCATTCCCTTTATAATTTCTTTTGCCTTTTCAAGCTGATTATCATAATGATCTTCTATATAGCGGTCTGCGTCGAATTCAACGACCACATCCGGCTCGATCCCTGTTCCCTGTATATTGTTGCCACTCGGCGAGTAGTACTTTCTCGTCGTGATCTTTACTGCACTTCCGTCCTTCAGCTGAAGTACATCCTGAACTATTCCCTTGCCATATGTCGTAGTTCCGACCAGCTTTCCGGCACCAAAGTCCTTTATAGCGCCTGCCAGGATCTCCGAAGCACTTGCGGAGTTTCCATCCACAAGCACGACCATAGGCACTCCGAGGCAGCTTGCATCAGATGACCATCTGTTTTCTTTGCCATCTTTATTTTTAGTGTAGACTATAGTTCCTGTCGGAAGCAGCTTATCCGCAATGTGCGCGCATACATCTACATTTCCGCCGGAGTTGCCTCGCAGATCAAGTATAAGTTTCTTGATCTTCTTACTCTTAAGCTCTTCAAGTCCCTTATCAAACTGTGACTCTGTCACATTTTCAAATGCCGCGATGATCATATATCCCGTGTCATCGTCGATCATATCCACGGAAACTGTCTTCGACTCTATGGAGTCTCTCGTTATCTCGATCGTTACAGGCTCTTTATCTTCACCACGCAGGAACTCTATCTCAACCTTAGAACCTTTTTCTCCCCGCACATGTGAAACAAGCTCTTCAAGGCTGTAGCCGTCTACGCTCTTTCCGTCTACCTTGCTGAAAATATCGCCTATCTGAACTCCGGCTTTCTCTGCCGGTGAATTTTCTGTCAGCGTGCTTACGATAAATTCATTTGTTACTTTATTCTGGCTGATACCGGCACCTATTCCCTCAAATGAGCCGGAAAACGAAGCCTGCAGTGCCGCAAACTCCTCAGCCGTGTAGTACTCGCTGAACTGATCCCCGAGCGATTCAAACATTCCCTTATATATTCCCTCGGAAATATCCGTGGATTTAAGGTCATCGCTGTATTTCAAGTATCTCTCATCTATCAGGTCATTTAAGTAATTTATCTTTTGGATAACATTACCGCTAAGCACTCCATAAGATGCCTGACTGCCTCCGATGCCTGCCGCTGAACCTCCATTAAGCGACCTGATCCCGGCATACATCCCCAAAACCAGACAGGCTGCCAATAGACCTGAGATCAAACCTGCTGTAAAACCAAGATGTCTTTTCATAAATACGCTCACTCCTCTTTTAATCTGAAAAAGGAAGAAACATCCGCTTCTTCCTTTTAATCCTTAAACCTTATGCTTAAACTCTGAGATGCTTTCTTGCTGTTGCAAAGCTTCCCAAAAATCCGATTCCTACGCCAAGTGCTACTGCCACAGGAACCAAAGTATTAAATATCTGAGCAATTGAAAGGAACTGAAGCAGTGAATCCAGCAGTCTGAATTTCTGTGTCAGGTACTCGACCACATTTCCATAAATGAAATAGATCGCAACAAGCGGAAGTACAGCTCCCACAAGTCCTAAAAGCATACCTTCAAAGACGAAAGGTGCTCTTACAACAAAGTCAGTCGCGCCTATAAGCTTCATTATGGATATCTCCTCACGTCTTACCTCGATACCGAGCGCTACAGTATTGCTTATAAGGAATATAGATACCGCAAGAAGTATCAGGATTATACCTATTGAAACAACACTTATCAGCGAATTGACTGACGTGAGCATTGAAGCCAGGATCACAGACTTATGAACCTCTCTTACATCATCTATACTTTCAAGATAAGTAACGAGGCTATCCTGCATCGATACATCATTCAGATAGATCTCGTAGTTTGCATCATTTTCGAGCGGGTTATCATCACCAAAGCTGTCCACGTAGTCGCCAAGGTTCTGTGTCTTGAAGGTCTCCCACGCTTCTTCTGCAGAAACAAATACAACTTTGGATACTTCACCGCGCTTTTTTATCTCGTTTCCGATCTCCTCTATGCGTTCATCCGAAGTGCCATCGTCAAAAAATACTGTGACTGCTACTCCGGTCTGTGCCTGTTTAACGATATTCTGGAAATTCAGGATTATCGAATAAAAGACACCGAATATGAATACGCAGGCTGCGATCGTAGCGACTGTAGCCAATGAGAAAAGCTTATTTCTCCATATATTTTTAATGCCCTGTCCCAATGAATAAAAAAATGTACTAATCCTCATCTATATAACCACCTTTTTTCTGATCGCTGATTATCACGCCCTTACGCATTGTGATCACTCGCTTACGCATTGCATTAACGATCTCTCTATTATGGGTTACTACAAGGACTGTCGTACCATTTGCATTTATCTGGTCCAAAAGCATCATTATTTCCCATGAATTCTTTGGGTCAAGATTTCCTGTCGGCTCATCTGCCAAAAGAATAGGCGGCTTATTAACGATTGCTCTCGCAAGCGCTACTCGCTGCTGCTCTCCTCCGGAAAGCTCTTTCGGTTTTGATTTATACTTTTCCGCAAGACCTACCAGCGAAAGTACGCTCGGTACATTCTTTCTGATCTCACGACTCGGAACAGAAATAACCCTTTGTGCAAAAGCAACATTTTCATATACATTTCTGTCCTTCAGCAAACGGAAATCCTGGAAAACTGTACCGATACCTCTCCTGTACATCGGAATCTTTCCGTGTCTGAGCCTATTTACATCTGTATGATTGACAACGATTTTCCCGCTTGTTGGGCGAAGCTCACGCAAAAGCAATTTTATCAGCGTTGACTTTCCCGAACCACTGTCACCTACTATAAAGACGAACTCACCTTTCTCGATATTAAGGCTGATTCCGTCAAGAGCCGGCGAACCTGTGGAATATGTCTTACTTACATCCTCCAGAGTAATCATTCTGTCGCATCCTTTTCAGCATTTTAATTTTTTCAGAAGTCGTAGTCTTCCATGTACTTCATATACTTTGCAACCATCATCGCGATCTTGAAGGTAATGGCGTCCTCAAATATACGAAGGTCAAGACCTGTCTGCTTCTGAAGTTTATCAAGTCTGTAAACCAAAGTATTTCTATGAATATAAAGCTGACGGCTTGTCTCAGAGACATTGAGTGAATTTTCGAAAAACTTGTCGATAGTAGTGATAGTCTCTTCGTCAAATTGATCCGGTGTCTTATTCTTAAATATCTCATTGATGAACATTTTACAGAGTGGTATCGGAAGCTGATAAATGATACGTCCGATTCCAAGTTCATCGTAAGAGATCTTATCATCATCACGGAAGAATATCTTACCTACATCAAGTGCCATTCTGGCTTCCTTGTATGAGCGGCTGACATCCTTGATCTCGTCTACTACCGTACCGTATGCAACTCTTACTTTTGCATTGCCTGCGCTTGGGAAAAGACGGATTATATTATCGGCAGTCTTTACGATCTCATTAGCCATCCTGTTAGTCGTAAGCTCTTTGATTATAATAACATCTTTTTCATCTACGGCTGTAACAAAATCATGTGTGTCTGTATTAAACTCTTCTCTTATCTTTTCTAACGCTACGGTATTTGTCTCTGATAAAGTTTCAGCGATCATTACCACACGCTTTGCATCAGTATTGATGTGCAGTTTCTTTGCTCTGTTAAAGATATCAACTAAAAGAAGATTGTCCAAAAGAAGATTCTTGACAAAATTGTCTTTATCAAATCTTTCCTTATAGGCAATCAACAGGTTAGTCAGCTGATATGCTGCCATCTTACCGATTATGTAAACATCATCAGTCCCGCCATTTGCAATTAAAATATATTCAAGCTGATCGTCATCGTCATAGACCTTAAAGAACTGATAGCCCTGAATTTCCTGGCTGTCTGCAGGTGATGAAACAAATGCAATTACATCCGTATCATCAATCTCAATTGTGTCAAATGTCGAGGCAAGAGCCTTGCCTTCCGTATCGGTTATACAAAAATCGATACGTGCAATGTTCTTCAAACCCTCTATTGTAGTCTGAAGTATTTGGTTAGAAATCATAACTTTTGCTCCTTCTCCCTCATGAACATGCTCTCAGAATCCCCGCAATCCTCAAAAGCATTGGAAACACCCTTTCCGTTATTTTTACCTACTAGCAGATGTGTGGATACTCCAACTATTTACTATTTTAATACAACTAACCAAAATAATAAAGTAATTGGAGTGATTTTTTATGCAAAATGTTTAATTGATATTTTTCCTTTCAGAATCTTTCACATAATTTGCAGCTGCTGAGTGGAAAAATTTTCTCATTAAAAATCCCCTCAGACCGCCTTTTTTAACCTTACCATCTTCTGTAGTCTTAAGCGAGACATCTCGGATTATTACTGCAAGCTTCACGTTCATTCGTTTTCTATTATCGCTGATGAATTTCTCCGCATTAGGTGAAGGAAGATTTGTCAGGATAACATCAGGAATTACACTGTTGATATCATTGACAATAGTATCATCGTTCTCCTCAGAATCACCCGGTACGCTGTTCCCAACAACATACAGCTCATTGCTGAACTGTCCCATACCAAGTGCAAGCTCTGAAAGCGAGTCCTGATTTTCAGAAAGGAGGTATATTTTCCGCTTTTCTTTTGCAAGCTTCCTAAATATGCCTTTCAAAAGAAGATTGTTTTCGATCTCTTTCTCTCTGGAATGGCTGCTCACTCCTGCCGCCTGAAGAATATCAGGTGTCGCAAGCACAGTCATATCCATCTTTTCTATATTACCTGTCAGCTCCTCTGAACCTGCCGCCAGGAGCAATACATTGTGAGTAACAAAATCAATTGTATTGCATTGATTATTATTCAGATATAGGTTTATCCGTCTCAAAGATTCCCTAACGGAATAGTCTCTGAGATTTATGCCCAATACATTAATCTTTCTCATTACTCCCTCGACCGTTTCGCATAATATGTTCGAAAAATTATACCATATTAAAGCCCATTCTTTCAACTATTTGCACAATTACATGAATTATTTTCATCATTTATTATTCATTTTTCTATGTTATAATGTTCCCATGAAAAAATTAATCAACAAAACAAACATTATATATCTTACAGCATTGATCGGAATGCTGCTTTATATCTCACTTATTTTCAATAACAATCTATGGGTCGACGAGTCCTTTACCGCCTGCATAGTACGTGGAAACTGGCACGAAGTATGGACAGACACCGTCGCCGATACTCTCCCGCCTTTTTTTAATTTTTTTGCAAAGGCACTAACTGTACTGCTTGGATATAGTGCTCCTGTGATGAAATTTGCCGCCGTGATACCGATGCTTCTCTGCCTGCTGCTCGCGGCGACTTTTGTGCGGAAGCTTCTCGGTGACACCGTAAGCCTTGTCTATATTGCGCTCCTTATCTCCATGCCGGAGCTTTACTACTATGGCGTAGAGATACGCCCATACAGCTGGGGCTTTTTCTTCTGCAGTGCCGCAGCCATGTGTGCTGCCGCAATCGTAAAGACCGGGCGCATGGCATTCTGGGCGGCTCTCGGCGTCTTCACAGCGCTCGCCGGCTGGACACACCATTTCGCGCTGATCTCCGCCGGTATGCTCATCGCATGGCTTGTACTCTATACGCTCATATGCTCACGCAGCGAGATTCGAAAGCTCCTCATGTGCATCGGGATAACTTTTATCTTATATGTTCCATATTTTGTGATCGCCATTTATCAGATCAAAAATGCGAGCAGTTATTTCTCGATGTCGCCTCTGAGCCTTCACTCTCTTATGAGTGACATCCGTTACCCCTTTGTGACGCACGCTACAGCGCTCTCAGTCCTTTTACTGGCTCTTGTCGTGATCTCTGCCATCACAGGGCTTCTTAGAACTAAAAAAAAGCTTTCAGTGGATTCTCTCGTGTGGCTTCCATTGATGAGCATCACGTTCTTAACGACACTCACAGGCTATGCCGTATCCGCTGTTTCCGGCTCAAGCATTTTTACAGCGCGCTACCTTTTCCCATCACTTGGGATCTTTTGGTTTGGCGCTGCGATACTTTTCAGCGGATGCATCGAGTATCTGCGCTCTCACAAAGCCGACTTCGCTTACAGCCTGCTTGCCGCAGTCACTTTCGCCGCTGTCGGACTTTGTACATACAGTACACAATTTTCAAGTGAATACGACAAAAGTGTTAATTATATGACTGAATTTTTCGATAATAATATAAGAGACGGCGACGGCTATATCATTTACGAGTCAGCATATCAGATCGAGAACTGCATGCGATACTATTATCCGGAGCTCAAAAAATACGACTTGAAGCACATCGATGAAATCTCCGGAAATGTATGGTATTTCCTGGTCGATGGCTACGAGGACGAGCTCGACCATGCTATCAAAAACGGGCTTAATTTCGTTTATGTCGATGACTTCGCATTTGACCGTTACAGCTTTAAGCTTTACCGTCTTGAAAACAGGTAAACCTTCGAGATTTGAACGCAAAGGAGGTGGATAGAGTGGACATTGCAAAAGTATCAATGGCTCTGTCAGACATCAAGACTCTGTCAACTGTAGGTACTGCGATGCTTTCTAAATCGCTTGACGATCAGGAAGCACTCGGTGAAGGCATGACAAAGATGCTCGAGCTCTCAGTCAATCCGGCAGTAGGTGCTAATTTCGACACATACGCTTAACGGCAATTAGCCAAAAAGAGGAACGTCTCATCACGAGGCGTTCCTCTTTCTTATAGTGATCTTATTGATAAATATGCCGCTACCGCCAGTGCAGCGACTGCCGGCACGGTTATCGTACTTTTCAGCTTTGTAAATCTCACGATGCCCTTATCATCGACAAAAAATATATTTCCATGATGAAATATCTTGAATAGTCTGCCTCTGCCACCGGTCTGCTGCTCTGCTATCTTCCTCAGGAAATACCTCTCTGCAAAAAACGTCAGGACAGCTACTATCAGTATGTGAACTACTGCATCAACCACGTCAACGAGTGTGAAATGGCGCTGCACTACTTCTGCGCTGCTTTCTATCCCTGCTGTGAGATATAACGCTGCAAGAGATGAGCCATTTACAAACATGTGCCCAAAGAAACCCGGCCAGATGCTCCCTGTAACTTCTCTCAAAAAGCCGAATGCCACGCCTGCGGCGATCGCATAGCCAAGCTGATTGAAGTTCATGTGCATGAAACCAAACATGACAGCCTGAAGTAATATCGCAGAAAGCACTCTTCCGCTCTGCCTTAAGCCCCAATATATCGCACCGCGAAATATAAACTCTTCCACAAAAGGCACAAAAACCGCAGTCACCAGAAAAATTTTCCAAAATGGCTCGGCAACGATCGCGTCTTCCATAGAAGCCACAACATTTTCCGTGAAAAACATGGATATTGCATTAAGCATCGATATCATAGGCATCATCATCAGCACGTAAGGTATCGTAATTAGCCCCGCTTTAAGCCCAAGCTTATGAACTGCAAAGGTTTCGCGTATATCCACATTTATCGCCGTTACAAATATCAAAGCAGGCACAAGCATGAAAAAATCACCTAATCCGAGCAAACTTTCGATATCTAATGATAAAATCGCCCCTTTCAGCATCATAAGTCTTATGCCGATAGAGCCGATCTCTATGCTGATAATCACCAATAGGTATAATAGACCTGATTTAAATGGATTCATCAGCACCTCTGATCAATTATTGATTCATCATGAAGTTAACAAGTCTGTCAATATCGTCAGGCTCATATGCAACGATCTCAAGTTCCTTGATCATACCATCTGAGAAGATGTTAGCCATTGAAACGTACTGAGAAAGCTTTGACTTAAGGTTAAGTCTGTCACCTTCACCTGTAACAAGCTCAACTTTACCTGTACAGCTGTCTACAACCTTAAAAAACTTGTCGATATCTGTGATATTCTGTACCTTCATTATTTTTTCCTCCTTGATGAAAAATGTACTGATTCACTGCTTCTATATCGCAATAGCTTCAATTTCAAGCTTTACGCGCTTCTTATGTCATTTAAGCTTTATCTCTGACTTTCCTATCTCTACAAGTCCCTGCTTCATAAGGTGGCCTATAGCACGCTTAAAAGCATTCTTACTCATGTGACACTCTTCTTTGATAAGCTCCGGATCAGCCTTATCTGTGAATGGGAACCTGCCTCCGCGCTCTTTAAGCATCTCGATGAGCTTTTCTCCATCATCATTGAGCTGGAGATATGCCTTCTTTCGGATAGAGAGATCAAGCTTTCCGTCCTCTTTCACGCCTGTAACACGCGCATGCACGATGTCTCCAGGCTTTGCTTCACCTGAGAACTCTCTTGCAGGTATAAGTGCAGAGTACTTTTTATCAACTGCTACGAATGCACCGAAGTTTCTGCTCACTTCATATACAAGACCTTCAACTTCGTCCTCTGCCTTATATGGAGACTCCTTTGAAAGATACTCATAAACCTTCATTGTAGCCGCAAGACGGTTACTCTTATCTACATACATGGCTGCGATGACCTCATCACCTTCATGTATTGTATATGTCTGCTCGTGGTATGGGAGCAGAAGGTCTCTCTCAAGCCCCATATCGAGGAATGCGCCGATCTTTGTTACCTGCTTAACCTTAAGCACTGCAGCCTTGCCAACTGTGACAGCCGGCTCATTTACTGTAGCTATGAGCCTATCCTTAGAGTCACGATATACAAATACTTCAACCTCATCGCCCGGCTTAGCACCTTCACGTACCTGCTTGCGTGGGAGAAGTACTACTTCTTTATCGCCCTTTTTCTCTGAAAGATAAACACCAAAGTCTGCTTCTCTTTCAATCTGTAGTTTCTGAATTTCACCTAAATTTATCATATAATATTTTACCCGATTAAACTTCTTTCGTAAATGTGATAAGAAAAAAAGAGCGGTGATTCTTCACCGCTCTTAATTAGCTGGGCTAGAAGGATTCGAACCTTCGAAGTGACGGAGTCAGAGTCCGTTGCCTTACCGCTTGGCGATAGCCCATTGACTTGCAACGAATATTATTATACTCGTTTTAGATAAAAATGCAAGTACTTTTTTGATATTTTTTAATTTTTTTGCGGTGATTTAATTTTCGCGATCATTCATGGCATTTAACGCCTCATACAGAAGTTTATAAAGCTCATCTGCCTTTTCTTTATCCATCTTAACACAGCATGACATTTTTTCCGGAACTGACAGTGCTCTGTCTCTAAGCTCCATTCCCTTAACAGTGATCGAAACTATGAGGTTTCTTTCATCTGTTTCTGAACGCTTTCTGGTGATATAGCCCTTAGATTCCAGCTTCTTAAGCAATGGTGTCAGTGTACCTGAGTCAAGGAAAAGCTTTTCTCCAAGTTCCTTTACATTTGTTTCTTTCTTATCCCAAAGCACCATCATAGTGATGTACTGAGTATACGTGAGATCCAGCTCATCCAAAAAAGGCTTATATCTGCGCACTATTTCCTTAGAGCAGGCATAAAGTGGAAAACAAAGTTGATTTTCGATTTTCAAGCAATCATATTTAGAATTTGACATAAACATCCTCTTAAAACTTATAATACAAAATGTGTTTCATACAATTAAATTATAAGGACGTACAACCCAAAGTCAAGTTTTTAAACAAAAACAGACGGGAACTACGTCCCCGTCTGCCTATAAAACATGCGTATGAATTAATATCTGCTGTTAGATACACGTACGCCAGGTCCCATTGTAGGAGCAACTGAAATGCTCTTAAGATACTGACCCTTAAGAGATGAAGGCTTAGCCTTTACAAGTGCACCCATCAGAGCTTCGAAGTTCTGAGTAAGCTGCTCTGCTGTGAAAGAAGCCTTTCCTACAGGAACGTGAATGATGTTAGCCTTGTCAAGTCTGTACTCAACTTTACCAGCCTTGATATCCTTAACAGCCTTAGTAACATCCATAGTTACTGTACCAGCCTTAGGGTTTGGCATAAGACCCTTAGGTCCAAGTACCTTACCAAGACGTCCTACAACGCCCATCATATCAGGTGTTGCTACAACAACGTCGAAATCAAGCCATCCGTCGTTCTGGATCTTAGGAATGAGTTCCTCACCACCAACGTGATCTGCTCCAGCAGCCTGTGCCTCTTCAAGCTTAGCACCCTTAGCGAAAACAAGAACCTTGATTGAACGTCCTGTTCCGTTAGGAAGTACTACTGCACCACGAACCTGCTGATCAGCGTGACGTCCGTCACAACCAGTTCTGATGTGAACCTCGATAGTCTCATCAAACTTAGCTGTAGCAGCGCTCTTTACAGCTTCCATAGCCTCTGCAGGCTCGTAAAGCTTTGCGCGCTCGATCTTCTTTGCAGCTTCAACATATTTCTTTCCGTGTTTCATCGCTCAGCTCCTCCTTACTTTTCTACCTCGACACCCATTGATCTAGCGGTGCCGGCGATCATGCTCATAGCTGCCTCAAGAGAAGCTGCGTTAAGGTCAGGCATCTTTGTCTCAGCGATCTTCTGAAGATCAGCCTTTGAAAGAGTTGCAACCTTCTGCTTGTTAGGAACACCTGAAGCCTTCTGAAGCTTACAAGCCTTCTTAATGAGAACTGCAGCTGGTGGAGTCTTTGTGATGAATGTGAAGCTTCTGTCTGTATAAACAGTGATAACTACAGGGATGATGTAATCACCCTTATCAGCTGTTCTAGCATTGAACTGCTTTGTGAACTCAACGATATTAACACCGTGCTGTCCGAGAGCTGGTCCAACCGGTGGTGCTGGTGTTGCTTTGCCGGCCTGGATCTGTAACTTGATGTATCCTTCTACTTTCTTAGCCATAGTGGCCCTCCTTATAAATTCACGGCCATACTGCCGTCTGGTGGTTTAGCGGGTGGAGATATTCCCTCCCACTCTATCAGTTAAATACAACCGAAGATGTATTTTAACTCAATTTACTTATTTCGTCAAAGCCAATTTCAACCGGTGTCTCACGGCCAAAAAGCTCGACTGTGATTGTAGCTGTCTGCTTGCTTGGGTCCATACGTGTGATGATGCCGACAGTATCTTTCCAGACACCTGCGACAACTGCAACTGTGTCGTTAACATCGAAGTCAACGTGCATAGTCTCTGTATGAATTCCAAGTGGTTTCATTTCCTCATCTGTAAGCGGAACGGGTTTACTTCCCGGTCCTACGAAACCTGTAACACCTCTGGTATTTCTAACAACATACCAGGTATCATCGTTCATTACCATATTGATAAGAACATAACCAGGGAAGAGCTTACGCTCTACTGACTTCATCTTTCCATCAGCCTTAGGTTCTGTAACTGTCTGAGTTGGAACCCTTACTTCAAGGATGACATTCTGAAGGTTTCTGTTCTCGATAGCCTTATCAATATTGGCTTTTACCTTATTCTCATATCCAGAATAGGTATGGACTACATACCAATGTGCCTGTTCTTCTGACATAGATATCCTTTCACTCATTTAAAACTGCTGTATTACTTCCATTACTTAAGTATCAGGTTAACAACATAAAGCACTACTCTGTCGAGTACTGCGATGATTGCCCCGATAACAATTGAAACAGCGACAACAGCTGAAGTCTGTTTCATAAGTGTAGGTTTATCTGGCCATACGATCTTCTTAAGCTCAGCCTTGATACCTGTCCAGAATGAGGGTGTAGCAGAGTTTCCCGTTTTGCCTGCAGCCTTTGTTGCTACAGTATTGTTTGCAGAATCACTCATCGATCAAACCTCATCTTTCCGTCAGAACGACTTATTTTGTCTCCTTGTGAAGAGTATGTGTCTTACAGAACTTACAATACTTCTTGATTTCCATTCTTTCAGGATGAGTCTTCTTATCCTTTGTCGTATTGTAGTTACGATTCTTGCACTCTGTGCAGCCAAGTGTAATTCTTGTACGCATGATTATTCCTCCAAATCCATTAAATTGGCATAAAAAAAAGAGGCTTGCCTCTTAATGCTAACTAAATATAACACAAATAAATGTCAACGTCAATTAATTTTGTTTATGCAATACGGTATTATAAACACTCGAATAATCCTTTGCAATATCATTATTTTAAAAATAATAAACTTTTTCGCATTTGTATACAGAATTTATACATTTTTAATTCTATTCTGTCTCTCCAGATGATAAATTATACTTATTAGAATAGTTTTACCGGTCCATCGACGGACAAAAATCTGTCAGGAAAGGAGGCGCAGGATGACGGCTTTCACACTTACCTCGTTACTCAACAACACTTTTGCCGATTTCGTCCCCAATGAACACTTGCATACTGAAGTCCACCAGAAAGACGAACTCAGAGAAGTCTATAACAGTATCGTTCAAAAGTCGAAGGATGCGCCTTTATACATGCTTGACAGAACCGGTGCTGCACAGGATTACGCAGTCAGACTTAAGGAAGATGCGCGAGAGCTTCAAAAAGCGATCAATTCTATGGTTTCAGACTACTCGACGAGTATCCTCGACCAAAAGATCGCCTCATCAGACGACGAAAATTATGTTCTTGCCAAGTATATCGGATCAGCAGAATCATCCAATGATACATCCTTTAACATCAGTGTCGAAAAGCTCGCTTCCGGTCAGATAAACGAAGGCATCTCAGTACCAAACAACGAATATGCGCTGGAACCCGGAGCTTATTCTTTTGATCTTAAGATCAATGATACAGACTACGAATTCCAGTTCAATGTATCTTCAACTGACACGAACGTCAATATATTAAACAGGATATCGCGGCTTCTTGACCGCTCTAATGTAGGACTTAAGTCTTCTGTAGTAAATGACTCACCTGATACAAGCTACATCAGGATAGAAGGAACTAATACCGGTAAAACTGTAAACGGCAAACCTGCATTTGTAATATCTGACGACAACACCAGCCGCAAATCCGGCGCTGTTGCCAGCTATGGGCTAAATAACCTCACACACGAAGCTTCCAACGCTCTTTTCTCGATCAACGGAAGCCCGCACCAGTCATACTCAAATACATTCACGGTCAACCGTACATTTGAGCTGACTCTTAAGCAGCCGACCGAAGACAGAACTGTCAATATAGGACTTAAGGCAGATCTCGATGCGATGACTTACAATATAAATCATCTTGCCGGCGCTTATAATGACTTTATCAAGAAGGCTGCCGAAGCTACCAATAATTACAATGGCTCACACAAGATAATGCGCGAACTCAACCGTATGTCGCTTCATTATTCAAGAGCTTTTGATTCTTTCGGTCTTAATGTTCAAAATGACGGAACGATAGCCATCGATGATGAGCAGCTAAATAAATATATTTCCGGCAGCGAATCCGAAAATAATCTTGACCCGCTGCAGGAATTTATAAATTCACTTGTAGATAAATCCGAGGAAATTGCGATAGATCCAATGAAGTATACCAATCAGAAATTAGTTTGTTACAAAAAGCCCGGTGTCAATTTCGCAAATCCTTATATGACAAGCATGTACACCGGAATGCTTTTTAACAATTATTGCTGATAAACAAAGAAAAAAAAAACCTGAAGATTGCGAGCAGTCTTCAGGTTTTCTTTTTTATTTTATAAGTTCTTTCGCATCGTTAAGAGCATCTGCGATGACATCATCCATATCATAGTAACGATATTTACCAAGTCTTCCGCCAAAGAATACATTTTCTTCTTTTTCAGCGAGTTCTCTATACTTCTCGTAAAGAGCGTTGTTCTTTTCGTTATTTACAGGATAGTATGGCTCGTCGCCTCTCTTCCACTCAGCCGGGTACTCACGTGTGACTATAGTCTTACCCTCTTCTGAATTCTTAGGTGCTGAACCAAATTCCTCGAAGAACTTATGCTCGATTATCCTTGTATATGGGATCTCGTACTCTGTGTAGTTCACTACAGCATTTCCCTGGAAGCTGTCTGTATCCATAGTCTCTGTCTCAAATCTAAGACTTCTGTACTCAAGCTCGCCGAGAGAATATCCGAAATACTCATCGATAAGTCCTGTGAAGATGACCTTAGAAGCCTTCTTCATAAGCTCTTCCTTATGCTCATAGAAGTCTGTGTTTGTAAGCACATCAGCTCCGCAGAGCATATTCTTTATCATGTCTGTGTAGCCGCCTACAGGGATTCCCTGATATTTATCATTGAAGTAGTTATTATCATAGATAAATCTGAACGGAAGACGCTTGATGATAAATGCCGGAAGCTCTGTCGCTCTGCGTCCCCACTGCTTCTCTGTATATCCTTTTATAAGCTTCTCATAGATATCCTTACCGCCAAGGAGAAGTGCCTGCTCCTCAAGGTTTTTAGGCTCGCTTATGCTCTTGGCCGCCTCAGCAGTCTGGCGGGCGATCTCAGCCTTAGCCTCTTCCGGTGTGACAACTCCCCAAAGCTCATGGAAAGTGTTCATATTAAAAGGAAGATTGTAAAGCTGATCCTTATATCTGGCAACCGGTGAGTTTGTATAGCGGTTGAACTCAGCAAATGAGTTAACGTAGTCCCAGACCTCTTTATTATCAGTATGGAATATATGCGCACCATACTTATGCACATTTATCCCATGCTGCTTCTCTGTATAGATATTTCCTGCGATATTTGCTCTCTTGTCGATCACAAGACATGTCTTACCGGCTTCTATAGCCTTATTTGCAAATACGGCGCCATAAAGTCCTGCGCCTACTATTAAATAATCGTACATTATCATCCTTCCTCCCAGATTGCTTTAAGTCCTTCTCTTGAAAGGCATTCACCGGCACCGATTATGATAAATATTACCGGTGTACAGATTATCTGCTGATAGCAGAAGAAATTATGAGCCATGTATGCAACGATGCACATGATCGGTGCGATAACCTCAGGTGTTGTCTTTGATCGTTTTGCAAAGTGTACTACCGCACTGATGAAGATGCCTGCATAGGCAATTCCGCCAAGAAGACCTGCATTAAGGAATTCATTCATAAATTCATTATGAGCACATGTAAGGATAGTGCCTTCACCCCACTGATTTGTAAGGAAATCTGAGTGGTAGATATATACTGTATTGAAGAAGCCGTCAGGGCCTGCTCCAAAGAAAAAGCGTGCCGGATCATCATGCAAAGTCCTTATGAATGAATCAACGGCTACTCTCCATGTACCTCCTCGGTTTGAACCCCATCTGTCATTGAAGAGGAGATACCAGTTATCACTTGAAAGTGATGGCGGAAGCATACCACATGAGTTAAGCACGATATAAACTATTGCGCCTGCAAGTCCTGCTATGAGAAGTCCGAAGTAGACTTTTCTAAGGACAAGAAGCTCTGTGAAGTTGAGCTTGCCTGCATTAGCAGCTTTACGGATGAAGTAGTATGCAGCAGCAAGTGCGATCACCGGTATCCAAATGATAGGGCTCTTTGATATGAACATCATAAGATCACCCGTGTTAACTGCAGCATCCGGTGAAAGTGTCTGCATGATACCTATAAATCTCCATGAGAAGAGCATTATAAGGATGATCTCCATCCAACGAAGCATATATTTATTCTCTCTGAATGAGAAATAAAACAGCGCTGAAATAAATGCAACCAAAGCGTAGATAGCACTATCAGAACCCTGTGTGATGATCGTCATGAAGCCAAGTGCTACATATGCGAAAGCAAACTTACGGATAAGCGGCTTCTCAGCATACCAATAAACGAAAAGACCTATTGGGAACAGCTCTGCAACGTAGCTTGAATACCATGTAGCCTGACCAAGTGTAGAAAGGAACATTTCAACGTACATCTGATCAAGATCCTGATACATTCCAAGCGGGTCGATCTGGAAACGGTTGATAACGCCGAAGAAGAATACCAATGCAGATGCTGCAAGGTAGAGAACCAGCATAAAGCTGTCCCATCTCCAGAAACGTGATACAAAGTAGTATAAAAGCACAAAAGCGATCTGTGCGATAAGTCCCATGTACCATCCGCTGTATCCGCCGAGCACATTGTACTGCGCCGGCTCAAGCACTACTCCGGAAGGTTCCGGAAGGTTTTTATACGGTGTGATGATCGATGAGATCAGGTTTATGACAAAATAGCCCAGCACAAACCAGTCCGTGATCGATGTTTTCTTAAAATCGATGAACTCCTTTGCCCTTCCATTGGCAAACATGTCATATAGATACCAGCAGAAAAATGCCAGTAAAAAGATCATAGCCCCCGGGAACTGGAACTGTCCTTCATCTCCCTGAAGGAAATATGTCACAGTTCTGAAAAAATGCCACTTGGCCTCTCCCATGTTAAAATACTTCTCTTCATAATAAAGAGGATATATCACAAACATAAGAAACAGATAGATTCCAAGTGATTCTTTGATGAAACGCGCTGAAAGGAATTCTTTTACTTTATTCCCTGCGTTCTTCAGATTTGCACTCATTTTATTTTCTCTCTCCTGTAAAAAAATAGTTTCGCCATAAGCTATTACAGTATAACATAAACATTGTTAAAAATAAAAGAAGAGCGGGTGTACTTCCGCTCTTCTCTAAATCTTTTTATAGTCAGGTCAATGTCTCCTGTCAAGGAAATACGGCTGTGTCTGCATCTCAGCCTTTCCCATGACGTGCTTGTATTGATTAAGCGCATTGACTGCACTTCGCCTTGAACCGATATTTCGTCTGGCGCGTGTAAACATTTCCGTGACTGCCTGCTTATTTCTTATCTCTGTTGTCTGAACCTTAACTGCTTTTTCCGTAACTTCGTAAACAAGCTCTTTAAGTCTCTCTATCTCACTTTTATGAGCTTCTTTATTATTGAGTATCTCGTCTTTTACTTTTTCATAAACAACTTCAAAACCATCATCAAGCTTTGAAATTTTCTTCGCAAGCGCTCCGATGGCGTCAAAATTATCTTTCAGCGCATCAAGATCCGGGGTTTCTGCCTCAATAAGCTCAGTCTGCTCCCGATCCCTTTCAATTACTTCATCTAAAGTTTTTGATTTTTCTATCATACTATCGATCAGAATTGAAATATAGGAATCGTTCATGCTTCACCTGCCATTCTGCCGTTCGAAGACCCATTCCCGGCTTTTCTCATCACTTCACGCCATGTATCTCTTAATGATCTGACATGCTCGGCACATTCATCAAGGATATCTCTGTCCTTTTTCAGATTTGCCTCTACAAGTCTGCGTTTAACATATACATAAATTCTGTCAAAATCTTCTGCTACCTGATACTTATGATCCAGGGTTGCCTGAAACTCATCAATGATGCGTTCAGCTTTTCTGATATTATTGTGAGCTCTTTCTACATCATTTTCATCTACGGCACTGATAGCCATATTTATGAATTTCAAACAGCCGTCATAGAGCATCAATGTAAGCTCCGCAGGAGTTGCTGTTAAAATTCTGTTCTTTCCGTATCGTTCATATACCTGTTGTGCTAACATCGTACCCCACCTCAAACTCTCTTGAATAATGATAAATCAAGTTAAACATTACATATAAAGGAGCTGTGAAACTGCATTCTGATTGCTCTGAAGCTTTGCCAATGCCGACTCCATCGCTGCGAACTGATCGTAGTACTTATCTTCCAGTGCAGAAAGCGCATCTTCCATCTTCTTGATCTCACTGGTCATGTCGTCATATTCAGTCTGAAGCTCTTTATCGTTATATACCTTATACTTACTTCTGGTATTAGCGATACCTGTCATATTCTTATCGAGATTTGTGCGGAACTGCTGTGCCATTTTCGTAAAGAATGAAGTCACATTTTCCGGATCATCGACAAGTGCTGCTCTGAGCTTATCTTCCAGTCCTGATGTTTCGCTGTCATCAGCATTGCCATCTATATGATATGCATGCTTTTCATTATCGGCAGCTTTGAAATAGCTCAGTGTATTAATGCCGAAACTCGAAAGTGTATATGTAGTACCATCATTATTTTTATAGCTGAATTCTGAAAGTGCGCTTGTGAACAGACTTCTTACATTGTCAAGAGTATCATCTCTTCTGAGAAGTCCGTCTTTTATCTTTTTCTCCCATGACTCTATCTCATCATCAGACATAGATGATTTCTCTTCCGAAGAAAGAATATCATAGTCGCTGGAATCCTTTGCATTATAAAATGCATCCATCTTATTTATGAGAGAATTATACTCATCGAGGAAGTCCACTATAGAATCATAGATACTGTCGATATCCTTATCTGTAGTTATGCTGGTCTCTTTGTAAGTACCTGTTGATTCATCATAAGCTGATACACCTGTTGCAGTGATAGAAAGACCATTTATATTAAATGTATTTGACTTAGAAGTATATTCAGCGCCATTTAATATAATATTTGCATCAGAACCGGCTATGTATGAAGCTCCGCTTTCAGCCGTTCCGTCACTCGCTACACTTATTCCAAGTGTGCCTGCAAGACCGGATGTTCCGGTGCCGTCTTCGATCGTAAAGTTCTGCTCTTCGCCTGACTCAGATGCATTTATGAAGAATCTGCCATTATTTGCATCATATGTTGCATTAAGGCCGGTTGCGCCCTTTATCTTTGAAGCTACAGCCGAAAGTGTATCCGAACCTGAAAGATCTACAGTGTGCTCAGTACCTCCGACGGTAACTTTAAGAGAGCCTCCGCTGCCATATCCCAGCTCCGAAAGCGTTGCATTTGCTGCAAGTTTTTTACCTGTACTGTCTTTTACTTCTGAACCAGTAAGATATGCAGACTTCGCAAGAGATTTAACTACTAATGACTGCGTTCCCACTACTGCTGTAGAAGCCGCTGTCGCTGTAGCAACATTAGAGTCTGCAACCTTTGAAGCCTTTGTATTAAATGCCGTAGACATTGTAAATTTATCAAGACTTCCTTTGAAGAAGCTGTAGATCTCAGAGTTTAATGACTCCCACTTTTCCTGCTTCCAGCTTAATTTTGTCTGTTCGTTCTTTTTCTTTGTTATTTTTGCACTTTTAACAGAAACGAGTGCCGATACCAATGATGTAGTATCAAGACCCGATAGCAATCCAGTCATTCTTAATGTATCTGACATAATAAATCCTCCGTTTAGACACATTAAATGCCTATATCAATTTATTTTTTTGTGTCTACCATTATGCCAGCCATTTCCCAGACTTTAGCCAGCATATCTAACGTTTTTTCCGGCGGGTATTCTTTAATAACTTCCTTCGTAAACTTATCGACTATCTTTATCGTTACACGATTTGTATCCTCGTGAAATCCAAATATAGCTTCAGAATGATCGATCATTTCTTTATTAATCTGCTCGATCCTCTTCCTTATCTCTTCATTTACTGTCTTAGAATTACCTTGAGATTCAGATATTATCACTGCCCCATCGGAAGCGGAAGCCTGCGCATCACCTGCGCTTCCTTTTTCTGTGGACTTAGATGTTTTCTTCAACTCCTCCGGTGCCACATTTCCCGTTACAGCATTTACCGCTGAACTTTCTGCGGGCTTTCCTGCCGAATAACCTGTTATATTACCAGTCTTCTCAACCGCTGTCACACCTATCACCTCCTTGTGATTGCGAAAATAAAACATACCACACTGCCGGAGTTCCTTCTCACATGCATAGGCGATATCTTTCATGTTAAATATCGGCAATTGTACTCAAAAAATAATAGCCCAAGGGACTTTTTACCCTTGGGCTATCAAAATTTAAGATTTATAAAAGATTTTTTAATGCATTCACCGTATCAGGACTCAACGTCTGAGACTGCTTATTAGCTTCCTGTATCTCAAGATAAATCTCTTTACGGTATATCGGAACATCTTTGGGCGCACTTATCCCAAGCTTAATCTGATCACCTCTGACCTCAAGCACAGTAACCTCTATGTTATTGTTGATTACCAGAGACTCTCCTTTTTTCCTCGATAAAGTCAGCATTTAATCCCCCGCCTTTCCGGCCTTTTCTTTTGCCTGTGCAAGTATATCATATATAGGGAATTTAATCGGGTAGCTATCATCATTAAGTATGATCTGTGCTGCTTTTCTCGAACCGATGTCGATTATGATCGGCGCCATGAGATTCACAGTCATCTTTGTCAGGTCATGAGGAACTGCTACCGTTACAAGCACAAGCGCTCCTTCTTCGAATTTTCCTAACGGCATGATCAGCTCATCCTCTATTACCGGATCATATTCAGGACTCACTATATGCGGATCAAGCACCGGAAGTGAAAATTCAGGCTCATCTAATGATACCAAAAATTGCAGAGATTTTCCATCTGACTTTTCTGAATCATACATAAGTGCAAATTTCGTCATATCGGGAAAACCCACTATTCCCTTAGGGAATGTTATTATGCGATCATCCTCAATTATAACGTTACCGAAAAGTCTGGTATTTACTTCCATTTTTACCCTCCAATTATCTGAATCCCTCTATTTTTATTTCAGATATAATCCAAAAGTGACTGTCTTGATATTTTACCTGTTACTATAAGCGATGCGTTATATACCATCTGGACATTCTGCATCTCTACTGCTATATCTGAAATATTTACATTTTCGTTTTCTGATGCCTGCTCTGTGATAGTCTCTTTATTTGCACTCAGTCTGTCAGAGATTATTGTTATTCTGTTTGCTACAGTTCCCGCCTGTGTGGAAGCAAGATTTACCTGATCGAAGTATTCTCCCGACCTTGTGATTCCACCGGCAATAAATTCTTTCATCTGATTTGAGAAGAAATTCAACTCTTTATCAGCTGCAGCTTTTAAGTATTTCAAAGTCTCGTTGTTTGGAGCATCATTGAGCTTGCCTTTTATCTCCTCAACCTTCTGCTCTGCAGATTTCACATTATTTATGATGTCTGCAAGTTCATCAATGTCTCTGCCGACATCTGTCATAAATGCGTCTTTAGCATTCGTATTTATACCGATCGACTGCGCATTTCCGACTGCATACTCCATCTTCTGCCCGGCATCGTCATACACAAGGATAGTTGGATACTTTGTCGGATTTGCCTCGTTCAATGCCACATCGACGCAGTTAAAGTAATGCTCCGGCTTAAGGTCTTCTGTATTCCACGAAGTCTTTTCATATGTAAAAGATATATCATCTGCTGCTGCCATCGCAGTTTTGATATTTTCTCCAAAGATCATCATTCCGGTCTTTGTATTTACAAAGATCTTATCACCTGCAACCTTTCCGTCAGCGCCCGCTGCATCCGCATCATCCTCGATATACTCGACATTATATACTGTATCCGAGCCGCCTGTGGTAATGGTCACCTCACCCGGCACCATTGAAGTTGTCGTTCTGGCAACTGTCGAATCGTCTATATTGTCATAGGCAAGCCTGATCCTGTAGCCGGAAACCAGCTCTATATCTGTTTCTACTGCTACATTTGTTGGAGTATTTCCATTCACCGCATCATTTATATCTGACTCACTCACCGTCTTTGATGCGAAGCTGTAGCTCTTTATATCGTTTTTATCAAACTTTTCTTCAATGACGTAATCATAAGCCGGGTTGCCAGCCCCGACCAGCTTCTCTCTCTCTTCGATATTATTCTCGGTAAAGGTAAGACTGTCGCTCGTCCTGTATCCCGTGAAAAGATATCTGTCCTCGTTAGTGGTATTGCCGATCGAGTAGTACTGATTCACGAGTGACCTAAGCTCATTCAGGTATATCTCACGGTCAGAGGTTTTGTCGGTATCATTTGAAGCCGCTGTGTACTGAGCCTTTACAGACTTCATAAGATCTACCGCCAAACTAAGTGCTGTCTCAGTATTCTTTACCCAGCTGTTTGCATCAGAAAGATTCTTATCAAGATACTGCGTGGTATCTGCCAGCGCAGAATGAAATCTGAGCGCACGCATTGCTATTACAGGGTCATCTGAAGGATCATTGATCTTCTTCTCTGTTGCCTGCTGAGTCGCAACCTTATCAAAAATCTTTTTATTTGATTGAATATTATAAGCTGCATTATTGCTTATGATCTTACTGGTTATTCTTGTACCCATATCACTACCTCATAGCCTTAAACGCCTGTCTCTAGTATAAGCCGATCATATATCTGTGCCATCACGGAAATAACCTTTGAATTCAGCGAATAGCATCTCTGATATTTAATAAGATCGATGGTCTCCTCATCAATATCAACACCACCTACCGAAAGTCTCTGATTTTCGATCGCCTTAGCTATATTATCAGTGTTTGTCGCAAAAGTGCTTGCACTTGATGATGCCAATGCCATGTCAGAAAGAACTACTGTAAGGAACTCTGCAGATGTACCGCCGCGGAACTTCATCTTGGTCTTATTATCTTTTATCTCTATGAGTTCCTTTACCAGATCATTAGCGGTAAGGTTTACATCGCCATCTGTAGCTGTAGTTGCCATCTTACTCGTATCATTGACTATCTCTTCATTCACATTGAAGTTGCCGGCAGTAATATTGTAGTAACTGAATGCGGTATTATCTGTACCATTCACCGCTGCCAGATATGTCTTACCTGCCGCAGCATCAGTAATTTCCTGTACTGTGATGGTCGTACTGTTTTCAGCTTCTGTAAATCCGGTCTGATTTCCTGTTATCTCATTTTCCCAAACGAAATAATTTCTATTTACATCAGAGAGTTTAACTCCATTGGTGTCTTCACCCATCTTCTCGATGCTATTGAAAACTCTTGCGTAGTCTCTCACCCACTGATTCATCTGTGCCTGATAATAAGCTACACCCTTGTAATTTATAGATTCTCCAAAGAATACATTTGTACCTGCGCTAATACTTGAGATCGGAACATTATTATTATTCCCTTCCTCTACTCCGTTAAATACAAATGTTGCAGTATTATCAGCTTCATTATATGTGAGTGACCATCCCGCATATGTATAATTTCTTCCATCAACTTTTACATTTCCTGAAGTCGAAATATTAAGTTTAGAGAGTATCTCATTAAGATTTGTCTCTTCCTTATATGTATCAACAACCATAGTAAAAGTCTTATCACCGCTGGCTGTAAGTCTGCCCTTGAGATTTTCTTCATTATTTCCATCTCTAAGTTCAAACAATGCTTTAAGACTTCCGGAAAGATTGCTTGAAAGTACAGAAAAAGTATTTCCTGTATTCTTCCATCTAAGGTCATATAAACCGTCTATATCGCAGATATTTGTTTTATTTTCTCTCGAAACGCATTCAAGCTCGTAAGCCTTATATCCGCTTACAAGTGTGTTTCCGCCGGAGATGAATACACTATATACATTTGCTCCGCTGTCAACACCTGTTCTTTCGTCGATCACAGGTACTTCTGTGACTTTGACATTTACATATCCTGAGAGCTCATCTATAAGCAGTGCACGCTTATCTCTCAGGTCATTTGCCTCAAGCCCCTGTATCTCTATGATATTTATCTGCTGATTAAGTGCAGCAACTTCATTTGCTATAGAGTTTATCCTGCTCACAGTCGTATTTATCTCGCTGTTTGCATCACTCTGAAGCTTCTGCAGGTCGTCATACATAAGATTAAAATATTCTGTTAATGACTTCGAAACACCGACAAATGATTCTCTTGTAGTCGTAGAACTCGGATTTGTCGAAAGTGTTTCTAACGCAGCATATAGCTTATCCGATATTGAGCTGAATCCTTCGCTCTTCTGGATGCCATCTTTGAAATACTTCTCAATCTGTGACATGTAGCTGCTCTGTGTAGAATACAAACCATGATCAGAATTATTATTCCAATACTTAGTATCATAGAAAAAGCTTCTAAGCTGTGTTACCGAAGTAACTGTGATACCAGTACCGGTCATACCATAACGCTGATAAACTCGAAGTGCATCACTTGCAGTCGTGTTTACAACCTGCTTGGAGTACCCCTCAGTATTGGCATTTGCTAAATTATGCGCTGTTGTATTTTCCTGTGCTTCCGAAGCTATAAGTCCGGAATACCCTATCATTAATCCAAAAAACTGTGATGCCATGGCTCCACCTCATCTATCTTTCATTCCCATTCCGTCAAGTAAGCTGGGTCAGCAAATTTTCAAGCATCGCATTAACAACGTTAAAGTACCTGCTGCTGGCATTATACGCATTCTGATAACGTATCATCTTCGTAAGCTCCTCGCTTTCAGATACGCCTGCTACAGACTGACGCGCTTTCTCCACCGTGTCTGTCTCTATCTCAGTAGTTTCTGCCATTTTTTTATAAATTGCTCCCATATCCGAATATGCATTTACTATACCGATGTAGTAGTCATTACAATCGAGCGGTGTAAGCGTATCCGGTGTCAAAGTATCGAATTTATCTGTAAATATTGCGGCTAAGGCATCAGCTGTTTCCTGATCTGTATCTGCCATATTCTTTTCTGAGATAAATCCGTTATTCATCTTTGTCGGCTGCTCAAGAAGTGCTTTATTTATCTTCACGTTTGAGCATGAATATGTTATATCCTTTCCATGATAGTCAGTCTCTGCTGAGTCTATCGGGACGAAAAGATCGTAATAATATACCCCTGCAGTCGAGCGGTACACACCTGTTTCAAGAGTACTTCCGTCTGCATCTTCTTTTGATACAGTCACATCATCATCGGTCGTATGATTAAGAAGCTCATTGACCTTGGTAACAATTCCATTTACAAGATTATCAAAAAGTGCCTGCACAGACGCTATGCTCGAATTATCTACATTTGAGAAATTCTCTGAAGCTGTTCCCGACTGTGTCACACCATTATCATCTACATAACTATATGCTTCGAGATCCGCAAAAGTTCCCCTTTTATCTCCTCTTGCTTCCATCAACGCTCTGAGCGAGCCCTTATCAGTACCCGCCAACGCAGAAGCCGGCTTTCCGTTAAAGACTTCTTTATCATATGCAGTCCATTTAACAGTGTAGAAGCCTGTAGATACATCCTCTTCCTCTATGGTTGCTTCCATATGATTGACATAACCATGATTGATCAGTGTTTCCCCTTCAAACATTACTGATACATATTTAAAGGCATCTTCGTTATATTCTATTCTTCCATACGCCGAAAGTTCATCCAAAATCTGATTTCTTGCATCTCTCAGATCATTGGCATTCTCTATGTCTCCTGCTTCAGCGGTAGCAATAGCTAAATTAAGGTCATAGATCTGCTGTGCATATTTATTGATCTTATCAACCTGATCCTTTATCTGTTCGTTCAGATTATCCTGATAAGCCGAAAGACCATTATAAATATCCTGCGCGCGAGTAAGAAACTGCTGTGCAGTTGTGATCACAGCATTCTCATTAGTCTCATCAGTAGAATCTTTTGCAAGCTCCAAAAAAGAGTTTTTAAGATCCTGCAGCGCAGACTGGAACTCTGTACTGTTCGCTCCCTTAATCCCTTTAAACTCACCGAATAAAGTATTTATTTCAGTTATTACTTCCGAATGTGTGGAATAATAGGAAGATTTTCCATTATTTACGCGATATTGAAGATCGAGGAAATAGTCCCTGACAGATCTGACCTGCATTATGGTCACCCCTAGACCTGTCTGCTTAGGACTTGTTGCTCCCTCGTCAAATTTAAGATAAGCCATGTCACCATGCGAAACCTGCTGACGTGTATATCCTGTTGTATCTGTATTCGCAAGGTTATGTGCAGTTGTGTTCAGGGCATTCTGACTAGTCTGAATGCCTGATACACCCCTGTATAATGCGCTCATAAGTGACATTGATGTCCACCCCTCATTCTTTCTTACTGCTTTGCGTCAAAACCACCCTGAGCACCCCCGAGTATGTCGCCTGCATTGGCTGCATATCGGGTATAATTTCCTGTCTCCGGTCCTGTTCTCATCGACCTTTCCAGAGCCAGATTAAAATTTATCATATCCAGGGATTGGCGTATCAGCACACCGTTTTGCTCATTAACGAGTTTCAGATTGCTGACTGCTGTATTAAGCCTATCTCGAACAGACGCCAATGCATCATGTTCCTCCGGTCTCTTATCCATCAGTTGGATAAGATCCTTGAGCTTCAAATTGTTAACATCCCTGTTAGTGACGTTAGCTATGTCTTTCATCACCCCTGTGCGTTGTTTATCCAACGCTTCGACTTTTGCTAACGTCTCCTGTTCTTCATCCGTGATACTTTGAAGTTCTTCAACTTCCCCCTTGACTATTATAGGGGTCTTTTTTTTGGCTAATTCTAGCAGCTCAGTGTACATATCTGCTTCCTGATTAAGTACAGTTATCAGATCCTCCATTAAGGTTGCCACTTAAACTACCTCAGCTTTCTTCTGAATTAGTCCTCATGCCAGTTCACTTAATTTTGCCATGAGTTTATCAGCAAATGACTCTCCAGACACATCATAAGTTCCGGCTTCAATCTTTGCCTTCAGCGGAGCCGTTAAATCTTCTCTAACGTCCTGCGCATCCGCAACAGCTTTTTTCGCTGTCTGCAGATCATATCCAAATTCTGAAAGTTCCAAGGCATCTTTTGCAGATGAAACAGATGATGAGCTATTTACTTTATTAGACTTCTGCTTTCCATAAATCTGCATTACCTGATTATAAGCTTCTACACGCATATCCGACTCCTCCTTTCTGACAGGATTTCATAAGTCTCCTCATTTAACATGCAGCCTGGGCACTGCCGTCAAAATCTTTACACAATACTTATCGGAGAATTATGTCTTTTCTTTAGTTCAATAAATGTAAAAAATTTTTAAGCTTCTGTGAAAATTTTAGGTAATTTTGTATACAATATTTTTCATTCATTTAACAATCTGTTGTGACTTTGTATAACATTTGCTTGTGTCACACCTATTATCGGTATGCTTACGCATTTTCTAAATCCATTTTATGCGATTTTATCACTTATTTAAGTTTCTTCAGATTTGTACAATTGTTTGTTATGTAGTTTTTATTCTCTTCATGCTCTGCCGTTAAATCTATAAATATACGCCTTCCAAAAAACATAGCGGATTCGTTATTCTTTCATATAATAGTTTCACCCGGCATATGCATATTGACGTAAGGAATCCCTTAATTCATCGTATCATTATAAGGATTTTTTTCTAATATTTTGCAAATTTCTTCTTTCTTTTTTAGTTCAAGTTATATACATTTTCTCTTATGCTTTTTGAATTTATATAATTTTCTTTCCATATTTTTTCTTGCCCACTTCCACCTACTTTTATGCCAAAATAATACGATGGATCTATGAATATGATTTGTCCATTTGATAATTCCAATTTCATGGCTGCACAATATCCCGTCTTACAGTCATAATCATATAAAGTGATTTTATTTATCTCATTGCCAAGCCATAACGAATTTTCCAATACGATTTCAGCTATAGACTCCTTTGCCTTAACCATATCTTCATCAATCTCATAATCATAATCCGGTTCTTCTACAAAACCTATTTTCAGCATCGAATACTGCATAACACTTTCAAGTCTTAAATAGCCCCCTTCAAATTCTATATACAAAAAGCGTAGATCACGTAAAAATTCGGCAATTCCATCCTCGATGTCTACAGCTCCAACAACAATAAAATCTTTTATACTCTTACCTCTTAGTGTATCCACCCATGACTCTATCATACAAACTGTTTCCTCTTTATTTCGTCAATTTGATTTATTATATTCTTTCCAACACGTTCTCCCATCTTCATTAACTTTATGATTTTTTTCAAATTTGAGGTTTCATCACATGTATTTTCATAATTTGCCGCTTCTGCAATTCCAGTAGTAACCGTTGCGGCAGCTCTTGCTGATGCAACTCCGTTTCTGCTGTAGTAGTATCGTGTTTCCGTTCAGTACGTATTCGGTGGTATCTTTGCCAGATTTCCGTACTTATTATATTTTATGGCTTAATTCTTTTTTCAGGTTTTCAAGACACTCACAATACACATCCTTTTCCTCCTCAACAAGCCAATCATATTTTATAATTTCTTTCTTCGCGTTCCTTACAATAACCTTCAATTCCTTTCTATACTTTAAGTATTGCTTTGTCTTTTCAGCACACAATTCCTCTAAAAGTTCTCCGTCAAATAATTCCCCAATTATAGGATTTTTTTGTAAGAAATATATTGCTCTTTTAACCGCCGTCCGCTGTGATAAATATATATAAATCTACATTGTATCAAAAATTAATTTCTCAATAACCTCTGAGATAACGATATCTCGATAGCGATACCATACCAATGTACTTGTATAGATTTGATATATATATTTATCTTGTTCACATCAAGACGCAACTCCTAATGCAGTCTTACTGTCAACAGCAGACCTCTGACACTTTCATGCCAGCGCAGACTATATCTTCACCCACTTATAAAAGTGGGGCAGTATTTTTCTTCCGCCATTAGCTTGTGGTTTTACTCTCCCTCAAGGAGATAGTCGTTGAAGGTCTCCCATATCCTTTCTGACTTAGGGATTTCCCTGCTAAACACCCATTGTATAAGCACTTAGGACATACGTTTTCAAGCGGTCACAATTTATTTTCACTAGACACTGATATGTTTTTATTTCACCTTATGCCATCCTTACGTTTTTTCTGCTTTCGCACCGTTCAGCTTGCCTTTTCAGACTACTGTTTAGGTGTAAGGCTCTTAGGGATTAAAAGCATTTAACACTGAGTTCGCACCTCTTGCGAGATACGAAGGGTATTCATTATAATAAATTTTATCTATGTTACCCAACAAATACTTCTTGCCTTAACATTTTCAGTACATCTACCAAATTTATTTCTGCATATTCCTTTTCTATTAATTTGTTATACCAAATTTCTAAAGGAAACAATTCATCTTTCTTTATAGATGTACAGTCATATATTTCTTTAATTTTTTTCACTATCTAATACCTCCATATGGTCCAAATAATGCCTCTATCTTACTTATGTAATAATTTGCATTATCTAAACTATTTTGAATTATATTACGATCTATTAATGATAAATTAGGATTAGTTACTACTGTGTAATAGGTCTCAGCTGCGCCCTTTGATTGGATATAGCCTAGTGTTTTGACACATTCATAATTAAACTTATGTCATAGCTCGAATGAGCCTTATGTTGGCGATTTCAAGATAGGGCATTAGTTTAATTTAGAACGTGTCAATACACAGTGTTTTGACACATTCATAATTAAACTTATGTCATAGCTCGAATGAGCCTTATGTTGGCGATTTCGAGATATGACATTAGTTTGATTTAGAACGTGTCAATGCACTAGCTGCAGAAGAGTTCCGTTTCCGCTATAGTAATAGTTAAGTCGTTCGCCGTTACTCTTTACTTCCGCGAGTATTGTATTTCCATTCAGTACGTATTCTATGATGCCTTTACACTATAGTTTTAAGCCTTGATTTTTCAAAATTAATTCGGTACAATTGCAATAAGATAATCGAGCATCACAACGCAACAGCCCCGCGCAGCCTATTTCTTCAATAATTTTCTTTCGCATAGACTTTCCTTAAATAAAATCGAGTCTACTGTATTGTCGATGGTAAACATGAGCTTCCATCCTGAAAATACCAACATTTCATTTCCTAAATACTTAACTTTTGTTATATCCTTAAAGCTCCCTTTTTTCATGATATAGTCTTTCCTCAAAGTTAATTATTGATCAAGAAAATTTACCTCACTTTCACTTTAGCACTTATATTTTGTTTTTTGCGCAAAACCTGACGAATGGTAGCTAAAACCTGACGAAATACAGTTTTACAAGCTTGCCGTTTTTTGCTGCAAAAAAAGGAATGATCATTCCGACCATTCCTTTTACTTACCTGAATTCAACGAAATTCTTCATTCCAGACAGGGCTATTTTCTTTTATTGATTTCTGCATATCAAGGATTCGCTGATTACTGCTTCCTCTGAATTTAAGCATTAAATCCTTCTTATCCAGATGAAACTCACCGTCTACAAGGCAGTCCAAAAGGCTTAAGAGCTCAGCCGTATACTCTGTATGACATGCCTTATTCTCCGGATCTGTCAGCTCCTCAAAAGTATATCCTGAGTATATCCAGATATTTTTTTCCGGAAACTTCTCTCGTATCCTTTTTATAAGATGAAGCACATGCGGCTGATTTTCAGGCTCCATCGGCTCACCTCCAAGGCAGGTGAATCCTGCAATGTAGTCCGGCTCAAGTGACTTAAGTATCTCATCTTCAAGCTTCTCATTAAACTCAGCACCAAAACTAAAGTCCCATGTTTCCGGCTGAAAACACCCTTTACAGTGATGTCTGCACCCTGAAACAAAAAGTGATGTCCTCACTCCGGGGCCATTTGCAATATCACAATATTTTATATTTCCATAGTTCATAAAATTCACCGTCTCCCTGAACTTTTACGCAGAAAAAGTCCTCCGCTTTTTTCGGAGGACTTTCCTTTAATCAAATAATCCTGTCATTGTCTTACAGATGAAGAACTCTTTCTTTAATTTCCTGTGTACGTCCCTGATTCCAGAACTGTGTTCCGATATATCCGCAAGTACGACGTGCAACATTCATCTTATCCTGATCGCGGTTCTGACAGCATGGGCACTCCCATACAAGCTTTCCCGTATCTTCATCTTTCACGATCTGGATCTCACCTTCATAGCCGCATACCTGACAATAATCACTCTTTGTATTAAGCTCCGCATACATGATGTTATTATAGATATACTGCATTACAGAAAGTACCGCATCGATATTGTTATTCATGTTAGGAACTTCTACATAGCTGATAGCACCGCCCGGAGAAAGCTCCTGGAACTGAGACTCAAACTTAAGCTTTGCAAAAGCATCGATATTTTCTGTAACATGCACATGATAGCTGTTTGTGATGTAGTTTTTATCAGTAACACCTTCGATGATTCCGAATCTTCTCTGAAGCTTCTTTGAAAACTCGTATGTTGTTGACTCAAGCGGTGTTCCATAAAGGCTGAAGCTGATGTTTGTCTCTTCTTTCCACTCGTTGCACTTATCATTAAGGTGCTGCATTACTTCAAGAGCAAAGCTTGTACCCGGCTCCTGTGTATGTGAACAGCCCTTCATGTAACGTGTCATTTCACATATACCTGCATATCCAAGTGAAATAGTTGAATAGTTATTAAAGAGCATCTTATCGATCGTCTCGCCCTTCTTAAGTCGTGCAAGCGCACCATACTGCCAAAGAAGCGGAGCAACATCAGAAGGAGTTCCGATAAGTCTCTCATGACGGCACATAAGCGCCCTCTTACAAAGCTCAAGTCTTTCATCAAGTATCTTCCAGAACTTATCTTCATCCTTACCTGATGAGCAAGCAACATCGACAAGATTGATAGTGCATACGCCCTGATTGAATCTTCCGTAGTACTTATGCTTACCATTCTCGCCAAGTCCGACCTTATCCGGTGTAAGGAAGCTTCTGCATCCCATACATGGATATACATCGCCCTTAAGCTCTTTCATTATCTTAGCTGAGATGTAGTCAGGAACCATTCTCTTTGCTGTACATCTTGCTGCAAGCTCTGTAAGATACCAATACTTAGAATCCTTAGTAACGTTATCCTCGTCAAGAACGTAGATAAGCTTAGGGAATGCCGGTGTGATATAAACACCTTTTTCATTCTTAACACCTGTCATTCTCTGCTTAAGCATCTCTTCGATCACAAGCGCAAGATCTTCTCTTACCTGACCCTCAGGGACTTCGTCAAGGTACATAAATACTGTAACAAATGGTGCCTGTCCATTTGTTGTCATCAATGTGATGACCTGATACTGGATAACCTGAACTCCGTCCTTGATCTCTTTTCTTACTCTCATTTCAGCTATCTCATTGATCTGCTCTTCTGTAGCTGAAATATTCTCTGCTTCTAACTCTTTCTTTACAGCCTTACGATAATTCTGACGGCTCACATCGACAAAAGGCACAAGATGTGAAAGTGTGATAGACTGTCCGCCATACTGTGAGCTTGCAACCTGAGCGATTATCTGTGTTGCGATATTGCAGGCTGTACGGAATGAATGCGGCTTCTCAATAAGTGTCTCTGAAATAACCGTACCATTCTGAAGCATATCTTCCAAATTTACAAGATCACAGTTATGAATCTGCTGTGAAACGTAGTCAAGATCATGCACATGAATGATACCTTTATCATTCGCATCCATGATATCTGCAGGCATGAAGAAACGACGTGCAAGATCCTTTGAAACTTCTCCTGCCATATAGTCTCTCTGAGTTGATGCAAGAACCGGGTTCTTATTTGAGTTTTCCTGCTTTACATCTTCATTCTTAAAACTTATAAGAGAGAGAATTTTATCATCAGTAGTATTTGACTTACGTACAAGCGCTCTCTTATAACGATATGTGATGTACTTTCTGGCAAGCTCATATTTGCCGACCTTCATGATCTCATCTTCTACCTGATCCTGAATCTCTTCCACGTTCATGGCTCTTGTCATCTCGTTGCAGTGAGCTTCTACGTGCTCCTCAAGATGTCGGATCTCTTCCTCGGTCATCTTTGAGCCTTCGGTCACTTCTTTATTAGCCTTAAGAACTGCCGCAACGATCTTCTCACCGTCGAATTCAACTTCTTCGCCATTTCGCTTGATAATGTTCATGTGTTTCCCTCGTCTCCTATTACTAATTTTTATGAGCGCGGAACGACCTTTCCACCACTCTTTTACATGCAAAGTTTCTGCAGGCAGTACACAAGCCGGCGCGGGCCGGCTTACTACACAAAATATTGTATTCATTAGTCAAAAACTTCACTAAATATTGCGTACTTATAATAACTCATTATCCGCATATTGTGAAGTGGTCAATTTCCACAAAAAATAAAATAAGCATCGATGAATCTTCTACTTGATTTTTACAAATGATTCAAAGACGCTTATTTTATAGGTATTGAAACGGTGTTCTAAGAAAGTACTATATCTTGTATTTTATATCATACTTCAAAAAGGAGGTCGCCATATGACGGCATTGGCCAGTAATCCTTATCAACGATCATTTCAAGACGGTCGATAGGCTCACGGAGTGCTGCCATATCTGCCTTTACCACATCTCTGCAGAACTCGGCACTTTCCTTTGCACTATGCTTACTGATTGCCTCAGTATCATCATCTACCAGTTTCTGAAGCGCATTTTTAGCCTCGATCGTAAGGTCTGTTACTTCGTAAAGGATCTCCCTTGCAGCTGTGTCATCAGCTCCTACATCTCTGAGTTCCTTTACTGTCTCAGCAAGAACCTTTGAGTACTTAAGGCATGAAGGAATGATTGACTTAGAAGCCATGTCGATCATTGTACGTGCTTCTATATTTACTTCCTTTGCATAACCTTCATACTTGATCTCCTGACGAGACTCAAGTTCTTCTTTGGTAAAAATGCCGAATTTTTCAAAAAGCTTAACTGACTTCTCAGATGTAAGGCATGCATATGCATCAACAGATGACTTCATGTTAGGAAGACCACGTCTTTCAGCCTCCTCTACCCATTCATCTGAATATCCGTTTCCATTAAATACTATTCTCTGATGCTCTGTTGCGTACTTCTTTATGAGGTTATGCACTTCCATCTCGAAATTATCAGCTTTTTCAAGTACATCACATGCCTCAGCAAAAGCTTCAGCAACTATCGTATTGAGAATGATGTTTGGCGGTGCGATAGACTCGCTTGAGCCAACCATTCTAAATTCAAATTTATTTCCTGTAAATGCAAAAGGCGAAGTACGGTTACGGTCTGTCGCATCCTTCATGAAGTCAGGCAGAGTACGCACACCTGTCTCCATCTTTTCACCCTGCTTTGAGCTTGTAGCCATACCTGTAGAAATAAGCTGAGTGAGCACATCCTGAAGCTGCTCTCCTACAAAAGCAGATACGATTGCAGGCGGTGCCTCGTTTGCGCCAAGTCGATAGTCATTTCCTACAGATGCCGCAGATTCTCTCAGAAGGTCTGCATGCTCATCCACAGCCTTAAGGATACAAGTCAGGACAAGGAGGAACTGAATATTGTCATGAGGTGTATCGCCCGGCTCAAGGAGGTTGATGCCATCATCTGTAACGATGCTCCAGTTGTCATGCTTACCTGAGCCGTTTACTCCGGCGAAAGGCTTCTCATGCAGAAGACATGTCATTCCCTGACGCTCTGCAACTTTCTTCATGACTTCCATAGTAAGCTGGTTGGCATCTACTGCGACATTGCAGTCTGAATATATCGGTGCAAGCTCATGCTGTCCCGGTGCTACTTCATTGTGCTGGGTTTTAGCCGGGATTCCAAGCTTCCAGAGTTCTTCATTGAGCAGCTTCATAAATGCAGCAACTCTTTCTCTGATAACACCAAAGTACTGGTCATCAAGCTCCTGGCCCTTTGGAGGCATAGCTCCAAACAGGGTGTGGCCTGTATAGATAAGGTCTTTTCTTTGTAAGAAACGTTCGCGGTCAACAAGGAAATACTCCTGCTCCGCGCCAACTGAAGGCTTAACGCTCTTTGAAGTAGTATTTCCAAAAAGTCGTATCAGCCTGAGTGTCTGGGTATTTATTGCCTCCATAGAGCGAAGAAGAGGTGTCTTCATATCCAGCGACTCGCCTGTGTAAGAACAGAATGCTGTCGGTATGCAGAGGATCGCGCCCGCTGCATCATGACGTACAAATGCCGGTGAGGTGCAGTCCCATGCCGTATATCCTCTAGCCTCGAAAGTAGAACGGATTCCGCCTGACGGGAAAGAAGAAGCATCCGGCTCACTCTTAATGAGTTCCTTACCTGAGAACTCAAGGATAACTGTTCCATCTTTTCTCACAGGTGAAATAAATGAATCATGCTTCTCAGCTGTAATCCCTGTAAGCGGCTGAAACCAGTGTGTGTAGTGAGTAGCCCCTCTTTCAATAGCCCATTCCTTCATTGCATGCGCAACGACATCTGCCAGGTCAGGGGCAAGCTCTTTGCCCTCATCAATCGTGCGTCGAAGCTCCTTGTAATACTTCTTCGGGAGTCTTTCTCTCATCACGGTGTCATTAAATACATCTTCGCCAAAAATCTCAGCGATGTTGACGTTTTCGCTCATGTGTTCCTCCATAAAAAGACCAATATGAATTTATTTAATTACCGTACAGATTATAAAACAATATTTTGTATACGTCCACCTAAAAGTTTAACGTACTAAAGTCTTATCCATCCATCGATATGCTTAATATCGCTGTCTTTATCAGAAATATAGCTCTTTGGATAGATCACTATAGCATTCTCGTTGTCATTAAGTAGACCAGCCCATTCTGAAAATGTAGAATTAGCTGTAATATTGTGTCGGCATCTGCTCATGAGCAACATGTCAATATAGCTTTTATCATCATCATTTCCGGTAACTATGCGCTTATTTTCAAGCCATCCGAAATTTTCTTCCAAGAATTCTTTATCATCCGAGAAAAGGAAATATCTTGGGTTCTCAACCTTTTCTTCTATCAGAGCGACAGCTTTTTTATAATAATCCATAGGCATACTTAAAAATCCCTGCTCTGCACCTGTTGTGAGGTAGTCGCCGCGTCTCACGTGTATTGATACAGAGCTGCACGAACCGATGTCTTTAAGCACATCTTCATTTTCGTCGCCTATAGAGCGTACATCAAAGCTAAGCGCTTTTCTAAGCTCTTCAAGATTATCTTTATAATAGTCCTCTTTAAGAAAATAGCCTGTTATATATACATTTTTAGAACAGTCTATATTATCTACTTTGTCTTTCAGGAGATTCTCATCTTCACGACCTGTCTCTCCTATGTGCTGTTTCTGAAAATGTTTTCCTGCAAATAATCTCACAAGTCTGTTGATATATCTTACTTTTTCGCTTGTCTGAGGGAAAGTGCCTGAGCATTGGAAGGCTTCAAACTCACTTGCCTCTTCAAAAACAAAATCTTTATTATCTGCTCTTCCAAAAAGCTTTTTCAGCTCAAAGCCCTGATGTGCATCATTCCACTTATACCAGCCGGTATCCGCAAGGACTTTAGTATCCGGATACTTCTTTCTCAGGTATGTATAAAAGGCATACTGAAACATCTGATTACCAAGTCCACTGGTAAATCTGAGAACAATCATCTTTTCCTGACCTTTCCGAATTTAACATGCAAAATGTAAAACGCAAAGCATTTTGAAAACATGCTCCATGTACGGGATGAAGGGTGCTTGAGCCACAGTCCCGCTGCATTCTTAAATCTTGTAAGCGCCTGCCCTACTTCATAGTCAGTAAGACCTGCATTCTTCTCAATCCATGCCATCAAGCTGCACTTATATTCAAATTCCTCAACCATAGTGTCTCGCTTGAGCTTTATTGAATTCCATGTACCGCCGCCCTGCTTTCTTATTACACGATGTGCAGCCATTACATCATCAAATCTATAAATCTTTCCCTGAAGCAGAAGAAATGTAAATATAACCTCGTCGTCTATAAAATCATGTGCGCGGTAAAGGATAGAGTAGTCCATCTTTCCGTTTTTGTAAAAATTCCGGCAGACATTAGATGCTGTCTGCCCCGGCCACTCGCCTCTTCTCTCCCAGTCGCTATACGTATAGTCACCGCTCCATGAGTACAGCTTTTCCTTCTGCTCGTCTGATGACGGAGCACCATTCTCATCGATTATGCAGAAAGAATGAGTAGTTCCCATATATTCCGGGTGCGCCTCAAGGAAATCCACCTGCTTCTGAAGCTTATTTTCATCAGTCCAGTAGTCGTCTCCTTCCAGGTACGCAAGATACTCACCCTTAGCCTCCATTGACGTCAGGTACACGTTAAGCGTAGGGCGTCCAAGGTTCTTTTTCCTAAGGATCAGATTAAACCTGCCCGGATTTTTCATCGAATATTCTCTCAATATATCCTGCGTCGAGTCTGTCGAGCAGTCATCCCCAACCACGATTTCATAGTCAAAATCTGTCTTCTGCATTAAAATTCCGTCTAATGCTTTTCTTACATACTTTGCATGATTATAAGTGATAAGTATTACTGAAAGCTTTGGTCTCATTTTCTCCTCTTTACGCCTGTATGGTCGTTGGATCTACAGCATTAACAGTGCCATTTTCTACTTTGAAGATATACTCGCAGTTCTTGATGGTAGTCAAACGATGTGCGATTATCAGAAGCGTCTTTTTACCATGCAGCCTCTCTATAGCTTCCATTACTGCCTTTTCCGTCTCGTTGTCCAATGCACTTGTCGCCTCATCAAGAACAAGTATCTCCGGATTTCCATAGAGTGCTCTTGCTATTCCGATTCTCTGGCGCTGTCCTCCAGAAAGTCTCACGCCTCTTTCTCCCACTTCCGTATCCAGACCTTCCGGAAGCGAACGAACGAAATCAGCGAGCTGTGCTTCTTCAAGCGCACTCCACACCTGCTCCTCATCTATCTTGTCTCTCTCTATTCCAAAGGCTACATTGCTGCGGATACTTTCATCAGCAAGGAAGATCGCCTGTGGGATATAGGCAAGCTTTTCAGCCCACCTGAGCGGGTTTTCATGTACATTCATACTGCCATACTTCACGCATCCGCTTCTTGGGAAAAGTATTCCAAGTATCACATCAGCCATAGTTGATTTACCTGCCCCACTAGGCCCGATAAGTCCTATAGATGCGCCAAGCGGAATATCAAAGCTGACATTTTTCAAAACATCTTCATCTGTCTTCGGATAGCGATATACCAGATTTTCTACGCTGATCTTCTCAGCTTTTTCCTCTATCTCACCCTGATGCGCGTCAGTTATCTCTACATCGACCATGTCTTCTGTCTCTTTAAGATCATGATAGATAAGGTCGATAGACGGCTTAAGGAAAGTTATTCCATTAAGGTAGTTACTGATCTTTCCGACTGAAGGAAGAAGCTTGAACGCTGCTACTGCAAAAGCTGCAAGCTGCGGCAGTATAGTGTTTAGATCTGTCCCTGTGCGAAGCTTGAAGACAAGCACGAGCATGATACCTGTTATACAAACAGTCTCTATAAGGTATTTAGGAACCTGCCCGAAGAAATTCGTATTTATAAGAGCAGTCATCTTCTTCTCTCCGCAGTCTGTAAATTCCTTTACGAAGTACTTCTCCCTGTGGAGTATCTTAATATCCTTAACTGCTCCGAGAGCCTGATTGATAGCCTGATGCATCTTTCCATCATACTTCTGATTCTGCTGGCCATAGGCTCTGACTTTCTTACGTGTGAGCACGCTGTAAAGCCCCACGCATATAAGAAGTATCACCGCCATAGTTATAGACATTACCGGATCGCTGAAAAGCAGATACAGCGCAAGCATCAGTGAAAGAAGTATCTCCGATGCAACATTCAGCACAGAAAGTATCAGCTGGAAAAGTCTGTCTGTGTCGAGCATGATATTTCTGATCATCTCTGAAGTATTGTGATCAAGATGATATGTATATGGCTTTTTAAGGTAGCAGTCAACCAGCCTGCTCGCACATTTCAGCTGATTCTTATATATAAAGGAATACTGAAAATAGTACATAAATGTCAGGTACAGATTTTTGAAGAAATATATGGCAATTATCACAAAAACCAGAAATACAAAGAAATCCGTGACCGAATGCATAGCACACATGGTATAAACATCATGTATTATCCCTGGCTCATCCACAACTTCCGGCTTTGAAATAAGGTTTATGAGCGGCATTATCAATGACACTCCTACCAATTCCAGCATCGCCCCGATAAAGATGGCAAACATGAGCTGTATCATGCGCCTTTTCTGCTTTTTATCAAATATATAGTTTAATTTGTGTAATATGTCTTTCATCTGTTAAATGCCCTGTATTTCATTAGATTCATCATCTTCTTTCGGTTCATTCCGGGATAGAAGTAATCTTCAAGTATCCCTGTCTCTGTCTTAAAGGCTTTTGCCTTTCGTGTGAGATCATAAAGTCGTATCTCTCTTCCCGGGATCTTAAGAAAGATATTTGCGTCCATTGGTCTGAGCACAAGTCCATAATGTTCCATGACATAGTATGGAAGAGCCTGCGTCGAAAGAAGATAGTTCATCTTGACCGCATGATCTCTCATCTTTAGTCCGTAGAGGTCTGATTCATACGGCATGAGCGCATTTTCAAAATATGCGTCGTAAACTGCTCTTGAATCTGCCAGCCCGGAGAAATGGAAAGTATGCGTAGTTCCGTAAGACAGCGGAACCTGCAGATCAGTCACAGCGTGGAAAGCATGCTCACCTGCATCTGCAAAATTCGTCGTATAGGAAATCCTTGGATAAAGGAAATATCTGTCTGTCTCTATAAGATATTTTATAGCATATTTAAGCCATGAAGTCTCTGACCATGCTGCGGCATCAGAAGGCATACCATTTCCATGAAGATCTTCACCGTCATGTTTTTTCTGCCAATTCTTAAAGTCATCCCACTGCTTAGCAGTCCATGCCTGTCCCCAGCTTGAAGCAAACTGGAAATACCAGTTGTCATAACCGTCGTCCATCGGCTCAAAAGGAAGCCTTGCAAATACATTGAATCTATGATTATAAAGAGAGATTCCGCCTATCTCGTCTCGCATTGCTGAGAAATCAAGTGCGCTCGATGCAAATCTGTAATATTCCGGAGAAACATACAGATCGTCTTCAAGCATAATGATGCTGCCAAATTCGTGAGTATAATCTCCGCACTCCAGAATATGCTTTTTTAAGCCAAGTCTGTCTGCATGACGCACTACTCGTTTATTTCCATGCTTCCAGTGGAATTTTTCCGCAATTCGTGCCACTTCATGATTATCACTATTATCTATGCTTATGATAAGCTGGATATCATCAAAGTCATAGCTTGCTTCTGCTACGGACACGAGAATCCTCTTAAGTGACTCCACTCTATTATATGCTGCTATAACTATTGCAGGTTTCATGATCTTCCCATTTCCTCCAAAAACGCCTTTATATCCTTAAATTCATCAATATGGTCTCGTATCCATTCGTCCGAATTTCCCCACCATTGAAGCTCTTCAAGCTTTTTAACCGTCTCTTCATCAAAGCGGTATCTTATAACCTTTGCCGGCACACCGGCTGAAATACTGTATGGTGGAAGATTCTTGACCACTACTGCACCGGCACCTACTACCGCACCGTCTCCGATGGTCACTCCATCCATTATCTTTACGTGATTTCCGATCCACACATCATTTCCGATCTTTATCCTGCCGACTTTCCCTGTAAAAGTCTTTTCTTTAGCAAAGGAAAAGCCAAAGGTTTCCGCCGGATCAGTGAATGCCGGATGCATCGCCACCTGATCTTTTATCGGATGTCTCCCCACCACTGTTGAAACTGCCGCACCTATCGAAGTGTATCTTCCGATCTCTGTGTCGGTAAAGTCCCCGTCTCTGTTAATATATGAGCCTTTTCCAAGCTTTCCATTCACAAAAGATGTATTTTTCCCAAGGAAATTTTTTCCCTCAAGGCAAGCTCCTCTAACGTAAGAGCCCTGCTTTAATATGCTGTCCGTCTTGATTTCATATGATAACCGAATAAACGGAAAAAAGAGGCTGCGATATATACTGCTCGCCGCCTCATTTAATTTTCTTTTCCAAATTTTTTTCATTTGACTTCTACCCGCTTCTGGTGCCTGAGTTTTCTCTGCACTTTACGAATCCAGTATTTCAGCCATCCCGGGAAGTAGTCCATCCCGAACTGCCTTATATTTATGGACCACATCTGCTTATTTATCTCTTCGTCACCAGGCGTTTCTATCCCATTTTCACGCCTGATAGCGATTGATTCAAGATATGTGTCCTTAAGCCTTACGCTGGAAACTCCTGTTTTGGAAACCTTCGCGATAAGTACCCCGGTATCAGAGAACATGCATCCTGCCGTATATGCATTCAGCAGGAAATTATAATCCGCTCCTATCTTCCACTTAAGATCAAAAGGAAAGCTTCTCATAAGACGTGTTCTGGCAAATACACTCTGATGCGAAAAGGGCATACGCTCTTTTATCTTTTCCGGGCACTTTCGGAAGTAGTGATACTCTCCAAACTCTTCCTCAGCTGTATCGCCAAAGAGCAGATCTGACGAGCTCCAATCATTCTTTTCAAAGATATCCGAAAGGACATTTTTTGAGAAATAGCAGTCGCCGGAATTCATGAAGTTTATCCACTCTCCTGAAGCCTGCTTCACCGCGATGTTCATCGCATCATAAAGCCCTTTATCCGGCTCTGAGATGAGCTTAAAAGGTATTCCCCGCTCCTCAAAACGACTTCTGTAGCTCTCTGCTATCTTAACTGTCCCGTCTGCAGAGCCGCCGTCTTTGATGATATATTCAAAGTCCGGATAAGTTTGAGAAAGCACCGACTCTATAGTAGCCGCAATATATTTCTCCTCATTATAGCATACAGTTATTACTGTTATCATTAATTGTCTCCATCAACGCTGCCTCAGATGTTCATAAAGTTTTGCAACGATAGGATCCCATCTGAAGTCATGCCAAGTATAATCTGCGATCTCCACTGCTCTTGACTCCCAGTCTGCCTTTGAATTCATAAGTCTTACAAATGCGCCTGAAAGTGCCATGCTGTCATCCACCGGAACTATATATCCAAATTTTCCGTCATTATAAATATCTCTTCCAGCCGGAACACCCTTTGTTGTCACGAGAAAATCACCATTTGCCGCAGCTTCAAGAAGCACTATTCCAAAGCTTTCAGAACGTGACGGAAGTGTAAATATCTTCGCTCTTCGATAATACTCATTAAGCTTTTCCTTATCTGTGATAGGGCCGGTAAAAACTATCCTGTCCTGAAGGTCAGGGTGTCGCGCCATAAAGCTTGAAATATATGTCTTAAAATCCTCTTCAACACTTCCTACAAGGCAGAGCTTCCAGTCATTCTGCGCTGCCGCACCCGCGAACGCATTTAGAAGAACGTCTGTCGCCTTTGCATATGTTCCAAGATTACCCACTGTAAGGATCATATTTTCTTTATTGAAGTTTTTGACAGGACTGTCCTCATCTGTATAGAAGCCATTTGGGATATATATGATCCTTGAGCCGTACTTCTTTTCAAGCCATCCTGCAATAAGCGTAGTTTCTACAGAAACCACATCTGCGAGCCTGATAGTCATACGTTTTATAAATCCCACAGGGTTCGGCATTAAAAGCCTCTTATAACCCTTAAGATCCATATCAAGTTTTAGATAACCTTTTCCGCCGCTCTTTTTCCTGAATTTATAGATAAGCAGATATATAAAGCTTGAAAGGTTTAGGTGATATACATTAAGCACATCTATATTTGCTGCATTCTTCCATACAAATTTTGCTCCTGCAAATATCGGTGATATAGGATCTTTTTTCAAAAATTTTATTTTAAGTCCCTTTACCTCCTTTTCGAGATAAGGGTAACTCTCATCATTTTTATACGACACCATAATGCTGTTAACATCGTAATCTCTGTGCAGCATATATGGGATCATTCCGACATCTTTAAGAAGATGCACATTTTTTAATCTGGTAAATAGCGTAACAAATACCATTTGCCGCCTCCACTTCAAACGATTATAATAAATTTCATGAAAACAACATTAATCATACTTAATTATAACGATGCTGAGCGAACAATCAAGTTAGCTCAGGCAGTAAAAAATTATAACTCTATAGACCACATTGTTATCACTGATAACGCTTCAGGTGATGATTCTTTTGCAAGGCTTTTGAAAATCGCAGATGAGAAGATCTCTGTGATAAGCTCAGGCTTCAATGGAGGGTATGCCAAGGGCAATAATTTCGGATGCCGCTATGCAATAGCCAATTTTTCACCTGATATCCTTTTCATTGCAAACCCTGATGTTGCTTTTGACGATGAGACAGCAGGCGCAATGGCTGCCGCCCTTTCTAAGTACAAAAATCTGGGTGTCGTTGCTCCGCTTGTGCGAAAAGGTTATAACGTATGGAATCTTCCGGGATTTACAGGTATCATTGAAAGCCTTTTCCTCGTTTGGTTCACTCTTGACAAAATGCTCATCCGCCGCAAGATCCTTAAATCTTCAAAAGCTCTCGTACCGGCAGGCGTAGCTGAAGGCTCATTCTTTGCACTTACAGCCGACGCATATAAAAAAGCCGGTGGCTTTGACGAGCGTACTTTCCTGTATTCTGAGGAGATAATCCTTGCTTCAAGGCTTAAAACCCTCGGACTTCATACCGGAATACTGAGAGACTACCGCTATGACCATCTGCACTCTGCAAGCATCAGGAAGCATTACCACTCATCAAAGGCACGCACATTTAAGCATTTTAAGGATAGCTTCGCGATCTATAATAAATATTACCTTAATACGACTGATATTCAAAATAAAATCTATGGTCTTGCATGTAAGATCGCTTATGGCGAAAGGCTCGTCTATGATTTTATCAAAAATCACATGCCTTAAATTCCGGTAAGTTTACGTATGCTCTGTACCATATGTTTCCATGAGAAGCGTTCGCTGTCGGCTTTGATCTCAGCTTTGAAGTCAAAGCCGCTTTCTTTCATTGAATAAAATTTTCTGACTGCTTTCACGAGTTCATCCGGGTCGCGGCTTTCGCAGAGTATTCCTGTCTTTCCGTCATTCACTACCTCCGGAAGTCCTCCCACTCTTGTAGCTATCACAGGCTTTTCAAAGCCAAAAGCTATCTGAACTATACCGCTCTGTGTCGCATCGATATACGGAAGTACTACGGCGTCTGCTGCTGCAAAGTACTTCTCTACCTCGCGGTCGGGCGTGTATCCGTCGTGGATCTCCACTCTTTCCTCTATACCAAGCGAAGCTATCAGCTCATCATACTCAGCTCTCGCATCTCCAAAGTCTCCAACCACAAGAAGCTTCACATCATCAAGCGACTTCATCGCCTGCAGCATATATTTAAGCCCCTTATAAGGACGGATAAATCCAAAGAAGAGGATTACTTTTTCAGGCGAATCTTTCTCCGGCTGATCGTGGAAATTAAATGCACTGTAGGTCGGATGCATATTTATGATGTACTTTGGATTTTTGATGATCGTTTTGAGCTCTGATGCTTCTTTTGAGGAATGAAGGATAAAGTAATCCCCTCCTCTGAGCGTGAGGCGCGTCAGAAATCTGTCCAATGGGAATCTCTCGTGTGGAAATACATTGTGACAGGTAAACAGGACTTTTGCCTTTATCAATGAAGAAAGTATCCTGTAACATGGCGCAAAATATGGATGCCACCACTCGATGATCACAAGCGAAGGTTTCATCGCATTGATCTTCCTCGCAGTAGCGATGATATTGAATGGATTAGCTGTATTTAGCCAGAAATGCGTATTTTCAACCTTAAAGCTGTCGTTTTTGAAATCCCTCTGCTCCTTCTTGAAAAGAAGTTTCGGGTACTGCATGGAATATGAGATCACTTCGGTGTCAAATTCTTCCCGAAGTGATCGCGCCAGCAGTCCCGTATAATGAGAAATCCCGCCTTTAAATGGATAAACCGGTCCGATCAGAACTATTTTCTTGTCAGTTTTTTCGGTTGTCATTTAAGATTTCCTCATTGCTCTTCTCTCCGGCCTCAATTCTTCTTATCCTGAACTGAATGTCTTCGAGAATCTTTCTGTTAGCTGCAATAATATCCGCCTGAAGTCCCATGATAAATGTAGAGAATCCAAGCATCATCAATGTACTTGCCAGAATAAGTGACTGTATATGTCCAACTCCCTGTCCCTGTGAGAAGAAAAGGATGAATCGAATTGCAAGCACAAGTCCTATCGTAAATGGAACAAGTCCGATTATAGTAAAGAATACTAGCGGACGATACATCATATAGGCTCTGATGATCGTAAGTATAGACTTCTTAATGTAGCCTGCCATACTGTTGAAAAGCCTTGACTTTCTAAGCTCCGGGTTGGTATTGATCGGAACTGAAGTGATAGCCATGCTGTTTCTTCCAGCCTGAACGATCGTTTCAAGTGTATATGTGTAGTTATTTATAACATTAATATGCATCGCAGCATCTCTTGAAAATGCTCTGAAACCACTAGGTGCATCCGGGATATCAGTTGCAGATGCCTGACGCACTACAAAGCTTCCCAGGTGCTGCAGCTTTTTCTTAAGCGGTGAAAATCCAGGTGTGTCATCGATAGGTCTTTCTCCTATAACGATCTCGGCCTTATGCTCAAGAATAGGTCTCACAAGTTTTTCTATATCTGCACCGCAGTACTGATTGTCTGCATCAGTATTTACGATGATGTCTGCCCCATTTCTGAGGCAGGCATCCAGACCTGCGATAAATCCCTTTGCAAGTCCTTTATTCTTTACGAATGAAACGACGTAATTAACGCCCCATTCCTTCGCAACTTCTACAGTATTGTCAGTACTTCCGTCATTGATTATAAGGTACTCGATCTCATCAATGCCATCGATATGACGCGGCAGAGCATCAAGTGCAACCTTAAGTGTTTTTGCTTCATTTAAGCAAGGAATCTGAATTATGAGCTTCATGACTCGTTTGTTTCTCCTCGTTTTTCTTTACGTCTGAGCAGATCCTGTGCTGAAGGATTTCCTGAAAGTTTTACCCATACCTTCTGCTTAGGATGAGGTGCTGAATCCATCTGGCCATTCTCTTCACTGCGAATTGACTCAACCTTTACAAACTCATTTGTAAAGTCAGGCTTCATAATTTCAATTTCTTCTCCGACGCAGAATTTATTCTTCTGGTGAATAACTGCTTCACCATCTTCATTTACTTCTTCGATCACACCAAGATATGTGTAATCTGTTGAGTAAGTGTTATTATCATAGATCTGAGACTCATATGAAGGCTTTCCGAACCAGAAACCGGTACAGAAATTACGAGTTGTACACTTGCGTATCTCCTCTTTGTACCACTCCATATTTGCCTGATATTTCTCAGGTGATTCAAAGTAGTCATCGATCGCTCTGCGGTATGTTCTTGCAGTTGCAGCGACATAAAGGGCAGTTTTCATTCTTCCCTCTATCTTAAGACTGTCGATACCTGCATCTACGAGCTCCGGAATATGCTCGATCATGCAGAGATCCTTTGAGTTAAAGATGAATGTTCCTCTCTCATTCTCTTCGATCGGGAGATACTGTCCCGGTCTGCTTGCCTCTGCCACAGCATACTTCCAGCGGCAAGGGTGCTTGCACTCACCATGATTTGCATCATGACCTGTGAAATAATTTGAAAGAAGGCATCTTCCTGAATATGAGATACACATAGCGCCATGAATAAATGACTCTATCTCAAGATCATCAGGAATATTCGCTCTGATTTCCTTAACTTCTTCAAGAGAAAGCTCACGGGCAGAAACTACACGCTTTGCTCCCATCTTATGCCAGAAATTGAAGGTCTTATAGTTTGTGTTGTTTGCCTGAGTGCTTATGTGAAGCTCCATCTCCGGCATATTTTCCCTTGCAGTCATAAACATACCCGGGTCAGCTACAAGTACTGCATCAGGCTTTACTTCTGCAAGCTCTCTGAAATAACGTGCGGCTTCATCAAGATCGTTATTATGAGCTATGATATTTGCGGTAACATATACTTTTACTCCATGCTTATGCGCATAAGCGATTCCTTCCTCCATCTCTTCTCTGGAGAAGTTTTTAGCTCCGGCGCGCAGACCCATTGTCTCACCACCGATATATACTGCATTTGCACCAAATGTTACTGCTGTTTTCAGTTCCTCAAGTCCCTTTGAAGGGATCAGTAATTCAGGTTTTTTCATACTAACTTTAATTCCTTAAATCATTAAATCCTAACTGCGAGTGTAACTCCGTCTCCAACCGGAAGTACCGATGCGGAGAACTCAGCATCATGTGTGACGCTGTATAAAAAATCTCTCATACGCTTGTGTATCGTACGATTTCTACGATTTACCGCAAATTTTGACTCAAATACGTCTCCATCCTGAAGACAGTTATCTGCAACCAGTAATCCGCCTTTCTTAAGAAGTCTTTTTGCTTCCTCAAGATAATATGGATACTGAGCCTTGGCCGCATCAATAAATATCATATCATAACTGCCGTTTAATGTTGGAAGTATTTCTTCCGCATTTCCTTCGAGCAATGTTATCCTGTCCTTAAAACCTGATTTTTCAAAGTTTTCCTTTGCTATTGGAATCCTTACATCGTAGTTTTCGATAGTAGTGATCTGCGCTTCAGAATACTGCGCCATAAGGATTGCTGAAAATCCCACAGCAGCGCCGATCTCAAGGATAGTCTCAGGTCTGTGCTCTGCAAGCAAAAATTTAAGCAGAGTCTGAGTTTCCTTTCGTATGATAGGAACCCACGTCTGCCTTGCATTCTTTTCTATTTCGTTTAAAAAAGGCGTATTCCCTGTATTCAGGGAATTTATAAACGCCGTACATCTTTCATTTACTATCAATTACTTTCAGTTACCTCTTCAGAAACTTCACTGGAGCCCTCTGTCGCTGCTTCCTGAGTCGAAGCTTTCTCTGAGGTTTCTTCAGTAGATGATTCACCTTCACCAGCCATTATTTCCATCATTTCATCGGCAGTCATAGCAGTGCTCAGCTTATATGTACCGCCGTTAAGCTTTCCGTGATATTCAGAAAGTCTTTCCTGAATCTTAAAAATCTTTGCATCACGAATAAGCCCATGATTTTCAAGGATCTCTCCTATCTCAGAAGCAGATGAGCCGTTTGGGATCTCGACCGTAACATCAACTCCGGTTCCTGATGAGATCGCCTTTTCGGCAAAAACACTATAGCCAAAGCTATATGCCTGCCTTCCCCAGCTTATGATCAGAATAAGCATGATCACAACAATCAGTATTCTGGCCATCATGGCACACATTGAAATGACCATATCTTTCATAATATGATGTCCCAATCCTCTTTCATTCGCTTTATAAAGAGATCCATGCAGTCTCGAAGGAGACGGTTTAACTCCGCCTCCGCTTCGAGATAATCATGTATCTTCGGGTTATTATATACGCTTTCATTTTCATCTGCAAATCTTATCTCTTCTTCAAGAAGTTTTTCTGCCGGAGTTTTTAATAAAAGCTCATAGTGCTGACGCCTGATCCTCTTTGCCTCAGCCAGCAGTGCAGGTTCTTTTTTCAATAAAAGCTCAGTTTCTTTAAGTTTACGATATTCTGCTGTATCACGTACAGCCTTTACAAAATCTAATATACTTTCTTCTGCTATCATACTTCCATTATGATGGGAAGAATCATCGGGCGACGCTTTGTCTTTTTCCAAAGATAATCTGAAAGACTGTCTCTGAGCGTGCTCTTGATCTTGCTCCAGTCCGTAATACCTTTTTCAGAAAGTTCATCCATCTGATCCTGAAGGATCTCTGTAGAATCCTCCAGCAGTGCATCAGATTCTCTTACATATACAAAACCTCTTGAAACAATGTCAGGTCCTGCAAGAACCTGTCCTGTTCCCCTCTGCATCGTAAGTACAATGATAACAATACCGTCTTCTGCGAGATGCTGTCTGTCACGAAGTACGATGTTTCCGACATCTCCTACTCCAAGACCGTCAACATATATAGCGCCTGTCTGAACATGCTTTGCAATCTTTGCACCTTCATCATCGATCTCAAGCACATCACCGGAATGAAGCATAAGGATGTGATCGTGATCATATCCAAGCTCTTCGGCTATCGTTGCCTGTGCATGACGGTGACGGTACTCTCCATGTGCAGGTATAGAATACTTAGGCTTAACAAGTGAGTATATAAGCTTGATCTCTTCACGACATGCATGTCCTGAAACATGCGCATCCTGAAAGATAACCTCTGCGCCCTTTTCTTCAAGTTCATCTATAATTCTTGAAACTGATTTCTCATTTCCCGGAATCGGATTTGAACTGAAAATAATAACGTCATTCGGCTTAATCGTGACTTTCTTATGCATGTTCATAGCCATTCTCGAAAGTGCAGCCATAGACTCACCCTGACTTCCTGTTGTCACAATGACAAGCTTTTCGTCAGGATAATTTTTGATCTCATCGACACTTATAAGTGTATTATCGGTGATCTTGATATAACCAAGCTCAGTCGCAGTTTCAATGACATTCACCATCGAACGTCCCTCGACAACGACCTTTCTGCCATACTTCTCAGCAGAATTGATTATCTGCTGTACTCGGTCAACATTTGATGCAAATGTTGCGATGATTATACGGCTTCTCTTGTGCTCACCAAAAAGTGTATCAAACACTTTTCCAATAGTGCGTTCAGACCTTGTAAATCCTTCACGCTCTGCATTTGTACTGTCGCACATAAGCGCAAGCACGCCCTTCTTGCCGATCTCTCCAAATCTCTGAAGATCGATAGCGTCTCCAAATACCGGTGTATAATCCACCTTGAAGTCACCTGTGTGAACAACGATACCTGCCGGCGAATAAATTGCCAATGCAGATGCATCTGCGATAGAATGGTTAGTCTTTATGAACTCGATTCTGAAAGCTCCAAGGTTGATCGACTGACCATGCTTAATGACTTTACGACGCACACTCTTCAAAAGGCCATGCTCCTCAAGCTTGCGGTCGATAAGTCCAACTGTAAGCTTTGTAGCATAAATAGGCGCATTTACTTCCTTAAGGACATATGGAAGCGCTCCGATATGATCTTCATGTCCATGTGTGATAATAAACCCTTTGACTTTATCAATGTTGTCTTTAAGGTAAGTCACATCCGGAATACAAAGATCGATTCCGAGCATATCGTCCTCCGGAAAAGCAAGTCCGCAGTCCACCACAATTATGCTGTCCTCATACTCAAACGCTGTAATATTCATTCCGATCTGTTCAAGACCGCCGAGTGGTATGATCTTCAGCTTAGAGTGGTCTTTATTCAGTTTTTTCAAATATTTAATCCTCCGTTCATGTCCCCGTCTCTTCTTTATAAAGACGTATTTCCTTCGTCCATTTTCTTCGCACAATCAGCGCAATAGCCGTAGAATCTCACCTCATGATTGACAATCTTAAAACCGGTCGTTTCAGAGACACTCACTTCAAGTTCTTCAAGCAGATCTTTCTCAAATGGAATGATTCTTCCGCACTTGATACAGATAAGATGATGATGTCTATGACGTGTGCCAACCGCCTCATCCATATTGCTTATCTCAAAGCGTGCACATCCATCATTAAGATTTATACGGTCAACAAGCCCTAACTGAGCTAAAAGTTGGATTGCTCTATAAACAGTGGCTAATCCGATTCCCAGATTTCGCTCACATGTCTTTCTATATATTTCATCTGCTGTAAGGTGCGCACCTCTTTCATCTGCAAGAATGCGCAAAATCGAGAGCCTCTGTTTTGTAACCTTGAGACCCTTATCCTTAAGCCTTGATTTCAACTGTTCTTCTTCAAATGTTTCAAAATTCAATGAATTATTATCATTCAAATTCTACATCCCCTAGCAGTTTTCCAAAAGCTTCCATTACCGGTGCCAGCTCATCTTCATCACAAACTGTTGTGTAAACAACATCGTCCTCAGCTACTCCTTCTTCTTTAAGAATAAGTGCGTCGGTATCTCCTTCTTCATCCTCTGTTACAAGCAAATACTGTGATCCCTTTACTGATGTTTCAGCAAGTATAAAATACTCGATTGCTTCGCCGTCTTCTGCTGTGAATTTAAGCTTTTCCATTTGATCCTCAATTCTCTAAACTGTTTATATAATCCTGAAGGATGATAGCCGCAGCAATGCTGTCGACACGATCCTTTCTTTCACGTCTGTCTACGATCTCGTTTGCATCCATGATCTCGTCTGCTTCGACCGTAGTTAAGCGTTCATCTATCATGTGTATAGGAAGCCCTGTACGTCTTCCTATCATATCTGCAAAAGCCCGGGCTTTTTCCGCGCGCTCGCCTTCGCTCCCGTCCATGTTCAACGGAAGTCCAACTACGACCTCATCAACTTTACTGTCAACGATGATCGACTCTATTCGGGCACATGTGCGCCTCAATCTTTTTTCGTTCTCACGACGCACTATCTCCACTCCGTGCGCCAATTTACCAGTCGGGTCACTCAAGGCAACTCCGACTGTCTTTGATCCATAGTCTAATCCTATATATTTCATTTGTCCCAGCCATTGCTCTTAATATATTGCTTAAGAAGTTCCTCCACAAGTTCATCGCGTTCAACTTTCATAATTAGTGACCGTGCATTATTGTGGCTAGTGATATATGTTGGATCTCCAGACATAATATATCCTACGATCTGACTGATTGGATTATATCCCTTTTCCGTTAATGCTTCATACACTGTTGAAAGTACTACTTTTACACCGGTTTCAGGTTCTGTCTCAACCTTGAAAAACTGTGTACTTCCAAGATCCTTATCTTTTAAGTTCATTCCGTTCTGCTCTCCTTTTTTGAAGTGCACTTCTTTATGAATGGAAATTGCCATTTTCATTCACTCTATTCTCTTAATTGTATATCACCAATGACAAAAATTCAAGAAAACGTACAAACACACCCCATAAGATTTATTCTTTATATAGAATTAGGGGGATTTCCCAAAGGAAAATCCTCCTAATTTCAAAAGTCAAGATATATAAAAAATTATTGTTCTTTATCCGTGGTATTCACCATTATATGCAATCATTGTAATATCGTCAATTCCATCTATTGCACGTATCTCATCTGCAATCTTGAGATCTTTTTCAACACAGTCAACCTGAACAGTAAGCTCTGTACTTCCGTTTCTTACAGTCTTTGACTTTATTGAGTGCTCAAATTTCTTAAGCTTCTCAAGTGCCTTTTCTTCTGCATTTCCATTTGAATGTATAACCATAATGTATGCCTTTGCAACGCTATGCTTTCCATTCATTGTCACGATGAGGATAAGCATGAAGAACATTCCGATAGCTGCAAGAAGATACATACTTGCTCCAATAGTGATACCTGTAGTTATAGCCCAGAACAAATATAGTATATCAAGCGGCTCTTTTATCGCAGTACGGTATCTTACGATTGAAAGCGCACCGACCATACCAAGTGATATTACGATGTTTGTGCTGATAGCAAGTGTCACCATGCATGTAAGAACTGTCATTCCCACAAGTGTAAGTGCAAAGGTTCTCGAATAAATAACTCCCTTATAGAATTTTTTATAGATCGCATATATCAAAAGACCTGCTATCAGTGCCAATGCCATATCTACCATGATAGTAAGCAGTGTACTGAGAGAGATCGTCTGATTATACATATCAGATTCCAGTATTGATTTCTTTATCATTGCTTTTACGCTCATTGCTTATCCAACCTTTCCTTTGCCCCTTCTCGACAAATTTCCCTTTATAATATTACATTAAATTCCTTTAATTTTCTTTAATTTTCCTTAATTTATACCATAAATATCTCTTTTTACGTCATCACACATGACAAATTTCGAAGCCGCCGTATAGATCGACTGCTCCGGAGGAAGTATACTCCTGAAGATTTCCGGAAGGAATTCTGTATATTTTACTTCCATTATAAGATAATCTGACTCCATCGCATCAAATGCCGGAATATTTTTACTAAAAATATTCCAATCATTAAATGCAGATCTGACCTTCATATCAAAAGTGATCCTGACAGTTCCATGATCATAGATCCACGGCACTCTGTCATAATCGACTATGACCTCCGGTCTCATACCATTGGTGATACACTCTACATAAAATTCTCTGCAGAGCTCATCATCACGTTTTAAGAGAAAAGAATAGTCACCTTTTATGATCTTCTCAAACTCTTCTCTGCTCAAACGGGCAGATGTTTTATATATATAATTTCCCTGCTTATGCTTGCATTCAAGGCTGATAAAATCATCGCTGTAGTTGTAGATCCTTACACGATATTTTTTTCTCGAAGCCGTTCCTGCCATCTTTTCTTCATAAGCATTATGCCACATATCATCAAAGTAAAGACTTCGTATGAAATATTGCCCGTCAATTGCATGCGAATCGATCGTCGCAAATGTCTTAAGACGACTTTCTATCACGTCTTTCTCGGCATAACTTATCAAAAATTTTAATTCATGCCTGAATCTGACTTTCTTATCGCTCATAACCTCTTCTTTCCCGAGTGCAATTTTTCTCAACATCTTTGCTTATATACTCGTATCGCTTTTCGAAAAACTCTTTAAGTTCATCTACTTTTGCATCAAAATCCTCTATCGTCTTCTGTCCGCTGTAATAGCGTTCGTATGTAAGCTCCATCTGCGGTCTTATAAGCTCAGCAAGCTCATCGATCTTCGAATTGACCTTCTGAGCTTCAAATAAATCCGAGCTGATTTTTTGAAAATGCTCTCTAAAATCTTTTCTAAACTGTTCACTCTTCATAAGCGATTTCAAAAGCCAGTTTTTACCGCTGACTTCCGTAAGACTATCAAGAGCGACATTTTCAATATCCATCGATGTCGAATTAACATCAAAAATACAAAAACGCCACTTACCGTCTTCATACTCGCCGCTGCCTTTTTCTCTCACTCGCCACATTCCTACATTTGACCCCGGCCAATCATTGGTGTGGGCTATATAAATCTGTGCTGTGTAATAATCTAAAAGGCTGTCTATATCCACACGTTTCTTAAATTCCTCATAAACTGCAGGGTCATCAAGATCCGCATGTGTTACATATGTGGTGAGCTCGTCATACAACGCTTTATCTTCAGCATTGCCAACTCCAACCGCATCATTTTTTATCATGACAACGTTTTTCTCATCCACTCCATACTTATCAGCAAAATATGTTTTGCTGTACTTCTGCGCTATCCAGTACAGCCCCCAATACTCTCCATCAAGAAATACCGCTGCCGGTCTGCCTTCAAGCACCGCATCAGAGCTGTCCTTCATTATACCGGCAAAAAGCATGTCTTTAAGCTTTGTATCAAGGTCATCGCCTCCACTAAAGAGCGATACTGCCTCTTCTTTCCTGTCGCCTGTGATAAGATTTTTTTTCAGATACGGATCACCATACGCTCCGCGTGCGAAAAGATTGAAACTCTTTTGTGCGTAACCACGGCTTCCTCCGCCTTTTATCCTTATCCCAAGTCTTTGTGTGAGTTCGATCGAATGGTCTTCATCAAAGAATGTAGCTTCAGCAGCTCTCTCAGCCTGTCTGCCTCTAAGATGATAATTTCCAGGTGTCCACCACCAGATACCCGCCTTATCATAAGTCTTTTCAGCTCCGCTGCTGACATAATCAGCATAGGTTTTGCCAAGCACGTAGATTCCATTATCAAAAGAGAAAAGACCTTCCGGGTCACTCACCAAGCTAACGACGCTCATTCCTGAGTATTTATCTTTTTTATCATATCCGACAAAGTACACCGCTGTATATGAATCGCTTTTCTTCCCGGATTCATCAAATGCAGCCGCCCGAACTACCACAGCCTTATCTACAGGCTTTTTCGGCGGATATATCCTCACCGCCGCGTCTTCGCTTGCAGAGTACACATTAGGCTCACTGCTGACATCATCAATACGTATCGGTCCTGTGTATTCCTGCGAATCTGCAGAAGGCTCACTTCCATCAAGTGTATAGCGTATCCTGAGGCCATTTTCTGTACTCATCGAAAGTTCAAAAGCCTTATCATAAAATCCGCTCTCTTTAGAAAACGAAACAGATGCGCTTAATTCATCTCTAAGTTCTCTAGCTCCATTATTGCTCTCAAGCGGTGTAGGCGTCAAACGGGACCAGTTTGAATCCCCATCCCGTATGCGCCCCCACACTGTATCAGGTTTCAAGTGCGGTATCTCAACTTCATCTATCACTTGCCCAAAGGATGTTGTAAGGCTTATAGCCGTTCCTTCTGAAGAAATAGAGAAATCTGCTTCTCCATCCACATCGTCGCTATCTGCAAAGATCAAAAGATAGCCATTTGCAGGTACCGTCTTCTTATCTATAGTCCATCCGGAATCAAGTGCCTTATTCCGCGACAGCCTCCATCCTTCAATGCTTATATCAGTTGATGTAGGGTTATAAAGCTCTATCCAATCAGGATATCTCCCATAGTTATCCGAAACTGTTGACAGATTAGAGGCACATACCTCATTTATGAGTATATGTTTATCACTGCTCCAAAAGCTTTTACATATCGATGCTGCGATAACACATGTTAAAAACAACAATAACACCACATGAAGGTGCCTTTTAAGAAAAATACGCATATAGTTAAACTTTCCTAAGAGCGATCATTCCAATGTTTTGCCTCATTCACATTTAATCTTATGCTTCAGCTTACTTAAAAAGCTCGGAAGCCGCATTCAGATCGTTCTCATTATCAATTTCATACCACTTCTCGCCACTAAGTCTGCGTGCTCTGAGAGGCTGTCCTTCAAGATCTTTTATGATTCCAATGACAGTTTCATAGTAAACATTATCTCCCATTGCCTTTCTATAGGCTTCCATGAATGGAACATAATATTTTTCCGAGAAGTTTCGACTGAATTTATACATATTGACTGTCTTATAGTACTCTGCCTTTTCTTCTTCGCGAAATTCTTTTCCCGGGATGAAATCAACTATATTATCGTTTTCATCAAGTTTTACGCAAGTACCGTCCATCCAGTCATCATATTTATCCACGAGAGCCACAGAATCTCTTTCATCTTCCGCAAGTGCTTTTATCACACCTTTTTCAGCTATAAGATCTGACTCAAGCAGCAAAGTATCATCTTCAAGAAGATATTTATCTGCTATGTAAAGTGAATAAATATTGTTTGTAGTATCATATATTTTATTTTCCACGAACTCAAGAGGTGTAGCAACCCCAAGGCTTCTGATGTAGTTTTCAAGAAGCTCGCTCTTATAACCGGTCACTATGATTATCCTCTGAAGCCCAAGCTCATCAAGTTCTCCGAGCATCCTCTTTATCAAAGAGACTCCATTAACCTCGACCATACATTTTGTATTGTCTTTTGTCAAATGTTTAAGCCTTTTCCCCATTCCGGCTGCTAAGATCAATGCCTGCATATTTATCTCCTGCTTTCTAATTCCTTATATTTATTTACAAGATAATCGACTGTACGCACTGCCGCCTCTCCAGGATATTCCCAGCGCTCGCTGCGCACTTCCGCTCTTCCTGCTCTGAGCGGATCTTCTACTATCAACTTATCGATTATATCCTTGATATTTTCAAAGTCACTCTTTTCAAGTTTTTGACCTATGCGCTTATGTGCGTCAAAAGTATATAAGCCTTCTCTGTCAAGCCACCATGCGTCATATGGTGAAAGGTCAAATGAGGTGTCCGCATAGAGTACCGGCTTATCGAAAACCAGCGCATAGTCGAAAATGACACTTGAAAAGTCAGTTATCATGATGTCCGCTCTATTAAGGACATCGAAGTTGTCATTATCTCTGTTCCATGAAAGCTTCTCTCCCTCAGGATATTTCTTCTGAAGTTCCTCCATGAGCGGAATTTCTGAAACAAATGACTGCGGATGCGGTCGAACTATTATCTCATAGCCTGTTTTCTGAAGTGCCTCGATCAATTCTCCGCCAAACCTTGAAAGTATAGAGCTCTTTCCCCATGACGAAGCAACCAAGACAGTCTTTGTGCTCTTATCAGGGCTTTTTGCGGTATTTAACCTCTCTTTCATCACATCCATATAAGCTGAGCCTACATAAGTAAGCTCTTTTTTACGGATCGTCGGTCTGATCTTCTCCATGTTTCTGATGTTCTTTTCCTGAACATTTCCCGAAAGAAGAACTGCGTCATAATAGTCAAGTCCAAACATCCTGTACAGCGCGCTGTCACCGGTTGAATGGTAAGTGTGAACATACCAGTCTACGTTCTGCGAACGCTTCCACTGATACACATCAAGTCCCGGAGTAGTCGCCAAAAGTATCCCTGCTTTTGCAAAATTTAATCTTGCAAAAGCCTTATTACCCTCGCCTATAAACTCACATTTAACGAATTCATACTTTTCCTTCAATGCCGGATCATTTTCAGCCGCTGTCCAATATTCCAGCGGAATTTTTCTTTTTTCAAATTCATCACATACCGGCTTAAAAATGTTCCAATACCATTTATTATCGCTGAATATCAGATATGGGATCTTTTTTGCCGATGCTGTATCGACCTTGCCGCCGCTGATCATGAACTTAACCTTCAAAATGATCTTCTGAAGAAAGAAAACAACCGCAGCCGCAACACCTACTATAACCGAAAACAGCATGCTTCCCGTTCCCGGATCGATATAGAGTAATATTCCGGAATAATTCATCTTTTCTGCCCTTTCTTATTCACCGGCGCTTTTATTTCCGGCATAAACCCAATTTGACTTATCAAAAATATTTCCGCTCACAGTGTACCATGAGGAATCGCCTGTGTTGAAGACATTTCCGCTATTCTTTGAAAGGTGAAGATTATCCGAAAGTGTCACCATCATAGGCTCTTCATTCTTTGCCTCTGAATTTACCGCATTGCCTGTAAACGGATTAACAGGATCATTTATAACTCCCTGCATAGCAAGTGTCGGAACATCCGCATTAGTCATAAATGTATTATCAGTCGTAAATTCTTTAGCATCAAAATCTTTGAACATCAATAACGGATTTACACTTTCCACATCAAGTTCATCATTCATTATCATATCTTCAAACTGTCCCAGATCATAGCCATGGTCAGCGACAATTATGATCCTTGTGTTGTCATAGATACCTTCTTCTTTAAGATAGTCAAACCAGTTTCCAAGCTGTATGAAAGATGCCATATTAACATGGTAATGGTATTTACCCGGCTTTTCTTCCTTGTAGGCATCAACAGTCCTTCCATTCAAAGTGAATCTGGATGGATCATCGTACTGTGAATTATTTACATTTCCGCTTGGAACATAATCCGGCATCTGAAGCTCTGAAGGATTATGCGTAGTATTGTTATGGATCATGAAAAAGCTTCCCTGCCCATTATCAGTGATCTCTGTGAGCTTTGAAAGATTTTTCAGCACAGCATAGTTTCTAAGGAAATCCTGATCCATATTATTCACTGTAGTTCCAAAATAGTCACCGGAATCATACACAAAATTCTGCAAAAACAGCGGTGATGTCTTAAAGAGACTATACCAGAAGAAATTTCTGTACTTTATCTCTTTATGCGCAGCTGCAAGTTCATCGCTGCTGAGCAGCTTAGTATACTCACCAAGCTTTGTATGATAAGCGCTGATACCTGAGTATTTCTCGTAAATAGAGAGATCCGGTATATCCTTATATCCTGCATATGACGGATCACATACTGTAGCCTGATATCCATTATCTGAAAAAAGAACCGGCATAAGAAGATCTGCCTGATCGTTCTTTTCAGCCATTGTTTCATCTTTTCTCGCATTTATAGCCGCCGGTGTATATTCATAACCGCCGTATACCGCAGGAGCAGCCAGATTAGTATGCTCTCCAAAGGAAATAGTATTCGGATAATAAGTAAATCCTGAAAACTTTTCAAGAAGTTCAGGCTTTTCATTCATGATGTACGGCACATATCCGCTTATCGCTCTGTCAAGAAGGATGACAACAACATTTTTCTCATTCTTGCTGAGTTTTATTATTGGTGTCACTTCATCATCATTTGAAAGCTTTGCATTCGCGCGTCCTTCATTTATGTACTCGATATTTGAAATACTCTTATTCACACCTACTGCATTATAAACAGAAAGTACAGCACCACCTATTATGACTACTGAAAGGAGCATTCCAACTACCTGCCTGCGAACCTTGTAAAGAAGGGCAAGCACTACGAATATCACAAAAAGTACACCTACATTTGAAAGCTTTTCAAACGCTGTGTATTCTACTTCATTTTTGTATTCGAGCAAAGTCGAGAGTGTTCCGAAATTCTTACTAAAGAACATGTAGTTAAGAAGTGAGGCTATCGCAAGCACAAACATCACAAAAGCCTGAATATTCTTAACAGTCTTAGTCCCAAAGAAATAGATTATCGCACCGCACCATACAAGAAAATATCCCGCTGCTATGGACGCTGTGCTCACTACATAATAAAGCGGATTCACGTACTCATATACATTTACAAAATCTTCCGGCGATGCACTTACGACCGACATTGGTACAAGTACACCATATACGATAGTCAGACATAATGCTGAAAGTACAAATATTTTGCCTGTATCTTTACCTGAGTTGATAACTTCTGAAGCAGTTTTTCCAAGCTTTTCCGTTAATCTTGCAACTGCACCGTCTGCATTCTTTCTCCTGCATCCAGCCACAAATCTTATAAATATTGAAAGATTCATGAGGGCAAATAAGAGCAGCATAAATACGACTCTCTTCGTACTTCCGGCTCTTCCCGACGCAGCACAGAAGCCAATGAGAGCTACTGACATCACGCTTAGCAGTACAGAAAGCGTCTTTCCCGGATTCGGCACCAGCTTAAGGAAAATATTCTTCACAAGCGAAAACAGGTTATTCAAAGTCCAGTAAAATACAAGTCCTGCGGGTCTGTCATAAAGGAAAAACAGGAAAATAAGCGCAAGAATATAAAGCTGAGCTTTGTCTTTTAACGGAAAACCTCTTGTATAAATTACACCTGATATAAAATTAATCAACGTCATCAAAATCGGAAATATATTGATGGAAAGTCCAAACAGCGTAAGCAGCTGATCCGGTGAACCCATGTCATTGATTATCCAAAATGATGTTCCCTTAAGAAGTGATAAATTTGAAAGATATCTATATGCTGCTGTAAAAAAAGGTATCTGCAGCAGTAACGGTAATGAACCTCTGAAAACATATAGTGGAGAATAATTCTGTTCCCTGTAATAAGCCTGCAGGATCATAAATCTCTCGTCACCCTTAAACGATTTCCTTATGTGTTTGATAGGAACTGCCATAAGTTTTTGCATACGGCGTTCCTCGTCCTGGATAGCATCCGCCTTTCTATAAAGCGGCAGCGATAGGACATTTACAGCTATACTTACTGAAACTATCGCAATTCCAGCATTTCCAAACATTCTGTAAGTAATGGAGAAAATTGTCTCCATCACCAGCACTAAAGGCATGATAAATATGTTATATAAACAAGTTAGCATCTTTTCACCCTCTGTAATATCTCAAATGGTATAAACATATATAAAAAAGTTGTTTATACTGTGAACATTATCCTATTTTATTATAAATAAAAAATAAACACAACAAAAAATACCTCACTTCTTTTGACCATGAACCTGCTTTATGCTATCATATCTCTACTTATGTTTTAAAGAATTCGAAAGGAAATGCGATGCAATACAATAAATATACGATCAAGACTACTCCCGAAGCAGAGGACATTCTTTCCGCCTTACTTCCGGACATCGGTGTTGACGGCATAGAAATTGAAGATGCTTCCATACCGGCTGAGATCAGCGCCAGCGAAATGTTCTATGATGAACTGCCTGAAAACGACATCCCTGAAGATGTGGCATACGTAAGCTTTTACCTTGATTCTTCAAAAGATTCAAGAGCGGTTCTCCGCGATGCATCAGAGCTTATTAACAGTCTCCGAAGCACTGTTAACATCGGTGATGGCGGTATAAGCATCAGACAGACCGAAGACAAAGACTGGATCAATAACTGGAAGGAGTTTTTCCACCAGTTCACCATCGACTTTGATGACGGCAAACATGCTTTATTCATCCCTTCATGGGAAAGCTCTGAAAGCCGCGAAAACTTTGACTGGACGATACATATCGACCCGGGTACAGCTTTCGGCACAGGCGCTCACCATACTACCCGACTCTGCATCAAAGCACTCGAAAAATATGTAAAGCCGGGCGATGATCTTCTCGATATCGGCACCGGAAGCGGCATTCTTTCGCTTATGGCATTCAAATTCGGTGTTACAAAGGCTAAGGGAACCGACCTTGATGAAGGTGCTATCCCTGCTGTCGCAGAAAATTTTGCTGTAAATGGATTAAAGGACGCTGATTTTGAGCTTATCCTCGGCAATATTCTTGATGACAGCTCAGTTCAGGAAAAATGCGGAAACAATTACCGTATAGTTGTTGCAAACATTCTTCCAGACGTACTTAAGCCACTCACTCCGATGGTTCCTTCACTTTTGGCGCCGGATGGAGTTTACATAACATCAGGTATAATCGATGAAAAGGCTGATGAAGTAAAAGAATTTATCGAAGCTGCCGGCTTTGAGATCATTGAGCGTCACGACGACGGCGAATGGGTCTCATATGTCTCTAAGCTCCGCTAAGAAACGAGGCGTATATGTATCATTTTTTTGTTGATCCGTCTAATATTCAGGGCAAGGATATCTACATTGACGGAAAAGACTACAACCACATTAAAAATGTGCTCCGCATGAAAAAAGGCGAAGTCATTTCAGTTGGTGACGGTGTTTCAGGTAAAGACTTCAGATGTCATATTGAAGACTTCACAGAAACAGCAGTCCACTGTCGTCTTGATTTCATAAAAGAGGACGATGTTGAACTTCCCGTTAAAGTAACTCTTTATCAGGGTCTTCCAAAGTCTGATAAAATGGAAACTATCATACAAAAATGTGTCGAGCTTGGAGTGGCACGAGTTGTACCGGTAAGCTGTTCACGCTCAATCGTAAAGATCGATGCCAAGCGCGAAAAGTCCAAGCTCATGCGCTGGAACATGATATCTGAAGTTGCTGCAAAGCAGAGCAAACGCGCTTTTATACCGGAAGTAACACATATCATGAACTTCAAAGAGGCTGTTGAAGACTCAAAAGAGCTCGACAAAGTTCTTATCCCTTATGAGCTTGCTGAAGATTTCGATACTACCAGAGACCTTATCGAAAAGATCGAGCCCGGACAGACGATTGGAATCTTTATCGGTCCAGAAGGTGGTTTCAGTGAAGAAGAGATAGCTGTCTGCAAGGAGTCAGGCATAATACCTATAACTCTCGGCAAGCGTATCCTTCGTACAGAGACAGCCGCTATGGTCGTTCTTTCATGGTTCATTTACAAGTTTGAGACTAAATAATTTCAGGAGAGGCTAAAAAAATGGAATGCTATCTTGACAACTCTGCAACCACAAGGGTTCTTCCTGAGGCCGCAGAGCTAATGAACAAAATTTTTCTTGAAGATTACGGTAATCCTTCAAGCCTTCACAATAAAGGCTTTGACGCTGAAAAGTACATTCGAAGTGCAAGAGATTCTTTCGCTTCTTTCCTTAAATGCGGAAAGAACGATATAATTTTCACTTCCGGCGGTACTGAAAGCAATAATACAGCTATCCTTGGTGCAGCTATCCACTATGGCAGCCGCGGACATCATATGATAACCACACGCATCGAGCATGCAGCCGTTTCAGAGCCTATGAAGTTCCTTGAATCTAAAGGATGGCAGATAGACTATCTCGATGTAGACAGCACAGGAAGAGTGAGCCTTGACCAGTTAAAAGAGCTTCTGCGCAAGGACACAGTTCTTGTTTCCGTAATGCACGTTAATAACGAGATCGGTACTATCCAGCCGATAGCTGAGATCGGAGAGCTTATTCACAATACTGCGCCTGATTGTCTATTTCATGTGGATGACATTCAGGGCTTCGGAAAGCTTCCGCTCATTCCGTCAAAGCTACATATCGACCTGCTCTCAGCAAGCTCGCACAAGATACATGGGCCTAAGGGCGTCGGTCTTCTCTATGTAAGTCCGCGTACACATATTTCACCTATAATCTTCGGCGGCGGTCACCAGAACGGTATGCGTTCCGGTACTGAAAATGTTCCCGGAGTTGCAGGTTTTGCCCTCGCAGCTTCTGAAATGTACAAACATATGGATGAAAACCACAAGCACTTTGAAGAACTTCATGAATATTTTGTTTCTGAAATTTCTCAGCTTGAAGATGTAACTATAAATGGTTCTAAAGAGTTTGGCGCACCATATATCATTTCGCTTACGGTTAAGAATGTACGTGCGGAAGTCCTGCTCCATGCTCTTGAAGATAAGGGAATATATGTTTCTGCCGGTTCCGCATGTTCTTCAAACAAGCCGTCAATATCGGCAACTCTCAAGGCGATCGATGTTCCCCGTTACGCCCTTGACTCAACTGTGCGCCTGAGCTTCAGTGCACACACAACCATGGAAGAGCTTGAATATGCTATAAATGCTCTCAAAGAGCTCGTTCCTACACTCAGAAAATTCACAAGAAAGTAAGGTATATAAATGTTTCAGGCTTTTTTATTAAAATATGCAGAAGTCGGCGTTAAAGGTAAGAATCGCTATGTCTTCGAAGATGCACTTGTTCGTAATGTAAAAAAACATCTCGGAAAGATCAATGGAGAATTTGATGTTTCAAAGATCAATGGTCGTATCTTTGTCCAGTGTGCAAACTACGATTATGAGGAAACTGTTGAAGAGCTCAAGAAGGTATTTGGTGTAGTCGGAATCTGCCCTGTACGTGTACTTGACAGCATGGAACACGATGATGTCGTTAAGGCAGCAGTAGAATTCATCGGCGAAAACTACGAGGATAAAAACTTCTCTTTCAAAGTTGAAACACGCCGTGCAAATAAGAGCTACCCTATCCCTTCAATGACAATGGACGCTGATGCAGGCGAAGCTATCCTTATGGCTTACCCTGAAACTCATGTAGACGTTCACAACCCTGAAGTTCGACTTCATATAGAGATCCGCGAGACTGTCTTCATGTACTCAAAGACTATCAAAGGCTGCGGCGGAATGCCTCTTGGAACTAACGGACGCGCTCTTCTCCTTCTTTCAGGCGGTATCGATTCACCGGTTGCCGGATACATGGTATCACGCCGAGGTGTCGAGCTTGACGCTGTTTATTTCAATGCACCGCCATATACATCAGAGCGTGCAAAGCAGAAGGTTATGGATCTTGCCCGTCAGATTTCAAAATGGACAGGCCCTATACATCTTCATATCATCAACTTTACGGACATTCAGCTTTATATCTACGAAAAATGTCCGCACGATGAGCTCACTATCATCATGCGTCGTTACATGATGCGTATTGCTGAGCACATTGCAAGAGAAAATGACCTTCTCGGACTTATTACCGGTGAGTCCATCGGTCAGGTAGCAAGCCAGACTATGAAGAGCCTCTACTGTACAGATGAGGCCTGCAATATTCCGGTTTACCGTCCGCTTATCGGCTTTGACAAGCAGGATATCATCGATCTTTCTGAAAAGATCGGCACATATGAGACTTCTATCCTGCCTTACGAGGACTGCTGCACGATCTTCGTTGCAAAGCACCCTGTAACAAAGCCTAACATTAATATCATAAAGACATCTGAAACTAAACTTAGTGAAAAGATCGATGAGCTCTTTAAGACAGCTATCGAAACAGATGAGGTAATTCTCATTGGAAACGAAGAGAGATAAATTACAAATATTCCTTGCCTCTGCCTTCATCGGTGCAGCCTTATTCATCGCCTGCTACGGAGTAGGTGTATTGGATGTAACCAATGTAGACTGGATCTTCGGCATGGCTGATCCTGATATAAAGCAGCATTTTCTTGGATGGTGTCACTACCGCGAAAGCCCCTGGACTTTTCCCATCGGGCTTATAAGCACACTTTCCTATCCATATAAGATGTCTGTTTTATATACAGATTCGATGCCATTGGTTGCCTTTTTCTTTAAGCTGTTAAGTCCTGTGCTTCCGCATACCTTTCAATATCTTGGCTGGTATGGCCTTGTAAGCACAGCTCTTACCGGTGGGATAGGGGCGCTGATACTGCTTAGGCTCACTCATAGCCGTATAGCTGCTATGCTGGGCTCTGCCGCTTTCTGCATCGCTCCTCACATGCTTCAGCGAATGTTTTATCACACGACGCTCACAGCTCAGTGGCTCATACTTATACCTATACTTCTGTGGCTCAATGATACATGGAAGAAAAGCCTTAAGGAAAAATGCCTGATCTGGCTCGTATATTCATTCGTCGCCGTAACGATCCACCCATATCTTTTCGCTATGGGCGCTTTTATATGGGGCTTTTCTGCCTTAGAAGAGCTTATCAGGAGCAAAAAGCTTATTCCTGTCATATTACAGGCAATATGCATTGTCGGCTCTGCCCTGCTCGGGCTCTGGCTCATGGGCGCATTTTATGGAGAAGTTGAACAGGTTTATATTGCAGGCGGTTACACAGCCAACCTGAACACTTTCCTTAATCCCATCGGGAAGAGCATGATCTTTCCTGATCTTCCGCTGCAGAACGGTCTGCAATATGAAGGCTATGGATACCTGGGCGCAGGAATACTACTGCTGATATTAATAGATATCACACGCATCATCATAAAAAATAAGAAGGCTCTGCACCCTGTAAGATATTGCAAAGAGCACCTTAGATTCACTCTGTTCATGGCAGCTTTTATATTCTTCTGTGCTTTTTCTGTATTCCCAGAGATCACTCTGAATACAAAGTTGTTTCTTACGATATCACAGCCCGGTGTGATCGGTGATTTCTTTGGAACATTCCGCTCTACAGGACGTTTTATCTGGCCGGCTGTATGGATACTTTACATCGGAGCTTTCACACTCTGTGCAAGAAACTTTAAGAATAATGCTCATATCGTAATAATATTTGCCTGCGTACTTCTTCAATTCTATGATCTTTCAGGTGCTATCGCAGAAAAGTATAGCGACATCAATAAAGAGCACAGGAAGGCTCACTCAGACTTAGACTATGATGAAGTAACCTCGAAGATAGAGCGATATAAGCATGTAGTGATGACCTATGACGACAATATAGAGATGAATAATCTTGCATATTTTGCCTACAGATACGGTCTGACAATGAATAACTTTTACTATGCCCGCGGAATCGAAGAGCTTATAGCGCTTCAGCTCGAAAAATATAATGAAGGGCTCCGCCGCGGCGATGACTACAGCGACTGCATATTTGTATTAAAAGAAAATAATATAGATGAATGGAAAAACTGTGGTCTTAATTTTTACTATATAGACAACTCCATAATCGGAGTAAAAGAACCTTTGGACGGTTTGGAAAAAGCAGAATGAAAATTGGGTCCTCTCGTCTGCGGGAAACCGCAAACGAAGAGAGGCCGATGCTTATAAAAAACATCGAGCCCCACCCAATTCATTAGAAATACCGAATTATATTACTTTACAATGTAAGTATCAAGAACCTTAAGAACTTCGTCAACATTCTCCTCTGCGTGAATGTTAAGGTCGATAGGCTTTGAAAGGTCAAGGCTGAAGATACCCATGATTGACTTAGCATCAATTACATATCTTCCTGACACAAGATCAAAGTCGTAATCGAACTTTGTAATATCGTTTACAAATGACTTTACCTTATCGATAGAATTAAGAGAAATCTTAACTGTCTTCATGAAATACGCCTCCTTAAGCTTTTTATTATTATATCTTAAAGTTCGAGGCATTAAAAGTCAATATCCATCCTGCCCAAAATAATAAACATTTACATACAAGTTAACGAAAGGAACAAAAATTGAAATCAGCAGCACTACATAACCTTGGTTGTAAGGTTAACGCTTATGAACTCGAAATAATGCAGAATGCTCTTGAAGAAGACGGCTACAATATCGTCCCGTTTGACGAAAAAGCCGACATCTATGTCATTAACACCTGCTCCGTAACAAATATCGCTGACCGCAAATCCCGTCAGATGCTTCATAAAGCCAGAACCATGAATCCTAACGCGATCGTTGTAGCCGCAGGATGTTATGTAAACACACGTGGTGATGAAGAAGTGTTAAATGATGATGTAGATATCGTCATTTCCAATAATGACAAGAAAGAAATCGCCCACATCATCGATAAATACGTCGCTGAGCACCCTATTGCTGAGACTATCTACGCTGCAGAGCCTCTCCCTGTCAACACGATAGAAGCTTCTGCAACGAGACGACGCAGCCAGCTTGAAGGCGATCATACACGTGCTTTCGTTAAGATTCAGGACGGATGCGAAATGTTTTGCTCTTACTGCATAATCCCTTATGCAAGAGGCGTTATCACGAGCCGTCCCGAAGAGGACATTATTGCTGAGCTTACAGGGCTTGTCGCAGAGGGCTACCATGAATTCGTGCTTACAGGTATCCACCTTTCTTCATATGGTGTTGACCGCATGCCTTCTGACAAAAATAAAAGTGGACATCTCAACTTTGCTGAGTTTATCGATGGTTACCGTTCAGGAAAGATCGAGTCACCGTTGGTAGATCTCATAGAACGCCTCAGCAAAATTGATGGAATCGACAGGATACGTCTCGGCTCTCTCGAACCTCGTATCATCACTGAAGAATTTGCCAAACGTCTCAGTGCTATACCTGAGATCTGCCCACAGTTCCACCTTTCACTGCAGAGTGGCTGTGACAGCGTTCTCCGCCGCATGAACCGTCACTACACTTCCGAAGAGTATCTTGACGGAGTGAATATATTAAGGCAGTATTTCGGCTCACCAGCCATCACTACGGACGTCATCGTGGGATTCCCACAGGAGACAGAAGCAGAGTTTGAAGAAACTCACGAATTTTTGAAGAGAGTTAATTTCTATGAGACTCATATCTTCAAATATTCAAGGCGTCAGGGCACACCTGCTGACAAGATGGACGGACAGCTTACTGATGCTCAGAAGCATGTTCGAAGCACTGTATTGCTTGCGCTCAATGCTGAGAATAAACGTAAATTCGCTGATTCATTTGTCGGACGTGATGTTGAAGTGCTTTTTGAAGAAAATAATGAAGGCTACACTAAAGAATATGTACGTGTGAAAGCCGTAGATAAAGAATATGCCACAGGCACTATCGTTAAAGGTCGTATAACCGGCAGACTTAATGACGATATAATGATTTTTGAGTAATAAAAAAGATGTTGTGTACACAATTTCGAGCACAACATCTTTTTTATTTAACCGAAGAATCCCTTCTTCTTTTTCTTTTCTTTTTCAGTGCCGTTTCCGGTCTTTTTCTCAACTTCGTGAAGTGAATCACCTGTAAGTTCATCAAACTGACGAAGGAGCTCTTTTGAGCTTGAAGTAAGACCTGTAGGAACCTGAACAACAAGTGTTACATACTGATCACCGCGATCATTCTCATCTCTGAGTGAAGGAACACCCTTACCCTTAAGACGAATCTTTGTATCAGTCTGTGTTCCTGCCTTCACAGTATATGCAACCTTTCCATCAACTGTATCGATAAGCACATCACCGCCAAGAGCAGCCTGCGCAAATGAGATAGGTGCTGTTGAGAAAATGTTCATACCCTGTCTCTGGAATATAGGATGACGTGAAACAACTGCCTCTACGAGAAGGTCTCCTCTTCCTCCGCCATTCTTGCCCGGTTCACCCTTATCACGGATACGAACCATCTGACCATTGTCGATACCGGCAGGGATAGTTACCTTAAGCTTCTTTCTAGATGAAATATATCCTGTTCCGTAGCAATCAGGACACTTATCCTTAATTACCTTACCTGTACCGCCGCAGTCAGGACATGTCTGAACATTACGAACTGTGCCAAAGAGTGACTGCTGTGTAAATACAACCTGTCCCTTACCTCCGCACTTAGAACATGTCTGAGGTGATGTTCCCGGCTTTGCACCTGTACCATTACATTTTGTACATGTATCCTTAAGAGTAAGCTCGATTTCCTTTTCTGTACCAAAAACAGCTTCTTCAAATGTAATACGAACCTGAGTACGTATATTTGCACCCTTCTGAGGACCATTGCTATTTGAGCGTCTTGAACTTCCGCCTCCGAAGAAATCACCGAAAATATCGCCGAAGATATCACCGAAATCTCCTCCATTGAAGTCGAAGCCGCCAAATCCGCCTGCTCCGCCGCCAGCTCCACCATCAAATGCTGCATGGCCGAACTGATCGTACTGCTGACGTTTCTTTGCATCTGAAAGAACTGCATAAGCCTCAGACGCTTCCTTAAACTTTGCTTCTGCATTCTTATCGCCCGGATTCATATCAGGATGATATTTTTTGGCGAGAGCTCGATATGCTTTTTTGATAGTTGCGTCATCCGCATTCTTATCGACACCAAGGACCTCGTAATAGTCCCTTTTCTGTTCTGCCATATTAATAATTCCTCATTTCTTTTATGCACAGAATTCACAGGATACATTTTCATGTACCCTGTGAATCCGTATTTGACTTTATTAATTAAAGAACAAATTAAACTTCTCTGTAGTCACCGTCAACAACATCAGGGCCTGCACCGTTGTCATTGTTCTGCTGAGCATTGCCTGCACCCATGTCAGGACCTGCCTGTCCCTGAGCACCAGCCTGCTGCTGCATATTCTCATACATCTTTGTGAAGAGCTGCTGTGCAGACTGCTCAAGCTTGCTCTTAGCTGCCTTGATCTCATCAACATCAGCATCTGTCATGTTTGATGCATCAGGATGCTTTGCAAGTACGTCCTTGAGTGCCTGAAGGTCTGTCTCTACCTGAGTCTTTGAGTTAGCGTCGATCTTATCGCCAGCTTCTTCCATTGCCTTCTCTGTCTGGAATGCGAATGAATCAGCATCATTTCTTGCGTCGATAGCTTCCTTACGCTTCTTATCCTGAGCTTCGAACTCCTGAGCTTCCTTAACAGCCTTATCGATATCCTCGTCAGACATGTTAGAACCACCTGTGATAGTGATGTGCTGCTCATTACCTGTTCCAAGATCCTTAGCAGATACATTTACGATACCATTTGCATCGATATCAAATGTAACTTCGATCTGAGGCATACCTCTTCTTGCTGGCGGGATACCATCAAGACGGAACTGTCCAAGTGACTTATTGTCCTTAGCGAACTGACGCTCACCCTGAAGAACGTTGATATCAACTGCTGTCTGGTTATCAGCTGCAGTAGAGAATACCTGGCTCTTCTTTGTAGGGATTGTTGTATTTCTCTCGATAAGCTTTGTAGCGATACCGCCCATTGTCTCGATTGAAAGTGAAAGTGGTGTTACATCAAGAAGAAGAACATCGCCTGCACCTGCATCACCTGCAAGCTTACCACCCTGGATAGAAGCACCGATTGCTACGCACTCATCAGGGTTAAGTGCCTTAGAAGGCTCCTTACCTGTAAGTCTCTTAACGTGCTCCTGAACACAAGGAATACGTGTAGAACCACCAACAAGGAGAACCTTTGTGATATCGTTATTTGTAAGACCTGCATCCTTCATAGCGTTCTGTACAGGGATTGATGTTCTCTCTACAAGGTCACGGATGAGCTCTTCAAACTTAGCTCTGCTGAGATCCATATCGAAGTGCTTAGGACCTTCTGCTGTAGCTGTGATGAATGGAAGGTTGATGTTTGTTGTCTGAGCACTTGAAAGCTCTTTCTTAGCCTTCTCTGCAGCTTCCTTAATTCTCTGCATAGCCATCTTATCGCCTGAAAGGTCGATGCCTTCCTTCTTCTGGAACTCAGAAAGCATGTACTTAGCAACTACATTATCTACATCATCACCACCGAGGTGTGTATCACCGTTTGTAGCAAGAACTTCGATGACACCATCACCGATCTCAATGATTGATACATCGAATGTACCACCACCAAGGTCATAAACCATGATCTTCTGCTCGCCTTCGTTATCAAGACCATAAGCAAGAGCTGCTGCTGTAGGCTCGTTGATGATACGCTTAACTTCGAGACCTGCGATCTTACCGGCATCCTTTGTTGCCTGTCTCTGAGCATCATTGAAGTAAGCAGGAACTGTGATAACAGCTTCTGAAACTGTCTCACCAAGGTAGCTCTCTGCATCAGCCTTAAGCTTCTGAAGGATCATAGCTGAGATCTGCTGTGGTGAATATCTCTTATCGTCGATTGTACGACCATTATCAGTACCCATATCTCTCTTGATTGAAGAGATAGTACGTTCTGCATTTGTTACTGCCTGTCTCTTTGCAGGTTCACCGACAAGTCTCTCACCTGTCTTTGTGAATGCGACGATTGAAGGTGTAGTTCTTAAACCTTCCTGGTTTGCGATAACAGTTGGCTTACCACCTTCCATAACAGCTACACAGCTGTTTGTTGTACCTAAGTCGATACCAATGATCTTACTCATATTAATTCCTCCATTTATGAAACAACACTTACCATTGAATGTCTAACTACTGAATCTCTGTACATATAGCCCTTCTGAAGTTCTTTAAGAACTATACCGGATTCATACTCATCACTTTCCTCCTGCATTACTGCATTATGGAAATTTGGATCAAACGGCTTACCTACTGCTTCGATCGGCTTAACCTCGATAGCATCAAGTTCTTTAATGAGCTGTTTGTAAACCTTGTCCATGCCATCCATGAACGGATCCATTTCTTCGCCCTCAGCCGGCTGCTTTACCATTGCAAGAGCTCTTTCAAAGTTATCTACAACCGGAAGGATCTTTTCGATAACACTCTTTGCTCCAACTTCAAACATCTGCTGCTTTTCTTTATCAGTACGTTTTCTGAAGTTTTCGAACTCAGCCATCAGGCGAATGTATCTATCATCATTTTCTTCCTGCGCAGCAGTCTCTTCCTGCTGTTCTGCATTTTCTTCTGTCTGCTCTTCAGCAGTTTCTTCTGCCTGCTTTTCAGCTTCCTGTGTTTCTTTTGTCTCTTCAGTCTGAGTTTCAGTATCCTTCACCTGTTCCTCAGCTGCTTTTGTCTCTTCTTTGTTACTCAAGCGGCTCTCTCCTCCTTAGCTACTTCTTTTTTTTGTAGAGGGTATCGAGCTCTTCCTGAAGCTTTTTCAGTGTTTTCGCAACCTTTTCGTAATCCATACGCTTCGGCCCGATAATGCTCATCATTCCCTTCATCCCATCTTCCAATTCATATGTCGCTGTAACGACCGAGCAGTCCTTCATTGATTTGATGGGTGATTCATTTCCAATATAGACCTGAATTCCATGCTGGTTTGAATCCAATTTATCGTCAATTTCGGAGAGCGATCTGCTCATTAACTCTTCGAACTGGTTCTTTTCCTCCAGTGTGGAGATAATCTCACTTGCTTTCTGATTATCTGAAAGCTCCGGATAACGGAAAATATTATTTGCTCCACTTGTGTAGATCTCAAGATCTTCATCCGCACGTATCGCTTCCGCAACCGCATCTATAACAGAGCCGATCATTTCCGAATGAATTCCGGCCCTTTCCTTTATCAAAGTGATCAGCCCAAGGTTGATCTCTTCTAGTGAAAGTCCATTCAAATGTGTGTTAAGCAAGAGATTTAATTTAAGGATAGTATCTTGATCTATCTCTTCCTCCACCGGAATCATTTTATTCTTGATGATATTACCCTCAACCACGATAACAGCAAGTACGCTGTTCGCATCCACCTTTGAAAGCTGTATGAATTTCAGCTTATTATGATGGATCTGAGGTGAAGAAACCATCGCTGCATAATTAGTGCTCTCTGCAAGAAGCTTTGAAACCTGCTGCAACAGTTCTGACAGCTGATCCGCCTTTTGTACGACCATGTCCTTCATGTCAGACACTTCTTTTTCTTTTTCAGACATCATACGGTCGACGTAGAAACGATATCCTTTATCCGATGGAATACGTCCGGATGAGGTATGTGGCTGCAATATGTAACCCATTTCCTCGAGGTCTGACATCTCATTCCTTATCGTAGCAGGACTCACCTTTAGGCCTTCAAGTTTGGATATTGTCCTCGATCCTACCGGTTCACCTGTTTCCAGGTAATTTTTGATGATCGCTTCCAGTATTTTGGTTTTTCTCTCGTTCATCTCCATTCGCATTTGCCTCTTTCAGATGTTAGCACTCATTTTTATCGAGTGCTAATTTCTTCAATCCATACATTACACCCCACGCTAACATTTGTCAACACCTTAAAAAGCAAAAAATCAGTACCTTCATTAGCTGAAGATACTGATAATTTTACTTCAATGTCCAAAACTCTACATCCCATGTCCATCGACCGGCTCTGAGCGTAAGTGTTTTCTCTTTCTTATACTTCATACTGAGGTCAGATTCATCAAATACCTCATCATTATCCCTTATATAAGAAACAACACTGTATTCTCCATTTTGAACTTTATTTTTTATTTCATCTCTATATTCAAGATGTTGTCTGAAAAGCTCACCCGCATACGGGAAATTTTTCTGTGCGCTCTCGGATTTAAGATATCTGTCGTAGAACTTTTGTGTTATCACAAACGGCTGGCCGCTGTTATATACGTAGATATCATTCTTAACTCCATAATATGCAAGCAAAGGATATAAGTACATATCACCCTTATTTTCATCAAGCACAGACAGCGCTTCATCCCATGCCTGATAATCCTCAGCCGTCATCTGTGATTTCGGCAGTCTGGTATCTGTCCTGTAAATAGTAAAGCACATAAGAAGCAGGTAAAACGCCGAAAAAATGATGTATTTGGCATTTTTGCCGGCCTCCGGCTTCCATCTCTCCATAAGGATCAACGCTTCTATGATCAGCGCCGGCACAAAAAGCTCCAGATAATAAGAAAGCCACGCACCATCATTCTGACCGATATAAAGGAGACATATCCCCGCTACAGCCATATGCCCAAAGAGCAGAAAGTCGATCTTCTCAAGCTTTTTCTTAAAAATAGTCAGCAAGATCAAAACAGTCGCCGCTATGAAAAACATGAGAAACATTCCGCCAATAGACATGATCTGCGCGAAATTAAATGCTTCGCCGCTCATCTTGACTGTGCCGCGAGTTACTGTTCCTGAAATTCCTTTTCCCGGACCTTTTGCAAAGTATATCACAAATGACCAGAACAGCGGACATTTCAACTGTATAAAGCCTGCAACTGCTCCTGCGATAGCTGCCATGAAGCCAAGATACTTAAAACAGTCTTTTTTTGAAATAAACAGGAAAAAGTACGCTGTGGCTGTTCCTGCTATCAGCAGAAAGTACTGCTTTGTGAAAAAGACCATCACTGTAAGCAGCGCAATTACAAAAGGTCTGAATCTCATACTGTCTTTTGATAAAAAATAAAGTATGAGAACCATTATGAACAGTCCCATGCTGTCCGGAACTGCATTCACATAACTATACCGCCAGTGGCAGTTTATCAAAAAAAGGAACGCCAACACAGGTCCAAGCGGTGTTTTAGTATATTTCGCAGTTATTTTTGCGGCTAAAAATGCAGAACCGATTATACATGCGAACGTAACCATGTAATGCAGCAGTACAAGGTCAATGTGTATGAATAGACCAAAAAATGCTGTTATAAGCGAATACAGCGGTCCATACAGGTACACCATCGCCGGAAGGTCCTGCTTTAGTGCATCCACAGAGTATGGGTTGATTCCTTTTAAGAACTCGTCTGTCAATAAAACATTCGCAGCTTCTCTGTACTCATTAGGAATGTTCACATCTCTAAAGGTATGGCCTAATATCCCTGCTAAAAGATACAGTATATATATCAGAGCAGGTATAGTAAGAAGAGAAACCGGGTCATTGGTAAAAGAGTGCCGGATACGGAGGTATCCGGCATTAATAAAATTCTTGAACTTTTTCATATAAAATTAAATTCCAAAACTTCCTTCATCTGTGTCGTTAACCACAAAGTATGCAGCTGACTCCTCAGGCTTGATGTAATAGGTAACTTTTTTTACATCCGAAAGTGATTTTCCAAGGTCCTTTGTCCAAACCTCTGCAAATCTTGCATTCAGATCATTACTTGATACTTCTTTTCCCTGAAACTGAAGAACATATTCATAAGTAGTAGGCTTTTTAACAGCAGCCTTCTTTGAAGTTGTCTTCTTTGCCTCAGTTTTCTTAGCTGTAGTCTTAGCCTCTGCAGGCTTTACTTCCTCTACCTTTTTCTCCAATACAACCTTTGGTGTTACAGTAGCAGTTGTTAATGGTACAGCTCTCTTTCTTGTAGGTGTCATAATACTCCTCCTTATGTAATTCAAAAGACACACATTGTGCCGTTTTGTCTTCCCTGATAAATACTACACCGGCCAATGCAAAACCCTTCACGCATCGACCTTTTCCTACTTTTGTATCTTAAGTAATACTTAATATATGGTATCGCAGATTAGTTTTGGTGTCAAACGGTTGACTTGTATTGAAATCTGCGCAGTTTACATTTCGTTCAAATTTTCTTTCAAGAAATTTAATTTAGAATAATAATTTTTTTCATTTTCATTTATTAATATATAACCATACAAAGAAATGACAGATTCAAAGCAAAACTTTTTCATAATACTGCCGGGGTGCATAGCATTCCGGCATCCTCCCTTTTAAAAGGAAATTTACGTAAATACCCTGCAGGCATCTATCCTGCAGGGTATTATCTATATTTATGCTTTATTTTCACTTCCAAGTACATTTATGATCTTATCATGTACGATTTCCTTCACGTAATTACGTCCATCACCGATATACTGACGTGGATCAAAGTGCGCCGGATACTCTGTAAGATGCTCACGGATGCCGGCTGTCATTCCAAGTCTTAAGTCAGAATCGATGTTGATCTTACATACCGCACTCTTTGCTGCTTCTCTCAGCTGCTTCTCAGGTATGCCTACTGCATCAGCAAGTCCGCCGCCGAAATCATTTATGATCTTTACATATTTAGGCGGAACTGATGACGAACCGTGAAGAACTATTGGGAATCCCGGAAGCTTCTTAACGATTTCTTCCAAAATATCAAGACGGATATGCGGCTGTGTGCCCGGCTTGAATTTATATGCACCGTGGCTTGTTCCGATAGCGATAGCAAGTGAATCAACACCTGTACGCTCAACAAATTCAACCACCTGATCAGGATCTGTGTACTGTGCCTTTTCTGCTGAAACATTTACATCGTCTTCAACACCGGCAAGTGTTCCAAGTTCTGCTTCAACAACAACTCCATGCTCATGTGCATAGTCAGCAACACGCTTTGAAACCTCTACATTTTCATCGAAAGGCTTTGAAGAGCCATCGATCATTACTGATGTAAAGCCACTGTCGATACACTCCTTACATACCTCAAAATCTGCTCCATGATCAAGATGAAGTGCTATCGGTATTTCCGGATGAAGCTCAACAGCTGCCTCCACAAGCTTCTTAAGATATACTGAATTAGCATACTTTCTGGCGCCTGCAGATGCCTGTAAAATAACCGGAGAATGCAGCTCTGCTGCTGCCTCTGTGATTCCCTGAACTATTTCCATGTTATTAACATTGAAAGCTCCTACAGCATATCCACCATCATATGCCTTCTTAAACATTTCTGTTGTTGTAACTAATGCCATAACCTTCCCCTTTCCTACGCCTCTCACATTGTGTATATTTTGCACTTTTAACAGGTGTAATCAAGCGAATTATAGCATCTTTTCTTTTCCCAAACAAGGTATCTCAGTATCAGCCGGAACTATCATTTCTATACATTTATTCAAGTTTACAAGCTCTGCGACCTTCGGTCTTCCGCCATATTCTCCATCGAGAGTCCACGGCACTTCTTCGTCTGCTATAAACTTTATCTTTCGTGTCTTAAAATTGATAATAAACTGGTTATCATCAGAACCCGAAATTATATCAGCTGCAATATCGGTAAAGTCCTGCAGCTGAACAGGATTACGTATCAGAGTAACTTCAAACAGACCGTCATCAAGATAAACGTCAGGTCCTGTAATACTCTGAATACCTCCGACAGAAAGCGAATTACTTATCATTCCAAAGAGGAAATCATCCTCAAGGAAACCACTGTCATACTCAACACGCATATGATAAGTCTTCACCTGCGGCAGTCTTATGGCAGCTTCAATAATATATGCCAAATGCCCAAAGGTATTTTTCATATCCTGCTTTGTCTCATAAGAAACATCTGTAAACAAGCCAAATGCTGCTACATAAACAAAGTAATCGTGATTAAATTTTCCCATATCGAAGGCTTCTTTTCTTCCATCAACAATGACTTCAGCTGCCTTCAGCATATTTCTTGGAATTTTGATTGATCTGGCAAAATCGTTGGTACTTCCCGCCGGCACATAACCGATCGGGATCTTCTTCTCGCATCGAAGCATACCTGTAACGACTTCATCAAGAGTACCGTCTCCTCCGCTGCAGGCAATAAGATCAAAGCCATCATGTCTATGAATAACAGCTTCGATCGCATCTCCCTGACCTTGCGTAGGAAAAACTGTAACCTCGAAACCAGCTTTGGCAAAGATATCGATGATATCGAGCAGATTGCTCCTTATCTTTGCCATACCGGCATGTGGATTATAGATAAATAACATTTTATCCGACATCGTAAACTATCACCTTCAAACGGCTGCTTTAGCCTCTCCAGTCAAGTATTTTACAATATTCTCAGACGCTGCATCCTCGTCAACGCCATCTGTAACAACATCAACGTCATCACCATTCTTAAGTGCGAGTGTCATCATTCCCATGATGCTCTTTGCATTAACATGCTTTGAGTCATACTCTATATAAACGCTTGAATCAAACTGGCTAGCCATTTGAACAAGCATAGCGATTGGACGGGTATCCATATCTTCTTTCAGTGATACAGTTACAGTCTGTTTCTTCATAAATAAATCTCCTCCATTTCAAGCCCGGCTATAACGGTTTCAGACTTCCTGTTTTCTCAGGTCATCTGCAATCTCGCTGAGCTTCCGCAACCTGTGATTGACTCCTGACTTACCCACCGGCGGATTTAGTAAATTACCTAGTTCCTTCAAAGCCGCTTCGGGATTGGCAAGCCTGAGTTCCGCCATCTGTCTTAGCGGCTCGCTTAATCTCAAAAAACCACCATGGTCTCTGATATATTCTATATCATTCACCTGCTTTATTGCAGCATTGACTGTCTTAGCTATGTTAGCCGTCTCGCAATTGACACGACGGTTTACAGCATTGCGCATTTCTTTTACTATCCGCGTGTTTTCCATGTTCATGAGCGCCTGATGTGCTTCCATTATATTAAGCATATCGACAATCTGCTCGCCTTCCTTGATATATACCACAAAATATCTTTTGCGCTGAATTATCTTACTCTCTATACCAAAGCTGTTAACAAGCTCCTGAAGCATTTCTGCCTGAGTTGGTCTTGCGCAGACTATTTCAAGATGATATGACCTGACAGGATTATTCATTGACCCTGACGATATAAAAGCGCCGCTTATAAAAGCTCTGCGGCAGCACATCTTCTCAACAAGAAGTCGCGAAAAATCGCCTCTGCCCTCTCCGATCTTCAACATTTCGGATACAAGCACTGCGTCTTTTCCACTGATCTCAAGTATATAAACATTATCATGAGCACGTCGTACACGCACGTTACAACGTATTCTACATGTTTTTTGCAATAATGTAAAGCAGATTTTAGCTATATCAACATTCTCAGTCTGTATACTCAAAAGTTGATTTTCTGCATCATACACCCCGCAAAATTGAAATATTGCAGCGAGCTCTGCTATCTGGCAATGCCTCGCTGATGGTATATATGAAGCGATTTCATGCTTCACTTCTGACGAAAATGACATTTGTATTTATTTCCTAAGTGCATCTTTATAGATATCTCTATGTTCTATCTTAATCCCATAACTTCCTTTGGCGCTAAGTCTTTCATAGAGCTTATTAGCAAGCGTCACACTTCTGTGCTTTCCGCCTGTGCAGCCTATCGCTATCACAAGCTGATTTTTTCCCTCAATAACATAATTAGGTATAAGGAATTCGACCATATCCTCAAGCTTATCGAGGAACATTCCAGCTTCCTTGAACTGCATTACATACTCCTGCACTTCTTTATCATTTCCCGTATGTGCTTTAAGTTCTTCTATATAGTATGGATTAGGTAAGAATCTTACATCAAATACAAGGTCAGCATCATTCGGTATTCCATATTTATAGCCGAATGAAAGTATCGTAATGAAAAGATTCTTATAATCCTTATTTTTCGAATAGATCTCACCGATCTCAGCTTTAAGCTCACGAGTGAGCATATGGCTCGTATCGATGATGAATGTGGCATTTTTCTTCATCCACGAAAGCATTTCGCGCTCTCTGGTTATTCCGTCTTCCACTCTTCCATGTGCTGTGAGCGGGTGCGCACGCCTGGTTTCCTTAAATCGCTTCACAAGGACATCATCCTTGGCATCGAGATAAAGGATATCATAGCCGTAGCCCTGATCCTTCAGCTCACGAAGTGCCGCATCAGCATCTTTTAACCCGGTTCTTACGTCTATACCGATAGCCACCTTCTGAAGTTCACTGTTGGGAGCATAGGCAAGCTCGGCAAATTTACCGATCAATTTGACCGGCAGATTGTCTACACAGAAATAACCCAGATCTTCCAGCATTTTCAGTGCAGTGCTTTTTCCGGCACCACTCATTCCCGTTACAATGACTAGCTTCATTATCAGAATTCTCCTATCATACAGACTTCAGGTTCAAGTTTAACGCCAAAGCGCTCCTTTACCTTTTCCTGTACCTCAAAAATAACATCATGTACATCTGCTGCAGACGCATTGCCTGCATTGATCACAAAACCGCAATGTTTCTCTGAAACTTTGGCACCGCCGATAGTGTATCCGGACAATCCTGCGTCCATTATGAGCTTGCCGGCAAAGTATCCCTCAGGTCTCTTAAATGTACTTCCTGCGCTCGGGTACTGAAGCGGCTGCTTCGCAAGTCGCTGTGCCTTAAGATCATCCATTTTGGCTTTAATCTCTTCTGGATCGCCCTTTTTAAGCTTAAATACAGCTGATGTGACAACTATATTAGCTCTGCGGCAGATACTTGTCCTGTATCCAAAAGCCATCTCTGCATTTGAATAGGTTATGAACTCACCATCCGGAGTGACAGCGTTTACTTCCGTGACGATATCTTTCATTTCGCCGCCATACGCGCCTGCATTCATGACCATCGCACCGCCGACTGAGCCCGGTATACCTGAAGCAAATTCAAGCCCTGTGAGAGCGTGTTCAAGTGCAGTAGATGCCACCTTTGAAAGCATGGCACCCGCACCTGCGACAATTACATCACCATCGACTTTTATGTCGCTAAATTCTTTGCCTATCCAAATCATGACTCCATCATAGCCATGATCCCCAACAAGCAGATTACTTCCATTTCCAAGAATGAAATATTCTCTTTCCACAAGATTAAGATACTTTATGAGCTTTTCAAGCTCTTCACTGTCTGCCGGCCTGATAAAATACTTCGCAGGCCCGCCCACGCGAAAAGTTGTATGCTTATCCATTGGCTCATCTCTAAGTATCTCACTTCTCGGGATCAGTTCTTTAATATAATCAAAAAAATACTCACTCATTTATCAAAGTACCAGCTTTGCTGCTCCATAAATTCCACCATCGTTGCCAAGGATAGCTCTTGTGAACTTTGTCTCGCGGCTTGCATGGAATACATATTTCTTAAAGTTCTTTGTGATAAACGGCATGATAACTTCGCCTGAAAGGCTTACTCCACCGCCGATAACAAAGATATCAGGGTTAAGCACACATGCGATATCAGCAAGACCTTTGCCAAGGTACTCACCAAACTTTTCAGCTACGCGCGTTGCGAGTGCGTCACCAGCTTCAACAGCATCCCATACATCTTTTGCTGTGTGCTTCTTTTCTCTCATAAGGCTAGGCTCATCTGTAGCCGCAAGCTCTTTCTCAAGAAGTCTTACGATACCTGTAGCAGAAGCATACTGCTCAAGACAACCATGATTACCACAGTTACATGCAACCTCTTCATCATCCTGAATGTGGATATGACCGATCTCACCTGCAGCACCTGTTGTACCTTCGAGGATCTTTCCATTGATGATGACACCACCGCCGATACCTGTTCCAAGTGTTACCATAACAAGGTTCTTGAAGCCTTTTCCGCTTCCCATCCATGCTTCACCGAGTGCAGCAACGTTAGCATCATTACCTGCTTTAACTTTCATACCATTAAGGTATCCTGAAAGTTCCTCAGCTACATTGAAAGTATTCTCCCAATGCAGGTTAACAGCCTTACGGATAACACCGTCCTCATCTACCGGTCCCGGAAGTCCAATTCCTGCTCCCTCTACTTCATCGGCAGAAATATTCTTTTCCTTAATCTTTGCAAGTACAGACGCTGCGATGTCAGGAAGGATAGCTTTTCCGTTATTATCAGTATTTGTAGGTATGCTCCACTTCTCAAGAAGACTACCCTCAGTTGTAAAAAGTCCAAGCTTTACTGATGTTCCTCCCACATCAATACCAATTGCATATTTCTTCATTTCCCAAAATCTCCTTCATTGATTTCCCAAAATTTTTATATTATCAGTCTTCTCTCTTCTTCATGAGATTTTCCTGAACTCTCTTGTAAAGCTCCTGAGCAGCATTATAACCCATCTTCTTCTGACGGTAGTTAATTGCTGCTGTTTCACAGATGATGGCAAGGTTACGGCCTGGTCTGATCGGGATGCTGTGACATACGACCTTAGTACCGAGGTACTCTGTGTACTCTTCTTCAAGTCCCAGACGGTCATACTCTTTATCCTTATCCCAGTCTTCAAGCTTTATAACAAGGCTGATCTGCTCTGTATCCTTAACGCTCTGTGCACCGAAAAGTGCCTTAACATCAACAATGCCGATACCTCTAAGCTCGATAAAGTGCTTAGTGATATCCGGTGCAGAACCTACAAGCGAATCATCTGACACCTTACGGATCTCAACAACGTCATCGGAAATAAGACGATGACCTCTCTTGATAAGCTCAAGAGCAGCTTCACTCTTACCGATACCGCTTTCACCTGTGATAAGCACGCCTTCACCGTCTACATCGACAAGTACACCATGTATTGAAACACAAGGTGCAAGCTCTGTATTGAGCCAGCGGATTATCTCAGCCATGAAATCAGAGGTTGAACGTGATGTTTTAAGTACCGGAACTCCATGATCTATAGCATGCTTCATGAATATATCGTCCGGATCAAGATCACGGCAGAAAATGATACATGGAACTTCTCTATCAAGTAACTGCGCATAGATTTCTTCCTTGCGCTCATCTTCCATGCCTTCCATATATGAATATTCTACAAAGCCAATTATCTCAACACGTGTCTTCTCATAATGTTCAAAAAAGCCTGTAAGCTGAAGTGCCGGTCTATTGATCTCAGGAGATCCTATCTTTCTGTTTGATATATCAATATCAGGTGTAAGATTAACCAGCTTCATCTTTTCAATGAGATTTTGCAGCGCAACAGTCGCCATAGATGTACCTCCCACTCTGACGTATTCAAGCCACGTCAGTGCATTATATTCTAATTTACAATTGTATCATTCTCTCAAAAATATGTGAAGCATCTTTTACATCATCATGTTACAATCTATTTAAACTTTTAGATATTTGTGAAAGGTATTTTTATGGAATTTGATATAGAAGAAAATCTCGCCCATCTTCCTAAAAGACCGGGTGTTTATATAATGCACGCCGCAAATGACGAAATAATATACATAGGAAAAGCAGTCAACCTTTTCAATCGTGTACATTCTTATTTCCGAAAGACCAAAAAGAGCCCAAAGATTCAGAAAATGGTAACCCATATCAACTATTTTGAGTACATAATCACTGATTCTGAACTTGAAGCTCTTGTTTTGGAAAGCAATCTTATAAAAAAGCATCGTCCGCGATATAATACCATGCTTAAAGACGATAAAAGCTATCCATATATAAAAGTCACGGTAAATGAGCCATACCCAAGGATACTTTTTTCAAGAAAGCCGCAGGGCGATACTGCTGTCACTAAGTCAAAGGCAAAGTTTTTCGGACCATATACTTCTGCATGGGGAGTTCACGACACCATCGAGCTTATAAACAAGATTTATAAATTACGCACTTGCAACCGTGTACTTCCAAGGGATATTGATAAGGTGCGCCCATGCCTTAAGTATCACATAAAAATGTGTCAGGGGCCTTGTAAGAGCGGCTGTACTTCTGCTGAAGAGTACCAGAAATCTGTCGACGGCGCACTGAATTTCCTCAACGGAAACTATAAGCCAATCCTTGATATGCTCGAAAAGAACATGATGGACGCTTCCGAAGAAATGCGCTACGAAGATGCCATAGAATGGCGCGACCTTTTGAACTCTGTAAAAACAGTTGCTCAAAAGCAAAAGATCACTGCCGCTTCTGATGCCGAAGACAGAGATATAATCGCCTGCTACAGTGAAGATGATGAATCTGTGATCGTTATTTTCTTTGTCAGAAATGGGCGTTTAGTCGGCCGTGACCACCACTATATGACAGGTACTTCCGAGCAGTCCAAGAGTGAGATCTTAGATAGTTTTGTAAAGCAGTTCTACTCAGGCACTCCATTCATTCCTAAGGAAATAATGCTTGAAGAAGATATAGAAGAAAAGGAAGTTATTGAAGAATGGCTTACAAAGCAGCGCGGCGCTAAGGTCACACTTCTGAATCCAAAGCGAGGCATGAAGGAAAGGCTTGTTCACCTTGCTCAAAAGAATGCCGAGCTCATACTTACTACTGATAAGGATAAGTTCCGTAAACGTGAAGAGAGGACTATCGGCGCAGCAAAAGAACTTGCTGAGCTAATAGGCATCGAGTCAGCTGCCCGGATCGAATCTTATGATATTTCAAATATAAGTGGTTTTGAATCTGTTGGCTCAATGGTAGTTTTTGAAAACGGGCGTGCTAAAAATTCTGACTACAGGAAATTCCGTATAAAGACAGTTGTCGGTCCAAATGACTACGCGAGCATGAAGGAAGTTTTAACTCGTCGTTATAAGCGATTGATAGAATCAAGGAAGGAATTTGAAGAAAATCCGGACGCCATCGAAGACTCTTTCAGCCGTTTCCCTGACCTCATCCTGATGGACGGCGGTAAGGGGCAGGTAAATATAGCACTAGAGGTTCTCGATGAACTGCATCTTAATATCCCTGTCGCCGGAATGGTAAAGGACGATAACCATCGTACAAGAGGCATTTACTTTGAAAATGTGGAACTCCCTATAGATTCGCATTCCGAATCATTTAAGCTTGTCACACGTATACAGGACGAAACTCACCGCTTCGCCATCACGTATCACCGTTCACTGCATGCGAATAAACAGCTTCACTCGATACTTGATGATATCCAGGGTATCGGAGAGGCCCGAAGGAAGGCACTTATGAAAGCTTTTGGCTCTATAGATGCGATAAGAGCTGCTTCAGAAAGTGACCTTGCAGCAGTCGACGGAATGAATGCCCGCGCAGCCGAAGCTGTATACGAATTCTTCCACGCTAAAGAGCACTAAAGTTTTTATTTTCAATACAATGTTATCGTTCATTTATAAATTTAAGAAGTTTTTAAGTGCGCGTTCATAAAATGTATACAAGATATTCTAAATTAAGTCACAAGATAGAAGTATTATATAATCAGTTCGACGGAGGTAAACGAACCCCACACACTCGTTTATCATTAATCCGTAAACTTTATTAAACGAACTTCTTTTTCATACTCGGGCATCGGATCAATCCGGTGCCCACCTCCCTTTTAAAAACAAAATCCTCCGTGGCTAAGCCACGAAGGATTTTATTATTATGGTCTTGGTTTTCCACATTCAGTGCAGAATTTACCCTCATTCTCTGCTCCGCACTCGCATGTCCACTTAGTGCTCATTACCGGTCTTGGCTTTCCGCACTCTGTGCAGAATTTGCCTGTGTTCACAACTCCACACTCACATGTCCAGCTGTTATCTGCAGCCGGTGCCGGCTTTGGTTTTCCGCACTCTGTACAGAATTTACCTGTGTTTACAACTCCACATTCACATGTCCAGCCATTTTCCGCTGCTGTATGCTGTTGTGTCTGCTGTGGTGCTGCACCTGCTGCGCCGCCAGCCATCTGTGCGTTCATCTGCTGCTGATTCTGCATCTGCTGCATATTTGCCTGAGAAGCTGCACCCATGGCATTTCCTGCAAAATTCATGCCCATGCCCATTCCCATGAAGCCAGCCATGGAACCGTTTGCATTTGAGCCTGCGGCTTCGAGACCTCTTGCAACATGTCCCTGCATATAACCTTCACGGATAGTCGGGTCAGAAAGCATTGCGCCTTCATTACGCATGTTGATGAGTTTCTGAGAATTATCGTCATAAGAGATACTTGCGATACCTACCGCCTGAATCTCCATACCACGAAGCTGATTCCATTCCTCATCAAGTATGTCTGCCATATACTTGCCGAGCTCACGTCCCTTTGATGTAACGAATGAGATTCGTGTGCCATCTGCAGACATCTGGTTTATAGCAGACTGAAGAGCTTCAAGAAATTCTGAAAGATACTGTTCATTTATATCAGTTATGTCAACCTTCTCTGCATTTCTTGGAATTGCTTCTGCATAGAATTTAAGCGGATCAGTAATCTTTATTGAATATGTACCATGTGCTCTCAGGAAAAGCTCGGCATTGTAGAACATATCAAAATAGTTGATAGGATTTCTGGTGCCGAACTTGATTCCCTTGATTTCCTGAAGGTTTACAAAGAATACTTTCTGCTTTGTAGGTGTCTGTCCGCCATATTTTATACGGTTAAAGCTTTCCTTGAGCGAATCACCGAACTGACCATTAAAAAGTGATGGAAGTGAAGAATTGTCAACTTTGTAATAGCCCGGCTCAGCTGTATAATCGACAATCTTACCACCATCTACAAGCATCATGAACTGATTGTCATATACATGGATTACAGAACCGTTTGTTACTGTATAGTCTGTTCTTTTCTGATTTCCTTTATTTCTGATGAGCACGCCTTCTGTAAAGACGGTCTGATCCCCCATATCATCTGCTTCAATGACCTCCAGCCACTGATCTGCAAATCCGCCCCTGATAGCGTCAAACGCTGCTTTAATAATTCCCATTTCTACACTCCTTTTTTAGATTGACTGATGAACAACCTCATAGTATTTACTTAATGTCCACACCTTTATATCGATTGGAACTACCGCACTTCCGCAAAATTCACAATGCTTTGCTCCGAGATTTGTTATAGGTGCACCGCAATTAGGGCACTTTGCCCCCACCGCATCACCTGTAACCTTTGACGGATCTTGAATATACATGAGCTCAGTATTGTATTTAGTCTGAGTCAACCGATCTTTATCCCCATCTGTAACGATTCCATTTTTTTCTGCATAGTGCTTATAGCCCACAGAACTCTGGAATGTTATCACACATCTACCACCCTTTTTCTCATACTTGGTTATCTCAGTCTGATGTATTTTGATATTCTGAAAATATTCTGAAACATCTTCAGATTTATTCATTTCAATCTTATTTCTCACCTGCTCGCGTATATCACCAGAAGCTTCGCAAAGCTTATCGATATTGCCAGTATCCAAAGCTATAAATACAGATTCAAGCATATTTTCAGCTTTCACCTTAAACTGCTGCCAGTTAAACTCCGGAAAGTCCCTTCTTATCTGAGGCTCAAGCAGCCTTGTCATCCCTGAAACCGATTTTGCTTCTACAGAAAGGCGATCTTTCTGGCGGTTGTAGCCTTCTACCAGCGAATCTGTTCCAAAGATCGATCTGGAAAAATTTCTGATACGGCGCTTTAAGTAGATTATAAAACCTACAAAACAACCTACCAGGATCAATACACTAATCAACGGTATAAATTTAATAATCACATCTATCATAATATAACGAGTATACTATATGATGTATAATTAATCAAACAAAAAACAGAACGTATACAAGATACGTTCTGTTTTTGTTTGATTGTATTCATTATACATTTTTAAGATACTCGTCCTCAGATATCTTTGATGTTTTTACAGCATTTATTATCGCTTTTGCCATAGCTTCTGAAGCTAATGTTCCAACTGTATTAAGGTCTGCTTTTATATTGCCAAGGCATGCGGCATAGATACTGTCTCCATCCATCATCGTACCTACCGGATAGATACATCTTGCATATGCTGTGCGGGTCATTGAAGCAAGCTTATTTGCCTCGCCTTTATTGAAGTCTGCATTTGTGATCACTGCTCCGATCGTTGTATTAAGGGCAGCTTTTGGGGTAGAAGCCATTTCATATATCTTTTCCACAGAGTTCATGATCTCGCTGCGATCTTCACTTCTAAGTCCGGCAATTTCAATGCCGCATTCAGGATCTATAATATCTCCCAGCGCATTAACTGCAACTATCGCTGTAACTTCAAGCTCTCCAAGCTTTAATGAGGAAATTCCAAGCCCACACTTACTTGCTCTCTTCATACCGCAGATCTTACCCACAGTAGCACCAGTGCCGGCTCCGACATTTCCCATCAATGGAGTGACCATTTTCAGCGATTTATTTTTCAGTGCTTCGCAAGCTGCCTCTCGCCCCATTCCTTCATCAGGACGACAGGTGCTTCCATAGCCCAGATCAAATATGCATGACTGCATCACGAGCGGGACCTTTGAAAATCCGGTGTCAAAACCTATTCCCTGCTCTTCTAAATACTTCATGACTCCATTTGATGCAGCAAGACCATAGGCAGAGCCTCCTGAAAGTACAAGTGCATTAATAAGATTATCGGCTGTGAGCGGTGATGCAAGCGGTGTCTCCCTTGAAGCAGGGCCGCCGCCGCTTATATCACAGCCGCATCTCGCACCATCCGGAAAATAAATCACCGTAACTCCGGTCTTTGCCTCGTTGTCTGTGACATGCCCTATCTGAAATCCGCCCGGCTCAACGCGAATGCCGGCTGCATCAATTAAAGTCATAACTGAACTACCCATAAAAAAGTAACCTCTGATTTATTTTTTAAATATTTTATAGAGTGCTGTAGAAACAGCTGTACCTACGATAGTACACACAATAGCCTCGATCGCACCCTGAATTCCTACCATAAGAACCACGAACATAAATGGGTTTGCAGCTCCAAGTGCTGTCACAAAGCCCTGAATAAGCTCTGTATTGTAGAAGAAAAGGATCATTGCACTCATAAAGAAAAATGTATTGAGCAATGGTGTTGCAAGGCTTGCAAGGAAGAATGAAACCTTCTGAGTACTCTTTGCGCTGCGAAGTGCCTTAAAGATAAATCCTGTAAGAAGGCCTTCAAGTACTCTGGCAACTACTGTCATGCAGAAAAATCCTGCGATATTTGCCATTGCAAGTGGTGCAAAAGTGCCTGTAAGTCCACTTGAAAATGAAGTGATACCGAATGCTGCTCCGCAGATCGCTCCGCCAACAGGGCCAAGCATAACGGCACCTACAGATACAGGAACTGCAAGGAATGACATTGAGATTCCCGGAAGTTTGATGTATCCAAGTGGTGTAAGTGCCATGATAAGTGTGATTGCTACCATAAGTGCAAGCTGTACCATGTACTTTGTCTTTGCCTGAGAAGCATTAACGTTCACTCTTGCTGTATCTACTGTTGCTGTCGTTTTCATAACGATGTCCTTTCTCTGATCATATGAATTGCCATAAATAATGGCGGCAAAAATAAAACTATTCATGCCTTCTACATGTCAGACTAAAAAAATGATTAGTAAACGAGCGGAATTTTAGCAGAGAGAATCTCTTCAAGAATAAATGCGGATGTCAGTTATACAGGCCTTTCTCAGGTCCCGTTCTTTTTGACAAAATGAAATAATTTTATTCTAAAAATGATGCATTTTCTGCAATAGAATAACGCTCACAAGCATTTTAATACGAAAAGTAATCCATTGCAATAAAATATTGTCATTTTTTTGTCAATTTTATCTCAGCTGCAATTAAACTTATACTTTATCTCATCTGACCTCAGATGCATTTTCAAGAAGTGAGACTGATTCTACTGCTGATATAGATGTTAACGCATTCACGAGTGACTGTCTGCTCTCTGCCTCTATCTTTATCTCTACGATCATATCAAGTGATGCTGCACTGAAATTTTCTGATCTGATCTTGCTCCACTTTACATATTCACCCATCTTAGAAAGTATCTCATCTTCGACATCATTTGATGATGCATTCACGCAAAGCAAAAATGTCCCACTTTTTGCCGGAAGCATTTCAAATAAGAGAATACCCAGCGAAGCCATTACAGACACTATCAGCGCAAGCTCGAAAAGACCTGCTCCGCAGATGATTCCCACACCTATTGACCAGAAAAGGAACAAGAGATCCATCGGATCTTTGATAGCTGTCCTGAAACGTACTATGGAAAGAGCGCCGACCATTCCGAGTGAGATCACGATACTTGACTGCATCGCAAGCACGATTCCGGCTGTTATCATTGAAATTATCGCAAGTGCTGTGCCGAAATTGCGATAGTAAAAAGCTCTTCTCGTTGCAAGTTTATATACGCAGTGTACATATAAAGCTATCGCAAAGGATATGATAAGCGTTATAACAATCCTTCCAAGTGAAATATCAGTATTATTAAATCCATTAAGCACAGATGTCTTTATAGCATCAGTAAAATTCATTATCCTATCTCCATTCTTCTTGATTCTGCATACTTTGAAAATGCTGTCTGCCAAAGTCCCCTGTCTTCGAGGAGTTCTTTAAGATACACCGGTAGAAATTCATCATATTTTACTTCAAGCACGTGTGTACTCTTAGTCATAAGCGGACGTACTCTAAAACTTCTTTCCATGAAGTCTGAAATATTCGTACTTGCGCTTATATTTCGGTCAAAGGTTATCCTTACATTTCCCGCTCTTGCAGTAAAGGCTGTTCTCTCATACCGCACAATGCTCTTGGGCTGCATGCCCTTAAGCCTCATTTCTGCCAGCAGCATTTGAAGCCCTTCATCCATATCCGGGTCAGGGAATGGTACCTCGCCTTTCAGCAAAAGTCCTGCCATGTCCCTGCTCACTTCAAAGCTGTTTTTCATAGTCATCGACGCATTTTTACACTTCTTTTCAAGGCGCATAAATGAAGTATCATCGCCATAATATCTAAGCCTGTACTTCTCTCTTATCCCGTTTCCGTTCAAATTGTCAAAATAGCATCTGTTATCTATATCATCGAAGTAAAGACTTGTGATCTTATAGCTCTTGCTCCCCTGATAAGGGTCTGGCTTCATAAGCGCCCCAAGCTGCATTCCAAGAAGTGCAAGCTCTGCATCATTCACTATAAATTTTAATTCATGACGCCACTTCATTTTATTGCTCCTTCTTACCAACCACGGGATTTTTCAGGTATTCATCAAGAAATACCAGTCTTCTGTCTATATAGTCAAAAAGATACTCATCTTTCCAATATTTACTTCCATGGCTCCATCTCGCATAGTTTCTCTCATATGCCCCGGAGTTTTTCAAAAGCTCCAGATCCTTTTCTGCAAGCTCGGTAATATGCTGCTCGGTAAATATATTTTCTCTAAGTTCTCTATATCGCTTCAAAAGTGCTTCGCTCATCCTGTCGTGGTCAAGTTCAAGAAATCTTTTTGCATCAAAGCACCACATTCCGGTGCTCTCCGCAGCTTTTTTATCGTAAATATTGTAGTTGCATTCTCCATTCCATACCCACTTATTTCCCCAGCTTATATTTATATCCCAAGGGATCTTTTTAATGATATATCTGCCATTATCATATTCTGCTGAAAGGTAGGTATTTTTCATGAGATTATCCCAGCCATAAGCGACCTGGCAAAACAGCTCATAGTCAACCACGCTGTCCATATCAACAATTGACGATGCCTCATCATAGGTCACTTCTTTATTCTCATTAAAAATATCATTATATTTTTTTAACGGAAGCCACTCTTCCTTCGTTGTTTCTTTCGGGAATTTGATCTCATACGCAGAGTCAAGTCCATAGGTTTCCTGCGTTTTGCTCTCGCCATCCCACCACTCAACGCATTTGTAAAGTATATCGTTTCCGCTGAGCGAAAGCAGCTTCCGGTCTATTCTCTCTGTTAAAAGATATACGCCTCTGTATTCTCCTCTTATCAAAAGCTCGACGTATTCTGCTTTTACACCGCTATCATTTTTTACACTATTGCTGTCGGCTATTTCATTCCAAAGGTCATACGAAAGCTTATTATGTATAAGCCCCGCATCATCATAAAGTGCATTGAGCACCCAGTCATCATCTTTACGCATTCCGAGCAGCGAGCTTTTCTTATCAAGCTTTAATTTATATGAATTTTTCTCGTACCATCTTGAAGTTCCTCCATGAATTGCGACACTGCATCCGCTGTTCACTTCCTCATTTCTGCTGTACTGCGGGCACAGCAGGCTCATGTTTCCTTTGCGCTCGCCGTCTTTAATAGCACCGGGTTCGATATTTAATGCCATTACCGGAAGTCCGGTAAATATGCAGCTGTATCTTACGGCATGTTCACCATCATTACTCACATACCATAGCGTAAATTTATGACCTGAAGCCACTGCATCATTAAAGTCCTTAAACTCAGGATCTCTCTCCCAGTAAAGGCTTCCGCCTGATACAGTCAGGTGTCCTGCCCATTCTTTCGCTGAAAGATCCTGTGGTATATAGCACACATTGTCAGACAAAGTCCTTGCCGCTGCACTTCCATTAAAGTAGATTTCCGGTATCTTTTCAGTAAGCTCCATTTTCTGCCAGCTCTCTGCCGCAGAGTCTTCCGCAAATCCTACCCCTAAAACATTTGGCTTTATCGCATTATATATGCGCTTACCCGTGAGGATAAGCGCAAACATCATCAGCGAAAAAAGTAATAATGCCACTCTTTTCTTAAATAAGTTCATTACATATATCCTATAATCAATTCCAGTTGGTCTTTCTTAAAATATCTCTCATAGTCACCCGCAGATGTTGCATTAGTGCTGCTGTTTATACCGATTCTTACGCGCACTGCACCCTTCGGGATAGCTACCGTATTACAGTCAAATCCGCCCGCATCATTTACAAAGTCCAAAAGCTTTCCCGACTCATCAAAGAAATATACATAGTGTATCTTAAGATTCTCTGCATCACCGGAAGCCTTTAATACTAGCATCATCGAATCATGTCCGCTTTCAACGGGATATGCATTATTTCCTTCAGATGTGATGATAGTTCCCCACGACTCGTCGCTTTTCGGAAGTCCTGTCTTCTGATCGATAGTCTCGTAAGTAAATGAAGACATATCATCGAGCGAAACTTTGCCGCCCATCACAAATTCCTTAGGATTCATTATCGCATCTATGAGCTCCTTATTCGAAGATGACGGATCTTTTCTATTCACATAGTCATAATCGCTTCCATTATCCCAAACGATACACTTGATACCATGCTCTTTTGCCCGCGCGATATAATTTCCCGCGTGAATACTCCTGTAATTCTCCGGGCTGTAATGAAATGTAGTTCCCCACTCTCCGACTATCACCGGCGCACCGGCAGCATCAGAGAATTTTTCCATATTTGCAAAGAAATCATCTATGTCCTGATCAAAGATCGTGCTGTAACAGTGAACCGTTACAAGCAGCCGGTCGCTGACCTTATCTTTCGGAAGCCTGAAAGCATTGACGGCCTCTTCCTTATAGCTGTCAAGAAGCGTCGGTACCATCAAAATCCTCTCTGCATTCTCTCCGCCGCACGAACGCACCGTATCAACGAAGACCTGATTCAGCTCATTCATCTGTGCTGCGGCTTTTTCGCCAAATGACCATGACTTCGCAAGATTATCGACCTCATTAAAAGACTCAAAGATCAGATGATCGTCATAGTCTGCAAAGTAGCTTGCTATATCGCTCCACATAGACCTTGCATCTGCATAGACTTTTTCCATGTCTGAGTCACTCACTCCTGCATAAATGATCGGCTGGTCGTGATGTGAATCGATTATCACATAAAGTCCGTCATCATAGGCATAGTCAACAACTTCCTTCACTCTGTCGAGCCAGCCTTTGCTTATGCGCACATTTCCGTCTTCGTCCGAGTATGAATGGTAGTACCATGAGACCGGTACACGTATCACGTCAAATCCCTGCTGTGCCACATAATCAATGAGTTCATGCGAAACAGGAGGATTCCCCCATATGGTCTCCTGTGAAAGATTCGCATCCCCAGTCGGCGAGCCATAGTGCGCATCAAGCGAATTTCCAAGATTCCATCCGGCATTCATCTCTATCGCAAATTTACTTGCCGTAATTGAATCCGCTGCACTCATACCGGCAGTGTCTTTAGAAGTACTTTCTTTCAGATCACCCAAAGTATTCTCACTTACAACCGCTGCATTCACTACTGCACTATTATCACTTACTATCTTTTGAAGCTCCGGCTCGATTCCTGCGGAAAACTTCGCCGGACCGTCTACTTTGTCCTTCTCAACGATACTCTCCGGAGGTCTCTCCGTAGGTGCTTTCTCAGCACATGCTGTCAGCAAACAAACTGCCCCTATAAATAAAAAACTCCTCATCCTCATTTCTTTAATCATTTTTTTCCTTAACCGGAAGCACACACACAAACTTACTTCCTTCCCCCACTCTGCTCTCGCAATATACTTTTCCTCCGTGGTGCTCCATGATACTTTTGACTATTGACAGTCCCAGCCCGCTGCCTGTAACCCCCTTAGGCGTTCTGGCATCTGACACTTTATACGTTCTTTCAAATATATTTTCAATTCTTTCCTCCGGTATCCCTATTCCCGTATCCCGAACATAAAAGCTGACGCTGCCTTCATCCTTTTTTTCAATTCCAAGCTCTATCTCTGCACCACTTTCTGAATATTTCGCCGCATTAGTAAAAAGATTGTCCAGTACTCTTGTCATGCGGCAGACATCGATACTTACAATCGTTTCATGCTCATCCGAAACCTTAAGCACAAGCTCCTTATCCGAGAATTTTTCATCGATCTCAGCTTCAAAGAAATACTCTTCCAAAAACTGTTCCAAAGGAACATCCTTAAACTCCATCTGCTGCTTACCGTTGTCCAGACATGTCAGATAATACAGATCCTGCACCAACGCCTCCATCGAAGATGCTCTCGATTCCAAAAGCCCCACTATCCTTTGAAGTTCATCGCTATCAGCTTTATCCTTCCTGATAAGCTCACTCAAAAGGTCTATCCCGCTCCTGATCGCAGTAAGCGGCGCTCTCAGGTCATGCGAAATATTTTCAAGCATTTTCACCCTGATCGCCTCGGATTTTCTCAGCCTTTCATTTGCCTCAAAAAGTTTTCTCGAAAGTTCGTCAACTTTTGACTCTGCCAGCTGCGGTTCGCTGAATTTTTTCCTTTCCATCAATGGACCTCCATCCTGTACCCCTTTGACCAGACTGTACTTATGATGTTATCCATCCCCGTATAATTCTTTAATTTCTTTCTGAGCCTTGAAACATACACCATTACGGACCTTCTGTCGTTTTCATCGTATACTCCCCATACCACCTTTCCTATTTCTTCATATGTTACATCTATATTTACATGATTTGCGAGATATATAAGTATGTCATATTCCTTTGTGGAAAATGCTATCTCCTCTTCATGAAAATACACCTTATGCTGCCTTGTTTCTATCTTCAAAGGCGGAACTGTCAATATATCCGAATTGCCTGATTTCTCAAGCCTTTCCTTACTCCTTCGTATATTTGAAACTATCCTCACATATACTTCTTTAATGGAATATGGCTTTTCAATATAGTCATCTGCGCCTGATTCAAAGCCAAATATCTTATCGTCTTCAGATACCTTCCCTGAGAGAAAAAGTATCGGTACCTGTGTTATTTTTCTAAGCTCCCTGCAAACCTGAAATCCATCCATCTCAGGCATCATAACATCAAGCAGAATGCAGTCCGGCAAGAATTTTTTTGCGACATCTACTGTTCTTTCAGCTTCATCACAGATTTCAACTCTGCATTCCTTCTCTTCAAAGTACTTTCTGTTGATCTCCAAAACTTCCGTGTCATCATCAACCATCAATATTCGATACATTCTATGTCTCCATCTAAGCGCACATTATTGCGGGGTTAGCTTCACTACCATTCCATCCTCGAACAATTTTCTGTAATCCTCGTATGAAAGCGAATTATTAAATACATTCTCATTAGTTCCCTTAAGACAAACGATAGAAACTGCGAGATACTTTGTTGCTCCATTTACATTAAGCACGCTTCCATCTTTAAGATTATTACTTTTCAGGAATTTCATATTTTTATCCAGCTCCCGGACAAGCAATCTTATCCTTGCGTCAGAAATAACTGCCTTATATTTAGTGAAATCCGTCTCCAGATAATCTTTTATACAGATCCTTCCACTATATGAAGCATCATATGTTCCATCATTATATCTATAATACCCTTCCTGCCAGTTACTAAAGTCAGCATAGTCATAGTTCCCTGCTGTAAGTCTGGTTTCTTCCTGAATTGTATTATTGATACCTTCCGGAACTACCGAGTTATCACTTAGCCATCCAACTGTCATTGACATATCTCCGCTGTCAAAAAGCTGCTTATACTTCGCTTCTTTCGCAGCCGCATAGCTATTATTTATACCAATCCTAACATACTTTGCGTTCTCAGGAATTTCAAGCGTTTTTGCCTTATATCCGGTATGATTATTTGTTTTATCGACAAGTTTCATATTTGCGTCGTAAAAATGTATATAGTGTATCCTATAGTCCACCGCATTACCACTCAAGTCCAATGTAAGCTGAATGTATTTCTGACCGTCCGGTACATCTATTCCTTTTCCATTGATGTCCGTCACTATCGTTCCCCAGCTCTTATCTTCCTTAAGCTCACCTGTCGTCTGATTAAGAGTCTTATATACAAAGCTGTCCATTGAGTTATAGGTTGTAACCTTTGTATTTATATAAGCCACAGGATTTATGATTGCCTTGAGCATATCCGTATCAGAAGCCGAGAGGTCTGTCCTGTTCACCAGTCCATAATTCTTTGCATTTCCGTCATCCCAATAAAAGACCTTTATACCGTGGGCGGCTGCCCTCGCAACATAGTTCTTTGCCTGTATCAGCCTATACTCAGCAGGACTGTATGAAGATTTTGTCCCCCACTCACCTATGATCACGGGTGCTCCCATTTTTTTCGACCATGTCTCAAGGCTTGTAAAAAGCGGTTCTATATCCTGCGTAAACTGCGAGCTGTAGTTATGAACCTGAACCATGATCTTATCTTTCGCCGTGTCCTTAGGGAGTACAAAGCCATTCTGGAAACTTGTGTTATAGCCGGCTATAAGCGTCTGTACACTGAGCAGTCGCTTCGAATTATTTCCCCCTGTGCTTCTTACGGCATCCACGAAAATCTGATTAAGCTCGTTCAGCTGAGAAGCGGCGGCATTACTGTAGCTCCAGCTTGCAGCCACATTGTCAACTTCATTAAATGCTTCAAAGATCAGATGCTCATCATAGTCTTTATAGTGCTCAGCGATTTCCGTCCACAAATCCTTTGCATCCGACTTGACCTGTGCGAATTTCTCAGAAGTAGTTCCGGCATAGATGAATTGCTGGTCATGATGTGAATTTATCATTACATATAAGCCATTTTTCAGGGCATAGCCGATCACATCATCAACTCTGTCAAACCACGAATCATAAATATGAAGGTGTCCATCGGCATCCCTGTATGTGTAGTCAACCCACGTTACAGGTATCCTGACAGCGTCAAAGCCAGTGCTTTTAACATAATTAAAAACATCTTCCCTGACCTTAACATTTCCAAATGCCGTCTCCCTGCTTGCATGCTCTTCTCCTGTCCAGCTTCCCACATGAGAGTCAAGGCTGTTTCCAAGGTTCCAGCCTGTATTCATGCTGCTGACAAAAGTACTGGCAGAAATATCCTTCATCTTAGTATTGTAGATATATTTCTCATACGCCTCCAGCGCAAAGAAAGAAGGATCACTTTCAAACTTTGATCTGTAAATGTCATAAGTATTTCCTGTTTTGATCAAAGTTATGCCTATATAAGCGGCAGCATTATCAAGAGTAACCTTGTCTTCATACCCATAGGCGGCATTCTTTATACCATTCATACTGCTGTCGAACTGCATGACCTTTACTTTTATGTCAGTACTGTCTATCTCTACCTTTAAGGTTCTGTTCTTAAGAACCGAAACATCAAGTAGCGATTTTGTACATACTGACGCATCATAGACACCGTAGGAATATGAAGAGTAATCATACTCACCTGTCCTCCAATTTGAAAAGTCGCTCAGGTCCACTTCGTTAAAATCCGCCACACTCTGCTCTGCTTCTTCATAAGTATCTGCAAAGTACGCTTCCAGCCCGGAAGAATAAAGAGTTTCAATACTTCTTTCACTCAATTTTGATCTGAAAGTAAGACGTACTGATGCTGTATTTGACTTTGGCACATAAGCATATCCTCTCGAAACATTGCTTATGATATTTATCTTTTTATTATTTGAGTCATATTCCTGTATCGAAACTCTTACCCTTGGATCATTTGAGCAGAAATAATATGTTTTCTGCCTGACTGAGAGATAATCCGGAGTACATACTGCCTTACTGTCTGAAGCATACTCTCCGTTATATTTATAATATCCACTGATAAGATTATCCCTATTGATAAGATAGCTTTTATTATCGAGAGTTTTTCCGGCAGAAACTGAAATTAAAGAACTTTTGAGAAAATTTTCACTTTGAGAATTTTCAGACTCTGAAGCAGGCACATATCCGCTTTGCGCCGCCGTCATAATCAAACACAGTACCACACACAACGCACTCTTTATGATTTTTTTCATCCACATCCTCCGATTATAACGCAAATGCACGTCACACTTTGCATGACGTGCATTTACTTAATCTTTTGCCACTGCAGGTTTTCGAACTGTTTCTTCCGCCCAAAGATCCACAGGGAAAGATCTGAGCAGATTTTCCTGAAGCCCTGAAAGATCCGGCACAGCCGGAATAGGAGCTTTCAAAGCCTCCTCAACAGTTTTGCATGCCGGTATCGCAGTTCTTCCGGTGCTCATATAGTAATCCTGATACTTGAAATGATCCCCGAACTCCGTATTATCAAGCAATATTGCCGGTATGCCATAGGCTTCCGCAAGGATCAGCCCGTGAAGCGAGCTGCTTATCACGAGCTTACTGTTATATATCTGGTTTATAGTTTCTTTCCAATCATTAGTGATTATGTTAACCTCATTGGCATATGACTTCCCTGTTTTTTTAGACATGTGCCGTATAACAACATAATCCTTCTTTTCTCTCTCTTCCGGCTTATAGATAAGCGGCATCAATACACCGGGGTCGCCCATCACGCAATTCGATACATCATATCCGTTTTCCTGAAGACGTTTCATAGTCCTCGGACCTCTGACACATCTCACATCAAGCTTTCTGCTCTTGCTCCTCTTCCATATGAATCCGGCAGGCTCTTCCAGAAGGATACCGCTCCCCCAGATCGTCGCGTCCTGATAAGCAAGCATTATCAAAGAGCCGATAGTGTAAAGATGCTTTGTTTTACTAACTTTTGCATCCTTGTCCAGACCATTTCTTTTAAGCATGTACTCATAAATTGGCTCTGCGAGCATATCTCCAAGATTTTGGAAGTCGGTGTCCTTCTTCCACACAAGAGCACCGAATTTTTTCTCGCAGACAGGCGCCCAATGCAGGTTTACCCTGTTTCGTCTGATTCTGAAATTAACTATGTTAAGTATCATATGATCCTTAAGCAATATTTCAGCAGCCTTTTGCACTTTCATCATCAACATAACTCTGCTCCCCGCTTACATCGCGTGTACTTTTTCAGAAATTGCCGCAAGACGCCCTTCTATATCAGCATACTTTGAGCTTCCGCACACAGCTGCCACGCCAGATTTTTTTCTCTGCGCCCGCTTTGCTTTGAGGCTCTTAATAGTTCCGACTGCGATCTCATACATAATGTAATAAGTAACTACTGCTCCCGCACCGGATCTCTTTCTGAAATTTTTCAATAATTCATGATTTTCCTTTATCAGTGATACGTTTTCTTCCGTGATAGTTCCTTTTTTGCCAAAGAAGCAGGAAGTCATAAATGCTCTGACAATGTGTTTGATAAGAAAGTTTTTGTCCTCATCATGCTTAGTTGTGAAATAGAGGTCAATATAAACTTTCATCTTGATATTCGACATCCTATGAACATTCCAGGTATGTGTGTTGCTTTCAGGGTTTGCTCTGTACAGGCAAAATGCCATATCCTTATTGCACACGACACTTTCAGCACTGGACATGACCTTATATCTGAAAGCTGACTCTATATCCTGTTTTTGATATTCATAGAAAGTAATTGAATTTTTGGCGATAAACTCCGCATTATATACGCATGACCAAAATTCTTCATTAGGCATATGATGCCTTATTTCTTCTTCCGGAAGCGCATAATACAAAGGAATGGTGAGATCCATATTGCAGATCATGCGAGGTGTACGTATAACCTCAACTCCATCCTCTTCATATTTTTTGAGCTTATTGATAAATTCAGCAGTTATAGAATCTTTCAGATACACATCATCGCTGTCTATAAAAGCTATCCATCTGCCTTTTGCCTCTTTCATGCCGACATTTCTTGCATGACCTGCGCCGCCATTTTCGATATGTATATATGTGACTTTATCAGACTCATATTTTTTAACGATCTCTGCGGTTCTGTCAGTTGAGCCATCGTCTACGATGATAAGCCTTATCCCATCAACAGGCTGTGCTATGATTGAAAGAATAGCTGTTTCAACAAACTCCTCCCCATTATAACACGGCATTATTATCGAAAGATACTCGTTCATACACTCTTCACATTTACTGCTCATTTTCCCTCTATCTCCTTATACTCTTTCACGCTTAAGCAAAAATCTGCTCCGGCTCTAATTTTTCTGTAATAAGTTTATGATCTTTGATCCTTATCTCGCTGTCACAGTACTTCAAAACTGACATTCTGTGCGAAATAAGCAGGCATGTCGGTCTTGGATTCCAGTTTCTAAGTCCATCGAGAACCATAAGCTCGGTTTCCGGATCAAGTGACGCTGTTGCTTCATCAAGTATAAGGAACGGTGCTTTCTTAAGCAATGCTCTGGCAATGGCTATTCTCTGCGCCTGTCCTTCTGAGATGCCATAGCCTTTTTCACCTATCTTTGTATCGATCCCGTCAGGAAGCTCCTGCACAAAGTCATAAGCAGCCGCACCTCTCAGCGCTTCTTCTATCTCTCTATCGCTTGCTTTAACTCCGCCAAAGCAGATATTATCTCTGATAGTTCCGCTGAAAAGAGTATTTCCCTGCGGCACATAAGAAATGAATTCTCTTACGCCTGCATTAGTACTCTCTGTCTCTCCATACTTATTATAGAATTCTATATCTCCATGAAATCTATTGGTAAACGCCATGATAAGTCGTATAAGCGTTGTTTTTCCGATTCCTGATCTTCCAACGATCGCTGTAAACTCTCCCGGTTTGAAGTCGATCTCAGCCTTTTCGAAGATCGGCTCATCCTTAACATATGCAAAGGAAAGATCATTTACTTTAAGACCAAGTCCTTCTGTCTTGATATTTGTCGCACTCTTAACTTCCTCCGGAAGCTCCTGCAGCTCGATGATACGTCCGGCAGAAGCAAGGATAGTTACAACTTTCGGGATCATTTCCGCTAATGACATGATAGGTCCCTGTATCTGGTTAACAAGTGAAAGGAAAACCGTCATCGTACCGAAGGTAAGTGTCTTATTGGATATTCCGATTACTCCCCATGCAAAGGCAGTAACGTAGCCTATCTGAAACGCAAGTGACATTACCGATGACGCAGCAACTCCCATTCTGGTCTTTTTCAATACCCAATGAAGCCTTTCATCACGGAGTTCTGTAAGATGCTTTTCTGAATAATCCTCTGTTCTAAAAGACTTTACGATGAGGATATTCGCAAGGCTTTCCTGCATAAATGACCTATATGCTGACTCTGTCTCCTGTACTTTCACGGTAAGATACTTTACTTTGCGTCCAAGAAGCCAGCTCACCACAGCCGCTACCGGAGCGACAGCCAATGCGAGCATCGCAAGTCGCCAGTCGAAAAATGCCAGAGTGAAAAATGTGATCACTACCTGCACGATGAGCCTTATGATAGTCGGTATCGTCTCTGCTATACCTCCGGCTACCGCAGCGACATCTGAGGTAAGTCTGGTCATGAGATCCCCGGTGTGATACTTTGTGATATCCAGCCAGTTGGTATCGAGGATTCTCCTATACACCCTTTTGCGGATACCGAAGCCGAATTTTTCATACACTACCGCTGCTATCAGCTGATACAGCGCTGTGACTACAAGGCTTGAAAACATCACAGCCATATACATCAATATGTAATTCTTTACTCCGGAACCATTGGTGGCTCTATCCACCATTTCCTTTCCGACGAGCGCCAGTCCGATATTTGTAAAAGAAAGGAGTGTGTCAAAAAGAAAGATCAGTGCAAGCTGCGGGATAAATGGTTTGGAATAAGCTGCCAGCCATTTAATATACTCTTTTTGCGCATCTTTATTTTTGATCATATTCCTGATCTTATTAATAGTCTGTATCTCCACAGTCAGGCTCCTCTCTTCTTCACTTTGGCGCGGAAGCGGTCAACTATCGCAAAACCCTTTCCCGTACCACCGGTGACATACATATGTCCGCATCTAAGCCATGCATGTGCACTCATTTTCTTATTCTCATCATAGCCTACTCCAAGATACATAGTTGACTCGATCCCTCTATTCATAAGAAGTCTCTGTGCCGTAAGAGCACGCACCAGGCATTTGCTCTCCCACTTTGTCTTATTGCACACCTGATTTACTGAATAAGCAACCTTTTTAGCATAGATATAATCTTCCAGTGACGCATCTTCCGGCGATTCCTCACCTTCAATCCCCCACATATGATTAAGTTTCTTCGTATCTGTATAGAGCATCTGAAGGCGGAATACTGCCGAATATATCCAGGCAAGAAGCGTAAGCTTCTTATGTTCGTTATAACGTATAAAGCGATAAATCCTTAGCATAGTTTTTCCTTATTACAGCACCCTGTCTCTTAAAGTTTTGAAATATTTCTCTTCCAGATCAAAAGGAATGTTTTTGTCTGCTTTCATAACTTCAGCCGCAGTCTTTTCAACCAGTTCCACATCAAGCTTGTCTATCATCCTGATATATGCCAGATCCTTTATCCACTTATATGTACCCTTTATCTTTACGTCAAGTGCAGTAGTCACTATACAAGGTGTCTTCGTTACAGCACAAAATACCATGCAATGAAGCCTGTCAGTTACCACACAGCCAGCCTGAGAAAGCTCGTTAAACGAAGCAATAATCTCAGCTTCACGAGTTTTTTCATAGACATTTCGTGCCACCGAAGTATCAAAGATCCTGCATGTCGGATCTTTTTCAAACATATCCCTCACAAAATCATAGGCATTCTTATTTGCGCTCTCCCAGTCATGTCTTAAACAAAAGACCATATCTCTGCGTTCATTTTTGATATCATATTTTCCAAGAAGATATAAGACCATGTCAGGGTTGAGCACGACCTTGCAGTTAAAGTTCTTCTTTGCAAATTCATACGATGGCTCTTCACGCACTATGAGTGTAAGGTCTTTGCAGGCATTATAGTATCTGCGGCTCTTCTTTAAGTCTCTTCTGCCTCTCGCATCATTTGTAAACGTGATAGTTGTGGGCATAGAGATTATCTTGCAGTCAGAAAGATGCTTCATTATAAATCTTCTGTATTCCTCAATGTAAATATAGAGATTTCCCATATTTCCGCCGCCCTGAAGAAGTATTATATCCCCTTCTTCATAAGCCTTTTCGACCGCTCTCATATACTTATATATATTATCAAGAGTTATCTGTATAACTTCATAATCACCGAAGTAATCCTTGAGGTAGCGAAGCGTGGCATAGCATATCGCCTGATCTCCATTATTTCCATACTCAGGCGTCATCATCAGGAATATCTTTTTTCTTCCCTTATAACTGTCGTAACAGTGTTCGTATTTTTTTCCTTCAAAATATTCCACAACAGGACGTATTCCAAGCTTCTTGCAGACTTTTCTAAAAATCAACTCTGTTTTTTTCATTATTTAAAATTTCCACCCTGTATCTTATTGATAAGCTGATAGAGCATCCTTATCTCAGCTGTCATTTTACTTTCTATAAGCTTTCCGACCACTTTCTGCCCTTTTCTTTTATCAGCATATTTCAAAGCCTTCTGCACCAGCTCTGAATTGCATATATCCAATATGAGTTTGTCTTTTTCCTCTTTTGAAAGATCTCCTTTACAGCTTATCTGCTTCAGATTCGTCAGAACAAGCTTCATATAAAGCGTGCTGAAGCGTTTCTTCTGCTTTTCGTTATCGCTGAAGCCTTCGCAGTATCTAAGCGCATGCTTATAAAACTCACTGACAGACGCAAAATATCCGCTTGTATATTTAGTTATCAGACTTCCTGACGTCTTCACGAAATACGTGTAGTACATCTGATTGTTTATCACTATCTTTTTCGCATACTTAAACATTTTTGACGCAAAGATAATGTCCTCATATATCGGGAAAGTCTGGTCAAACTCAAGCTTATTCTCTTTCAGGAAGCTTAACCGGTAGAGCTTATTCCACGGCGCATTAAATACCTCGTTGTCCATAGTCGGTATCAGCATATTTCTAAAATAGTCTTCGTTCGTTCCTACATAGATGCTATCCATCTTATTCTCTTTTTTGATCTTCTCATCTACCAGATAGTACCAGAAACAGAAAAGAACGACATCCGCTTTATGCTCCTCGGCAAGCTTCACGTTATCCTCTATAACATGGTCTGTGACTGCATCATCCACATCGAAATATACGATGTAATCGCCTTCTGCTACTCTCGTTCCTGAGTTTCTCGCTCCGCTTAATCCCCTGTTTTCTTGATGCACTACTTTTATACGCTCATCCGATGCCGCATATCTATCCAGCATAGCAGCACTATCATCCGTACTTCCATCATCCACGAGGATAAACTCTGTATTTTTATATGTCTGTGCAAGCAGCCCCTTCACACAGTCGTCTATATATTTCTGCCCATTATAAATTGCAACAACAATACTCACTTTTGGATTATTCATCAAAGCCCTCACGCAAATTCAGTCTTCTTTTTTACTAATGCTTTTACCCTATTTAATATATTTTGAGCACCATCGGTTCTTATATACGCACCAATAAAGACTACAGTACACAAAACACCTACCAGCACGCCCTTTATTATCAATTGCGGCCAGTTCCTGATCTCATAGTTTCTTGAGAAGAACTGAATCACAAAGATCGTCACGCCAAGTAAAACAACATTCATAAGTATGCTTACATAGTACTTCGCTGCACCTTTATTAAAATATTCCTTAAAGAGAAGTCTCGGCTCATACCAGCAATATGTAGTGATCCTTGATATAGCTGATGCAAAAATTACACCTGCAACGCCTATAAAGTGGCCAAGTGTGATCGAAAGTACGATATTTTCCATCGCAGCTATAAGCATCACATACTTTGTCTTTCTGTAAAGTCCGGTAGCATCTCTATAAATCCAAAGCGGCTGGAGCGCACATGAAAAATACGTGTTTATCGTGATCGCGATAACTGTAATAGTCGGGAAAACGTAGGCTTTTCCGAGCCATACCGTGATCAGGTCATTTACCATGATGCAGAATGTGCTGGTAATGATACCGCAGAAGATAAAACTTACCGACTGCATTGACTGAAATACTGTATATCTCTTTTCATAATTTTCCTTGACGATGATATTTCCTATACTGGCTGTCATCGCTGAAAAGATTATCTGCTCTACGATAAGAAGCTTTGAGCTTATCATAAAGTAAGTCGAGTACAGTCCTACCGCTGCTGTGTTTACAACAGCAGAGATTATGATGTTATCGGTCGCGCTGAACATTGTAGTGCTGACTCTGTAGATAAAGACAGATTTCATATTTTCAATGATCCGGCTCTTTGCTTCATTTATGACTGAAACATCGACTGCCCTTTCTTTTATGAAAGGATATTCCTTCTCTGCTTTACGTGATGCAACCACGTTATTCAAGAGATTAGTCGCGCATCCGATCGCAAGGTAGGCAATGTAGTTATGCCATAAAAGCAACACTGCGATTCTTAAGATCTCTCTCGTGAATGTAGTGAACATTCTGATCTTAACTACCTTGAAGTCCTTCTGATCTGCCGTTAAGATCGTTGTCTTGTAGACCATAAGATATGACACTACTACATTAAACAGTGAAAACAGATAGTAGATCACAAGGTTAGGGATCTCTTTGTCTGTATTTATCACATATTTCAGGAACGGTATGAAGCACAGTCCGAGTACCAATACCGCCAACGCGATCACATTATATACTTTCCTATAAAATGCGACCAACGCCGCTAATTTCTTCGTATCATTGTCGGCAAGCGGTTTATAGAAGCTATATGCCATAGCTGTACTAAAGCCCAGATCCGCCATAGATAACAATGTCAGAACATCTGTAAATATTCCGTTCAGTCCCAGATACTCCGTTCCAAGCGTATATATAAACAACTTTCTTGAAACAAAGCTCAGGATCATCACCATTGCCTGATACTCAAAACCGGTGATCACATTCTGCGCTGCTCTTTTTGATCTACTCGCACTCATAATTTCTTCCTTAACTGTTGGTGAAAGATATTATTTCCTGAAATTCAGCTCAAGCTTTTTATAAATTTCCACAATATCTTTCCTGTTTTCATCATCTACATTCTTCAAGCCGCTTCGTCGGTCTGCTGCACCTGTAGCGATTCCATGTACTGCTCTTATGCACCATGCAGCCGGAAGCAGGAATGGGAATTTATCAAGCCATTTATAATTCTCTTTCATATAAGAGAGCTTTGGGAAATAATAATTCATTTCCATATTTGCTCCATCAAGATCTTCCTGCTTTGCCATCTGTCCCCATATACCATTGACAGCTTTTCCATATATTCCGCTGTCGAGCATATATGAGAAAAGATTTATCTCAAATTCAGACGGCTCTTTTCCCTCTATCCAAACTTCAGCCAATTTTCTCATGCGTGCTTCAAACTCAGTCAGACCGCACTTTGAAAGCTCTCCGGCAAGGTAGTTTTTATCAAGCCCGGCGCCATATTTATCCATAAATACGTATATATCCATGAGATTTCTTATTCCGCATCCATTTTCATAAAAATGCTTTGCCATATGAGCTATCATATATACATAGAAATCTTCATCAGTGAATTCATATGTATAAGCAGTTCCCGCCTTAAGCCTTGCTCTTACGCTGTCATTAAAATAAACATCCTGATCCTTATCCACATGCTTGTCGTATAAAGACCAATGTATCTCAAGGATAAGGAACGGTTCTTTCTTATAAATAACATGGTGTTTTACTGCCTCGACCTTTTCATATCCAAGCTTCTTTGCCACTTCCTCAGCCTTTTCCAGTGACTCATCATATATCATCACATCTATATCGCTCATCTCGCGCATCTCAGGCTTAGGATATATTGACTTAAGCACCGTTCCTTTAAGCATATGAAAGCGAATCCCTTCTCTCTCATATGCTTCGTCAAGCTCACGTGCGGCTTTAACCTGTGCCAGCGTTGCAAGCGTACTTTCAATGAGCCGCTGCCTGACCTTACCTAAGATTTCCCCCGGAAGTTCAAGCTTTACAAGTGGACTAAGCAATGCATAATCCATATCTGCAGCCCTTGCATACTCGATAATTTCTTCAAAATCAATCCCATCAGGAACCGTTACTACAGTATCATCCTGACTAAATCCCGCTTTAATCAGGTCGCTGGTTAACTTCATCCATTCCTTTGGATTCTGCACAATGCTCATTGATATTCTCTCCCTAATAGTATTACTATTTTTAATCAGCCAAACTTATTAAAAATCGTTATACTAATGATCAGTTCTGCGCTGCATCAGCACTTACACTATTTCCTGAAACAAGTCCCTTTGCCACAGCCTCGTTTCCGCCATTTGCGACGATCTCAGAAGTGTAGCCTAAGATAAATCTTCCTCTCTTTTCAAAGAAATACACTATGTTGTCTATCATATTCTCATAGTCTTTTTCCTGCATATTTCCATAAAATCTGTTTTCAGTTTTCACTGTCAGCTTCTCCATCAGATCAGCTGTAGCATTAAGCTGTTTCTCTACTTTTTCGGGGAGGAAAACATCTGTTGCAAAATGTGTCATCCTTGCCTGCAGTCTGTCCCTGAACTTTTCATTCATAAACAATGACTGGATAAATCTGTCATTTGCGAAGCCCGGTGTAAGATATGTATCTATCGAATATGTTGTCAGATTACCCTGTGCATCATTCAATGTCGTATTCGAAAGATCGTTGATGATCCATCTCCACTTACCATCCGCGTAGCCAGAGCCCGATGCATCTTCAGTTCTCCATGCAGTTCCAAGCTCTCTATTAAAACTTCCATGTGAAAGATAAAGATTTATGCAAAGGAAATCGATAAAGTTATCTACATCCATTCTTTCCTCGACTTTCGCATAATTCTCCTCATTTTTCATATCATTTGTTTCAACAAACTTTACAAAATCCATGTAGTCTACTGCACGTTTATTTGCATTACTGAAAAGAACATGCTGACCATTTATTCCATAATGTTTGCTTATATAATTTTCATCCTCTGCAGCCTTGAGCACATATCCGCCCCAATATTCACCATTTATAAAGAGGACACACGGCATCATATCTACGCTTCCTACAGACTCATTTGCTATAAGCTTATTAAATGCCAATTCCCTTATCTTATATGTATTATCTGAGCCATAGGCTTCTATAGCGACACTATTATTCTTTTGATTGACAAATTTCTTCAATGCAGAGCCGTCATTCACTTCAGAGCTGAGTACACCCATTAAGCTCTTCTGTCTTAAAGTGATCGTATTATCAACTATCATTGAAAGGTTGGCTGTTCCCTTATAGGTTCGACCCTTTTCCGGCTCGTAGAATTCTATCTCAGCAGAACGATTCCACTTATTATAGTAGTTCGCCGCAGTAGTTCCGTCTCCACCGCTTGCGACATTGTCCTCAGAAGATCTGCCGGCTACATACATACCCTTGAAGTAGTCAAAAAGTCCATCACCGTCTGTAACGATATTTATTACCGGTAAATCCTGATAACCGCTGTTATTTCCAAGCCCGATGAAGTAAGATTCAGACTTTTCGGCAACGATCTTGCCGGCACTGTCGACTGCTATCGCTCTTACCACAGTTCCCATGTCAACACTCTTTGGAAGATATCCATTAGAGCTTATAGGATATTCAAATGAATCCAGCACATACTTATAATCTGAGCCTGATCTGTTTTTTATCTCGATCTTATCTTCATATTTCTGTGATTTTTCAGTCGGAGCCTTGCCATCAGTCGTATAGTATACTGTGCATCCCTTAGGAACATTGATACTTAAATTAAACGCTGTATCATAAAAGCCGCCCGGTACAGAAAATTCAAGATCATTTGAAGCCACAACTTCAGCCTTGCTGTTGTCTTCTCCCTTTGTAGCAGACATATATGACTGCTCATAGCCCGCATCCTTTGTGCGTCCATAGCTGTTTCCATTGTTCAGCGAAGGGACAGTAAGGGTAAGTTTCTCTTTCCCATCCTTATCATAAAGAGCTATGATATTCTCATTTCTTGCTCCAGGGTTCTGACCTATTTCCGTTACAAAATGATCCTTTGGCTTCACACTTGTACCATCTTCATAAGTCTTAATAGCTGTGCCGTTCAGATAAAGCACATATCCGGAAATATCTGCCGCTTTGCTTCCTGAATTATAATATTCTATCCATCCTGCCTCATTTGCTTCATTCAAGCACAGGCTGTTTGTTTCCACCGATACGCCGTTTCCGCTTGTAGTTTTGCTTGTTGAAGCATTATACAAAGCCTCAGCTTTCTGATTAGCACTTTTTCTTGCAAGGAAGATAACTGATATAAGTACAGCCAATAATATTAAACTGGCAATTATTATCAGAATATCTTTCCATGACAATTTTTTATTCTTTTCATTCATTTCTTTCTGACCTCAAAATCTTATCCATCAGCTTTGCGCATATTACACCAGCAGTTCCCCCAAAGGTATTCATAAGTATATCTGTCAGCTCAAAAATTCCTGTCCCTGTTACCAGCTGCGAAAGCTCTATGACCGCGCTCGCTATGAAGCTCACCAATATGCTCATCACTACCGTTTTTATGCCGGCTTCTTCTCTGTTCATCAGCATTCTCCTTATCCCTAAGAAGATTCCCCAAGGGACAAAGAACAGTATATTCAAAAGGCAGTAGCCAACCTGCATCTCAGCCACAAAATCACCATGCAGAGACCCCAGATCGATATCCGTCCGCACTCTATGCTCGGTTCCGGGCTCTCTTCTGTAGATCGCTATCTGGAACATGAAGCAGGCATAAAAGATCAGCAATACCAATGTTATAAATGCTTTTATAGAAAATTTCGTACCTGTTTTTCTTGTATAAATAAATTCTGCAGCGAAAGCCACCCATGAAAATACAAGTGTCATCTCAAGCAGCAGCGCGATCGAAAATCCATTAAACTGCTGATTTATAAGTTTTTCAAAATATGCAGCTATGTAATAGGGATTATTGATATACCACATTTAAATCTCCGGAAGGCTTGTGTGATTTTTCTGCGCAAGAGAATAACTGTAAAAAGGTATTCCCTTATTCAGCTTCTTATAACGTAAAGTTCTGACCATTACCTGAACTTTGTCGTATATCTTCCTATTATTAGAAAGAACTGTCTTTACGCTGTTTTTGAAACCACCCTTATTATCAGCAGAAGGTCTCCACTCACCTGCGTTAAGATGTATCGCGAAATGCTTACCGCTAAGCGTTCCTATCTCAAAAAGTTCCTTTGGATAAATAACAAAATCTCCGAGATCCTGATATTTATTATTAAGTATGAACTGCGGATAGTGATGAAGGATATACCATGTATAGTAGTAATTACTTGTAGGATAGCCCTCGACCATCATCTTTCCATTCTCTTCCATCAGAGGACGGTGTCCCGGGTTCTCTCTGAATTCAGTCCTGTCGTAGAGATCCATGATGCCCTTTATCATTGGATTTCCAGGCTTAGAACCAATGATCGCCGTACCTACAGAACAGTCAAAGATAAAATTAAAAAATGCCGGTTTATCAAGTAATGGCTCAAAATCACGGTAAACCTTTACATCTGTGTCAAGGTAGATGCCGCCATACTCATATACAGCTTTAAGCCTGTAATAATCTCCAATAAATCCAAGCTTATGCTCTGCATAAGTCTTCCTTACAAACTCATTCTCATCAAAGCTGCAGTTTGTTTCATCCCAGCGCATGACCTTATACCCTTTGAGCTTAGACCATGTGTCGATACAGCTCTGAAGCCCCGGCGGTATCGGCTTTCCTCCAAACCAGCAGTAATGTATTATCTTCGGTATCTTCTCAGTATTTTCCCTGATTGATGATGACATCGTAATATGACCCCTTCCTTATCCAATCTTTATTAAATCTGGTGCTGAGCTTATGAAATCCCGTTGTTTTCTTCAAAAGATCATAACTATTCTGATTGAATCTGCTATATATATAAGAAGCAAGAACATGCGAATCGACCTGACTCACTATCGGCATTCTCGAATACTCCTGCTCATAATATTCAACTGCGATCGTCATAAATATCATAAATATGAAGTAATTGACCGCTCTGTCCATATCCTTCCAATACTCATACAGAAACTTCCTCATGAGGCAAAGGATATTATTATTTGTATTGCTCTTCATGAACCAGTTATTAAGCGTCATTATCTCTGGATTAAATCCAAAATAATAAAAGCTATACATAAAAAGTTCCGTATTATCGATTTCTTTAAGTATCGAGCTGTCAGTACATAAAACAGTCGTGTCTATCCAGTATCCGCCATGACGTATAAGAAGCTCCAGCCTTACCATGTCAGCAAAGTGAGCATTTCCTATAATTCCGCTTTTCCACTTCTTAACGATGTAATCAGGCAGTTCCACATACTCTGACATATTTTTCTCGTCGAGAACTATCACCTTTTTATCCGGTATATTCTTTTTCAAGGATTCATAGCATCTTTTCACCAGCAAAGGCGCATTTTCTATCCCCTGAAGCCACATAAACCAGATGACATCATTATTATCCTTTTTAGGCAAGCTCTCCCATGGTCTCTCAGCTGTGCAGCGCTTTAAGTATTTCTTTTTCAATGACTTGTAGTAGAGCATCCTGTGCTTTTGAGCAACCATGACGTTATATCTGAACTTAAGCATAGGGTCCCTATATTTTGTTAACTCCATGATGTTGTCATATACAGACCCAAGCAGCATGTGATCCTTTATTTTATTTATGACCTTTTCCAGCTTTTCGTTCATTTCTTTCTCCAAATCGGCTTTTTAATATATCGCGAAGCCGCAGCACTTGCCTTAACTTCGCTGTCACAGTACCAGATGGCGATCATCAGATACATATACTTAAATGTCTGCAGAGAGTCTACCCAATAAAGATTCAAAAGGTAGCAGCCAACTCCGACCACAACTATCTTTGCCAGATTATTTTTCTGCTTTCCAAACGCAGATAAAGCCATCTTTATCATCCAGAATACAAGGAAAAATATAAATGAAAGCATTCCCGGATAAGCGTAGCGGACATATTCTGCAATGTAGAAACTGTCGATAGATCTGATAACATTTCCATTTATGACACCGCTGAAAGCTCTCTTTCTTCCAAGTCCTAAGATCGGATTAAGCCACGAAACACTGAAAATACCTTTTAACTGCTCTCTGTAATTTGAGCTTGCTCCAAGCGCATTCAGATCCGCTCCATATTTAACAGAATACGTAGTACCGAAAGCACTGTCGATAACTGTAGTAACCTGAAGCAGAACATATTTTCCAAAACTCGTGCCTTGAAGAGCAAATACCACAGCTGAAAAAATAAGTAAAAACATCACAAATCCCACGAGGAATCTCTTTCTGTTTTCTCTTTCAGCAAGCACTATCAATATCGCGAGTTCCAAAAAGAGAACACCTAGTGTAGATCTGGAACCGGTCATAAAAACATTTATAACAAACAGGATCAGCAGCAGAGGATGCTGCACAAGATGGATTTTTTTCTCATCAATGTTGTAAACGGAAAGTGGTGTTACAATTATAAGAAACAGTCCATAACCCAACGAATGTGAAAATGAACTCATTATTCGGTAGCTTCCCGATCTTACAAAAGAGCCTGTATAAATGCCATCTAGCGTTACAAGATAGCAAAACGGCGTAAATCCAAGAAATGCTTCAAGTACACCGAGCAAAGTCATTATGTAGCAAAAGACTATCACCAACTTCAATATATTCTCTACACCAATGGATTTCTTTACCACATAAATGACCAGATACGTTGCGTATATTTCCATAAATGGATTTAAGAATGCATTAAAGTCAGCTCTGAAAACCATCGTATATAAAATTACTATGACATATACAGCCCACGTTTTCGTTAAAAGACTTGTCTTGATGATCTCCAAAAAATCTTTCGCTCTTTCAGTATCCGCAAATATCATCAGTGATACGAGGATGATTCCTATTCTCAGCACTGTAAGGTCAAAGCCCGGAGTCGGTATTCCGAAATACTGCGGCATTACAAACATATTAAATAGGAAGAATATCGAACAGGCGTAAAAAATTTTATTCTCTCTGGCAGGCTTGATGTATTTACTTTTTTCTTCTCTAACAATGAAATCTGTCACTTATAATTACCCTTTTAATGCCATCACCAGCTCTACCGGGATTGCCCTGCATTTGTGATAGCAGTCATGAAAACCTATTGTAAGCGGTATCGTATTAAAAAACTTTCTTCCGTCAATTAAGTCGATACGCATTTTTGTCGCTTTGATGTTTCTTTCCAGAAGATGGATCTTGTCTTCACTCAAGCCGATATCTTTCGCAAACTTAAGTGTCTGCTCATGGCTTTTAAGAAGCTCTGTAAGATATTTCATTCTCTGGCTCTTCTTGTGTTCCTTATGTAAAGTTACATTGTTAGAATGAAGTCTCCTCTTTAATGTAGCCGCATGGTAGAAATACAGTCCGTCAAGGCAAAGCGCAAGCTTCCAGACATATTCATCATGTGCCCATCCCGGATACCAATAATTCTTTATCTTATTGAGAAAATCTCTTCGCATGCACATGGTACATCCCTGACATCCGATAAAAACGTTCTTTGCACTAAACTTAAGATGTTCGAGCGAACCGTCACCTCTGAAAGTCTTCAGCTCCCATCCATGAGGCTTAGGTGCATCCGCTGTACTGGCAAACGGCTCAAATTCAGAACCCAATAATGCAACTTCAGGGTTCTTTTCCATCACCTCTGCCATTTTCTCAATTCTGTCTTCTATCCAGATATCATCCTGATCGCAGAAAAAGACCAGATCACCGTCTGTCTTGCTCAAAGCCTTTGCAAAATTTGAAGCATAACCAAGATTCTTTTCATTAACTTCAAATTTCCAGCTGCCTTCCAATTTATGCTCTTTGATATAATTCTCAACAACTTCGGCAGTTTCGTCCTTCGAGCAGTCATCGCAGATGATAACTTCATCCACACTTCTTGTCTGATAAAGTATCGAATCAAGCTGTTCTGCAATATATTTAGCACCATTGTAGGTTGCCATAGCTACTGAAATTTTCACAACTGTTAACCTTTCACAAGTCTGCCCATTATCGGTGCAAAAAGATCTGCCTCTAACGGGTTCAATGTTTTGATGTATAAACCGATCTTTCCTCCAAAGTATGGATTACTTCTATACTTTGGGAAATAACTGTTCACAAAATCAAATGTTTTCCTTATAAGTTCTCTTCTGAGCTTTCTATCCGGTACACGACCTATCCTCGTAAGATTACTGCAAAATGCGATCTTCACGCAGAAATACTCAAGTTCCTTGCTGTACCTTTCAGCAAAACCGAATTTTGTGTAATAGTCGATGATATCCTGCAATACTGTGAATATATCCGCCACCTTATGGCTTTTGTTTGCAGTCATAGTCGAATTTTCTCTGACGCAATAGTATACAAGCTTTTCATCAACATATGCTGACTTCCTGATATTCGGAACAGTTTTCATAAAAAAAGCGGTATCCTCATATATTACTCCCTCTGGAAACCGCATTCCGTCTTTTTGAAGAACTACGTTCCTGTACAGCTTATTCCAGGGTGAAACCTGCGGATCAAGCATCATATCACTATTAGAATCATGTTCTTTGATCGTGCCTCTGGTCCCGATCTCCCTAGAACCTTCCGCAGTCTCATACATACAGTGATAATCACAGTCCACATAGTCAGCGTCAGTTTCAACCGCCTTGCTGTATAGCTTTTCAAATAGTGTACGGTCAACATAATCATCAGAATCCGCAAATCCGATATATTCGCCCTTTGCCTCACTTATTCCGAGGTTTCTGGCTGTCGCCTGTCCACCATTTTCTTTATTGATGATACGAATTTTATCAGGATATTTCCGACGATACTCTTCCATAATCTTTGGAGAATCATCTGTCGACCCATCATTGATCAACAGAATCTCCATCTCATCCAAAGTCTGCCCTGTAAGTGCATCAAGACACCGCCTAAGATACTTTGAAGTATTGTAAACCGGAACTATCACACTAACTTTCTTCATCTCGCTGCAACCTTCTTTTTTGCACTGACAACTTTAGCGCTGGTATCAACAAAGCCGTATTTCTCAGCTGCTTTCTTATAGTTATAGTCTTCTGACTTAGTTGATATACCATTGTAGATAAATCCGCAGATATCGCCTTTGAGCTCTTCGATATTTCTGATTATCATCTCTTCTCGCTCAAACTTTGTCACCATCTCACGTACCACGAGGACATAAGATGTAAGGCAGTCTGCAAGTTCAAGACCATCTATAACTCTGCCTGCCGGTGCAAGATCAACAATGATCATGTCATAGTTTTCTTTCTGCGCATTTATAAGTTCTCTGATCTTGCCGCCTGCAAGAAGATCTGCTGCGTTAGAAGGCTTAGCTCCGGCAAGGATCACATCAAATCCTCTGCCTGATCTCTGAATATTAAGCTCTGCTTCATCACTTCCAAGGTACTCGCTGAGTCCTGTTCCTGACATGCCAAGAACCTCAGCAGTTCTGCTTTCTCTAAGGTCTGCATCGATGAAAAGGATCTTTTTACCGGTATTTGCAAGTGAACTTGCAATGTTTAAAGCTGATACTGTTTTTCCTTCGCCTTTATCAGCACTTAAGATTCCATATACCGGGCACTTCTCATCTCTTTTTGAAAATGTAAGAAATGTTCTTATCTCGTTATATGCTTCTCTCATTTCGAATGAGCTGTTTTCTCCAAGAATCGGCGATTTTTTTACTTTATCTGTTGACTCGACCAGCGGAACAGTTCCGATGATCGGTATGTTAAACATGTCTTCCACTTCGTATTTGCGGCGTATTCTTGTATCCTGCAATCCAAAGAAGAGGAATCCTACCGCTGACATTACTCCAAAGCCTACCGCACCGATCAGTGCAAATAAGATCGTACTTGTAGACTCATATGGTTCTGTCGGAAGCTTTGCTTCATCAAGTACCTGAAGTCCACCGGATTTAACCAGTCCGACAAGTCTTGTAGGTGCTATCTCTCCAATAGTATTTGCGATCAGCTGTGCATTCATCGGATTCGGATCTACGACGTAGATAACAAACATAGATGTATTAGTTATCTGACGAGCGCTTATCCTTCTTTGAAGTGCGAGTACTGAATATTGATCCTGAAGCCCTGATGCTTCAAGCACATCATTTAAGAAGATAGAGCTTGTAAGTACAGAAGAATAGCTTGTTATGAGCTGCTGAGCAGACTGAACATCCGATACATTGATATTGATGCCGCTGTCGTTCGCATAATCAGGATTACTGAATGCAGTCATTGTGATCTCAGAACGGTAAAGATCCTGTCCCATGAACAGTGCATAGGCGCCGCCAACAGCACCACCAACGAGTGCAAACATGATAATGTAGAGGATCTTTGATTTAATGATCCAGAGAATCTTTTCAAGATGCAGATTAGCAAAAAAAATCTTAAACACTTTAACCTCACTCCATTTTTGCCTCAAAGCAAAAACAGATTATTGAATTCGCTTTGAAAATAATGTATATTGTTCCTGTAAATTTGTATTCACCAAGGAGGGATTATGGATCGCAACACTTTAATACATCTAAAAAAACAGATTAGTGTAACCGACCTTTCCGGTGAGAAGGTCATGATCGACTTCGATTCCGGTAAATACTATATGTTAAAAGGTGTTGGCAATGACATTTGGGATTTAATCCAGTCAGATATCACAGCCGGGGAAATAATTAATAAGCTTTTATCGGAGTATGATGTGACCGAAGATGTTTGTACCTCTTCAGTTTTTACATTCCTTACAAAGCTTAAGGAGATCGAATTTATCGATTGATCCTTTCAACAAACAGCTCGTTTCGGAGCTGTTTTTTTAATATGCACCTTTTCTCCCAAGTATAAGTCCTACTGTTCCAAGCAATATCTTCGCATCCAATGTCAGCGACCAGCGATCGATATATTCCAGATCTAAGTTAACAACTTCATCAAAATCCGTAATATCGCTTCTGCCGCTCACCTGCCAAAGACCTGTGAGCCCTGGCTTTATGCTGATCCTTCGCCATTGACTGCGTCCATACTTTGAAACCTCGTCAAGCGTAGGCGGCCTTGTTCCCACAAGGCTCATATGCCCCACCAGAATATTGAAGAACTGCGGAAGCTCATCAATACTTGTCTTTCTTATGAATCTTCCTACTTTGGTAACTCGCGGATCATTCTTCATCTTGAACATGACCCCGCCTTCCATTTCGTTATTCTTCATAAGTTCTTCTTTTTTGGCTTCAGCGTCTACGCACATGCTCCTGAATTTAAGCATTTTGAAGACTCTGCCATTCTGGCCTACTCTCTTCTGCACGAAAAAGACCGGGCCTTTAGAATCAAGTTTTATTGCCAACGCCGTTATAAGCATCACCGGAGAAGTAAGAACTATGCCTACAATACTGCCGACAATATCTATGAATCTCTTGACCATCTGCTCATATTGATTGAGCGCAATAGTATGATAAGTAATCATTGGATAAACTCCAATGGAGCTTACAAAACTATTTGAACGATGAAGCATTGGCGAGTCTAAAACAACTCTTACCGTGACGCCCATCTCCATGCAGATATCAACATATTTCTGTATGTAGTCTGCAGGTTCACTGCTGTATCTAAAGAAAAATATCTGATCTAATTCATTCTGTCTGATGATTTTTTCTATATCTTTAATCTCTCCAAGGACATTGTATACTCCCTTAGAGCTTCTTCCAGGCAGATTTATATATCCAACCTCTTCAAGACGCATGCTTGTCTTATTGAGAAAGTAGTTAAACTTCTCATAATCTTCAAAGACACCGACAAATGCTGCTCTTGGAGCATTCTGATTCTGCGTCATTATCTGCAGTATCCTGCTTATTATCACATTAATAAATTGTAAAACAAAAGACGACACTAAATATGCGTAAAAAAAGTGTCTTACGACATACGTAGGCTCAAAGAAAAATATTATGAATGTCGTTCCAATTGCCGCTGTGATCCATGATTTAGTCACGATCTTAAAAAATCTGTCAAAATAAAAGAATAAAGTCACGTCATAAATACGTGCTTCTTTATTTGATGCGATAAATATGATCATAAACACAAGCACAATTGAAAAGCACTGCATCATTGCGTTATCAACGAAAGCATTGCCAACATATAACCGGCTAAATAGATATGCTATTAAAAGTACGACTATATCGATAAGCATCTGTATCGAGTTAGTATTTGCTCCACGATTATTCTGTTTCATACTGTCCCCTAATATTCTAGTGTTTTGACACATTCATAATTAAACTTATGTTATAGCTCGAATGAGCCTTATGTTGGCGATTTCGAGATATGACATTAGTTTGATTTAGAACGTGTCAATACACTAATTAGTAATACGATTTTGATTAGTTGTATCTCATTAGTTTTAATCGTTATACCGATTATTACGCAAAAATACCTATAAAATCCAAGATTATATCTTCGATTTTCCCCCCATGGACCACATATGGCTGAAAATTATATGTTTTAGACATATCCACATATTTTTTTAAGTCATCTGCATTCTTGCAGTAAAGCACGCATCCCTTACCGCTAAACGCCTCTGCGATCTCTTTTTGATGATCATCAACATGCTCCTTCATCGCCGCAAGTCTTGGCACAACTATCACCGGTTTATCAGCATTTACACCGGTTATTATCGTTCCAACGCCCGCATGCGTGATCAGACAGCTGCATTTCTCAATTTTTTCTTTATAACTTTCAGGACTCATAAACGCTTCATACTTGCATTTACGCGGTTTATATGTAGAATTTCCTGTCTGTATAAAAATCTCTTCGTCTATCTGATCTGCAAGTTTATCTGCCGCTTTAATGAGACGATTCATTTGAAACTTCTGTGTTCCCAGCGTTACAAAAATCAAAATATACCACCTCCAAGGACAGACTTTGGATACAACTTAAGCATATCCTCCCACTGAACTATAAACAGATCTGCAAAATTATATAAAAGTCTTCCTGTTAACGATGGCTTTTTAACTCTTGCAAAGGATTCAACATATATGATCTTTATACCCTTAAGCTTACCGACCACACAAAACGGATAAGCCACCAAGGCACCTGTTGTGATTATAAAATCAGGCTTCTCTTTGTTTAAGATATGGATTGCCTTCAATAATAAAATTAAAAATTTCGGTAGAAATGTCACCTGTTTACGATTCATCTGCCACACCAGATAAATTTTTTCGCAAAATTTTGTGTCTGAAAACCTGCCCCCTTCAGTGATAAGAAAAGAGTCATACTTCTCCTTCACATTTTTCAAGCTTTCAATTTCTTCCAGATGTCCACCTGATGATGCTATAAATGCTATTTTCATTCTCTTACCCATATGATTCCCCTCATTAAGAAAAATTCTTAATTCATTGACTGGTACTATCACTTTATAATTGCACGCATTTTTGTACACAATTATAAATAATAGATTAACATATTGCAAACATAAAGTAAAATACAATAAACAATTTATAACCTTAAGAAAAAAAAAGATGAAATAATTCTTTTTCGTCCCCAAAAAAGAATTACCCCACCGAAAAACATAATACCATTCTGGTTTTTTACCATCAAGTACTATTTTTTATATATTTTTTTAATTTTTTACAAAAATTTTATTTACATTTTCTGCAACTTCATTGACCGTCATTCCCTTGACTGGCCGCGAAACACGATAAATCCTAAGGTTATTGGCAATCAATACCATCTTAAAAAACATATCCTTATTTAATCCATTTTTTTTATAATACGTGTAATTATAAATGCAATCTGTAAGTGCTTCCAGCTTATATGAGCCTGTTATCTCATCTACTCTGACCGCATCTGTTTCGTCACTCGGATTTAAGATAAAGAGTGAATTCACAGATCTGCCTTCACATGTAAAGACATCTTTCATTGAAACTCCGTACTTTTCACGTTCACCATCATCTATACGGATCACACTTTCCTTGTCATATCCATTTCTCTCTACTGCATCAAGGCATAATCTTCTCAGCGGATATGCGCCATATCCTATAAGCTTACCATCTCTGATCTCGATCCTGACAGTATCATCAGAAGCAAATTTATACTCTTTTCTTTCAAGCAATTTATCTGCCAAAGTAGATTTTCCACTTCCGCTTTCTCCGCTGAGAAGTGCCAGCTCTCCATCCTTATCCAGCCCGCTGCAATGTATGATGATTTCTCCACGCTGTGTAAGAGCACACGTGATACAACGATTAAGCAGCCATTGCTCGACCTGATAATTATCTGTTTTTTCTATTTCATGGAAAAAGATTTCTTTTCCTCCGCATATTCTGAACAGCGCAAACCCAGGCAGATATATGATTTCATCATCCTTTTTAGTAAGATCGACTTCTTCGTTATCTTTTCCGTTTTCTTCGTCAGCAGTCTTCTTAGTTTTCTTACACAATTCCAAAATATCATCCATTTTTTTTACTCTTATGATAATCTGCGGATCACGTGAACCATCAGATACATAAGCAGAAGGCATTTCAATTTCAGATGCTATTTCAATATCGTATACTTTGTAATGAAACATTTCCACCTCGCAAAACAATAGTTAGTCATTTAATACAGTCTCCAGATTTTTTTATGATAATATTATTTACCCGATTCAGCAAGAACTTTAATCATGAACAAAGAATCTGACTTTTATTAAATGTAAAACATTGTATTGAATATGTGACACATTGTGGTATTATTAATTCAGGAGGTGATATTTATGCCGGCAACTTTAGTTAAAGATACTAATTTCAACATGAGAATGAATAAACAGAAAAAAGCAAGCCTAGAAAACCTTTATGGTAGTCTTGGTATGACTTTAGCAGAAGCGGTTAATATTTTCTTTGAAAAATCCCTTATGGAGGGCGGGATTCCTTTTGATGTAAGGGTTCCAAAGTATGATAAGGACACTATTGCTGCTATCAATGAAGCAAACGATATAATGTCCGGAAAGGTAGAAGCAAAGACCTATGGCTCTGCAAAAGAGCTGTTTGATGAGCTTGATGCAGAATGAGTGATTATAAATACGGATTAAAATCTACCACTAAGTTTAAGAGAGATTACAAACTTGCCAAGAAACGTGGTTTGGATATGCGCCTTCTTGAGTATGTCATTGATGAATTGCTTTTAGGACATGTATTAGACGCCAAGTATCTTGACCATCCTTTACACGGAGATTACGCAGGTTTCAATGAGTGTCATATACAGCCGGATTGGTTATTAATATATGGCAAAGATGATGATAATCTTATTCTTACTGCTGTGAGAACAGGTAAGCATACAGATCTTTTCAAAAAATACTAAAACATCAAAACATTAAGACCGCTTTAACTGGCGGTCTTTTGTTTTGCAAAAAAAAGACCTTACTTAGATTATCTAAGTAAAGTCTTTCTCATTCGCTGTCTTAAACTATCAAAGTAAAATCTTTGCTCCACTTGCTGACTTTTCACCTACTGTGTAAAAGTAAGTTCCTTTCTCCTCATCGTAGGCAACAGGTCCATCAGGTACTTCATTTTTAATATTACCAGATGCCGTCTGCGCTACGCTAAGTGAATCAATTTCAGGTGCAATCCATTCTTTCTTCATTTCTATACCCTCCTTAAAAATCCCTTTTCGTTATTTAGTATATTTCCACCACATACTCGCATCAAGAATTCTATCTTTTTTGTAACAATTTTATTCTCAATGTATTTTTTATACAGTATTCACGAAACATAAGGAAATTTTGATCTTTAGGGTATGAAAAAAGCAGAGGTGCTTGACCTCTGCTTCATAATTCCATTACAGAAATTAGCTGGCTGATCTAACACCAACTGTTACTGTATATGAGTCTGCTGTTGCATCCCATACTGCCTTACCATCAGGGATAAGGTTCTCGATGTTACCTGATGCTGTAGCTGCAACTTCAAGAGTTTCGATTTCTGGGTTCATCCATGTCTTCTTCATTAGTATTTCCTCCAGTTTATTGCATAATGTATATGCATTTTGTATTTGTACTTTGTATATAGTACTTTTATAAATACATTTTTTCAAGAAATCCATCAATTTTGTTATAATTTTATTTTCTAAAAACTTCTGCATCCGCCGGAGGCTTTTCTATCCATACATTTTAGGTTAAATTAATTAAGGGCCGCCTCACCAAGATGATATATCACCTTAATGCAGCAGCCCTATAAAACTCATTTCTTCAATAACTTTCTTTCACGTAAAAATTCCTTAAACAAAATCGAATGTTTTTTATCTATCTATTCATCCTTATAATTCTTCGTAGATTCCATAAATATACATCCGGACATTGCATAATTCAGCGTCACAAAATCATAATCACTAACATTATCCGTTTTTAATGCATCTAATATCCTCGCAGCATCTATGAATTTATTGTCCATATTTTCCCTGCAGCACTCCCTGATCTCATCTAATGTCTTTTTGCCGCCGAGCTTGACTCTGTCAAGGTAATCGCTGCTTTGCACGCCTTTCCTAAGCTCCTGTAATATATGCTTTGGAAACAGCTCTTTCATGTAATCAGTTATCAACGCACGCTTATAACCATTATGAGTAAACTGATCCGGTGAAAGTACCGCACAGAAACTTATGATTCGCTTATCCTTTGTAGGATCTCTGTCTATTATTCCGGAATATATCGACATTTTCTGACTTATTTCTCCTACAAGTCTCATATATACAGGGTTAAATGATCTTTCCAAAAGATTATAGGCATCACTAGTATTCTTTCTTGTTTGCATAAGCTCTTCCTTCATTCTCTTGAAGGTTCCATTTCGAGCAATTCTCTTCGTTTTTATAAAGATTCTCTTCACATCAGGCAGCTGCAGCTTACCAAATTTTGAATACCAGATATCTCTTAATAATGTTATATAAATGCTCTTTCGAGTGTACCAGTAATGATAGTGAAGTTTATCCACCTCACGCTTAAGCGTTAAAAACCTGCACTGTCTGAAAAGTGTCGCAAAATACTCTCTTGTATTTTCAAAAGAAATACTTCTGTTTCCAAGCTCACCTGTAAGAAGAACTCTCACATTATCCTTCTTTGCCGCCTCGAAGCATCTATAAAACCAAGCTCCATTTTCCAAAGATTTATAAGGACCTTCGAATATTTTTTCCAGCTTTTTACGCTCACTCCAAATATCCATATCAGGCATATCCATAAATCTGCAGCTCAGATTTCCAAGAAATTCTGCAGTTTTTCTTACATTTTCCTCTTCGTCAACTACTCTCTGAGCCCTAAGACTTTTAGAAATATTCGCTCCTCTAAGCGGTATCCATGTATATGAATAGAGTTTTTTATTTCTCGCTTTAAGCTCCGGAGACGCAAAAACTGCCACAGAAGTAGAGTCATATCCTCCACTGAGCATTATTCCTGTCTCTTTGGATGATCTCATCACTGATGTAACACATTTTTTATAAAGTTTCAGAAAAGCGTCCTCATATTCCTTATAGGATTTATAATCATGTTTTTTTGAATCTCTGTAAGGGTTCCAGTATCTCGTCTTTTTCGGTCCCGTTTCCGTTACGCGCATCACAGTCGCCACGGGGAGCCTGTAAATTTCCTCGACCATCGTCTCATTTTCTTCCGTGAACATACACGGTGATGGATCTCCGACAAAGTCAGAGGCAAATCTTTCATTTATTTTTAATTCTTTAACAAAGCTTTCGAGTGGTTTCATTAGTGAAGAGAAGTAGAGCACTTTATCCTGCCATAAGTAATAGACATATCTATTTCCCACCGCATCTGCGAAAATCTGAGCCTCATTTTTCTCTTCATCATAATATACAGCAGCAAAAGCGCCCAAAAGGTCATTCAGGCACTCTCTTCCTTTTGCTTTCCAAACTTCGTACATAAGTGTACCATCGGGGCATTTCTGCTCCGATGGTTCTTTATCGATCATCTTAAATAATTCATCTCTATTATCCAGCATCACATCTGCTGTAAAAAAATTTCCATCTTCAACTATCGGAAGCACTTCATCCTCTGCTTCCGGTGTAAAATACTGGATTCCACAGGCCATATAAACCTTATCTGTGCTCTTTTCCTCCCACCTGTCAATCGCACAGTCTTCATAGCCTTTCTTAAAAACAGCCCTATCGCTTTCAGTTATCTTTTTTTCTCCAAAGCTGATCACACCGCATATTGCTGACATCGAACTCTCCTTCATCGGGAATACTCAGATATCGTGTGTTTTGACACATTCATAATTAAACTTATGCCATAGCTCGAATGAGCCTTATGTTGGCGATTTCGAGATATGACATTAGTTTGATTTAGAACGTGTCAATACACCAGTTCAAATGTATTCCCATCTTCTGTGTAATTTAATTTACCATCTTCAATAGATGTTATAACAAGCTTACCATCAGATTCAACTAAAGTTGTCATATCTTTTCCATCAATCTGAGAATTAATTATACTTCCATTTGATACATAATACCAGCTGCCGCCATAGTAGTTAAGTCTTCCATCTATTTTATGTATAAACAGGTCATCATATATTACAGAATCTGCTGTGTCATCGTATATATAGCTTGTCCACTTTGGATGATTGCGCTTAAAAACTTCGTCACTTCTCATAAAGTAAGTATATAAATTGCTGCCATATCCTTTTGTATCATCCCATGTAACGTCAACGTGATACTGCTTTCCATTTACAGTTACAAGATTCCATGCGTGATTTGAAGATAATACGATGTGTGATTTAATTCCTGCTGCAGTAAGAAGCATCTTATATGCACTTGCATATCCTCCGCAGATTCCTTTTCCATAAGCTAAAACATAACCTGCATAATTGTCATATTTGCTTGCTACATAGTCTACATTATCTATAAGATAGTCATGAAGCACGAGTGCCTTCTCGAAGTCATTCATATTTTCATCAGTCAGTGCCATTGCTTCTTCTACAGCTTCTGCTGCCTTTGTATATCTGTCAACGAAGCGCATATCTTTTTCGCTTACTCTTATCGCTTCTACATAGCCTTTGCTATCTGTCTGCACTTCGATATCCTGACCTATAGCTGCATTAAAAGCTACATAAAAGTCGGTATTCTTTTCCTGAAGGTTATATCTGTAAACGTACATAGCTGATTGCTTCATTTTGAACTTTGAAACATCATTCCAGCTTTCATCATCTGTTGAGAATAATCTGATAAGTATTTCATCAAGTGTCTCATCCTCTTTAACTATTTTTGATTCCTGAAGATTTTTTGCACCTTTTACTGTAAACTTTACTGAGAAGCCATTTTCAAAAAGTTCTCTGTACTTCTCATAGTTCATCTCTTTATCTTTTTTTGTATTATAGATTCCGATCGCAAGATACTTTGCTGCTTCTGCAGGCTCGTATACGCTTTCATCTTTAAGTGTTGAGGATTTAACTAATTTACCATTTTCGTCGATTTCTCTCACAAGTACAGCATAGTTGCCGTCTGAAATGCTTACATAATATGAATTATTATTGAATTCTACATACTCTGAAAGTCTGAGTCTGTACTCATATCCCTGAAGTACTTTTCCATCTGTCCAGCTGTAGCAGCCTTCTGTCCAGTTTGTAAAGTCAGCAAGCTCGATCGTGTCTAAATTCCACTCTTTTTCCTCTTTCTGCTCATCAGCTGTATCTTCTGCAGGCTCTTCTTTTAATTCAAGCTTACTATTTTCAGAAGCGCTTATTTCCTTATTTTTTTGATCTTCGAGGATCTCTTCATCTACTTCTTTCTCTTCAAAGTCTTTATTTACGTCTTCTTCGAACTCATCTTCAAGTTCGTCTTCATAATTCTCTTCTACTACTTCTTCAGGCTCTTCCTCGTAATTCTCTTCTACTACTTCTTCAGGCTCTTCCTCGTAATTCTCTTCTACTACTTCTTCAAGCTCTTCCTCGTAATTTTCTTCTACTACTTCCTCCGGCTCTTCCTCGTAATCATAGTCAACGCCAAGTTCCTTGCCTGTGCTCAAAAAAGCGATTTCAAAGCCGTTATCGAAAAGTTCTTCATACTTCTCGTAAGTCATTTTTTTATCATTTTTGAAGTTATATATTCCTATTGCAAGATATTTTGCAGATTCGTCAGGGGTAAAAATATCACCTGAGCTATAGTTTCCTGATCTTATAAACTTAAATGAGTCATCAAGCTCTCTTACAAGCACCTTATAATCATCATCAGCTATAAAGATTTCATACTCAGGACTGAAAAATGTAACATAATCATTTAATCTAAGTCTATACTCATAGCCTTTAAGAACCTTACCACTATTCCAATCGTAACATCCTGCTGTCCAATTTGAGATATCAGCGAAGTCTACAATCTCAACTGCTTCATATTCCGTACCGGCATGTGCAATATCAGATGGTATGATAACTGTTGATGTCATTACTATCATTAGTAGGAAAGCAACTATTTTTGAAATAGCATTAAAAAGTGTCAGGCTCTTTTCAAACTTCATATTGAACCCTCCGTAAGGTAAAAGCTATTTAAGGTTATGTTAAAAACTGACTCGTGTGATTTCGACTTCTTTATTTTGTAATTTCATTATAATTGTATAATGTATACAAAACAATATACATGAGATTAACTTTTGTATACTGTATACAATCATTATAAATAATTTATTACAACAAAATAAAAGAAGCATAAAATACCCAAGAAATAAATTTCTCAGCGTATTTTATGCTTCTTAAATGCTTTCTATGTGTTTTAAATTTATCTAACTTTCTTCACACCACTATCATTACTCTCCGCAATGATATAATGTGGTCTCTTTTTACTTTCCATATATGTTTTAGAAATATACTGACCCATGATTCCAAGGCAGAAAAGCTGCATTCCGCCTATGAATATGATGATGCAGATCGTTGATGCCCAGCCGGCAACGGGATCGCCCAATATCAGTCTTCTAAGTACGATGTATATGAGAACCACCATTCCGAAACCTGTCATCCCCATACCAAACCATGAAGCAATATTAAGTGGTGCCTGCGAAAAGTTTATGATACCGTCAATGGCATACTTTGTAAGCTTCCAAAAATTCCACTTAGTCTCACCTGCAACACGTTCTACATTTTCAAACGGAAGCCAATATGTCCTAAAGCCTATCCAGCCAAAGATTCCCTTTGAAAAGCGGTTGTATTCACTCATTTCAACGATTGCTTCCACCATGTCTCTCTTCATCAGGCGGAAGTCTCTCGCACCATCAACTATATCCGCATCCGAGATCTTATTTATAAGCTTATAAAATTTTCTCGCAAACCATGATCTGATCGGAGGTTCACCCTGTCTGCTGACACGTCGTGTAGCTACACTGTCGTATTCGCCTGTATGTAAAATTTCGAGCATCTGTGGCAGAAGCGAAGGTGGGTCCTGCATATCTGCATCCATTACTGCAACATAGTCGCCGTCTGCATTGCAGAAGCCTGCATACATAGCCGCTTCTTTTCCAAAATTTCTCGAAAAAGAAAGATACTTCACATGACTGTCTTTCTCTGAAAACTCTCTAAGTATATTTAATGTATTGTCCTTTGATCCGTCATTTACAAAAATCAGCTGATAATCCGCATCGATATTATCCATGACTTTGGTAACTTCTTCAAAGAAAATCGGAAGCGCCTCCTGCTCGTTATAGCATGGAATAATCAGTGATATTTTTTCCATAATATTTTCCTCTTAATAATTCCAATATATTTTCAATAGTAAAGCGGACATTCGCACTCCGCTTCGCTACATGCGCATGAACGCAGAGGCACTTCGTGCCTCCTGGCACAAGTAGCTCACCCCCACTTAATTAACGCATTTGAATCGGGGGATTGCTTACTCTGCGTTCAATTATTGCATGAATCCCCCCCTCTTGCAAGTGCTTAAAAAAGGCTGTGCCTCAGCACAGCCTTTTCTACATTTACAATTTGAATGAATTTTTAATATCTTTGAGTTCTCCGGAGCAAACACCGGTCTCTTCTACAACTCCGACAACATCTGACGAAAGATTTGCAACATCCGTGGTCTTCTCAGCCACAGTGGTCACAGCATCCGCTGCCTCACCTACTGTTCTGGAAATTCCCTCAACCGACTCAGTGATCTCCACCGTCGCATCCTTTAGCTCATTTATCATCTTGTTAATGTCATTCATTGCAGCAGCAAAACTGCTCGCATCCTTAGCATACTTCTCGCTCATCTCAAGGAATGAGTCATAGTCCGCGATCACATTGTCACCAATGTAGTCCAGCGTTTCTGATAAGCATCCTCCCATAGCCTGCACAGCCATCTTAACATCGTCAACTATCTGCATGATATTCTCTACTGTGTCAGACGACTGATTAGCAAGATTTCCTATCTCAGTTGCTACTACAGCAAAGCCTCTTCCGGCTTCACCGGCACGTGCTGCCTCAATCGAAGCATTCAGAGCAAGCAGATTAGTCTGTGCTGAAATATCCTGTATAGAAGTTGCAAGCGAATTGATCTTTTCTACTGCCTTAGACTTTTCAAGAGCATCCTCACCCTGTTTTCTTATATCATTGTAGATAGCGGTCGTCTTTCTTGCAGATTCCGCTGTTCTGTCATGCATTCCGGCTGCATTTCTATTAATATCGACAGCAGTATGCGAATCTTCTTGAGTCTTTACAGCTATATCTTCCGCATTAGACTTGATCTTTTCTACATTTCCGCTGATAATGGCAGCTGTGGCAGCAGTCTCTTCCATCGAAGCTGCAAGTTCTTCTGAAGTTGCCGAATTGTCTGCATTTGCTGAATCTATCTGATGTGTAACTTCATTCAGCTTATTCGAATGCTCTTCCAGCGCAGATGAAGTATCAGAGATTCTGTCAACTACTGACCTGAGCCCAACTTCCATCTCGCCTACAGCTCTTGCCATTATGCCTATCTCATCTTTAGCACTCTCAAGCTTTTTCAAGCCATCAGTTTCACTGAAATCAAGCTTTCCTGTCCTCTCAATGATATCTGTCAGCTCTTTTATAGGCTTGGTGATACTTGTCGCCGAAAGCATGCAGATTATCATCAGAAGCAGTGTGATCACCACCGTAGCAACAGCACTGAAATTTCTGATCTCATTGATGTTCGACATTATTTCAGGTTCATTTGCAACAATTACATAAACCCACTTCGATACATCTGAAACTTTATACGCCGCATACTTATTGATGCCATTCTCATCTGTATAGTGGAATATTCCACCCTTCTCGTACGAACCTGTCTTTATATCCTTCAGAAGATTTTGAACATATTCATTAAAAGCTTCAGTTCCAATCTTATCATCTTTCCTGTGATAAAGGAAAATTCCATCAGAATCCGTAACATATACGTAGCTTGATTTAATCCCGGCAATACACTTATCGCCCAGATTTTCCTTAAGTATCTCAGTAGTGATATTCTCTTCACCATACTCACTTATAAGATCATCACCAATCACTGCACTAAAGCTTGCAATATCAGCCATATTTTTTTCTGTGGCTTCCTTTACAGCTTTTTTTGCCCGTGGAATTATTACTAACGTAATGAGTAATATGAAACAGAAAATACATACAACCGCCAACCTAATGATCCGCGCTCTTATAGAATGAATATTGAGCCCGGAAACCCGTTTCGCAACACCTTCACCCATTATTTAATTCCTCCGCATAAGTACCCAAAACTCGTCTAAGACCCTTTTATATACGCTACTAAAAGTATACATTTTACAAAGGATATCTTCAATATACGTACTTGATTCTGAGCATGATCAGCTGATCATTTTTCTGAACAATTTAAGAATCTAAACGGTTCCTCTTTCGAGCTCTGTAAAAATTGAAACATAAGAAAAGCAGCTCTTACTGACACTTTTTCTTCTCTCAAGATCCTCCTTACCTCATCTTTATCTGCAAGAAGCACTTCTATCCACTCTGTGCTTTCATTCTCAGGTTTTCCGTCCAAACCATCGATAGTGCCGAATATCGCAGCTCCAGGCTCGTCCGAAAATCCCGGAACTAAGAAGAACGGGCGTCTGCAAAAAGCTTCACCACCTGTATATTCTGTAAAGTTAAATCCGGTTTCTTCCTTCATTTCACGTACAGCCGCCTCTGCCGCTGTTTCTCCCGGGTCGATCAGCCCTGCCGGAAGTGAATATATCTCTTCATCGACCGGAAAACGATACTCATGGACAAGTGCAAGCCTTGGCTCATCCTCTGTCGTTACCGCATAGATACAAATGCCTTCCGCCTTTAGTTCATGGGTTCTTATCTTAATATGTTCATCATCATTTCTCGTACAAAAGTAGTAATCACGCTCATTACCCGCTCTGTCGTTAAATTCAAGATGATACATGTTTAAGAATTTATTGTTTGTCTGTTTCTCAATTTTTTTAATGTGTGTCAATTTAGTTCTTCTCTTTCACTTTAGTTTTCAGCAGGCGTCATCAGCTCATTATTCAGCTTCGGTGCGATATTAGCCTGATTTCTGCCGTTTTCTTTTGATTTGTAAAGAGCCTCATCTGCTCTCTTTAAGCCGTCTGTATAATCTTTATCGTTTGGTTCAAAATACGCGAAACCTATCGAAGCTGTCAAGGTTATATTTTCTTCATCAACGATAACCTCAATATCTCTGATTGCATCCACAACTTTATTTGCAAACTTCCTGCAATTTTCTCTTGAAAGTCCCGGAAAGATACCGATAAATTCGTCTCCGCCCCACCGAACTATGAAGTCAGTCGATCTGACCACATGATTAAGCGAAGTCACAACTCTTCTGAGCACAGCATCGCCTGCATCGTGCCCGTATGTATCATTTATCTGCTTAAAGTAGTCCACATCCAATATCATGAATGCGGGGCTTTGACCGCCGGCTCTGAAGCCATCAAAAAGCTGCTCGAATTTATCCACTCCAAAAGCCCTGCTGTATGCATGAGTAAGCTCATCTCTATCAACCTGATGCTGAAGCTTCTTCTGTCGTTTCATGAAATATTTCTTCTCACCATGAAAGATTATCGCAATGACAAACAGAAGCATTATAACAGCAGAAAATGAAAGAATCAGCCTGTATTGCATTATGACCGGTCTGACCTTGTCTTCAGAATTTGCCACATATCTATCGATATCTGTAAGCCTTGTGTTAATGACTATTATCCAATCATAATTCTTGTAAAGTTTCGAATAGTTTAAGCATTTATATTTCTTGCCGTCACTGCCTATCTCATCTGTGAGGTACTTCGCCTCACCTTTTTCATTAAGCTGCCGCAGCTCTTCTTTATAGTAGATATATCCGCTCTTATCTGTATCATCAGTCGATATCAGATGACCTTCATTCGATTTATTTTCTGTATCAACAATATACTTGGAAAAATTTTTCCCTCCTTCATAATTACGTATTTCACGGATCTTTATTCCCAAGCCCTCATCCGTGAACTTATAATTTCTGACATTATTTGCGATTGTTTCCTTTACGTAATCATCCAATGCCGTATTACGCACGCCATATAATATTGTAAGATCACCGGCCGATACTTCTTTAAGCGACAGGAAACTGTTCTTCAGCTTCTTTGTGTTTCCATCCCAGCTATCACCTAAAAGACCATTTGAATCCTCATATACTTCACATGTATCGCTGTTGAAGATCATCAATGAAAGGTATCTGGAGTACGGTCCTGTCATAAGAAGCTCTCCTAAATCAGCCTTTACAGCTTCAACACCTTCTTTCTCTGAGTTTCCTGCTATCTCCTCAACCCTCTTCTGATAAGAGTCTGCAAGATGCTTAAAATAGCCTGACTGCATCTCTCTCATCATCTCAAGGTCGGTCATGATCTTGCTGGCATTATCCCCCATAAAATTCAGCTTTTGCTCGACCACATCCGAGTATATCTGCTCCGAAAAAACTTTCATTATGCTCTCAAATGTATATTTTGTTACTAGCGCAGTAACCGCGATGATCACCACCAGCAGTACCACATTGATTGCTTTTACATGCTTAGTAATCGATCTTATCATAGCTTACCCCCAAAGCTCTAATATTCCTATTCTCCCCATTCTGATTATATCGCATATAATTGCTTTATAGCCTGTTTTTTCGATTGTATAATGCACCATTTCTAAAACAAGATGGTTGCTGTGATCGACAGCCACCTCATCAATAACCATTATTTTCTCTATACTCTTTTATATATCTTCTGATATTGTCAGGTCTTTCCTCTGCAAATTTCCTCATAGCCTCTACTTTTTTGACCCAATTATCATAAGTATAGACATCTGCCTCTGAGTAACTGCTTTTTTTAATCATATTTTTTAGCGATTTCAGCCAACCATCTTTAGTATGCCACCTTTGGAGATGCTGCTTCATTTCAGGCTTATATTTTTCAAAAAGCAGGTCGATATTTTCTTCCACATTTTCTGCAGAAAAAACCGTATCTAAACATTCTTCAAACCGTTCGAAAAATCTATCCCTGAATTTTTCATTTTTTATCAAAGCAAGTATTATTTCTCTATTGCCCTTTGAAGAATACGCAAGATCCTTAACTATTGATTTATCATAGTCTTCTGTAAGCACATACTCTATACTGTTAAAGTCAGTATTCGTAAAGCCATCATCAATATCAAAAAATACAGGCCGCCACTTATTATCTCCATATTCACTGTTCACCTGATCAGCTCGCCAAACTCTGAAATTATTCCCCGGCCAGTCACTATTTCCATAATATATTTCAGCCGCATAGTAATCAATAAAGCTGTCTATGTCTATCTTTGAGCATACATATTCATAATTTTTTTCGACAGAGAGGTCATTTTTCTGCACAAAGTCGAGAAGTTCGTAGTAATCCTTCAGATCATCTTCATTTCCATACTTAACTTCTATCTCATTCGGCGAAACTGACACATGCAGGCTGATAAGATCAAGATTTTTCTCATCTATGCCATAATGCCTGCAAAAATAGTCTGCATTATAAACTTCCCTTATGTTGTGGATACCCCAAAACTCTCCATCAATGAAAAGTACAGCCGGCTCTGCCGCCAGATATGAATTCTTCGTACCTTCTGCCACAAGCTTATGTGCCAAAATATCGCGGAACATCGACTTATTGAAATCAATTCCGGAATTTCTCAAAACAAGCTGAGTTGTTTCACCATCATTCTCAGCGTTCCCATCCACCGGAAGCAATTCAAAGAGCCCTGTATCAAATTTACTGCCCTCTTCATCCACCGTGACCTTCAAGCTCTTGCAGGCAAGGCTTCGCGAGCCTGCACCAAAAAGCTCTATCGTCACATCATTTTGCAGCAGCTCACTTCCATCTGTATTAAAGATTTCGATATTTCCTTTGACCTTATCCGAGCCATAGTAATTCGCCGGCGGAAAAGGTTCTGACGCATTGAGTTTATTGTATTTCTTCCATATACTATATGTCTCTCCGGGAACATAAATGCCTTTCCTTTCATCGAAAAGCTTGTCAGGATCTGCCGAAAGCGAAATTATCGGAAATGTCGTCTCAGGCGATATAAAATACGTTTTAGTCACAGTTGCATCAGAGAGCACATTATCTTTAAGCGTCTTAGCTCTAACTACCGTACCCTTATACCTGCAGTTGCTTTCCCACTCATAATAAAGGCTATAGTCGGCAACAGTTTTCACATTGGAAAGCTTATTTTCTTCATCGCTCCTATCCCTGATCTTTATCGGCCACTGATACACCTCGGAGTCTTTGTCAGGCTCAGAGCCATCAAGTGTATATACGATTTTTGCGTCCTTATCCTCCACTGAAAGCGCCAGCTCAAATTCTTCATCATATATGCCGGAATCCTTTGAAAATTCCGGGAGTTCAAGCTGATCATCATACTGCTTTATATAGGAAATAGCCAAGGAACTATTAGCTTTCCCCGGTGATGCCGTCGAGAGCTGCGCGATTGCCTTCGGATTACCTGCAAGCCTTCCGACCGTTACTCCGGGGTCTACGTTTTCTCCTGCATAAAGCTTATCTATACACTCCCCCGCAGGATCATAGAGCGTCAGCGTATCCATGGGATTAATAAGAAAATCCGTATGAACTTCGCCTTCCGCACTCACTTTATCTTTCCCTGATGCGAAAACCACCAGATACTCTCCCGCTCCTATCTCCATTTCAGGAAAGTACCAGCGCTCATCACTTCCGATGTGATCTGCCAGTGAGTATCCTTTCAGGTTAATGCTCTCATCACCATAGTTATACAGCTCTATCCAGTCGCTGCTATCCCCGTCAGCATCCTTATAAGTTCCAAGGCTGCTGTAAAGGACTTCATTGATACAAAGCGGTGCTTTATCGCCATCTGCCTCATATGCACATACACCGTCCAGCTTTTCTTTCATGCAAAGAAGCATTATAAGAATAAGAATCAGCGCAGTGATAAAGCATATGATCTTATATTTTCTCTTCTCCTGCAATTCAATCACCCTGCGATCTCACCATTGTATGTCACTACATTAACAGCCGTAACGCCTTCAAGCTTCTGAACTGCCCCTATAAGCTCTGTATCTTTATTTTTACCGAAAGAAACCTCGTATGTGATATCTGTTTTTGAGCCTGTCACGTTCTTCATCTTAAGGTTCATTTTCTTCACATTGGACTGCACAGCAGATGCCACATCACTCATTGATACCTTGCTGTCTCCATGGACAATGAGAAGATACGTATCCTCATCCATAACCCCCTTGCTCATAAAGATCATCACAAGCGCGATGAGCACACTACCGATAACAGCAATGCTGTAGATTCCCGTTCCGCAGGCGATACCTACCGCTATAGCCCAAAATATATATGCACTATCCTTTGTGTCCTTGACTGCTGTCCTGAAGCGGATTATAGAAAGCGCACCAACCATACCTAGTGAAAGTGCAAGATTACTTCCAATGATCATCATGACCATAGTTGTTATGATGCATATAGCCATCAACGTAACATTGAAATTCTTAGAATACATAACTCCTGAATATGTCTTTTTATAAACAACATATATAAATGCTGCCAGAACGACAGCCATGATCAGCCCAATAACAATTTCTTCTATTGAAATATTGGTATTGTTTTCCAGTAAATAATTAAGTAATTCCTTCTTATTCATGCTCTCTCCTCAACCTAGCATTTCCCTTGCCATACAATACTTGCTTATCGATGATTTCAACAGTCCTGCCGAACTTATCGCATCCCTTATATACTCCGGAAGCATCTGATCATACTTCACTTCCAAAATAGTTACCGGGTCCCTCACCAGCGGAACTGCTCCGAGCTCATCCGAAAAAAGCTCATCTGAAGTTATCGCTCTTACATTTTTATCAAATGTTACCCTTACATTATGCTCCGGATATATAAAAGCTTCTCTTTCATAATCCACTATAACCTTAGGAGTATAATATCCTGTTTCCATAATATTTTTCACCTTCATTGCAACAGGCTTATCATACTTCATCAGCACATCGAAATTTCCCTTTATAATTTCCTGTGCATCTTCTTTGGTTATTACAAGCGATTCCTTAAGCATATACGAGTTGTATCTGTTTTTAACTTCAAGCTTTACCTTCCTGTCATCGCATCCATATATGCGCAGACGTATCTTTTTCCTTCTCTCTAGCCCCATTACTTTTGTCGTATAGTCAATGTTGTCCGCAGAATCAAAATAAAGACTTCTTATATAATATTCACCGCGTTCACCCATATTGGGATCAAGCGTCATTATATTTTTCAGAATATCTCTCAAGTAATAATATTCCGCTTTATTGATATAAAACTTCCACTCACTTCTATAAACATTGAATAACGAATCATTTGAAGTTGTACCCATCCTGCACCCCCTTTCTAAATTATGGCGAACGTCAAATCATTTTTAACGCTCACTATAATATTTTATTAATGTATTTATAATCATGCAATATCAATATCGAAATAAAGGAAATAATTGAAAATAAGGATTAAAAAAATCCTCATCTTACACAAACTGTATAAGATGAGGATCTTAAGTTCTGAGACACGGGGGAATCGAACCCCCGACACCCTGATTAAAAGTCAGGTGCTCTACCGGCTGAGCTAGTATCTCACATTATTTAATTGGTGCTGATAAAATCAGGCTAGCAGGGCTAGCTGGATTCGAACCAGCGAGTGCAGCAGTCAAAGTGCTGTGCCTTACCGCTTGGCGATAGCCCCAAACGGAACTATTCAAAGTTTAGATAAAAAGAGGGTGGAATAAGGGACTCGAACCCTTGGTCTCCAGATCCACAATCTGGCGCGTTAACCGACTACGCTAATCCCACCATATTACGGAATAAACAGAAGTTTATCCAAACTGTGCCTGCAGGGATTCGAACCCTGGACCCTCGGCTTAGAAGGCCGATGCTCTATCCAGCTGAGCTACAGACACATATTTAATTTCGTATCGCCCTTGGCAATACAAGAGCGGGTGATGGGAATCGAACCCACGTATCCAGCTTGGAAGGCTGGTGTTCTACCATTGAACTACACCCGCAGATATTATCTATCAGGCTGTTACCTTTGATAAGTCGGGGTGACAGGATTCGAACCTGCGACCCCCTGGTCCCAAACCAGGTGCTCTAGCCAAGCTGAGCCACACCCCGTTAGTAGGTAACTCTTGCGTCGTCGTTTTTGTTTTTGTGTTTCTGTCATTTCGTGACGCAAGAATTATTATACTCATGCACCTACTATCTGTCAACAACTTTTTTCATTTTTTTTGAAAAAATTTTTTCAGAGGTAATTTACCGCAAAAAACGGGGTTCCATGCTGGTCAAATTCCCATATGACATATGACGGTCTTCTGCCCTCCTGACGAGGATAGGAAACACTTCCCGGGTTGATCACTTTAATACCGTCTACATTTCCCACCATCGGCTTATGTGTATGACCGCACAGAACTATATCCGCATTTCTGGATGCACCTTCCTCAGCAATCCTCTCAGGGCCAAGTGCAATATTATATATATTTCCATGTGTCATAAATACATGGTAACCTTCAACATCAAATTCAAGCTCTCTTGGAAGTGCAGAAAAGAAGTCGTTATTACCTGCCACGATCTTTGTTTCGCATCCGGCAAGCTCGTTTATAATTTCTTCGCCGTCCTCTACATCTCCACAATGAAGGAGCATGTCTATCGGCTTCACTTTATTGATTATCTCTCTTAAATTCTCATGTTTTCCATGAGTGTCGCTTACAATTAATATTTTCATCTGTTTATATACTTCTCAATTTCCTGTCTTATTGCACGAAGTGCTTTTCCTCTGTGGCTCTCTGCATTCTTTTCTTCCGGTGACAGATCAGCCGTGGACTTGCCATACTTAGGCAGTACAAAGATAGGATCATAGCCGAAGCCGTTCTCTCCGCTCTCCTCATAGCCTATACGCCCCTCCATCACACCTGTGACTGTCTTCTGTGTGCCATCAGGGAATACAGCTGCTACAGCGCACACAAAGCGTGCTGTACGCTTTTCGTCAGGAACTCCTTCCATTCTCTCTATTATATTATTATTTTTAATGTGGTAAGATGTATCTTCTCCCATGTATCGGGCAGAATATATTCCGGGCTCTCCGCCAAGTGCGTCTACTACAAGTCCGGAATCATCAGAAAGCACAAGTCCTCCGGTGACATTCCATACGCTCTTTGCCTTTATCAGCGCATTCTCTTCAAAGGTCTTGCCATCCTCGACTATCTCGATATCAACTCCTGCTTCTTTCATTGATACTATCGGGATCTCAAAATCGCAAAGTATTTCTTCTATCTCTCTTACTTTATTCTTGTTTCCTGTAGCAAATACTATTCTTTCAATCTTTTTCACTGTTCAGATACTCCAATATTGAATTTTTTATTGCTTCTGCTGCCTTTGTCTGGAACTCATCTGTCGACATAACTTCAGCCTCTGCACGATTTGTAAGATTTCCTAAATGTAAAAATACCGTTGGACTTCCATCGTCAACTATCATAGAAAGAGTACTTCCATCGACAACTCCGTTATTTTTAACAGCACAGTTTAACGAAAGCGAATCAAGGAAGCTGCCGGCGATTTTAGCATTCTCAGAACGCGTCGCAGCAGAGCAGCCTTTTACTGCTCTACTCTTTGTATTCGCATCTGTATGTATACTTATCACAAGATCTGCTGAAACCGATCTTATAAAGCTAACCCTTTCCTCTTCAGAAAGTTCACGATCATTTACTCTTGTGTAGTAAACTCCGTAATCGCTGCTGTCCAGAGATTTCTTGAGTTTAGAAACCACTCCATTTATGATCGACTTTTCACTTATCCCATACACCACAGAGCCATTATCATCGCCTCCATGACCGGGATCTACTACCAATACTTTCTTATGAGCGTAATGCGGGTCAACCAGCCTTATATACAAGTGGCCATTCCCATAACGCGTATCCGCTTCGACTATATCCTCCGAAGTAAGCATGATTATCGCTTCATTATCGACATATCCATACTTTACAGAACTGATATTTGACATATCGCCTGAGAATATATTTTTATGGTAAAAATCCAGCGGCACATTCTTCACGATTATGGATACTGATTTATCTGTTATATTATTTTCAATACTGATATCACTTTCATCTGCATCCTCAGGAATAGGCACCGTAAGATAGCCTCTTAAATCCTCTTCACGATTCAAAAGAGCACCGGCCTCATCGTACTTTCCCTGCTCCATTTCTGCAAGAAATATACCACGTTCCATAGGTGCTCCTATGGTCGTGGTATCTCCTGTTGCTAAGAAAAAGCAGGCAGCTGCCATTCCGAGCAATGCAGTAGTACAGCTCGGAATAAAGTATTTCATTATTATCTTCCGCCTTCCGGTCTTCTTCTCGGCGGCTTAGGACCCGGGAACATATAATAGTAAGTTTTGATCATACCATTGTATATCTTACGGTTCTTAGCTGCCTTTCTGCCGAAATCACGTTCTGTATCCTCATATGAAGAGATCATATAAACTGACCATGTGTCCATATTTCGGCACGCATTACCAAAGTCATTATATATCTGTGGAAGCGCTGACTTCTCCTCAAGTCTCTCACCATATGGCGGATTCGTAATGATAAAGCCGTATTTCTTAGGGTGTGAAAGCTCTTTCACAGGTCTCGCCTGAAAATGTATAAGCTTTTCAACTCCGGCTCTTTCAGCATTTGCTTTTGCAATTTTGATCATTTCAGGGTCAACGTCATAGCCCTGTATATCTGTTTCAATGTCTGTATTCACAAGTGACTGTGCTTCATCAATAGCCGCATACCATGTCTTTCTCGGTGCTATGCCGCTCCATGACTCTGCTGTGAACTCTCTGTCCATTCCCGGTGCTATATTAGCCGCTATCATCGCAGCTTCGATAGGGATAGTTCCGCTGCCGCAGAAAGGATCTACAAGTATCCTGTCAGGACGCCACGGTGTAAGCTGTATAAGCGCTGACGCAAGATTTTCAGCGATAGGCGCAAGTCCCTGCATCTTACGGTATCCACGCTTGTGAAGCGAGTCACCGGTCGTATCAAGCGCTACAGTCACGACATCTTTGAGAAGGAATACTCTTACAGGGTAATCGTCTCCATCTTCCTCAAAGCGTTCCTTGTGATACTTCATCTTCATTCTATCGACCATAGCCTTTTTCATGATCGACTGGATATCTGACGGGCTGAAAAGCTTTGACTTTACAGTAGAAGCTTTCTTAACCCAAAATCTTGCATCCTCAGGAAGAAAATCTTCCCATGGAAGTGCTTTTGTGCCTTCAAAAAGTTCATCATACGTGCGAGCCTCAAACTCTCCCACCTCAAGGAGGACTCTTTCTGCTGTACGCAGAAATACATTGGCTCTTGCAATGGCGCTCTCATCTCCGCTAAATATCACTCTTCCGTCCTCTACACGGACGATCTCATAGCCTAAATCTGTTACTTCTTTTTTTAATACCGCCTCTAGTCCAAAATGACATGGCGCAATAAGATTATATTTACTCATAAATTTAATTTTACTATGAATATACATGGGAATTCAATAAGAGATTCTTTAAAAGATTGAAGCCCCGACAGAACGTCGGGGCTTCTTGAGGGGAGTATAAATATTTATAAAGGGGTTATCATAAAAAGAATTTTTGAAGGGTAAACTCTTTTTACGTCGAGTATAATATCATGTACAAGATATTTATGCAACCCCTTTTTAAGTTTAAATTTTTACATCAAAAGTTGATTTTTTTACGATACACATTCAAAAACAACGTATACAGTAGGCAATCACGCCTTTCCAGGTTCTAAATTAAACTAGTATTGCTGTTTTTAATTAGCTGGACTTATACTAACGATGTAAATTCTTTGCTGATGAGAGTTTGCATCGTTAGTGTTTAGTCCAGGTTATTAAAAACAGTTATACTAGTCCAATATCCTCATAATAAATAATATCAAAATAAATATCAGGATAGCCGGTCCAAAGAACCAGAACAAAAATCCGATTGCTCTGAATACAACAAAGAGAATAAAGAACATGACAAAAATAACGCCGACAAGGATCAGCATTGCCTTCCATCCACTTATCACATTGAAACTATTAGGAGTTCTGCGGGTATCGCTTCTCGCGCTCTCTCTGCCTGCATCACCGCTGGAGTAGCTTCTATACTCACTCTCGCCGGCATACTGAGATGCATTGCCGGAAGAGGTGTCTATGATGGTCTTCGCGATAAGACGCGGGTCTCCAAGGCTATCCATCACCTCAGCTTCAGTTTTTCCCTTACGGATCTCTGAATCAATATATTCTTCATAATAACGCATGTTATCATTTAACACGCCCGCAGAAACACTTCCGGTAAGCGCAATCCGGAGTCCTTCCAGAAATTCTTGTTTGGTCATATTATCCTCTCGAAACAAATCTATAATCAATAGATTTTTGCAGCAAAGCTTCAAAAATCCCGCAAACAAGCCATTTAAATGCAGCTGCGCTGCGGGCTTGTTTGCCGCTTGTTTTTTGCTTTCAGACGGAACCCGCAGTAAATGCGTGTTCCTGTAATTTACGTACAAGAATTCATACTCATTTGTGAGTATAACACAGATTTATGAACTCAATGTCAACGCTTTCTTCCCAAAATCTTAATTAACGCCGCGATCAGCACAAGAATTCCTACTATACTTCCTGCCACAATCTGTTTCAAATATGGATTTTTCTCGCGGATCACATAAAATGTCTGCTCGCTGCCTGTGTCAAATACCATATATCTGCCATCTCTGACAGTTTCTATCTTACTGAGCTCTCCGTCCTTCATCACTGCCACAGAGTCATAATCTTTGTAGTCATCTGCAAGAAGGTGTACCTTCATTCTATTGTCAGGAATGCCATAATCTCCGCTAACAGAGTAGACATATCTGTCAACTGCCTTATACCCCTTCGGTGCTTTCATTGAAGAAGCATCAGTCTTTTCATATCTGACATTTGTGCCATAGTAGAAATTGCCTGAGATCAGAATCGTTGGGAACGGCTCGTCTGATGCAATCGTGGTAGTCATTGTAGCATACTTCGCCTCGACAACGATATTTTGCTTAACATCTGAAAGATCCTGCTGCTCCCAGAATCCATATCGGCTTCCTTTGCTCGGAAGTGAAGGGAGTTCGCTTTCTTTAACAGAACCTCCATATGGAAGCCTGATTATTTTCACTATCCTTCCATCTGCGATAAACGTGATCTTCATAGTACTGAAATCATCCGGTGTTTCGTCTCTGCTCAAAAGATCACTGTAGCTTATAAGTGAAGCTTCGTTATCAAGCGTAAGTCCATTTATCGCACCAATTCCATAATCAACATAATAATTTCCTGAAGCTTCTGCTGCGTCGTCATCATCAAGTTTTCCGGCTATCGCTCCATGGCGCTCTCCGCCTTCTTCCAGATAACTCATAGAGTAATTAGAGTACATCTTAGAACCGCATCCGGCTATGCCGCCAAGGTAATCATTTCCTGAAAGTGTGGAAAGGTTATAGCAATCCCTGATAACATACTTCGCAAAGCCTGCTATACCACCTGTATAATCTCCATCTGTCGTCACTACCTGACCATAGTTCTCACAGGCTACAGCCGCGCCGATATTCATTTTACCAACTATACCTCCGGCATAGCTGTTTCTGACATCTACCGCACCATAGTTTTTGGAATTGATGATAGTCGCTTTCTTGGTTCTCTGATATTTAAGGCTCACATCACCGCCGGAAACCACTTCAAATTCCGACTGAATATCCATCTCAACACCAGAAAGTCCGGCTATTCCGCCTCCATTTACATCTGCATTTATGTATCCATTATTTACGCACTCTGCAAGAGTTCCCTTTGCAGGTGATGCATCCTTGCTGTCCGAGCGTTCCTCAAACATATCGCCGATATTATCAGCGTTTATTATAGAAGCAAGTTCGTCATCGAGTTCGTCAAATCCATCATGTATTGTATTATTTAAGCTTTCAAGCTTAGACTGCATCTCATCAAATTTGCTTCTTATACGGCTATCAGATGTTTTGAGCGAGTCGCTAAGAGCATCCATCTCTGCCGCTATAGTATCTGTCTTAGATGTTATGTCGTCATCTGTAGCTCTGATATCGCCTTTATAGCTGTCATATGCGCTTCTCAGATAATCATCAAGATTTTCTGCAGCTGTCCTGACATCCTTAAGCTCATCACCGAAATCATCAATATTATCGAGTGTTTTGCCTACTGTGTCACTTGTACTTTCATACTGGTGTCCTGCATCCGAAAGCAGCTCTCTGACAGACGCTCTCAATGCTGCGGTATACTGCCTCATGTCTACAGCAACTCCGGCCGCCGCATACTTTTCAGCATTCTCGATCATCTTGCGTATATTATCTACGTCTGCTTTTATCTTAGGCAAAGCATTTTCGGCATTAACGGATTTCATTTCAAGCTCATCAGTTTCATTCCTGAGCGCATCGACATATCCTCGTATCTCGGCTTCTGTCACATCATTTCTGCCCCGGTAGTATGTTTTATATCCGCTGACAGTTCCGCGCAGGTCGTCAACTGTGCCCCGGATATCATCAATCCTTGCCTGCGCAGAGTCATCCGCATCCTTAAACGTATCATTCAGTCCATCTATTATGTCAACCATATCATCGAGTTCATCGCCCGCTTTATCTATGGAATCTTTTTCATAGATGTTTGCCACATAAGGTTCAAATTCTCCGACTATACCGCCTATATCTCTGCGTCCGAATATAGTGCCGTCATTCCTGCAGGAGTACAGTATACCTCTATTGTAGCCAACTACACCGCCTGTTATATATCCGATGTGCTCATAGCCAACTACGCCTCTGTTTGAGCAGTTCCTTACAGTACCGGAAGACGCACCCGCTATTCCTCCGGTATACTTTACTGTCTTTACGTCGATCGAATCTTTTATCTTTCCATCCACGATGTCTGTAGGATTTGTATTTATAAGCTCTAGAGCATTCCTCTCATCGTTTTTCTCATCCTCTGTACCATCAGAGTCTTTATCACCGAGGTCTGAGGGAACCGCATTTATAGAGCCTGTATTCTTACATGAATCTATAGTTCCTTCATTATATCCGGCTATTCCGCCTGTCTGATTCTTCGCATTGATACTTCCGGCATTTTCACAATCAAGAACAGTTCCGTCTTCCTTATTGTTTCCAACGATACCGCCTATTGCCTTTTCTGCATCGATAGAGCCTGTGAATGTACATTTTGTAATAAGTCCGTCGTTCTCTCCGACTATACCGCCTATATTCTCAGCTGTACCACTTGCAGATATGCTCCCTTCTATAGTCAGACCGGTAACTATTCCTGTCTTTGTAACATTTCTTATGAATCCGGTTTCTGACAGTTTGCCCTTGAGCTGCACGCCTTTTATCACATGGCCGTTTCCGTCGAAGCAGCCTGCCATCACCGGTATGGGAGTAAATTCCCTGCCGGTGAGATCAAGATTTCCCGTCAGCCTTATAACTTTACCTGCTGTATATGAGCTGTCCTTTGCTTTAAGCGCAAACTCTTCAAAATCTTCTATAGTACCTATGGAAATATCCGCACTCTGCTGAGTACTTATACTGTCAGCACTGACTGCTTCTGCTGCATAGCTTAGCCTCGGCATGTCTGTAAATATCAGCGCCGCCGCGATCAGAGCTGAAACCGTTCTATTTATATAAGTCTTTTTTTTCATCAGTTCTGTCATACGTCCCCGACTGCTCCTGTTCCGTCATCAGCCTCACTTGCACTTCCGCTCTTTAACGTAAGGTTCATCTCTCCATTTATATTACCTATGATCTGTCCATCGATATATCCTGAGAAATATCCTTTGACAGTTCCATTTATCGTCATTGTACCTTCGCTCTTAGAAAGTATCTCTCCTGTTCCGACAGTATGTGTGATAGTAAATGCTGTCCTGTCGATCAATGGATCAAGCAGAATGAGCAGCTGCGGAAGTACCATCATTACCAAAAGCATTGATATGACCGTTCCTCGTCCGAGTGCCATACCAAGCTGAGAAATTACAGCATTTGAAGTAAAGTACCACACAAGGAATCCGCACGCTGTGAGGATCGTTCCTGATGTAAGTATCGTTGCAAATGACTGATTCAGGCTCGCAACCGCTGCCTCTCTCTTGCTTTCCGCGTCTTTTCTCAATACAAGATAACGATTCGTTATAACTATCGCATAGTCAATAGTTGCGCCCATCTGGATAGAGCTTGCTATGAGATAGCACAGGAAATAAAATGAATTTCCGGTAAGGTAAGGTACTGAGAAGTTGATCCATATACTTCCCTGAATTGTTATCAACAGGATAAACGGTATACTTGCTGACTGGAATGTAAACAAAAGTATGATACCTACGAAAAGTGCTGTAAGTATTGAAATAAGCGTATTATCCTGACTGAATGAAGCTGAAAGATCCTGATTGCTTGTAGGATCACCCACAACATATACTCTGTCCTTATAATGACTCTGGACAATTTTTCTTATCTCATCAACATGCGCAAAAGTTTCTTTTCCTTCGACCGGGCCTTCAAGTGTGAAGATTATTCTTGTATGTTCATCACTCTCAAGCTGTTCTCTCGCATCAGAGATCTGGTCATGGATATCATTTATATCCTCTGATTGCTTAGCACTAAGGTTAAACGTACCCTTGTCATTTTTTTCATATACGAAGTCGATCATATCAATGACCGAAACTCGATATTCATCTATACCATCTACAAATGCGCCATAGGCTTCTTTATCATATGCATACGCCGTATAAAGAAGCTTTGAGATTCCAACGTCTATATCCGCAACTTCTGCAAATTCACGTGGATTCAGCTCATCCGTAAGCACGTATTCTTCATTATCTCCGACCTTTACATTCGCAAGTCCCGTAATGTCTCCTACGTAATCAAGCTTTTCAAGATCCTCGACAACTTCCTTCTCGACTGCATAGCTTCCCTTTGGAAGTACCGCTGCCATCGTACTTCCCGTTTCAAAAGTCTGGTCTATACGATGCTTTGCTTTCAAGTATTCGGTAGTCTTTGCACTCGATGCAGAATTTTTGTCAAAGATATATGGACAGGCATTTGAAAATCTTACAGCAAAGACAAGCACTACAAAAAATAATACAGGAAGTATAAATCTTGTAGCATATACAAACTTGCCCCAATACTTTATTTCAGGAACAAAGCTCCTGTGGCGTGTCTTCTCGATAAATTTTCTTGCTGCCATTATAAGGAAAGGCATGAAAAGGAAAACTGTAACGAGCGAGAACAATATCGCCTTACAAAGTACCAGTCCCATATCTTTACCGATCTGGAAATGCATGAATATCAGGGCCGCAAGTCCTGCGATAGTTGTCAATGAACTTGAAGAAATCTCTACGATTGCCTTTGAAAGCGCCTGTATCAATGCTTCTCTTGCATCGTATCCCTTATCTTTTTCCTCCATATATCTATGGAAAAGAATTATCGCATAGTCGATCGCCAATGCCAGCTGAAGCACTGTATCTACTGCATTTGAAATGAATGATACCGTACCAAAGGCAAAATTTGTGCCCTTATTCAAGATAGCCGCCATAGCGAAGTTTGCGACAAATATCGGAACTTCTGCATATGTTTCAGATGTAAATAAAAGAACAACTATTATTACTATCGCCGCAAGGCAAAGTATAAAGCTTATATCCTTTTGAAGATCAGCTGACTCATCAAGATCTACCGTCGTATATACATAGCTGTCGTAGTCTTTTACATAATCTCTCACTTCTGCTATAGCTTTCTGTGAAAGCTCTGTATCTTTCTCTTCATCAAACATCAGCGTATAAAGCGCTGCAGAGTCTTTATAGTAGTCTGTGAGATCTTCATTTTTATAATCATCATCGTCGGGATCATAGAACTTTACTGTATTTATCCCATCAATGTTTTCAAGTCCTTTCGCCACATCCCTTGCCCTGTCATAAGTGATGTTTGCGATAAGGATCTTCGCTGTACCGAACGTGGTGAATTCCTCATCCATCAGGTCTACACCCTGTCTGGTCTCTGTGGTCTGCGGAAGATATTTTGCTACATCATCTTCCACTCCAACCTTGTTTATAGAGAACAGGCAGAAAATCATTGCTACAATGAAAAGTACAAAAAATCCTTTTCTCTTATCTACGATAAATTCCGCAATTTTATACATAACGCTGTCTTTATCGCTTTTCATCAGTCTTAAACCTCCTGTGCCTGAATACTACTGCTGCGGCTGCTATAAATACTACGGCTGCTCCCGCTGCCGCGACCGGAGCTGCCGAGCTCTTTTTCTTTATCAGATAAAATACCGGACTGCTGCCAGTAAATACATAATAGTTACCGTCGTAATGCCCTCGTGCAATCTCGCCGTTTTCAAGCATTACATCACTTCCTGCATCAGCCTTAAGCCGAACTGTCAAATCTGTATCCGGCATTCCATATGCAGAATTTATACTGAGCGTGTGCTTTTCCACCGCCTCATATCCCTTAGGTACTGTGACATTTCCAGCCGGCTCAGCCTTATCACTAAGGCTTGTCCCCACATAGAAGTTACCGCTGACAAGAACTTTAGGATCAGTTTCTGAGTCAGCTATCGTAGTTACCCACGGCACATACTCTGCAAATACGACCATATTTCGGGTCATATCATTAAATTCCCTCTTTGACCAGTAGCCTACCTCATCATCTTTCTTAGGGATTTTCGGAATTTCATCCGCCTTCAGCGTTTCACCGTATCCTACAGTTCTGTCCGCCGTTGTCCCGTCCGCAAAAATAAAGGTTATGCGGACTTTTCCAAAGTCATAAGGTATGCCGTCCATGCTTATCATCTCTTCGTAGCTTATCGGCCGTGTTTTAGAGCTTTCAGAGCTGCCATTTATCGCAGAGCTTCCTGTTTCCACATAGACATTTCCTTTGATCTCTGCATCATCTTCGCACTTCCCTGCAACTGAGCCGGTCTTTTCGCTTCCGTCTATCTCTGCCGCTGATCTGTTATCTATAAGGTCATTTCCAAGTCCGACGATACCTCCTACATACTCGTCGCCGGAAATAGACATAAATACATTCGACCTTCCTATGTAGAGACCGCTGCTTCCGGCGATACCACCCACATATCTTGAATCAGCCGCAACGATATTTCCCATGGAGCTGCATTGATATATAGCACCATCTTCGGCTCTGCCTACGATACCACCCACATGATCCTTAGAAGCAATGATATTATTTTTATTTATACAGTCCTTTATGACAGCGCTTTTTGTCAGCTCATACTTCATGCTGACATCACCGGAAGACACCGTCTCAAAATCAGAGTCCTTGCCTGACGTTATATCTATAGCGCCTGCTATACCGCCTACATTAAAGTCGCCGACTATAGCACCGCTGTTTTCAGAGCTGTCTACTTCACCCATTCCGACATTATTTATCGAAACGTTCTCAACTGAAATGTCATCGTAAATTTCCCTTTCTTTTATATCTTCTTTTAAGTCTCCAAGCCGTTCTTTGGCTTCATCGATACCCTCTTCGGTAGTCGTCGATATCTTCCTTATCTGCTCTGTTATATCATCGAGTCTGTCCCTTATTATCTTATCGGAGTCTTTTACCGATGCATTAAGGTTATCTGATCTTTCTGATATCTTATCTATCCGCGCCTGTATATCATCAGACGTTTTACGCTCATCCGCCTTGTAATCATCTATCGTACTTCTGCAGTAGTCACTGAGCGAATTGATCTTATCTCTGGCACTATTGAGCCTGTCCTTTGCCCGTTTCGTCTTTTTATCAAGCTGCTTCTTCTCAGAGCCTATCGCATTTATAAGACTGTCTATGTCCGCAGCGACCTTGTCCCCACGGCTTGCGATCTCGCTAACTGCCTCCTTGATATCCACAGGCACACCGGCTTCAGCTGCCTGTTTTACCCTTCCTATGAGCTCTAGTGTTTCAAGCAGCAGCTCTGCCGGGTCCTCATTTACACTTTTTGACGTATAAACCTTGGTATCGATTTCTATCGCATCGAAGTCCGAGCGTATATCATCAAGCCTCGAATATATCTCATTTTCGATCCCATCATTCTTCGCTCTGTAGTAAGCCTTATAATTGCTGACCGTAGCTCTAAGCTCATCAGCCTCATTCCTTATGGCATCTACATTTTCCTGCACAGAGTCGTCAGCGGACTGCACTTCTTTATTAAGACTGTCCGTAAGAGAAACCAGCTCATCAAATTCGTCCTGCGCCTTATCCAGCGTATCCTCTTCATAACTGATCCTGGCATATGGTTCAAGGATACCGACTATACCGCCAATGTTCCTTCTTCCTTTGACCTCTCCGCGGTTTTTGCAGTTATGCACCAGACCTCTGTTATAACCTGCGACACCGCCGGTCATCATAGTCATGTGCTCTTCCCCGACCTTGCCATCATTCAAAGAGCCTTTTATAAGCCCTGTGTTTTCACCTGCTATTCCTCCGGTGTGGCATACGTCTATATCCTTAAGCTCCATTCCATCATCTTCATCATCTGCAAATTCTTCGTAAGCTGTGACTGTCGATGCATTGACTTCGCCCTCATTTCTGGCACCTGAAACATAGCCTTCATTAAAGCCGACAATTCCTCCGCTTCTTTTAACGCCTTTGACCTCAGCTCCATTCACGCAGTTAATTACATTTGCAGAAGCCATGTTCCTTCCAACGACACCGCCTGTATTTCTGTAGGCTGTTATCTTTCCTTCGGTCTTACAATTTTTTACCGTACCATAATTAATTCCTGCGATCATGCCGATATTCTCAGTAGCATAGTTTTCACTTATAGCCGCTGAAACTTTAAGATCATGTACATTTCCATCTGCAGTGATCATCCCTATAAGTCCGGTATCTGATTCATTACCGGAAAGCGACAGACCGCTTATCGTATGTGACCTTCCGTCAAGTTCTCCGGCAAATATCTTGATACTTTCAAACTTTATGCCGCTCAGATCTATGTCACTTGTAAGTGCGTATCTCCGGTTCTTTGTATATAGTTCCACGCTGCTTTCCTCGCTGAGCTTCACGAGATCCGCTGCCGTAGCTATCTCGACAGCATCCATGGTTTCAGCATATGTAAAAGTCGGGATATTCACTAAAATAAGGCTCAAAGCGATAATTCCAGCCAACCTTTTTTTAATTAATTCGTACACGTTATCCAATTCTCCGTATTTCCGACATAATGATTAATTTCCAACGTTTTGCACGTTTTCCAACACAGTGTTGCTTTACTTCATGTTATGAATTATAATATCAATCAGAAAGATAATCAATAGTGACATTCTATCTAGGGAAGTTCTATGTTAAGGTGGTTAGTTGTATGTTTGATAATTTAGACAGAAGAGTAAGAAAAACGCGTTATGCGCTGATGATAGGGCTCGCAGCGCTTTTACACGAAAGAGAAGTAACAGATATTTCGATAAAAGATCTAACTGAATATGTAGATATTAACAGAAGCACTTTTTATGCCCACTTCAAGGACATACCTTCATTGCTTAATTATATCGAAGATGAACTTTTTAATGACTTTAATAAGATAATAACTGATGGACTGGCAAATACAGAAGAAGTCGATGATGCGATCTACACCGTCGTACTTGTGGTATTTGAGCATCTCGAAAAGAATAGAGAAGTCGCCAGTGCTCTCATAGGTCCTCATGGCGACATGGCTTTCATCCACAGACTCTATGACCTCATGCGCACTCGCATAGCACAATGGTGGCCGGAAGAAAACAACGAGGACAATCAGGAAATGAATTCCTACTTCTCTGCTTTCGTTTTCACAGGAATGATAGGCATCATCAAAGAATGGATACGTACAGGCTACAAGAAAACTCCGATGCAGATGGCTATGCTCTCTACAGAGCTTCTCATGCATGGAATATATAGCTGAAAAGCTTAAAAGGCCGTTCCACCCATTTGCGGGCAGAACGGCCTTTATTATTTATGATTTTATGATCATTCCCCTTCTGTGGAAGCTTCTTCAGTTGAAATCTCTACTGAAGCCTCTTCTGACGCTGAGCCTTCCTCTTTTGCTCCGTCAGGCTGCTGTGCAAGTTCGATCGAAACTACTTCATTATCAGAATTATAAGTAACCTTGACCATAGCATCAGCTGTTATATCGTCTACTGTGCAGTCATTATACTCAGTGCTGTCTGTGAGTGTAAGAGTAAGTGTCTTTCCGCCCTGAGCTTTATCTCCTGCAGGCGCTTCTCCTGAAGGTTTCTCACCTGAAGGTGCTTCTGTACTGTCTGAATCACCGGAAGGCTTCTCGCCGCCGCCCTGTGGACCGCCCTGAGCATTATCGCCAGGCTTACCGCCGTTCTCTTTTCCGGCTCCTCCAGGCTGCTTTCCGCCATTTCCACCCATAGCTTCAAGTGTAAGTGTCTCACCGTCTACTGAAACTACCTTACCCATAGCCTCTGTGCCTTCAGCGTCAGCTGTGCCTGCCTCTTCTGACGGCGCATCAGTCGGTGCATCAGCCGGAGCTTCTGACGGCATTTCTGATGGTGCTCCAGATGGTGCCTCCGAAGCCATCTCAGTCGGTGCAGAAGCTGCAGAGGATGTACTTCCTGACGAACATCCCATCATAGTTACTGCAAGTGCTGCAGCTGTAAGTCCAATACCAAGCTTGTTCAGATTCATTCTTTTCATAATTATTCCTCCATAAAATCTCCTAAATATAAGATTTCTTTCGATGAAGCAATACTATCACAAGAGTTTTTCCGAACTTTGTTTTTACTGTGACCTGATATTGTCCAACCTGTGATTCTTTTGTGTTTACGCTTCCTGCAATATTGTCTCTAAAGCTTTGAAAAGCTCATCCATCTCTTCATCAGTTCCGATGGAGATCCTCAGATGATCGTCTATCCTCGGCTTATTAAAGTAGCGCACGTAAATATCATGTTCTTTGAGTTTTTCAAAGATATACTTTGCAGGAACTCTTTCATGCTTCGCAAAGATGAAATTTGTCTTGGAATCTCTAAAAGTGAATCCGAGCTTTTTAAGCATATCTTTGCTTCTTTCCCTAGTAGCTACAACCTTATCCCTTATCTGCTCGAAGTATCTCTTGTCAAGCATAGCCTCTTCTCCGGCTATGAGAGCCGGCATATTCATGGTGTATGAATTTACAGAAAACTTCACATCATTCAGATACTTGATAAGCTTTTCAGGTCCAAACGCATATCCTATACGCATTCCCGCCATCGCTCTCGACTTAGACATAGTGCGTGTGATGATGACATTTTCATATTTATCTATGAGCGGAAGAGCTGTTTCGCCGCCAAAATCTATATAAGCCTCATCAACAATCACCACAGAGTCATGATTTGCTTTTATTATCTTTTCGATTTTTTCAAGCGGCTCGCTGACACCTGTCGGCGCATTCGGGTTCGCTATAACTATGCCGCCGTTTTCGATCATATAGTCCTCATCATCAAGGTCAAAGTTTTCTTTAAGCGGTATCGTTTTATACGGAATCCTATATACATCAGCCCACACTTCATAAAATGAATATGTGATATCCGGGAAAAGTATCGGCTTCTTACCTGCAAAAAATGTGAGAAAGCACATAGAAAGAACGTCGTCTGAGCCAACTCCGACGAAAACCTCTTCCGGTTTTCTTCCATAATAATCTGCAATGGAATTTACAAGCCCTGTACACTCCGGGTCCGGGTAAAGTCTTAAGTGCGATGCATCAAAATCTTCCAAAGCATTAAAAACTTTTGGAGACGGCGGATATGGGCATTCATTAGTATTAAGCTTGATAACTTTTCTCTTAGGCTGCTCACCCGGTGTATACGGTACTACTTTTCTGATATTATCTTCAAAACTCATTTTCCAAGACCATACCTTTCTGCAAGCCTCTTAAAGGCCGGAAGTGAATTGACAATAGTTTCATAGGCTACGCAGTACGCTATGCGCACATATCCTTTACAGCAAAAAGACTTGCCGGGAACTACCAAAATATGCTCCTTCTTCGCCTCTTCGACAAACTCCAGATCGTCTTCTGTCGGAGTTTTCATGAAAAGATAAAATGCTCCTTCCGGTTTAACACACTCAAAACCATAGCTTACAAGTGCTTCATAGAGCTTCTTTCTATTCTTATCATAGAAATTCACATCACATTTTTCATCTATGCATTCGCCTACAACCTTTTGGAAAAGTGATGGTGCATTTACACAGCCGAGCACTCTGTTTGCGATCGTTACCGCACTGAAAAGCTCCCTGCTGTCGGCACACTCATCCGGAACTATCAGGTATCCTATACGCTCTCCCGGCAAAGAAAGTGTCTTTGAAAATGAATAGCACACCATAGTATTTGCATAATACTTTGTTATATATGGAACTTCTGCCCCTGTAAATACAAGCTCTCTGTAAGGCTCATCGGCGATGATAAATATCTCCGTTCCATACTCTTTCTGCTTCTTTTCAAGAATTCCCGCTATATTTTTAATTGTCTCCTCGGTATAGATCACACCGGTAGGATTATTTGGATTATTGATGATAACTGCGTGAGTACGCTTAGTGATAGCCTTCTCAAATTTAGAAAGATCAGGCTGAAATGTTGAAGTATCCGGCTCGACAGAAATTAGAACGCCGTCGTAATTAGCCACATAATTCCTATATTCCACGAAAAACGGAGCGAATGTAAGGACTTCATCCCCCGGGTTAAGAAGTGCCTTCAGCGCACAATTAAGCCCTGATGCAGCACCGACTGTCATAAGCACGTTTCCTGCGCCAAACTTTGTCCTGAAACGCCTGTTAAGTGAAGAGGCCACCTTTTCCCTGACATCTTCAAATCCTGCATTATTCATGTACCCGTGCAGAACTACAGGATCTTCATTGTTAGCAAGCTCGATAATTGTCTCCCTGACTTTCGCCGGTGCCGGGATATTCGGATTACCCAGAGAAAAGTCGTAGACATTCTCTGCTCCGAATTCCTCAGCCATTTTCTTACCCTCTTCAAACATCTGCCTTATTACTGAGTTGTTTGATACAAGGCCCTTCATTCTCTCCGAAATCATGTTCTCCTCCAGTCTGGCGTGTTCACGCCCTTACAAGCAGCTCAAAGCTTTTTAATTGATGGCCAGTATCTAAATACTGCCTTACCAACGATCTTCTCTTTTGCGAGATATGTGTTGTTCCAATATCTGGAATCAGCTGAATTATTTCTATTATCCCCAAGCATGAAATAATGCCCTTCCGGAACCTTATACGGTCCAAAGTCACCGCTTGTTCCGCCTGAAATGTAGTCTTCGTTGTATCGCTCACCATTTATGTAAACCACATTGTCCTTGATCTCCACTTCATCTCCCGGCATTCCGATTATTCTCTTTATATAAAGAATGCTTTCATCATCAGGATACTTAAAAATGACAATGTCGCCTCTCTGCGGATCAGAAAAAAGATATGCCCCTCTAAAGCCGATAACACGGTCGCCTGTCATGATCGTCTGCTCCATCGACGCTGACGGTATCTTAGCATTAACGATGATAAAATTATCGATTATCAATGCTGCAATAACAGCGATCACAACGACTGCTAACCAGTCAAAAATTTCCTTTATTAAACTTTTCTTTTCTTCCATCTTTATTTTCTCCTTTATTAACGATAATCATACCCCAACCTTTTAATTTTAACAAGCATTGCGCCCCGACCTATGGTATGATATCAAATGATTATAAATTAGAAAGGTTAATACTTAATGATCTTTAATTCAATATCATTTGCAGTTTTTTTCCCGGTCATTACTCTGGTATATTTTATCATACCTAAGCGAATGAACAATCTCTGGCTCCTGCTGATAAGTTACTTCTATTATATGGCTCAGGGTCCGGAGTTTTCGCTTTTGCTTCTCGCCTCGACGGTCATCACATGGCTTGGCGGTCTCGCCCTCGGAAAGTGCAGGACAAGCTCTTTTCAGGCAAAGCTGACCTGCGGAATCATCGTACTTTTGAATCTCTCCGCATTGATATTCTTTAAGTACTACAATTTCATATGTGAAACCATCGGAACGAAGCCGAGCTTAAATGTGATGCTCCCCATCGGAATCTCATTCTACATTTTTCAGGTCATCGGCTATATGGTCGACGTTTACCGCGGAAAAGTGAAGCCTGAACGTTCATTTTTAACATATGCGCTCTTTGTTTCTTTCTTCCCGCAGATACTTGCAGGTCCTATCGGAAGAGCAGGTGAGCTTATCCCGCAATTTTCCGCCCGACGCGACTTCGACTATGCAAGAGTCCGCCATGGGCTCTTCAGGATGCTCTGGGGCTTCTTTATGAAGCTCGTGATCTCCTCAAGGCTTGCGATAGTAACCGACCTTATTTATGGTAATTACACCTCATGCACAGGTTATCAGATGATTCTCGGAACATTTGCATATGCTTTCCAGATCTATTGCGATTTTGCAAGCTACTCTACCATAGCGATAGGTGCAGCTGAGGTCTTAGGTATCACGCTTCGCGAAAATTTCAGGCAGCCTTTCTTCGCAAGGTCATGCAAGGAATTATGGCGCCGTTGGCATATTTCGCTTAACAGCTGGTTCACAGACTACCTCTACATCCCTCTTGGCGGAAGCAGAGTGTCAAAGTTCAGAAAATACTTAAATGTTCTCATAGTATTTTCGTGTTCCGGTCTCTGGCATGGTGCAGCATGGACATACGTCCTTTGGGGTTTTTTATCAGGACTTTTCCAGATACTTGGTGAAATTACCGCTCCGATAAGAAATATCGTCACAAAAGCCTTTGTATTCAAGAGCAAAATTGCAGAATCTCTGCACCACGCAGCGCAAATTATTATCACATTCCTGCTGTTTTGTGCTTCTTTAGTATTTTTCAAAGCTACGTCCATTGATGCAGCTTTCAGTATAATGAATAAGATCTTTTGCGGATTTGACATCAGCAGTGTACTTTCCACAAGTCCTTTCGCACTTGGACTTGGCACATTAAATATGCTCATACTGCTTTTTTCACTCCTCATACTTCTTATCCACGACATAGCAAACGAAAAAACAGGTGATGCGGTCGCTTTCGTACTAGGCAAGACTACACCTGTAAGATGGTGTGTCTACTACCTGTTAAGCCTGATGATCCTGCTCAGTGCCAATATCGGCGCAGCACAGTTTATTTACTTTAACTTTTAATTATGAAAAAAAATATCTTAAGACTACTTAGAAATTTTATATTATTAGCGATACCGCTCATCCTTCTGTGTGTCATAACTTTTCTGACACCAATGCGATACATGGCGGTGGAATACACCATGTGGCAGCAGGAAAACGATTATGTCCGCTCTGCTGACTCAAGTGCAGGCACGCTTATACTAGGCGACTCAAGAGCTAAATCAAGCCTTATACCAGCTGAGCTCGGCAGCGATGTCTACAATATAGCCATCGGAGGCGCTACTTCCATTGAGATGTACTATGCGTTATCTAATTATCTGTCTCACCACAGTGCTCCTTCAAATGCCATCATCATATTTGCACCGTATCACTTCTGCAGCATTGACAACTGGCAGCAGACGCTTTACTACAACTATCTTTCATTAGATGAGCTTGCTGAGGTTGAGCGCACCGCCTACGCCCATCCGGACAAATCTGTACACTACCCCGGCTGGCAGGCTGATATTTTATCTTTTAAGCTGCGTCTGCCTAATAAATACCTTGATGCGATATATCAGGCGGGAATAAGCGGCAGATACGCTGAAAACATAGAAAAGTACAAGGCTGTGCAAAACGACCTTGGCTATACAGAATTTGGTACTGAAGACGGCAATGACGGACTTAATTACGAAACACATCATGACTACTTCGACTACTCGCCGCTCGTGATCAACTATTACAACCGGCTTCTGGATCTGTGTGAAAAGAACGGCATAAATGTGACTATTGCACAAGCTCCATTTAACAAAGCCTCTTCTGAAGTTGTCGCAGAAAGATTTCTTGATGAATATAAGGAATTCCTTGAAGGAATAAAAGAAAAGCACCCACAGTTTACTGTCGAAACAGAAGTGCCTGTATATGACAATGAGTACTTTGGTGATAATAACCATATGAACAGAAAGGGCGCAGAAAAATTCACCAAGGAATTTTCTGCCAGATATACATTATAACTAACAAAAAGGGCCTGCGGAAAATCCGCAAGCCCTTTATTTTCGCCTTAGATTGAGTATGAATTACTCAGCCTCTGTTGAAGCTGCCTCTGTAGATGCTGCTTCTGTAGAAGCTGCCTCTGTTGAAGCCTCCTCTGTAGACTCTGTAGACTCAGTAGCCTCTGTTGAAGCTGCCTCTGTTGAAGCTACTTCTGTTGAAGCTGCTTCTGTTGAAGCTGCCTCTGTTGAAGCTGCCTCTGTAGATGCTGCTTCTGTTGAAGCTGCCTCTGTTGAAGCTGCTGTAGATGCTGTAGAAGCTGTTGAACCACAACCCATCATAAGTGTAGCTGCAACCATAGCTGATACCATAACCATAGCGATCTTGTTTCTCATAATAATTTTTCCTCCTAAAATTATTGTCGTGTATACGACATTTCATTCATAATCCTCTGTGAAGGTTTCCCTTCAACGATTTTGAGTATAATCCATTCTTGGAAATTTGTAAACAGTTTTTGTGTTTTTTATGAATATTTCCCATTTTTGTTCATAATTTATTCATTTTATGTCAAAATTAAACAAAATGCACAGCTACTAGTACAAATAGCTGTGCATTTTAACGAATATATTTAATTGTTTTTCAGCAAATAGTGTCAAAGCTCGTGCACATTTAACCCTTTGCCTTTATTCCTGCAAGTTCTGTTGCGGCACTTGGAGTTACCAATGTGCTGTAACGATATAATGCATATCCTACATAACCGGCTGCCTTAGCCTTGTCATACTGTGAAGCAAGGTTAGAGCTGCTAAGTCTCCAGCCCGGATCATAAGAAAGAGCCTGACCTGACTTATATGCAGCAAGTCCAACGTAGAGTGGGATTCCTGCTGTGTCAAGTGCCTTCCATGCAGCTATACGATTTGAGTACATTGTCACATTTCCGGCTGCACCATAATTATCTGACCAGTAGATCTGTGGGCATACATAGTCAACATATCCCGGTGTAGAAAGCCATGTCTTTACATCAGCACCGGCTGCCATGCAGTTCTCGATGTTTCCTGCAGGAGCAATTCCGAAAACCTTGCCTGCAGATGCACATACAGAATGTACACTTGATACCATTGAGTTGAGTGATGCTGCTCCAAGTGGTGGGAAGTAGTCATCAAAGTGGATTCCATCTACTGCGTAGTTGCTTACGATCTCCTGTACACCGGCAATTACATTTGCATTTGTTGCAAGTGCTGCATTTCCTGTAACTACGCCATTACGGTATCCATAAGGGTTTATCCATGCATGAAATGTAAGACCTGCATTGTGAGCTATTGATACCATGTCTGCAAGCGGATCAAATCCCGGGTTACCATTAAGCATTGTAGTGCTCCATGGATAAATTTTTGAAGGATAGATAGCATCATTGTGTGAACGTACATGAACGATCACTGCATTGCAGCCCTGAGCTGCTACAGTGCTGCACATCTGCTTAAATGCAGCATCAAATGCTGTCTGATCTTTACCCTTAAGATATGTCTGAACATCAAGGAATGAGATCCAAACACCCTTAAAACCACTCTGTGCTGTTGCAGCCTGTACTGAAGCCGGCTGAGCTGCACCTATGAGAAGCATTGCAGCAAGCAGCGCTGCCATGAACTTTCTGAAGATTCTCATAATATCACTCTTCCTTTCCCGGTACATAGATACCGGCAAATTCATTTATGTTTCCTTTATTTGAGATCTTGAGTGAACCATCTTTAGTGAACTCGAATGTGAGTGAAACCTCGTCATCGCTGTACTCACCTTTATTATCGGAAACCTGTGCCACACCTTCAAGCTGCTTCTCATCATTCTTTGTAAACTTAAATTCAAATGATGAATCATCAGCCGGGCTTAAAACAACAGTCATTCCATCAAGCTCGTAGGTTCCTTCCCAATCTACTTTAACGTCTTTCTCAGGGTCATATAACTCAAACTCTGAAAAATCACGTATTTCTTCATCGTCTGTGTCATAAACATAAACTTCACCCGAAACTGCATCAACTGCAAGCATCTGGTCAAGCTCATCACCGTCTTTATTTACAATTGAATATGTATAATAATCGTGCTCGTTTATAAACTCCAGATCAAAGAATACTGCCTGACAGTCTAAACCATCAAGCTTTTCAGAAAGAAGAGCATCTGCATCAGTCTGTGCGATCTCATCAGGCTCCTCTTCTTCCTCTTCTGTACTTTCTTCTGATTCAGCAGAAGCTTCGGTGCTAACCGAAGCTTCTGTCGAAGTTGCATTCTTTGTTGTTCCACAAGCGCTAAGCGATAAAAGCATCGCGCCCATCAAAGCTATTACAACATTTTTTTTCAATATAAAATCCTCCCGGATCAAGACTTCCAGTATTTAACGATTGCGTTTGCCTCAGCCTTTGCTGCAGCCTTTACATAGTTTGAATTTGTAAGCTTTGCAAGGTCAGAGCTGTTTGACAAATATCCATGCTCTACGATAAGACCTGGGATTCCCTTTGCAGCAGATGTACGGATAACTGAGTAATAATCTCCATTGTCACCCTGTCTTGTCTTGGCACCACGATTTGTAGTATCAAGAGCAGTAGCAACTGCTGAACTGATCTTTGAAGCAAGATTCTTTCTGCCATACTTTGTCAAAGAATAGTAAACTTCTGTACCCTTTGCACTTGAAGAGCCTGAGTTGCAGTGGATACTTACGAAAAGGTTACAGCCCTTATCCTGAGCATAATCTGTTCTGTCTGTAAGTGATATATATGTATCTGTACTTCTTGTGTAATATACTTTTACACCTTCGTCCTCAAGGTACTCGCCTACCTTTTTAGCGATTGCAAGATTTACGTCCTTTTCCTTGACACTACCATTTGTTGTACCGCTGTCGCTTCCGCCGTGTCCAGGGTCAAGACATACAACGAGTGAGCTTGTGTCGCTTCCGCTGCCTGATGATCCGCCAGATGAAGAAGTAGCAGAACCAACCTTGATCTGAATGTCATTTGAAACATTAGAATCATTCTTTGAGGTTACTGTAAGTGTTACAGTCTTGCTGCCTGTATTCTTAACACCTGTGATAACACCGTCTTTGCTTACCTTGAAGTACTCAGTATTTGAGCTTGCGTAATCTACTTCCTTATTAGTTGTGCTTTCAGGATCAAACTTAAGGAGCTTTGATACATTAAGTGTACCGCCCTTTGTTACTGTATATGAAGTTGCAGTACTTGTTGACTTTTTCTTCTTTTTAGAGCTAGAGCTTGCGCTCTTGAGGAACTCAATTCCTGTTGGGTTCATGTAGTCAACAGTTACAGGGTCACTGTAAATGATATTTGATCCTGTTGCTTTGAAATTAGAGTTCACATTCTGATAAATAGCCTGAACAGTGTACTCGATTCTCTCTCCATTAGGAATCTTATTACTGTCTGCAACCTTGTAGCTCTTTTCTTTATTTCGGTTAGCAAGACCTCTGAGCTCTACAAGTGCTCCATCCTCTACAGTAAATTCTTTTGATGAAGTATTCTCTTTGTAATTCTGACGTGTTACACGATATCCAATGATATTGTCGCCATACTTTGTAGTATAGTTCCATGTAAGTCCTGCATCAGACTTTGTACCGTCATAATACTTGGCTGTAAGGCTTGTTACACCCACAGGACGGCCATAGTTCATAACTACATCTGAAGTTACACCTGGGTCACCGTCTACTGTATCGTAGTCGCTTGTAGGCTTGAAATTAAAGTAAGCTGTACAACGGAAGTAGTAAGGAACACCTGTAACTACATTATTAACAACTATCTTACCTGCGTTAGGCATATCATCATAGTAGCCGACTTTCCACTTCTTATAAGTAGAATCACTTGTCTTTGCTGTGATGAACGCTTTTACATAAATATTGTTGTTTGAAGTTGTGAAATCAGGGCTTGTTGAGTACTCAACAAGGTATCCCTTTGCCTTCTTAACCTTTGAATATGTAAAGTTGATCTGTGTAAGGCTGTCTGCACTTGCTGTTACCTGTGGGCAGCTGCCTGTTGTGAGCTTAACGCTCTTCTTGCCTGTATACTTAGACTGTGGGATCTCAACTGTCTCACCAAGGTCTGAGATTGTGAAAGGAGCAGCTGCAATTCTGAATGTGAACTTAACATTCTTAGAATTTGCAATTGTTACATTTTCACTGCCTTCATCCTTATAGTTAACAGCTGTGATAGTTGCATTCTTATTCTTAACGACTTTACCTGTATATACCTCAGCTTTAAGATCTGATGAAGATACAGTGATAACGTCCTTCTTGCTCTTATTCTTAGTTGAGAACTGCTCTATCTGATATCCTGCAGGAGCTTCATTTGATACAAACTTAAGGTTGATATACTTGTAGTTCGGGCCAGACTCAAATGTAAGGATCTTCGGTACACACTGTACATAAGCCGGAGCGCCTGAGCCTTCCTGACCGTATGTATCAGTTCCTCTTGCGATAACTCGGTAAACAAGCTGTCCTTCGCCGCTTGATACAACATTCATTGCATCTGTATCTTTATATGACTTCTTCTTGATACCTTCAGTAAGTCTTGTCCATGTTCCATCAGTATTTCTTCTATATACTGAGTATGTGACTCTCTTTGCCTTCTTAGGCTGTGCCCACTTTACTGTTACAACACCTTTCTTATTCATTGTAGCATTAAGATTTCTGATGTTGTTCATCTGGTTTCTGTCAGAGTCCCAGCCTGAAAGTACTGTCAATGTACCAAACTTATATGTGATTTCATAGTTAGAAATCTTTGTATTATCTGCACCTACTGCTGTACAGCTGTTCTCTGATACACCAACTTTGTCGATAGATGCCCAATCTGTGAACTCGATCTTGTCACCTGATACGACAGAGCCTGAAATAATTGAAGCATCCTTTGCCTGCAAAGGAGTATCAAGTTTTCCTGACTCGTTTGTTACAGTTGCTTCTGCATCAGCTGTTGAAACTGTAAGTGGTGCCGGCTTAATGATATAGTCGAAACTTACAGATGATACAACGTTGCCATCTGAGATTGCATTTGCACTGATAACGTACCATCCTGCATCTACAAGTCCTGTCTTTGAGACCTCATTTTTATCAGCCTGATTTGAACTTGTTGAATAGTAGTACTTATATGTATATGAATCTGATGCTGTTTTAAGCTTTGTATTCTCTGAGAAGGTTACACCCTTACCATCGTATGTATATGATCTTGTAGGATAATCCCAGTCTGAAAGTGAACCTGTTGCAGCAGTCTTAGCTGTTGTCTCTGCAGCATTGGTAGAAGTTGTAGCATTAGCAGACTCTGTAGTAACTTCGTCTTCACTGACTTCCTTTGTGCTTTCAGTTTCTACGCTATCCTCACTTACCTCTTCTGTGCTCTCTTTTGATGCTTCTTCGATCTTTGCTTCCTCTGTACTTTCAGAAGCTTCTGTTTCAACTACCTCTGTTGAAATACTGTCCTCAGAAATTCCTGTCTCAGCACCATACGCGTTAACAGTGGAAACACCCGATCCACCGAAAATCATCGATGCAGAAAGCAGCAACGCAAGGAACCCGTTGTACTTCTTCCTCATTTTGACCTCCATAAATATTCTTCATTTCGAACCCCTGTCCACACACAGATGTCTCTCTGACCTCTGATATAGGTCGAAATTATCTAAAAAAATTTTGTATACTACTAAAATATATCACTATTAAATTAACATGTCATTCAATTTTTATAATCAACACAAAAAATTAAGATTTGGTTATGTAAATTTAATTATTTTCTTCAACTTTGTTTAAAGTATCCGGATATGTATCTGTAGGCAGATCAAAGTTGACAGCCTGATCGTATAAGATCTTTGTAAGGTCATCCACGTTATCCTTAGTTACATACATTCCAAATCCCTGTGAAAGGAGCCTTGGATCTGTAACGTCGTTATACATGCGATCAATCACCATATCTGAAACTGCAGGGCAATAGTGACTTGTCTCATAATAATTGTCCATATCAAGTGTTATGTCATTAAAGCCGCTGAAATTATAATAATCTGTAACATCTGCAAGTTTTTTCAAAAATACGATATACCCATTTGCGATATCCTTCTGATAAGTATATCCATTGATAGGATTAGTAAATATTCTCAGATTAATATCATATTCATCACAAAGATCCACTATGTCCTTGATATCCTGAAATGACTCTTCTCTCGGAGTGTAGTAGTCAGACCATGTCGCATCAGTCTTTTCATAGTTAAAGCCTGTAGGGATAGTGAGATTTTCTGTTCCTGTTTCGAGAAGTCTCTCGCCATAGTCAGGGTCAGTATTTTTATGCTTGCTGATAACTTCTATTGAATCTGAAAGTGTTATCAGGTCAAAGTAAGCAAGGTAAAAGTCAAGCTTTTCCAGAACTGTACCATTCCATGGAAAATCTCTTCTATAAAGCTGCTCTTTATGGAAAGCAGGGTCTACAAAATAAGAGATATCATCTACACCTATAGTCACATTTTTAGGAACGATGCCGCGTCCGATGAGAATCTTCAGATGTCTCAGATGCTCTGCCGGAGTACCTTCAGAGTACGACATATCGTAATAATTTCCATCAGTCATCTTTGACACATCGAAAAATCCCACACGTGATGAGCCAAATAAAAATGAATCATATTTATCCGGATGTGAAAGCACATTATTCATTTTAACGTATGCTTTATTCGGTTCAACGCCATTGTTGCTGATATTTGTCGCATGAAAAATATTATACGGATCAAGCAAAACCGATACCGGCACAAAGATTATCCCGAGGATCAGCGCAAAAGCCAGACATTTCAGTAAAAATTTTCTCATTTCAGTCTCCTCTCACCTCAGAAATTAAAGTAAATAAATGTCTGTGTCGTACCACCGTGAAGTGTAGACACGATTATAAATGTCGTAAGTGCTGTATATGCTATCCAGCGTATCACGACAGGCAGCTTTCCAAATTCGCTTGGAATATCATGCTTAAGTGAAATAAAGTCATAAACCATGAGCACTATAAGTGCTGCAGCAAGCTTAAGCAGCGCGAATACTGTGAGATTCATGTCAACCATCATCTTATTCCATGCATTTGCAAAGTGGAATATGACACCATTGTGAAGGTGTGTCATGATGAAAAGTGCATCGCTGATGCTGTCAGCTCTAAAGAAGATCCATCCGATATCTACAAGTATGAATGTGATAAGACCATGAAAGATATTTGACGCTATCTTCTTTGCTCCTGTTTTCTCAGGTGCGTCCTTTTTCACAAAATGCTTTCTGCAAAAGCCTTCTATCACCTGATAAATACCATGCAGGCCGCCCCAAATAACGAAAGTCCAGTTCGCACCATGCCAGAGACCGCTGACGAGCATTGTCGCCATCTGGTTAAAATTCTTTCTTGCCGGGCTTACTCTTCCGCCGCCAAGCGGAATGTATACATAATCACGAAACCATGTTGAAAGTGAAATGTGCCATCTTGACCAGAATTCTCTTACTGACTTTGACCAATAAGGGCTCTTAAAGTTAGTCATAAGGTCGATATTAAAAAGCCTTGCCACACCTATCGCGATATCAGAGTAACCAGAAAAGTCACAATATATCTGGAACGTATACATTATAGATGTGATTATAAATGTCATTCCAAAGTAGTATGGTACTGCACCATATACCGCATCGACATAACCTGAAAGCGAATCTGCAATGATGAGCTTCTTGAAATATCCCCAAAGCATCATCCTAAGACCGCTTACAGCTTTGTCATAGTCAAACTCTCTCTTTTCAAAGAACTGATCCATAAGCTCAGGCGCTCTTCCGATAGGTCCTGCGATCACCTGCGGGAAGAAAGAAATGTGGAGTGCATATTTTGCGAAATTAAGCTGCGGCTCTATCTTTCCCTTATAGACATCTGCAAGATAGCTTATCGTCATAAACGTATAGTACGAAATTCCGACCGGCTGTACTAGCTTAAGTGTATAAGGCTGAAGGCTGAAACCAAAGAGATTTGCAAAATCAGCCGCAGAAGTCGTTATGAAATTGAAATACTTAAAAAATACAAGAAATGCCAGGCAAACCACAGTGCCGGCAGCCATTATGCTTTTAGCCGATTTCTTTTCCCTGTTTTTCCCTATCGTCACTGCTGCCACCCACGATATGAATGTTGTCAGCACGAGCAATGGAAAATACTGGGCGCTGCACGAGATATAAAAGCACCAGCTGATAAGAAGCAGCAGTATCCAGCGTACTTTCACAGGGCATCCCCAATAAAGAAGGAATACTAACGGCATAAAAAATAAAAAGTTTAATGAATTAAATAACATATTTTGTACCTATTTTCCTATTGACATAGTATGAATTATTATTTAAGATTAACACATAAAAATTAATTATATCAGAAAGGCTGCCGAATGAAAATATCTACAAGAGGACGCTATGCTGTGAGAGTCATGCTCGACCTTGCTCTTCACAACACCGGCGAATATATTAAAGTAAAAGATATAGCCAAACGTCAGGAAATTTCAGAAAAATATCTTGAGCAGATCATATCTATACTCAACAAAGCCGGCTTTGTTCGTAGTGTACGTGGTGCTCAAGGAGGTTATCAACTCGCTGATGAGCCGCAAAAGTTTACAGTAGGTATGATCCTTCGTCTTACAGAAGGTTCTCTTTCACCCGTTGCCTGCTTAGATACTGATCTTAACCAGTGCGAACGATGCGATACCTGTGAAACGCTTGAAGTATGGAAAGATCTTGCCGATGCTATAAATAATGTCGTTGACAATGTAACTGTCGCAGATCTCGTCGAGAAGCATAATCAGTCAGCATCGTACGACTATGTAATATGATGATTCACAGTAAAGGGATGCGCTTGCACGCATCCCTTTATTTCTATTTACAATGATGTTATGATTGTTCCTTTTTTGCCCTTGATAGCGTCTGAAACTGCATCAAGTGATGTTATGAGTACTTTTCCTTCCGGCTTGGATGCAAGGAATTCACATGCAGCCTCAATCTTCGGAAGCATAGTTCCCTTCTCAAATTCACCATCTTCTGCATACTTCTTTGCCTCTGCAACGCTCATATGGCGTATTGAAGTTTCATTTTCCTTACCAAAATTCTTCTTAACTTCATCAACACCTGTGAGGATGATGAACTGATCTGCATCAAGCTTAACTGCAAGAAGTGATGCGATATCATCTTTTTCAATGACAGCGCTTGCGCCCTTAAGATTACCGTTCTGCTCAATAACAGGGATTCCGCCGCCGCCCGCTGCGACTACGATCTGACCTGCATCATAAAGTGTCCTGATCGCCTCAAGCTCTACGATCTGTATAGGCTTCGGTGTCGCTACTACTCTCAGGAAGCCTTTTCCATTATCGTCTATGGTGAAATTGCCCTTTCTCTCCTCCATTACAGCCTCTTCGCCTGTCATATGGCGTCCGATGACCTTGGTCGGATTGTAGAAAGCCTCATCATATGGGTCAACTGTCACCTGCGTTAAGATAGTTGAAACGCTTTTAGTTATTCCTCTCATGAGTAATTCTGATTTAAGGGAATTCTGAATATCAAAACCTACATATCCCTGGCTCATTGCAGAGCACACACACATTGCTGCCGGTGAGTAATCAGGATAAAGTCTTCTAAGTTCTGTCATTGCCTTGTGGATCATTGATACCTGCGGTCCATTTGAGTGAGTGATCGCCAGATCATACCCTCCCTGAACCAGATCTGCCAGCGCTTTTGCTGTGATCTTTACAGCGTTGAGCTGTTCGTTTGTCGTGTAACCTAATGCCTTGTGGCCAAGAGATACTACTGCTCTGATATTTGCCATTGTTAGTTCCCCTTTCAAGTTTTACAGATATAAGTATCATACCATAAACTTAAATTTTTGGCTTGACAACTTCTCTTATTTAGGCTATAAATAATTCATACCAATCAGATAGGAATATATGTATTAAATAAATTTAATTAAATCGGGAGGCATACATGGCTAATATCAAGAAATCATCCACAGAACTCATCGGACATACACCACTTCTTGAGCTCACAAATTATGAGAAGAAGAACGGCATCGAAGCACACATCATTGCAAAACTTGAATATTTCAACCCTGCCGGCTCAGTTAAAGATCGTATCGCTTACGGCCTTATCAAAGACTATGAAGACCGCGGCATCATCAAGGAAGGTGCGACACTCATCGAGCCAACTTCAGGAAATACCGGTATCGGAATTGCTGCAGTCGCTGCTGCCAAGGGATACCATGCAATCCTTACAATGCCTGAGACAATGTCCGTAGAACGCCGTAATTTCCTTAAAGCTTATGGCGCAGAGATAGTTCTTACAGACGGCGCTTCCGGAATGAAGGGTGCTATCGCCAAAGCCGAAGAGATTCATAAAAACACACCGGGTTCTGTGATAGTAGGTCAGTTTGAAAATCCGGCAAACCCGGCTACACACAAGGCAACTACAGGTCCTGAGATTTGGGAGGATACAGACGGCGCCGTTGATTTCTTCGTAGCCGGTGTAGGTACAGGCGGAACACTTTCAGGTGTAGGTCAGTATCTCAAAGAAAAGAACCCTAATGTGAAGATCATCGCTGTAGAGCCTGCAACAAGCCCGGTTCTTTCAAAGGGTACTCCAGGTCCTCATAAGATCCAGGGAATCGGCGCAGGTTTCATCCCTGCAACTCTCAACACTTCGATCTATGATGAGATCATCACCATAGAAAACGATGACGCCTTCAAAGTTGGCCGTGAGATAGCTCATTCTGAAGGTATCCTTGTAGGTATCTCATCAGGTGCCGCTGTACACGCTGCCGAGATCATCGCAGCCCGTCCTGAAAACAAGGGTAAGAACATCGTAGTACTTCTCCCTGATAATGGAGACAGATATCTCTCAACTCCGCTTTATCAGGATTGATCTTAAGCCATTTTGATAATCCTAAAACATACAAAAAGGTCGCGAGTCAACACTGGCTCACGACCTTTTACTTTAAATATTATTTTCTGAAAAATTCCGCGATAGCTGTTATCGCAGTACCTATGTAAATGAAAAAATCTCCAATGTTATACACATATTTCCCTATCGGGATGTAGTCTACAACATAGCGTTTCCTGAGCCTGTCGACAGTATTGCTCAGTGCCCCGCCAAATATCAGTGCCCAGCCAAGCTTTTCCGCCGAAACCTTCTCTGATTTTTCTTCAGGTCCAAGTATCAGCCCTGCGCCTATGATCGACGTAAATACAGCCGACACAGCCGCAACCGCATTGCTGTGCTCATCAAATCTATTAGCTGCAAATCCTTTATTTTTGACTATTTTTTTACCTTTACGCTCCTGATACTCTTTTATAAGCAGGTCTGAAGCTGCCGCTGCCGCAGAAACGGCTAAATATCCGATTTTTTTCACTCTGTTTTATTCTCCAGCTTAGGTGTCATTTCCTGCTCAAGCTCACTTACACCGCGCAGATCAATGATAGGTCCACCCTTCTTTTCGATAAATTCCTTAGTGATAGTTACACGACCGATCTCCGGGTCTTTTGGTACTTCAAACATGATATCAAGCATGAACTCTTCGATTATCGCTCTAAGAGCTCTTGCGCCTGTATCCTTAGCCATAGCTTTCTTTGCAATAGCATGAAGTGCCTCATCATTGAATTCGAGTTTTACTTCATCCATCTCAAGAAGCTTCTGGTACTGGCGGATTATAGCATTCTTAGGCTCTTTGAGTATCCTTACCATCATATCTTCAGTAAGACCTTCCATCGGGCAGATGATTGGAAGACGTCCAACAAATTCAGGTATCATACCGAAACGCTTGATATCCTCGACAGAGACTTTCTTAAGGATATTTTTCTCTTTATCCCAGTGATCTTTCAGTTCTGCATTGAAGCCGATAGATGTCTCCTTTGAAAGACGTTCTCTGATGATCTCGTCGAGGTCAGGGAACGCACCTCCGCATATGAAGAGGATATTCTTAGTATTAACCTTTTCAAGAGGAACCATGGCATTCTTTGAATTAGCCCCTACCGGAACTTCTATCTCAGCGCCTTCGAGCAGCTTAAGCATTCCCTGCTGTACACTCTCACCGCTGACGTCACGGCTGTTGGTATTTTTCTTCTTCGCGATCTTATCTATCTCATCGATAAAGATGATTCCGCGCTGTGCTCTCTCTACATCGTTTCCGGCAGCCGCAAGCAGCTTCGAAACTACTGACTCGATGTCATCACCAATGTAGCCTGCTTCAGTAAGGCTTGTTGCATCAGCTATCGCAAGCGGAACATTAAGTATCTTCGCAAGTGTCTGCACAAGGAAAGTTTTTCCGCAGCCTGTAGGACCGAGCATAAGGATATTTGACTTTTCGATCTCTACATCATTCACACCGTCAGTATCTGCCTGAACTCTCTTGTAATGATTATAAACCGCAACGGAGATCACCTTCTTTGCGTAATCCTGTCCGATGACATATTTATCGAGCTCTTCCTTGAGTTTATGCGGCTGAGGTATATTCTTAAAGTCAAACTCTTCCTTGATCTCTTCCTTTGTAGCCTTCTTGACTTTATTCTTATTATTTCCACCGCCAAGATTATCCCAATTTACAAACTGTATATTTGGAAATCCCGGTATTCCAAAAGGATTATATCCTCTATTGGCTTTCTTATCTTCTTTTTTCTCTTCTGAGTCTTTCTTTTCTTCTGAATTCTTTTTGTCTTCAGATTCGGAAGCTGCATCAGCGCTGCTTTCCTCACCTTCACTCTTCTTGTCTTCCACTACACCGGAAACATTTTCCGTACCACCGTTTACAGGCGGCATCTGGAAGCCAAAAGGCATACCGGTAAACGCAGAATTATATAACGAATCCATATCCATACGGCTCATGCTGTCCATAGTTGTCCTTAAGCAATCGCTGCAGACTGTGAAATTATTCGGGAGATGAAACATCTTACCCGCTGTGCTTTCATTTCTGTGGCAGATGAGGCATACGTCTTCATACTGATTATTATCTTTATTATCCATAGAAACTAAATCTTCCTTTCATTTAAAACAGCAAAACAGGCAGTTGGTATACTGCCTGTTTAATGATAGCATAGGCAGCGACGTTTGTCACACACCCATGCATTAAGTAATTCTTAATATCTGTCAAAGAAATCTCCGAAAATACTGCTTCCGCCCATATCACCGCTATCTCCGCGATCAGACTGGTCGTCCTGACTTGATGGATTTGATGATGAATTGCCTGAGCCATCCATTGAAGAGCCGAGAGTTACTGAGAATTTCTTCTCTTCATAACCATATTCATTTTCCTTTGGAACCATAGCAACGATCTCAACCGTCTGTCCTGCCTTATAATACTGGATAAGGCTCTGGAGCTGTGTCATCGTCTGTACTCCCTGACCGTCAAATGAAGTGATTATATCACCCTTCTCAAGTCCGGCTTCTTCTGCTGCAAGACCACTTCCAACTCTTGCAATGTAGATTCCCTGCGGCATATTGTACTGCTCAGCTACATCACTTGTTACATCTACTCCTGAAATTCCAAGATATCCACGCTCTGTCTCGTCAGCCTTTACCTTTGTCTCCTGTGACATAAGTGACTCGATGATAGGCTTAGCTGTAGAAACCGGAATAGAGTATCCCATACCTTCTACACCTGTCTCAGCGAGCTTTGCTTCGTTGATACCGATAACATTACCATTCATATCAAGAAGTGCTCCGCCTGAATTACCAGGGTTAATGGCAGCATCTGTCTGGATAAGCTTATGAGTTCCGTTATCAAGCTTGATCTCTCTGTTCAGAGCACTTACATAACCTACTGTTACAGACTGACCATATCCAAGAGCATTTCCGATAGCTACAACCTGCTGACCAACCTTAAGTACATCAGAGTCTCCAAGAGTAGCAACCTTTATCTTGCTTATCGTATCATCAGAAACATCGCTGAGCTTTACAGAGATAACTGCGAGGTCTGCTTCTTCATCTTCACCTTTAAGAGATGCCTCTGCTGTAGTATCATCGATAAACTGCACCTGAAGCTTATTAGCAGAAGAAACAACGTGCTCATTTGTCGCAATGAGAAGCTCGTCATCATTCTGCGAAATGATAAAGCCTGAGCCGGCTGACTCGTTTTCTGTCTTATACTGCTGGCCGAAGAAATCCTGAGTTGTTGATGTATAGTTATTTGTTATAGCAACGATAGACGGCATTACTGCTTCAGCAACTGCTGATACATCACCTGTCATCGGAGCTGTTGTGGAAACCTGATTAGTCGTTGCTACAGATTTCTTTGAATCACCTGAAACTGTTGCAATACTTGCAGACTGATTACCGCCTGTCTCAGCAGGGCTCTCAACTGATGCAACTTCCTTACTTCCGTGAGAAGTTATAAGACTCGTTGCATACAGAGCACCGCCTGCAACTGCACCAAAGACAAGTCCGAGCGCTACAGTAGCAAGAACCTTGCGTCCAAATCCTTTTCTTTTCTTAGGTCTGTTCCTGTTTCCGTTCTCCGGTGGAATATGAGCGCCCGCATATCTGTATTCATCATAACTATTTGCATTATTATTTCCAGATGATCCTGCATTTACGCTGCTATTATTCTGCATTCCGCCATAGCTGTCTGACGTAAAGCGTCTGTTATCTTCTGAATTAATATTTCTTTCGTCATCAAACATGTAACCGTACCTCCTACTTTATAACAACCGAACCAAACAATACATTATTCACCCATTGGTTCAAACACTTATATTTATAAAAAGCCTGTAGAAAAAAATGTTGTTCCTTTCTACAGGCTATATAATATCTCTTAATTGTGATTCTTTTGTGTTAAATCCTTAAACCACCTATTAATCAAATAAGTTTTTTCTGTGTTTAAAAAAATCTAATGTTGTTTAATAATCATAAACCTTCTGAATTCTTACCATATCCTGCGCTGAGATTATCAGGTACTTCTACCATATCCCAATGCCTTATCCAGTAGTTTCGGTTTGACGTAAGTTTAAGTATTACACGTTTGCTTAACTTTTTATAGTTCTTTCCAAGCTTAAATCCCATGAGCCTTGCCGCACAATGAAAGATGAATTTAGGAACAAGCAGTATGTTTCCGGACTTTACAAGATAATTTATACATCCAAATACCAGCTTCTTTCCTTCACTTTCACTCGAAACATCCCCAAATACCTCAGGATGATCCGCCTGAGAAGCTCCAAGGTCAAAATTTCTCTTAAACTGCTGAATCATATTGTAATTATGTGAATGCACTACACATGCTGATGCAGCATAGTAAATCTTATATCCTGCCTTTATCGCACTGCACGCGTATATCATATCTTCATTAAATACAGCATCATCCACAAATCCGCCGAGTTCTTCAAAGACTGATCTCTTATAGCATGCACACACGTCAGAGCAGAAAAACGTCTTTATTCCAAGTGTTTTAATATCTTCTGCCGTCTTCACTCTATCCTTATCAGGGTAATTAAAGTGCCTGTTATACTTCTCGATAGGGCCTGCATTCTCATTCGGCAGCTGTCTTGCATAGCTCACTGCTACCATGCTGTCTTCCTCATGCGGGCGCAGCAGATTCTTAATAAGATCTTCATCATTCGGCATAGCATCCTGCGTCATGAATATCAGGTAATCCGCCTCGGACTTAGAAGCCGCCATGTTCCTTGTCCTTCCATGGTTAAATTCTCTCTGAGAAAGATGGTTAAACTTGATATTGCTGAATCTTTCCCCAAACGCAGTTCCGTATAATAAATTATTAAGATACTTTTCCTCCGTATTCATAATAATGATATTATCCGGCTTGACCGTCTGCTTTTCCAATAACTTTATCTGCTTAAAAAAATAATCTCCCGGTTTATAAGTTAAAATCACTACATCTATCATCTTATTTCAACTTCCTTATCCAAAAAAAGCCGATACATACGAATATGTATCGGCTTTAAATTATCTATCAAACACCGTTTTTATTTTTATCAGATGCTACTTTTTCGCTGATATTCTGAACCGTTGAAGACGGTGAATACTCAGAATCCCCAAAGAGGAACTGATGAAGTGCTGTTACGTTTGAAGCAAAGTCATTTGCTACTACGCAGCTTCCTGCACTTCCCATAGTACCTGTAGAATGATCTGCCGGGAATCCTGACTGATCTGCTACTGTGTATGTTGCAGCCTTTGCAGCATATGCAAGCAGCTCTTCCTTAGAAAAACTTGTCTTAACCTCAGGGAACACAGCATCTATAACGCTGTTGAGCTTTGAAACATCAGCAGCTTTAAGCTTCTCAGCGACCTGCATAAGTACTGTTCTCTGACGCTCAGCTCTCTTGAAGTCATCACCCTTTGTATAACGGATTCGACAGTATGAAGTAGCCTGAAGTCCATTAAGTGTCTGCAAACCAGACTTTGTTACCTTAATGATCTTATCGCCTGTTTCCTCAGCTGTACCGATCTGATAATCGTTCAGGAAATGAATCTCCTCATCAGTTACATCGATTTCAACACCGCCAAGTGCATCAATAACATCAACCAATGCCTTGAAATCAACTGTAATGTACTGATCGATATCAAGATCAAGGTTAGTATTAAGCATCTGGATCGCCTGATCAGGACCGCCATGCGAATAAGCTGAGTTTGCTTTGTTATACGTATCATTACCGATATTTAAATACGTATCACGATATACTGAGCAAAGCTTGATATCGCCTGTCGAATTATTCAGAGAACCAATTATGATAGTATCTGTTCTGGCTCCTTTATCAAGGTTTCCGTCTCTTGAGTCTACGCCGAAAAGAGCTATATTTGTATATCCGCCCATCTTCCAGCTGTTACTCTCATCTTCCACCTGAGCCTGAACTTCATCATTTACTGTTGCATTAATGACGCTTTTTTTATTGTCAGTATCAGCAAGATCTAACTTATATACCACAAAAAGTACCACTACAAGCACGATCATTACTAAAACTTCAATCGCAACAAGAGCTTTCATTTTATTCTTGTTTTTGCGTCTTCTTCGTCTTCTTGAAGCCATGTTTACCCCTAGCAAAATTTCAGATTTTGTCTATAACTCTCAAAATATACACCCATTTTTAATACATTGTCAATATGCGTTCTTGTTAATGAGTCCCTTGAACACTGTCATAAACATGATTTTTATATCAAATGTTATTGTCCAGTTTTCAATATAAAACAAGTCATATTCAACACGTTTACGGATAGATGTATCTCCCCTTAAGCCATTTACCTGTGCCCATCCTGTAAGACCCGGTCTTACCTGATGCTTTATCATGTAACGCGGAATTTCTTCCTTAAATTTTTCTACAAACTGCGGTCTTTCCGGTCGCGGTCCGACAATACTCATATCTCCGCGCAAAATATTAAAAAATTGCGGAAGTTCATCCATACTGGTTCGCCTGAGTATCTTTCCTATCCCGGTAACTCTCGGATCATTCGGTCTCGTCCAGCCCTTAGCCTCCACCGAGGGCTTCTGCATCTCCATCGACCTGAACTTATACATCTTAAAAGGACGATTATGCAGTCCCACTCTCTCCTGCGCAAATATTATAGGTCCCGGCGATGTGAGCTTTATCGCGATCGCAGCGATCACCATAATTGGTGAAAAAAGTATTATAAGTACCACCGAACCTATTATATCGACAATACGCTTCGCAAGCATATTCAACGTATTAGTCAGCGGAACATGCCTTATATTGATAACTGCAAGCCCGTCGATATCCTCCATGTAAGGCTTTGACGGGATGACCTGATAGTAGTCCGGAATGAACTGCGTATGAACACCTGATTTTTCACATAGATTAACTATGCTCTCAAGCTTGCCATATTCGCTAAGCGAAAGGGTTATGGCTATCTCGTCGAGCTTGTTCTCGGGCAGTATATACTCAAGATTTCCTATAGAACCCAAAACCTTCACACCTCGGTACATCGTACCCCTGTCAACCTTATCATCAAGGATGCCTCGTATCACGTATCCCCACTGAGGATTCTGTATGATCTTATCTATGTAGTTTTCTGCAGCTTTTGAATAGCCTATAAGTAAAATAAAATGTCTGTTAAATCCTCTTTTTCTGATAAGTCTAAGGATCTGCCGTACTACATTTCTTTCAATCGTTGAAAGGATTATATTTATTACAAAAAAATAGAAGATCAACCAACGTGAAATGTGTACCTGCTTAACAAGATAAAGTGCAACGATAAATGTGATCGTTCCTATCGTGTTAGCTCTTATCAGATTAAAGAACTCTCTTTTTCTTCCGGATGCACGCTTGGAATTATACAGATCAAATTCATAGTAGAGCAGCAGATAGCCGACAACTATGAATGGCAGATATACGAAATACATATCCGCCGGCAAGTGCAATATCGTTCGGTTTGCCCATGGAACCATGAACTTCAAACCATACGATATAGCATATGAAACGCCAATTACAAGTGCATCGAGAACAACATGAAATTTATTGAACAGACGCTGATTGTCTCGTATCAAAAAATCGCCTCCGTGAATCTTCGAATCGCATTGATCCAAAGTTCGATCTGTATTTTTACATAATTTCCAAAGTTCCTTGAAGAATACGGGAATTTTTTCCCCTGTCGACAGAGTATGTATCCTCGCTTGATACCTGAAAGATATGCTCTTCCATAGCCCTTACATATAAAGAAAAGAGCTTTTATTCCAAAACCAGCCAAAAGAAACGGCAGATTTATGATTATCTGAAGCGTCGGCATATTTTTCATTACAACATACATATTATTTCTTGCCGATATTCTCACTTTGAAATCATTATGTCTTGAGCCTGTCGCGCCTGAGCCTTTATGCCACACAACAGCTTCCGGCTCGTATACATTTCTGTATCCCATTATACGCGCCCGATATCCCACATCGATGTCTTCGAGGTAAGCAAAATGAAACTCATCAAACCAGCCTATCTCATCGAGGATATCTCGCCTGTATATCGCTGCGCCTGCGCATGCAGAAAAAACATCACAAGGACGGTTATATCTTTCAGCACTCTTGTCCTTGCCTCTGGCATATGCCCAGCCCCAGGCACTGTAGTAATCGCCTGCGCCGTCTATCTTGTCCGGATGATCCATCTGAAGCATCTTCGCCGAAACAGAGAATATATCATTGCTCTTCCGTATGGCATCATAAAGCTTTCCGACCATCTCTCGATCAGTACGGATGTCATTGTTCAGCAGAAGAACATAAGGCGTCTTGCTCGCCCTTATGCCTTCGTTGACAGCTCTCGAAAATCCAAAGTTTTCTTTAAGCTTTATAAGCTTTACTGACGGATATTCATTTTCGACTATTTCAAGGCTTCCATCGTTGGAGAAATTATCTACAACAATTGTATCAAAATCGCTGAATTCCTGATTTTTTAGGGAATCAAGGCAGGTTCTGATTACATCCTTTCCTTTGTAATTCGGTATAATGACCGTTATTTCAGCCATGGTCTGTAAATCCCTTCAACTCATTATATAAATCTATAAACGACCTCAGGATCAACTACTACAAGATATCCTGCCTCTCGTATCCTGCTGAACATCTTCATTGGGTCCTTGTCGTAATATTTCATAAGATCACTTCTCACGACACATGCTTTGTTTGAAACAGCTTCAACATCCTGCTGCATAGCAGCTCTGTGCATGTATCCAGAAAAATGCATATTCATTTTATCATAGAGTGGTACTCTTCTGCCATAGGAGTCTGTAGTATATCCGCTTGAAATAATATTTCCAAGTCTGCCGACTACACGTGCCCCTACTGCCCCTACCTCTTTTCTTGCAAAATAGGAAGCCAATATCTTCTCATTCTCATCGTTTTCAGGGTAAAGTCTCTCGCCAATCAATACCTTATATTCCGGCAGCTCGTTGCCTGAATAAGTTATCCTGTAAAATCCGCGATGATTTGTATGTTCGGCACAGCCGTTGATCTCATGCCTTTTAAGCCACGCTTCCAAAACCTTTCTGCCGCTCTCGTAAGCATAGAGCTTGCTCTCCGGATTGTCTGCGGTAGAACCGTCTGAAGCTCTCCAATGATAGAGTATTTCCGGCACATGGATAATCTTGTCTCTTTCAGTCAGCTCCGTACATCGCAATATAAAATCATAATCCTGCGCGCCGTCAAATTCCATTCTGAAGCCGCCTGTTTCAAGAGCAATACTGCGCTTTACCACGAAAAGATGACATATATAATTATTTGAGAGAAGAAGATCTAAGTTAAAATCCGGCTTGCGGTTAGGCGTAAAGTACTTATCTTCCGGTCCGTAATATTTATCTTCATCAGTATATACGATATCTGCTCCGCTTTGAAGAGCACCTGCTACAGCTTCAAAAGCATCAACCGAGAGGAAATCGTCGTGGTCGATGAGCGCAACATAGTCGCCCGATGCCGCCTTCAATGCTTCATTTGTATTTCCGGAGATTCCCTTGTTTTCTTGCAATTTAATGTAAATTATATCACTAAGTCTTCCGGAATCCTTATAACCCTGCACACAGTTTTCGACATTATCTGTTTTTCCGGCATCTGCAATGACGACCTCAAGGTTCTTATAGGTCTGGTCTGCGATAGATTTCATAAGGACATTGAAATCCTCCGGATCAGGGTCGTATGTCGGTATCAAAAGGCTGAATCGTATATTTTTTTCAAATTCTCCACACGGCGGAAGTGTACGCTTTGCCTCTTCACGCTTTCTGGCTTCCGAAGCATACAGCACATTATCAGCCGCCTCTTTGAATCCCTCGATCGACCTGACTGCCGTTTCAGCAACCCCATTTCTTTGAATATATGACCTTGTTTTATTATATATATTCTCGATAGTTCTGAGATTCATCTAAATCCTCCGATCACTGACCTTCATAATATATTGGCTCATACATCTCGCCTGTTAACGGATCTATAAACTGCGGATCATGACGAGTTTCAGCAAAGTATGCCGCATTGGCTCCGGCATCAGCTCCGAGCTGATTAAGCGCCTCCTGCCCGTAATGATACTCATCCACCATGCTGGTTTCATCAAGCTGTGAGAGCAGTACCGAAACAAGTACGAACCGCGGATCAGTACGGCACAGCTCAGTCTGGAGCTTTATTATCCTATCATAGATTGCAGGATCGCTTATAGTCCTTCCAAGGCGGATCATCATAAATTTGTCGATACCGCTGTAAAAAAGTTTTGATGAAAATGTATTTATATCCGCAAGATACTGTGAATCTGAAACATTTTCCAATACATCATTTTCACCCTGTAAAAATACAACAAACTGATTCCTTATGGTATATCCATTTTCCTCAAGCCACGTTTTTGCATTCTTATATCTTGTCAAAACATCATTACCGACAACCTCCGTCGCCCAATAAGTAGAGGGCGTTCCGCCTTTTGAAGCAGAAACTGCGACCACAGGCACGCCTGTCTTTTCATAATACGCATTTACAAAGGCTGTAACAAGGCTTCCGCGCTTCAAAAACATATCGTTCATGGTTTCGGTATTTTCATAAAAACCGAAAGGCTCTGTAATGGTATAGAGCTTTGTCGGGTCAGAAACCGCTCTGAACTCTGCTCCTGCGCCTTCGATCAACTCAGGTGCTTTCGCCGCATCACCGCCCCAGCCTGCCATATTGCTCTGACCTGCAAATACGATCAGATCTACTGAAACAGAATCCTTCTTTTCAGCGATCTTCTTATCTTCTTCCGCCTTGTCGAGCTGTTCCTTAAGTTCTTCGTCTATATCAATCTCCGAAGCATCTTTAAGAGGCTCGGAACGTTCATCAGAAACATTTGCATGATCTGTCACGTTATTAAGGATACTGGAAGTCCTTGGAACGATATACCTTTTAAATACTGCAAAGACTGCCGCAGCAAGTGCAGCAGTCAGTAGCATGAGCAAAATTATTTTACAAAAAATATTACGTTTAGTCTTTTTTCTCAATAAAAATTTTCCTCGTTATAAAGTTATAGATCATTACGATTCCTGTAGCAATGATCTTACCGATCTGTTCCTTATAGGTCCAAATGATACCACTATGAAGGAATGAGACCATATCATAAATATGGAGTACACCCATGATAATCGCTTCATTGAGCCCAAGGCCGATAACTGAAAGTATCACAAAAATTGTAAATTCTTTCCTTTTATCCATATTCTCATCATGCACGAAAACATATTTCATACTTGAGATATAGTTAAAGATGACCGAGATCACGAATCCAAAAAATGCAGCGACCATAACTACTGCCTTAGCTTTGCCAAAAACTGCGATGATCGCAGAATAAACCGCAAAGTCGATCACAAATGAAATTCCGCCTACAACACCAAATTTAAGGATCTGCTCTATAAGAGCATTTAATCCATTCTTTTCTCTCACCGTATTTTCCACATTAGTTCCTTTCCAAAAAATCTATATTTTTTTATTTAAGCGTACAAAATCTTTCAATGCATTTTTGCCAATGTTAAAAATCCTCTTCATGTTTATAGAGTTCACACCACCCTGACGCGGCTTAAATGTGATAGGTACAAATTTAAGATTGTAATGTCTTTTCGTATAGATTACCGTTATCAAAACATTTGTGAGAAAATAATTTCTCGGTATCAGATACAACTCTTTATGAAGTGTACTTGCCTTCATCAGTCTGAAAGGTGTGTTTGCATCAGTGACAACGCAGTGAAAGCAAAGGAAGATCACTGTCTTCAATACCTTTGTGACAAATATTCTCGATAATCCATCCTGCCTGTGATTACGGTAGCCGACTATCATATCATAATGACGCCTGCTCCTCCAAAATGCCGGAAATTCCGCAGCCGATGTCTGCCCATCGGAATCTGTCTGAAAAATATAGTCGGCTCCCGACTGTATCGCATATTTATATCCGGCAAGGATCGTCGGCCCGTGGCCTGAATTCTCTTTATGCTTTACAACCAGCTGTGGTCTCTTTGAAGCCTCAGCCCTAAGCACACTTAATGTACTGTCATTTGATCCGTCGTCGATGACTACAAGGCGGCTTTCTTCGCCGGTCATCACTACCATCGGATACCATTCATCAATAACATCCCTGATCGTTGCTTCTTCGTTATAAGCCGGGATAATCATATATAACTTGTCCATTCATCCCTCCATACTGATACATACTCAAGGACTATGTCAGAACGTTTGATCATGAACGTGCCGAAACACTATTGCTATTAGTCATAAAAATCACCGTATAAATTATCAGCAATGCATAGTAGCATATACCCGCAGCAATGAGCGAAGGCGTATTTTCATGGAATACTCTGAGTCCGAAGAATATGAACAACACAGTGAAAGCATAGAAAATCCTAAGCTTTTTGAAATTGATGATCCCCGGAAGCGCCGCTGCAAGCACAAAGTAATCGTATGATCTGTGATATGTGATTATCAGGCTGACTAATAAAAGTAATGTAAACAATTCATTGTCAAAGCCTTCTTTCATCTTCCATGCAATGATCAAAAGAGCAAGCATCAAAACACCGGTCAACACCAGTGACCATGACGCTCCTCCTGTTACAGCACTTATATCCAGACTTCCTTCGCCAGCTAAAGCTGATGAAACCTTCAACGGTTTAATTATCATATCTATAAAAGACTCACCCAGCCAATAACAGCTAAATATAGTCATCGCGATATGAATAAATACTGATATTGCAAACTCCTTGAATCTGCGCTTATAGATGAACCAGAGCGCAAGCGGAGCTGTAAGCGTATATTTGAAATATGAAACAGCGAGCGATATCGCAGACAGTCCTGCATTTCCACGCTCAGACAGCCATACTGCGAGCAAAAACGCAGCAAATGAAAACAGCGTATGCTGTCCCACACCTATCTGATTTCTCCATGGTGTTCCTGCGATCATGAGCAGAGAGACGATAATAAATGTATCTCTCTCAAGCTGCTTCATAAATGTTTTCCTAAGTAAAAAAATTATCGCTGCCGTAAAAAGAAGATTGAGCACGAGCCATACAGCTCTTGCCGTTGTATAGTGCAGCAATGTAAATGGTGACAATAAAAAGAGAAGGCTCGGAAACTGATTGGCCTCCATCTTCTGTGGTGCGTTTATTGATTCAAAGTATTCATTGAACTCAGCCATTTCAGGGGCAGTAACTATCGCATGTTTACTCAGGCTGACATCATAAGGATCTATGTGCATCATAAGTGCCTTTGCTGCATCCCATTGAAAATCCTGGCTGTAATATAGCGCATTCTTAACGCCGGCTGTTATTGAAAGCAGCGCTGCAAGAAGCAGCACTGCCATCAGTATTTTTTTCAAGATGTCCTTTGACATTTCAAATCCTTTATTCTGCAAGTTTTTTAACAACATCTGCCTTGAGTTCTTCAAGTTTCTTATCAGAATCTTCAAGACTTGTGCCCTTTACACCCATGTAGAACTTGATCTTAGGCTCTGTTCCTGAAGGACGTACGCAGCACCATGAATTATTCTCAAGATCAAAGTAAAGAACATTTGACGTAGGAAGACCTGTTTTCTTAACTTCGCCTGTTACATTGTCAACAGCCTTGTCTTCCTTGTAATCGCGATACTCATTAACCTTAAGTCCGGCAAATTCTTTTGGAGGATTCTGACGGATCTTTTCCATCATTCCCTTGATCTGGGCTGCACCGTCAACACCCTTAAGTGTTACTGTGTGGATGCCTTCTCTGTAGAAACCGTACTTCTTGTAGATCGCCATCATCTGATCCCATACTGTGATGCCATTCTTCTTGCACCATGCAGCTACTTCTGCAAGACACATAACAGCGTCGACAGCATCCTTATCACGTGCATGAGTACCTACGAGGCAGCCATAAGATTCTTCATAACCAAATACATACTCATATGATTTGTTCTCTTCAAAGAACTTGATCTGCTCTCCAATATACTTGAATCCTGTAAGAACTTCGATAAGTTTGAGCTTATACTCTTCAGCGATAGGATCAGCCATATTTGAAGAAACGATAGTCTTAACAAGAGCTCCATTTGAAGGAAGCTTACCCATCTTTGCAAGCTCTCTTATACGATACTCTGCGATAAGAATACCTGACATATTACCTGTGAAGCTTACATACTCACCTGTAGCTGTATCCTTTGCGTAGATTCCAAGGCGGTCTGCATCAGGGTCTGTTGCCAGAACAATGTCTGCATCCTTTTCCTTAGCCAATTTAAGGGCAAGAGTGAATGCCTTAGGATCTTCCGGATTTGGATACTCAAGAGTAGTGAATGCTGGATCAGGAAGCTCCTGCTCAGGTACTACATATACATTCTTAAATCCAAGCTCTGCAAGGATTCTTCTGACAGGAACATTACCTGTACCGTGGAATGGTGTGTAGACGATCTTGATGTCGTCTGCAACTTCCTTGATGATCTCCGGATGGATGATAAGCTTCTTAAGCTCTTCCATGTACATGTCATCGATCTCCTTGCCGATAACATTGTAAAGACCAGCCTTGACAGCCTCATCTTTATCCATTGTCTTTGCATCGCTATATGCCTTAACAGCAGAAACTTCATTGATGATATCAGTATCTCTCGGAGCTGTGATCTGAGCGCCATCCTCCCAGTAAACCTTGTAGCCGTTGTACTCAGGCGGGTTGTGGCTTGCTGTGATAACGATACCTGCAGTACACTTAAGAGTTCTCAGAGCAAATGAGAGCTCCGGTGTAGGTCTAAGCGCATCAAATACATATGCTTTGATGCCGTTAGCATTGAGACAGAGTGCTGCGATATCAGCAAATTCAGGTGACATCTTTCTGCAGTCGTATGCGATTGCTACACCCTTATCCTGAGTGCCTTCCTTAAGGATGTAATTAGCAAGTCCCTGAGTAGCCTTTCTTACTGTGTAGATATTCATACGGTTTGAGCCTGCGCCGATAACTCCGCGAAGTCCGCCTGTACCAAACTCAAGATCCTTATAGAAGCGATCCTCTATCTCTGCTTCATTGTCTTTTATACTATTTAATTCTGCCTTTGTCTCTTCATCAAAGTAAGAGTCATTCAGCCAATATTCATATTTCTTCTTAAAATCGTCCATCATAGAATTTCCATCCTCCATTTACACAATGAAATACTCACTCTTTTTTGTACGGCTAATTATACCATAACTGTTTTTTTATTTATACCATTTACAATCTTACTGTACCATAGGTGTCGGGCTTGCCTTAAGAGTATAATTACTATGGTCAAGTGAGAAATTCGGATTGTAGTACGGATCGCCTGCCTCGATGACACTCTTCCACTTAGTGCGGAAATGCTCAGCTTCTGCATCATATCTCGCTGCTCTCTCAGCATTTGAACCGTCAGTATCATCGCCTCTTGACTTAGACTCATAATGGAAAAGCTCTGCAAATGGTGTGAAAATATTCAGATAATTTTTCTCACGAAGTCTCAGGCAGAAGTCCACATCATTGAGCGCTACAGCGAAATCTTCCGCGAAACCGCCTACCTCTTCATACTTGACCTTTGAGATCATCATGCAGGCACCTGTTACCGCAGAAACATCCTGAGCATAGCAAAGACGTCCCATATATCCAAGATTATCCTTTGCAAGACGATAGTGGGTATGTCCGGCTGTTCTATGCGCGCCAAGTCCGATCACGATACCGGCATGCTGTATTGACCAGTCTTCATAGTAGAGCTTGCATCCTACTGCGCCGACATCCTCACGCTGTGCATACATGAGCAGATTTTCCATCCAGTCTCTTGAAACAACTGCTGTATCATTGTTCAAAAGAACCACATACTCACCCTCAGCATTTTTAACACCAACGTTAACCAGCTTAGAGAAATTAAAGCCTGTGCTCTCTGTGTAGTTTATAACTCTTACCTTAGGGCAGTTCTTAAGTGCTTCATAGTACTCTTTTGTCTCAGCTTCCTTACTGCCATTCTCAACTACAACTATCTCATAGTTCTCATATGAGCTCTTCTCAAGTATAGACTCGATGCATCTTCTAAGATCGCTTACATGATCATGGCTCGGTATAACGATGCTGATCTTTGGCTCACCTTTGATTTCATAACGGATTCTGAAAATTGTAGGGAATGCTCTTGTACTCTCAACTTCAAAATTTTCAAAACCGCAGCTTCTAAGATGTGCTGAAACAGCATTCTTTGCCGCATCTATCGCATATGTTTTTGAATTTATATCTGCAGCTGTAGAAGCAGCATGGCTTCTCCAATAATATAAAATATGCGGTATGTGACGGATGCACTTAGCCTTAGCTGTAAGACGAAGTATCATATCGTGGTCCTGACTTCCATCAAACTCAGAGCGGAAATGTCCAACCTCATCTGAAAGCTTCTTACTGAATACAGAAAAATGGCATATATAGTTATTTGCTCTCAGGTTATCAATAGAAAACTCAGGCTTAAAGTGAAGAGTTATCATATCATTTATATCTTCACCCTGGAAAGTTGCTTCATCACAATAAAGGAAGTCTGCACCTGTTTTCTCGATTTCAAGCATATACTGGTAAAGAACAGACGGATGAAGCAGATCATCATGGTCGAAAAGTCCTATATAATCACCGGTTGCAATTTCAAAACATACATTTGTATTTCCTGAAATTCCAAGGTTTTTCTCGATCTTCTTATACTTGATGCGATCCTTATGCCCTGTTTCATTATCTTTTGCGATATATTCGTCAACTATCTCTTTAACATACGCATGCTCTGCATCAGAGCCGTCGGCAAGGCAAAGCTCCCATCCGGCATAAGTCTGCGCTGTCACGCTCTCGATCATCTCTCTCAGGAATTTCTCCGGAGTATTATAAAGCGGCACTAAAATACTGAATACATGGTTTTCCTTAAACATATGATTTTCTTCCTGCTCACGTCTTGCAGCATCAGGAAAACTCTGTGTTCCGTGGTATTTATAAGCCATCATTTCGATACGTTTTGACTTGATCTTGCGGATCACACCACTGATATTTCCATATCTTCTGACTCTCGTAAAAGCATTCTTTGTATGCGACCACGCAAGTCTGAATGGCATGATAGACTTGTAGATAAGGCTTCCTTTGAGAAGATCAATCTTACGCTTCATTTCTGCATTCTCTGTCTCTGCAGTCACGAGCTCACGTGTAAGCTTTTCGTTCTTCTTTTTTTCACCCTCATAAAGTTCCTTGTAGTAATTCTCCATACTTTGATCTGACATAATATCCTCGTTCAATACTTAACCGTCAATGCGGTCTCTTTCTTATAGCCTTTATAAATTTTTTTATTGAGTAAAGCAGGCTTTACCATTGCTGCTGAAACTCTGTACTCCTTGCCTCTGGTCAGGTCTTTCACCGGGATTCTTGCTGTATATCCGGCGAGTTCCAAACCTCCAAAGCCGGCAAACACCACAGATACGTCTTCTCTTGGCATTCGCAGCGTATTGTAAACATGCTTCTCATCGTCTGCTTCAAGTATCACTTCTGCTTCATACTTATAGCCCGGTGCATTTTCCACAAAAGCCCAGCCTTTGATCTCGAAATAGCTTTCGTTTCCCCATGCATCACTCAGATGAAAAGTGCAATCTTCTGCCTCTATATGGACGTTCTTCTTAAGCGGCGCATATCGTCTTTTAGATATATCCGCTTCTTTTGACAGCCCAAAGGAAGCAGTTGGAAGCGCATGATCCGCAGAATAATCCAGTTCCGTTCTGGTAAGATTGGGATTATAAAAAGGATCGCCTGCTTTCAGGATATCCGCATATTTTTCTTCATAATATGCCTTTTCCTTTTGTAGTCTTTCATATGCCGAGCTGTCGTGTATATCATCATCTCTCGTGAAGCTTTCGTGATGAATCAGATTAACTTCACTCACGACTGCCGATATCCAACCTTTGCGGTAAAGCGCAAGACAAAGATCTACATCAGTATATGCGGCATCGAGATTTTCGTCAAAACCGCCAACTGTGTCATATTTACTCTTTGCAACCATAAGACATGCACCTGTCGCAGCTATACAATTGTGAACATGCCTGTTTATACCTCGTCCGTATATTTTATCATCCGGATATGTACAAAGCTTGTGCGACGGTCCACTTTTTAGAAATGTTATTCCATTATGCTGAATATGAAGTCTGTCAGGATAAAGCAGCTTGATTCCCACAGCTCCCACATGCTCTTTTGATGCAATATAGAGAAGTTTTCTCAAAAACCTGACATTTTTCGGAACTTCGATATCATCATTCAGCAAGAGGATATAGTCTCCGCAGGCTTTTCTCTCACCTATATTGCACAGCTTAGAATATGAAAACTTCATCGGATGCTTTTCATAAAAAAAGCCTCTGCTTCCTGCAAGTTTCTGATATTCAGCAGTATTTTCATCATTGCTTCCATTGTCGATGACTATTATCTCCAGCCGCTGCTTTTCAAGCACAGCAGCACTTTTAAGTGTATCGACACATGTTTTAAGAAGCTCAGGATTATCTTTTGAAAGTATGACGGCCGATACCAGCGCATCACCTTCATACTCCATTTCCCTCTGCTCGAAATATTCATAATCACAGGCTTTGGTCGTGTGAACTAAAACTTCCGGGATATGCCACGGATTCACTGCCTTGAACGCGCATTTTTTCAAGTATTCAAGACTGCCTTTCTGGCACGCTGCTCCTCCAAGCTTCGACTCAAGCTCTTTCGAAACCAGCGTGACTGCTCCGGGATAATACATCCCCAGAAGTGACTCCGGTGCAAAGTCAGGCTTAAAAAAAGGATCATGGCGTCCACGGCTGTCCATAATATCTTCATCCGTATAGATGAAATCAGCATCTTTCTCAGATGCCAATTTCCAAAGTCTGTCCTCTATCACTGCGCCTTCGCATGCATAGAGGCTAAATTTTTCAAGTACTTTTTCCTTAAGCCTCTCCGGCTCATCAACCGCGTCCCATACTTCATTCTGGCGAACCCAGCATTTATATGGGTCCGCATAGCTCTCAATCAAATTTTGATATTCAGCTCTGTCCATTCCAACCCTCTACCGGTGTATAAATCGATGGTTCTTTTTCCTCTTCAACAGTCTCGTTTCTCTTAAGAAGCTTTTTTACCTTCGATTCGTTAAGTCTGAGTATTGTCTTTTCTGATTCCTTAATGTGCTCCTTAAAGCCTTTTATCTCGCCAAGAAGCGGAAGGAAAAATTCATTCTGAATCTTAAGAAGGGCATATTCTATATGCACTTCATCTCCGCCGGAGACATTTTCGATCATTATCTGCGGATCAGCCGTATCATAAAATACTATGTGATCATGCAATGTGATGCCATTTACAAAGTACTTATCAACCGGCTTGCCATTCACTGTAAGCTTGATGACCTTAAGTATACATGTAAATTCACCCGGGTCGATCCTGAGTGAGCAGCATCCTTGCGGAAGCTTAGATGTCACTGATATATGGTCGTTCTCATCTCTCTTCGCATTTAAGAAAAGTGAATTTTCCTCTATAAAGTCATTTCCGTAATTATAGTAAAATCTCACTCTTTCCGGTCTTACAAGAAGACGTCCGAGATTCATTGCCTGCTCGAAGCGGATATTATTTCCTCCAAATATTGAGTACATTCCGATGAGAGAGAGCTTATCACCGACTATCCAGCTCTGGAAAGAAGTCTCCATCCTGTCATATGTCGCTTTCTCTTCTTCAGACATTCCCAATATCTTATAAAGGTCCTTTTTCTTAAGCGCATCATCTGCAGAAGCCTCGATATAGTAGCGGATCGACCTATAAAGAACATAGTTCACAGGTACAGGAAAGTCAAATGTCCACTCATAGTCAAGCACATTCCAGCCGTTCTGATATACAAGGTTTGTGAAGATAAGGTCGATATCAGTTGCAGACATAGTAGTATGTCTTCCCGGAACTTCCTCTATTCCAAAAATCTTTGTAAACTCAGGAGTAACATAAAATTCCTCTCTTGCTACTGTCTTAAGCGTCTGAGCAAACTTCTTCATAACGCCGATGAGATCATCGATCCTTCCACGCTCTCTAAGACTGTCGAGCTCATCAGCCATTGTACTTCCTGAAAGATACTCAAATTCAAGCCGCTCAAGCTTTCCTGCCTCATCATCGATACGTTTGCAGCGATTAGGCTGGAAGTTAGTTCCAACAAATGCCTTTTTGAGCTTTTCATATGCCTTAAAGGTTGATTCAAGATGAGCTACAGCACCACGTGATGCAGGGTACTTAATAACACAGCGCTTGTGGTAACCGTCCTCTGTGATATCTGTCCTGATGCGGAAATTATAATCACGTTCATTCGAATGCTTTGAGTAGATAGGATGTCTGGTACTGAATGCCAGAAGCGGATCTTCTCTATCCAAAACAAGCAGGAATGAATTAGAGAAAAACGGGAAACTTCCGTCTCTTACGCTCTCATCAAAGGCAAGTCCTTCATTGAAAGCTGTAAATCTTTCTCCGTCAAAATTTCTCTCATTCATCGTAAAGTCGCCGACAGAAGGCAGCTTCAGATCAGAATATATCATTGTCGGAAGCTTATAGTCAGGATACGGATAGTAGAATCTATACCTGAAGCCCGTCTTCTTTGCAAGGCTTATAAGCTCGTCTCTTGAAAATGTTCTTGCCTGACTTCCTTCCGGATAGCCCATAATACTGTCGAAATAACGCCCGGTATGATCTTCTCTCGCACCTGCAAAGTATTTCATTCCATATTTATTTTCAATCGCTATTACAATCTTTCCGCCCGGTGTAAGATGCTTTGAAAGTATCTCGATAAATCTCTCGTATGGATTAACGCCATTGATATAAGACAGCGCGTACTCCAGCACACCAACCAGCATTATGTAGTCATACTTCTGCTCCAGATGCTTCTCTACATCCTGGAAATTACCGACCTTTATTTCGATATTATCATGATCTTTATTGCGATATGCATTGATAAGACTGCGCTTTCGGCTGAGCTCGATACATGTAACCTCTCCGGCCTTTTTGCTTAATACGCCTGTAACAGCTCCACAGCCTGCTCCGACCTCAAGCACCTTGTCCTTCTTTGAAATAGGGAGGAAATCAACGATGTTTCCTCTAAGATGAGACAGATGGTACAAAACGCTCCAACTACCACGTAAAGCAATTATCTGATTAAATTCCTCTGAGGTATGATTCTTGACTATCTCAAGAAGTTCATCCTCGTCTTTTCCTTCTGAATAAAAATCTTCTCCCGGATAATCTCTGTAATCCAGAATTACCTTACCAATTTTTTCCTGCTTCGCTTCCATCGAAATTCTCCATCTTAAAGTTCATCCGGCATTGCCTCTTTTGATCCGTCAGGCTGAACCTGACGGTCAAAAAAGTCATACCAGTTTTTCTATTGTCGTATCCATGCCCATATCATAGTAGCCTACTGTGTCCTTTGACGAAATGACATTTATGCTGAATATATCATAAAGTCTGTGATAAACAGTAAACTCACCTTCACGGTAACCTACACAGCCGAACGATATCAGATACTCTCCGCCCTGAAGGCTCATGTTCTGTGTGAAGTTGACCACCATCACTTCACCCTTTTCAGGATTTCCGGTATCTATCTTTTCAAACATTGTATTTGTACCGGTTATCTCAACACCCATCCTGTTCTTGAACGAGCACGCAAGGATTGGCTGCTGTATTCTGGTATTAAATCTTACCTTCATACGAATAGTGAAGGAATCACCCTTCATGATCGTATTTGTTATCTGACCGCTGTTGTCTACACAGCAGAAGTCGATGATCTCCGCAAGACCGCTTCCGTAGCTGTCCTGTGAAGGATTCAATGTCATTTTATTCTTCCAAAGATCAGGCACAGCGTTGTTGTCTGTTCCGTCCGCCTGCTTCATGCCTCCACGGTTGAGAGAGTCTGCATTATCACCCGGCTTTGAATCAAGCTGATGTACGAGCACCTTTTTATACATATCAATGATAGTCTTAGGCTTGCCTTCGCCAAGAAGCTTACCACGATCAAGAAGATATACCCTGTCACAATATTTTGAAATACTTGAAAGGTCATGGCTTACAAATACGATCGTTTTGCCCGCCTTCTTGAATTCCTCAAACTTATGGTAGCACTTGTTCTGGAAGAAAATATCTCCGACTGAAAGAGCTTCATCGACAATAAGTATCTCCGGATCAATATTTATAGCTACTGCAAATGCAAGTCTTACGAACATACCGCTCGAATATGTCTTTACAGGCTGGTATACGAAGTCTCCGATATCCGCAAAATCAAGGATATCCTGCATCTTAGCCTCTATCTCGGCATTTGAGAAACCGATCATTGTTCCATTGAGGTAGATATTCTCGATACCGGTAAACTCCATGTTGAAACCGGCACCAAGCTCCAGCAGTGCGGAAATTCTGCCATCGATCTTAACATTTCCCGCTGTCGGGTTAAGTACGCCTGTGATTATTTTGAGGATAGTAGATTTACCGGAACCGTTAGTTCCGATAATACCTACTGTCTCACCTCTGTGGACTTCCATAGAAACGTCTTTCAGAGCATAGTGCTCATGATAGACCTTTTTCTTCGTAAGTCCGAGTGCATCCATCAGTCTGTCACGGCGATGATCATATAATTTATATACTTTGTCGAGGTTCTCGACCTTAATTGCACAATCTGACATATCCGTCTTTACCTTAAAGCACATCGGCAAAGTGTCCCTTTAACTTCTTAAAGACAACCGCACCGAAAATAAACATAACTACTGTGAAAATCCAGAAATACGCAGTCGAATAAAAATGCTCAAAAAACCACATATTATCCAGAAATGCCATACGAAATCCATCTACGCAATAATAGATCGGATTAAGCTTAAAGAGTATCTGAAGCGGTCTTGATAAGGAATCAAGATGCCACATGATAGGCGTAAGCCATATTCCGATCTGCATAAGAATGCCGATAAACTGACCTATATCTCTGAAGAAAACTGTAAGAGAAGCCGTTACATAGCTCATTCCAAGCACAAGCAGGAATGTACAGCATGTAAAATACGGTATCTGCAGCCAGTAAACAGTCGGCGGATATCCCAATGCTATCATCAATACCGCAACTATCGCGATAAAGAAGAAATGAATGAATAACGCAGACACAACCTTTATGATTGGAAGGATGCTTATCTTAAATACCACCTTCTTTACAAGGTAAGTATATGAAAGAAATGCACTAGTTCCGCTTCCCCACGCTTCTGAAAAGAAAAACCACGGGGTTATGCCCGCCACAAGCCACAGCACAAACGGGTATGTCGTATGACCTGTCGCATCCTGCCTCACTCCTACTGAAAAGATAAAGCAGTAAACAGCAACCGTTACTATCTGCGGCACGAACGCCCAGAAAATACCCAGATATGATCCCGCATACCTCGACTTGAAGTCATTCAGAGCGAGCTTCCATATGAGTTCTCTGTTTTGCCACAGCTCCACAGGAAGAGCAACAACTCTCTCATATCCAAGTACAAATCCTATATAAGCCGCATCTATAATACAGCATGATATTATTTTTTTAAGCACTTCCTGCTCAGGATCTGCAAAGATATTATGATGCGTTATGATCCAGGCATTAAATGCTGCCACTATCACAAATAATGTGATAATTACTTTTCTTTTTTTACTCATGTTTTTTATAAATTACGTTCTTTCTTGTAATCGCTGAAATCAGGCCAGTTTCTGTCCCTGTCGTTGATATTGAGCTCGCTTTCCGGAATTGTTGTAGGCCACTCGATTCCGATCTCAGGATCGTTGAATCTAAGTCCGCCATCATCACCCGGATGATAAAGATCATCGCACTTATATGCAAATTCAGCATAGTCTGAAAGTACGAGGAAACCATGTGCAAATCCACGAGGGATGAAGAACATCTTCTTATTTTCCTCAGAAAGAGTTACACCATACCACTTACCAAATGTAGCTGAACCTGGTCTTAAGTCAACAGCAACATCATAAACTTCACCACGGATGCAGCGAACAAGCTTTGCCTGTGGGAAATTATTCTGGAAGTGCATTCCGCGAAGAACGCCCTTTGTTGAAGAAGACTGGTTGTCCTGTACGAATACGTTGTCAATTCCTGCCTTCTTGAAATCTTCGATATTGTAGCTTTCCATGAAGTATCCGCGCTCATCACCGAATACCTTTGGTGTGATAACCTTTAATCCCTCTATTTCACAGGTCTCTACTGTAATCTGTCCCATTTTTGCTCCAATCTGTATAAATCATATTCAAGTCTCGTTCCACGAGATCTGCGTCAGCACAGCTGACATATTCAATAGCAAATGTCAATCATCAAGACTTAGATTCAGGTTAAGATCGACATTTCCCGTAATACCTTCGACGCTTCCCTTAGAAGAGTACTGCCATGCGTCGTAGTGGCCGTCCCATGTAGGTGTACGCACCTTATACTGCGCCAGCCATATCTTATAATCGCTTAGTTCATCCGTATCTATATACCTGGTGAACCACTTTTTATTTGCATAGACACCTGCGCGATAGCCAAGTGTTTCTATGGTTTCGCAGAATTTTTTTATGTTATTCGTCCGTGTAGTCCTGTCCAGTGGGTCAGCTCTTCCACCCGATGACTCTACATCTATGAAAACCGGCGTGGAGAGTTCCTCTGGCTTGGTGAGAGAAGCGACCATTTCGGCCTCTTCCTCAGCTTCAACCTCATTAAGCGCCTGTGTGAAAAAGTAGATTCCAACCTTTACACCTGCCGCTCTTGCTTCGCGATAATTCTGATCAAAATAAGGGTCTTTAACAAGAGCACCTGTGGACGAGCCGCGATAACCAAGCCTGATTATCGCATACTCGATACCTGCCGCCTTTACCGCTTTCCAGTCGATATCTTTATTGTACTTTGAAACATCGATGCCGATAGTGCCCGAAGAAAGGTCGATACCGCCCTCTTCTAAAAGGCTTCCATCATCACTTTCTTCAATATTGGCAGTATCTTCCTTTTCCGCATCGACATCTGCCTCTGTACGTATAAGCTCACTGATATTGGTGAGACTTGCGTAAGTCATCTTTTCGCGTATCCTGACTGATGTTGCATCAGGTATTTCGTAGCCTTCTGCATCGTCAAGCCCCGCCATGTACTTGCCGCTGGGAAGCCCCTGTGCATAAAGAATGCCGTCCCTGTCTGTATCAGCATATTCGTATGTATCAGTTCCATCGCTCAGAAAAACATGAAATTCCTGACCTTTGACCGGGTCCCCGACCTCATCAGCAACTATCATTCTCAGCGAATGATCCGATACTGAAAGCAGCAGAGTAAGTCTGCACTTCTTCTCATTATCTGACTGTACCGGATCACTTGACGTTATAACTTCTGCTTCTATTCCGGACAATGAATCATAGGAGACGACAGAAGGCTCTTCCGTCGTCTCATCTGCCAACTTACTGCTGCCGGACCTGCTCAATGCAGCTGCACTGGCAGCTGTCGCTGCAATGAGCAGAAAAACTGTCGCTGCAGCGAATTTATAATCCGTTCGCCACATCCACAAGGTACTGACCGTAAGCGGTCTTCATAAGAGGCTCAGCAAGCTTGAGAAGCTGATTCTTATCAATAAAGCCCTTCTTAAATGCGATCTCTTCGATACATGAAATGTAAAGTCCCTGTCTCTTCTGGAATGCTGCTACGAAATCAGCCGCATCAAGAAGTGAATCGTGACTTCCTGTATCAAGCCATGCAAATCCACGTCCGAGAGTCTCTACATAAAGATCTCCCTTCTCAAGATATGCATTGTTTACGCTTGTGATCTCAAGCTCGCCTCGCGCTGAAGGCTTAACATTTCTTGCGATCTCTACAACGTTATTGTCATAGAAGTACAGTCCCGGTACCGCATAGTTTGACTTAGGTTTTTCCGGCTTTTCTTCGATAGAAACAGCCTTACCTTCAGCATCAAATTCAACAACACCGTAAGCTCTAGGATCTTTTACATAGTAACCGAAGATAGTAGCTCCGCTTTCTCTCTCTGCTGCACGCGCAAGTACCTTTGAGAAATCATGACCATAAAAGATATTATCGCCAAGTACCATTGCGACACTGTCATTTCCGATAAAATCAGCTCCGAGGATAAAAGCCTCGGCAAGTCCGTTAGGATTCTCCTGAACCTTGTAAGAGAAATTCAGTCCAAGCTGCGCACCATCCTTGAAAAGCTCCTGAAACATCGGGAGATCCCTTGGTGTTGAGATTATCAAGATATCACGAATGCCTGCAAGCATAAGTGTTGAGAGCGGATAGTATATCATCGGCTTATCATAAACCGGCATCATCTGCTTTGAAACTGCCTTTGTCAGCGGATAAAGTCTGGTACCTGAACCGCCGGCAAGAATTATACCCTTCATCGATTTAATCCTCCATTGTTAACTAGACTGCGGATTGCATGCGCAATTCGGATCATTTATTCTTGTACATTTCTTCGTAGTATTTCTGGTAGTCACCGCTTGTGACATTCTCCATCCACTCCTGATGCTCAAGGTACCACTTAACTGTCTTCTTGATGCCTTCTGCGAAGCATGTTTCAGGCTCCCAGCCAAGCTCAGCCTTGATCTTATCAGGTGCGATAGCATAGCGTCTGTCGTGGCCCTTACGATCTGTTACGAATGTGATAAGCTCCTCGCTGACATTCTTCTTTCTCTCATCTGTATCAGGAAGAAGCTCCTTAAGTGTATCGAGGATAATGTGGATGATCTCGATATTCTGCTTCTCGTTATGTCCGCCGATGTTGTACTTCTCACCAAGCTTACCATTCTCAAGAACCATGTCGATTCCCTTGCAGTGATCGTCTACATAGAGCCAGTCACGAACGTTCTTACCATCACCGTATACAGGGAGCTTCTTACCCTGAAGTGCGTTGTTGATGATAAGCGGGATAAGCTTCTCAGGGAACTGGAATGGTCCGTAGTTATTTGAGCAGTTTGTGATATATGCCGGGAAGTGGTATGTATCAACATATGCCTTTACGATGAAGTCTGAAGAAGCCTTACTTGCTGAATATGGGCTATGTGGATCATATGGTGTTGTCTCATAGAAGTAATCCTTAGGATCGCTGAGTGAGCCATATACCTCATCTGTAGAAACATGGAGGAACTTCTTATCAGCCTTAAAGCTTCCATCCTCATTCTCCCATGCCTTCTTTGCAGAGTTAAGCATAACGAGTGTTCCGAGTACGTTTGTCTCAACGAAGATCTCAGGGTTCTCGATACTTCTGTCAACATGGCTTTCTGCAGCAAAGTTAACTACTCTGTCGATATCATTCTCTGCGAAGATCTTTTCGATAGCAGCTCTGTCGCGGATATCAGCCTTTACAAAGATATAGTTTTCGTTGCCCTTAAGGTCATCAAGATTAGCAAGATTTCCGGCATAAGTAAGTGCATCAACGTTGATGATACGGATATCATTGCCATATTTTCTAAACATATAGTGAATAAAATTAGAACCGATAAAACCGGCTCCTCCTGTCACAAGGTAAGTGCGCATATTTTCCTCCATATATTACATTCTTAACATCTTAAACAGCTGCCGTTTCCGACAGCTGCACATAATTATTTCAGATTATAACACAAAATTATTAGGAATACTACTTTAGCACATTTATGGCGATTCTGTACAATTTAATTAGTTACTGTTCTAGTCCAGATCATTGTTATAGGTATTTAGGGCATATTTTATACTAATCAGTACAAATATATGCTTTTTATTTATAAAGTATTTAATTATGACATATTTTAGATATGATTTTGCGGAACTGTATGCTCCTATAGCACGAAATAGCGATTTATGGCATATTTCAGATGTGATTTTGCGAAATTGTATGCTCCTATAGCATGAAATAGCGATTTATGGCATATTTCAGATGTGATTTTGCGGAACTGTATGCTCCTATAGCACGAAATAGCGATTTATGGCATATTTTGAAATTTCAAACATCAAAAAGTATGTCCTTCATTAAAAAAATTGCAAATTGTGGCATACTCACATTATCTAAGTACAAAACGTACAAAAAGAGAGGTCGGAAACCCGGCCTCTCTTCATCTTATATATCTATTCTATCAATATGTTACCCAAATAGCAGGTCTTGCGCCTTCACCCGCGTTGTTTCCAACGTGAGCCACTACGCCGCCGTGATCCTGAACTGTTGCAACCCATGAACCATAGGCATTACCAGGTGTTCTGAGCCACCAGAAGCCTCTTCCGCTTGAAGGATGTGTCCAGCAGCCTCTCATAGTTGCATATGCTGTACATTTAGCCTGCATATTTGTGTTCCAGTCTGCAAGACTTGCGCCAAGGTAAGCTTGTGCTTCATAGGCACTTAACGCAAATACTTTATCACTTGTATCATTTCCACCGTCAAGTCCCTGACCTCCAAAGAAAGCGGCACTTCCCGGATTTGAATTTGTAACTGTGACTATTGCAGCCTTTTCTGTGTCATTAAAAGCTGTGTCATAGAAGGTTCCGTTCATCCATGAACGTAAATCAGAAGTTTCCCACGGAACATTTGCGTAATCATGCAGATATGCCTGATTCTCTAAGATATACTTAGACATGAGCAGTTTCTTGCTTCCATCATCTGCAACAACGATCCACTCGATCGGCTCCATACCGTTTGCAGTATTTCCGTCCTGCTCATATCTTCCGAAAGTTATCGTGTTCGCTGCCGTATTATTTGTTGCAGCGTATGCACTGACAGGTGCAAGTGACATGATTCCGACCATAAGTAATGCTAAAATTTTCTTCATTGATCCTTTTCCTCCTAGACCGAGTTCACAGCGAATCACCTGTAAAATATACCTCGCAAGGCAAAAATGTTTTTAACATTTTCAACACTTTGCGAACACACTTTAGACACAGAAAATTATATTAACTTTTGTATACAGTTTCAAGTCATTAAGTGTTCCAAATTGTGTACACAGTTCAAAAAAGAGAGGCTGTTTTTTACAGCCTCCCCCTAGCATCATGTAAATTCCTGTCTCACAGCCTCATCCGGCTGGAATATGATTTCTCCGCTTGTACCGTCGATGATCATTTCCTCACCGTTCTCGATCCTTGCCATAAGTCCCGGCACATTGAAAACTGCCGGAAGCTCAAGGCTTCTTGCCAGTATGGCAGAGTGGGAATTTTCTCCGCCTCTTTCGGCCACTATCCCGGTCACACTTCCCGGAACTATCTCCGAAAGCATCGCCGGCGAAAATTCCTTCGCTGCAAGTACTGTTCCTGTCACAGCTTCACGGATATCACATCTTTTCACCCCTAAGAGGATACCCAAAAGCCGCTGCTTCACATCATTGATATCGCACGCTCTCGTTCTCAGTAATTCACTTGGCGACGCTGCAAAAAGTCCGATATACTTGTCGCAGATCTCACTCACGGCAAACTCAGCCGAGATACCGCGCTCTATCCTCTTCTCAATTTCAGGCCGAAGGGATTCATCGCGCATCATGATCGCCTGCACTTCAAGTATATTTGATTCTCTGCCCGCTCCAATTCCTTTTAACCGCTCAGCCATCTGATCGGTATTTTCGCAGAATTCCTCTACGGCTTCCGCAAACCGCTTTTTCTCTAAGTTGATATCGTCTGTCCGACGTTTAGATATGTCAAGTACCACATCTTCAACGCGCAGTACCTTTCCCATTCCAACCCCGGCAGAAACTCCGCTGCACTTCTCCCTCATCATAATTCCTCATCGCTCCATCCATGATAAAAAATAATATACCGATCACCCGTGGACAAATGAGCCCATCGATATATCCCTGCCGTCCTTGGCACTTTATTTACGATAAGTATATCGGTATTATTTTATAATTTTTTCACACAATTTAGTGTATTTTAAAAAATACGTTTTTTGTATACATTAAAAGTTATGAAAAACCACCAAATCAACCCCTGCAAAATAGCGCATTCTTACTTCAAGTATCAAAGCAAATAGTAATTATTAATATTTTTTCACGTTCTTTTTTGGCACTTTTGCAATTCTTAAATAGTTTATAATTATAGAAAACGACATAGACGGGTAAGATAATTATAAGGGGGGTTTAGCTTATGACAAGTATAAGCTTATGTATGATCGTAAAGAATGAAGAAAATGTACTTGCCCGCTGTCTTGACGGTATTGCTGATCTGATGGACGAGATCATCATAGTAGATACAGGTTCAACTGATAATACCAAACAGATTGCGTCAAAGTACACAGACAAGATTTATGATTTCAAATGGACAGATGACTTTTCCGCTGCACGAAATTTCGCATTCTCAAAAGCCACCTGTGACTATATCTACAGTGCCGATGCTGACGAGGTGATCGACGCGGAGAATCACGAGAAGTTTCGCATGCTGAAGGCAGCCATGCTGCCTGAGATCGAGATCGTACAAATGTACTACACTAATCAGCTCGAAAAAAATACCACCTACAATTTCGATGAAGAGCTGCGTCCTAAGCTCTATAAGCGCATCCGTAACTTCTGCTGGCAAGATCAGGTTCATGAGACCGTGAGGATCGCTCCCATAATCTTTGACAGCGATATCCGCATAAAGCATTGCCCGGAAGAGCTTCACTCCGGCAGAGATTTTGCGATATATCAAAAGCTCATACGCTCCGGCAGTGAGATTTCTCCGCATATGCAGCGAATGTATGCGCGAGAGCTCTTTATTTCCGGCACTGAGGATGATTTTAGACAATCCTTTGAATTTTTCAAAGCACACATAGATATTGATACTGACGAAGAGCTCATCAAGATGGATGCCTGTGTGCTTGCTAAATGTGCTCGTATCATGGACGATGCATCCGTCATGCTGCTTGCCGCATCACGCGGACTTGCCGTTGACGAAGTTCCTTCCGAGATTGTCTTTGAGCTTGGCGAATTTTATCGCGCAAGGCGTAACTACTCTGAGGCTGTCATATGGTATTACAATGCAGCTTTTGAAACAGAAGCACTTCTCAGTAATTCATACAATAGTTCATTCCCGCTCATCGGACTGCATATCTGCTATGTGATCATGGGCGACAAAGAAAACGCAGCTAAATATGGAGCAAAGCTCCGCGAGTTAAATTAAAAAAGTGCCTTTCGGCACTTTTTTATTGCTTGCTGAACTCTTCGACCATCTCTTCAAGCTCTAAGTATCTTGCGATCCTTTCGTCAAGTTTGGCATCAGTCTCTTCTTTTTCCTTTGTAAGCTCTGTAAGTTTACCAAAGTCTGTCGCTGCCTTGAGTATCTCCCCATCAAGCTCTTCTGAACGAGCCTGCAGCTTTTCTATCTCTTCCTCGATAGTATCATATTCCTGCTGTTCCTTAAAGGAAAGCTTTGTTTTCTTCCTTGGTGCTTTTTCATACTTGGCTTTTGGCTTTTCTTCTGCCGCAGGCGCAGCTTCAGCCCGAGCTGCTTCTTTCTCTTTCTTACGCTTCAGATAGCTCTCATAATCACCCGGAATCCTATCGATCTCACCATTTCCCTCAAATGAGAATATAGTAGTCACGACTCTGTCAAGGAAGTATCTGTCGTGAGATACCACGATCAGCACTCCGACGTAGTGGTCAAGGTAGTCTTCAAGTACCTGAAGCGTCTGAATGTCGAGGTCGTTCGTAGGCTCATCGAGTATAAGCACATTCGGCGACTCCATGAGAACTTTCAGCAGGTAAAGCCTGCGTCGCTCTCCTCCCGAGAGCTTCTCAATCAGCGTATACTGCATATTTCCATCAAAGAGGAAACGCTCGCACATATTTGATGCAGAGACAAGTCCCTCGGAAGTCCTTATAAACTCTGCTGTTTCTTTGATATAGTCTATAACTCTCATCGACATATCAAGCTCTTCATTTTCCTGACTGAAGTATCCGAATCTTACAGTCTGCCCCACTTCAACATCTCCGCTGTCGGGCTCAGTTATACCAAGTATAGTCTTTATAAATGTTGACTTTCCGCAGCCATTCGGCCCTATGATACCTATTCTGTCATTCCTAAGGAAATTATAATTAAAATCACTATAGATCTTTTTCTCACCAAAAGCTTTTGAGATTCCATAGAGTTCTACGGTCTTATTTCCAAGCCTTGAAGTCGCAGAGCTGATCTCCACCTGTCTGTCCTCCACAAGCTTATCTCTGTCCCTAAGTTCTTCAAACCTCTGGATATGCGCTTTCTGCTTGGTAGAACGGGCACGTGCTCCTCTCTGCATCCATGCGAGATCCTGCTTATAAAGAGTTGCCATCTTTCGCTCCGCTGCCCTCGCATAGTCTAGCCTCTGCTGCTTTAGCTCAAGGTAACCTGAGTAATTTTCTTCATAGGTGTAGACCTTTGCATGGTCGATCTCCAATATGGAGTCAGTCACTTCATCAAGGAAATACCTGTCATGTGTAACCATGAGCAGCGCACCTCTGTAGTGCTGAAGGAAATTCTCAAGCCACTCTATCATCTCGATATCAAGATGGTTAGTCGGCTCATCAAGGATCAGCAGATCCGAAGGCGAGAGCAATGCCGCTGCCAGCGCCGCCCTTTTCTTCTGACCGCCCGAAAGATGCTCCGGCGAAGAGTCAACATCCGTAAGTCCAAACTTAGCCAAAGTAGCTTTGACATTTCCATTGTCATCAGTTGCCGCGTGCTCACCATATGCCATTTTTGAAACATTCTCCAAAAGGCTTATGCTATTGTCAAAATCAGGTGTCTGCAGAAGTCTTGCTATCTTAAGCCCATTAGATGTGATGACTGCTCCCTCATCCGGCTCCATCTCGCCTGTCGCCATTGATAAAAATGTAGACTTTCCGGCACCGTTCACACCTATAACTCCGACCTTCTGCCCTGCCTCTATGCCGAAAGTCACCGAATCCAATATCGTTTTATTTCCAAGTGTCTTACTTACATTTTCAAAATTTAAGATACTCATTTATTAATATTTCCATTTCTTCTAAAATTTTCTATCATCTCTGCTGTAAGGCTTATGATATTTGTCTGCTCCTGAAGCTCATCTCTCGTGATCCACTCTGCGACAGACAATTCATCCTCCTGCCTGGTGATCTTCCTCTCACCGTCAAGCTCACAGTAATATCCGGCAAGTATATTCTGGTCAAATCCCCAAGGCTGGCTCTTATAGTATCTTATATTTTTGACCTTAAGTCCAACCTCTTCCATGACTTCACGACGCACAGTGTCTTCCATAGACTCACCTATCTCGCAAAATCCTGCAACAAGGGCGATACCCTTATATTCTCTGCCTTTATAGCGTGTGACTACTATGCTGTCTCCGTCTGTTATACCGACTATCACTGCCGGCGCTATCTTCGGATATATCACATTTCCGCATTCAGGGCACTCCATTGCCCTCTCTTTCAGGTGAAACTGCGTCCTGCTGCCGCATCTGCCGCAAAATCTATTATCCCTATACCAAAGATACAAGTGCCAGGCTGTCTCTCCCGCAAAGCTAAGTGCCATAGGCTGCGCCGCTCTTAAAGTCCTAAGCGTCGCATACTCAAAGCCCTGAAGCTCTATCTCCTTTTCCTCTGCCGGAAAATATATATAAAATCTCTTATCATCTATAGCAAAGATATATATCAGCTCATCTTCTGCCGCCGAAATATCCTTTACACGAGGGACATATATCCTGTCCTCATCCTTCTTTATCAAAAGATTTCTGCCTTTGAAGGCAAAGACGAAGTCTTCTCCCTCAGGCGATCTTCTTTCGTATTGATTCTTAAAAACATGTGGTTCTATATCCTGAATCATCTTTTCTCCTGACAAAAAGTCTAACTAAAATTTAAGCGAACAGATACATATTAACACATTTTCGCTGATTACGGTAAATCCGCGCGCCGCATCCAATGCACGTAGTGCATTTTTAACTTATCGGAATTCCAACGTAATTTCCTATAAGAAAAAAAGAGCTCTGCGCGCTTTTAACACACAGAGCCCCTTTCACTCTAAAATCCGTTATTTCTGAAGCTTTCCATCCTCTCCAAACTTATACTTGCGTCCCCAGATCTCTATTTCTCCGGTCGCCATCGTACCATCTTCAAGGAAGCGGTATTCATCATCACCAAGCTTAAGCCAGCCTTTATACATCTTGCCGTCTTCTCCAAAGTAATATGTCTTTCCATCAATGACCTTGAAGCCGTCAGCGAACATCTTTCCGTCTTTCTCAAAATAATATGTTCCCTGCAGAAGCTTTACAAAGCCTGTATCTATAGCGCCTGACTTATTCGCATGGTAACGTGCCCCGTCTACCTCAAATATTTTTGAAGTCATTACAGCACCATTTCTTTCAGGATCACAGTAATATCTTACTCCGTCAACTTCCACAAAGCCTTCCGCTCTGTTTCCGTCCTCGTCTGCAATATAACTCTTACCCCATGCTTTCTTTATCGTATAAGTCTTCTCAGGTTCTTCTTCCTGGCAGCTTACTTTCCAACGCACTACCCCTGTTCCCGCTGCTCCATCTTCAGACGAGATCACGACATTCATGCGCAGCGCTTTAGCTGTGATCGTGTCAAACTTAATAGTATTAAACTGATCGAGTTTGAAGATATCTAAAGTATCTCCCTTCATCAAAGCTTCATGCCATTCACCATTTTCATCCTCATACTCAAAGCTGATAGAAGCCGGCACTCTTGTTCCGCCACCGTCGTCATACCAAAAGATCTCGGTAGTATTCAGCTTCACAGCCTTATCCCAGTTATAGGCAATCCAGTGCTTTGAACCCTGTGCCTGAGCCCAGTCACCCCAGCCTCTTCCTGTACCGCAGTTAGACCTGGTCGGGTTATTATTTGCATTATTTACGCCATCAACATTTTCCCAGCTTGCTGTATAGTCTGATGATGCCTCAGCCGCATATTCGAGGTGTTCCGGATCTGCCTTCTCCGGGAGCTTCTTTCCAAACCTTACTACTACCGAAATATCCTCTTTGATATTTTCGACTTTATACTGATTTTCCGCATATGGCTGCAGCTCCTCACCATTTACTTTAAGCGACTTTACCTTAAATCCGCTCTTAGGGATGGTGGTTATCTCAAGTGTTCCATTTTCCTTTATAAGCTCAGAATTAACCTCTATACTTCCCTTATTCTCCGTCTCATTGCTAAGCGCAACTGTATAGTAGGTTGACTCATCATTAGTCTTAAGGATCTTGAAGTATGCAGAGTAGTAATAGTGATGTGCTCTGTACATCGGCTCAAATTCAAGACCGTTGGTAGTCATTTTAAGCGGATCATTCTTATCCTGCTTTATTGAGCTTTCGAGCTCTTCTGCAAATTTAAGCGTTTTCCATGCTGTGCTCGAAGTCTTACCCACAAGTACGAGCGGTCCATACATGACACTTGCAACTTCACTTCCATTCAGTTTATCAGGTGTTGCACAAAGGTGATAGCCAAATTCCGCATGTACCTTTATTACGTCGCCCGTCTTTATATCTTCAAGTGTCACATAGCTTGAAGGCTCTGCATCTTTAACGACTTCCTCGCCATTCACTTCTACTGTGTAGCCCTTATCTGCCCAGTAAGGCACTCTGAGCTTCATACTTATTGTCTGAGCTTCTTCACCATCAAGAGCTTCTACCCTTATCTCTGAATCTTCTGAAGGAAATGCTGTCTTCTGAGATACCTTAAGACCTTTCTCCTGCCACTTGACCTCTGCCGGCATATATAAGTTTACATAAAGTGTGTCATCATTCTTAAAGTATGCAGCCTCCTGATACTTAACATGATTTTCCATTCCTGTACCATGGCAGCAAGTGAAGCTCTGGTAATCGTCAGAATATGTCTTATGCACTCCTGAGCCTATCGGGAGCATATAAGTTACATTATTGCTGTCGTCTTCATCAGGGTCCTGTGATGCGATTATCTGGTTGTAGAGAGTTCTTTCATAGTAGTCCATATATGAAGCATCGTCAGGTTCATAAGAATACAGCATCTTCGTAAGCTTGAGCATGTTGTAGGCTGCACAAGTCTCACAGTTTGTCTCGCCTGCGATGTACTGCGCCTGCTTTCCTGCTTCCTTGAAATTCTCACCTGTGCCAACTCCGCCTATTGAGTAAGCATAGTCTCTCGTAACTCTATTCCAGAAGTTCTTAGCTATATTGAAATAGTACTTCTCCGGCTCGCCGGCTTTTGCAGTCGCCTGATACTCTTCCAGCGCACCGACTATCTGCGGGATATGCTGATTTGCATGTCTTCCATGGATATCGTCTATATTTTTGCTTAAATTATCGAAGAATTTCTTATTATCAAAAAATTTAGCTGTTTCGAGATATTTTTCATCACCGGTTATCTCATAGAGCTTTGCCATTGACTCATTCATTCCGCCAAGCTCTCCGGCGATATACATATCCCACATCCTTATGCGCTGCTCCTCGCTTGTAGCTGCAAGGCGGTCATGTATCCAGCTTCCGAGGTCCTTTGCGATCTCAAGTGCCTCCTCATTTCCTGTATATGTATAGGCATCTATGAAACCAGCCTCCAGCTTGTGAAGTGTGTAATATGGTGCCCATATCGTCGCATACGGAACATACTGCTCAAGAAGTGCAAACTGATCCGGCGAATATGCGCTTATAAAGCCCTTTCCCCACTCCTTAGGGTTAGTGCTCCATACACTCTGGTCAGTTCCCTTTGTCTTGAAGTCTGCTGCATTTCCTTCTGACATTTCCTGCAAAGTCCGCAGCTCATGTATCATATCGTCGAGCTTGCTCTTGATCTCGCTGTCACCTGTAGACGCATAAGCCATTGCAAGGGCAGAAAGATAATGCCCTGTGGAATGCCCTCTTAAAAGCCCTGTCGGCTCATCCCAGCCGCCAAGCGGTTTCGCGCCCTTTGTGCTCTGTCCGAAGGTCTTTCTGAAATTATAAAGCATACGGTCGTTATCAAGCTTTTTCAGATAAGCTATATCACGAGCCATATTTTCTGTAAGAATGGAATCCTGCTCAGCGTCAAGGCTCACATCGCTTAAGTCAAAGCCATATGCTTCGGCTTCAGCATTTATATCATCACCTGACTTCACGGTAACATGTGCTTTTATAGTCTCATACTGAACTCCGACAAGTGTTCCGCTTACATCAAATTCACCTTCCGTTCCGTACTTTTCAGCATCGATTTCTGACGGCCATGCTGCCGGAAGCTTCTGAGACGTGCCATCAGAGTAGTGAACTCTCACATAGTTTGGAAGAACCGGAGAAACTCCTGCCTCTGTAGTAACATTTATCTCGTCATATGAAACGATGGAGTTTGCAGCTTTCTTTGCAAGCACTTTTGCATTAAAGCTTCTTGTCTCCTGCGCATCACCGTATACTGCATTGGCTTCAAGCACGATGTCTGCATCTTTTTCGCCGATTTCAGGGCGTGTGACTTTTCCTTCGGCACTAAGATGTTTCTCATCATCTGTTGTCCATCTGATTTCTGAGCCATTCTTTACTCCCTCTCTCGGAAGTGAAATGTCCTCCGTCAGAGCATCGATATTTTCAAGCTCGATAGCATTCAGGTCTTCTCTTGCTTTCGCTGCATCTGAAAGCTTCGGGAGTACTCTGAGCCTAAAACTCTTCTCCTCAACTTCTCCATTAAGGCTGAGCTCTGCTGTAAGTGTAACTTCTGCCTCATCCTCTCCGACATCCGGCTGATCTACATGAGCTTTATCGCCATCAATGCTTATCACTTCCTCATTATCTGAGTACCACTTTATTTCTGAGCCATTAGCACCTTTTACCGGAAGTTCAAAGTCATCTGTAACGCCTTCCACGTCAACATCGAGTTTGAGCTCTGCAGCGTCACCCTTAACTCTTGAAGCATCGTCCACGTCGAAAAGCTTTTCCACCTCGGCATCGCTCAGCGCACGGTCATATATCATGATGTCGGCGAAGTCTCCCTGAGTTGGAGCATCACCGAACTGACCGTATCCCACGAAGCATCTGTCAAAGCTTCCCATCTCATCAAGAGCTGTGCTGAGCTTCTTTTCACCTATGAGTTTTCCATCGGCATAGAGTTTAAGGACGTCTTTCTTTATGGTAACTGTAGTGAGCACCCACTTGTTTTTCTCTATATCTTTATCCGTACCGGTAGATACGCCCTCTTCATTACTCCATCCATTGGTAGTCGCAGCTGAAGCATATCCCTTAAATCCTTCATTTCCGCCGTTTGAAAGCAGGTAGATGTACTTATCCGTACCTGTTCCAAAATCCCAGATCCTCTGGTAACCTGTATCTGACTTAAGCCTTACCCACATAGAGATAGTAGTTTCGTCAAGCCCGTCAAGTGTGCCTACCGGAAGCTCTAAATATCCCCCATCAGAACCTCCCGGAAGCGACATGGCTTTAACATCACGACCGTAAATATTCGCGTCGATCACCTTAAATCCGCCTTTGTCATAGTTTCTCACAACTCCGGCTTTACCATGCGGCGTAGAATCATTGATTATCGTCGAATCATACTTTGTGAAATCATACCTGAGCACAAGCTCATCATCTCTGACTTCATCACCGGCTGCAGCGCTCTCGACATTCTCCACTGTCTGTGCGCATGCTGTCACCGGCAATGAGCCTGTTACCATTGCAGCCGCAAGCAGTACGGCCATTGACCTACTCATTCTCCTTTTTGAAATCCCCATACAATACCTTCCTTTCGTTTAACATTGATTAAACGTTTATTCAATGTTAAACTAGCATATTTCAGGGCAAAAGTAAAATCGGACCCTTCGCATTTTTAGTGCGAAGAATCCGATTATTAAGGACTGTTTGTATATTTATCACAATCGTATTTCTGATAATTTGTTTAGAATTTTCCAAACATGTTGTACTTATATTTATACATCAACAGACAGCTTACAGAACGCTGTTTGTTCCGTTATTATTTGGCTTTTCATTATCTTTGCCATCTTCACCGCTGCCCTTGTATTCCGGGATGACATCATCTGAGAATTTAACTCCAAGACCAGTCTGCGCATCACTTGAATGTGCTGTCTCATTAGTAACAGTTACATCGATATGTGGCTGGGCATCCTTCTCATCCTCAGACTTCTTATCCTCTGCCTTTTCCTCAGCAGGCTTTGTCTCTTCCGGCTCAGGTATTCCCTTTTCCTCACGGAAGATCTTCATAAACTCCTTACCTGTGATGGTCTCTCTTTCAATGAGGAAGTCTGCAAGCTTATCCATAAGCTCTCTATTCTCGATGAGCGCCACCTTTGCCTCTTCATAAGCATCATGAAGCATCTTAGTTACTTCTTCATCTACACCGGCTTCTGTCTCTTCTGAGCAGTTCATCACTACTCTTCCGCTAAGGTACTGATCCTCAACCCTTGCAATTCCGAGAAGTCCGAAGCGCTTACTCATTCCATACTGAGTGACCATTGCTCTGGCGATCCTTGTTGCCTGCTCGATGTCATTTGAAGCACCTGTTGTAACTGAATCAAAAACGATCTCTTCCGCAGCTCGTCCTGCTACCAGCGAAACAAGTCTATCATGAAGCTCAGCCTCTGACTCCAGATATTTCTCTTCCTCAGGTACATTCATAACATACCCGAGAGCGCCCATAGTTCTAGGGATAATAGTGATCTTCTGTATCGGCTCTGTATTTTTCTTAAGTGCAGAAAGCAGCGCATGTCCGATTTCATGGTAGGAAACAATCTTTCTTTCCTGCTTGCTAAGCACTCTGTCTTTCTTTTCCTTACCGACAAGTACCACTTCTACTGCATCCAGAAGGTCTTTCTGTGAAACATATTCACGTCCCTGCTTTACCGCATTGATCGCAGCTTCATTGACCATATTTGCAAGGTCTGAACCCACTGCGCCGCTTGTTGCAAGTGCGATTGCTTCGAAGTCAACACTTTCGTCCATCTTCACATCTTTCGCATGAACTTTAAGTGTCTCTACACGTCCCTTAAGGTCAGGCTTATCAACGATGATTCGTCTGTCAAAACGTCCCGGACGGAGAAGCGCCTTATCCAATGTTTCCGGACGGTTAGTCGCACCGAGTATGAGGATACCCTTTGAAGAGTCAAAACCATCCATCTCAGCAAGGAGCTGATTCAATGTCTGCTCACGCTCGTCATTTCCGCCATATCTTGAATCTCTAGACTTACCGATAGCATCTATCTCGTCGATGAAGATGATACATGGTGCATTTTTATCAGCTTCTCTGAAAAGATCTCTAACTCGTGAAGCACCGACACCTACGAACATCTCTACAAAGTCAGAGCCGGCAAGTGAGAAGAAAGGTACATGTGCCTCGCCCGCAACTGCCTTTGCAAGGAGTGTTTTACCTGTTCCCGGAGGGCCTACAAGCAGCGCGCCCTTCGGAAGCTTGGCACCGATCTTCACATATTTCCCCGGATTATGCAGGAAATCTACCACCTCTTGCAGCGATTCCTTCGCTTCGTCCTGTCCTGCAACATCCTTGAAGGTGACACCTGTTTCCTTCTGCACGTAAACCTTGGCATTGCTTCTTCCAACGCCCATGATTCCGCCGCCACCGCCGCCCATGCGACGAGTAACAAGGTGGAAAAGCCCAAAAATTATCAATAATGGGAAAAGATAATTCATTGCGACTGAAAGAAATGTGCCTGAGAGATCAGGAACTTTCGCCCTAAACTCAACCCCTGCAGCAGTCAGCTTCTCGACCAGTTTAGGATCGTTGATATATCCTGTATAGAATTTCTTCTTAAATGGTGAAGATATGTTCTCGGAATCTCTCGGAGTTATCTCGATCCTCTCAGAATTTATCTCTACGAGAGCGACCTGATTCGCCGAAACCATATGCATGAAACTGCTGTAGTTTATCTCCTGTGTCGTACTTCTCTGTACAAGCGAGCTCATCGCATTCATGCAGAAAAGTGTAACAATAGTTGCTATCAGCATCACCATAAGAGTCTGACGATTTTTAGGGTTCTTCCCCTGATTATTTTTGTTATTATTGTTTTCGTTCAAGCACTCACCACATCCTGTTCTTTTTATTTTTTTATGTAAACTTACTTTATTCAAGTCTCGTCACGCGAAACCTTTATCTCAGTAAACGAGATAAAACTAAAGACGTATAGCCAAAGGCTATACGTCTTTATTATACGGACGAACGTATGAATTGTAAAATGAAATTTATCAATCCTCATATCCGTTCGGGTTATTCTTCTGGAAATTCCATGCATCACGACACATATCTTCAATATCAAGCTCTGCCTTCCATCCAAGCTCTTTCTCTGCTTTCTCAGGACTGCAGTAGCATGTAGCGATATCGCCTGCACGACGCGGCTTGATAGAGTAAGGGATCTTGATGTCATTAACCTTCTCAAAAGCTTTTACGATATCAAGTACTGAGTAGCCGTGACCTGTGCCAAGGTTGCAGATAAATGCGCCCGGCTTAGTTCTGAGCTTATCGATAGCTTTTACGTGAGCTTTTGCAAGATCAACTACGTGGAGGTAATCTCTTACGCCTGTTCCATCAGGAGTATCATAGTCATTGCCGAATACACCGAGCTCAGGGCGCTTGCCTACTGCTACCTGTGTGATGTAAGGCATAAGGTTATTCGGGATTCCGTTAGGATTCTCACCGATGAGACCTGACTGGTGTGCTCCGATAGGGTTGAAGTAACGAAGGATTACCATGTTCCAGTCCGGATCAGCCTTCTGCATGTCGAGAAGTATCTGCTCAAGCATCCACTTTGTCCAGCCATAAGGGTTTGTGCATGTACCCTTCGGACACTCCTCTGTGATAGGGATGATAGCAGGGTCTCCATAAACTGTTGCTGAAGAAGAGAATACGAAATTCTTTGCTCCATGCTTTCTCATAACATCGAGAAGAGTCAATGTTCCGCCGATGTTGTTATTATAGTATTCCCAAGGCTTTTCTACAGATTCGCCAACTGCCTTAAGTGAAGCAAAGTTTATAACTTCCTGAATATCATTTTCACTAAAGATCTTTTCAAGATCATCACGGTTGCTGATGTCTGCATCATACCACTTTACTTTCTTACCTGTGAGCTGCTCTACTCTGTCGAGTGCCTTAGGTGAAGAATTTGAAAAATTATCCATGACAATGGCATCATAACCGCCATTAAGAAGTTCTACTAAAGTATGTGAGCCTATATAGCCTGCTCCGCCTGTTAAAAGAATTGCCATAATCTGCCTCCTCTTCTGGTCTTATATCACCAGAGCTTTTCCGGATAAACTCCTGCATCCTTAAGATTCTGGATTGAAGCCATAACATCCGGTTTGTCCTCTTTATATGTAACCCCGAACCACTTATCATTAGAGGTAAGTACTTCAGCTGTTGCCTGATTATTTTTGATCAAATGATCTACAACGCTTGGAAGATAGCACTCTGCCTTGAGTGGATTCTCCGCAGAATCAAGATTCTTAAGAAATTCTCCAAATGCTTTCTGAAGTTCAGGAACGATAGACTTTCCAAATCCCCAGAAGTTCATTGAAACTGTCTCGTTTCCGCTGAAATGATTCCAGCTCTTTCCATCATCCTCTGTATATTTTGCAGCATCTCCATCTTTTTCAATATGAGTATGCTCATTGACGCCTACAAGGTAATTGTCCTCAGAAACCGTACATATTCCTCTTGAAACATAACCATTATCTGTCAAAGTATTCTTAAGAATGAAACCAACCATTGCATAACGGTACTTATCATCATCTTCTGCGTTGACAAGAAAATCATGCATCTTTACAAAAGCTTCTCTTCCATAGAAATCATCAGCATTTATTACTGCAAAAGGACCATCTATGAGATTTCTTGCTGCAAGCACTGCCTGTGCTGTGCCCCACGGCTTTTCTCTGCCTTCCGGAACACTGAAGCCTTCCGGAAGATCTTCAAGCTTCTGATATGCAAACTCAATGTCTACCTTGCCTTTAAGTCTGTCAGCTATCGCTTCATTGAAAGCCTGCTGATTCTCTTCCTTGATGATGAAAATGACCTTTGCAAAGCCTGCCTTAACAGCATCATAGATAGAAAAATCAATGATCTTGTTTCCATAGTTATCTACAGGATCAATCTGCTTAAGTCCGCCGTAGCGTGATCCCATGCCTGCTGCCATAATTACTAATGTAGGTTGATTTTGTCTCATATTATATTCACACTTTCCCTATTTTGCAATAAATTTATGTACTTTCGATATGTACATTTGTTGCATACATTTTTTAAAATCCCTGATAAAGTACCGTTGTTGTAGTTCCCACAAAAATTGCATAAAGAACAATGGCAAGTTCCAGCGAGAGCCACAATAATTTCACCAAAAGCGGTGCTTTCTTAAAAAGATTATACATCCCTTAAACCTTTCCTGCCAAAAAGCCTATCACATCATAGCCTACAAAGCTGAAAGAAAGAGCCACATACAGCATTGTCCATACATGCTCAAAGATCGCTACAGGCAGTTTCTTCTCATATTCTTTATAGCCTTTCTTGCCATACTTCTTCTGAAGCTTCGACTTCCTAACGGAAGCGATCACCACTCCGATTCCTTCAAGTATTCCATACACGACATAATTCAGGTTTGTACCATGCCATATTCCCGCGATCAGGAATGTTACAAATAAAGCTGCACACTGCCCTGCGAAAAGATTTTTCTTAAAAGGCCCGCTTATGAACTGCTTTACGACCGGACTGTATATGTAATCTCTGATCCACTCCGAAAGAGTTATGTGGTGTCTGTTCCAAAACTCACTCATCGACCTCGCCATATATGGCTTATTGAAGTTTTCTCTAAGCTTCATCCCTGCAAGAGCCGCACCACCTGCAACTACATCACAGTAGCCGACAAAATTAAAATAAATAAAAAGTGCATTGAATGCTGCAAAAAGCAAATAAATGATGCATGCTTTTAAGAAATTTCCTGCCTGATCTATCCTTCCGAACCAATATGTCGCAAACCATGACATGAATGAGGAAATGACATATACCTTTACATAACCATATAATATCCTATGCGCCTGTTCAAGTACATCTTCACCGGAAAGCGGTGCTTTTTCCTCATAAAAGTCTGTTACAAACTCCTCATATCTCATTATAGGCCCTGCCATTATCGTATAGAAGTTCAAAACATAATTCAGGTAATCTACGAAAGTGATCCTCACTTCCATCTCTTTGAGATACTCATACTGCATCGTGTAGTCTACCTCTCTGAAAAGGAGGTATGACAGCCCAAGAAACTTAAGCGCCGCAAAATACGGCAGTTTCTTAAATATGATTATCCAGTCATAATGCATCAGATATAGAAATCCGACCAGCATGCAGACATAAAACAGCGGTTTTATAAAACGGCTGATGCTGTGCTCACTCTCCTGTACCAAAAGCGGTGCCACAAGATATGGCGTGACAATCCACAGAACCGCCAATATCCCTGCATAGACACTTTTCAATGTCAGTACAAATACAATGATATTCACAACAACAAATATATACTGTCTCCACTCTTTTTTTATATTCATGAGCAAAGGCATTATCAGCAGCAGCGCGCCAAATGCAGCACTTCCAATTGAAAAATCAAGCATTTCCCGTCTTTCTATCAATAAGTTTGATAAATTCGCCAACATTCTTAAGCTTCATTACCTCAACAGTAGAGAACTTGCACTTAAATGCCTCTTCTACTGCAACTACGAGCTGTACATGTGTAAGGCTGTCCCAATCATCGATATCATCAGCTGTCATTTCATCCGTGATCTCTATTGTATCATCATCGAAAACATCTCTGAAAACTTCATTTAATCTTGCTTTTGTATCCATATCTTTTTCTCCTCTGTATCTTTCTCTAGATCATATTCATATAAAATTCTTGTCTTATCTTCTGCCGGTCTGAAGCCCATCTTTGCATAGAAGCTCTCAACCATTCCGTTTTTCTTAGTTGGGATAAACTCTCCTACAAGTCTTCTGCATCCCATCTTGCGGGCTTCTTCCTTAACTGCGTTAAACGCAAAGTCTTCCACGCCGCGCTTCAATACACGACATGACATACACCAGTTATCTATGAAGCAATCCTCTTTACCAAAGCCGGCAGCATCGCCTCTCTTCAAGACAATACATGAGATAACGCCGTAGGACGAAAATTTATCAGTAAGCGAAACATATATGCACTTAGCATCATCTGATTTACAAAGATCGGCTATCTGCCCTTCTGAGTAGCGCTGTGTCCTTAAGTTAAACTGATTAGACTTATTGGTAAGCTGTGCAAACCTTTCAAGCTCGCCTTCGCCGACTTCTCCGCATTTACCTTTCATTTCAAGCGCTTTGAGATACTCATCATAATCCACAAAGGACGACTTCATTTCCTCTCTTTTGGCATTCTGGATATATGAATCAGAACGCTCACGGTCTTCCTTCGTTATTGATGCCCACTCAAAGGCAGCCGCTTCATCAAGAGCTTTAACGTAGTTTTCTGCATCAGCCGGTACATCTATGACCGTCACTTCCGGGCAAAACTTATGTACTATTTCGCGCTCTGCCGGATTATCGTCAAAGAAGACCAGCGTATCAATGCCTATATTCAGGCTTTTCGCGATATACTGCATATTTGAAGCCTTATCATTCCAGTTCGCACAGAAGCAGGCAATGTCGTCAAGCTTAAGTACCATATCCGGATTCTTCTCAAAAGGCTCTTTAGCTGTCGCTTCATCATTCTTGGAATTAACTGCAAGTATAACTCCACGTTTTTTAAGTGAAAGCACATACTTCTGAAAATGTCTGTATGCTTCACCCACTGCATTATGCGGATCTATCTCTATGCCAAGCGGACCGTCATCGCCGACAACTCCGCCCCAGAGCGTGTTATCCAGATCAAGCACAAGACATTTATTGGTGTGCCTGAAAATCGCACCGAGAATATTTGTCATTTCATTCGCAACAGTTCCCATGCAGCTCAGGCTAAAGCCCTGCTTTGTCAGGAAGTAGGACGCTTCGTCAAACCAACTGCTCTTACCATATACAGATGAAAGGTATTCCATATCAACTATATGCACATTCGATGGATGCTCTTCGGTAAGCTTCATATTCAAGGCTCTTATCAGCGAATGAAGTGAATCTGTATAAGAAGACTCAAGCCCTCCAAACGGTCTCATGACCGGTGATGCAAAATTAGTCTGAAGTATCGTCACACCCGGAATGCTGCTCAAATGGTTCCAAAGATTCTTCAGATACGCCATTTCAGCATCTACGTCAGAAGTCTTATCCATATGAAGATCAGAATATCTCATCATAAGGATGACTGCATCAGGCTCAAACTTATAAAGCTCTGATGAATCATCGAGAACATCCATATTTATACCATCATACTCACCTTCGTAAATATCTGTATAAATTCCGGCCCTGTCAAGATACAGCCTTAAAACTCCTACAAAGTGCTGGATAGAATGCGTACCTAAAACAGCTATCTTCAGCGGTGCTTTCGACCTGTCGGCTTTTGACTCCTTCTCAGGGTCTTTCACAAGCGCTTTAGCCATCTTAAGAAGCTTAGTCACAGATTCATCTGCTCTTAAACGTTCATCACTCATTTTCTTCTCCATTGATCTTATCGATCATTTCATTGAGATCATGATCTAATTTTAATGTATAGCGGATCGACGCATCATAAGAAAGGTGCGCTCCATCTATAAAGTCTTCTTCCTTATACTTTCCTCTATAGTCAAGGTACTTGATCCCGTGTTTCTTCAAAAACGGCTTCATCCCCTTTTTGATGAATTTCATATACTTCTTACCGCTTTTAGTCTGGGCAAGCCCCGGCGCAATAGGAGAAAACTCTACTACTACATTTGTTTCATTATCCAATTGAAGCAACTGCGTTTCAATTTTTTCAATCTTGTCATCCGTTACAGAGAATGCCTTAGCTACATTTTCATGATTAAAGTAATTATTCCGGTAATTACCGGGACCGATCTTGGCAGCTCTGTCAACCGGTGATATGTATGATACAGCAAGTTCAAAAACATTCTGTATCCTCATCAGGTTTACGTTAAGATCGTACAAAGGCGACAGCAAAGGGTTATTTCCCTCGATTCCATACTCAGAAGTAACTCTGTACTTTCCCCACTTATCGATTGTTGACTCTGCTATCGTAGTCGTAGTTGCATTCCTAAATGTAGAATAGGAAACTTCGACCTTTACAATATCTTTTTTTGTGTACTGATACTCTTTACGTACAAGATTGTCCAGTATGATATTTGTTCTCCATGATCCGCCTCCGCTGGCAAATATGTACATATCATAACTGTCACGCAACCGTTCTTTCTGCTTGACCGGATCAAATTCCAATGCTGTCAGAGAAGAGCCGATCGCAATGATATTTCCGCTGTTATTTTTATCTGAAGTTAAACGATCAAGTTCTGAAATAAATCCCTCATCGACTACATGAAGTCCATTGGTATACCATGGTGCTATATACCCTTTATCATTTTCCTTAAAAGCTTTGTAATAGTGATCATCCGTTATCTCTGTAATGACCACCGCAAGACGTGCCAGCAGCCAAACCCACACCGCCGCAAACACGAAAATTATGACCAGATATTTTAGATATAACTTTTTATTCATATGGCTTGTATTCTAGCACAATTAGTCAATATTAACAACTTGCACCAGCTTTTTTTGTTTAATTTTACCTCTAAGTTCCTTAAAAAACTCGGTCAATATCTCTGCACATTTATCACCAAGCACTCCGGACTCAATCTGTACCTGATGGTTAAACCGCGGTTCATCAAGAAGATTCAGTATAGAGCCCGCACATCCTGACTTCGGAGACATTGTCCCTATTACACATCGGTCCATTCTCGCCTGAACTATAGCCCCTGCACACATAGGACACGGCTCAAGTGTCACATACATCGTGCATCCTTCAAGCCTCCAGTCACCGAGTACTTTAGTTGCCTTCTTTATAGCTGCTATTTCTGCATGTGCAAGTGTACTGTGATCAGTCTTTCTGCGATTATATCCACGTCCGATCACCTTGCCCTCATAAACAATTACGCAGCCGATAGGAACCTCCCCTATACGGGAGGCCTTTCTCGCCTGCGTTATTGCCTGTTTCATATATTTTTCATCTGCTGTCTGCATCAGTATCCACTTGTCTCCTGATATCTGAGATAATTAATAACCATCAATGCAATCTTAAGTGTAAGCGCATCATCAAACTTCCTGATATCAAGTCCTGTTGCCTTCTCGACCTTTTCCACACGATAAACGAGTGTATTTCTGTGAACGAATAACTGACGTGCTGTCTCAGACACGTTAAGATTATTCTCAAAGAATTTGTTAATGGTCACCATTGTCTCATCATCAAGATGCTCTGGGATAGGACCGTCAAATATTTCATCAAGGAACAGATGACATATAGCTTCCGGAAGCTGATAGATAAGTCTGCCGATTCCCAAAGAATCATATGACGCAACTCTGCTGTCCTCTGCAAAGATCTTGCCTACTTCCATAGCAACCTTTGCTTCCTTGTATGAACGTGAAACATCCTTTATCTGATTTACGATCGTTCCATTGGCAACCCTTACACTAAGCATTGCCTCAGTGCTCAGCATATCAACGATAGTCTTTGCTGTACGTTCAATCTCAGCTTTCTCTTCTTCATGCCCTATACTATCAAGACTCTTGATAAGAATTACCTGTTTTTCATCAACAGCTGTAACAAAATCACCTGCCGCATCAGAGAAAAGACTCTTTATGATGTCTATTCCGTTATTCTCACTTGGATGCTCCGGCTCGATGAGAAAAACTGTTCTTCTTGCATCTGAACGGATATGAAGCTTCTTTGCTCTATTATATATATCAACCAGAAGCATATTATCCAAAAGGAGACTCTGATAGAAGTTATTTCTATCAAGCTTTTCCTTGTAGGCAGTTATCAGATGTCCCAGCTCACTGACTGCAACACGTCCCATCATGTAGTCTGTGTCATTGTCGCCTGATGCTGCAAGCACATACGCTGTTACTTCTCCATCAACAACCCTGAAAAGGTGATACTCATTAATAACCTGTGAATCAGCCATGCTGTCAATGAATGAACGCACACTGAGCGGCGAAAGATAAAAGTTCTCATCTGTCTTTGCAATGATCGTACCGTCAAGATCAAGTACCGCAAAATTAACCTTGGTTATTTCATTCAGTTCCTCAATGCAGGTTGCGATTATCTGATTCGCTATCATCTATTATTACTGCCTTTCGTCGTACATTTTATGTAAAATACGAAAGATTGACCTACCTGAATTTGGGTATAGTAAGTCATCTTTAGATTTTATTAACTGAATAGACAGTATAACGTAAAAAAAAGGAGCGGTCAAACGACCGTCCCTTAAAATTTTATAAATTTTATGATTGATATTCACCAAATGCCCAGTATCAAACTACCATTTTCCATAAAAGTATGATTTACTTGAATGCAAAAAATCGGACAGAGTACCGTAATTCTCTGCCCGAAATAAGATTTTTAAAGGAGTGGTCAAACGACCACTCCCAATGATTTTTATATTAATTTGTGATAACCTTCTCTGTTTCCTTATCAAATACGTGAATCTTCTCTGTATCGATAACAAACTTGCATGTGTCACCAGGTCTTGCTGTTGTACGAGGATCAACACGAGCTGTCATGTTTGCGCCGCCGAAATCGAAGTAAAGGAATACTTCAGCACCGAGAAGCTCATATACACGGATAGATGCATCGAAGCTTGCTTCTGCAGGAAGTGTAGATACAGCCATCTCTGAATCGTAAACATCCTCAGGACGGATACCGAATGTAACTGTCTTATCCTTATAGCCGCCATCGATAACCTTCTTAGCCTTTGCAGGAGGAAGAGGAATGTTGTGCTTCTTACCGTTGTTCTCAACTTCAAGAGTTGCCTTATCGCCATCTACTCTTACTACAGCATCAAGGAAGTTCATCTGAGGTGATCCCATGAATCCTGCAACGAAGAGGTTAGCCGGCTTCTCATAAAGGTTCTGAGGTGTATCAACCTGCTGTACAACACCGTCCTTCATAACAACGATTCTTGTACCGAGTGTCATAGCCTCTGTCTGATCGTGTGTTACATAGATGATGGTGGTTCCAAGTCTCTGATGAAGCTTAGCGATCTCAATTCTCATCTGTACACGAAGCTTTGCATCAAGGTTTGAAAGAGGCTCATCCATAAGGAATACCTTAGGATTACGAACGATAGCACGTCCCATAGCTACACGCTGTCTCTGACCACCTGAAAGAGCCTTAGGCTTACGATCAAGAAGTTTGTCAAGGTCAAGGATCTTAGCAGCTTCACGAACCTGCTTGTCAATCTGATCCTTCGGAACCTTACGAAGCTTAAGTCCGAATGCCATGTTGTCATATACTGTCATGTGCGGATAAAGAGCGTAGTTCTGGAATACCATTGCGATATCTCTGTCCTTAGGCTCTACATCGTTAACGAGCTTTCCGTCGATTTTAAGTTCACCGTCAGAAATCTCTTCAAGACCGGCGATCATACGAAGTGTTGTTGACTTACCGCAACCTGAAGGTCCTACGAAAATGATGAATTCTTTATCTGCAATTTCAAGATTGAAATCCTTAACAGCTTCAAAACCATTAGGATATCTTTTATAAATATGTGATAATGATAAGCTTGCCATAATACCCTCCTAAAAGTGTAACTACCTTGTTTGTTCAACGATTAGATTATAGCAAAGGTATTTATTTCTGAACATGACAGTCTTGAACAAACTTTTTTAAAAATACTATACAAGTTAACTATTTCTATGTACACAAAGAACAGGGCACTCGTCTTGCAAGTGCCCTGTCCTTTTATGCCTGTTCAGTCTCGTAGATCTTAAAGATCCTGCTGTATATAAAAGCCTGTATATAAGCCGTTCCTGAGAAACCGGCTATGAAAATGACCGGAAGAATCCTATACATAAAAACATACGTGATAGCCGCAATAGCTGCCGGTACTACGATGAGTAAAGCAGTCCACGGTAAATGGCGGATGCTCATCAGCAGTGCATTCTTCATCGTCTGCTTAACAGTATTCACAAATCTTGAAAGCACTGCAAATACATATACAAACTCAAATGTCCACACCACCAGCAATGCATATATGACTGTCCTGATGACCGGAGACATCGCAAGCTTCATATGGTTGAGCACATAAAAATCAACTCCGAAGATAACTCCAAAAAGCGCCAGTATAAGCCATATAGCTGTTGCCTGCTTAAAATTCTCCTTAAATGCCTTAAAGAAGTCTTTTACGATGTACCCCTCTTCACCTCTTACTATCTTCAGCATCATGTAGTTGAGAGCAGTGACCGAAGCACCGATGGTAAAGAGCGGAATGCAGCATACCATAAACAAAATATTTAATATAAACAGATTTGCAACTTTATCGAGGAAACCAAAAAGCGGTCCATCATAATTAAAAATGCGATTCAATTGTTATTCTCTCTTTCCGGATTAGCAAATTTTGTGTAGTTAGGCAGCCATGCAAGCTCGACAGTACCGATGGAACCGTTTCGCTGCTTAGCCATGATTATTTCTGCAATATTTTTCTTCTCTGTATCAGGATGATAGTAGTCATCACGGTAAATGAACATAACTACATCGGCATCCTGCTCGATAGCTCCTGATTCTCGAAGATCCGAAAGCATCGGTCTGTGGTCAGGTCTCTGCTCAACAGCTCGTGAAAGCTGTGAAAGCGCTATTACCGGAACCTGCATCTCACGCGCCAGAGCCTTAAGCGAACGAGAAATATCTGAAATTTCCTGCTGACGGCTCGACTCTTTACTTGAACCGCTGCCGGTCATAAGCTGCAGGTAGTCGATTATTATCATATCCAAGCCTTTTTCAAGCTTTACTTTACGGCATTTTGACCTCATCTCAGAGATAGAGATCGCTGGTGTGTCGTCGATCACAAGGTTTGAAATACCGATTATACCGGCGCCCTCAACTACCTTGTCCCAGTCCGAATCATGCAGATCACCGATCCTCAGCTTCTGAGAGTCTACATAGGATTCACTGGCGATCAGACGATGTACCAGCTGCTCCTTTGACATTTCCAAAGAGAAGATCATTACTTTCTGATTATTTCTAAAACATGCATATTCACCGATATTAAGGGCGAAAGCCGTCTTACCCATTGAAGGACGAGCTGCGATAAGGATAAGATCAGATTTCTGAAAGCCGGCTGTCTTGAAGTCAAGCTCTCTGAAGCCTGTAGCCACTCCGGTAACAGAGCTTGTATTTTTCGCCGCTTCCTGTATCGACTTAAGAACGTTCATAACGATCTTATTTATCGGCACAAGCTCACTCGAACCCTGATTCTGCACTATCTCAAAAATCTTTTTCTCGGTGTCTGCGAGAAGGTCCTCAGTAGTCAATTTACCTTCATAGCACGCATTTGCTATCTCTTCATTGACTTTTATAAGCCTTCTCTTTACCGCATTGTCATGCACTATCCTTGCATATGAGCGTATATTTGCACTTGTAGGCACTCCATTTACGAGTTCAGCCAGAAATGTCATATTTCTGATCTCAGGCGGTGCCTGCATCTGCTCAAGACGCTCAAGTATCGTAACCGAATCCACCGGCTTACCTTCGTTAAAAAGCCCCGTTATCGCTTCAAATAGTATTCCATACTGCCTTGTATAGAAATCATCCCTTGTAAGCATTTCGGATGCTGTGATTATCGCATCCTTTCCCATAAACATAGCGCCGATGACTGATTGCTCAGCCTCGGCGGAATGTGGAGGTACTCTCTTGATTAAATTCTCGCTATCCATAGTAACCCTTACTCTGCTTCTACATGAACTGTAAGCTCGCCGGTAACCTCCGGATGAAGCTTAACCGGGATCTTGTACATACCAAGGCTTCTCACCGGCTCAGCCATCACAAGCTTCTTCTTATCAAGTTCAATATTATGCTGTTTCTTTGCTGCCTCAACAATTTCCTTTGATGAAACAGAACCAAATGTTCTGCCATTTTCGCCTGACTTGATCTTTACATTTACCTTTAACTCTTTTAATTCTTCTGCAAATTTCTTAGCAGCTGCAAGTTCCTCTGCGGCAACCTTGGCATCATTGGCTTTCTTAAGCTTTGCATCATTTAAGTGCTGAGCTGTAGCTTCTACTGCCTGGCCTTTCTTTATAAGGACATTTCTTGCATATCCTTCGCTAACCTCAATGATCTGTCCCTTCTTTCCCTGAGACTTTACATCCTGAAGTAAAATAACTTTCATTACTTAAGTGCTCCTTCCTCTTCCATTTGATCCAATGTATTCTTTAATAATTCTCTAGCTTCCTCTATCGTTGTATTGTCGAGCTGAGCACCGGCAATATTCATGTGACCACCGCCACCGAAACGCTCCATGATGATCTGAACATTCACTTCATCAATAGAACGTGCGCTTATATAAATTCTATTCTGATAATCAGTAAGTATAAATGAAGCTCTGACAAGATTTATATTCAAAAGCTCATTCGCAGCCTGCGCTCCTGTAACAGTCGGAGACGCCACATTTGCAGAACAGGTTGAAATAGCATAGCAGCCCTTGTAAAGCTCTGCATTGCTGACCGCCTCAGCCCTCGCCTTATACTCTGAGATATCATCTCTAAAGAGCTTTCTGACCCTCGTGATATCAGCTCCGTTTCTTCTGAGATAAGCCGCTGCCTCAAAGGTTCTTACACCTGTTTTAGTCATAAAGTTGTTTGTGTCGATTATGATACCCGCATACATGCAGTCAGCCTCTATCGGCATAACCCTGATATCATCTGAAATATACTGCAGTATCTCAGAAACCATCTCACATGCACTGGATGCGTAAGGCTCTATATAAGAGAGTGTCGCATTTTCAATGCGCTCAGAGCTTACTCTGTGGTGATCAAGTACAACTATAGTCTTTGCAATCCCCAAAAGCTCCGGACATTCCGTAAGCTTCGGCTTATTGGTGTCCACCACGACAACCGCCGTGGAGTCAGGGTCGCAGAGTGCCACCGCTTCGCTGCTGTTTACGAAAATATCCGTCGGATAACTCTTGTCGCTTATTATACCATCACTGAAAGGACGTATCGATGCAGTTATATCATTTAGGACGATATGCGCTTTCTTTCCGCACTTGGCAACTGCCCTGCACACGCCTACCGCCGAGCCGAAGGCATCGACATCAGTTATCTTATGCCCCATTACAAGTACACGCTCCTTGGACTCAATGATCTCTTTCAGAGCATGCGCTTTAACTCGTGCCTTAACTCGTGTATTTTTCTCAACCGTCTGGCTCTTTCCGCCATAATAGCTGATCTTATCCGGACTCTTGACAACCGCCTGATCTCCTCCTCGTCCAAGTGCAAGGTCTATGGCATTTCTCGCATAAGCATTATCCTGTATGAAAGAATCCGCCCCCAGACCGAAGCCTATCGAAAGAGTGACCGCCATCTGATTTCCGATGCTTACAGTCTTAACATCCTCTAAAATATCAAAACGACTTTCCTGCATCTCAAGGAACGAAACCTTCTTCATTGCCACGAAATACTTGTCATTTTCAAGCTTCTTAACAATTGCATCATACCTTTGGAAATATTTATTTATCTTTCTGTCGATCAGCGCAGTTATGAGAGAACGCTTAACGTCCTCAACTCTTTCCATCGCCTCATCGTAATTGTCGAGATAGATAAGTCCTGCAACAAGTTCCTCTTCTTCTTTGAGCTTGATATACATATTTATATCTGTTTCATCAAAGAAGAAAAGCGCTATTATCGAGCCTTCGAAGCCGGCATGTTCATCATCTGATTTCTCAGAGATAGAGATTCTTCTTAAGTCTACACGATAATCACGATTTTCATAGCTAAGCTTTACTGTCTCTACTTTCCCCTCCTCAGGAAATATATCCTTTGTTATTTCCGGGAAAAACGCAGCGACAGATTTCGAATAAAAGCGATCCTTATGGATGATCGCCGCAAAACCTGCATTACTCCATATGAAACGACCATTTTCATCGAGCAGAGCATACGGAACAGCAAGTCCCTTAAGAAGTCCTTTCTGAACCTGTCCGTAATGCGTTGCAAAGTTAACAACATCTTTTCTTAAATTCTGACGACTGTAAAAATATATGGCGAAGGCAGCGATTATATAAATAAACCAGCTTATTGCCATGAACGACATCGTTTTTCGCTCAATACACGCAGAAACGATAAATTCCGCCGCCAGCAATATCGAAAGCAGTATCGGCCACTCTCCATATAGCTTAAGTGCGCCTCTAAGCTTTATTTTTTTCTTCATTCCCTTTCCCTCTTCTCCGTTTACGTGAGATAATATGCCTGTCTTTCGGCTTTAAGCTTATCCAGCAGACGATCTACATCCTCCATTGGGATCGTCTTTGAATCAACAAGCCTTCCTTCTTCATCATGCATCGGATGAACCATGACCTCGACAAGCGCATTTTCCGGAAGTCCCTCTCCGCACAAGAGCAGGTCCCTATATGAACCAAAGTACTCTGTTACTACCGGAACCGCAGCCTTAAGCCTACGATTATAGGAATTTTTATAAATTTTCTTTGCAGGGTCCATTCTCTTAAAGAGATTCCTTGTCAGCCTTACTGATCGAAAATCATACTTGCGGATAAGCGGCATCAGGACTTTCATTACAGACCTGTCTGTATGCACATGATGATGTGAATCCAAATGACGCTCAGGCAGACCATACTCAAAATATTTCCTCATCTGAGCTTCGATCTCAATAGCCACGCACGCACTTTCTTTCGCAGAAATGTGAAGGCGCGTCAAAGTATTCTGTTGGAAATGGGCATTAAATCTTCCATCTTTCCTGCAGAATCTCGGACATTTCCTGATAGGCTCAGTAAGCGGCATTCCACTTGTGAGATTCAGGTGAAGCCCTACAGCCTCCTCAAATCCGTACTCACGTGCCAGCTTAACTGCCTCATCAGCATATGGCATATTTACCATTAACGTTGTTCCTGTAAGTATGCGCTTTTCAAAGCATTCGCATATTGCCTTATTTACATCGGGACTGATTCCAAAATCGTCCCCATTTATTATCGCTCGAATCATAGTATCTATTTTAACCGCATAAGTGAATTATATCAAGGTGCGAGAACTTGTTGACACACCTTCTCAACCATCATAAAATCTATAACACAAGAATGGAGAAAAATTATGGAACGAAAGCTTTTTACAGAATGGGCAATGGACATTGCCGAAGACAGCAAGATCAGAAGCACATGCCTTTCACGTCAGGTAGGAGCTGTGATCATCAAAGATAAGCAGATCATAGCAACCGGCTATAACGGTGCGCCTGTAGGCGCTATCCACTGCACAGATATCGGCTATTGCGAACGCCGCCACCGCGGTATACCTTCAGGTCAGGGGCTTGAGCTCTGCCGCGCCGGTCACGCTGAAGCAAACGCGATCGATCAGTGCGCCCGCCGTGGAACAAGCTGTCTTGGTGCAACTTTATATGTAACAACGCAGCCATGTGTATTCTGTTGTATACACATCATTCAGGCAGGAATCAAAAAAGTTATCTTTAAGGGTGAATATCCTACCGGTCTCGGCCTCGAACTCCTTCAGGAGTCAGGTGTAGAGTACCTCAAGTATGAAGATGCATTGGAAGCAGAGCGTAAAGAGCAAGAAGAAAAGCACGCACTGGAAATGCAGCGCGTGCTTGACTTCTTGGAAAAGCCCAAGGATTATTGATCGTATTCTTCGTCTTCTCTGACCGCATCACCGATCTTGCCCATGATCTCTTTAAGGTTATGGGCATCTTTTTCAATGTCACCATAGATCGCGCCGGAGCTCTTTGACATATCTCCCATCTGATGCGCAACTACAGCGAAACCGGCACCTGCCGTACCTGCTCTGGCTGCTTCGATAGAAGCATTCAGAGTAAGGATATTCTGCTTTGATGCGATATCTTCAAGTTTCTTTGCCCTTCCGGTGATATCTATAACACTCTGGTTTGCTTTTTCAAGCTCAGGCTTGATAACACCATCAAAGGCTTCCTTCATCTTTTCAAATCTATTTGCAAGTGCAACACTCTTTATACCATCAGCAACAATAAATGCGGCAGCTGAGAGTTCATCGTCAGTTTTAGGTACACCATTCTGAGTACTGATGATAACCCTACCAACTCTTTCATTTCCAAACATAATATTTTCAGTTGCCTTCTGGGCGTTTTCATCCGGATGACCTGCTGTCTTTCCAACCGGTTTTCCAGAGGCATCTTCAATAGTTATAGCAATTCCTGCAGCTTTATTTACACCCTCAACAACCTTCTGCAGATCCTCTTTTTTCATGTAGTCCAGAATTCTCATGCTACCTTCCCTCCAAATAAGTATTATTACTAAAATTTCACCCTTTATAATTTATTCGTTTTTATATCTCCATTATATACTATCTGTAAAAAAATATTGTTCAAAATCACGTTCCGGATAGTATTTCGGCTATTTTTTTGTAATATTTATACTACGCAGCCGATTATTTCTTTTATATCTTGTATACCTGTCTGCTTCATAAATTTCTCTATACCCTCAATGCAGTCGATCATCGCAGAGCTTCTGTGGAAATTGTACATACCCACGGCAACTGCAGTAGCGCCTGCCATGAGAAATTCTATCGCATCCTCAGCTGTAGCGATTCCGCCCATACCTATCACCGGTATCTTAACGGCGTGTGATGCTTCATATACCATCCTCACTGCTACAGGTCTGATAGCCGGACCTGAAAGTCCGCCTGTCTTATTCGCCAGTACAAATTTCTTTCTGTAGATGTCTATCTTCATAGCTGTAAGCGTGTTTATGAGCGAAATCGCATCTGCACCTGCCGCCTCAGCCGCCTTTGCCATATCCGGGATACTGGTCACATTCGGTGAAAGCTTCATTATCACAGGCTGCTTTGCCTTTGCCTTAACTGCCTTTGTGATCTCTTCGAGCGCATGCGGATCAGTTCCAAACGCTATCCCTCCATGCTTGACATTCGGACAGGAAACGTTGATCTCAAGCATTGAAACCTTCTTTTCATCCCCAAGGCGCTCTACAACTTCTACATAGTCCTCTATCGATCTTCCGCAGACATTTACGATAACATTTGTGTCATAATTTTCAAGGAACTTAAGATCTCGCTCTACAAACACATCGATTCCCGGATTTTGAAGCCCTATAGCATTCATCATACCTGACGGTGTTTCTGTCACACGTGGTGTCGGATTTCCCTCCCACGGAACGTTTGCAACGCCCTTTGTGACAATTGCACCAAGCCTGTTGAGATCTACCATCTCAGAATACTCTATGCCGCTGCCAAAGGTTCCTGAAGCATCCATTACAGGATTCTTAAACTTAACTCCACAGATTTCAACTTGTGTATTCATCAGATCTCTACCTCTTCTGCCTCAAATACCGGGCCTTCTGTACAAATTCTAGAATTATTTACATGTGAATGTCCATCAACTTTTTTCGTCTTCACAACGCATCCAAGACAAGCGCCTACTCCGCACGCCATCCTCTCTTCGAGTGAGATATACGCGCTGATACCCTTTTCTGCCGCAAGCTTCTTGATTGCTGAAAGCATAGGCATCGGGCCGCATGCAAAGATGATATCTGCCTGAATGTCATTTTCTCTTACTGCGTCCACAACAGTGCCGTGAGTTCCGCTGCTTCCGTCATCCGTTGCTATATATACATTTGCAAATTTCTTAAAGTCTTCCGCAAGGAAAAGTCCTCCGGTCTCTCCTCTGTAGCCAAGGACTGCCGAAACCTGCTCAACGCCATACTTTTTAAGTTTATTCGCAAGTCCGAGAAGCGGCGGTGCACCAATTCCGCCTCCCATAAGGAGCACTTTTGTTTCAGGCGAGAGCTTGTCAACAGGGAAACCATTTCCCATCGGTCCCATAAGCTCAAAGCTGTCGCCAACCTTTGCTTCTGAAAGTTCTCTTGAGCCATAGCCCACTACCCGGAATACAAGCCTTATCTGCCCTGCCTCTTTCCTTATGTCTGAAATACTTATCGGTCGTCCAAGCAAGTGTGCGTCCGAATGTGTATTAACCATGACAAACTGTCCCGGCATCGCAGTTTTCGCTATCTCAGTGTCAAGCCAAATGCTATATATACCGTCTGCTAACCTCTCACTCTTCTTTACAACAGCCAAACCCTGTATCATGATCTCTCCACGCCTTTCGTAAGCTTTTCTACTATCTCCTCAAAATGCATTCCGTGTGATGCCTTTACAAGTATATTATCGCCATTTTTGAGTACATTCTCCATATCCGTCAGGAAGTCCTCTTTGGTTTTATAAAAGTACTTTTCTGCTTTCCCTGATTCAAGCGCACCCTTATATATTTCCTCGCCGAGACCGCCTATGGCAACCAGCACATCTACACCGGCTTCAGCCGCATATTTGCCCACTTCGCGGTGCATAGCCTTTTCATTCTCTCCAAGCTCATACATGTCACCAATGATAGCAACTGTCCTTCCCTTCGCAAGCATGAGCATATCTACTGCTGCTTTCATGGAATCCGGATTCGCATTGTAGCAGTCATCCAAAATTATGCTGTCGCCTGCGTGGATGACATTAGAACGTCCGCTCATAGGTTTTACAGCTTCGATTCCTTTGATGATCTGTTCCTCAGTGAGGCCAAAGTACTCAGCTATAAGTGATGCACATGCCGCATTTCTGACCATGTGCTCTCCACTAAGTGATATATGTGCTCTGAATGCTTCTTCCTTATCAGCAAGTTTGATCGTGAAGTCACTTCCGTCAAGCCCTTTTGACTCGATATCAGTAATCCTTGCGTAAGCATTTTCGCCATCTCCAAAATAGAGAACCTTGTGTCCCTTTGCATCCTTTACTGTCGAAAGTATCGGATCATCGCCATTCAGCACAGCGATACCGTTTTCTGAAAGGTAGTCAAATATATGGCTCTTTTCCTCATATATACCCTGCTGTGAGCCCAGATTCTCCATATGGCTCGTTCCTATATTTGTGATAACTGCAATATCCGGTCTGGCTATTTTATCCATTCTGACCATCTCACCGAAATGACTTATACCAAGCTCCAGAACCGCAATTTCATGCTCATCTCTGATGGAGAGCACCATAAGCGGAAGACCTATGTTATTGTTGAGATTTCCGGCTGTTTTGAGGATTTTATATTTCTCGGATAACACAGCAGCGATAGTTTCCTTTGTGCTGGTCTTTCCGACACTTCCTGTGATAGCAACTACTTTGCATTTAAGCTGTGAGCGGTAGAATTCTGCTGCCTTTTCTAACGCGCTGAAAGATGATTTAACTAGAATATATGCGCCCTTTGCGTTCTCCGGGCGTTTTTCACATATTACGCATGACGCTCCTTTTTCAAACACCTGCGGGATGAAAGTATGTCCATCAACCCGTTCTCCTACGGTTGCAAAAAAAAGATTTCCGGCTGTGATCTTTCGGCTGTCAAGCTCAGCTCCGGTAATCTCTGTTTCAGGGTCAGCTCCATTTAATACCAGCTCGCCCTCTACAGCTTCAGCAATGTTTCTAAGCGTCATGTTTTTCATAATTCTAAAGATAACCTTTCCTAATTCTGACTTTTTACACTTATGTCAGATTATATGTTATAATTGGTCGTAAAGCAATTAATTCAGCGAAAGGAAGGCTTTTCTTTGCTAATAATTAAAAATGCATCTGTTGCTGATCCAAGGTCAACAGAAATCAAAATAACCGATATTTCAATCGAAAACGGCATAATTACATCCATCGGCAATGTTTCAGATACCACGGGTGCTGAAGTCATAAATGCCGACGGGCTCATCGCTGCTCCGGGATTTGTTGATGTTCACACTCATTTTCGTGACCCCGGCTTCCCTGATAAAGAGACAATTCATACAGGCGCTCTCGCCGCAGCTGCAGGTGGTTATACAACCGTTGTCTGCATGGCAAACACTTCACCTGCCGTTGATAACACCGAGACTCTGAAATATGTTCAGGAGCAGGCTGCCCAAGAGCAGATCCACGTACTGCAGACCTCTGCAGTTACCAAAGGAAGAAAAGGCGAAGAGCTTGTAGATATGGATACGCTTCTTTCAGCCGGTGCCGCAGGTTTCACGGACGACGGAAGTCCTATACTCGACGCAGACCTCACACGTTCAGCAATGGAAAATGCCGCCAGATTAAATACTATACTTTCTTTTCACGAAGAAGACCCTGCATATATTCAGCAGAGCGGCGTAAATTCCGGTGAAGCTGCAGCTTCATTAGGGCTCGGCGGTGCAGACAGGAAGGCTGAGATCGTAATGGTCGAAAGAGACCTCGCTCTCGCTCTCGAAACAGGCTGTAAGATAGACATACAGCATCTCAGCGCTGCAGAATCCGTTGATCTCATCCGCAAGGCAAAACAGAAAGACAGTAAAGACCTCATACACTGTGAAGCAACGCCTAATCACTTTTCACTCACAGAAAGCGCCGTTAAAGAGTACGGCACACTGGCAAAGATCAACCCGCCTTTAAGATGTGAGGCAGACAGACTTGCTATCATCAAGGGACTTTCTGACGGAACTATCGATATGATAGCTACAGACCACGCCCCACACACCAGCGCTGAAAAAGATCAGGAATTTTCCAAAGCGCCAAGCGGAATAATCGGGCTTGAAACCGCCCTCTCACTCGGAATTAAAAACCTTGTCGAGCCGGGCTATATCTCAATGCTTCAGCTTATCCGCCTCATGAGCTACAATCCTGCCAAAGTCTATGGCCTTAACGCAGGAACACTTGACATAGGTGCGCCGGCAGACATAGTGCTTTTCTCTGCCGATGAAACTGCTCACTATGAAAAATTCAAAAGCCGTTCATGCAACTCACCGCTCCTCGGCTCTTACCTCCCCGGAAGCATCCACATGACGCTTGTTTCGGGAAATATAGTTTACTCAAAGGAGTCTCAACAGTAATGATTCGTTTTATAATATGCGTAATAGCTGTCGTGCTTTACGTTGTACTTTCAATTCCACTTCTGCTCATCACATGGCTTATCAGCCTTAAAAGGCCTGATATTTCTGACATGATAGCAATGTATTATGTAAAGGTTGGCTTCATCGTTGTACAGCCGTTGGCAGGCGTTCGTTCCACGATCATCGGCTATGACAAGATCCCGCGCGACAACGCAGTTCTTTTTGTCGGCAATCACAGAAGCTTTTTCGACATAATCGTTACAGGCGCCGGCTTCTTCCGTCCTACAGGCTTTGTTGCCAAGAAAGAGCTTGGCGTATTTCCGGTATTTTCACATTGGATGAAATTCATCCACTGCAAATTCCTTGATCGCAGTGATATCAAAGCCGGAATGCAGATGATAATGGACTGTATAACTGATATAAAGAATGGCGTTTCTATCGTAATTTATCCTGAAGGCACCAGAAATTCCGGCGAAGAAGGTTCGCTTCTTCCATTCCATGAAGGCAGCCTTAAAATTGCCGAGAAGACCGGCTGTGCCATAGTGCCTGTCGCAATATCCAATACTCAGGCGATATTTGAAGAGCATTTTCCAAAGATAGTCAGCACACACATCGTAGTAGAGTACTGCGATCCTATATATCCTAAAGACCTGACAAAAGAGGAGCGCAAGCAGCTTGGTTCGTATGTGCGTGATATAATTGCTGATAAACTTAAAGAGCACAAACTCAAAAATTTATACTAAATGGAGGGTTAATAGTAACTATGGATTACTCTAAGCTTCAAAACGGAAGTGATATCCGCGGAATCGCAATGGAAAATGAGACAGGTCCTGTAAATCTTACAGATGACGCTGTACGCCACCTTGCTGCTGCATTCGCAGTATGGCTTAAGGGCAAACTCAACAAAGATTCTCTCAAGATTGCAGTCGGACATGACTCAAGACTTACCGGAGAGCTTTTCGTTAATGCCGCTATCGAAGGTCTTAACTCAGAAGGCTGTTCTTGCGCAGACTGCGGTCTTGCAAGTACTCCTGCAATGTTCATGACTACTGTTACAGAAGGCTACAATTATGACGGAAGTATCATGATCACAGCGAGCCACCTCCCATGGTATAGAAATGGAATGAAATTCTTTACAGCCCATGGCGGACTTGAGTCTTCAGACATCAAAGAGCTTACTGCCATTGCTGGCAAGACAGAAATAAGCGTACCACTCAACAATAATGCTGAGAAGCTTGATTTCATGACTGTTTACTCAGATCACCTCTGCGAGACTATCAAAAATGCTGTAAAGGCAGATGACTTTGAACACCCTCTTAAAGGACTTCATATTATCGTGGATGCCGGAAACGGTGATGGCGGATTCTATGTATCAAAGGTTCTTGAGCCTCTCGGCGCAGATACTACAGGAAGTCAGTTCCTCGAGCCAGATGGTCATTTCCCTAACCACATACCTAATCCGGAAAATAAGGAAGCTGCTGAGGCTATCAAAAACGCAACTCTTGCTTCAAAGGCAGACCTCGGAATCATCTTTGATACTGACGTAGACCGCGCAGGCGCTATCCTTCCAAGCGGCCGTGAGCTTACAAGAAACGCTCTTATCGCTGTCCTTTCAAGAATCGCTCTTTCAGAGCACCCTGGAACAACTATCGTCACCGACTCTGTAACATCTACAGGACTTGCTGAGTTCATCACCTCACACGGCGGCGTCCACAGACGTTTCAAGAGAGGTTATAAGAACGTTATCGACGAGTCTATCAGACTTAATAACGAAGGTACAGACAGCCAGCTCGCAATCGAGACTTCCGGTCACGGAGCATTCAAGGAGAACTATTTCCTTGACGACGGCGCATACCTCATGGTTAAGCTCCTTGTAGAGCTCGGCAAAGGTCACAAGCTCGACGAGATGATCGCTGACCTTAAAGAGCCTGTTGAAAGTATCGAGCTTCGTTTCCCTGTACTTGCAGAAAATGTTTCTCTTATCTCTGATAAGATACTTGAGACAATCAAGGCAGCAGTTCCGCTTACAAACGGTTGGTCACTTGCTCCTGATAACTTTGAAGGCGTTCGTATCAACGTTGACGCAGATCACGGAAACGGATGGCTCCTTCTCCGTAAGTCACTTCACGAGCCTATCATGCCGCTCAATATTGAAAGTGACGAGGAAGGCGGATGTTCTATCATCGCCCGCACTCTTTACGAGCTCCTTAAGCCCGAAACAACACTTGATCTTCAGTCGATCATTGATTTTATCGGACGTTCTCTGTAATATAAAAAAATAATTAATTATTGTATTTAGACTGTTTTTTGAATACAATTTAGCCGATATAAGGGATGAAGCATATTATAGCTTCATCCCTTTTTACGCCTAGGAGGGATAAAGTTTTAAAGTGTAGACACGGATGTCGGACACCAAAAGATCAAGGAGGAACAACTATGAGTAATATCAGTACCATCACTACTCTGAACAATGTAGCCACTACCTACTCCCCACCTGATGCCAAAGTACAGGATTCTAAAAAAACAAAATCATCTTCATCTGACGAAAAGGCAGCTGTCTATACAGCCTCTACCGAAACCGAAAAGGCTAATGACTCTACATCTCCGAAGCAGAAAACTTCTGCCGACTACGCAAATGTTATCTCTAAGCTTCAAGCTGATGCAGAAGCTCGTACAGCCAATCTGCGCTCTATAGTCGAAAAGCTTATCGCAGGTCAGGGCAAAGCCTCTGCTTTTGCTGTATCCGGCGAAGAAACTGACGATGAATCGATCTGGCGATTTCTTGCTTCCGGAGACTATGAAGTTGATCCTGAGGTAAAAGCCCAAGCCCAGGCAGACATTGCCGAAGGCGGATATTGGAGTGTGGAAGAGACCTCAAAAAGAATCCTTGACTTCGCTATCGCTCTTTCTGGAAATGACCCAACAAAGGCTGACGAGCTCCTTGATGCATTTAAGAAAGGCTATGAGCAAGCCGAGAAACTTTGGGGTGGAGAATTGCCTGAAATCAGCAAAAAGACTTTCGACTCTGTCATCGATAAATTTGACAAGTGGAAAAACGGGACCTATCCCGAAACCAGCGAAACTGCAGAATAAAAAAGTTAAATCATTAAAAAAGGTCGTTTCCAAATGGAAACGACCTTTTATATATCTGTCTTACTCTACTACGTATGGAAGCATTGCAAGGTGTCTTGCACGCTTAACAGCTACTGTAAGAGCTCTCTGGTGCTTTGCGCAGTTACCAGTAACACGTCTAGGAAGGATCTTTCCTCTCTCTGAAACGTACTTTCTGAGCATTGCAACGTTCTTGTAATCAACTACAGCGTCCTTACCACAGAATACGCAAACCTTTCTTCTTCTGTGCATTCCGCCTCTTCTCCTTGCCGGAGACTCTGAACGATCATTATTCTTTGTGTATGGCATAATATTCAACCTCCATTATAAAATCAACCAAACGGAAGCTCTTCGTCGATGCCGTCCGGAACATTCATGAAGCCATCATCTGCTGCCTGAGGTGCAGGCTGTGATGAACTTGGAGCACCATATGAACTGCCTGCATCATATGAATCTGCAGTTCTCTTGCTCTCCGCAAACTCGACTTCCTCTGCAACGACATCAGTCGTATAGACCTTCTGTCCATCTTTGTTGGTATAACTACCTGTCTGAATTCTTCCGGTCATTGCAATCTTAGTTCCCTTGTGAACATACTTCTCAATGAACTCAGCCTGCTTACCAAAAGAAACACAGCTGATGAAATCAGCTGACTGATCCGCGCCGTCTCTTCTGAAACGACGGTCAACAGCAAGTGTATACCGTGCTACAACCATTGAATTCTCGCCCTGTGTGTGACGAATATCCGGATCTCTTGTAAGGCGCCCCATTAAAATAACTTTATTCATAATAATTACCTTACTTCCTTCCTTGTTATGGTCTTGTTATCTCTTAATTATTCAGCTGCTTCTGTCTCAGCATTCTCAGCAGGCTTCTCAGCCTTTGGAGCTGGTGCTTCAACATCATCAACAACGATGAGATAACGAACTACGTTGTCCATTATGCGAATACGACTTTCAATCTCAGCCGGTACGTTTGCTTCAGCCTCAAAGTGGATAAAGTTGTAATAACCTTCCTTCATCTTTGCTACTTCGTAAGCAAATCTCTTCTTGCCCTGCTCATCAACAGATGTGATCTTTCCGTCAAAACGCTCTACAAGATCCTTTACCTTGCCGAGGACTGCATTCTTGTCATCCTCTTCAAGCTTTCCGCTGATTACAACGGCTAACTCATATTTGTTCATCTTTCTACCTCCTTTTGGACTTCTGGCTCACGCGCAATGCATGAGCAAGGATATACCACGAAGAGTAATTTTACTATAAGAATAGCCACAAATCAAGCGCTTTATTCTAAAATATTTTTTATATTTTTCTCTGCTTCACGACGCCTGAGCATTATAAGTTTTCCACACCCTCTGCACTTCAGCTTAAAGTCAGCACCTACTCTTAAAATCTCCCATTCATCTGCTCCGCATGGGTGTTTTTTCTTCATTTGAACCCTCTGACCTACACAGAATTCATCCATTACGCATGTCCCCTTTTTATGTATTTTTTTTACAATATTATAGCGTAAATTAAGTTAAGTTATATCATTTACTGTGTTATAATATTCACATGAATAGACGAGTTGCAAAAAAATTTTTCGGATTAGCTGTCTATTCCTGTTTAATGACGCTTACATCAGTTGTTTTACTGATAGTTTCTTTGGTACTTGCCCATTCGCATGCGAGTTCTTATGATGCAAACGGTCAAGCTGCCACTCTATCCGATGATTTCGCTGTTCTTAAAAAGGAAAATTCAGCTCTTCGACAACAAAATAAATATCTTCTTGCTGAAAATAAGATGCTTACGGAAACCTCCACAGGGGAAAAATTCCGCTCAAAGCTTAAATCAATGCTTCAATCAGGCAGTTCCACTATGTCCGTGGTCAAGTATCTTTTCCCGGATGAACTTGTGCTGACTGACAGCGGAAGTTTTAAGTTCTTCCCCATCGATGAAACCTTGGAAAAACATCCTTACATCGACGAGAATTTCGCCATGGACAAATCCGGCAATGTTTCCTACTCAGAGAACGGTGTTATCGGCTCTACCGTTGGTATCGATGTTTCAAAGCACAATGGCACGATCGATTGGGAGAAGGTAGCTGCTTCCGGCGTGAAATTTGCGTACATTCGCTGCGGTCTCAGGGGGTATGAATCCGGCAAGATAGCCGCTGACGAAAATTTCCAGACAAATGTACAGGGCGCACTCGATGCCGGCTTATCCGTTGGTACATATTTTTTCAGTCAGGCAGTCACCGAGGATGAGGCTCGTGAAGAAGCTGCATTTGTGCTTGATGCTGTAAAAGACTACAACATCACGCTTCCTATAGCTATCGACATAGAAAAAGTTGACGGCGCAGGCTCTCTGCCTCGTACAAGCTCTGTAACTCAGGAGCAGTTTACTGATAATGCGCTTGCTTTCTGTACTTCCGTGACAAATGCAGGTTATACATCAATGATCTATGGTAACCTCAGAACCTATCTCCTGATGCTTGATATGCATAAGCTTGAAGGCATCCCGAAATGGTATGCAGAAGAAGCCACAAAAGACGATATAACGCCGTATTTCCCATATTCCTTTAACATCTGGCAGTATAATTTCAACGGAGCTGTAGATGGCATCCAGGGAAATGTAGATATCAATATAGCGCTTAACTGACAGAAATCTTTAGAAGCATGACATTTACGATATAATGCGACATTCTTATCACTCTGTAAAACAAAAAGACATTCCGGAAATCTTCCAGAATGTCTTTTTTTACGCTTATACAAATCTTCTGATCGTTGATATAGCACGATAGGTCGCCGGGCTGACCTTGATACCTGTAGCTTCGGTAGAAGCATGGACTATGCATCCATTACCGATATATATTCCGACATGCCCCGGATAGCACACTATGTCTCCCGGCTGGACATCAGAATATGAAACAGCTGTACCTGAAGCCGCCTGTGCGCCGGAATTTCTTGGAATGCTGATTCCGAAGTGCGCATAAACGGACATCGTAAATCCTGAACAGTCTGTACCGTTTGTAAGACTTGTTCCTCCGGAAACATATGGATTTCCGATGAACTTCTGCGCATAAGCAGCTATCGCACTTCCGGTAGCACTTCCGCCGGAACTTGATGAAGAACCAGAAGAAGATTTGCTCTCCTTCTGCTCCTCTTCACTCTCATCCTCTGCATCTTCGTCTTCCTTCTCAGCTTCCTGCTCTTCCCTATCCGCCTCTTCTTCCTTCTTTGCAGCTTCTTCCTCAGATGCTTTCTTCGCAGCTTCTTCAGCAGCCTTTCTGGCTTCTTCAGCACTCTTCTTTGAAGCTTCTTCTGCGTCTTTCTTTGCTTTTGCTTCTTCGTCAGCTTTCTTCTTTGCTTTGGCTTCTTCCTCAGCTTTTTTCTTTGCCTTAGCCTCCGCCTCAGCCTTCTTCTTTGCCGCCTCCGCTGCTTCTTTTTCTGCTATCTTACGGATTTCCTTATTCTGGCTCTCAATCTCAGCCTTATACTTTGAAGCTTCCGCCTTTGCACTTTCAAGCTCTGCATCAAAGTCTTCTACTACCGCTTTTCGCTCCTCAATGGTTTTATTCAGCTCATCCGACTGCTCTTCATAAGTCTCCTTAAGCTCAGTCATTTCATTAAGCTCATCGACCAGTCGCTCTTTCGTTTCTTTAGTCGCGACTTTAGTCTCACGATATCCTTCAAGAAGCTTTCTATCATAATCATAAAGCTGCTCAGCGTAGCCTGCCTTATTCAGAAGATCAGAAAAGCTTGCTGCTTTAAGGAATATCTCATAGTATGACGCCTGTGCGCCGCCATTGACATACATGTAATGGATACGCTTCTTGATCGCCTCATACTGTTCAGCTTCATTCTGCGATGCCGTATCATACTGTTCCTGCGCTTCATTCACAGCATCAGTCTTTTTCCCGATCTCGTCCTGAATTATATCTACATTTGCAAGCACTTCGACAAGCTGCTTTTTAGCTTCATTCATAGACGCTTCAGCATCCTGCTTTTCCTCGGCAGCCGCATCTACTTTCCCTTCAGCCGTAGTAAGATTTTTCTGCGATTCTGCCTGTTCCTTCTGAAGTTCCGTCTTTGTCTTCGCAAAGCTGCCCACAGCCATGCAAAAAGCAAGTGTTATGCTGAGCAGAACACATATCTTCTTTTTCATCATTTTCCCCCGTTTACCCCCACAGTAAACTTCTATTAACAGCAACATTTCAGGTCTCGCAGAAAAGTATCCGCCACCTCAAAAAGAGACCTGACGCAATATTCGGGATCTGCATATGCAAACCCCGAATAGTAATTTATCAAAGATCACATGTACCAACTGTACGTGGGAATGGAAGTACGTCACGGATATTCTCCATACCTGTAACATACATAACTGCTCTCTCAAATCCAAGACCAAATCCTGCATGTCTTGTTGAGCCATACTTTCTAAGATCCATATAGAAGTCATAGTCTGACTCGTTCATACCAAGCTCTTCGATTCTCTTCTTAAGCTTATCATAGTTGTCCTCTCTCTGAGAACCACCGATGATCTCACCGATGCCAGGAACAAGACAGTCCATAGCTGCAACAGTCTTTCCGTCCGGATTCTCCTTCATGTAGAATGCCTTTATCTCCTTTGGATAGTCTGTAACGAATACAGGTCTCTTAAAGATCTTCTCTGTAAGGAAACGCTCGTGCTCTGTCTGGAGGTCACATCCCCATGATACTTTGTACTGGAACTCATCATTGTGCTCTTCAAGCATCTTGACAGCCTCTGTGTATGTAACACGGCCAAAGTCAGAGTTCATTACATGGTTAAGTCTTTCAAGAAGTCCCTTATCTACGAACTTATTGAAGAATTCCATCTCTTCCGGTGCTTCGTCAAGGACGTACTTGATGATGTACTTAAGCATATCCTCTGCAAGCTGCATATCATCCTCAAGATCAGCAAAAGCGATCTCAGGCTCGATCATCCAGAACTCAGCTGCATGTCTTGTAGTGTTTGAATTCTCTGCACGGAAAGTAGGTCCAAATGTATAGATCTTCTTAAACGCCTGCGCAAATGTCTCACCATTGAGCTGTCCTGAAACTGTGAGGTTGGTTGGCTTTCCAAAGAAATCCTGTGTATGATCTACTGCACCATCTTCTGTCTTCGGAACATTGTCGAGCGGAAGAGTTGTTACCTGAAACATTTCTCCTGCTCCCTCAGCGTCAGAGCTTGTGATAAGTGGAGTATGTACGTAAACAAAGCCTCTCTCCTGGAAGAATCTGTGAATTGCATATGCAACGAGAGATCTTACACGGAAAGTTGCCTGAAATGTATTAGTACGAGGTCTGAGGTGTGTAATTGTACGAAGGAACTCCATTGTATGACGCTTTGGCTGAAGCGGATAATCCGGTGTTGATGCTCCCTCTACTGCAATTTCTTCTGCCTGGATCTCAAAAGGCTGTTTTGCATCAGGTGTTGCCACAAGCTCACCTGTAGCAATGATCGCAGCACCTACATTGAGCTTTGCGATCTCTGCAAAATTGCTCATCTTGTCATGATATACGATCTGAAGCGGGTTAAAAAAAGTACCATCGCTGATAACAGCAAAACCAAATGTTTTAGAGTCACGATTTGTACGGATCCATCCGCCAACTGTGATCTTCTTTCCGATGTACTTATCGGTGTTCTTAAAAAGTTCTCTGACCTCTACTAATTTTTCCATTGTCTTATCTCCTTAAATTACTCAACTGACCATGTAACCATCTCAGGGTTTGTAATATTTGCATTCTTGAAAAGGAACTCTTCAACCTTTGTTGTGAGTACAGACTCCTTAAAAGCTGCTTCGCCGCCCTTTTCCTTTACTTTCTTCTTGAAATCATCTGTACTTGTATATGAATATCTCTTTGCGTAATCTTCATATGCCTTTTCAATATCGTCATTTGATAACTTAATATTTTCTGCCTGTGCGATTGCCTCTACGAGAAGCTGCTGAGATGCGATATTCTCTGCGAATGTCTGAATCTCTTCATTAAACTGCTCTTCAGTCATACCGAAGTTGCTGAGATACTTCTCAAGAGTGATGTTATATGTGCTCAAATTAGCATTAAAGTTTGCTTTTTCATTATCAGCATTCTGCTTTACAAGCCACTTAGGAAGCTTATTGCCTGAAACGATAGTAGCATTTTCATTTGCCAGCTGAAGAAGATCAGAATAAACCATTGATTTTGCTGTATTCTGCTTTGTCTCCTCAAGCTTGCTCTTAACAGCCTCTTTATACTCTTCTACTGTTGAAACAGATGAGTTGATCTGTGAAGCCAGCTCATCAGTAAGCTCAGGAACTACATTCTGGCTTATAGAATTAATAGTTACATCAAACACTACATCCTGTCCTGCAAGCTCTGCGCTCTGATAATCCTTAGGGAAAGTGAGGTTAAGTGAAACTGACTCACCCGCATTATGTCCGATAAGTCCTGACTCAAAGCCTGAAATATATGTATTTGAACCGATCACGAGGTCAGCACCATTTGCTGTGCCGCCTTCAAAAGCTTCTCCATCTTTCTTTCCAACATAGTCAATATTTACTGTATCACCGTCTTCTACAGCTCGATCTGTTACAGGCTCAAGGACTGCCTTGCTTTCAAGGTCTGACTTAATTGCCTCTTCTATAGCACCCTCAGAAACTGTTGTATCATTTACAGATACCGTAAGTCCCTTATACTCACCAAGTGTAACATACTTCGATGCATCTACAGAATCCAAAGAATGGCTTCCGCAGCCTGTCATCATCACTGCTGCGCCGATAACCACACCAGCCAAAACTGATAAACTTTTCATTTTTATATTCCTCCGAAAATACTGATCCCTATCAAAGACATTTATTTATGTACTTCTCAGGATACACAGTTATATTTATTTATAGCACAAAAACCTATTTCAGTCCATAATACCGCTATTCTTTTGCTTTACCACAGTAAAAAAATATGCTAAACTTATTCTCATGTTATGTTTTTAGGAGGATTTATTTCAGTGAACACGGTGACAATTGTTTTATTAGTTATATTGGTGGTACTTATAGCTGCAATCGTAGCTCTTTATTTTCTCGGAAAGCGACTTCAGAAGAAGCAGGAGGAAGGCGAAGCTGCTATCGAAGCAACTAAGATGACCATCCCACTTCTTGTTATTGATAAAAAGATCATGAAGATCAAAGATGCTGGTCTTCCTAACGAGATCACTTCACAGATTCCTAAGTGGAGACAGCGTATCAAAGTAATGGTTGTTAAAGCAAAGATCGGCGGATATCAGATGCCGGCTTCACAGAAGATGAGCCGTATGACAGGCGGTCCTACAACAAAGGTACAGTCACAGATCGTTACACTCATCTGTGATCGCAAGGAAGTTTATGATTCAATCCCTGTAAAGAAGGAAGTTAAAGCCACTGTTGGCGGTGGTATCCACATCATCGATGTAAAGGGTGTTCACGGCAACACAACTGTTAAGCCGGAGCAGAAGAAAAAATCTAAATTCCAGCAGTTCAAAGAAAATATTCAGAAAAAAGCCGGTGCTAAGCCGCTTTGATCTGATTCCGCGAAAGAGGGATGCCGGTAGGCATCCCTCTTTTTATTCCTTAAACGCATTCATAACGTCTGTAAACTGCAATTTTTTATCATCTATAAGCCGACAGGCGCAAAGCGGATAGTGATCCGGAAGGATCTTTGCACACGCTCCCGGCTCCCAGTAAAAGATACCGAGCCCGCGATTTTCCGGAACCATCTCTAATGACTTTTTGACAACCTTGATCATTTCTTCCGTATTTTTTATAGCATCTTCAAGTCCACCGATCTCACATATCATGACATCCTTTTTATACTTTGATGCGCATTTCATCATGTTCATCGTCAGGTCTTTAATATTTTTCGTATAATCCTTGCCAAGCCAGAATGGATAATAGGACATACCTATAACGTCTGTTTTTGCACCATAGTGTATCAGCATATCATCAAAGAACTGCTCAAACTGCTTTTTATCATTTCCTTCAGCAAGGTGTGTTATCACCTTCGTCTCAGGGCAGATCGACTTTACTGCTTCATACCCTGCGCTCAGAAACTTAGCAAGATTGCGCTTTTCCTCAGGATATTTACCAATTGGCCAGAGCATACCATTATTGATCTCATTACCGATCTGGACAAATTCCGGAGTGATGCCTTCAGCTTTAAGAGCTTCCAGAAACCTTTCCACATGCTCCTGTATCAAGCCCCACGCCCACACATCATCTGCAGCTTCCCACAGCTTAGGGACATCCTGGTACTCAGGGTCAGCAAAATGGTCGCTTAAATGAAAATCTATCATAAGCTTCATTCCTGCATCATGAGCTCTCTTAGCATCTTTAAGCACATGAGCCTTATCACTAAGCCCAAGCATGACGCGCTTTCCCTTTTTCTTTTCCCAGAAAAAGTCACCCGGCGGGTCTACAAAAAGGCGTAATCGGATCGCATTTATCCCAAATCCTTTCAAAAGTTCCAATGGATCTTTCTTATTGCCATCATTATCAACATACTCATAGCCCATACTTTCAAGCTGTGAGATCCATCCAATATCCGCACCATTAATCATAATTTATCTCATCCATTTATGTTTTAAGCTCTCATGCATGGCTTGCACCATGCGCCGCCATTTGAAAGTAAACTGCTCTGCAGCTTCGCTGCTTACGTCATGCACCATCATAAATTAAAGAAAACAAATGCCCTGAAGAAAAACTTCAGGGCATCATCTTTCATGTTGCCTTTGCTATAAGTTTGCAATCAGCAATAAATTCATGATTGATCTCTAACGCATAATTAACGGTGAGGCAAATAGAATCCTCGCTTACTTCAGCAGAATACTCTTTAGTATCTACTCCCATAAGCATAGTACCGTATGGTGTATTATAGTTCGTCATAGTTTTCTGACCGGGCAGGAACGTCATATGAAGCTGTGCAGCTCCCTTACGTGTCACCTCCATTGACTTTTCATCGAATACTATGACAGTTTTGGTCACGCCGTTCTCCTTTGAATTTTCTTCAAAGCGCAGGTAACCTTTACCATTTTTATCTGTATATCTGCCATTAGCAACGATCTCAACAGAGTCCTTTTCTGCTCCGATGGTTTGAAAACCGCTGACTGAAACTACAACATCCTTACTCATCTACGGTTGTATTTCTCCTCGACCTTATCTTCATTTTTAAGATGATAATAAATACCAAGCTCCTGTGTATCGATGTGAAGCTTGATGACCTCAACTGCACGATCATTGCTGCCATGCTCGAATGCATCACAGATCATTGTGTGCTCAGTTACAAGGTGATCGTAATCGTCTGTATCCTTGAGGTATTCATAATTATAACGGAAAATCTGCTCCTTAAGGCGATAAAGAATGCTCTCTATCTTTGTATTGCCTGCATAACGGGCAATTGCTTCATGGAATGTTGTATCTGTCTCAGCGATACGGATAACATCGCCAGCCTTAACAGCTTCAGCAAAGTCGTCATTGAGACTTCTAAGCTCTTTAAGCTCATCATAAGTAATTCTTGAACATGCTGCATTAACAGTAAATGTCTCAAGTGTACGACGAACTTCAAGCATCTCCTCGAGCTGCTTTTCTGTGATGCTGGCAACATGCGCACCTCTTCTTGGAAGAAGTACAGCAAGTCCCTCCTGCTCCAGCATGCGGATAGCTTCTCTTACCGGTGTTCTTGAAACACCAAGTCTCTCAGCTAACGCAACCTCCATCAATCTTTCACCCGGCTTCAGTTCTCCGTGGAGAATCTGCAGTCTCAACTGATTGAAAACAGTGTCTCTGAGTGGAAGAAATGCATCATTTTCTTCTTTTGTGTAATCATACTCCATAGCCTTCTTAGTCATACTTATCCTACCCTCCTAAAGTAAGATGTGCCCTGCATTATTGCAGACACGCTTTACTATGATTTACTAAATAAAACTGTACTGATCACTTCAGTATCAGCAAAGTTTCTATTTATCACAGCAGCTGCTTGTTGCATTTTTTCTTTGCTGCTGAAAATACCAAAAACCGTAGGCCCGCTGCCACTCATAAGAGTGCCCTCAGCGCCCGATTCAAGCATTTTCATCTTGATGTCGCCCACCACAGGCAACATCGAAATGGTAACATCCTCCAGAACGTTACCTAAATTATTGATAATACCCTTTATATTTTGTCCCTCTATAGCTTTAATCATCGCATCTACATCAGGATGCACATGATGATCTAACGAATCATACCTCTGGTAAACTTCCTTTGTAGAAGCCCCTTCCTTCGGCTTAGCCAAAAGACAATATATATCTTTCAAAGCAGGCCTGATCTCTGTAAGGATTTCTCCAATTCCTTCAGAAAGCATCGTTCCGCCTTTTATGCAATACGGAACATCTGCCCCAAGCCTGACGCCAAGCTCTTGAAGCTTTTCATCAGAAAGTCCCAGATTAAACTCTGCATTGATACCGCGCATTACAGCTGCAGCATCCGAGCTTCCTCCGGCTAAACCTGCAGCTACAGGTATCCTCTTGACAATCCTAATATGTATATCGTCAGTTATGCCGAATTCATCAACCATTAATTTTGCAGCTTTCCAACCAAGATTATGTTTATCGTCACTAACAAGGTCTGAATCTGTCTGAATTGTAATGGTCTGCTCCTCTCCTTTTGGCTCAATACGTTCAACATACACGTCATCGTGCAAGTCCAGAGTTTGCATTATCATGCGCACTAAATGATATCCATCTTCACGCTGCCCGATGATATCTAGTGCAAGATTAATTTTAGCATATGCATAATTTACCATGTATACATTTTGATACAATACAAAAAATTTGTCAACAGTATTTAGGAAAATTCTTAAAAAAATTAACTTTTTTTATCAATAAAAAAAGGCAGAAAATGTATACATTCACCGCCTTTTTTCAATCATCTTTTTATAAATTTAATAAACCTGTAGCTTTCAACGATTCGTAAAAATTTTATCAGCCTCGGATACAGCGGTTCGGCATTTTCACCAAAATGTGCCTTTACAAGTTGTGCAATGTCGTACACTGTGTTTTTCCCATCAATAAGAGGCCATACAAAACTGCCTTCCTCGTCGAGATTAATGCTTGATACTTTCGGTGTATGAAAGAATTTCTGTGCAACACGATCAAAAAATCCATTATGCGGAACTTTTAATATAATGCTGCCATCCTCACCACGTTCTGAGGTTATAGCCTCATCACGTACCGGAACATAATCAAGAAAATTATTATTCTTTCTGTTTTCCATTATTTGGTAAACCAACCTTCAATATAGCAGCCACGATCAATACGATTATGACGATTGCTCCGACTTCACCTGTATTAACAGTTCCTGAGAAGTCAATCGCCTTATCGATGCCTGCTACTGCAAATATAGCAAGGACGATACCGATAAGACCTTCTCCTGCGATAAGACCTGAACAGAAAAGTACTCCGGCATTTGCGTCAGAATTCTTTTCAGAAGCTGTCGCTTTTCTGTCAACTATCCAACGAACAATACCACCGATGATGATCGCTGCAGAAAGTCTGAGCGGGAGGTAAAGTCCGATAGCTACAGGAAGTACCGGGATCTTGAGGATTTCCATTGCAAGTGCAAGGAATACTCCGATAAATACAAGTGTCCATGGGAGATTTCCATTCATAACACCTTCTGTGATCATCTTCATGAGCATTGCCTGAGGTGCTGAAAGCTCATCTGTTCCAAATCCCCAAGCGTTATCAAGGAGAAGAAGAACTCCACCGATCGTTACTGAAGAAACTGTAATACCGATGATCTCACCGATCTGCTGATTTCTTGGAGTTGCTCCAAGGAGGAAACCTGTCTTAAGATCCTGTGATGTATCACCTGAAACACCTGCGATAACGCAGATAACAGAACCTATGCAGATAGCTCCGACCATTCCCTGAGCTCCGACCATTCCTGAAGCCTTAAGGATTAGTGTTGCAAAAAGCAATGTAGCGATAGCCATTCCTGAAACAGGGTTATTTGAGCTTCCTACAAGTCCAACCATTCTTGATGATACTGTTGCGAAGAAGAAGCCAAATACGATGATAAGGATAGCTCCAAGAAGGTTAACCGGTACAGCCGGAAGAAGCCACAGTACAAGTGCGATAACAACTACAACTATGCCGCATGTGATATTGCTGAGGTTAACGTCAGTTCTCTTTGCTGCAGTTGTGTTAGAGCCATTTTTAAGGCTGACCATTGACTCTCCGAAAGTTGAAATTATCGTAGGGAGAGACTTTATAAGGCTGATGATACCGCCTGTTGCAACGGCACCTGCACCTATGTACTTGATATAATTTGACCAGATTCCTGATGCACCAAGCTCTGCATAGATATCAGCAATAGCTTTTGTGCCCGGATAAAGTACTGTACTTCCGCCAAATGTTACGATCGCCGGTATAAGCACGAACCATCCGATAAGACCACCGACGAACATGTATGATGCAATTTTGATTCCGCAGATATATCCTACGCCCATGAGTGCAGGGTAAACTTCTGAAGAAAACTCTGTAGACATCTTCCTTACAGGAATTGTGACAGCACTTGCTGTAAGCTTGAAGCCGTCTACGATAAACTTAACTGCAGCAGAAAGTCCAAGTCCTGCAAATACTGCCTTCGCACTTGAGCCGCCCTCTTCACCTGCAAGAAGTACGTCAGCACATGCTGTTCCTTCAGGATATGGAAGTATACCATGCTCTTTTACGATAAGTGCATTTCTCAAAGGGATCATGAAAATTACACCGAGGATACCTCCGCACAGAACGATAGCTGTGATGGTGAGCATGCTTGGTGTTTCAATAAGTCCCTCTTTTGACCACAGGAAAAGACATGGCATAGTGAAGATCGCGCCGCCGGCAAGAGCTTCTCCTGCAGAACCGATCGTCTGAACCATGTTGTTTTCAAGGATCGAATCTCTGCGCATGATCATTCTGATCACACCCATTGAGATTACTGCTGCCGGGATGGAAGCCGAAACCGTCATTCCGACTTTTAAACCAAGGTATGCATTGGCTGCGCCGAAAATGACTGCCAATATGATACCTGTAATGATTGATGTAGGTGTTACTTCTGCCGTTACCTTATCAGCAGGTACAAACGGCTTAAACTCATCTTGCTGCATTTATTTGTTCTCCTAACTAGTTTTGCCTTAAAACGGCATGTTTGGAAATTATAACATACATATATTAAAGTATCAACGCTTTACAGGGTTAAAATCCATCAAAAATTTCTTCATTTTTTCAGCATTTTTGCACATTTTTCAAGTTTGATCTTTTTTAATTTGGCACTTTTACCAACATTTTCCAGTTAAAAATTTTATTATTGACGATTATTTCATATGATGCTAGTATGCATGTATCATCGTATCAAACAATACAAAAATACAATCACATGTGTTTCAAAGACGGAACTTGACGGACTCGTCTTTTATTTTTTAGCATTTCGCTTTAATGCGGTGCAGTTTTACAGTATAAAGCATTCATGTGATAGAGTATTAAATCACAATCAGTTTGCATACGACAGATAGGATTCTAACGGAGGGAAAATTTATGAAAAGAAGGTTACTCGCATTTATCATGACTTCTGCCATGGCACTGAGCCTTGTCGGATGCGGCGGTTACAACCAGACAAACACCCAGGCAGCCGCTCCTGCTTCTGACTCAGCTGAAAGTGCTTCCGCTTCTGACAGCTCTGCTTCAGGAGAATCTGCTGCAGGTTCATCATCAGACTTAAATGTAATGCTCGAAACACCTGTAGAATCACTTGATCCACAGCAGGCTACAGACGGCACATCTTTTGAGGTCATCGCAGACTACACAGACGGTCTTATGCAGATGGACTCTGACGGACAGGCTGTAAACGCCCTTGCAGAAAGCTATGAACTTTCTGATGATGGTCTTACATATACTTTCCACATCAGAGATGATGCAAACTGGAGCAACGGCACTCCTGTTACCGCAGCTGACTTTGTTTTCGGCTGGCAGAGAGCAGTCGATCCTGAAGTAGCTTCAGAATACGCATATATGCTCAGTGATATCGGTCAGATCAAGAATGCAGCTGAGATCATTTCAGGCGAAAAGGACAAGTCTGAGCTTGGTGTCACTGCTGTTGACGACAAGACTCTCACTGTAGAACTCAACGCTCCGGTATCTTACTTCCTTTCACTCATGTACTTCCCGACTTTCTATCCGGTCAATGAAGAGTTCTTCAACACATGCCCGGATACATACGGCACAAGTCCTGAGACTACTCTTTCAAACGGTGCTTTCATTCTTGACAGTTATGAGCCTGCAGCTACAGCGTTCCATCTCACTAAAAATGCTGACTACTATGATGCAGCGAATGTTCAGCTTTCAGGTCTTAACTATCAGGTAATTCAGGATTCACAGCAGGCTCTTATGAGCTATCAGGCAGGCGATCTCGACCTCACACTCGTAAATGGTGAGCAGGTAGATCAGGTCAAAGACGATCCGGCTTTCAAAGCTGTAGGCGCAGGATATCTTTGGTATGTGAGCCCTAATATCGACAGTGTTCCAGAGCTTAATAACCTCAATATCAGAAAAGCACTTACAATGGCAATCGACCGTGACTCTATCACAGCAGGAGTTCTTAAAGACGGTTCAAAGCCAACTTACACAGCAGTTCCTATGGACTTTGCTGCCGGTCCTGACGGCTCAGACTTCTCAGCAGATCAGGATAAATTCTCAGATGTATGCAAATTCGATTCTGCCGCTGCCGCTGACTACTGGAACAAAGGTCTTGAAGAGCTCGGCATCAAGTCTCTTGAGCTTGATATGATCGTCGATGCCGATGATGCACCTCAGAAGGTTGCACAGGTACTCAAGGAGCAGTGGGAAACCACACTTCCGGGCTTTACAGTAAACCTCGTTATCGAGCCTAAGAAACAGCGTGTTAAGGATATGCAGGACGGCAACTTCCAGATCGGTCTTACAAGATGGGGTCCTGACTACGCAGATCCTATGACTTACCTTGGAATGTGGGTAACAAATAACTCAAACAACTACGGTCTCTGGAGCAATGCTGATTACGACTCTATCATCGCAGAATGCACCACAGGCGATCTTGCAACTGATGCAAAAGCACGTTGGAGCAAGCTCTATGATGCTGAAAAGATCGTAATGGACGAGGCTGTTATCTTCCCTCTTTACACACAGTGCAACGCCGAGATGGTAAACACTAACGTAAGCGGAATCGACTTCCACCCTGTTGCACTCAACAGAGTATATAAGGCAGCTAAAAAGAATTGACAGTAAAACTTTAATACCATAGCCATTTTCAGGGCAGGGCTCACGCAGTCCTGCCCTATTCCAAAAGGGTACAGCATATGAAAAAATATATCTTAAAACGTTTGGTCACAACGATATTTACACTGCTTGTGATACTTCTGGTACTTTTTATTTTAATGCACCTGATGCCGGGTTCTCCGTTTAATGATGAAAAACTGAACAGTGATCAGCGGGCAGCACTTTATGCAAAATATGGTCTCGACCAGCCGATCGTTGTTCAGTTCTTCAGGTATGTCGTAAATATGCTGCATGGTGACTTCGGTGTAAGCTATAACATCTCAAAGAATACTCCAATATCACAGCTTATCCAGTCACGTCTGCCTATCTCAATGCAGATTGGCGGCTGTGCAGTTGCTCTCGGTGCTGTAGTTGGACTTCTTCTCGGTCTGCTTGCAGCTTTCAAGCACGACACCATCTGGGATACGCTGGCGACCATCATATCCGTCATCGGAGTCTCCGTCCCTTCCTATGTTTTCGCATTGGCACTCAGCTACCAGCTTGGTTTCAAATGGGGACTTTTCCCTATGCTTTACCGCGCAGATCACGCCTTTGACTCAGCTGTGATGCCGAGTATTGCCCTGTCAATGTTCACCATGGCATCCATCGCCCGCTTCACGCGCTCTGAGATGCTTGAAGTTTTAGGCTCTGAGTACATGCTGCTTGCAGAGAGCAAAGGTCTCTCCGGAAGTTCGCTCATTTTCAAACATGCACTCAGGAATGCACTTATACCTATCATCACAGTACTTGCACCGCTTATCGTCGACCTTATGACAGGCTCTCTCGTTGTAGAGAAGATCTTTGCGATCCCTGGAGTTGGAAGCCTCCTTGTAAATGCGATACAGTCAAACGACTATAACGTCGTTATCGCACTGAGCTTCATCTACTCTGCAATGTACATCTTCATCATGCTTATCGTAGACATCCTTTACGGCATTGTAGATCCAAGGATTCGTCTCGCAAAGGAGGGTTAAGGAAATGGAAATACGTCCTCTGGCAAATACCGGTGAGGCTTTGGAAAACAGCTCTGCACCGGAATATACACCGGAAGCTAAAGACTTTTGTTTAAGGAATAGCGAGACTATCGCTATTGACAATAACTTTGCGGCGCAGAGTTATTGGAAAGAAGTTGTTCTCAGATATGTCAGCAAAAAGAGTGCTATGATCGGACTTTTCTTCATCGTTTTGATCACCGTAATGGCAATCATCGGCCCCGGAATGAATGACTATTCATACTCTGCACAGAATCTGCTCCAGAAAAACTTCGCACCCAGAATCCCGTTTCTGGAAGGACTTGGACTTTTTAACGGTTCTGAGACCATCAGCACAACTACAGGTTTCAAGACGATAAATTACTACGCAGAACAGGGACTCAGCGATATTTACTACTGGTTCGGCTCTGATAACTTCGGAAGAGATATCTGGACACGTACATGGTCAGGTGCAAGAGTTTCGCTTATCATCGCTGTCGCCGCTGCCGTAATCGACATGCTCATCGGCATGAGCTACGGACTTATCTCCGGTTACTTCGGAGGCAAAGTAGATATTTTCATGCAGCGAATTCTTGAAATAGCAAACGGAATCCCCAGACTTGTCATTGTAACTCTGCTCCTGCTCGTTCTAAAGCCTGGAATGGTGACCATCGTCATTGCACTTATGTTAACCGAATGGATGAGCATGAGCCGTATCGCACGTGCCGAAATGCTCAAGCTTAAAGAAGAAGAATTCGTCCTTGCTTCAAGAACTCTTGGTGCCGGAAGCTTCTTCATAATTTTCAAGGAAATACTTCCAAATATCATCGGGCCGATCATAACTCAGGTCATGTTTTCCATACCGACCGCCATATTCACCGAGGCATTTTTGAGCTTTGTCGGACTTGGCATACCAGTTCCTCAATGTTCGCTCGGCTCTTTGATATCAGAAGGTTTTAACTCATTTACAACTCACCCATACCAGATCATTCCGCCAATCATCGTGATGGCTCTCTTAATGCTCAGCTTTAACCTCACTGCTGACGGACTCAGAGAGGCTCTTGATCCGAAACTTAAGGAAAGATAACGGAGGGATATATGGAACGTAAAAAAATTTTAGACATCAATAATCTCGATATAACCTTCAAGACCACCGCAGGCAAGGTTCATGCCATCCGCGGGATCAATCTCGATCTCTATAAGGGAGAGACTGTAGCCATCGTCGGTGAATCAGGCTCAGGTAAATCCGTTACAATGCGTGCAGCGATGGGGATACTCGCCTCTAATGCCGAGGTGAATTGCGGAGAGATCAACTTCACCTATTCGCATGATGACGGCACAGAAGAGACTGTAAATATATTGAGCAAGAATAAAAAGTGGATCAGAGAGCACATTAACGGCAAGCGTATCGCAATGATATTTCAGGACCCGATGACAAGCCTTGATCCAACTATGAACATTGGAAAGCAGATCATGGAAGGAATGATCTGGCACTACAAAACTCCTAAGGAAGAGGCTTATAAAAAGGCTGTAGAGCTACTTCGTGAAGTAGGAATCACTGATGCCGAGGCTCGCATGAAGAGCTACCCGCACCAGCTTTCAGGCGGAATGCGTCAGCGTGTAGTCATCGCTATCGCTCTTGCATGCAACCCTGACCTGCTCATATGCGATGAACCGACCACAGCTTTGGATGTTACGATTCAGGCAAAGATCCTCGAACTCATCAAGAAGATTCAGGAAGAGCGCGGCATTTCCGTAATCTATATCACGCACGATCTGGGTGTCGTTGCAAAAGTAGCAGATTATGTAAACGTAATGTATGCCGGACGTATCATCGAAAAGGGAAAGATTGACGAGATCTTCTATGATCCGCGACACCCTTATACATGGGGACTTCTTTCTGCAATGCCTGACCTTGAGACAGACGACGACAGGCTCTACACAATCCCCGGCTCACCGCCTAACCTTCTCCACGAAGTGCAGGGAGATGCTTTTGCACCGCGAAATGTCTATGCACTCAAAATCGACGAAAAGCTTGAACCACCTATGTTCAAGATCACCGATACACACTCGGCTGCAACATGGCTTCTTGACCCTAGAGCTCCCAAGTGCGAAATGCCCTCAGAGCTCAAAACCCGCATAGCACGTATGAAGTCTGCCGCCAATAAGCTGAAGGAAGGGGAAAGTGCATCATGAGAAAACAGGTAAATTACTCAGCAGAGCCGCTTCTTGAAGTAAAAGACCTTAAGCAATATTTCAAAGTAAGCAGCACTTATACCGTAAAAGCCGTAGATAATGTAAGCTTCAAGATATACCCCGGTGAAACCTATGGACTTGTAGGCGAATCCGGCTCAGGGAAATCTACTATAGGCAGAAGTATCATAAGACTTTATGACCCGACAGAGGGAAAGATAACTTTTCGCGGAAATGACATCAGCGGCAGGATGAACCGCAAGACAACAGAGGATCTTCGCACAAAGATGCAGATGATATTTCAGGACCCTATGGCATCACTCAATCCACGAAAGACTATCGGCGATATAATCGCAGAAGGGCTTGATATACACCATTCCTACAAAAACGCAGCTGAGCGCAAGGAAAAGGTTCAGGCTATACTCAAAAAAGTCGGGCTCGCACCGGAACACGCCGGCAGATATCCACATCAGTTCTCAGGCGGTCAGCGCCAAAGAGTAGGTATCGCGCGTGCATTGATAATGAACCCTGAGCTTATCATCGCAGATGAATGTATCTCAGCCCTCGATGTTTCGATTCAGGCGCAGGTAGTGAATCTTATGCGTGATATTCAGGAAGAGACAGGAACTGCATACCTCTTCATTGCCCATGATCTTTCCATGGTTAAGTACATTTCCGACAGGATCGGAGTACTTCACCTCGGACATCTGCTTGAAACAGGCACCAAGGAAGAAATCTTTGAGCATCCTGTACATCCATACACCAAGAGCCTTCTTTCTGCCATCCCTTCTCCTAATCCTGACCTTGAGAAGAAGCGCACAGCTCTTGAGTATGACTACAAAACATCAGGCATTGACTACAATAAAGGAACTGATCACCTCGTCAGCGGTACACACTACGTTAAATGTACTGACGAAGAATTCGCTGCATGGACTTCTGAATGATAAATATACAGCAAAAGAGGAAGGCTTCTAAAATAGACAGCCTTCCTCTTTTATATATTCTTCCTGATTTAATTACTTATTCATAGCATCCTGAATAAATGCCTTTACACTATCCTTTGGCTGGAAACCAACCTGACGTGCAACTTCCTTGCCGTCCTTAAGAACTACAAGAAGCGGAATGCTCATAACGCTGAATTCCTCAGCTTCCTTCTGAGCCTCATCAACATCGATATTATAAAACTCTGCTTCAGGCATCTCTTCTGAGATCTGCTCCATAACAGGTCCGAGCATCTTACAAGGTCCGCACCATACTGCTGAGAAATCTACAACTGCAACCTTTGCTGCCTTAGCGTCTGCGAGATCATTTACTTTCTTTACCATATAAAACTCCTTTCACATCTATAATGAAAAGTACTTGTTTTTGTCGTTCACAATTGTATTGTATCAAATTTATTCATAATGTCAAATGTTTTTGCTAATGTTTTAGATTAAATTCATAACGTTACTGTTCACTCGCTTACAGCTCGCTTCAGTAACGGGTTTTGCCATTAGAGATTGCCTACGGCAATGGGCAAAACCTAGTGTTTTGGCACATTCATAATTAAACTTATGTCATAGCTTGAATGAGCCTTATGTTGGCGATTTCAAGTTAGGACATTAGTTTAATTTAGAACGTGTCAATACACTAGTGGCTTACCAAGTATATTGGGGCATAACTGCGCAGCGTAGTGCGCAGTTTGCCTCTGAACAGTAACTTCATAACTACAATACTTCTGTTTTATCTTCTTCATCTATAAGACATGTAGAACCGGAATTATTCTGAATCGGCTCTTTTCTCTGAGTTCCATGCGTAAGTCTTACTGAGCCTCTGTTTTCAAGACTCTTTTTCATGATACGTGCGGCTTCACGCTTCGCACCGATACCTGTAAGTACAGATATTACGTGCGGAATCTTAAAAATAAAGAAAAAGACCAACGAGGCAGCCATAAATGCAGCTCCCAAAAATAAAAAGATTTCCGATAACAGCTGATACTTTTCTACCCCGCCGCTCACGCTGGCACTGGACGCCAGCAAAATATTTATACCTGAATCACTCATTCACTTATCTCATCTTCAGCTTCTGTTGATACTGCAGCACTTTCAGAAAAAGCGTTGCTTAATGACTTTCCTGCATAAAGCATATCATCACTAAGGGTTTCTTTCAAGGCTTTGATCTGCTCAGGATTACTCTCAGCTGATTCATCTATGTCGTCTTCAATTATGTGCTTTATCCTTGAAAGCCACCCTGACATATCGCTGTACTCCACTCCTGCATTCCTGAAATGCAACGCATTGGCATATATCTGATGAACCAATTCACGATATATCATCAATGCAGTGGTCGCATTATCTTCCTTGACGATATCACCTGACGCGACCTCTGTCATATCTTCCCAAAGTGTTTTATAGCCAGCCTCCGAATCACCCGTGAAGTCAACCTGTCCAAGCTTCTGATAATATCCTGCGATCTTGCTGAGCTTCTCTGCTCTGCTTCTGCTGCCGCCTGCCAAGTCTTTCGACTCAGCCGCTACCTTAAGCCACTTTAGCGCCATCTGCTTATTTCCTGTGCCATCATAGGCATAGTAGTAGTCAAGCCCAAGTTTATAGGCAAACTCTGCATATTCTTCCGGCTTCTCAGAAAGCTTCTCTTCTAAAGTCTTGCCATCATCCCACTCCGTAAGAAGTATCTGCCTTAATGCCAGATCTTCCTCCGGGTCATAATTTCCATCTTCAAGAAATATCGAGTCAAGAAGCTCGATATATGCTGTATCCGATGTAGGGTTCATTCTTATCGCCTTCAAAAAAGTATTTATCTGATCCTCTTTTGTCAGCTCACCCTTCGCTTCCTCAATATAGCTTGAATATCCTCTGTCCTCCAGAGCACCCGCCATCCTGTTGAATACCGAAGCGATCAAAAGGCATACAAATGCAAGCGTAGCTGTCACGCCAAATATCACAGCATTTATCTTAAGCTCGTGCCTGTAATTATGGTCAAGCTCGGCTGAATGGTTAAGCGCAGCCAATACCTCTGAGCACGACTGATAACGCTTATCCGGGTTTACCTGAGTACATTTCTCAATGATCTTCTCCAAACCTTCAGAAAGTGAAGCATCCCAATGTCTTATCGGATATATCTCATATGGAGGTTCACACGGATCATGGCCTGTAACGAGGTGATGCAGCGTTTTTCCAAGGCAATAAATATCTGTCCTCACATCAGTCTGTCCCCAGCCGCCGAACTGCTCAGGTGCTGCGTAACCCTTAGTACCAAGCGTTGTAGTATCATGGTCAGCGCCCTCTTTATAATATCTTGCCGTTCCAAAATCTATAAGAACAATCTTTCCGTCCGGCTTAAGCATAATATTTGCCGGCTTAAGATCTCTATAAATTATCGGCATTTTCTGCGTATGAAGATACATAAAAACATTGCAGAGCTGTGAAGCCCAGTTTATTACATCCTTTTCACTCTGCGCCCCACGTTCCTTCATCACCTGATCTAAAGTAACGCCCTCAATATAGTCCATTACGACTAATATGCAGTCGCCCTCGTCAAGTACATCCACTATACTTGGAAGGTTCTCATGCTTAAGCTTTTTAAGCATTTCTGTCTCACGTATCAGGCTTTCACGTATGATCTCGTAATTTTCTACGCCCTCTCTGCGGACCTCTTTAACAGCCCACTGCTTATTAGCCCTTTCATTCATAGCAAGATAGACCGTGCTCATTCCCCCACGGCCTATCACATTCAAAATCTTATATTTATCACCAATATACGATCCAATTTCGAGCATTAACTTATCCTTACTGCAATCAACGAAACATTATCAGGCGCTCCCTTGCCGAGAACGTCATTTATCGAACTTTCAACACATTTCCTGACGCTGAACCACGCACCGATCCTTGAGAGCTGCCTTTTAATATACTTTTCCTGATATATCTTAGTCAGACCATCGCTGCATATCATGAATCTCATATTTTTCTCAAGCAAACCTGTTCTTACATTAGGATTCATTTCAGCATGAATTCCCACTGCAGACGTAAGCTTGCCGTGATTTCTGTTGGTTTTTATCATCTCAGGCGGAAGATTCATTGTTATCTCCGGCATATTATCCCATATATCAAGATGTGTAAGCAGCGTAAGCCTATGCTTATGAAGCATATATGCCCGGCTGTCACCTGCCGAAAGCACCGCAAACCTGTCGTGCCAAATGATAAAGAGCACCACAGTTGATCCGCACCTGCCAGGAATCTCTCCAATGCTGTATATCTCGCGGTTGACCTCCTGCAGTACGCTCACCGCCGACTCGATCACCTCCGCAAAGCCGCTATGCTCTGCCTCAGTAAAAGTCTCACACCAACTGCCGATCCTATCACACACAGTGTGGCTCGCCTTGTCTCCATCATTAAGGCCGCCTATACCATCAGCAACGCAGAGAACATGAAATTCCCCATTGCTTCCTGAATATATCGCGTCCTCGTTTCTTTCTCTTATCAGTCCTTTTTCTGTGCCTGCAAAAAACTCTACCTTCATCCTCTCAGCAGTCTCTCCATCATTATTCTTTCATCAAATTTTCGATATACATAATCTAACATATTTTTATAAATTTATGTGCGAAACCTGACGGACTGCACTGTTCATTGGATGAATTGCATATTTATTGAATATTTATCGTCAAAGTTGACCTTCCAAGTGTGATACGATTACCACTCATGATCTCTGTTTCAGTAGTCACAGGCTGGTCATTAAGTCGTGTTTTATTTGCTGAACCCAGATCAGTTATATAGAATCTTCCGCTTCGACAGCTTATCATACAGTGTCGCTTTGAAATACTCTTATCATAGTCGAGTGTAATATCAGTAACGCCTCCGTCTCTTCCGATTATGGCAGAATTCGTAAAGCCGCACTGAAAGATCTTTGAAGGATCTTTAGTATCTGTAAGCACCAGACGATATGTCCGCGTCGGCTGACTGCTGTTAAAGAGCGATCTGGTATTATGACCGTCATGTGAATTATGTATCACCTCTGTAGCTCCGGTATATTCCTTCCTCGGCTCATCGCTGTTTTCAGGCTTTTTCGGCTTGCGCACAAAGTAGATGATCGTATAAATGATCACACCCAATACTACTCCGATTCCTAAAAGAACTGACCAAAAGACTGCCGGTCTCTCTTTTCTAAACTTTGCGATCTTCGCAATGATGCCCTTTTCCTCTTCCTCTGTATCGTCTATCTTATATTCATCAGTAGGCGCTGCCTCTGTAGGAACTTCCTGCATCTGTGCATTGTTCTGCAGAGCACTTCCGTCTCCGAAAGGCATACTTACCTCAAACTCAAGCGAAAGACTGTCTCCAAGCTTGAGACGGGTATTTTTCCTTGAACCATCTTTTAATGCCTCCGGTATCGCAGCCGTTACCACAAGAAGCTCATGGTCTGCATTCATCGCACCAAGTACATCTTCAGCTTTCAGAGAGCCATTTAGAACAAAGCTGTCCGCACCCGAAATCCTTGAAAGTGCAAACATGTTTTCAAGCTCGGAATTATTGTCTGCTTTCTCAGCACCGACCGTATATATCGGCATTCCATATCGCTTTATCTTATCATTGAGTTCCTCTTTAGTGATTCCAAGCGGTTTATTGTCTACACCATCTGAGATCACAAGTACTCTTGTATAGCCGTTATATGGCGACTTTTCAGAAGTGACATCTGCCTCAAGCTCATCAAGCACTCCGCTCAAAACATCTGTCAGATAAGTTTCCTGGTCAGAATACTTTATAGATGCCGCCACATTCTTCAATGCTGTATAGTCATTCAGGAAATTTGACTGATACTGTATATCATCCGCAAAAGTAGCCAGTCTTATATATTCATTATCACCATGAGAATCTATGATGCCGTCGATCAGCTCTGTGATAAAGCCCCTATACTCCTCCGGTATGGAAAGCGAATTATCTACCATAATAAGTGTGCGCATCCCGGCTTTATCAGCCGAAACTGTAGCTGCAGTGAGCTTATCACAAGGCGTATTGCCTATCTGATAACTCGCCTTTCCCTGTGGTGCATCCCCTGCCACCTTAAGGTACATCTTTACGTTATTCTTATCAGCCAGTGCATACATAAGCTTTGCACTTGACTCACCAAATGCTAAAAAACATCCTGTAAAAGAAATAACTGCAGCCATAAAAAGCACTGCAGTCATTTTAATTCCCTTCTTCACAATCTAATCCTCCGCAGATGCATTATAATTGTATATAAATCCGAACATAACAAGTCTAATACATCTGCATCTAATCTGTAAAGTAATACTTAGTCGTTCTTAGTTTCCAAAGTTATCTTTTTTCTTCTGACAGCCAGTATCACAGCCGCTGCACAACCTGCTGCACCTGCAGCTGCCGCACCGATCAATGTCTTTGAATCAACCCCGGAAGCTATCGTACCGAGCACTTCTGACTTGCCCGTAACGCCGTTTCCTTTTCCGGAAGCATTTTTATTAATCACTACATTTGAGTAAGTGAGGACAGTCTCATTTCCAGCTGCATCATGTGCGCGGATAATGATATCCTGTGGTTCTTCAGAAGACGGAATCCTCATCTTTTCGATATTATTTGCAGAGACAAGCTCCTCTCCATCATAGGAAGCAAGTGTCTTCGTACCACTGCAGACACTCATTCCCGAAACAGTCATATTATCTACAGCATTCACTGTGATCACATGATCGTCCTCTTTATATACTCCATTTTCTTCAATATCAGATACAGCGATCTTAGGCGCTGTCTGATCAATAGCGAAGTCGATCTCCTTGCCCTGCGCACCGTTGTCCTGACTGTTTCCGGCCGCATCACCTGAGTGTATCATCACTCCATAGTGACCATCATGCTTGAAATTATCCTCATATACCGTATATGTATATGACTTCCAATCATCTTCTCCGCCTTCTTTTTCTACCTGATAGTCCTTATTTTCCTTCAATACAGTGATCTCATCTTCAAGACTCTTTGATATATCTCTCTTTTTGATCTCATCAACATTGATTTCCATGACTTTAACAGGGAACGGTTTGTTTACATAATAATTTTTAATTGTCTCCGCTGTTTCATCATCGACTACGAATATTGAGCCAAAGCGATTTACTGAGAATCTTATCTCACTCTCAGTTTCATTTCCGGCAAGGTCAACCGCCTTTACACTCAATTTATAAAGATCATCATTTTCCTTTGTATGCTCAAGGTCAGCAAATTTATATCTTACGCCTCCCTCGATATTTTCCATCTCAACAGGCTGGTCTATCTCGCCTCTATTTGAGCCTTTGTAAGTCACCTTAGTCTTTTCCGTATCTATATTTTTATCGATATAAGTTATAGTCGGAACGACACTTCCCTTATTTGCTGAATGATCCTTCACTCCATCTATGGAAACCGTCGGCGCCGTGGTATCGATCACAAAAGTATCACTGGTATATTCTTCTGACTCATTTCCTGCGCTGTCTGTGCATTTGATCTTAAATCCATATGTTCCATCTTCTTCAAACTTAAGCGTTGATCTATGGATATTTTCAGTGCCGGAGAATTCGCTATTCTGCGGAAGTGGACTGATATCCTCACCTCCAAGGCTCATTATCTCTACCTTTTCCGGATCGAATGAAGCCTCATCGATAGAAATCGTAGCTGTCCTTGCTGCCTTGTAATAATTTCCATTTGCTGCTTCGTCATTATCAAAAGATACATTTATCTTCGGCGCTGTACGATCAACATAGAAATCCGGCTGTCCGTCGAGCTTACTCGTATTACCGCCTCTATCAGTACTTTCTACCTTTATCTGGTAGTGACCATCAGCATCGAAAGTGATCTTCTTCTCATAAGTATTTTCATCTACTTTCTTCCAATCACTTTCTTCCGGCGCAGTCTTTACATCATTACCATAAGAAATCTTAGTTTCGTCTTTGTCAAAGGTAAGATCCTTAACAGTAACAGTTGCCTTGACCGCATCCTTGTGATAACTTCCTTTTTCCGGTTTCTTTCCATCGTAGTCAATATCGATGATCGGATCTGTATTATCTATATAGAAAAAATTATCAAAATTCTTTGCCTTGAAACCGCTGCTCTTTACTTCATATAAGCCATCTGTGCCGCCAATATCAAAGCCACCCTCATACATCAGCGAATTCGGGTCTTTCTTCTTAAATGAATCCTTCTCATCTTTATCTGCGATCGAATTTCCATTTATACCTGTTCCCTGAACTTTGATACCTACGTCATTATAATCTTTAGTGATGAAGTAGCCTTTCGCTTTAACACTCTTATAAACCTTGGCTTCGGAGCTGTTTTCTGCAAATTTACTTATCTTTGCACCTTTTTCATTCTCAAAATCGATGGAAAGCTCGTCAACTGTCGAAGGGTCCAGGCTCAATATAGGGCTTGCAGTCGCACCATCATTAGCAGTAGTGTCGTAGATACTGTTTTTCAGCGTATCATCAGCACTTACAGAAAACTGATAGCGTCCTTTTTCTTTCACACTATAGGTATATGTTACTGTTCCATCCGCATCAGGCTCGCTTGCTTTAAGTTCCGGCGAAGCGTAATCTCCCACAGAGTTGATAGAAATTGATGCAAGATCAAGATTCTTATCTATTACTTTTACGGCATCTCCCTCGATCGAACCATAGTAATAATATACATTACCCTCTTTATATGCATAATTTTTAGGCTCAATGTAGTGAATCCTTGGCTTTTGATTATCAAGGATTATCTGGGTATTACCGGTTCCAACCTGTGCCACGTTTCCGGCTTCATCAGTGTTCAAAATATTATCAAGCTTATACACTGTCTCCTGACCGCTTACAGTCGAAAGCACAAGCTTATTTGTCGCATCGGCTGTATTAAATGATGCTGACACCGGTGACTGCGGTACTTTATCATCAGCAACATCGACACCTGAAACAGTTAAACTGATCTTATCCCTTACCGCGATAGTCATTGTATCTGAAAGATCATCGCTGATATTATAAGAAACAGTATTTCTCTCAGATGTCTTGCCTGTGTGATCTGTAACTTCAAATGACAAATTACCGGAAACCACAACAAAAGCCTCCTGCTTAGGAGGGATATTGTCGATGCTTACTGGGACTGTGTATCTTTTTCCTCTTGTTGAAAATGAAATTATTTTCTTATCATTTTGTTCTGTTTTTATTAAAAACGACTTATACTCACCATTATTACTAACAGAATCTACAGAAACTCCAGAATTTTGTTTTCTATCAAAATCAACAGCATCATCGCAATAAATATTTAAATACAACGGTCCATTTTTCTCTGCCGAATACCACTTTACACCCTCTGGTGTATCATAGCTAAAACCGTTTCCTCCACTGACAACCCACTTCGTATTTTCACTGGCAAGAGTCTCTGGTTCACACATTATCTGTGCATCACCACTCTGAACATTTTCGCTTTGTAAATTTGCACTCTGTGAATCCTCTGCCCTAGTATAAGGTGCTTTACCGGCAAAGCTCATAAATACTGAAGCCGCAAGCAGCACAACAATGTGTTTCCTGTGGTCATCCAAAAATTTTTTCTTCATGCTTCCTTACTTTCCCTATATTAATTTCCCCAATTTAATCAGACATTTACATCTGCTTTATCAATGCAACGCAGTAAATGCCATCGAAAATTTTAGTATAGCTTTTCTTTCATGTCAACTAAGCTCACCATCATTTACACTTAATAACTATCTTTAATTTTCTATGTGATCCATCAGGACTTGTATATGTAAGCGTGTACTTTTTACCCTTATGTGCTACAAATTCTTCTGGAATTCCATTTACAGAGCTATAAGTTATATACTGATCTTTAGAGGTATTTATTTTTATATCACCAATACCCTCTATATAGTCTACCGGTGTTGAATTTTCAGACGAAGTTTTACCTGAATAACTTTTTATTTTTTTGTTTAGAATGCTCCAAGGTGCATCAGCAATTACAAGCGTTCCATCTGATACTGTAACTGTAGCCTTGCTCTTTATCTTTCCGTTCTCTTCAAATCCAATCTTTGTTACCGGCTCACACACCTTAAATTTCTTTGTATAGCTATCTCCATCATATGTTGCCGTTACGGAAAACTCTGTTCCTGCTTCAAC
>FOSY01000009.1 GCA_900114405.1 Lachnospiraceae bacterium KH1T2 | reverse complement strand
GTCTGATTGCCAATAACATTGAACCAATCAGACCTGAGAGAACCTATCGCCGCCAAGCAAGGTTCAAATTACCTATGAGTTTCTGCTATCGAAACTAAGCATTACTCATAACTAACTATAACACTTTTATCCATCTACAAGAAGTTAAAAATGTCTCGTAGTCTTATTAAGGTTACCCTCTTTTCCTGAAACAGCCAAATAGAATCAGTTATATTCTGCCGTTTTGACAATTGTATTTAGATAGAATCTGTAAAAAAGCTTAAGTATACAGTATGTCAGTGCATAACTAACTATATAAGGAAATCACATTCTAAAGTGAATGACATTGGTTCACACGTAAACGGAGCACTACGCTGCGGAGTTTACGACCAAGAAAGATGAAAAGCCATTGGATTTTGCCCATCGCCGGAGGCGATTTAATTGGCAAAATCCGTTACGTGAGCGAGCTAGAAGCGAGTGAACAGTAACAACCAATACACGCAGGGAGGACGAGATATCCTTTTTACATAATAAGTCACTTGCTGTAAAATAGAGGTTAGCAAAAGATTGGCTATAATAGTTAGATGGAGATAAGAAATGGAAGAATTGTACAGAACCATTGAAGAAAAGATAAAAGCTTCAGGATACACAGGTGAGATAGATGGCAGAGAGTTTTACTATGAAGTGAGCAAAGAAGCTGATGCAAAAGAAAATGGAAAGTATATTTTCATGGTGAAGAAGTCTGATACGGTGTACTACGAAGGATGCATGGATATTCTTGATAAAGATTTTGACCTTCATTACATAGATATCCATGAGGATGATAAAACCTACCACGTTGATTTTGATGCTTAAGATTTAAAAAGAGAGATTTAGATGAAGACAGATGGAATTATACTTGATGTAGACGGCACTATATGGAATTCTACAGGGATTGTCGCTGATGCATGGAATAAAGCTGCTATAGATATGGAAGCTGACTATGACACGATTTCGGCAGAAATGCTGAAAGCATACTTTGGAAAGACAATGGAAGAGATTGCAGCAGGGCTTTTCAGCAGAGTGGAGATGGAGAAAAGGCATAAGCTTATGAGGCTTTGTGAGAGATATGAGCAGGAATATCTGCAGAAGGACGAGTGCCATATCGTTTATGAGGGAGTAAAGGAAACCATAGCTGCTCTTTCGAAGAAAGTAAAGATCTTCGTAGTGAGCAATTGTCAGAAAGGCTACATCGAGCTGATGCTTGAGAAGACAGGTATGGAAAAGTACGTGACAGATACGGAATGCTATGGAAATACAGGTAATGGAAAGGCTGATAATATCAGGCTTTTGGCAGAGAGAAATTCTCTTAAAGCTCCGCTATATGTGGGCGATACCGATGGTGATGCAATAGCCTGTGAAAAGGCAGGTGTACCGTTTATTTTTGCATCGTATGGCTTTGGAAATACTGAGAAATATGTAGAGAAGATCTCTAAATTTGAAGAATTGACAGAGATCATTGACTGATCTGTCCATGTATTGAAATAATAAAAGCACCTGCGTCGTTGACTGAGTTAAATTGTGTTTCAGAAAAAGCAGTATACATGTATCGGTCTTAACCACATTTGCAATAGAAATGTTATATTTATAGGGCATATTGTAAATTTCAGGGGGGACGGGAAATGGAGATTTTATCTGAAAGCAGGAAGATACTTGCAGCGGCACTCATTATATGTGTTACTTTTACTGGATGTACGAGCGGTCGGAGGAGTAGTGAAGCATCACAAGCTACTGATGATTCAGTTTCGTATGAGGCGGCTAAAGTCAGCTATTTAGGCCCTGAGGGGACATATACGAATGAGGCATGTGAGGTATTTTTTGAAAATAAGGGTGAGTATGTCCCTTATGAAACTGTTAATGACGCAGTGCAGGCGCTAAGTGATGGAAAATCTGACTATGCAGTTATTCCGCAGGAAAATACTATTGGCGGTGCGGTAATTGATTATGTAGATACGTTGATCGCTAATAAAGATCTATACGTTGTTGGAGAGGTAGAGCTTACGATAAATCAAAATCTGCTGGCTCTTCCCGAGACAAATATCAAGGATGTAAAGACTGTCTATTCTCATAAGCAGGGAATAGCACAGGGTAAAGCCTGGATGGAAAAAAATATTCCAAATGCAAAGATCATTGAGGCTTCAAGTACAGCAGAAGGAGCGAAGATCGTTTCAGAAGGCGGTGATGCCTCGTGGGCTGCGATCGCATCCGCAGGATGTGCAGATGTATATGGACTTGAGATAATTGCAGAAAACATTCAGGAAAACGATAAAAATAAGACCAGATTTTACGTCCTTTCAAAAAGTGAGCCTGCAGTACAGCAGGGAAATCGTCTGGCTTTTGTGGCAGCGGGAGCGGCTGAGGACCTTCCGGCACTTTTGGCAAAGATGGATGATCAGAAAATGAAGCTTGTGACGCTTCATGACAGACCTCAAAAAACAAAACTTGGAGAATATTACTATCTTATCGAATGCTCGGATACTAGTTATGAAAGTTATGAGAAACTTACAGAAAATAAATCTTTTGAATTTAGATATCTTGGAGCCTTCGACACGCATTGAGCTGTATACAGAGCAGGGAAAAATCAATAAAGATGTATTCAATAGCCTTGGTTTATAAAATTTCGTTGATGGGATTTTATAGACCAGGGTTATTTTTTTGAAAAAAATTTTTTTTCTATAAATCCAGTAAAAACGGGCGTTTTTGGGGTTTTAAAAAAATTTTTAAAAAAAATTTTAAAAAAAGTGCAACATTTTGACCCTCTCAAAAGTTTTATATATAGAGGGGTAAATAAAAAACAAAGGAGCAGAAGAATGAAAAGAAAATCTATTGAAGCTTTAATACTTGCAGGAGTTTTGGCGGTGTATGCGACGGGATGTGCGTCAGAGACAAGGAGCTCTAGAGAAGCCAAAAGTGATGAGTATGAACATGACGATTGGGATGACGACGAAGAGGACGAAGACAAAGATAACGAAGAGGACGAGGAGAGAGAAGATAAAGAGGAGAGCAGCTCTTCTGGGATAGATAGCCAGACTCTCATGGTCTACATGGTTGGTTCAAACCTTGAGTCACAGGCCGGAGCTGCTACGGCAGATTTGCAGGAAATGGCACGCAGCGGATACGACTCTGATAAATTGAATATTGTAGTTTGTGCCGGCGGTGCGAATAAATGGTGGAATAGTTCCATCGATGAAGATGAACTTAAGATGTATACCATGAAGGATGAAGATGTTATTCCTGAATGCAGCATGGATAATCAAAATATGGCTGATCCGGCAACGCTTAAGGAATTTATAAATAAAGCTAAGAGCGAATATCCGGCAGATAGTTACTCATTGATCCTTTGGAATCATGGCGGCGGCTCTGTACTTGGATATGGCTCGGATGAAAAACATGACGATGAAATGCTTTCTGTAACACAGCTTGGAGAAGCCATAGGCGAATCCGATGTTTGTAAAGAGGGAAAATTTGAGTGGATCGGTTTTGACGCATGTCTTATGGGAATGGTAGAAGTAGCAGATACACTTAAAGATGATGCAGATTATATGATAGCTTCAGAAGAAGTCGAGGCTCAGGACGGCTGGAATTACAGCGCACTTGGTGAGATAACAGATGAAAATGCTTATAGTGGAGACGAGGCAGGAAATATAATCACGAAAGCCTATGGAGAGTATTATTCAAATCAGGGCTTCTTTGTACCGGACTACACACTTTCATGCATTGATATGTCGAAGGTGGATAAGGTAACATCAGCTGTGGCAGGTTTTGCAGAGGAGGCTGACGAAGCACTGACGCATGGAGAGTACTCAAGAATAGCAAGAGCGAGAGATAACACAAAGTCCTTTGGTAAAACAGGAAGCTATAGCATGTTTGACTATGTTGACTTAGGCTGCTTTTCAAATGAGATCAGGACAGTATACCCTGAAAAGGCGGCAAAGCTGGAGAAAGCAGTAAATGACTGCGTTATTTATAATGTTACAAATGTGGGAAGAGCAAGTGGACTTTCAGTTTATTTCCCATATGATAATACTTATGCTATGGATATGATGATAGAGAAGTATGACGCTGAAAAATATAACGAGAAGTATACATCTTTTATACATGATTTTGCAAAAGAGCAGACTGGAGAAGATCTGGCAGAGTGGACAGTCACAGATAGCGCTCCGGTGATTTCAGACGATAGTGATACAGCGTATTCCGTACAGCTTTCAGATGAAGAAACACAGAATTTCTCAAAGGCATACGCATCTATCTGGGAAAAAGATACTTCTGATGAGAGTCAGGAAAGTTACATTTACTGGCTCGACAGTGCAAATACAAAACTTAGCAATGATGGCAAGTTGAGCACTGATTTTGATGGAAGGATTTTCTATTTAACTGATAATAGTGGGAATAAGGTTCCGATTTTTGCAATTCAGACAGAGGTCACTGAAGATTATGCAGAGTATGTAACTTATGTTACTAAGGGTGAGTTAGTAGGTGAAACACATAATGATGCTTTGTACTTCAGAGTAGATAAGGAACATCCTACAGGAGTTATCACAGGAATATACAGAATAAATGAAGCAGACGATAATGAACTTAGTGTTCCAAGTAAGCAGGTAGACACGATTAAAGATGGTGATCACATTCTTGTGCAGTACTTTGCAAGAAAGATCAAATTTAACGATGATGGAAGTGTAGAACCATTTGAATCATGGGATGAGTCTTCGTTCCTTGGAGCAGGAATCGATGTTAAAGGTGACCTGAAAGTTACATATGAAAAGCCGGCTTTAGAGCATAACTATATCGGTCTTTTTGATATTCGTGATACTCAGGGCAAGAGCCATTATTCTAACTATATAGATGTCCATGTTGATGGTGAACCGGGTAATGGTGAATCTGTTTACGACGAGGCAGCAGAATCGTATAAGAATTAAGCGTTAAGATAAAAGGGGCGATGGATTACATCGTCCCTTTTGTCATAGGATTACAGCTTTTCAACAACAGGTTCCTGACCATTGAGGTAGGAAGTTACTGTGGCATTTTCAAAATAGAATACGGTCATAAGATTATCATCTACTGAGTACATGCTGCTGAGTGACTTTTCATTTTCATTCATCATTGCAACACGTGCTTCTCTTCTTGTATCTTCTTTTAATTCACCTGTAACTCTCATCCAGCCGCCTGCGCCAAGAGCACACATTTCTGCCTTTGGATTAGCTAAAAGCTGCTTGTAAACGTCTTTTTTATTGTTTGTTACAAGATAAAGTTTTCCTTCAAATTCACAAAGTGCACCAAAAGGTCTTACTTTAGCCTGTCCGTTGCTGTCTGTCGTTGCAAGGTAGAAGACACCGGCCTTCTTGAAAAAATCATATGCTTTACTCATATATATCATCCTTTCTGCAATAAATTGACTAATGAATTGGTCGTTGGTATTATTATATGTCACACGATACAAAATACAAGCACGATATTTTATGATACCGGTATCAGAAAGGATACTTATGGAAAAGAAAGATTTATTTGGCAGATGCCCATTTGTAACATCACAGAAAGTTTTGAACGGTAAGTGGTCAATATATATCTTATATTTACTCTCAAACGGCCCGGTAAGGTTTAACGAGCTTCTTAGACAGATGCCGGAGGAAATGACTCACACCACGTTGTCAAGGCAGCTTAAAACACTTGAAAATGAAGGTCTTATAAAACGCATAGAGTACACGCAGATACCGCCAAAGGTCGAGTACTCATTGAGCGAGATCGGTGAAAAATTTGAAAGTGTATTAAAGGAGCTTGAAACATGGGGGAATGATTACATTAAATATCTGAATCAGAAAAAACAGTAAGCTATACAGGCATTTGCATGAAGTCATCAATTGCATTGAGGACAGGCATTGCATACTCTTTTTCGCCGAAGAGCCACTGCTCGTGCTGCATATTGAATTCGCGTATATCAGGGTTGTGGAAGTACTTTTTATAGCGATTTAAGTATTTCTTTCCCATTTTATTAGCATATATGAAGTGAGCTTTAGTGTGCTCTACAGAAATATCATTATTCAGATGAGTTAAAAGATCCGTATAATATTCATTTTTGACTGATTCAGGATTGAATTTTGAAAAGCACTCAACAAATTTTGATGCGGTTTCATCATTCATAAGGAAAAATTTCTTTAGTTTTTCTTTAGTCTTTAACTTTTTATTTTCGCTTGCGGTAAAGCCTGTAAGCATAGGGACTACAAGCTTTGACTGAAGCCATGCGAGAGTTTTACCGCACTGGTCAAGGTCAGGGCTTCCAAATATACCGTGGTCGATGTGAACCACTTTTCTCTGTATCAGCTGACCTACGAAGCTTGAGCCAAGCGATGAGCCAAGAGCACCGTCGATTTTGCCGCCATGATTAGCATTGATATAGTTTTCGATTTTTTTAGTGACTGTGAGCATGTCTGTAAAAACTGAGTCAGTGCCGTCGAAGCCGTCATAATTTACGCATATCAAATGATATTTTTCTGAAAGTTCAGGAATTACGCTGCTGAAGTTTGTCTGGTAATCGCAGCATGTCCCGGGAAGAAGCATCAATATTTTCCCCTTTTTTAGTCCGATTTCCTTAAAGTCCATTATATTTTCCTCTTTAATCATATAGTCGATAATCAAATACAGTATAACACTATATGTTAGTTAATGCTAACTTTTTGCGGAATGTTTACAGACACTACCTGCGTTTAGGCATAGTCGTATTAATTCTATAAAATTTGGGCACAGTATTATATTGACGATTTTAAGACGGGATATTAGATTAGATAATAGCGAAAAAAACGAAATGGAGACAGAATCATGACTAATGAAGAAAGCTTGGAAGTAAAGAATTTTGGACTAAGTGGAAATGCGCTAAAGATCATAGCTATCATTGCTATGACGATCGACCATGTGGCCTGGATGGGGATAGAGACCTACACGCAGGCTGAAACACCGAAGCAGATAATACTGCACATCATAGGACGCCTGACAGCGCCGATAATGTTTTATTTTGTGGCTGAGGGATACCATTATACACATAATTTCAAAAAATATATGACAAGAATGGCTATACTTGCTTTTGTCAGTCATTTTGCATTCTGTTTTTTTAATCAGTCGGGTTTTAATCCGCTGACTAACCTTCTTTTTAATGCAACGAGTGTGGCATGGCCTTTGATGTGGGGGCTGATCCTGCTTAAGGTATGGGATATTGATAATATGAATACCGTGCTTAAAGTCGTGATCACTTTAGCGGCATGCGTCTTAACCTGTACGTCAGACTGGAGCTGTGCTGCGCCGCTTGCCATACTTCTTATCGGCAGAAATTATGGCAATTTCAAAAAGCAGATGATATGTCTTATGGCGGTTACATTTATGTATGCTGTGGCTTTTTATGTATTTAACAATCATACTTATGGATTCGTACATTTGGCATGCTGGCTTACAGTGCCGCTTCTGGCACTTTATAACGGACAACGTGGAAAGCTGCGATGGCTTGGAAAATTTTTTTATTGGTATTATCCTGTCCATATGACGTTGATCGGTTTAATACTTAAATTAGTGAACTGACTACCTTTGATCTCATCAGTCTATCAGGCTGATGAGATTTTTTTTTATTGACAAAAGTCTGAAATCGGACTATTATAAAAGCCCGAAAACGGACTTTACTATTTGAGGAGGTTTTTATGACGAAGCAAAACCAGACAATGCAGCAATATAATGCGATCTATAGTGAAACGACAAATGAATATCATGAGCTGAATCGCAGGCTGGGGTTATCTGATACGGAATCTATTATCCTGTATGCTGTGTCACTTGATGAAAATGTTTCACAAAAGGCAATATGTGGATTATCCGGCTTAAGCAAGCAGACTATTAATTCTGCGGTAAAGAAGATGATAAGAGAGGGAATCTTGGAATCACTCAGCGGCAGAAAAAATGAAAAGCTTGTGCCGACTGTCAAAGGAAATAAGATAATCGAAGAAAAGGTAAATGTGATAGTCGATATAGAAAACAGGATACTACAAAGCTGGACAGAGGAAGAGAAGGAAATTTTCTTAGAATTGAATAAAAGATTTTTGAACTCACTAAAGGAAGAATGCGATAAGTTGGAGAAAAAATGAATATGGCAAATAGTAGTAAAAAAATGATCAGTTTATCAGATCATTTTACATATGGAACTTTGATCAGGTTTACACTGTCATCAATGCTTGTGATGATCTTTACTTCTATCTATAGTGTTGTTGACGGCTTTTTTGTTTCAAATTATGTAGGAAGCACGCCTTTTGCAGCATTGAATCTGATATTTCCTTTTATAATGTTTTTTTCGGCGGTAGGTTTTATGTTTGGAGCTGGCGGAGGCGCTTTAGTAGCGCTGACACTTGGTGAAGGAAACAGGGATAAGGCGAATGGCATTTTCTCATTTATCATATATATAGTCTTATTTATTGGTATTGTCTTTGCTGTCATTGGTTATATCATCACGCCGATTGTAGCTGTAAGGCTTGGTGCGACTGAGGCGATGCTTCCTTTCTGCATAGAGTATGCCAGAGTCAGTTTCATAGGACTTCCGGCTTTTATGCTCCAGAACAGTTTTCAGGTTTTTTTGATCACGGCAGAGAGACCGCAGCTCGGACTTGTAGTGACTCTTATAGCGGGAATGACAAATATAGTCTTAGATGCTGTATTTATGGGAATCGCAGGCTTTGGCCTTTGGAGTGCAGCACTTGCGACGATAATAGGACAGTTCTTAGGTGGATTTATCCCTCTTTTTTACTTTTTCGCACCGAATAGTTCAAAGCTGAGACTTGGGAAGCCACTTTTTGATGCTAAGGCACTATGCAAAACAGTGATTAATGGCTCGTCAGAATTTCTGTCAAATGTTTCAATGTCTGTTGTAAATATGCTTTATAATTTTCAGCTTATGAAATACGCCGGTGAAAGCGGAGTTTCAGCATATGGAATAATAATGTATACGAATTTTATATTCGTAGGGATATTTTTCGGATATTCTATGGGAGTTGCGCCAATAGCAGGGTATAACCTTGGCGCGGAGAGATATGAGGAACTTAAAAATGTATTTAAGAGAAGCATTAAACTTATAAGCATTGCTGGTGTTTTGATGACTGCAGTGTCATTTTTAGCAGCAGGATTTTTGGCGGGTATATTTACTGGAAGCGATCAGGCTCTTCATGAGATGACTAAAAATGCAATAATAATCTATTCTATAGCATACATTTTCATAGGATATAATATATTTGCATCTGCATTTTTTACCGGGCTCAATAATGGTATAGTTTCTGCAGCGATATCATTTTTGCGTACATTGGTATTTCAGGTGGTATCAGTACTTATACTTCCTCTGATCTTAGGGCTTAACGGAATATGGGGGGCTATTGTTTCAGCAGAGCTGTCTGCATTTCTTTTTACTGTATATTGCTTCCTTCATTTTAAAGGCAGATATCATTATGCGTAAACGGTTATTTAACTCAGTCGGGGTATAAGTTCAGACTGGGGTAACAGTTCACACGTAAACGGAGCACTACGCTGCGGAGTTTACGACCAAGAAAGATGAAAAGCCATTAGATTTTGCCCATCGCCGGAGGCGATTTAATTGGCAAAATCCGTTACGTGAGCGAGCTAGAAGCGAGTGAACAGTAACAGACTGGGTAAAAACGCTCAAGGCTGTGAAAAATTTTTTTCACAGCTTTATTAAGTTTAAAGCGAAATGTATAATATTGAAAGTTACTCTAAAGAGTAAAGCTAAAGGAGATTTTTAATGAAGACAAAGCTTACATTAGGAGAGCTGATCACTATAACGAGTATGCTCTTTGGATTATTTTTTGGAGCTGGAAATTTGATCTTTCCTGCATATCTTGGGCAGCAGGCAGGAGAAAATATCGTTCCGGCACTGGCAGGCTTTCTTGTTACAGCGGTAGGAATGCCATTACTTGCAGTTATATCATTAGGACTTACGGGAAGTAATGGACTTCTTGAGCTTAGTCAGAAAGTGGGCAATAAATTTGCATACGTATTTACGACAGCGTTGTATCTGGCAATCGGCCCTTTCTTTGCAGCACCGAGATGCCTTACAGTGCCATTTGAAATAGGAATTAAGCCGCTTCTTTCTGAAAATGTAAATCAGCAGGCAGCTCTGCTGATATTCACAGGTTTTATATATGTACTGCTTCTCTGTTTTGCACTGAGACCTGGAAAGATCCTTGTGTGGATAGGTAAATTCCTTAATCCGGTGTTTATAATTGTACTTGGAATGCTTCTTGCAACAGCTCTTTTACGACCTGAAGGAAGTATTTCTGCATATGAGGCGAATGGAGTATATGCGCATGCAGCAGGCTTGCAGGGAATACTTGACGGATATAACACTATGGATACGCTTGCAGGACTTGCTTTTGGGATTATCGTGGTTGACGTCATCAAAAATCAGGGCATAAAGTCGCCTGAGAATATTGCTTCAAACACTGTAAAAGCCGGTATTTTCAGCTGTGGATTTATGGGAGTGATATACTTCCTTGTGGCGCTTGTAGGTGCAGAAAGCAGAGCATACATGCCGCTGCATGATAATGGCGGTGCGATACTTGCTGATATCTCGGCATATTATTTTCCGGGATTTGGTTCGATATTGCTGGCGGTAATTGTATTTTTTGCGTGCTTAAAAACAGCTGTTGGATTGATGACAAGCTGTGCAACGACCTTTGCAGAGATATTTCCTGATAAGCTCTCCTATAAAAAATGGGCAGTGATCTTTTGTACGCTGACATTCTTTATTTCAAATGTCGGACTTACATCGATAATAAAAATTTCGATGCCTGTATTGATGATGCTTTATCCTATTGCGATAACTCTTACACTTTTAGCATTATTCGGTAAGCTGTTTAATTATAATCGCACTATTATTACATCTGTTATGACCATGACTGTAATCAGTTCTTTTTTTGATTTGCTGAAAGCACTTCCGGCAGAGTGGACAGCTGCTGTCGGTGCAGACAGGATTTTGAGCGTATGTGAGCATTTTTTGCCGCTTTTTTCATATGGTTTTGGCTGGGTTGTACCGACGGTAATTGGCTTGTTTATCGGGATTTTGTCAGCTACATTTAAGAAAAGTTTGCGATAACCTGCGTTTATCGCGAATGATTAAATTAATCAAATTTTCAAATACTATATTTGGGTTTAATATATGATCAACAAAAACGAGAAGGAGATCACTATTATGAGCGAATATAGATTTGAGACATTACAGTTACACGTTGGACAGGAACAGGCAGATCCGGCTACTGATTCGAGAGCAGTACCGATCTATCAGACTACTTCTTATGTTTTTCACAACAGCAAGCATGCGGCAGACAGATTTGGGCTGGCTGATGCAGGAAATATATATGGCAGACTTACAAATTCTACACAGGATGTTTTGGAAAAAAGGATCGCAGCCTTAGAAGGCGGAAGTGCTGCACTGGCTCTTGCTTCAGGGGCAGCGGCTATTGCTTATACGATCGAGGCACTTGCTGCGAATGGCGGTCATATAGTTGCACAGAAGACTATTTATGGAGGAAGCTATAATCTTCTCGCACATACACTTCCACAATATGGTATCGAAACAACATTTGTAGATGCACATGATCTTCAGGCTGTTGAGAGTGCGATAAAGGAAAATACCAGAGCTGTATATTTAGAAACACTTGGAAATCCTAATAGTGACATCCCTGATATTGATGCGATTGCAGAGATTGCTCATAAGCATGGACTTCCGGTCGTAGTTGATAATACATTTGGAACACCGTATCTTATCAGACCTATTGAGCATGGCGCGGATATCGTAGTTCATTCTGCGACAAAGTTTATTGGCGGACATGGAACTACATTAGGTGGAATAATAGTAGAATCAGGTAAATTTGACTGGTCTGCAAGTGGAAAATATCCAAATATTGCAGCTCCTAATCCAAGCTATCATGGCGTGTCATTCTATGAAGCTGTCGGTGCAGCTGCTTTTGTAACATATATTCGTGCGATCCTTCTTAGAGATACTGGTGCAACAATTTCACCTTTCAACGCATTTTTACTTTTACAGGGTGTGGAAACACTTTCACTTAGAATTGAAAGACATGCAGAAAATACACGTAAGGTAATTGAATTCTTAAAGAATCATCCAAAGGTAGAGAGAGTAAATCATCCGGCTATCGAGGATCATCCTGACCATGAGCTGTATAAGAAGTATTTCCCTAATGGCGGAGCATCTATATTTACTTTTGACATTAAGGGAGGTCAGGAAGAAGCCTGGAAGTTTATTGATAATCTTGAGATTTTCTCACTTCTTGCAAATGTTGCGGATGTGAAGAGTCTTGTGATTCATCCGGCTTCAACAACACATTCACAGCTTACAGAAGCAGAGCTTCTTGATCAGGGAATACGTCCGAATACTATAAGACTTTCAATCGGTACAGAGCATATCGATGATATAATCGCAGATCTTGAGAAAGGCTTTTCGGCTGTTTGAAAAATTACGCAATGATGTAAAGAGCCCTTTACATATTAGAGAGAAACCAGAATTGCTGTCTAGACAATATACCGGCAGCAATTCTGTTTTTTTTATGTAAAAAAATTGTAATGGATTCAAAAAAGGCTATAATATCATGTAGGAATAGGCGAGATCGTGAGCTACACAGGAGGACAAATTGTTGAATAGTGAAGTGATAATGGGACTGTTGATTCCTTTTGCCGGCACAAGCCTTGGTGCTGCCATGGTTTTCCTGCTTTCGAAACAGATTTCGGATGGATTGCAGAAAGTCCTTACGGGATTTGCGGCAGGAGTGATGGTGGCCGCTTCTTTTTGGAGTCTATTACAGCCTGCCATTGACAGTAGTGAAGCGATGGGAAAACTTTCATTTATACCTGCAGCTGTAGGTTTTTTGGTCGGAATCGGTTTTTTACTATTGCTGGATGAAGTTACACCGCATATGCATATGGATAATATGGTTGAAGGCCCGCAGAGCAAATTAAAGAGAACGACAAAACTTATACTTGCAGTAACGCTTCATAACATACCGGAAGGAATGGCTGTAGGTGTCGTTTATGCAGGATGGATCGCGGGACATAACGGTGTCTCAAAAGCAGCAGCGCTTGCGCTTGCTATCGGAATAGCAATTCAAAATTTTCCTGAAGGAGCGATAGTTTCAATGCCATTACGTGCTGAGGGAATGCCTAAGGCGAAAACATTCTGGTATGGTGTTATGTCAGGAGCAGTCGAACCAATTGCGGCTTTTATAACGATTCTTGCGGCGAGTGCTGTAGTACCTGTTTTGCCGTATCTGCTTGCATTTGCTGCAGGAGCTATGCTCTATGTGGTTGTTGAAGAACTGATTCCGGAAATGTCGGAAGGAAAGCATTCCAATGCAGGTACAGTTGCTTTTTCTATTGGCTTTGTACTGATGATGATATTGGATGTTGCACTTGGGTGAGTTAAATACGCAGGCGACAAAATGTAAAGATCTGCAAGGCACTTGATAAAACCTTGGATGATATGTTTTGGGAGTGACATAAATTTAATTTAATAGAATATTCACGTGCATAATGTGTGCATAGAAGTTATAATATGAATTATGCCGCAGATATTCGCGGCAAATACCAGAATTGGGGTGCAAAGTATGGCAGAAAAAATTACACTTACGATTAAAAAACAGAAAAGCATTGCGCTTATAGCACATGATGGAATGAAGGCTGATCTTATTCAGTGGTGCAAAGATAATATCGAAACATTAAAGAAACATTCTCTTTGCGGCACAGGTACGACAGCTCGTATGATAACTGATGCGACTGATCTTCCTGTAAGAGGCTACAATTCAGGCCCGCTTGGTGGTGACCAACAGATTGGTGCGAAGATCGTAGAAGGAAAGATTGACTTTGTCATATTCTTTTCTGATCCGCTCACAGCTGCACCGCATGACCCTGATGTAAAGGCTTTAATGAGAATTGCACAGGTTTATGATATTCCTTTTGCGAATAACAAAGCTACAGCTGATTTTCTTATTCACTCAACTCTTATGGATGAGGAGTATGACCACGACGTCATCAATTTCAAAGAAAATATTGCTCGCAGAGCTGAAACTCTTAAGTAAAATGAACCCATTGGAAGAGGTTTTCCTCAACCAATGGGTTTTTATATCACGTTAAATCAGCGATAATTCCGTAGCATTCAGGTCGCCTGTCTCTAAAGAGTCCCCACGATAAACGCTCTTCGCGTATCTGTGCAAAATCAAATTCTGCGTAGAGTATCGCGTCTTCATTTCGTCCGGCAGAAGCTATGATTTCGCCTGTGGCGTCAGTTATGAAGCTGCTTCCATAAAAAGTAAGAGCAGAAGACTGCATACCGTTTTCCTGACATGGCTCTACTTTTTCGAGACCATATCGGTTTGCAGCGGCTACCGGGATTATATTAGCTGCAGCATGCCCCTGCATGGTGCGTCTCCAATGCCCTGAACTGTCAACATTAAGGATTGGCTCAGAGCCGATGGCTGTGGGGTAGAGGAGTATGTCTGCGCCGCTCAGAGCCATACATCTTGCAGCTTCAGGGAACCACTGATCCCAGCATATTCCGACACCGATATTTCCATAGCATGTGTTCCATACCTTGAAGCCGGTATTGCCTGGGGTAAAGTAAAATTTTTCCTGATAATAGTGATCGTCAGGGATATGAGTTTTACGATAAACGCCCATAAGGCTTCCGTCAGCGTCTATCATCGCTATAGAGTTAAAAAGTCTTGTGCCGCTCTTTTCGTAAAAGCTTATGGGCATAGTGACAGAAAGCTCTTTGGCAAGTGCTGAAAATCTGATAACTGCAGGATTTTCTTCGGGAGCAGAGGCAAAGCTGTAATATTCATAGCGTCTTTCCTGGCAGAAGTATCTGCGCTCAAAAAGTTCAGGAAGAAGTATGATATTAGCACCTTCAGCGGCTGCTTTTCTCACAAGCTTTTCTGCGTGATCGATATTTTCTTTTGGGTCATTCGTACAATTCATCTGAATTGCGGCAACTTTAACTAGGCTCATTGTAGACTCCTTTGTAGATTTTATGAGTAGTAAGGTATCTGCTGAGTAATGCAGTGGATATTTCCGCCTCCAAGCAGTATAGCTTTGGAATCTATGCCAATGATCTTTCTTTCAGGGCAGAGCTTTGACATTATAGAGTACGCTCTTTCATCGCTGGAACAGTTTACACCGCCGAATTGCGGCAGCAGTAAAATGTCATTGGCAAAGTAAAAATTAACATAGCTTGCTGCAAGACGTTCACCAACTTCCCTTATATCTTCTCCGTCTTCAAATTCAAAGTTAAGATCACTTTCTTCTATGCAGATCGGGACATCTGGGATAGGGAGTTTATGGACTTTTATCCTGCGGCCTTTGGCGTCAGTGGCATTCTTTAGGTATTCAAGGTCAGCATGGGAAAGTTCATATTGAGGATCATCTTTATTATCAGTCCATGCAAGCACGACTTCGCCGGGGGCTATGAAGCAGCAGACGTTATCGACATGCTCGTTTGTTTCATCATTATAGATACCTCGCGGGAGCCAGAGCACTTTTGAAATTCCAAGAGCATCTTTTAGACGAGCCTCGATCTGATCTTTTGAAAGAGACGGGTTTCTCCCTTTGCTTAAAAGACAGGCTTCTGTTACAAGAAGAGTCCCCTCGCCGTCAGTATGTATAGAGCCGCCTTCGAGTACAAAGTCCTTAAGATCATAGCAGTCTTTACCTATAGCATCACAAAAGCTGACAGCCGCTTTATCATCTTTTTCCCAATGAGCATAAAGACCGTCATAATTTCCGCCCCATGCGTTGAATTTCCAATTTATACCACGTAAATTTCTGCCGTTTGAAACAAAGGTCGGTCCTACATCGCGTGCCCATGAGTCGTCTGTTGGGATCTCATAGACTTCTGCAATGCCATAAAGAGCTTTGCGTGCATCGGAAATATGCTCGGCATCTGAAAGGAAATATACTTTTTCATTTGGCGAAAGAGCTTTGGCGATTTCTATAAAAGCTTTTTGCGCAGCAACAGGATTTTTCCCCCAGCTTCCGGGGCGTGTAGGCCATATCAAAAGTGTACCGTGATGCTTTTCGTATTCTGCAGGCATGTGAAAACCATCAACGGTCGGATTAGCATTATTTATCAGCATATAAGTTTCCTCGCAAAAGTCAGGAGAGCCGTCCCTTGAAATCACTATAATCAAAGTGCTTTACAAGCTCACAATCACCATCCGGGTGCATAAGTGCGATGTCGGGAAGCGGCATTCCATTAAACGTGTTGTTTTTTACCATAGAGTAGATCGCCATATCTTCAAATATCAGGCGGTCCCCAATAGACGGCATTTTATCGAAGCTGTAATCGCCTATCACATCACCGGCGAGACAAGTTCTCGATGCAAGCCGGCAGGTGAATTTTTTCTCATCAGGTTCACCGGCATCCCTTAGCGGTGGACGATAGGGCATCTCCAAAACATCAGGCATATGGCAGGCCGCCGAAGCATCCAATATGAGGATTGGTAAGGTGTTCTCGACGATATCCATAACTGTCGTATGCAGGTAACCCGCATCCAGTGCGATTGCTTCACCCGGCTCAAGATATACTTCGAGGTCGTAGGTATCGATAAGGTGTTTTATCACTTTTTTCAATAAGTCCAGATTATATCCCTTTTTGCTTATGTGATGTCCGCCGCCGAGGTTTATCCATTTTGCTTCTTTGAGGTAGTGAGCAAAGCCGGACTCAACAGCCTTTACTGTTTCTGCGAGCGGCTCAGCACCTTGCTCGCATAATGTGTGAAAGTGAATTCCTTCAACACCTTCAGGCAGATACTCAGGCATATCGGAGAGCCTTATCCCAAGGCGCGAACCCTTGGCACATGGATCATATATTTCGTGCCCTTCCTGAGTTGAAAATTCCGGATTGATACGTAAGCCGACACTCACGTTAGCTTCTGCCCACGTTTTTCTGTGAGCTTCCAGTTGGTTGATGGAGTTAAATGATATATGGTCGCATATCTTTACAAGTTCATTCATTTCAGAAGGGGTGTAGGCAGGACTGAAAACGTGATTTTCACCGCCCATTTCTTCATGAGCCAGCCTTGCCTCAAATAATCCGCTGGCAGTTGCACCGGATATATATTGCTTTATCAAAGGATAAACCCTAAACATTGAAAATGCTTTCTGAGCCAGTAAGATATGACAGCCGGTATCAGCTTCGACCTTATGGAGTATTTCAAGATTATGTATAAGCTTTGACTCGTCAACAATATACACGGGAGTCGTAAGTTCTGTGTCTTTCATAAGCCTCTTTTATAAGGAAACCCGCATACACTGCGGGTTTCGAAAATATCTGTATTATTCAACTGTTGCAGGATTTTCATCTACCACCCATGGAAGACCAAATTTATTGAGCATTTCCATGTATGGATCAGGATCAAATTCGTCTGTCGTGTGAGCACCACGAGTATTCCACTTTCCAGTAGCGACCAGTGCTGTACCGATCATCGCAGGAACTCCTGTTGTATAGCTGATAGCCTGACTTTCTACCTCTTGGTAGCATTCCTGATGATCACATACATTATAGATAAAGATCGTCTTTTCCTTGCCGTCCTTAATGCCTGTAAAGATACAGCCGATATTGGTTTTTCCTACAGTTCTTGGACCAAGTGAAGCAGGGTCCGGAAGGAGAGCCTTCAAAAACTGTATAGGAACTATCTTCTGACCGTTAAAGTCAATAGGAGTTGTCGAAAGCATTCCTACATTTTCAAGACACTTCATATGTGTGAGGTAGCTTTGACCAAAAGTCATAAAGAAACGAATCCTCTTGACGCCCGGGATATTTTTTGCAAGAGCCTCGATCTCTTCATGGTGAAGAAGATACATATCTTTCTTGCCGACCTGCGGGAAGTCGTACTCGCGCTTGATGCTCATTGCAGGAACTTCTACCCAGTGACCATCTTCCCAATAACTGCCCGGTGCACTTACTTCACGGAGATTAACCTCAGGGTTGAAGTTAGTAGCAAATGGATATCCATGATCACCACCGTTGCAGTCGAGAATGTCGATAGTGTGTATCTCGTCGAAGTAATGCTTTTTAGCATATGCAGTAAATACGCTGGTTACACCCGGGTCGAAACCTGTACCGAGAAGTGCGGTAAGACCGGCATCCTTGAATTTCTGATCGTAAGCCCACTGCCATGAGTAGTCGAAGTAAGCAGAAAATCCAAGATCTTTACATCTCTTTTCGTAGATTTTTCTCCATTCCGGATCATCTGTGTCCTCAGGCTCATAGTTTGCTGTATCGACATAATGAACACCGCAGGCAAGGCAGGCATCCATGATCGCAAGATCCTGATATGGCAGAGCCACATTAAGTACGAGATCCGGTTTATATGACTTGATGAGGGAAATTATCTCATCTACATTGTCAGCGTTTACCTGTGCTGTAGTTACCTTTGTAGCTGTCTTACCTTCTAATTTCTGTGCGAGTGCATCACATTTTGACTTTGTGCGGCTTGCTATGCAAAGCTCTGTGAAAACCTCACTATTTTGGCAGCATTTGCGAATCGCAACCTGTGCAACCCCGCCGCATCCGATGACCAATAATCTACTCATATCTGTTTTCCTCCTCTAGTAAAAGATCTTCAACATATTTTGGAAGCATAAATGCACCCATATGTAAATTTGTTGTATAATACCAAGTTTTAATATTTCTCTCATTCCATCTTGCCTCATTAAAATCCTTAAGCGGATGATATTTTTTGGAAGCAAATCCAAATAGCCAATATCCTGCAGGGCAGGTTGGGATATGTGCCTGATAAACACGGTTTATCGGGAAGCTTCGGTAAGCTTTACGATGCATAGCGCGGCAGGATTCTTCATCTTCGTCATAGAAAGGACTTCCATGCTGATATACCATGATCCCGTCTTCATGAAGTGCGCGATAGCAGTTACCGTAAAATTCCTTTGTAAACATTCCGGCTGTATGACCGAGCGGATCAGTACAGTCGTTGATTATCAGGTCGTAGCAGTCGCGGTGAGAGCGCAGGAAACGGAGACCGTTTTCGTAGTAGATCTCCACTCGTGGGTCTTCAAGTCCGACAGAGTTGTCAGGAAACCAGTCTTTGCAGACATCTACAAAAAGTTTATCTTCTTCGACGACATCAATTTTTTCTATTTCTTTATAGTAACTGAGCTCTCTTGCGACACCTCCATCGCCTCCGCCTATTACAAGCACTCTTTTTACGCCTGGGTGGACAGCCATGGGAACATGCACGATCATTTCATCATATACAAATTCATCGGCCTCGGAAAAAACTACACTGCCATTAGAGCAGAGAAAACGTCCGAATTCAGGAGATTTAAAAACATCGATCTGCTGATATTCACTTTTGCCGGAAAAAAGCTGCTCATCAACGCGTATACCCATCTTAGTATTACGGGTATGGAACTCTTCAAACCAAAACTGCATGGCGCTAACTCCTTAAATTTTATTAATATTCTGAAAGAACATTGAGGTAGGAAAGGTCGTCACTTTCCATGCCCTGCATGGAACATCCCTTTTCTTTGGCAAACTTTATATATTCCAAAATATCCTGAGTTATCACCTCTCCCGGAGCCAGGATCGGGATTCCCGGAGGGTAACACATTACAGACTCACCCACGATACGTCCTATGCATTTATCAAGAGCGAGCGGCTCTTTTGCAGAATAAAAGGCTTTTTGCGGAGTGACTGCAACTTCAGGTGATATATATTCAGCAGTAAAGAAATTTTTGGCGGGCTTCGCATAAAGCCGCTCTATATCCGCAAGAGCGCCAACTAAGCGTTCAATGTCCTGTATGGAGTCACCGATGGAAATGTATGCTAAGAGGTTGGAAATATCGCCAAATTCCATCTGTATATCATATTCATCTCTTAAAAGGTCATATACTTCGATTCCGGCAAGGCCGATCTTATGCGTAAGTACAACGAGCTTGGTGACATCAAAGTCAAATACGCTTGAACCATTGATAAGTTCTTTTCCATAAGCGTAGTATCCGCCGATAGCGTTTATCTCATTTCTTGCATACTGTGCCATTTCGGCAACTTTCTCAAATGAAGCTTTGCCGTGGAGTGCAAGGTTTCTTCTGGAAATATCAAGACTTCCCATTAGAAGATAGGATGCACTTGTCGTCTGAGTAAGGTTTACGATCTGGCTCACATATCCATGATCCATGCGTGGCCCTAGAAGCAGAAGTGAGCTCTGGGTGAGACTTCCGCCTGATTTGTGCATGGAAACAGAGGCCATATCTGCACCGGCTTCCATCGCTGAGACGGGAAGTTTATCGCTAAAATAAAAGTGTGTTCCATGTGCCTCGTCAACGAGAGCGAGCATATTGTGTTCATGCGCAAGATTTACGATAGTTCTGAGATCTGAGCATATTCCATAGTACGTGGGATTATTTACAAGCACAGCCTTTGCGTCAGGATTTGCTTCCATGGCAGCTTTTACATCTTCAGCTTCCATAGAAAGCGGGATGCCAAGCTCCTTGTCTACTTTAGGATCAATGTAAACAGGTGTGGCTCCGCAAAGGATAAGAGCATTGATGGCACTTTTATGTACGTTTCGCGGCAAAATGATCTTATCGCCGGCTTTACATGCAGAAAGTACCATTGCCTGTACTGCAGAAGTAGTTCCGCCTACCATGAAAAAAGAGTGCGCTGCGCCAAATGCATCAGCGGCGAGTTCTTCCGCGTCTTTAATGACGGACACCGGATGACACAGATTATCCAATGGCTTCATCGAATTAACATCAACACCGACGCATTGCTGACCGAGAAAATTGACCAGTTCCGGGTTTCCTCTGCCTCGTTTGTGACCGGGCACGTCGAAGGGAACTACATGCTGTTTTCGAAAATGTTCTACTGCTTCATAGATGGGAGCACGGTTTTGTTCTTTTAGGTTCATTGGCTTAATTCCTTTTCGAGTAAGATTTCATGCACGTCTGTGACGTACTCCACAATAAAGAAAAAAGAATCTGCTGATTCTTTACGCGCGAAAAAAAGTGCCGCGAAACCGCAGCACTTTACTTGATGACATAACTTAATTATTTCAATTTATATGAGCCTATCTGTGTACAGCAGACTGCCTATTGAACGTTTCACAAGTGGGGTGCTATTTTCGCACGGGTTATGAAGTAACCAACTTATAAAATTGAGCTTTTAACTCGATCAATATGTGGAAAAATCCACGTCGGCAGCGGCCAGCCCTGTCCGATGAGCTTTTCACAAAAACAAGTTTGCTAAGGCCTTGTTGCACAGTAGTCATATAAAAAGCAACTATCTGTTTTACATGTCTGTTATTCTAACAAATATGTAAAAAATGTCAATGTATTTATTAAAAAAGTTTTAAAAAAATGTAGTTTTGTTGGATGTTATTAGGTGTATAACGGTGAAAATTGATCAATTTTTACAATGGATCAGGTAAAGGGCTATCATAACCTGACAATAACTGATATAGTTGAATATGAAATGAGAATAACAAAATTATTTGAAGAATTAAAAAGAAAAGATCTGATCTGCTGGGGAAGTGGAAAGCATTTTAGAAATATCACCTATCCTTTTTTGTGTGAAAGTGGATTGATAGAAAATGTAAAAGGGTTTGTGGATATACCGGGAACTTCACAGGTGATATTAGATGGAAAAGAATATGATCTGATAAAGAAGGCTGATCTTATCGCTAAAGCAAATAAAGATACGGTGATCATAGCTGCAGTTGCAGGATATAAAGAAGTTATGATGCAGTTAGGATCGGATCGCAGGCTTGCGGAGATCGAGGCTATACCTTCTATTTTTTTAGAAGCGTTATACGAAGATATGCTTTTGCTCAGGGCAAGGAAGCAGCCAAAGGATTTTCGAAAGAACAAGATTCCTGTGATTCCGAAGATCATTCACACTTTCTGGTTTTCAGGCGAGCCTTTACCAAAAGAGTATGAGTACTGCTTAAAGTCCTGGAAAAAATTTGCTCCGGATTTTGAAATCAAAATCTGGAATCTTGAGACTTATCATGCGGAAGGCTGTAAATTTTTTGATCAGGCAATTGAGAATAAAAACTGGGCCTTCGCCTCAGATTATGCAAGAGCAGATGTACTGTATCGCTATGGCGGAGTTTATATGGACTTAGATGTAGAGATGCTTCGCCCGATAGATGATCTTTTATATAATGATGCTTATATGAGCTTTGAGTCTTTGAGCAGGATTGAGTGTGGATCGGGAATGGGAGCAAAGCCCGGGAATAAAATTCTGCGGGAGATCTGTGAAAGCTATGAGAATCGTCCATACTTAAAAGCAGATGGCAGTTGGGATAATTCCACCTGTCCGGTGCGTTATACTCAGGTGATCGAACAGCATGGTCTGGTGAAAAACGGTGGATTTCAGATGGTAGAGGATATTACCATTTACCCCTTTGAGGTATTGACAGGAAAGAGCTTTGACACGGGAATCATTTATAAAACCCCATACAGTTATACGACCCATCACCATCATGGTAATTGGGTACCCGGATCTGCGAAAAATGCAATGGAGAACAGATATCAGGAGATTCAGGAATTCTTGAAGGGTGGTAGTGAAGAGACGAGAGAGGAGGATCTATAATGCTTAGGTTATCGAAAAGTAGCAGAAGCAAGTATGATATGTCCTTTTTGAGCTTTGTCGTTATATGCATATTGCTCATTAAACTTACAAATAGTTTTACCTTTGCTGATACTCCCAGGGTTGGAGTGATAGGGGAAAGCTGTGTAATTTCAGAAGAAACACGATCCGCTGATGAGAGTCATGCGGGTTTTGCAATTCTTAAAAATATTTTTTCGAGTAAGAATAATAGTGTCAAAAAGGCTATTAAGTCAAAAATTACAGTGCTTTTGACTGTTGTGACTATGTTTTTGACACTTATTTCTTTATGTGGATCATTACAGCTTTATTATTCGAAGCTGATAATGCCATGTCGTTTTTTTATCATTAAATATATCCATGATCTGGATGGTAGAAAATCCAAAAATCTGCACAATCGTTGATAGGACGAAGTGACTGAAAAATTAAATATGGACCGTTAAGGAGGATTTGCGGATGAATACATTGATTCAGATAGTGATTCTTGCAGTGGGATTTTTATGCCTTATCAAAGGAGCGGATATCTTCGTAAATGGAAGCTCTGCTCTGGCTAAAAGATTTAATGTATCAGGGCTTATAATTGGACTTACGATAGTAGCGCTTGGGACAAGTGCGCCGGAAATGGCAGTCAGTACGTTGGCTGCATTTCAGGGCTCTAGTGAAATTGCGCTAAGCAATGTTGTCGGTTCAAATATTTTCAATCTTCTAGGTGTGCTTGGAGTGTGTGCAGTGATCTCTCCGCTGCCGGTTGACAGAGGCATCCTGAAAAGAGATTTCCCGGTAACGATCATAACTACGGCACTGTTATTGCTTGTCACTTGCGGCTATGCATTCGTTGACAGAAAGATTATGAGATACGGTCTTATGGAAAAAGTCGGAGTTGTTACGAGACCGATAGGTGCTTTGAGCGTAGCATTGTTCGTCGGCTATATCATATTTCTGATGAGGGAATCAAAAAATGATGAAGCTGATGAAAACAGTGAGAAAAAGATTCCTATGTGGAAATGTGTGTTATTGCTTATAGTTGGGCTGGTGCTGGTAGTTGCAGGTGGTCAGGCAGTAGTGAACAGCTCAAAAGAAATTGCAAGGGCAGCGGGAATGACAGAAACTTTGATAGGACTGACGATAGTTGCGGTAGGTACTTCGCTGCCGGAGCTTGTCACATCGATAGTTGCGACCAGAAAGGGCGAAACCGGAATGGCGATAGGGAATGTCTTAGGTTCAAATATCTTTAATCTTCTTTTTATATTGGGCTTCTCAGGCATTATCCGACCGGTGGAGATAAATATGGCATCGGTTTATGACATCATGATCCTTATAGCCATAAGTGTGATTTCGTTTATCTTTGCACTTACTTCAAAGAAAATTGTCAGAGTTGAGGGGATATTGATGATTTTAATATATATCGCTGATGTGATATTTGCTGCGGTTCGCTGACTTTTATCAAGAAAAGAGCTTTCTGAGACTGTAAGCTATTTATAAGAGAAGAGCTATTGGATATGTGTTTTGGTGTAAACTATTTTAAAAGGTCATGCCTGAGTAGGGCATGACCTTTTGTGTACTATCTTTTGGGCTAAAATATGATATCATAATATATAATTTTGTTAGTATAAGAATAAGAGGTAATTTTATGCGATTAGGAATAGTTGGAGTAGGAATGATAGCACAGGAAGTTGTGCCAAACCTTAGAAACTGGGGAATAGAGCCGGCGGCAGTGTGTGGTACACAGCGCAGTATTGATAAAGCTAAAAAGCTTTGCGACGAAAATGGTATTGAGAGCGTTTATGCTGACTATGATGCTTTTCTTGCAGAAGCAGACATTGATACCGTTTACATAGCTGTACCGAATTTTCTGCATTTTTCATTCGCAAGCAAGGCTTTGACGGCAGGGAAAAATGTGATCGTTGAGAAGCCGATGACATCAAATTATAGTGAGTCATGTGAACTTGGCAGGATTGCTAAGGAAAAAGGACTGTTTTTATTTGAAGCGATCACTACACTTTACTCGAAAAATTATGAAAAGATCAGAGAATGGCTGAAACGTATCGGAGAGATAAAAATTGTCACAGCCAACTTTAGCCAGTACTCAAGCAGATATGATGCTTTCAAGGAAGGAAAGATCATGCCGGTGTTTGATCCCAATAAGTCAGGCGGAACATTGATGGATCTTAATCTTTATAATCTCCACTACATCATCGGACTTTTCGGTGAGCCGGAAAAAGTCAGCTATCAGGCAAATATGGAGCGCGGGATAGATACGAGTGGAATCGTAACGATGGACTATGGGAAATTTCAGGCAGTTTCCATTGCGGCAAAGGACTGTGGTGCTCCATGCCAATATGTTATACAGGGCACTAAGGGATATATCCTGCAGACTACGCCTGCTAATAACTGTGGAGAAGTTACACTTCATCTGAATGATGGTACAGAGGAGAAATTTGATGCAAAGCCTGATATCAGGCTCAGAGATGAATTTGAAAACTTTGTGCGGATCATTGAAAACGCTGATATGGATACCTGTCTTAAAAATCTGGAGCATAGCTTACTCGTATCGAAGGTGCAGACAGAGGCAAGACTTTCTGCAGGGATAGTATTCCCGGCAGATAATGACGTTGAAGCAGAAAGTTAAAATTGTTATAATTCTATAGTTAACGTCAAATTATCTTTGTCGTTAACTATAATTAAATTTTACATATCAAGGGGGAAATAGATAGTATGAAGAGAATGTTAGTGGCGGTGCTTGGATGTGTGGTTGTGCTGGCCGGGTGTGGCAGCTCAAATACAGCAGATAATGCAGAAGCACAAAGTACTGCAGAAAATGTGGAAACAATGACTTCATTAGAAACCGGTGCTGTGGATGAAACTGATGAGGTGTCTACTGAAAGTGCAGGTGGAGAATCTAGCCTGGGTGAAGAACTGACACCAGATGATAACGGTGTGATCTCTAATGGTTTTATAACAATCACTATGCCGAGTGAATATAAAGGTACATATCTTGCATATAATTATGAAAATGATATTAATATTTATGACAAAGCGAGTAATGAAGCAGGATATGGCGGATTCATATTCGGAGTTAGTGCTGCCGATGATTATGCAAAGTACGGCGGCATGAGGACTAAGATAGGTGAATTAACAGAAAAGGATGGAAAGCTTTACCACATTCTTATAAGTTACCCGTCTGAGGTACAGTGGGACTACACAAAGAGCGAAGAAATGCCGGAATCTTATAAAGCAATCAATGATAAAGTCAGAGAAATAGCATCTACGGTTACATCGGCTGATGGCGGAACTTATGTAGATGGTGCCGGTACTAAGGGTGAAGATATTTATGGTGCTTTAGTAAAAGATATAAAAGGTAAGATCGAGAATGCTAAGGATGCAGGTGAGCTTGAAGCAGAAAATCTGAGCGCAGTATATTATGCGATGACACAGGGGGATGAAGCTAAAGACCCTATGGAATCAATAGGAATCAGCTATGCAGATTTTAATCTGGATGGTGTAGATGAGATGCTCATAGGTGATGTGGAAAGTAAAGAGATTTACGATATATTTGCCAGTGTCGATGGTGAGCCGGCTCATGTGATCTCAGGCAGTTGGAGAGATTATTATAAGGTGTACGGACCGGTTCTTGCAGAATACACACATGAAGGTGCTGACGTGGGCGTGATAAGTACATATAGTCTGCTGCCAAATTCTACAGAATTATCATCACAGTATTCAATAAAGATTGATGAGACTGAGGGAGCTGAGAATAAATGGTCTGTATCCTATGATGATGGTGATAATTGGGAAGCTCTTACAGAAGAAGACTATAAACAGCGTCTTTCAAATATAGAAGATTTTACAAGTGATAAACCAATTACATTTACAAAACTTGGAGATATAAAGTAATTTAGAACGTTATAACAATGTTTTGATACATTCTAAAAAATAATAAAAAGCAAAGTGGTTGCTGCTGTATCGCGGCAATCACTTTTTTGCTGTTTTTGCAGGTAATGATGTTGAAGTATAAAGTTAAATTGCTATAATAATCCTTAGGTATATTTTTAAATACAAAAGGAGAATTTCTTATGATTTATCATGTAGATGCAAAGGCATTCAGAGATGGTGACGGCAGTAAAGAAAGGCCGTTTAAGCATATCAATGATGCGGCAAGGGTAGCAGTAGCCGGTGATGAAGTGCTTGTAGAAAGTGGAATTTACAGGGAAAGAGTAGTTCCAAGAAACGCCGGAACAGAAGCTAAGCCTATAGTTTACAAGTCTGTTGAAAAACTTGGCGCAATAATAACTGGTGCCGAGCCATTAAAGGGTTGGTCAAAATTAGACGGAGATGTCTGGACAGCAAGAGTTGATAATGGAGTTTTTGGTGACTACAATCCTTATACAACAAGAGTTTTCGGCGATTGGTATTTTGCGCCGGAGATCAGGCATACCGGAGCAGTTTTTTTGAATGATCACATGATGTATGAATGTGACTCTTTGGATGACTGCAAAAAGGGCGAACCTAATCCATTTGCATGGAACTCTGATGAAGCTTCATATCTTTGGTTCACAGAGCAGGATAACGGTAAAACTGTGCTCTATGCTAATTTCCACGGACTTGATCCAAATAAAGAAAATGTTGAGATCTTAGTGAGAAGAAACTGCTTTATGCCTGATGAAAACGGCATTAACTATATAACAGTCAGCGGCTTTAATATCAACAAAGCAGCTACAACATGGGCTCCGCCTGCTGCTTATCAGGATGGTATGATCGGCCCTCATTGGAGCCGCGGCTGGATCATCGAAGATTGTGAGATCTACGGAAGCCGCTGCTGCGGTATTTCGCTCGGCAAATATCTTGATCCTGAAAATGATATGTACTTTACTGTCAGAAAAGTAAAGAGCCCTACTCAGATGGAACGTGATGCCGTTTGCCGCGGCCAGTATCATGGATGGCTTAAGGAGAATATCGGTCATCACATCATCAGACGATGCAACATTCATCACTGCGAGCAGACTGGAATTGTCGGCAGAATGGGCGGCGTTTTCTCGACGATCGAGGATTGTGAGATACATCATATCTGCAACTCTCAGCAGCTCGGCGGCGCAGAAACAGCAGGTATCAAGCTTCATGCCGCAATCGATGTGACAATACGCCGAAATCATATCCATCACAATATCATGGGTATATGGCTCGACTGGCAGGCTCAGGGAGCGCGTATTACGCAAAACCTCCTTCATGACAATGCCCGTCCTGAGGGTAAGGGACAGGCAAAGGGTGCGATGTTTAATACGGATGTATTTATCGAAGTTGGACATGGACCGACACTTATCGATAATAACCTTCTGCTCTCACCGGTTTCCATCACTATACCAAGTGAAGGAATCGCCTGTGTACATAACCTCGTGCTTGGAAGCTTTAGCTTAATCAACTCCGGAGTTGACAGTGTCGTAAATGGTCAAAGAGAGCCGCGCTATACACCATATCATATCCGCCACCGTACCGAGGTAGCAGGATTTATGACAATACTCCATGGAGATGACCGTATTTACAACAATATCTTTGTACAGCACTTTAAGATTACAGATAATAGTAAGAGTGCTGCGGATGCGGACTACCAAGCAGTAGGAACTGCACCGTTTGATATCTTCCCGACTTATGAAGAGTGGTACGCTCCTTTTGCAAATGATAAAGACCCTGATATGGGCGCACTTGCAGCTGCTCACTTCGGTCATTTGCCGGTATGGATTGACGGTAATGCATACTTTGGTGGAGCAACTGTATATAAAAAAGAAAATCATAAACTCTGCGATGACGCATTTAAGCCTTTGATAGAGCTTATCGAAAAAGACGGTAAGATATCTCTAAAAACTGATCTTGCCGGCGCAGTAAAAGATTTCAGCACAAATGTCATAACTACAGAGTCACTTGGATGTGCTTTTGAACCGGAGCAGCCTTTTGAAAACCCGGATGGCACACCGATTACCTTCGACAGAGACTACTTTGGCTCACATCGCGGCATAGCTCCTTTGCCGGGACCATTTGCAGAGTATCCGGATGAAATCGTGGTTTGGAATAAATAAAGACAAGAAAACAGCAGTGCTTCGTCGTAGAGGCATTGCTGTTTTTTACATAAAGGAAATTCGATTTTTTGCTTTTGTGTAGCTGATAAAAATATTGAGCCAACTAATCAAAATTGTTATAATTTATCAGAAAATCTTTATTAAAAGATATGGAAGGGTTAGGAAAAATGATTACAGGTGAATTAAAAAACAAGATCGACGGACTTTGGGATATCTTTGCAGCAGGCGGACTTGTAAATCCGCTTGAAGTTATTGAGCAGATTACATATCTCATGTTCATAAGAGATCTTGATGACATTGACAATAAGCGTGAAAAAGAAAGCATCATGTTAGGGCTTCCGTATAAGAGTATCTTCACAGAAGAGGTAAAAATCGGAGAGCGCTCTGTAGATGGTAAGCAGCTGAAATGGTCTGTATTTCGCGACTTTCCTGCAGATAAAATGTACACTATCATGCAGGAGTGGGTTTTCCCATTTATAAAAAATCTTCATAATGATAAAAACAGTGCATACTCAAAATATATGGATGATGCCATTTTTAAGCTGCCAACACCACTTTTACTCTCTAAGGTTGTAGATTCATTAGATGAAATCTATGAAGTTATGAATAGTATTCAGTCGGCGGATGTACGTGGTGATGTTTACGAGTATCTTTTGAATAAAATCGCATCAGCCGGAAGAAATGGACAGTTTAGAACACCAAGACATATCATACGTATGATGGTCGAAATGGTAGATCCAAAGGCTGATGAAGTGATATGTGACCCGGCTTGCGGTACATCAGGATTTCTTGTCACTGCTGCAGAATATCTGAAGGAAACCAGAAAGGAAGAAATCTTTTTTAATAAAGATAAAAAGAATCATTTCATGAATTCGATGTTTAATGGTTTTGATATGGACAGAACCATGCTTCGCATCGGCGCCATGAATATGATGACACATGGAATCGATAATCCTTTTATCGAATACAGAGACAGTTTATCTGATCAGAATAGAGACTGTGATAAGTATTCACTTATCCTTGCAAATCCGCCTTTTAAGGGGAGTCTTGATGCGGAGGCTGTTTCTGCTGATCTGCTTAAGGTTTGCAAAACTAAGAAAACTGAGCTTTTATTCCTTGCGCTTTTCCTTAGAATGCTGAAGATCGGTGGAAGATGTGCGTGTATCGTACCGGATGGTGTGCTTTTTGGCTCATCAAAGGCACATAAAGACATTCGTAAGCAGATAGTAGAAGATAATAGACTGGAAGCTGTTATCTCGATGCCGTCAGGTGTCTTTAAGCCATATGCCGGAGTTTCTACAGCTATACTTATATTTACTAAGACCGGCAGCGGCGGAACTGACAATGTATGGTTCTATGACATGACTGCTGATGGATACAGCCTTGACGATAAGCGTACACCGGTAAGTGAGAATGACATTCCGGATATCATCGAGCGTTTCAAAAATATAGATAAAGAAACAGAAAGAAAGCGTACAGAGAAGTCGTTTATGGTTTCGAAGCAGGAAATCGTTGATAATGACTATGATCTTTCCATCAATAAGTACAAAGAAGTAGTATATGAAAAGGTGGAGTACCCGCCAACATCCGAGATAATGGCGAACATTCGCGATATCGAAAAAGAGATAAGCAAAGAAATGGATGAGCTGGAAAAACTTCTTAATATGTAAGGAAAGGGAATACAAATCTTGCTAAATTGATAATTGAATATATGTTTGACGCCTGAGAGGATAAGTGCTAAGATAAGAGCATAAGAAAAGATGCTACCGATAGACGGTTAGTCTAGTTTGAGTTTATATTTTTTCAAATAACCGCTCAGTTCATCAGGCTGGGGCGGTTATTTTTGTGTCTTGGAATTATGCTGTCCATGCATATAACCAAGACTATAAAAAGTCGCACACAGTGAAAGCACTGCGATTAGGTCATTGATGGTTAGCATAGCAATTCCTCCGTCGTCAAAATTTTCCCACAAAAGAGAATATCTATATAAACGGAAGTCACAGTCTTCCGGAAGAAGATGAGTATAACTGTTTTTTATAACCTCGACTAAATTCTAATGATGCAAACTCTCACCATTAGAGGATTTACATCATTAGAATAAGTCGAGCTAATTAAAAACAGCAATACACTAGCCGCCTATCGTAAATGGTAGCACCGAGTTAGTATTACACAGAACATATATTCATAGGTCAACATGAACAATAAATAGAGAAAGATTTGTAGGAATGATAGATGGAATATAAAGCATTAAAAGATATAGCAACGATAACAATGGGACAATCCCCGGATTCTTCTAGTTACAACGAAGATGGTGATGGGATGCCGTTCTTTCAGGGAAATGCAGATTTTGGTGAAATCTATCCTAACGAAAGAATATGGTGTAATGAGCCTAAGAAGACTGCCGAGCCAGGGGATATATTGATTTCAGTCAGAGCTCCTATTGGTGCACTAAACTATGCAAAGGATAGGTGTTGTATAGGACGTGGATTGGCTGCAATTACAATTGATGATGAGGCTGAGAGAAATTATGTGTTTCATCTATTAAAGGCGAAGAATTCTGACCTAAATAATCAAGGAACTGGAAGTACTTTTAAAGCGATAGGGAAAGCTGTATTAGAGGAGGTACAAGTTCCGCAGATTTCAAGAGAAGAGCAGCAGAAATGCATGGACATCATGGATCTTTTGGAATCTATCATTCGAGAACGCAGGATACAATTGTCATCATTGGATGAACTTATCAAAGCCAGATTTGTCGAGCTCTTTGGTAATGTACAAAATGAAGAAAAGTACAAGGGCATTCCTTTAAGGAATCTATGTATAACAATGAGTGGGGGGACTCCGTCTACAAAGTATCCAGAATATTATAAAGGTGATATACCATGGATTTCGACGGTATCTCTTGGACCAAACCATATTGATGGTTCAACAGCAAAAGGATTTATAACTCAAGAGGCTATAGAAAATAGTGCAACCAAGCTAATACCAGCTGGGAACATACTGTTTGGAACGAGAGTGGGTGTTGGTAAGTCATCACTTAATGATGTTGATATATGTACTAATCAGGATATTGTGGCTATTATTGGAATTGATGAAAAAAAGTATAATCGATTGTTTATAAAACATGTTTTAGATTCTTATCAGAATTACTATGACAGCATCAAAAAGGGAGCAACTATTCTTGGGATTACAGCAGATGATCTTAAAGATACCCTTATCCCAGATGCTCCAATAGATATTCAGTTAAAGTTTGAAAGATTTGTAGAACAAGTCGACAAATCAAAAGTTGCAGTACAGAAGTCGCTAGATGAGACTCAGAAGTTGTTCGACAGTTTAATGCAGGAATACTTCGGATAATGAGGAAACTAATATGGATAAAGAATCGTTTTCGTTTGTGGTTTATATGATACATGCTTGTGCAAATAAATGGGGAAAGCTTCCCTCAGAAGTATATTCTATGCTAAGCAGTGTGAACTGTATCAATGATTTATTGGTTTCGCATTATGATGTACTTCATACTCAAAGCACATCATATGTAGTTGAGGATATAAAAGAGTATCTGATTACGCGAGGTGTAACTATATGGATGAAAAGGTACTAGAGCAGGTGTATCAAGAAAATTTGGAAGAGAGAATTATTTCTTATATTGCAGAGGATAACTCTATATCGCTGGAAGATGCCATGGCAATTTACTATAAGAGTAAGTTGGCTGATAAGATACATCTAGGAAAAGAGGGAATTCAGTATCTTGATTATAAAGTTCTGGCTAAAATACTAAAAGAGACAGAACCGGAACTGTTTGAATGATGAAAATGGTTTAAGGATGATAGTCTGCCGTTAAAAATTTTGAATAAGGGAGAGACCGGCAATTATATGTTTTATCTTAAACAGTATAATAGAACATTACTACAATTCGATATTGAAGAGGACACTCTTGATGGCCAAAGGATTGAGTCGATAAAAGATGTTAGTGGTTCATACAAATATTTACTTCCGATTGGAGTTGAAACAAACGCTGAAAGTCTCATGAACTGGCTGAAAAGTAGAATTATACCTAAAAATAGAGAGTATGTTGATACTTTTCTTGCTAAAAATGGATTATCACATAATGATATGATTGGAATTCTACGTGTTTGTAAGGGACTTTCATTAAATGATAGCTATTGGATAGTAGAAAATGAAGATGATAAATTTGAAGATTTTAATTTGTATGATCATGATTTTCTCAAAGTCTTGTCGCTGATCGCTTATACAGGATATGGCAGTTCACCGGCAAAAGGCTTTACTTCGTCTCCGGAGTTTACTACTACGGGTATGCTTAGAAAAGGATGGAGGCGACTAAAGGGGAAGATACTTTTGTATAAGGGAGGAACAAGCGGAGCCGCTAATACTGGAAATGAACCGTTCTCCGAATTTTATGCAAGCCAGATAGCAAGAAGAATGGAACTTAATCATATAGATTATTCACTTGCAAAATGGAAAGGAAATATATGTTCAGTATGCGAATTGTTTACGGATATTGATCATTCTTATGTTCCGATGTATAGATTTGTAAATGATTATTCTCTGAGGACGGTTTCAGAGTACATAAGAAACATGGGTAATAGCTATTACGATGAATTTGTAGATATGCTTATATTTGATGCATTGATATGTAATGAAGATCGTCATTTTGGAAATTTCGGTTTTATCATAGATAATAAAACGAATAAACCGTGTTCATTTGCACCTGTCTTTGACAATGGTCTGTCGCTATTTAACTATGCCATGATGGATGATTTGGAAAATATTTCAGAATATGCAAAAACAAGAAGATCTTCGTATGGAGTTCCTTTTGAAAACATTGTAAAAGAGTTTATTACATCGAGACAGAGAGCTAAGCTGCGCCAAATGATAGGATTTAAGTTTGAGCCGGATAATAATTACAATCTTCCTAAAAAAAGAATGAAAATGATAGAAAAATATTTACAGATCAGAATATCGGATTTGTTGAAGCTATAAAAATAAACGTTCAGTTCACCGGGCTGAACGTTTATTTTTTACACTTTGGCACATTAAATTTAGAGAGTATAACTGTAAACGCCTCATAGTGTGTACCGACTAATTTTTATGCGAAATTTGCGGATAAAAAGAGAAGAATCAAGTGTCATTTGCTTTTTTCTGTGATAAAGTGTTAATGAGTAGATAAAAATTGAGAAAGGCTCTAAAAGGGGTATTAAATGACGACGAATTTTGACTATTTTAAGCAAGAACCTAAATTTAGCAGTTTTTCGGGTGTAGCAATATCTGCTGAAAAAATTATCTTGATGGACCCGGAAGCATGTATCATTAATTGCAGAAAAGCGATGGAGCTTGCAATAAAGTGGATGTATTCCGTCGAAAAAGAACTGGAGATGCCATATCAGAATAATTTGCAGAGTCTTTTAACTGCAGAAGATTTTCGACAGATCGTGGGACCCGACCTGGTTAAAAGGCTTGACCTTATCCGCAGATGTGGAAATAATGCTGCGCATGGCGGGAAAAAGCTCGGACGAGATGAAGCAATGCTTTGCCTTGAAAACTTATTTATATATCTGGATTATCTCTCATATTGTTACTCAGATAATTATGAAGAGCATACATATGATCCGGGATTGATCAGCGAAAGAATCAAGAAGAACAAAGCAACAAGGGAGCAGAACGAAGCAGCAAAGGCTGAGCTGCAGAGAGCGATTGAAAGTGCTGCGCAAAAAGATATAGATCTGCAGAAGCTTCGTGAAGAAAATGAAGCTTTAAGAGAAGCTCTGTCTGCAAGACGAGTGGAGATGCAGCCGACTTATGTGCCTAAGCCGCTCGACCTTTCTGAGTATAAGACCAGAAAAATATATATCGATGCAATGCTTTGTGACGCTGGCTGGACAGAGGGTAAGGACTGGATAAATGAGGTAGAGCTTCCGGGAATGCCTAATAAGTCAGAAGTTGGATTTGCAGACTATGTCTTATATGATGATTCGCATAAGCCGCTTGCTGTAATAGAGGCAAAAAGAACCTGTATCGACGTTGCTAAAGGCCGTCAGCAGGCAAAACTTTATGCAGATATACTGGAAAAGCAGTATGGAAGAAGACCTGTAGTTTTCCTGACTAATGGATTTGAAACCAGAATTATAGATAATCAGTATCCTGAAAGAAAAGTTGCTGAAATTTACTCAAAGCGTGATCTTGAGAAACTTTTTAACCTTCTTTCCATGAGAGAAAGTTTGCGTGATATATCGGTAGATAAAAATATTGCGGGGCGGTACTATCAGGAAGCGGCTATTAAAGCTGTATGCGATTGCTTCGATGAGAAAAATTATAGAAAAGCATTGCTTGTAATGGCTACAGGTTCGGGAAAGACGAGGACTGTTATAGCTCTGTGCAAAGTGCTTTTAGATGCCGGATGGGTAAAAAATATACTTTTCCTTGCGGATAGAAATTCGCTTGTGACTCAGGCGATGAGAAGCTTCGTAAATCAGCTTGGAAGTCTTTCATGCACAAACTTGTGTGAGGAAAAGGAAAACTATAATGCTCATTGTGTATTTTCAACTTATCAGACAATGATGGGCTGTATAGACAACGTAAAGGATGAAAGAGGAAGACTCTTTACTTGTGGGCATTTTGACCTTGTGATCTGTGATGAGGCGCATAGATCGGTCTATAATAAATATAAAAATATTTTCACATACTTCGATGCTCCACTGGTAGGACTTACGGCGACACCGAAGGATGAAATTGATAAGAATACTTACTCTATCTTTGAGCTGCAGAATGGAATGCCAACGTATGGATATGATCTGGCACAGGCAGTTAAAGATGGATATCTTGTAGACTATGTATCGATAGAAACAAAGCTTAAATTTATCGAGCAGGGAATCAGCTACGACGAACTTTCTGAAGAGGAAAAGGAAGAGTATGAAAATACTTTTGAAGATGAAGATGGAAACCTTCCTCAAAAGATTAACTCCTCTGCGTTAAATAACTGGCTTTTTAATGAAGATACGATTCGACAGGTGCTTCATATAGTGATGCGTGACGGCTTAAAGATCAATTATGGTGAAAAGATAGGTAAGACTATAATTTTTGCAAGAAGTCATGCACATGCTGAGAAGATTCTTGAAGTTTTCAATAAAGAGTATCCTAATCTTGCTAAAGGCGCAAATGGTCAGGCATTTGCCAAGGTGATCGATAATTACATGACATATGCGCAGAGTGCGATCGATGAATTTTCTGACCCTAAGAAAATGCCGCAGATAGCAATCTCTGTAGATATGCTTGATACAGGTATCGATGTGCCGGAAGTGCTTAATCTTGTATTTTTTAAGAAGGTTATGAGTAAGGCAAAGTTTTGGCAGATGATAGGCCGGGGAACGAGACTTTGTCCGGGGCTTATTGATGGAGAAGATAAATCAAAGTTTTATATCTTTGACTTCTGCGGAAATTTTGATTTCTTCCGAATGGGAAAAGGCCGTGAGACAACTAATACACTTGCGCTTCAGGGAGCTATCTTCAATTTGGAATTTCAGATGGCATTTAAGCTGCAGGATATAGAGTATCAGGTAGACAGGCTTATCGAGTATCGTAAGCATCTTGTGGAAGTGATGGCAGGGAAAGTTAAGGAATTAGTCCAGCAAAGGGATAATTTTGCGGTTCGGCAGCATATCAAGTATGTGGATCTTTACTCTGCGGAAGATAATTACAAGGCACTTACATATGAAGACACGTTGATAGTTGGTGAAGAGCTTGCGCCGCTGATACTGCCTGATGGTGATGAAATCGCGGCTGTTAGATTTGATGCGCTGATCTATGGGCTGGAATTAGCACAGCTTGCTAAACGCGGATATGGTCGATTGAAGTCTGATCTGCTTAAAAAGGTGAGTGGGATTGCGGAAATCGCTAATATTCCGGAAATTCAGGAGCAGAAAGGGCTGATAAATGAAATCTTAAATACGGATTACATTGACCGTGCCGGTACGGAGGATTTCGAACGTATAAGAGAGTGCCTGAGAGGTCTCATGAAATATGTAAATCCGAGAGTTGTAAGATATGATACGGACTTTACGGATAATATTTTGGATGTGCAGTGGAATGACTCTGAGCTTGAAAATGACGAGTTGAAGAATTACAAGGAAAGAGCACAGTATTACATCCGACAGCATCAGGATAATATAGTTATCGAAAAGCTTAAAACTAATAAACCGCTGACTCATAGTGACATAGAAGTACTTGAGGGGATACTTTGGAATGAAGTGGGCTCGAAGGAAGACTATGAGCATGAGTATGGAGAAAAACCGCTTGGAGAATTTGTTCGAAGCATAGTCGGACTTGATATGAATGCTGCAAAAGAAGCATTTTCGGAGTTTTTGGAGAATACAAATTTAGACAGCAGGCAGATATATTTTGTTAATCAGATCATTGAATATATAGTTCACAATGGTATGATGACTGATTTTTCTGTATTGCAGGAGTCACCATTTACCGATCAGGGAAGTTTGGTGGATATATTTGATGACACTACAGTCTGGTTTTCAATCAGAAAAGTTATCGATAATATAAATGCTAATGCTGTAGCTTGATAAAATGTATTATGGAGAATTATTTTATGAATAAGAAACTGGCTGTTATTTTTCCGGGGATGGGCTATCATTGCGACAAGCCGCTCCTTTACTACGCAAGGAAGGCTGCAAAAAGTCTTGACTATGATGTTTTGGATTTAAGATACGAGCTTCCTTGTGCGGCAGCGGACTTAAAAAATGATCAGGAAAAAATGAGAGGGGCTTTTGACGAGGCTCTTAAGCAGTCTATGGAGCAAATCTCAAATATTGATTTCAGCAAGTATGAGAAAGTGGTTTTCATAGGTAAGAGTATCGGCACAGTAGTAGCTGCTTATATTAATGAGACTGAAAAATTAAATGAAGGACAGGTTATATTTACGCCTGTCCCTAAGACTTTTGATTTTGTTGGAAGAGGGAAAAGTATAGTTTTTCATGGCACGTCTGACCCATGGTGTGATAGCTCTATTGCAGAGAGCAGATGCAGGGAACTTGGACTTGAGCTTCAAAAGTATGAAAATGCGAATCACTCTCTAGAGACAGGAAGTGTTGTTGATGATGTGCAGATAGTACAGGATGTGATGGTGAAGGTTGAAAGCTTTTTACGAAGGTAGACTTGATAATGAAAATTTTAATACTTGAAGATGATGAAGCGATAGCTATGGGATTAAGATATTCTTTGGAAAAAGAAGGCTATGAAGTGGTAGTTTTTGGGACTAAGGCTGAAGCTGAGTCGTTTTGGAAAAGTGAAAGCTGTGACCTTTGCATATTGGATATAAATTTGCCGGATGGCAATGGATATGACGTTTGCAGGTTTATTAAGGCTAAAAGCGACGTACCTATAATCTTTCTTACAGCCAGTGATGCTGAGGTCAATGTAGTAATGGGACTGGAGCTTGGCGCAGACGATTACATCTGCAAGCCTTTTAGAGTAAATGAACTTATTGCAAGAATCCGCTCTGTCATGCGCAGAGCGGGTAAAGGCAAAAGCGATGATGTGATAAGAGTTGCAAATATCAGCATTTATACAAATGAGGCTAAGGTTGTGATTACAGATGAAGTGAGTGGAATATCTCGAACGGTAGAGCTCACAGCACTTGAGTATAAGCTTCTGCTGACGTTTTGCAGCAATCGAGGCATCGTGATGACGAGGAATCAGCTTTTAGAAGAAATGTGGGATGTGAGCGGCGATTTTGTAAATGATAATACCCTTACCGTTTATATAAAGCGCCTTAGGGATAAGATCGAGACAGACCCGGCAAGACCGGAGATAATCAGGACTGTACGAGGCTTAGGATATATTGTCAACAAATAGGAGACTTTCCCGATGCTTAATAATAGGAATTATAGGTCTATGCTGATCGCTTTTGGAGTGATCACTATTATAAGTTTCTGCGTGTGCGTGATGTTGTATGGAGTGCATGCAGGGCTTTTTACGGCAGCTTGTGAGATCGCACTTGCTGCCTTTTTTGCACTGTTTACAAGGCAGAGGTATATGGATATAAATACGCTTAATGCTTACCTTTACAAAGTGCTTTCGGGTGACGATGTGCCGGATATAAGAGATCAGGAGGAAGGTGAACTTTCTATACTGAAAGCGAATATTTACAAGGCTACAACGACACTTAAGTATCAGAGAGAGACTATATCAAAAGATAAAAAGAATCTTGCAGAAGCAATGGCAGATATAAGTCATCAATTGAAGACACCGCTTACCTCGATCATGGTAATGAATGACCTTTTGATGTCTGAAACGAATGAAGAAGAAAGAAAAAAATTCTTAAAGACGCAATGTAAGCAGCTTGATAAGATGAATTGGCTTATACAGACGCTCTTAAAACTTTCAAAAATTGATGCAGGGACGATAAGCTTAAAAGCTGAGAATATTGCAGCGGATGCATTGATAAAAGAGGCAGTAGAGCCTTTTGAGATCCAGATGGATATCAGGAATGTAAAATTTGAAGCTGTTTCAAAAGGGATAAGTGTCAGATGTGACAGGAAATGGACTGTCGAAGCACTGCAGAATATCATTAAGAACTGTCTTGAACATATGGATGATGAGGGAAAATTAAAGATATGTCAGGAAGAGAACAATATTTATAAGCAGATCATTATAGAAGATACGGGATGCGGGATCAGTAAGGAAGATATAGAGCACATTTTTGAGCGTTTTTACAAAGGGAAAAATGCAGGCAATGACAGTGTAGGTATAGGACTTGCACTCGCGAAAAGTATAATTACAAGTCAAAAGGGTGATATAGTGGTTTCGAGTGAGGAGGGAGTCGGTACAACCTTTTATGTAAGATTTTACAAGACGATAATATAAATCTGAATGTGACAAAATTGTAATGAAAAAGTCACTCTACAGTAAGATAAAAAATTTATTCTATTCTCAAAATAAGAGCAAGACAATACACGAAGTGAGGATTGACTGATGAAAATTTTGAAAATTAGAAATCTTTGTAAGGTCTATGGAAAAGGTGAAACTAAAGTTGAAGCGCTTAAAAATGTCTCATTTGATGTTGAGCAGGGCGAGTTTGTAGCTATTGTCGGGCCTTCCGGCTCTGGTAAATCAACGCTTTTGCATATTCTGGGCGGAGTTGATACTCCGACATCCGGAGAAGTGAAGATCTCAGAAACTGATATAGTTGGACTAAATGAAACTAAACTGGCTATTTTTAGAAGGAGATACATAGGGCTTGTTTATCAGTTTTATAATCTGATACCGATACTTAACGTTGAAGAGAATATTACGCTGCCGATATTGCTTGATGGTAAGAAGCCTGATAGAAAGCTGCTTCATGACCTTGTTGAAAAACTTGGGCTATCAAATCGGCTGAAACATCTTCCCAATCAGCTGTCGGGAGGACAGCAGCAGAGAGTTTCGATCGGAAGAGCTTTAATGAATCATCCTGCACTTTTACTGGCTGATGAACCGACAGGAAATCTTGATACAAAGAACAGTAAAGAGATTATTTCACTTTTAAGAAAGTTTAACAGAGAAAATAATCAAACTGTTATCATAATCACACATGATGACAGGATAGCACTTGCTGCTGACAGAGTTATAACCATTGAAGATGGTGAGATAACCAGGGACACTAAAGGAACAGAGGTGAGTGCGTAATGAATATAATATCAAGACTTACTGTGAGACATTTGAAGCAAAATATGAAAAGAACTTTAGTTACGACACTTGGAATAGCTGCTTCTACAGCACTTATAACCACCATGTGCGTCGGCATCACTTCATTTTTTGCATTCTTTGGAAAAGTAGCTGTCAATGAGGAAGGTAACTGGCATTGTGAATTTGAAAACCTTACACCTGCTCAGATAGAATGTCTTAAGAAAGAGAGTACGATAAAATCAGTTGCTATCACTGATACTGATATAGAGCTTACAGGAGTTCGGATGCATACAGATGTGTCAGATAGGCTTAAGCTTGGAAACATCACGAGAATGAATGGAGACGGAATCAGGAATAGTGTTGTATGTAAATATGATGGTAAGCTTCCTGAGAATGAAAATGAAATTGCAGTCGAAGATCAATTTTTGAAGGACAATAACCTTAATATCAATGTAGGTGATGAGATAACATTTGACCTTGGCAAAAGATACATTATCGATCCTGATGGAAAGAAAACTGCAATCGCCGGAAATTATAATTCCAATGAAAAATTTAATAAGAAAGCGGAGAAAACGCTGATAGTAAGCGCCATACTGCATAAAAACGGAGCTACAGGAGGATTTGATGTCATTGGATACCTCCCTTCAGGTAAAATTCCAATGCAGAATAATGTCGATATTTGCCTGAAAAGATGTGACTTTAATGCGCATAAGCAGTTAAAAGAAATAGCGAAAAAATATAACCTTAAAATATCGTCATTTAATACTGAATATCTGATAAGTGTATTTTCCTTTGATGCTGATAGCAGAGGTGTTGCCGGGATAATTCCGGTAGGTATCTTTGCTCTTATGATAATTGTAGCTACATCAGTGATACTTATTTATAATGCATTTGGAATGTCACTTACTGAGAAGATACGTTATCTTGGAATGCTTGCAAGTGTGGGAGCGACGAAAAGGCAAAAAAGGTGGTCGATAATTTTTGAAGGTATCATCCTTGGGATTTTTGGCATACCTATAGGGATTTTAGTGGGATGCATTGGCACGTTTGTTACTATCTCAGTGCTTGGTAAAGCTATGATATCTGCCAATATGTTTGAGGGTGCAAAGGGAATGAGTGAGCAGATAACGCTTCATGCACCGCTGCCGGTATTTGCTTTTATAATTACGATTGCTTCTATAACTATTTATATTTCGGCATTGATACCGGCAATAAGGGCATCAAAAATAATGCCGATAGATGCGCTCAGACAAAATTATGCTTTACGTTTAAAGGGTAGTAAGCTTAGGGTAAATCCGTTAGTAAAAAGGCTTTTCGGCTATGAGGGTGAACTTGCTTATAAAAATATAAAGAGGAACGGCTCAAAGAGTGCAATCATCACTTTTTCAATCATAGCGTCTATCGTAATGTTTCTTACTATAACAAGTTTCAATAGAGCTTTTGAGAGAAATAATAGCTTTGATTTTGACGTTCCATACCAGATCTATGCAAAATGTGCTGTTGAAGACAGCGATAGGCTTAAAAAAGCGATTGAAGAAAATCCTTTAACTGAACGATGCTACACGAATGATGTCTATGAATATAAGTTTACCAAAGATAAGAAAAATCCTGATTTTGTCCCGGCAAATAGTGATATTTTGAATAGTGATTTTTTGAATGAAGGGTTTGAGAAAGTTTTTGACGGAAAAGAGTTTTATGTAGCAACGATTGATGATTCCGACTTTAAGAAGCTGCTAGAGGATAATGGACTTTCGAGTGATGAATATTTTGAGGGAGCTTTGAAGGGAGTTTTGCTGAACAATTTTTACAGGCGAGAGTCTAAACATGGAGTATTTGATAAAAAGATCATAGGCCAGGTTCTTCATTATGATAAGGTGGAAGGAAATCCGCCTGCGATAGAGATAGCGGGATTGGTAAACTATAGTAAAGACAATTATATATTTAATCTCGTTCCAAAGAATACCGTAGTTATTTATGTCCCGGAAACACCTTTTTATGCAAAGTATGAAGAGACATTGGGAAAAGAATTTGCATGTAAGACGATAGCTATAGAAACCGGTGATACTTCAAAATTATATGATGAGATAATTGATCTGCTTGAAAAAGGAAACTATAGAAATTATTCATATGGAAATATGGAAGAGGCTGTGACAGTTGTAAAGACTGTATCGCTTTTACTAAAGACTGTAATGTATGGTTTTACGACTCTCGTTACGCTTATTGCACTTGCTAATCTTGTAAATATAATTTCAACAGGCGTCACAATGAGAAGGAAGGAATTTGCAATGCTGCGCTCTGTAGGAATGACAGAGAGGGGATTTAACAGGATGATCGGGCTTGAAACCTTGCTTTATGGTATTAGGTCTCTTGTGGTTGGTATACCGTTAGCTCTCTTTTTGTCATATGCTATGTTGAAAAAGGCTAATAGTGATATGGCGTTTGAGGTTGATATAGCCGCATATATTGCAGCTATTGTAACTGTATTTGCAGTTCTTGGGCTTAGCATGCTTCTTGGTATATCGAAAATCAAAGATGATGAGATAATAGAAGCACTTAAAGAAGATGTTTGCTGATATGCTGAAAAGCGGAATTGCAAATTCTGCATGGGACGTCGAAAGCTGCAATGAGATGGATATTACGATTTAAGAAAACATTAAGAGTATTTTTGATGAATCTTTAGTAGACTAAAGTGTGAAAGTATTTACTTTTAAAGGAGGAACTTTAGTTATGAAAAAAAGAATCGTTTCAATTGTTCTTTCCGTGGCTCTTATTTCAGGAAGTTTACTGAATGGCTGCGGTACAAATCCATCAACAGATCAGACTTCAAGTGAAGTGAAAGATCAAAATGCCTCTGAGACAGTTCAGAGTACAGAAGCAGCTGCTTCGTCTGAGTCAACTGATGAAGCAGATCAGGCGGACAGTGAGTCTCAAGTTACTACGGGAGGTACACCGTGGATAGATTCTGAAATTAAAGAAAATGTTTCAGCGGATACGGTAACTGATCAAAAGGATGATTTTCATTTATATGCCAATAAGGATTGGATTCTTTCGAATGAAATCCCGGATGGTCATAGTACATGGTCACACTATTCTGAGTGTGCAAAGATAACAAGAGACAAGTGCATAGGGCTCTTAAAGGATGAGAGCATCGAAGGACATGATGCAGACTTGGTGAGAACTTATAATAAGGATCTGCAGGACTGGGATGCAAGAGAAAAGGCGGGTGTATCTGATATTCAGGAGCTTTATGAAAAAATAAAGGCTGTCAAAGATACAAAAGAGCTGGATGCACTCATGACTGAGGCTGATTTTATGCAGGAAGGCATAGGATTGGTCTCATACGTGGCAGATTTAGGATTGAATGATCCGAGCCATTATCTTGTTTCTGTAGGAAGTCCTAGCCTTTTGCTTAATGATTCCGCAGAATACAGTAATCGTACAGAATACGGTGACATGTATTTTGGATTGAATAAGGATATGTTTGTACTTGGTGCAGGCAAATTAGGAATGTCAGAAGAGGATGCAGAAAAGGCTTATGAGTCTGCAATCGACTTTGAAACAAAACTTGCTGGTTCTATTTATACGACAGAAGAATCAAATAGTGATGACTACATGCAGAAGATCAATAATGAAATGTCTTTTGATGAACTTACATCTCTTTGCAAAGCATATCCATTAGGAGAAATCTTAAAAGCTGATAAGTATGATTATGATGGAAAATATCTGGTAACTGAGCCGGAATATCTTAAAAAACTTGACAGCTTGTATACTGATGAAAATGTTGATTCAATCAAGAACTATTTCCTTGTTCATTATGTACTTGATTATATAATGAATCTTGATAAAGAAACATATGATAAGTGTATAGAGATTAATAATAAGTATTTAGGAACTACAGGAAGAGTTTCGGATGATGAAATGGCATATAGTGTAATTTCAAGAGCCATCCCGACTTCAATGCAGAAGGTATATATTGAAAAATACGGTTCTGAAGAAGACAGGCAGAAGATGAAAGATCTTTGTCAGGATGTAAAGGATACTTATCGCGAGATCCTTACAGAGAATAGCTGGATATCTGACGAAAGCAGGAAAGCTGCACTTGAAAAGCTTGATAAGCTTGAAATCCATGCCGCATATCCTGATAAATTCCGTGACACATCAACGCTCGATATCAGCGGATGCTCACTTATAGAGGCTAATCGCAGAATTGCAAAGTTCAATTTTGACTTTAACAGAAGCCTCATAGGCAAGGCACAGGACAAGGATATGTGGGCTGAGAGCATGGATATCCTTAGCTGTAATGCATTTTATAATCCGCAGGATAATACTATAAACATGATAATCGGAATGATGGATGAGCCATTTTACTCAGATGATATGAGCACAGAAGAATTGTACGCTTCTATAGGTGCATTCTGGGCAGGTCATGAAATCTCACATGCATTTGATAATAATGGTGCACAGTTTGATGCTGATGGAAATCTGAAAGACTGGTGGACAGAAGCGGATAAGGCAGAGTTCAAGAAGCGTACAAAAAAGGTTGATGATTATCTTGATACAATAGTTGCATTTGATGGCAAGCATATGAAAGGCAGCAATATCGATACTGAGCTTATCGCAGATATGACAGGTCTTGAATGTGCGCTTAAGATGGCTGCAAAGGTCGAGAATTTTGACTATGATAAATTCTTTACGAAGTATGCAGAGATGAACTGTTCGCTTGGTGTTTACAGCAGTGAGCTTTCACAGCTTTCACAGGATGAGCATCCGCTTAACTACGTGAGGACAAATGTTCCGGTACAGCAGTTTGAGGAATTCTATAAGACTTATGATGTGAAGCAGGGAGATAATATGTACCTTGCGCCGGAGGACAGATTGGTTATCTGGTAAGGAATATTTTACGTGGAAGAAGCTCCGTTAAAGGGGCTTCTTTTTTTTATTTATTAAAAGTATGGCAGATTTTTCGTGTTGAATTGTATATAAAGGTAGGTGTAGAACATTGGTGTTTTTTATCGAAAATGTAATCGGAGGGGGAAGAAATGCCTAAGGAATCAATTCATATGAAACTTGGAATCAATGCGTTCTGCGATGACAAAAAGCTGCCGGTTAAAGGTTTCAATTCAGCAGGCTTTCACAATGATAAGAATGGTCTGCCAAAAAATGTTATAAGCGGCTTGTTAATGATGTATTGCATGGGTGAACTTAATATGTCATTAGCTGATATCATAAATATTTCACCAGAGAAAAAGAAAGATGTAATGAGCTCTTTTGTGGTGGCTATCAGCAGTCATCCTGTGGAGTCTAACGCTTTATCGGGCGTAGAAATGAAAAAAAACATTGAATGGTATGTGTCAATAGCGAAAAATACCAATGATAAGCTTCGGAGTGGGAATTATAAGTTCCCGGAAAATCTATATGATAAGTTAGATGATCTTAATAATTTCAATACAACAGAGACTTTTGGGGTAGGCTATGTGGCAGGTAATATAAGAGCTGCATTGATGTTTTTAAATGATACAACGAGAACTAAAATAGCTTCTGAAATAAATATGGATCACTTTGACAGAAGAAGTGCTTTCTTAGAAGCCTATGGTAAAGATAGATATGATGAAGATATGATGAATATGAGGGTAGCAAATAGCTATGCCCTTCATGCAATGGATACTGCAGATGAAAATAATCATCCATTAGACAGATTTACAAGACTTGTTGCAGGCGCCACCTTTATTGATAAAAAAATAGGTGGTAAAGAAATGTTTAAGATGCAGCAAAACCCTGAGAATGCGTTTATTAAGACACAGCTTGGAAAACTTATGCTTTCAGAAAACAACAATACTGTTTTGCGCAATAAGCTGACAGGGTTCGCAAAGGAAAGAAAACTTGATGTTTCGGATAAAAAAATAGCAAAAGAGATGGAGGGAGGAAGCTTTATCGAGAAAGCTTCCCAAAAAGATAGTTTATTTCATGAGCTTTTAAATGTCGTTGCAAAATCGGATGATTTTAAGGATAACAACGATATATATAATGGTGAAAGCTATATTCAGAATGAGCTAGATAAAAGAGATGTGAGAAGAGTTGATGCTCACTATAAGGAGGCGGCTGCGTCACCGGTGCTTAATGCTGTAATCACATCGGATGATATAAGAGAGATAGCGAAGATAACCGGACACAATCAGACTGCTTGTTTGAAAACGTTTGAAAGTATACAAAAAGATGGAGGAAAGCTGGAATTTTATTATTCATTACTGGATAATACTGCTCGTAATTGGGAATATAGCGATCTTATATTTAATGTGCCTGAAGAGGTGAGGAATTCAGGAAATCTTAATAATGTAGTAGACTACTTCAATAAAAATCAGAGAACGATGGAGCCAGGATTGAAGGCTCAGTTTCTTACAAGGATAAAAGCATTAAAACACGCGGAGACTCAAAGAGAAGAAGCAAAGAATGGAAGCTATTATGCAGATGCGTTAAAAAACAGGCCGAAAGTAAAGGTGGAATCCGATAAAAAAGCATCTATAAAAGTTGCTTTGGATAGAAAGCAGTCTTCTAAAAATGGTTGTTGGTCATGCTCGTTGAAGATGCTGCTTAAGGGAAGAGGAGTTGATGTAAGTCAGGAGGAAATCAGAGCATATAGACCGGATTATTCAAAGAAGATTCTTAAAGATGATTACTTTATTAATGATGCTAACTTTCATTTAAATAGTGATGCAATGAATAATATAAGCGAAAGAGCAGATGCAGGACTGGGATTTGCTCCTGATACCATGGTCAGGTCTTTTGAAGTATCTACGCCTAAAGTGGCGAGTAGTTATATAGAAATAGGTAAAGATATAGATAATGCTGCTTATATTAAAGCAGCGACGGAAGCTATTCGAAAAAAAATCTTTAAGATTATCACAGATGATAAATCTCCGGTAGCTTTTACCGACCAAAATCATTATTGGACCATAAGGGCAATAGACGGGGATGAGATTGAGTGTATTGACTCTACTGCACCGGTAGATCGTCAAATTAAACGGAAGAAAATAGAAGATGTAGTAAAAAAATTGTTTGATAACAAGGTTCCATTTAAGCTTGTGTGGATGGCAGATATAGAATTAAAGGAGGATGGAAAGAGTTTCTATAATGTACCAAGTGATTATCTTGGATTAAATGAGGATGGAACAATTAAGCTGCCGCCTAAAGCTGTTCATGAGTTTTCCAACCAAAACAGGACCAAACTTGAAAGTGATGGCTTCGTAGTCAGTTTTTTGGGCGGGAAAGAAAGATCAAACTATGAAATGATCGGAGTTAATCCCTTAAATAAGGATGGGATTTTAGTAACCGAGGAAGCGTACTTCCCTGATCATGTGAATGCAGAGCATTTGAGAGAAGTTGCAGCAAAGAGAAGTGTGGAGGAGACAAAGTATCTTAAAGATAAGGATAAGGAGCTCTTTGGCGCGAGTAAGATTGCTGAAGATGATAAGGAAGTAAGAATTATAAAGGATGCAGAGTCTGGTAAAAAATCTTCCCCTCTTTTTGAGAACCTAAATGACTCTTTGCCTAATGATGATAGCAAAAAAATAAGTCGTGAGGATGAGAAAGCCAGAGATATAGATATTTTTAAGAATCTTTTATACTTTAACGATTCTAAAAAAGTAAAAAATCGTGCATTAATAAGGGAATTTAATGAAGCAAACAGAATAGGAATAAAGATTGAACGCGATGAAAATGGAAAAGAACAGCTTTACGATAAGACAGGTGGAGTTGTTATGTTTAGAATCCATATGGCTTACGAGAAGCTGCGAAAGTTTTATACTGCTGCGATCAAAATGAAGGTAGAGGGAGATAAGTATGAAAAGATACTTGATAAGCTTGAGAAGAGTTATGAAGACTTCATAAAGTCTATGGATCGTCCGGATAACCAAATTGAGGAGAATGTAAATAAGCCTGATATATATCCATATAATTTCTACCCAAAAACAGAAGAGGATATGCGCCTGGCGATAAATTTCTTAGGTGATATCGACGCTATCAGTCTTAAAGATTTCGGATCTTTTAGGTATAAAGATCAGCATTACAATCAGAATCCATATTCTCCGACTGTTATGGCTCTGTGCGCGGAAAACATAAAGAGCTTTATGTATCAGTATAGCGAGGGAAATGTATTTAAGAATTGTGTCAAAAATAAAGAGTATCATGAGGCACTAAATGACCTTCTGACACTTCCGACAGATGATGTAAGAAATCTTAATGAAAAAATTGAAGATCATGGTTATGTTTCATGGATTGAATATTATGTTTTTTCAGGATTTGCAAATGAATCTTTTTTAACCGGAAATACTGAAGAGATGATGAAAGCATATGGTAGGTTTAAGAATAGCCTTTTGGATGCGAATGAGGTGAATATTTTTCCGAACATCCGTAATAATCATATGCCAAATGTTAAACAAGAGGAAGAGAGGGCAGCGGAGTCTGGAGAACAGGAGAAAGGAAATGAAGCTGCAGTAAATGCGGAATCTGTCGCAGCAGGTGAAAATGCAGCAGAGGATTTAGATAATCATTCTGATGAGTATCCATACATTTATTATAAGGGATCATTAAAGGTTGAGAATATCTTTGAAGATCTGGCAGCGGCAAAGAATACAATGTCATTTGCCGGTTATAGCCCAAGTAATAAAAATCTGATGGCGCAGTATGCTATTTACTGCTATGCAGAACTTAACATGACTCCATCAGAAATCACAAATATGACTCCGGAACAGCATAAAGAGGCTGCTTCGAAGTTCTTAAGTGATGTAAGGGCACATGTTTTTGCAGGCGATGAGGCAGGAAAACTTTCTGCAGATGAGTTAGAAAGCAATATCATATGGTGGGCTCAGCTGCAGAGAAAGGCCCATGACAAATTTAACTCAAGTGAGCTCGTTTATCCGGATGTGGAGCTTCTGACTGATCCGGTTCGTTTGCAGGAGTTTTATAATTCAGATCAGCATTTTTACTCTCTATTCCTTAATGAAATGTATACGCTTGACAAAGCACTGGAGAGCAGGAGTGTAGATCAGACTCAGGAAAATCCATATGGAGTGAATCGCTATAAAGCTTTTCAGAAGGGATATGGAAGAGCGGGTGATGCCAGAGGAGCTTATAATTTATTCACCAGAAATATGCGGATCATGGAAGGCGTGAATAATCTCATACTGAAGACTGCAGATGAAAACAGGAGTATTGAGGACAGGATCTGTGCAAAAACATATCTGGAAGGAGATTTATTAAAGAAGCTTGAAGGAAAGAAAATCTCGGAGGCGAATAAGATCATTCCTTGCATTAAGGGTAAAAAATATGGCGTGGAGCAGTCGCTTGGTCAGTTGGCTGGACTAGAAAATATTATTTCTAATGAGTCTAAAGAAGTATTGGATAAAGAGTTTACGGAAGCAGAAATGACAATGCTTTTAAGCAAGCCTTTTTATCAGATCGCTTCAGAAAATCCGGCGTGCGCAGGTCGCTTTATGCTTAATACAGCAGGGGTATATGCAAATCTTGAGTTTTTGCAGGAATTGAATGATAGCATTGCATCATCAGAAAAAGATGAAAATGCTAAAGAAAGTCTGATTACCGAGCACTTTAGAGCAGAGTATGAGAGTAAGAAGGAGATCCTTAAAGAACGTGAAAAAGTCTTGAACATAGCAGAAGCTGATATGATTACGGATGAAATCACTGTAAATGTGAGTGTACCTACAGAACATGCAGCATCTGAAATACCGGTTGAAGAGGTAAATGTAACTGTAAGTACTTCTGAGACGGAAGAGGAAATACCTGCAGAACCGCTGGATCAGGAGAAAGCTCTCTTTATTGCGTCAATGAAGGCTAATGGCTGGACTAAGCCTGAACATGAAAGCTTATTTAAAGATTTTGTTGATGTAAACAGGCAGCTTGAACTTTACAATATATACAATCAGAAAAATTCTGCGCTTATGCTTATGCAGGAGGTACATTATGATGATAATGTAAGCATGATGGATAACAACATCAAGCTGATAAGTGTTTTTAGCAAAAATATAAAAAAAGCACAGGATGATCCTTATACAAAATCTAATGAAGAATTAGCAGGTGCATTAAACAAGCTTCAGTCATGTGTTAAAAGCTTTTCTGATGAACTTACAGCACACAGAGCGGAACTTGCGAATATAAATGCAGTTGTGGAAGTGCAGAAAGCGGCTGAAAAAGCAAAAGTTCAGGAAGTATCTAATGAGACGGAAGTAAAGACTAAAGAGGTCAAGGCTGCCACAAATGATGAAGTAAATACTGAAGAAGTCAAGGCTGCCACAAATGAAGAAGTAAAGACTGAAGAAGTAGAGGCTAACTCAAATGAGGAAGTAAAGACTGAGGAAGCTGAGACTGACTCAAATGAAGAAGTGAAGGCTGAGGAAGCCGAGACTGATTCAAATGAGGAAGTGGATACTGAGAAAGTTGATGATGACTTAGAAAACTTATACGAGGAAGAGGATGAATATGACCCGAATCTAAGAAATGGCTTACAGCAGAACTCCGATAGTGCAGAGACTTATGAAGACAGGGTTTATAATGACCTTGTGCAGCTGACAAGAAAAGGAGATTACAAAGAGGTTGTTAACTGGCTTGCTGATATTGCATATTTTATTGAACTGGATGATAAGAATGACGATATGCATAGAGCTGCTGAAAATATCTTAGATCGCTATAAGGACTTTTTGTATGGAAAAAGCTTGGCTGCAAAATATCGAAATGAGGTTGAATTTAAGGATATTGTCAATATATGCAAAGAAATCGCAAAATTTAATGCTGAGAGTTATTTGCAGAATTGCGAAGATAAGGAAAATCTTGAATGGTATCTTGGTATTGGATTGATTGAAGGTGCTGAGGCACTCCATGATGATGATGCAAAAAGAGACATCGCAGATGCTATAGTAGAGGCCACGTACTATAATTCTCTTAGATTAAGAGCCTTTACAAAGAGATTTTACAAACCGATGATGAGCGATATGGACGACATATATTATAATAAAGAATATATGGAATCAAGTGAAACTTTATCAGACGTATTGTCGAAGAAGGTCATTACAAAGACTGAGAATGAAATCAAGTCGCGTGGAGTTCGGAAATATATTGAAAAAAATGGAAGTAACCCGAAAAGAGCGTGGGCACGCTATGAACGTGGGCAAAATGCTGATATAGACATTGAAAAATATGGATATAAGATAAACCCAAATGCCTTGAAGGGCGATGAAAAGCTTTTTAGCAAGATGCCGGAAGCAGTAGAATATGTAAAAAATCATAATGTCGAAGAGATAGGCGTGAAAAGTGCTGAAGCAGTTGATGATCTCACTGCTTTGAATAATTTTAAGAGTATAATAGAAAAAATTAGTGATTATGCGAAGGGTGAGTTAAAGGAATTGGATTCAGTTTCCAAAAAGAAGAAGGATTCGGTAACTTATACTTCAATGAGAAATCTCTTAGAGAAAGTATCTAAATTTGACACAAAGTGTACTCCTTCGGAAGTCATAGGTACTCTTAATGATCTTTCTGCAGCGGCTGGAAACTATGAACAAACACATAGCCATTGGTGGAAAGCTAAAAAACGTGTCGGTATTCATAGAATAGAGAGAGCGAGTGTAATTGGAGCATGGGCACGATTTGCGGCAGAGAAACTGGATGTGGATAAAAAATTGCAGAATGTTGCTGAAAGAGGGCTTGAGAAAGAGGATCTGTATGAGACCATAGCTGACAGAACCGGGAAGAAGAATGTATATGAACATATCACAAATCAGAGAAAGAATATTGACATGGATGAATTGTTAAGAAACAGAGCTAGAGAAAAGAAATGTTTTGATTTTCATAAAAAGAGAGTCGAGATCAGAAATGCCAAGGGAGAAGCGATGAAGCTCAGCACTGAAAAAAAGAATAAAGGAGTGATCAAACCTGAAGAAAAACTTATGAATAAATGAGTGGTCATCTTAAAAGTAAATAGGTAAATGTCGATAATTAATTATCGACATAAAGTTGGAGACAGATTTTAATGTGGTAAAGCATCACACAAAGTCTGTCTCCTTTTAGTAATAAATACAATTAAAAATCAATGTGCTGTAGCAGGAGGAGTGCCAATGAACTGGGTTGTTGTGGTTGATGATGAGGAATATAACAGAAAAACAGTAAGTCGAATTTTAAATAGGCATAATTTTATGGTGACTTCACTTGAATCTGGGGAGGAACTTCTGGACTATATTTTTCATAAAAACCACAGACCTGACCTGATTTTACTTGATATAGTAATGCCTGAACCTGATGGTTTTGAGACATTGCGAAGGCTTAGAAACGGAGTTGCAGAGGAAGAGAGGATACCTGTTATATTTCTTACCGGCGAGGGGAGTGATGAAGCAGAAATGAAGGGCTTACGCCTTGGAGCAGAAGACTTTATACGTAAGCCAATCTATGCGGATGTGCTTATACATAGAGTGATGCATACTATCGAACTTTCTTTACTTCATAAATCTTTGTCACAGGAGATTGAGAAAAAGGTTGCAGAGTGCGAAAGTTTATCGAGGCATGTAGTAAGGGCGTTGGCAGAGGCGATAGATGCTAAAGATAAGTACACTAATGGACATTCTGACAGGGTTGCAGAGTATGCAAGAGAAATTGCAAAGAGGTATGGATATACGGAAAAAGCACAGGATGATATTTATATGATGGGGCTTCTGCATGATGTTGGTAAAATCGGAATACCTACTTCTGTTATTAATAAGCCGGGAAGACTTACAGATGAAGAGTTCAGCGCAATAAAAGTTCACCCTATCATTGGAGATAAGATCCTTAAGAGTGTTGAGGAAATGCCTAAACTTGCTATCGGTGCAAGATGGCATCATGAGAGATATGATGGTAGTGGATATCCGGATGGACTTGTGGGAAATGAAATCCTTGAAGAAGCCCGGATAATAGCAGTTGCAGATGTATATGATGCAATGACGAGCAACAGGAGCTATCGAAGTGTATTGCCGCAGAAGGTGGTAAGGGAAGAAATTGAAAAGTGCAAGAGGACTCAGTTTGACCCGGTCTTTGCGGATATTATGATTCAGATGATTGATGAAGATAAGGATTTTCTGATGCATGAGGATGTCTTATGAAAAAGAAAAAAATGTTGTCTACGGCTATTATCGGATGCGCTATCATAGCTGCTATATTGATCATTGGTACATTTACACTTGGTAATAAAGCCGGAAGTGATACAGAAGATGCAGTTAGAAATGTAAGCCTTTTGTATCTTAGTGAATTGGCAGGAAGAAGAGAGCAGGTTGTTTCCGCTGTACTAGATGACTATATACGAGATCTGGATACAGCACTTGGAATGATCACGCAAGAAGATCTTGTAAGTATAGATCATCTAAAAACTTATCAGATAAAGATCAAACAACTTTATGAAATAGCCAATCTATTGAGCAATGGTGTAAAGTATACGGAAAGCGGAAGTGTAACTCTCGATGTTAAATGCTCTGAATTTGACTTTGAAAAAAATCGGGTGAAAATTATAGTTTCTGTGATAGATACCGGTATAGGGATTAGACCTGAGGATATGGAGAAGCTCTTTACTCCGTTTGATCGGCTTGATATATCACACACCAGAAATATTGAGGGGTCTGGTCTGGGACTGCCTATTTCGCGAGAACTTGTACAGCTTATGGGATCTGAATTGACAGCTGCCAGTGAATATGGGAAGGGCTCTAAGTTTTCGTTTGAGATATGGCAAGGAATAACTAATGCGGAGCAGATTGGCTATTTTGATCCATCGATGAAAGAGTGCGATGCGATTGCGGAGAGCAATGATCAGGAAATATTTACAGCAGTAGGTAAAAGAATATTGGTAGTGGATGATACGCCAATGAACCTTCAGGTGATAACCGGTCTCTTAAAACGCACTAAAATGATTGTTGATACAGCTACAACCGGGGAAGAGTGCATAGAGCTCTTTGGAAGAAGAAGCTATGATATTGTTTTAATGGACTATAGAATGCCGGGATTAAATGGAATTGAAACATTAAAGAAACTAAAGGAGATTTATCCTGAAAAAGCTGAACGTGTGCCGATTATTGCACTGACAGCAAGTGCAATACTTGGAGACAGAGAAAAACTTATAAATGCCGGTTTTACTGATTACCTTTCAAAACCGGTAAATATAGCTGATACGGAGAAAATGCTTAGAAAGTACGTAAGTGGAGAGCTGGAAAAAAATGCAGTACTACCGCTATCGGAAATTCCCGCAGACACTTTACAGGCAATTAAGGAAATTACGGAACTTGATCATGTAAAGGGGATTGAGTATTGTGGTGAATTTGATGACTACCTCTTTGCACTTGAGACTTATGCAGATGAAGTCAGTGAAAAAGCTGATAAACTGGAGAAATTAGTTAGTCAGAGAAATTACGAAGAGTATGCTTTGGTGATGCATTCATTAAAGAGCATGTCAAAGTCTATCGGGGCAATTGCGCTTAGTGAAATGGCGAAAGAGCTGGAATTGTTTGCCAGAGCGGGTGACACTGAGAAGGTGAAGAAGGGGACAGAAATTTTTATGGAAAAATACAGAGAATTGGGGAGGAAAATAAAAAATATCGTGCTTTGAGAAATTGGCACATGTGGAGAATGTTTTTAGATGATAATTAATACAGGACAGAGACAGATATTCCGGCTTTAAGATTGCCGATTCATATGGTATGGTAGTCAAACCTTGCGGATAGGAAATATGTCTGTAAGGGAGAAACGAATCTGGCGCGCAATATATAGACTTGAGCCACTGCAAACGCAGTGGCTCGATCTATATCAATATGCGGTATATATGCCAGGCTCAGTCTCTTTATATTGCATGTATTTATCAGGACTTGAAGCAAACTGAAAGCTTCCGTCTTTATCTTTAAGTACAGTTACATAAAGACTTGTATCGGTTCCTTTAAGGAAAACATAGCAGATATTATTTTCAAATTTGTCAGTTATATCTACAGCCTGTCCCTGAAAATACAGCATTATCTTACCTTCATCGTTATAACCCACGTCAATCGCCTGGGAAAGATGATCTATTAATTCATCATCTGTAAGAGGTCTTTCTGTGCCATCATCTTCAATAGCAACACCTCCGCCGCCGACTTCATTTTTATTTCCGTCTTCATCGTCATATTCCATTGAGTAATGGCCTGCTTCGTCAAAGTCAATGGTTACATTCGTCTGGTCGCCGTGTATCCATAGCTGAATTGTTCTTTGGATACCGCCAACGTTTGCAGCATAAGCTGTTCCGGAACCACCAATAATTACCAAACATGCTGCAGCTGCAGTTGCAAGAGTTCTTAGTAAGGCTTTTTTCTTTAATCTAACCATTTTTTTCTCCTCCAAAATAAAGTCACTGGAGGTATGTAAAACTGAAAATGCTTTTTTATACTGCTCACGATTACTCATCTTCCCAAACCTCCTTAAGTGCTTCTTTTAGTTTGGCACGTCCGCGCGATAATCTGACCTTTATGTTATTTTCTGTGGTTCTAAGTATCTTGGCTATTTCTTTAACACTGAAGTCTTCATAATAGAATAGATGAACCACAACTCTATATTTTTCAGGCAGTTTCATAACCTCTTCAAACAGTTCTTTCGTTTCCGGCGTTTCAAAAGAAAGTGTTTCAATATAATCATCTAGTGGCAATTTATTTTTGTGCCAGAAGGAAGACTGAATGTTTTTTGCTTTATTGATTGCTACTTTCAGCAACCATGCGCGTATGTGCTGTTCGTTATCAAATTTTTTGCGAGTCATATAATACTGAAGAAATGTGTCTTGAACAACGTCCTCTGCATCGCTGCAGTTTTTGCATATGCTAAATGCTGCTGCGTATACGTTGTTCTTGTATGCATTTATCAGATCCTGTACAGGTAATCTCATTTGCTGCTCCTTTATATAAGGCCTTATACTAATATTACAATTGAGATAGCGAAAAGGTTACAAAAAAGTTTTTATTTGTGATTTTAACTCAGTTGGAGAAAACAGGTGCGTGGCAATACGTTGGTTGAGATGGTATAATTAAAAAACGTGATATTTTTTGACTAATTTACAGTTTTAGGTGAAGAATTGCAGAGGATAAAAACTAAATTTAAAAGGCAGGATGAAAAATGGAAAAATCTATAGAGCAAAATAAAATGTATATTGATAGGGAAACACTTGAGGTAATAATCAAAAGATTAAAAAAAGAAACAGCACGTAAAGTTATAAAGATCAGAGTAACAGATGGACCTACACCTAAACTTACAGACAGCAAATTTGGAGGATATCCTTACTGGACAGCGAATATTGATTATCCGGTAAATTCGGAAGGTGATAAGCTTATCTTACTGGCGCAGGTAAATCTTAAAGATGTTGAGGATGAGCATTTCCCGGAAGGCGGATTACTGCAGTTTTTTATAAGTACTGATGACTGTAATGGACTTTGCGATGAAAAAGGATATAAGGTTGTATATCATTCTACTATTGATGAAAGTGTAACTGAGGAGGATGTCAAGGCGATGGGCATCCGCTCGGCAGGCGATTTGAACTCCGATGAGGAGTATATGCCATTGTACGCATGCTTGCCGATAAGATTTGAGACAGGAGAGGAATCTATAGGAAGTGAGTGCTATAATTTTGAAGAAAAATTTCTTGCGGTACTGAAAGATGTAATGGGAATTGACGCAAATGACCATTCTTATGAGGATTATTATAAAAGTGGCAGATTATTAAGTGACGATGATGATAATTATTTAATGGATTGTTTTGATGGCTGCGGACACAAGATGCTGGGATATCCGTTTTTTACACAGGATGACCCGAGAAGTGATGGAGAAAACGATATATTATTATTCCAGATGGACTCGGAAATGCTTGAGGGTGATGCTGAGATAATGTGGGGAGATTCTGGAGTCGGCAACTTTTTTATTAATGAGAGTGATTTGAGGGCTTTAAATTTTGACAATGTGTTCTATAATTGGGATTGCTGCTAAAAAAGAAAAGCTTGATGAGAATAGGAAGTATAAACAATATGTTTCAAAATGACGATGAAATCAAAATAAATGGGCAAGAATATGTAAAAAAGAAATCAAGATTGCCTAAAATTCTTCTATTTATAGTAATTATCATTGCAATACTTTTGATAGGAATGCATTTTGCAGATCGTGGAGGAAGAATTAAAGAAAATGTCAAGGATGGCATTATAGGAAATGAAGGTGAAGTTACCACGATATCTGAAATGCAAATTGAAGAAGTGTTTAAGATCAGTGAACTCCAAACTGCAGATTATATTTATAATGCAGTTGCAAAAGTTTACGAAGAAGACGGTAAAACATTAAAATATCATGTTGCCTATGAGGGAACGGTAAAAGCCGGAATTGATTTTAGCGCTATAGATGTGAATGTGGATAATGAAAATAAAATCATAACGATTAAGGTTCCGGAAGTGACAATCCAGGATGCTATTGTTGATGCAGGTTCTTTAGAATACATTTTTGAAAAAGATAAATATAATACAGAAAATGTATTTAAGGAAGCATATGATATTTGCCAAAAGGATTTGGATAACAGAGCTGCTAATGAAAAAGAATTACTTGATCTGGCAAGGGAGAATGCAAAGCAGGTAATTGAGGCAATGGTAACACCTTGGGTTGAGCAGATTAATGCTGAATATAAGGTTGTACTAAAATAGGAAGGAGACATTATGAAGAGGAAAATTATTGCTTTGCTGTGTGCAATGTCTCTTGCCTTAACCGGCTGTTCTTCAGATGTTGCTAAGAACAAGGAAAACGGTGTAGGAAATTTAGAAAACGAAGAGAATGCAATTAAGGAACCTGATTTGACGCAGATTAGATCTATTTGTAAACTTGCAACTTTAGAATGTTATTATCATAATGTTGCAAAATCCACTAAAGCAGCGGGAAGTGGATTGATGCATTTAGGAGAATCAGATCGTAAGTTTTGGACAGAATATAACGGGATCGTAAAAATTGGTGTCGATATGTCAAAGGGCACAATCGATGTAGATGGAACTGATGTGACGGTTTATATGCCAAATGCAGAGATTATAAGCATCAAGCTGGACTCTGAGTCAATACAGGACCCGATAACTGACCACGATAGTTTTTTTAATAGTAATCCGATAGATAGTGACGATGTGACTGGAGCGATTGATGACGCACAGAGTCAAATACGTGCCAGTATTGAAAATGATTCGAGTTTACTGGCGAGTGCGCAAGAAAGGGCTGAAAAACTGATTGAGAATTATATTGATCAATTGGGAGAGGCTTCCGATGTGAAATTTAATTTGCGCTTTGAATCAGTTGGTAATTCAACTTCGTCTGATAAAACAAAATAAGAATAGTATGGAAGTAAGCAGGCTCAAGCGAGCCTGCTTAGATTATATTTATAGATTTTTGCAGCAAAGCTTCAAAAATCCCGCAAACAAGCCATTTAAATGCAGCTGCGCTGCGGGCTTGTTTGCCGCTTGTTTTTGGCTTTCAGACGGAACCCGCAGTAAATGCGTGTTCCTGTAATTTACGTACAAGAATTCATATACTATAAGTGGGAGTTTTTTTATATGGAATTGCAAGCAGATTTTACAGGTGTTTGGAATAAGGATCAGGAATATAATGGAATTGTATTTTCGGGGATTCAGCCTGTTTTTAATATCATGGATAATTGCATGACTTCTGGGCGTATTGAGGGTGATGACAGATTCGAGAATGGTGAAATTGTTAGGGTTAAGTTGATTACACCGAAATATTACGCAAATTCTGTATGGGTTGGAAAAAAAATTGATGTATTTGATGGAAGTAGAAGAATCGGAAATGTTACTGTGGCGCAGATTTTAAATCCGATACTTGATGCCAATGGTTATAAATGGGTATTGATTGACGGAAGAGAAATTGAAACAACAGATGATTTTTTTGATATAATGCGTGCGAAATTAACGGATGGTACCAATGATTTATTGGGGTGTAATTTTAATGGATTTAATGATCTGTTATGTGGTGGATTTGGATTTCATGATTATGAAGAACCTCTGAATATTGTATGGATCTTTTCTGAGTTGAGCAGAAAGAAATTAGGCAAGGATTTTGAAACGATAGTTGAAATAATGGATCAGCATGAATCCGGGAAAATCAGATTAGAACTATATAAAGAGCATGTGTTGGAGTGAGAATCATCAGCATGCACAAAAAGATAAACGGCAAAATATAAAAAACTTGAAGTCATAAGCTATGACAAGTGTATGATAAAAAAATGGTATTCTATGCTTATACCGTCTCGACATTTGAGCAACTTGTTATTCATGAATTAATACAAAATGGCGATTTTGAGCGCTATTTAAATCGTATTCGTAGAAAGAAACGAAAGGAAACGAGATGATAATTAATACTGGTCAACGAACGGACATCCCCGCCTTCTATCCAGAGTGGCTTGCAAACCGCTTAAAAGAGGGGATTGTCTGTGTTCGAAATCCATTTAATCCGTTGCAGGTCAGTCGTTATAGACTTAGCCCCGATACAGTGGACGTTATCGGCTTTTGCTCCAAGAATCCAGCTCCATTTTTTAAATATATGGATCTCGTTAAGGATTATGGGCAGTACTGGTTTGTCACCATAACGTCATATGGTCGGGATATCGAGCCAGCGGTTCCTGACAAGCATAAAATTCTGGAAGATTTTAAACAACTTTCTAAAATGGTAGGAGTGAATAGCATCGGTTGGCGCTATGATCCGATTTTCGTAAATGAAAGATATACCATAGCATATCACCTGAAAGCTTTTGAACAGATGGCATCGACGCTCGAGGGCTATACGGAAACCGTGGTTATCAGTTTTATCGATTTATATGAGAAAGTAAAGCGAAATTTCCCGGAAGTGCGACCCGTAACAAGAGAGGATATGCATTTCTTAGGGAAGGAAATGGTTCGTATTGCCGCAAATCACGGTATGGTTGTAAAACCATGCGGTGAGGGACAGTTTTTAGCAAAGTACGGTGCCGACTGCAGTGGGTGCATGACGATTTCCACCTATGAGAAGGCTATCGGGCAAAAACTAATTGTTCCAAATAAGAAGCCCGCAAGGGCTGAGTGCGCTTGTTATCTGACAAGTGATATCGGTGCCTATGACAGTTGCGGTCACCTCTGCAAATATTGTTATGCAAATAATGAGATCGAGGCGGTTAAGCGGAATCTGAAATTGCATGATCCGCAGTCACATTTCCTGATTGGAAATTATACGGTGGATGATGTGATTCATGATGTTGTGATGAAATCGTATGTAGACCGGCAGATGGATTTGTTTCAGATGGAATCGATGGAAATTTAGACGGAAGGAATAAGGACATAGGACTCGTTTATTGGGATATGCATCGTGATTACGCAGATTGTATTTGCGCATATACGTAAAGTTTCGATTGTCGAACTGCTACGAGAGAATGTGTAAGGCAGTGAGGATTTTATTGGGTCATGATGACCCGATAAATGACCCAATAAAATTAGATGAACGTCAGCTTCAAATTATTAAACTTTTGCGTGAAACGCCTGATTTGACACGTAAGGAGTTGGCGGTTCAATTAGAATGTTCAGATTATACAATTAAACGTTGCTTGCAGTCAATTGTTGAAAAGGGTGTGCTCAAACGAATCGGATCAAATAAGAAAGGCGAATGAAAGGAGCTTTTCTTATGGGAAGAATGTGGTTGATCCCGGAAGATGCAGAGAAATTACAAGACCCACGCAGAGTTCGTAAGATGGAACAAGAAAAGAGATGATTGTGAACTCGGTGAGTCCACAATCTAAGTTGATGAAAAATGGCGATAATTTATTACAATGGACATGGGGATTACCGCAGACATTTGTTGGAGCACATATCATATTTTTCAGCTTATCCGGAACGATGGGCAAACTCATTGGGAGAATGGGTTACGAAAGAGAAATCAATTGGAGAACCAGTATGATAAAAATTTTATTCATCTGCCACAGCAGGATTTGAACTTCCCTAAAGAAATGGCGGAAACAAGCCGTTTGATGGCGTGAAGGTATCTGATTTACACCTTGCTTACACCTTTTGATCTGAGGTTATATAGCTTACTGAAAGAGAGAGTATACGAAATGATAAGAATACTGTTTGTCTGCTGGGGCAAGAGATTTCAGTAAGGCGGAAAACCATGAAAATACGGCATTTTGAAGATTTATCAAACGGATTTACACCCCGTTTACACCTTTTGAAGGTGAACTACCCGATGAATGATGAGAGCACTCTGCGAGATGCAGGGTGCTTTTTGAATAAACAGACTGATGTAGCATAGAATAGCTATGTGAAATGGCATTAGGGCTCTGCTTATATAGCTATATGGAGAAAAAATCTCTAAATAACGAGATTTACCTTGAAAAAGGCCATAATCCGTATTATAATGAAAGCGCAACCTGGAAAGGAGGCATATTTATGCTAATTAAAATATCTGTCGAAAACTTTAAGTCTTTTGATCAGAAGGAAGAACTGTCGATGATATCTTCCAGCAAAATGCAAGGGAACAAGAATCATCGATTACAGATTAAGCAGACTAAATTATTAAAAAATGCTGTAGTTTATGGCGCTAATGCATCCGGCAAGTCAAACCTTGTGACTGCATTTGCGTTTATTAAGGCAACCCTTATGGAAGGACTTCCGGTTGTCTCCGTTAATGATTTCTGCAGAAATAAGGAAGAGAATAAAAACCGAGAGAGTGTTTTTGAACTGCAGTTTACGGTTGGAGATACTTTTTATGCATACGGTTTTTCAGCAATCCTTAGTCAGAGAAAAATCACGGAAGAATGGCTGTATGAACTTATGCAGTATGGTGGGGCGCATCAACTGTTTGTTAGAGAAGGAGATAGTGCGCCAATTCTGGGAGATGATGTCAAACTTACGGCTACCGAGAAAAGCCGATTTAATGTTTATTCTGAAGATTTTGTGGGACAGGAGTCAAGGCTTTTCCTTACTGAAATGAATCGAGGAAAGAAATATGATGATAAATCAAAACTTTTGTTTTTCCAAGAGGTATTTGGTTGGATTATGAATAATATCATAGTTATTACTCCGAATATGGGTATTTCGAATACCGAGGCGTACTATAATGATGAATCTTTGGACAATATTAGCAGGCTGATTCAAACTTTTGATACTGGTGTTACGGAGATTAAGACGAGGAAAATAACTACTGAAGAAATGAGTAAGATGATTCCGGTTGAAGTGGTGCAAGGAATCTTTAATCAATTAATGACTCAAATGAGGGTTACAGATGCACCAGGAGTTCAGATGACATGGAGAGTGGAGGGGGGCTTTTTTAACATTCGTATTGACCAGGGTAATTCTGAACCAGAGATTACTACACTTGTTTTGAAACATGGAAAATCCGCTTTTGACTTTAATTTTGTAGAAGAGTCGGACGGAACAAAGCGATTGTTTGATCTTATAGATATGCTTCTTACGGATCGCCCGGATACACTTTTTGTAGTGGATGAACTTGAACGTAGTCTGCATCCGAAGTTAACAGAGCGTTTTCTGAAACTGTTCATGGAAGCTCATGATGGCACGAGAATGCAGCTGGTATTTACAACACATGAGGATACTATCATGGATCAGATTCTTTTCCGGAGAGATGAAATTTGGTTTGTGGAAAGGGATGCGGAGAACGCTAGCAATATATATTCTCTGGATCGATTTAAGGAAAGATATGATAAAAAATTGAGCAAAGCTTATCTTGAGGGAAGATATGGCGCAATTCCTGTGTTTAAGCAGTTTTCTTTCCAGAAAGGAGAGTAAAAATGCCGGTACACACATATACAAACTGGAATAGCCGTCCTTCTGATCAGGTTGAGCAGATTGAGCCTTTTCGAAAATATTTCTTTATCTGTGAAGGCGCAAATACGGAGACATTCTATTTCAGAAGACTAATTGATTTACGGAAACAGTTAGGAATTCATCCACTGATTGATATACGCTTATGGGAAAAGACCGATGAAGACAGAAACTTGTCTTTTGCGAAGAACCTTGTTGCTTTTGCTGAAAAACAAAAGCATAATCCGGAAAATGAGTTTGATTATGAACGAGATAAGATGGTCATTGTATTCGACGGTGATATCTTTGAAGATAAAGTGCAAGGATATGAGGAACTTATTACTCAAATCGAGAATACAGATATAGCAGGTGTGACGAATCCGGGCTTTGAATTGTTTTTGCTTCTTCATATTGAGGGGAGCTATGAAGGACGGATTAAGGGACACGAGGCAGACTTTCTAAATGTGGACGAAGATGGAAAGTACAGTTACGCTTATAATGTGCTGCGTGATCTGACAGGCATGAATGCAAAGAAGAATCCTGAAATAGGAAAACTTGCGGATAACGTTCTGATTGCGATTTCTCAAGAGAAAAGGATTAATCAAGATATTCATGACCTAAAAGGGAAGGTAAGTAGCAATATTGGCAAAATAATTGAAGAAATAGTAAATGAAAAACCGAGTACTTAACGAAGGAAGGAGATTTACATGGCACAGTGTACAGCACCTATAAGAGGACATCGTACTGTGGCAGCTGCAGCAGCATGTCCAGTTTGTGGCGGACGTCGTTCTTATTATCAATTTGGATATAATACATATCCTTCTTTTTCAGCGGGGTATTCAAGTGTATCTAGCAGCTCGCACTCTTCTGGAACTTCAAATGGTGGGATGAAGAGAAAGGCAAAATGGTCTCCTGCTGGGTCAACGGTTATGTATACTCAAGCGCAGATTACTACACTTACTCCGGTTCGTGAAAATATCATGAAACAAGCAAATATGCCTGAGAAATACGATTTATTCTTATGCCATGCTTGGGATGATAGAAAGGATGCTGCAAAGGAGTTATGTGACAAACTTACTGCAAAGGGTGTCACGGTCTGGTTCAGTGAAAAAGATCTCCCTTTGGGCTCTACTATGTTGCGTGAGATTGATAAGGGACTAGCTAAGTCACGAGCGGGAATTGTTTTAGTTACACCGAATTTTTTAAAGCGTGTAGAAAAAGAAGGCGTTGCGGAAAAGGAATTATCTGCGTTGTTGGCTAAAGATAGGCTAATTCCAATTGTTCACAATACGACATATGATGCACTTCGTGACGTGAGTCCGCTACTCGGCTCACGCAGTGGGTTAGACACAAACGAGGATTCAATGGACGTAATAGCAACCAAATTAGCGGAGTTGTTTGTTGAAGAAGAGAAGTGATTCTTTCCTGTGCTCTGCTGTGGCAGGGTACAGGAAAAATTTTTATTGCAAACAAGACATACTGTTGTCTTGTTTGCTTTGATAGGATAAGCAGGAAAGGTGAGCAAATGAAGATTGACAGGTTGATCGGAATATTATCGATACTGCTGCAGAAAGAGATGATAACAGCACCTGAGCTTGCGGAGCATTTTGAAGTGTCTCGAAGAACGATAGGCAGGGATATAGAAGCTCTTTGCAAGGCGGGAATACCGATTCGCACTATGCAAGGATCCGGAGGCGGTATCTCAATTATGAACGGATACCGCATGGACAGGACTCTTTTGACATCCCGGGATATGCAGATGATCCTGGCCGGACTTCGGAGCTTGGATAGTGTGAGTGGAAGCAGGTATTACGGTCAATTGATGGAAAAGATTCAGGCTGGATCGTCAGAACTTATCAGTGGCAGAGATTCTATTTTGATTGATTTGTCCTCCTGGTACAAGACTTCACTTGCACCCAAGATAGCTACTATGCAGGATGCGATAGAGAACAGGCATATTTTGGAATTTGACTATTATGCGCCCTCAGGAGAGAGCAAGCGCTTTATAGAACCATATTATGTTGTTTTCAAATGGACCAGCTGGTATGTGTATGGATGGTGTCTGAAACGTAAAGATTACAGGTTGTTTAAGCTGAATCGCATGGATAAGGTAAAAGAAACAGAACAGGGATTTGTATGCAGAAATGCGCCGGTGCCTGACCTTACTTCGGAGATGGCATTTCCGAGGAATATAATTCTCAAGGCTTTATTTGAACCTGACATGAAATGGAGGTTGGTTGAAGAATTTGGACCGGATTGCTATGAGATTATAGAAGACGGAAGACTTCTTTTGATTCAGGATTACAGCGATATGAACGATCTTACCATGTGGATGCTTACCTTTGGAGATAAAGTTGAGGTTATTGAACCGATAGAAGTACGTGAGAAATTAAAAAGTATCGCGGAATCAATGTTCAAAAAATATGGAGGAAAGAAAAGTGGGGAAAATTGAAAGATACGATGTAAGCGAAGAATGGGCACATTCAGGAATCATTAAAGCAGGAGATTTTTGCTTTTTAGGATACTGCGTTGGAAATGTCGGAGGAACTATAGAAGAGCAGATAAATGGTGCTTTCGACAATATGGAGGAAAGGCTTGCTTTGGTCGGGCTAACTCTTGAATCTGTGGTTCAGATGGATTGTCTGTTCAGAGACGTTTGGAATATTCCTGTCATGGAAAAAATCATAAAGGAAAGATTTGGAGGAAAGTATCCTGTGAGAAAATCTATCCAGACAGAGTTTGCACATGTGGGTGGCAAAGACGGTCTTCAATTTCAGGTCGATGCTGTCGCATACCTTGGATAAGGGGCTGGAAATATGCTGACCATTACCAAACAACAGGCTAGGCAATTTATATTGGCAAAGCAGGGATTGATCGGTTCATACCATTTTGTCGGTAAGGCAGGAACCTATGACTATGTACGTCAGGCTGGATGCATTCAGTTTGATCCAGTTGATGTTTGCGGCAAGAATGCTGAATTGACACTACAGTCAAGAGTCAAAGACTTTAAGAAATCGATGTTGCGAGACCTCTTGTATGAAGATCGAAAACTCGTAGACTACGTAGATAAGGAATTATCCATATGGCCCGTAGAGGACTGGCCGTATTTTGCTACTTTCAGGGAACGCAGCAGAAAGATGGGTGACACCTTTGAGGGATTGCATGAATTAAAGGAAGAGGCTGTAGCATATATTAGGGAGAACGGGCCAGTCTGCAGCGATACATTACCGATCGAAGGCGAGATATACTGGCATTCTTCGATGCATTGGAGCGGTAACTGGCACAAAAAATCACCGGCTGCAAGATCGGTTTTGGAACAGTTATATACGGAGGGGGAGCTAATCATTCACCATAAAAATGGCAGCCGTAAGTATTACGACCTTGCGGAGAAATACATTCCCAAGGCAATATTGAAAGCGGACAATCCGTACGGTGATGAGCTTAGTCTGACCACATGGCGGGCTCTGCGAAGAATCGGAGCGGTTGGGCTGCTGTGGGATAAGAGCAGCACGGCTTTTTTGGGGATTGATATGAAAGCTGATTTAAGGAAAAAAGTGCTCTTCGAACTGTCAGCTGCTGATAAGATCAAATCAATCATGGTAGAGGGGATAAAGACACCTTTTTACTATCGCACAGAAGATGAAGCTCTCATGAAGAATATCCTTATTGGAAGTGCGGATTTGAAACCAAGGATGTCATTTATGGCACCGCTTGATCCTCTGCTATGGGATAAGGCATTAATATTAGCTTTGTGGGATTTTAAGTATTCATGGGAGATATATACACCTGCGGCTAAGAGAAAGTACGGTTATTATACATTACCGATTATATATGGGGATCGATTTGTCGGTCGTATTGAGGCAATTCCGAATCGTAATAGAGGCGTCCTTTATGTAAAAGGTTTATGGTGGGAGCAAGGAATCCGACAGACAAAAGCCTTAAATTCAGCATTGGAGAAAACTCTGGGCGGTTTTGCGAAATTCAACGACTGTAAGACTGTGGAAAAAGAGTTTTGAACTCAGGCATATTGGTTAAGAAAACGGGAGACTGATGTCATGAAATACGAATGGATTGATGATTATTTACTGAAAATGCCTGGCGTGACCAAGGACTTGCAGAAGGATTGGAACTGGATCCGTTATCAGATTGGCGGAAAGATGTTTGCCTCAATATGCCTGGATGATAATGACAAGCCTTATTACATAACTCTAAAATTGGAGCCTCTGGAAGGGAATTTCTAGCGTAAGCAGTACGAGGATATAATACCCGGCTATTACATGAATAAGACACATTGGAACTCAGTAAAAACGGATGGAAATGTGCCAGATGAAATTCTAATGGATCTGCTTGAAAAGGCATATAGGATTGTGCTTGAGAGCCTCAGTAAGAAAAAGCAGAAGGAGATATTGGGAGATGAGTGATCTTAATGAAATGATCAGCTGCTGCGGTTCGGACTGCAGTGTGTGCTATTGCTACGGAGAAATGTGTAAGGGCTGCAATGCAGTATGCGGTAAGGTATTTCATGCGCCTGAGGGAAAGGAGTGTCCCATATATTATTGTTGCAGGATTCAGAATGGTTTTAATTTTTGTGGAGAGTGTGATAAACTGCCTTGCAATCTGATCCTTGGAACGAGAGATCCGAGTATGTCGGAAGAAGAGTTTATGAAGAATGTGGACAAAAGAGTAAAACGACTAAGGGGGGTAAGTGCAGTGGCGTTTGATTTTAAGAAAGAATACAAAGAGTTTTACATGCCCAAAGATAAACCGGCAATAATATCGGTTCCAAAGATGAATTATATTGCGATTCGTGGCAAAGGCAATCCAAACGATGAAAATGGTGAATATAAAGCTGCAATAGGACTGTTATATGGGATAGCTTTTACTATCAAGATGAGCAAGAAAGGCGACCATAAGATAGATGGATACTTCGATTATGTGGTTCCACCGTTGGAGGGCTTTTGGTGGATGGACGGTAAGGACGGTATTGATTATGCACACAAGGAAGATTTTCGCTGGATTTCTGTGATACGCCTTCCGGATTTTGTGAGCGAATATGATTTCAATTGGGCAGTAAATGAGGCGACAAAAAAGAAAAAACTAGATTTTTCTAGGGTTGAGTTCATGACTATTGAAGAGGGCTTATGTGTCCAGTGTATGCATCTCGGTTCTTATGATGACGAGCCTGCTACAGTTGATGCTATGCACAAGTTCACGGAAGAACAGGGGTATGATCTGGATATAACAGATAAACGCCTGCACCATGAGATTTATCTAAGCGATGCTAGGAAGGTTGCTCCGGAGAAACTGAAGACAGTAATTAGGCATCCTATTAGAAGAAAAGATACTTGACAAAAGCCGAACACATATTCTGTATTAATGGTGTGTTTCATATACCCAAAAATCGGTAATCAGATAGTTTTATAAATGTATGACAAAGCTCAGACCCCTTGTGGTTTGGGCTTTTTTGATGTTCAAAATTGCTTACAGAGAATGGTCATTTCTTTTAAAATGGTAAATTGTCGGGAAAAGGTGGACAAAAGGTGACCGATTTTATGGGTAATAATTCACAAAGATAATTGTGCAAATTCAACAAATAGGAAGGCGGTGATGATGTTATGAGAAAAACAAAGCAACCATGCGCATGTGGATAACTCGCTCTCGTGTGTCCAAATCATACCATAGTAGTCTTAAAAGGACACGAGGGAAGTATGAAAATCAGACTTCAGGAAATGTCCTTCGGAAACGTGAAGAAATGTCAAAAGGACAAAGTAATAAGACTGAGAGAAATAAAACTGACTTTAGTAATACTAATCGTATCCTATCCGTAGTGTGTCGAAACTACACTACGGTGGATCGGATGGGATAAGGATAGGAGGTGATCACCTTGAGAGGATCATAGAAAAGCATACCGGTAACTATTAACGCAGGCATCCTTAAGGATGCTTTTTTTATTTCAAGAAGGAGAGAAAAAACAAATGTATAAACAAGAATATCTTCCGTGTAACAGACAGATCCATATCAAGCTTTCGGACAAAGAATTGAAAATGATCCGAGACAGAATGGAGCAAATGGGTTTCAAGAATATGAGTGCCTATATCAGGAAAATGGCAATCGATGGATATTACATCAATGTAGATTTTACTGCAATTCATGATCTTGCCAAGATGATGTGCATCGACAGTAGAAACATTAATCAGATTGCAAAAGCAGCCAATACCTACGGCTGGGTTGAAAATCATTGCTGATATGAAAGTCGAGCATGAGAAAGTTCTGGAAACAGTAAAAGAGTATTTTGATAAATTGCTTGAAATCACGTAGTTCCGGAAAAGTGTTTTTAGCCTGCCTGCAGGCGTAGCTTGTAGATGAAAAATCGACAATCGGTGGGATTGGGGCATACTCCCCAACAAGCAAAATCGCATCAGGTGTACACCGATGCACTACTTGCCAGTTTATAAACAACAAAATTTTCGATATGGAAAAAGAAAGGAATAAAGAAAAATGACTATGACAGAATATGATGAATTAATGAATGACACAAGATTGTTTTACAGGCTTCCGAAGAGATTGTTTGAGGATCCTGCATTCGAAGAAATGTCGATTGATGCAAAAATGCTATACATGATTTTGCTTGACCGCAGGTGTTTGTCAGATATCAATGGAAGTGATTGGAGAGATGATCACGGGTGCGTGTTTATCTATTTTATCATCGAAGAGATGATGAGACTTATGAACTGTGGGAACAAAAAGATCAATGAACTTTTGAAGGAATTGGAGAAATATGATCTTGTTCAGAGGAAGCACAGAGGGCTTGGGAGGTCAAACAGGATTTATGTGTACGATCTTCTTTCACCGTACAATCCAAATTGGAAGCCCAGAGTAAAGAAAACTATGGAAGGAGAAGAGAAATATGCTTAATACAGATCTTGGATGCAACAATGCAAATGGAATAACTCTGATACATGAGATTATGGAACGTCCCGCTAAAGTTCCGACGATGGTTCCGCTTGCTTATGGAATTCTTTGTGAGCTGAAGAAGACTATGAAAGAAGCGGTTCCGGTAAAAGAGGTGAAAGATAGCCCCATTGTTTCTATTGCGGACAAGTATTCTCTATCGATACAGGAAGCTGCTGAGTATTATGGGATTGGAGAAAAGAGACTTAGAAGTATTCTGGCAGAGCACTACAATGAGCCGTTCATTCTTGAAATAGGATCGCATCAGCGCATTAAGCGAAGACTCTTCGAAGAGTTTCTTGATCAGGCAACGGCGGTATGAATAAACACATGAAATAATGAAAACAGAACAAAAAATACGTAGCAGGCGAACAGCCCGATTGATATAATGTCAATGTCGGGGAGTTCGCCTTTTCTATTATGACAAGGAGGACTACAAATATGAGTGAAAAAAGAAAGGATAACAGAGGAAGAGTTTTACACAACGGAGAGATCCAGCGTAAGGACGGAATGTATCAGTTCAAGTATATAGATGCCAACGGAAAAGAAAAATTCGTTTACAGTTAGAGGCCTGATCATAATTATGCTACGCCACAGGGAAAAGTCAGAACTTTATCCCTAAGAGAAATGGAACGTCAGATTCAGGCTGATCTGTTTGACAACATCGTTTCAAATGGTGGCAATATGACCGTGCTGGAACTTGTGGAGAAATACATTTCTACGAAGACCGGTGTGAGACCTACAACAAAGGCGGGTTATAAGACGGTGACCAATTTCCTGAGTAAGGATCCCTTTGGCAGAAAACGCATTGATACAGTGCGCTTCTCAAATGCAAAATGCTGGCTTATCAAGCTTCAGGCAGATGGAAAGAGTTATAGCTCAATTCATTCTTTAAGAGGCGTCTTAAGACCGGCTTTTAAAATGGCTGTGGATGATGATCTGATCCGCAAGAGTCCGTTTGATTTCGAATTGGCATCCGTGATTGTAAATGATAGCCATACAAGGCTTTCGATAACCATGGACGAAGAGAGAGAATTCCTTAAGTTTGTAAAAGAGGATCCTCATTTTTGCAAATACTATGAAGGGATTTATATTCTTTTCCATACGGGGCTTCGCATCTCGGAGTTTTGCGGACTGACTCTTGGGGATATCGATTTTGAGAATCACAAGATCAATGTGGACCATCAGCTTCAAAAGCGTGCACATATTGGATACTACATCGAGAGCACAAAGACTACTTGCGGAACCAGAGTACTGCCTATGACAGAAGACGTTGAGGCTTGCTTTAGGAAGATCATTTCTGAACGCAACACACCCAAGGTTGAGCCGATAGTTGACGGGTATACCGGATTTCTATACTACGACAAGGATGGAAGCATTACATACTCGCTTCACTGGGACCATTACTTTAAGCATATAGTGGACAAGTATAATTCCATTTATAAGCTTCAGATGCCCGAGATTACACCTCATGTATGCCGTCATACCTACTGTTCCAACATGGCGAAGTCCGGGATGAATCCGAAAACGCTTCAGTATCTCATGGGACATGCAGACATTGGAACTACGCTTAATGTCTATACTCACGTGAATTTTGAGGATGCAAAAGCAGAGATCGAGAAGCTGAATGTTGTGTGAAAATCTTAAGGTGTAAACGAAAAATAATTACACCTTACTTTACACCTTTTGCCGGTGTAAATATGCCAAAATATGCATATATTATGCCGGCAAATGAAAATGGAAAAGGTGTCTAAGCCCTGATAAAACAAGGAAAATCGATATGATAAAGATTTTATTTGTCTGTCACGGCAATATCTGCCGCTCAGTTAGTGCAGAGTATATTTTTAAGAATATTATAGATAAGGAGGGGCTTGCTGATAACTTCTATGTTGATTCGGCAGCTACTTCTACTGAAGAAATTGGAAATGAGATCTATCTGCCGATGAGAAAGGCACTTTGCAGCCATGATGTTCCGATAGGTGATCATAGAGCACGTCAGGTTAAGAGAAGTGAATATGATGAATTTGATCTGATAATCGGAATGGATGAAGAAAATATGTATTATCTCAGTAGAATTCTTGGTGATGATCCGGAGAATAAGATTCACTATCTTATGGAATATACTGATACGCCTAAGGCAGAGATTGAGGATCCATGGTATACAAGAAATTTTGAAAAGGCATATCAGGATATTTACAAAGGGTGCAGAGGTTTGTTGGAAAGTATGCATTAATTGTATGAATAAAATACACTGCTTGGATAGTAAAGTGCGGTATATTCTTATTAGGAATCGTTGATCTTTGTATTTCTATAAGGAGAAGGATTTATGAGAAAAAGAGGATTTATCGTAAAGAATCTGGGTGTAGTACTTTCGACTGTTTTACTGGTGGGGGTGTCTGCGGAAGGGGTAAGCGCCGAGACGCCTTTGGATGCTGAGAAAGCGGATGATGCTGTTTATGATGTGACAGAGTTTGATAAAGGGGAAGTCACTTTGCACAATGATGTACAGGCAGATGTGGTGGATGTGCTCCTGGATAAAGATAAAGTAACTATCGATGGTGAAGAAGTGCCTGAATATGATTATGTATGGCATGCAGATCCGACGACTGATCACAAGGCTGTAAAGAATTCGCCGGCAGAGTATTTTACTGGAACAGAGCCTGATACATCAGGTAACTATATTGCTCATGATATAAGATACTATCCAAAACTTGATCTTAAAGATTATAAGAAAGTTCAATATGATGAAGAGAATGAGTGGGCATATTATTATAAAGCTGAAGGATACACAGAATACATTTTTGCGACACTTCCATACTATGAGGATGCAGTAGATGATTTTAACGATGAAACAGATGAAAGCAATGCTTATGAAAGTTTCATGCATTCGGAGAAAGAAGCCTATGAAAATCCTGTATTTCATATTACAAAGGCAGGCACTTACAGGCTTCATGGTGAATGGAATGGTCAGATAAAAGTAGATGTGGGTGAAGATGAAGCGGACAGAGTAACGCTTGTTTTAGATGATCTTGAAGTTGAGTGTGATGTGGCTCCGGCGATAGATTTTGATACTCTTTATGAATGTGAAACAGATGGAAAATCCGGAAAAACTCCTGATACATCGAAAGCAGGTGCAAATATTATTATTGCTGATGGCACAGAAAATGAGATTGAAGGCAGTAATGTTTTTAGAATGCTTAAGCCTAAATATAAAGATGATGATGAGCAAAGTCAGTATGAGGGAAGTGTGAAGTTTCAGAAAAAACTGAGAAAGGAAGATGGAGCTCTATATTCACATGTTTCTATCAATGTTGATGGTGAAGATAAAAAAGATGGAATCATGAAAGTGAAAGCAAAATGTGAGGGATTTTGCTCGGAGATGCATATGACGATCAATGGTGGAATTATTAGCATTGAGTCGCAGGATGATGGAGTAAACACTAATGAGGATAATGTATCCGTATTTACCATGAATGACGGAATTATGCGTGTTCTTGCAGGTAGGGGAAGATCAGGAGATGGTATTGATTCCAATGGATACATAGTGGTTAATGGAGGAGACCTCGTTACCGTAGCAAACTATAATTCAGATTGTGGTTTGGATTCTGATCTTGGATCTTTTGTGAATGGAGGCAGAGTATTTTCAACAGGTTCATCTAAGTATAGTGTAGATGAGGGGTCAAAGCAGTGCGCTATGCATCTTCATTTCAAGGATAAAAATGGCGTAAATGGTCCTATAAATGTAGTGGATGAAGGCGGCAAGCTGATATTTTCTTATGACGAATATAAAGACGTTTTTATTTCAAATGATGAAGAAAATGATGCAGCAAAATGGGTTTCGGCAATAATAAGTGTACCGGGCATCAAAAAAGGAGATAAATACAGTGTTTACTCTCTTGGGAAAGCTGACGGAAAGCATAGATATGGAATGTATGATGTAGATACAGTTTCAAAGATTGAAAATACATATCGCCAGAAGGGAATATCAGATTCTGCGAGTGATAAATCAGCATCCACTGTATTTGCAATTGATAATAACGTGCAGGCATTTAGAGATGTTGAGAATGAAGAAGAAAAAGTTGCCACACTCACATTTGGAGATGCTGAAGAGAAAGAAAATATCATAGAAGAAAAAGTTGGAACCTGTACGATAGCTTATACGGCAAAGGTTTCTTATAATGGATGTAAGCATGTGGTAAAGAGAAGTAAAAACTCTAAAAAATATTCAGATGATATAGAGCTAAAGATCTATCATGATGGAAAAGAGGTTAGTTCTCAGGATTATAATATTTCATACCATGATAATAAAAATGTTTCTGATGGTAGAAAAAAGCCTAACTTTGTAATTTCTATAAAGAAAAGATCAGGAGTGGATTCAGCTACGATAAAGGAACTAAAAAAGAAAAAATTTGAATTTACCATCATTCCTGCAGATCTTTCGCTGTTAAATCTTTCTAAAGTGAAGATATCCGATAAAAAGAAAGGAATCAAGGTGGATAAGCTGGAAGCAGAAATTAAATCGGCAAAAATCAAGCTTAAGCAAGTAAAGTCAAGTGGAAAGGGTGATTTCAAGGTAGTGGGATACACTGATTCATCTAAAAAAGCAGTGACTATCGAAGGGATAAATAATTTCTCAGGAACAGCAGTGGTCAATAGTTTTACTGTTTCTAATTAGTTTGACTTGTACTGACGATGTAAATTCTTTGCTGATGAGAGTTTGCATCGTCAGTTTTGCGCTATGTATTTAAAAGAATACTGCTATATGGCGTGTACTCAGAATCAGCCTGTGGTATATTGATTTTGTTAATATATTTGATTCTCTTTTTAAACATAGGCACAGCTGTCTTTGTCTGATGATGGTATTGGGGTAATAAAAAAGAGGAGGAAAAAGCAATGTTTGATTTTGATGTTGCCTACTTGGGAAGTGGACATTCTTGTTGGCATGGTGCTTTGACGCTTAAAGCTGCCGGCAAAAAGGTAGTTCTTATGGATCACGATTTGCCAGGAGGAACCTGTACCAACTATGGATGTGATGCCAAAATTCTTCTAGACGGGCCTTTTGAATTTCTGGAAGGACTACAGCGTTATGAGAATGTCTGCGTGGATCATGCTGGAACCATTGACTGGAAAAAGCTGATGGCATATAAGAAACAGCAGCTAGGTCAATTTTCAGAGGCAATTCCGGCTCTGCTCAAACGGTTTGGTATCGACTTCATTCGCGAAAGGGGTAAACTTATCGATGCACATACCATTCAGGTGGGTGATAAGACGATTACTGCAGAGAACATTGTACTTGGCGTTGGTCAGCGTAATGCCAGACTGAACGTGCCGGGACAGGAATATCTGCACGGAAGTCGTGAGTTTCTGGATATTGAGGAAATGCCGGAGCATCTAATCTGCATTGGTGCCGGTATAATATCCATGGAATTTGCGTCAATGGCACTGACGTTGGGCAAGAAGGTGACATTCTTTGAATTTATGCCTAGAGCTTTAACTGCATACCCGGAAAAGTATGTATCAAAACTGGTGGCAAAAATGTCTGCACAGGGCGCTGATTTCCACTTTAATGAAGCTGTTTGCGGCGTAGAAAAAACAGAAAACGGATATAAGGTCATGGCAAAATCCGGACTGTGTGTTGAGGGTGACTATGTACTAGATGCTACTGGTCGAGTGGTGAATTATGAGGATCTTGGACTTGAGGAGCTTGGAATTCCTGCCAGTCGTCGGGGAATTGAGGTTGATGATCATCTGCGCACATGTGTGCAGAATATCTACGTAAGTGGAGATGCCATCGATAAGAAGATACCTCGGCTGACGCCTACTGCAGAATTTGAATCGAATTATATCGCTTCTCAGATTCTTGGAGTTAGTGATGCTCCAATCTGTTATCCGGCTGTTCCTAATCTGGTATTTACGCTTCCGCGTATTGCGCAGGTGGGTGTTACTGTGGATGAGGCGGAAAAGTGCCCTGATGTGTACAGAGTCGTTAGTGTTCCTTATGGTTCAAAGAATGAGTGGATAGATAATCGTGAGTTAGATATCGATATGACATTTATTATTGACAAGGACGGGCATCTTGCCGGCGCGGCTATTTATGGAAGCGAGGCAGGGACATGGATTGATTTCTTGACTTTGGTGATCAATCAAAAGCTTACAGGTGCAAATCTGAGAAATATGATTTTTGCTTTCCCTACGCAGACTTATATGATCGTAAGTACGCTATGTACATTGCTGAGCCCTGCAAATTAATGTATTATTTTTTATAGAATAAACACTATTAATTGGAGAGTGGAATTTAATGACTAGAACAAGGGAAGATTTTATAGACGATTTGACACTTACGTTATTATATTTGACACGTTTTAACGATAGCGAGGGTAGTCCGTTTAATGAGATAGCGTGGAAGAATTATGCTTTTGAAGCAATAAAAAGACTTGATAATGATGATTTGATTGTTAATCCAAAGCGCGGCATGATTGATGGCTGCAAATATGCCTATCTTACAGAGAAAGGAAGAAAAAAAGCACGAGAACTTCTTAGAGAATTTGGTGCAGAAGATTATCCGCTGTATGAAAGATTTGATTTCAGAACGATAAGACCGGAAGAAGGAGAAGAAGCTGCAAAGATTGAACAGATTTGCTTTCCGCCTAATGAGGCATGCACACCGGAGCGCATAAAAGAGAGAATAGGTGTAGCATCGGATCTTTTTCTTGTGGCAATTGACTGTGAGAATGATGGGAAAATAGCCGGATTTCTAAATGGAATAGCTACAGATGAATATAAATTTCGGGATGAATTCTTTACTGATGCGAGTCTTCATAAAGAAGATGGTAAAAATATTATGATACTTGGACTTGATGTTCTGCCTGAGTATCGTAAGCAGGGGCTTGGAAGAGAACTTGTTTATAATTACTGCCGAAGAGAACAGGCTCGTGGACGTGAGAGACTTGTTCTTACATGCCTTCAGAATAAAGTAAAGATGTATACGAAGTTTGGATTTGTAGATCGTGGTGAGGCTAATTCTTCTTGGGGTGGAGAAAAATGGCATGAGATGGATATTAGTTTGAGCGTCTTAAGACCTGCTTAGAACGCTTCAGTATCTCATGGGACATGCAGACATCGAAACCACGCTTAATGTCTATACTCACGTGAATTTTGAGGATGCTAAGGCAGAAATCGAGAAGCTGAATGCTTTGTGAAAATCTTAAGGTGTAAATGATAAATAATCACACCTTACTTTACACCTTTTGTATTTTCATTTGCCGGTGTAAATATGCATATATTATGCCGGCAAATGAAAATGCAAAAGGTGTCTAAGCCCTGATAAAACAAGGGAAATCGATATGATAAAGATACTATTCATCTGCCACGGCAACTGATTCCACGATTCTCTTAAAGTCAGTACTAGCAAGGCTTGTGGGGATTTTTAGGTGGATTTGTAACCCATTTTTAATCCAGACAATTTTTGTGCAAATGTGACAAAGCAGCAAAATAACAGTGATTTTGGAGATGTGACATACAATTACATATGGCGAAGCGCACTTATCCTTAAGTGTGCTTGGCTACCAATAAACAACCCCATCGGGTCGTGTCAAAAGCAGTAAAGATATGCTGGAGTTTGACACGGTCTGGTGGGGTTGTTAGTTGTTTGAATATTTACGATAAACGATAAGCAAATTATAAAGTTGCTGATTGAATCATAAAAGTTGCTGATTCGTGCAAATTTGTTGCTGATTGAAAGTGTTCGCGTCATAGAATATACTAAAATAGTGAGTTTTTATTGGATTACGGAGGTTTGATATGAAGGATATAAAAAAAGATCCATTTGAGGAATATATAAAAAATCTTCCGCCTACAAGAAAAGAACTGGGACAAGCATGGCAGGCTGCTATAGGGTTGCAGGATGTTGATGGTTTAAAACCATCTGAATACTTGTACGAAACTGCAAAAAAGAACATTGACGGTGAAATCTCTGTAGATGAGGCCGGAGACTTAATCAATAGTTATTACGAGGGTAAAGACGGTCGTTCTGAGGTGGAGACGCGTACAGAAGAGGCAGATAAGGTGTCTGCAAGAATTGCAAAAATCTTATCTGAAAAGGCATTTACGTTTTCGCCTACACAATATTTATCTATTCATCGCGAGCTGTTCCTTGGTATTTATTCACATGCAGGAAAAATCAGAGATTATAATATCACGAAAAAGGAATGGGTCCTTGATGGAGATACAGTTTCTTATGGTGGAGCTACTGAACTTCGAGAAACACTTGATTATGATTTTTCTCAGGAAAGGGATTTTCGCTATAACGGTTTAACAATGGATGAGGTGATTCATCATTTAGCTGTTTTTATTTCCAGACTTTGGCAAATCCATGTGTTCGAGGAAGGCAATACCAGAACGACAGCTGTGTTTTTAATAAAGTATCTTCGCACGCTTGGATTTGATGCCGAAAATGATTTGTTTGCGGAGCACTCTTGGTATTTCCGAAATGCTTTGGTTAGGGCAAATTACAATGACATAAAGAATGGTATCTATGAGACGACAGAGTTCCTTGAAATGTTTTTAAGGAATCTTTTGCTGAATGAGAAACACGAGCTTCACAATAGAGAAATGCATGTTAGTGGTAAATTTTTCTTGGGTCATGATGACTCGATAAATGACCCAATAAAATTAGATGGACGTGAGCTTAAAATTATAGAGTTGTTACGTGAAGAAACTGGCTTAACACGAAAAGAGATGGCAGCTCGTTTAGATTGCTCGGATTCAACAATTAAGCGATGCCTGCAGTCTATGGTTGAAAAGGGCGTACTGAAACGAATTGGCTCAAATAAAAAAGGTGAATGGATCATATTAGAAAAGAAGTAATATAAACAAATGTATTTTTACCGAATTACGGAGGATAAAGTATGGATTATCTAACCTCAGCGGAATGTGCAAAGAAATGGAATGTTTCTCAAAGACGAGTAGCTATTTATTGTAAAGATGGGAGAATTGAAGGAGCAGTTCTTATGGGGAGAATGTGGTTGATTCCAAAAGATGCGAAGAAACCGGAAGATCCGAGAAGAGTTCGTAGAATGAATCGAAATGCAAAAGAATAATAAAAATAAGGAGTAACAATTTTATGGCAACTTGTTATTTTGAAGGTGATATAAAGTACGGTTATCCTTGTGAATATAAGATTACTGAAGAAAAATTCATGTAAACGTTGATTATTTTATTGAGGACGAAATAAAATCTGTAAACGGTGTAAAAGTATGGTCGGCAGCATCGAACTTTAAAAATAGAGATATTCTTATTGTTGATGTCGAAGAGAAAAAAAGCTTACTTATAACCTAAAATCCCGTCATTTTATACCAAGGATTGATTAGTTCATGCCGTGGCGCTTGGCCTGGTACTTGAAGTAAGCCATCTTGGTCTCTTCAGTTATGAGGCCGAAGAGTTCACTGCTTCTCTGCGAAGGAATGTCCTTGCCATATGGATGTCTTTGAATTATGCCCCATTTATGGAACCTGTACATGGGCTGGTCTTCCTCAAGAACTAGGTAATAAGCCAGTGACAGGATCTGTGGCGCAAGATTACCAAAGCACTTGCCAAGATCAGCAGCAATGCCAGTCTTGCTGCATATCTCATTCAAAAGATATGTGAATCCATAGAACTGTCGGAGGCAGATATCAGTAGGAACCGGCCCGGTCTTAGGTGCTGTAAGGCTCTGCTCATACTCAGCTTTGAGAAAATAAATCAAGCGGATTTATACCTTAACCTTGGTATAAATTCACGGGAGCTTAGGTTTTTAAGTAACTATTCAATCTGGACTTCAATACAACTCACATTTTAATATATGTACAGTATGAAAATAGGAATCGTTATATTCTGACGATTTTCATGTATCTCCATATATCAATAAAAGTCTTTAAGAACGCATAAATACTGCGTTCTAGGGGAATTTGTCTAGCATAAAAATTGTTATAGATTCATATATTTTATAAAAAAATTGTGCCTTTGTGGTGCCCGATATGAAAAATGAAATGGGACATCATGATGGTACTTCCGTACCGGAATCTAACAGTTGATAAGTTTTTTACGAGTTAGAGAATTCCCTAAGTTAGCAGAATGATTATATAAAAGTAAAACAAAGCTGAAATCTATCGAACAAAGTTAAAATGGTGTATTTATCGTAACTATAGCTATACGGCTATAGTTTTTTTTGTTTAAAAAAGTGTTTGTAAAATATAAAAGAATCCGGTTTGAATAGTTTAATCTGGATTAATGGGTAGCACTGAAAAAATAGTTTATTGTTCACATAAAATGTATGGCAAGTGTATCACTTTGAAAAATAAAAACGGATTTGATGTTGATAATTCTGAAATACGGGGCTATAATCACTTTATAAAGAAAATAAAAACGTGATTTGCGAGAATAATTTTTTGCGGGTGATTATTATGAAGATTTTAGCAATACATGCAGAAGGACTGCCACTATTTAAGGCAGGAATAGATATAGGTTTTACAGCGACTCAAAGAGTTTCAGATGATGATAAGGGATCGCTGATTAAATTGTTTAATAATATCTATCTTAATCCAACTGCAGCAATCATTGGAATAAATGCATCAGGAAAGACATCTGTTTTAAAGGTTGTTTTGGTAGCACTTGGAATACTAAATAATGAGCCTATAAACCATATCGGAGCTAGGGATATTCTTGGAAAAGCAGATGATAGTTTTATAACTACAATTTTTTGTGCAGACAGATTTTTATATAAGCTGGTGACAAAGATAAGTTATATAAATGATAGATATGTTATCAGTGATGAGACTATTTTTAAGAAGTGTATCGATGATATAAAAACTAAAAAGACAATGTTGGATTTCGATGATTCTATGATTATTAATACTCGTCACGGAGACGAGGAATTTTTATCGGATGATGTAAGTATTGTTATTGCGCAAAATAAAAAAAGCAAGCAATACATTTTTATTGAGGATATGCTTTCATATACGAATATAAATGTATTACCTGCTTCAGATGAAATACCGGCATCTGTCATAACTTTTCTTGATCCTACTATTCAAAAACTATCTTTTGAGCGTCAGAATGGGAAGGAATTAATCCATCTGAAATTTATGAATCAAGATGAAATATTGCTAAATAATTCCAGAGAATTAGAGAATTACCTTTCATCAGGAACTATCAAAGGTATTATTACCTTCAGTAAGGCAATGGAGGTGTTAAAACAAGGTGGATATTTTGTAATTGACGAAGTAGAAAATCATTTTAATAAGGAAATAGTAGCAACGCTGATTAGATTTTTTATGGATATCAAACTCAATAAGAACGGAGCTGTTCTCATTTTTTCTACACATTACCCAGAACTTCTTGACGAGTATGACAGAAATGACAGTATATATATCACTAGAAACCATGATGGAATCGAATTGAAAAGTCTGACTGAAGTTCTTAAGCGGAATGACATAAAACGAAGTGATGCATATCAAAGTGGACTTTTAGATGGCACGACTCCTTCATACAAAGCCTATATGCAGCTTAAAAAGAGCATTGCAGCTTATGTTTAAGGAGTAAATATGAGACTAAAATTAAGTGAATATAAGGCATGTATCTGTGAAGGGGCAGCTGAAAATGCTATCATTGACATTCTCATAGATGCACATCTTCTTATCTTCGAACGTGAAGAAATGCTAGAAGAACAGGTAATAAGGTGTAGAGAAGCAAAAAAATTTGAAGAAAGATATTTGAGAAAAGGCTTTGGCAATCAGATTTCTATTATCAGAATTCTGGATTCAAGACGTGAAAACTTTAAATTAAGCAAAGCATATGAACATAAAGTTGATGTAATAAATGTTATAACAGCTCCAGAAATTGAGATGTTGATCATTCTAAATGAAGATAAGTACAAGGAATATAAGAAATCCGCAAAAAAGCCGAGTGATTTTTGCCTACAAAATCTGAAGATGGCAAATGTTAAATCATATGATTTCGTCTATAGTTACTTTAGTGATCCTGAAATCTTAGTTAAGGCAATTAAAAGATATACGGAAGTTTCTAAGATTCAAAAGGGTGAATATACTCTGTTTGATTTGATTAAATAATATGACTATGATTTTCAAGAAATAATATAAAGCTGATTATAAGCTAGTAATAAAAAACCCAGATTTCAGGAGTGTTTTTCCGAAAATATAGGAGCATACATAAATGAGAAAGAAGAAAACACAGTATACTTTTTTAGACTTAACGAAAGCTGTTCTGAAGCAATCAAATACACCCCTAACTGTTAAGCAAATCTGGGATATGGGCAGTGAAATGGGACTTATTGATAAGATAAATACGACAGGAAAAACGCCCGTAAATACATTACAGGCTCGATTATATATTGATATAAGGGATAATGATAATACTCCTTTTGAGATTGTATCCAGGAGACCAACAACGTTTACGCTAAAAGGAAAGAATGTTTCAGAAGCAGAGATAGGACCGATTTATCAGGATACAAAATTTAAGGAACGTGATTTACATAAGCTTCTTTCTTCATTTGTGTATATTTGTCCACATTTTCAATGTGTTACTAAAACAATATTTCATGAAAAAACTCCACATAGTAAAAGGGGTTATAATGAATGGTTACATCCGGATATAGTAGGTGTTCATTTTCCTTTTTTGGATTATTCACAAGACACGTTAAAAATGAAGGAATTATTTTGGGATAATATGTTCAAGCTTTATTCATTTGAGATGAAAGTGGAGTTATCATTTTCAAATCTTAGAGAATATTTTTTTCAGGCGGTTTCTAATTCAAGTTGGGCAAATGAAGGATATTTGGTTGTCTTACGATTAGCTGAGGACGAAGAATTATTAACTGAGTTAAGAAGATTGAATAATGCTTTCGGGATAGGAGTAATAAAATTAAATCCGGAAAGTGTTAGTCAAAGTAGTATTTTGTTACAAGCGAAAGAGAACAAACAATTAGACTGGGAAACAATTGATAGATTGATGGAAAATCCAGATTTTAAATCCTTTATTAATGACTTTGAAGAGGATGTCAAAATCAAGAAAATAAAAAGTAAATACGATGACTATTTTGAAGATGATGAGTCAGCGGAAGAATATTCTCGTAAAAAAAATATTTTATAAATAATATACCCATATGCTTTAAGAGAAAAGGATTAGCCAATTTTCCATAGAAAGTTGGTGGAACCCTGTATGATTGATTTAGAGAACGATGGAAAAAATGGACATGGGAAGAAACGCTAATAGCTTTTGACTTATACTCTAGGATTCCATATTCAAAAATATCTGGTAATAATTCAGATGTGATAAAAACCGCAATACTACTAAAAAGAAAACCTGGTGCAGTAGCAAAGAAATTATTTAATATTGCAGCGCACGATGGGATGTAGTAGAGCGGTTAAAGGAATTAACAGTTGCAGAGTATTCTGAAACAAAAATTGATAAGGATGATTTGAACCCTCCGCTACTATTTGTTTTTGGAAAAGATATTAACGGAAGGCTTGTCTATGTAAAGCTGAAGATTAAAGGGAATAATAAAAAAACGTGTGTTATGCGTATCATTTCATTATGCAAAGGAACCTATGAAATTTCCATATGCATAAGTAGGAAGGAAAGGAGGAAATTATGGACGATAGCAGAATTATTAGAAAGGTTCATATGGATTGCCCTTTATGTGATAAAACACATGAAGTTGAAGAAAACGTTTTGCTACCATTACGTTGAAAGGTGATAAGGTGACTTATGAGGAGAGGTATTATTTTTGTGTAAATGCGGATGAGGAAGAAAATGAATTTGAAACTGGCTCAATGGCAAATGAAAATCTCCTCAATGCCCGAAACGCATATAGAGTTAAGCATGGACTGTTAACTTCGGATGAGATTGTCGCGATAAGAGAAAGCTATGGATTATCCCAAGTGGATCTTGCAAGGCTGTTAGGCTGGGGAGAGGCTACGATTTCTAGGTATGAGAGCAAGGCAATACAAGATGAAGCATATGATACTATGCTACGCTTGATAAAAAATAATCCGCTTCAAGCTCTAGATTTTTTGAAGAAAAATGCCGACAAATTTCCTGAGAAAAAGAGGCTGGAAGTAAGATCAAAAATTGTAGAAAAGTTGGATTCATACGGAAAGGAATACCTAACCAGGCAAGCATTTGCAGGTGAATATGCAAATTTTGAAGAACCATCTGACTCAAATGGATTTGTTTTACTTAATATAGATAAGCTTGAGGCGGCTATTTCTTATATAGCTGAAAAAGTATCTAATCTGTTTAAGGTCAAGCTGATGAAAATGCTTTGGTATTCTGATGCAGAATCTTGCAAAGAGGATGGGTATGCAATTACCGGACTAGTTTATTGCCATAATGATATGGGTGCACTTCCAATCGGGCATTATAGCCTTATGAATCTTGAGAACTTGAATGTTAAAGAGGAAGTAAGCAGCAATTATGATTCTATGCTTCATGTTTATCCGAGTAAGGGCATAGACTATACCGTATTAAGCGATAGAGATAAGGCTATCTTGGATACTGTTATAAAGAAGTTTAAAAATTATAAGGCTAGAGATATTATTGCTTATATGCATGAGGAGAAAGCGTATCAAGAAACGAAGCCTGGGGAGATCATTCCTTTTTCAATGGCAAAAGAGATAAGGGATTTTTAATATTTAACAATAAATAATCTATGGAATAACTGGTCTTTGGCGAGGAATAGAAATAACTATAAATATTGGGAAGATGGTAGATTTTTTATAAAAATAGCGGTATCGGTTGATCAAACTGAGCCGCTATTTTTGTCATTATCTGTAATTGTTGTAGTAAAGTCCTTTTGCAAGTTTATGAGTCTTTTCTATAAAAGCATATACTTGAAATTTACAGAAAAAAATACCGAGTTGAATTTCGCTTTATAAAAAGAAGCGATCCAGCTTGGTATTTTTTTACTTTTTTTATAGAAAACCCGGAATCCGACAAAAGAAATCCCCTTAGGAAATTGAGGAGATTAAAATCTCTATCTTTTAACGAAAGGAGGCAGTTGGATGAAAACGCAAGAGAAACGGGATTTTTTGATTCATATCTATTCAGGTAACAATAGAATGATCTCTCGGAATTCTGATTGATCATGCCGGCAAATCCCGGTACCGTACATTGAAAAGTTTATATTAAATTATGAACGAAAAAAATGGCATGAGAAACAAACATAGCTGACACTATGTTTCAAAAAATGGTATTATAGTCTTTAGGATTATGCCGCACTCAAAATCAACTTTGCGAGGGTAGATTCGAAGGGCAGATCCCATGCATCCAAATGCTGTAGCATTAGGATGTGATAAAGACGGCAGTACCACATTTTAGTAGAACGGTGTCAGCCGTCTTCCAATCTGAAGTCCATTTTCTCACGTTTATTTGAACGTTCTGCAGAAGTTCTTGCATTATATTCATTTTTCCATTCAGCGCTATCACGTGACGGTATGTTAAAAAGCCTTGAATTATCTTTCATGGCAACATGAACAGTCATGCCATACTTTGATTTGGAGCAGGGATTATCACATGAACAGCCATTTTTTCTACTGATAAGTGGACAGCGGAATTTTAGTCTGTGTTTTGAAGGCTCTGAGCCGTCGTGGTTCATGCGAAGACCTTTCATACAGACATGAACACCGTATTCACCTATAGTGAAGTCGTTCTTATAAGGAGTTCTTGGAGCAGGTCCATATTTAGAGTATTTGCTCTTTAGAAGTTCATCGGTAAAGGAAAGGTCAAGATCCCAAAAGCGTTCGATGATATCCCAAGTTGAACGGGCAAGAGCATTTGGATCAGGGTAATATTTACGAAGATTACGAACAACAAAATCTTGGTAGTCAGAGTGGCTACCGCAGTTAATAGGAAACATAAAAAACGCCTCCGCATTGAAAAATATTTGCCGCCGCAAACGACGGTCCTTATTGATCAATATGCGCGAAGCACCGCATTTTTTGTGGGTTTGTCAAGCTTTTTTATCAAAAAAGTGAGGGATTTTTATAAAAATGGAGTTTTAGAGCCTGATAAAAAGAGGCTTAGAGATTCCGAGAGATTATTTGAAAGTGAGGAGGTTTATAAAAGAGATAGTCAAATTGACACTATGAACAATGAAATGCAGAATTTGAGAACTGAAATAAGAGAATTTGAAAGAAGAATTCAAAAAGCAGAGGATGAATGTAAGGCATATAGAAGGATAATAGGAAGAATCTATGTAAAAGAATAGCTTGCTGGCTATTGATGGGAGAGTTATGAAAGTATTAATGAGATGTAGATAATTTGGGAATACGAGATTTTGGCAAAGATATATCACAGATAGTGGCTATATTTCAAGCGGATCTGAGGGAAACAGTCTACTCTAATATTAGGAATGTTGCCAAGGGTGTTAATCTAAAAAATCTTAATATCCCGACTCAGTATATGGATATGATTGATCTGAGCAATTATAGAGAGCCATTAAATAAGAAAAAGTAATAAAACATTAGTAAGAAATTATGGTCAGTCTAACTGAGATTTTAGAAATATATATTATAAGGTTTTGGGTGCAAAGTTTCGGCTTTGTACCTTTTTGTATTTTAAACAATCTGACAGTACAAAGTCGTTGCGTTAAAATGGTTATGGTCAGATACGTGTTTAATAGTGAGGAGAGTAGTAATGGCTGAAATTGACAGACTTAAAACAATTGTTGAGAAACTGAGGAGTGAAAATGGCTGTGCATGGGATAGAGCGCAGACGCATACAAGTCTTAAAGCTGCGTGTATTGAGGAAGCTGCTGAAGTCGTAGGTGGAATAAACATATTAGAGCATACAGGTGATGCAGCAAATCTCAAAGAAGAACTTGGGGATTTGCTTTTACAGGTAATGTTTCATTCTGTCATGGCAGAAGAAAAGGGACTCTTTACATTTGATGACGTTGCAAAAGCTGTTTCAGATAAAATGGTTCGCAGGCACACGCACGTTTTTGCCGGTGTAAAATACAGCTCTGAGGAAGAACTGCATTCTGCATGGCTCGAAATCAAAAAGGAAGAGAAAAAAGGGAGAGAATGGGAAGATGATTATCTTGAGGATGCGATGAATGAGGCATCAGAGCTTATAAATAAGGCAAAAAACCGTAAGGGATTTAAGTGAAGAGGTAATAAAAGATGGCAAAATTATACTTCAGATATGGTGCAATGGGATCTTCAAAGACCGCAAACGCATTGATGGTTCATTATAATTATCTTGAACGTGGCAGTAACGCAGTATTGTTGAAACCGAAGCTTGAAAATCGTGATGGTGAGAAAATCATAAAATCCAGAATAGGCTTGGAGTCGGAATGTGATTACGTTGAAGATTTCATAGCTGATATTGGAACTGATTGGGTAGCAGCTAAAAAGTATGATGCAGTAATTGTTGATGAATGCCAATTCCTAAGCTCTGAGCAGGTAGACTGGCTATCGGATCTTGTAGATTATGCTGAAATACCTGTTATATGCTATGGCCTTCGTACTGATTTTCAAAGTAAATTTTTCCCAGGCTCAATGCGTCTTATGGAGATTGCAAATAAGATAGAGGAAATAAAGACAGTTTGCTGGTGCGAACGCAAGGCTGAAATCAATGCCCGTATTCATGACGGGAAGATAGTCAGGGATGGTGAACAGGTGATGATGGGCGGTAATGAAAGTTACATAGCCATCTGCAGAAAACACTTTAAGTTAGGGATGCTGTCAGTGGAGGATACTGATAAGGTATAATTATTACAAGAGTAAATGAACTGATCTTTAAGGGAGGTCAGCTCATTTGCTATACTCCCGCAATGCATAGTAGTAGTATTTTCTCAGACGTTCTTTGAGTGAGGCAGGTTCGATCACAAGAGCGTCTTTCCCAAATCGTTTGAAGTATTCCTCAAGCTGTAGTTCAGGCCAATCGAAGTAGTATAAATCCCCTTCAATCTTGCTTACAATCGGTCGATTTTTTATAACGACCTTAAATTTTTTAATTCCGTATTTATTTAATCTGACAACTGCTTTGACAGTTGAAGATACCGAGTGAGGACTTCGAACAGCTTTTTCTTCGAGATCTTCTTTTAATTCTTGGTTGATTATGAATTTTTCTTTTGTCACAAAAGCACTTCTTATCCTTGATATTCTGAAAGTCCTTGGTATATCTGCCTCAGTATCCCTGCAAAGCAAATAGTTACATTGTTCTTCTTTTGATGTAGCGATTACATAAGGTTCAACTTTATAAGATTTATTATCTCCGACTGATGTAGTTGTAAAAGAAAGCACTCTGTGATCATTTAATGCACTTGAAATATCCTCATAAGTTTCTTTGAATATGATAGTTTCTCTCTTACTTCTTGGAATCGAAAGATATGAATTAAACATATCCTTCAGATATTTTGAGAGAGAAGTATCCTTAAGCATATTGTTTTCTATAATCTTGATCATTTCATAAGATGGACCACCAACAGTTAGTGTAAGTACTGCACTTTTTCCATTTAGCTGTTCATCATTTCTTATATAAGTACTCACTATTTTATCGGCAAGCATTGCTGCGTCATTTTCTGATAATGATGTTATACTTGTCATATCATCTATAATGTTGTTCAGTAGCTTATCGCAGTCAAGTCTGTACTGCTCAAAATAATTCATTATAAGTGCTTTTAAGAAAGCATTGAGATTTACAGAACCATCCTTCTTTGTGAATTCAAAAAGTTCCGCATCATTAATTAATCGTGTTTTAGTCTCTTCAGAAAGATATATTTTGTATTTTTCAGTCATAAATCACCTGTATCATAATATCAACACTAAAATGGAGTTGTATATCTAACAAATATTAACGAAAATATAGTATTTATTACATTATATTGGGGTTGTTACTTCAAGTCAATCTGCATCTTTTTATCTCCTAAATATTGCGCTATGATTGAAGTACAAAAAGACACATACAGCAACTAACATTAGCTAGTGGCAAGCACCGGACGCATACTCCGGATACTAGGGTTCGACTCCCGTTACTTCCATACTTTGGAGGTGTGTCTTGTAGTAACTTACAGTTATAAAGGTGCATACAGCAATTGTCTTACAGATCATAAGAAGTTTGCTCAGTACTTAACTCAGCGGCACCTTGTAAAAAAATTACATGTTGTAAAGATAGTTGGAGGCGGTTATGTTTATGGATTTACTTAGAAAAGAAACAAATAAGACTGAAACTGAGAACGGTGCAGTAACTTACAAATCCACAATGTCAGACTGCCTTGATCTCTTTGCAACAATCGGAGCTCTTAGAAATGCGCCTGAGGAAGATATAGTCAGCAGATTCTTAAGGGCTTATACTGAGGACTCGGATATTGCTATGAAGATGCTTTTCTTTGCCAGAGACATCAGAGGTGGACTTGGAGAAAGAAGAGTATTTAGGATAATACTTAAGTATCTTGCATTAAATGAGCCTGAATCTGTGATAAAGAATATCGAGCATGTTGCAGAATATGGCAGATTTGACGACCTTCTTTCACTTATAGATACACCTGTTGAAAATGATGTGATTTCTTATATTAAAATGACACTTGATCATGATGTGGAATTGATGAGAAGAGAGGCCAATAATGAGGAAATATCGTTTCTAGCAAAATGGCTTCCGTCGGTAAATGCGAGCAGCAGGGATACTGTAAGAAAAGCAAAGATAATTGCAAAAACGTTAAATATGACAGATGCTGAGTATAGAAAAACAGTATCTGCACTTAGGAACCGGATAAAGATCATAGAAAACAATCTTAGAGAAAGAGATTATTCTTTTGATTATGAAAAACAACCTTCAAAAGCACTGTATAAATACAGACGTGCATTTCTAAGGAATGATGGTGAGCGTTACAAAGAATTCATAGAGAAGGCTGAGATTGATCCGTCGATAATGCATACTAAAACGTTGACACCTTACGATATCATAGCTCCCATAGTTATATCGCCTTATTCAACAGCAACATTATCAAACGCAGAAAGAAAAGTTATGAATGCAACGTGGAATGCACTTGAAAATTATGCTGGTTCAGATAATTCACTTGTTGTTGTGGATGGTTCAGGTTCCATGTATGGATGGAGAAATCCAAGTCCGGCGGCTGTTGCACAGTCATTGGGTATATATTTTGCCGAAAGGAATAAAGGCACTTTTCATAATCACTTTATTACTTTTTCAGCAAATCCAAGGCTAATAGAAATCAAAGGTAATGATATTGTCCAGAAGGTCAGATATTGCATGAGCTTTAACGAGTGCAGTAATACTGACATAGCAAAAACATTTGACCTAATTTTGCAAACGGCAATTAAAAATAGACTTAAAAAGTCGAGAATGCCGAAAAAGCTTTATATCATTTCTGATATGGAGTTTGATTGCTGTGCAGGTAATGCTTCTATATCAAATTTTGAATATGCTAAAGAGCAGTTTGAGAAGCATGGATATAAGCTTCCACAGGTGATTTTTTGGAATGTGAACAGCAGAAATATTCAGCAGCCGGTAAAGATGAACGAGCAAGGTGTTGCACTTGTTTCGGGATGCAGCCCGCAGATTTTCTCAATGCTGAAAGACGGTGACCTTGAACCATACAAATTTATGATGAGTGTCCTTTCATCTGAGCGGTATGAAAGGATTGCTGCATAAGATTACGAAAGGACATCTAATGAATACTATAGAAATAAAGGGTAAATTAAATACAGCCCTCTGCTACGCGAAGGTAGTGGAGGATGAGGCAATAGATCAGATCAGAAGGATGTGTGATTATCCTATATCTGAAGGCTCAAAGATAAGGATAATGCCGGATGTGCATGCCGGTAAAGGTTGTACTATCGGAACAACCATGACGATAACTGACAAGGTTGTTCCGAATGTAGTAGGCGTGGATATCGGCTGCGGAATGTATACTGTAAATCTAGGAAAGCAGGATATTGACCTTGAAAGACTTGATGCGGAAGCTTTCCTGATTCCTTCCGGCAGAAATGTGTGGGAAGGAAGAAAAGAAAGATTTGATCTTACTGAACTTCGCTGCTATAGGGAGCTGAAGGATACTAAACGCCTTGAGAGGTCGCTTGGAACACTTGGCGGAGGCAATCATTTCATTGAAGTGGACAGAGCCTCAGACGGAACACAGTATCTTGTAATTCATTCCGGTTCCAGAAATCTCGGAAAGCAGGTGGCAGAGATATATCAAACACTTGCAGTTGATCTGAATAAAGGGGTGGGCGAATATCTTGAAGCAAGAGAAGAGCTTATAAAATCTTACAAAGCAAAAGGAAGACGTAAAGAAATACAGGCTGCCTTAAAAGAACTTTACCAGAAAAAGTATCATGAGGGACCGATGACAATACCGGCTGATCTTTGTCATTTGTCAGGCCGGTATATGGAAGACTACCTTCACGACGTGGAAATCTGTCAGCGATTTGCCAGAAGAAACCGCGAGAAGATGGCGGAAATTCTTTTGGAGAAGACAGGACTTGCAGTAGGAGAGTCATTCCATACTATACATAATTACATTGATACTGATGAAATGATCTTAAGAAAGGGCTCTATTGCAGCTCACAAGGGGGAAAAGGTACTGATTCCGATAAATATGCGTGATGGTTCTGTAATTGCTGTTGGCAAGGGGAATCCCGAGTGGAACTATTCAGCACCTCATGGAGCAGGTCGAATCATGTCAAGAACGTCAGCAAAAAATACGATTTCGATGGAAGAGTATGAAGAGTCTATGAAAGGTATTTTTACATCTTCGGTCTGTGCGGCAACAATTGACGAAGCTCCGATGGCTTATAAGTCTCTGGATGACATAATTGACGTGATCAATGAATCTGTAGATATAATAGATGTAATGAAACCGATTTATAATTTCAAAGCTAAAGATTGATTGTAAAACGTGCAGAAGTATAGGTGCTTTTGCACGTTTTTTGATTGTTTATTATGAGGATGTACAAAATAATGTATATCCCATGCAGTAGTATTTAAGTATAAAGAAATTAAACATTCAGTTTTTGAAAGGTTTAGGTGAATTTATACAGATTTCAATGGATATGACAATTTTAGGACAGAAGAAAATAGAGAAGGCAGAATTTGATAAAATCATGGCTGAGCACAAGCTGTGGCTGGCAGATCATGAAAAAGGTAAGCGAGCTGATTTTAATGGCATGGATCTCAGTGGAATGGATTTGTCAGGAATGGATTTATCATATGCTGATATGACTGGAGCCGGGGTATGTGAAATTGATCTTAATCCTGAAAATCTTAAGGGTGTCAAAGGTCTTTATATGCCAATCTTTTGTCCAGAGGAAGGTTCATTCACTGCATGGAAAAAATGCAGAGCATCGGAGGCAGTTGTTCTGGAAATATTTGATAAAGATGGAACTCCTGTTGAAGATGCTGCAAGTTGCCATGATAAGGATTTTATCTATAGAAAAGGTGAAACAGTATATCCTAAAGCTGCAGATAAAGAGCACATGGGAGACTGGGATGGTATATACTTCGTATTATCACGTTCAGAAACAGAATTTTTTAGAGAAAGCGAAGAAGATGATCAGGATGATGAAAACTGATTATTGGAAAGGTGATGGAGATAAAGAATTTTCAAGAAAGAATCTGCAAAGAACAGTTAAGAGAAATCTAGAATCGCTGTTATACTTTGATTCAAAAATTCATGCTGAGTATAAAGATAACAGCCCTTTCAACATTGGAGCTGATGATAAAATCGGTCAAATTCATTACCTATGGTATGAACAGGAGTTATCACCCACAGATTTTCAGTTATTATCGGACGCTGTAATCTATTCAAAACACCTCTCCCAAAAACGAAGGCTTGAAATACTTGAAAAACTAATGGCAGCATCCGGTCAACCAAACGCAACAGAATCTCTTTGGTTTAAGACAATTATCAAGGACTCAGCTGATATTTCAATTCCTGTACCTGGAGATCTTTATCATAATCTAGAATATATTAATGATGCTATCAATAATCAAAACTGCATCTCGTTTGACTTTTGCTTTTTTGGTCCAAACATGCAGCAATATAAGGTTCGATCATATTCTGGTATTTCTCCATATAAGATAATACACAATGATGGGATATACTATTTAGTTGCCTCCATAAACGAAGATTCTAGGAGAGCTTCTATGTACCAAAAATATAAGAATAAGATTCCTGCCGTATATTTTCAAATACATAAGATGAGAAAAATTCATACCGATTTTGACCATAAGTACACAGACATCTCCAAGACTACAGTTGATCAAATGTCAATTAATGATTTGTTTGGTCCGGGTTTTTTAAATCCAACGCAGAATATAGCAATTATCGTTTTAAAAGTAACCTCAGACTAATCACTAGCTCACGTGGTCTCGACGTATTAATGGATCATTTTGGAAACAGATTACATGTAAAAAAGCTAAGCAAAATTAACCCTCGCTATGCTGGAGATACTTCTGAACTGGCATATACCTACGAGGTTAGTATATCTGGGATAACAAGAAATGACTATACTACCATTCTGAATCTAATGCTTTATTACGACTTTCAAGATATTGGACTTATTGAACCAGAACACTTTCTTTCATGGGTAAAATCGCTCCTGGAAATAAATCTTAAGAAATTACATAAATACAAAAGCACTGAAGGGGAGTGAACATTATTCACTATGTTCACTTCCGTATAACAATATCAATCATAAAATATCATCGGACTTCTTCACCGGAAACTCTATAATCGCATTATTATGTTTACTGCACTTACCTAAGGTAGGAGTAAATATAAAAGATATAAAAAAGGTTTTTGTAATGTAAAAGCATGTTTAAAAAAATAAACTAAATGACACTATTTATTGATATATAATAATGAGTAAATAATCATATTTGTAATAATCTTAGGTTATTAGTTCTTATGAGGAGCAAATCTTTATGTGATAATTTCAATAAATACAAATAGTTATTGCCGGGAGGTAGTTGGAATGACTAATTATTGTGTCAATTGTGGAAATGCACTTGAAGATTCATATAAGTTTTGTCCAAAATGTGGTTTTCAAGTTTCATCTATGAAAAATCCAGAAGCAAATAAAGAATCCAATAATTCAAATATGAGTGAATTAGAAGCAGAAAATGATGTCTTTTATATTTATGTTGGAAAGGGTGATTCTGTCAAAAAGATACCGTTCCTCAAGGGTAAAGGTGCTAGATTGCAAAACAATGGCATAACAGCGGTTGAATTAATGAATGAACAAGGGTGTACAGTAAAAAAGGGAGAGATGTATTCATTAATTGACGAATCATTTGATACTAATGACAAAAACTGCGAAGTCTTGAGTTCTGAGCTCATTGCAAAACTGTACAAAGTGTATAAGTTTGCAAAATTACTCGGTTGCTATATTACATTTAAGGAGATATGTTCCTTGATAAATAAGGATTATATGCAAATTTCTTCTATGGATAGCAATGATTTAGCTCGTTTAACAATAGAAAAGAAGTTTCATATAAAGCTGCCAAACGAATATGATGAGACAAAATTTATAAATGGAGAATCGAAAAACTCAGAAAAATTAAATAATTCAGGTTTAAGAAAGGGAGAATCTCTCATTATTAAAATGGATTATGAAGCTGCTTTGGATTGGTTTAAGCAGCATATTGAAAAATATGGTGATAAAGATGGATATGATAGTAATATTATAGGTCAAATCTTTTTAAATCGAGCATTGGATATAGATAAACCTTGTGTATCAGATTATAATCAGGCAGAAGAATGGTTAAGAAAATCTGCATGCAATAATAATGTTTTGGGTGAAATAAACTTAGGACGTATATACGAAGATTCATTTAATGATGAATTTATATATCAAATCTTAAGCGATAAGGGTGCAATTGTTGTAAAAAACAATATTGAAGCTTTCAAGTATTATCTTAAGGCTTATATGCAAGGAAATGAATATGCTAAGGATAATATGAAACGCTTTCTATATGAACATATGATTAATATTTATGAAAAGGACTGTAGGATTGATAATATTCAAGGATTTGATTATGTAGAATTGGCTGATAAATGTGAAAGGGATGCAAAAAGCGAAGATGAGTTATCAATTATAAATATTGGATTTATGTATCATACCGGCCTTGGACGAGAAAAGTCCATATCGAAAGCAATGTCATTTTATTTAAAATATATTTCTTGTAATGACGAGAATAGTCAAAAAGTCATGAATTTGCTGGCTAAACTATGCTTCGATGGAAGTATTCCTCAAAAATATGATAGTATCTCGGCGATAAAGTTTATATGTGAATATGTATCATCTTCAAATAGTTCAATTGAAACTGCATGTGAGGCGTATGAAAGAAAACTGCATTTGGATAAACAAAAAAGGCAAGCAGAAATTAATCGTGAACGTCAAAGAGAAAAGGAGTTGGCGAGCCGTCTGGCAGAAGAAAGAAGATATGAAGAGGAAGAACGTCGTAGACGATTCGAACAGCTAAATAGAGAATATGAACAACAGGAAGCTAAATATGCTCAAATGCAAGATGATAGATATTATGGACAGGATTCAGGTGGTTCGGGATTAGGAGGATTTGTGAGAGATGTTGCTGCAACTGCTATAGGCTCATCTATTGCAAATCATGGAATAAAAAAAGAATTAAGACGTCAAAGAGAAGAGGAAGAACGTAGAGAAAAAGAACGTAGAGCAGAAGAAGATATGCGAAAGAGAGAAGCAGCTCATAGATCGCAAATTGAATGGGAAAATGTTAGAAGAGCAAACGAGGAAAGAAGGCGTAAGGGTCAACCGGAACTTCCTTATCCACATCGATTTTATTGGTAGTCAAAAGAATTACTATAATAACAAAGGGTGAATGGAGTGGACATTCACCCTTCTTTTGTATTTTTTTGAAAATTAGCGTTTTTAAGTCTATTTAGTATTACTCTAATTTGGTACCAATAGATTTGAAGCATCTTTATTAGATTACTTAAAGTGGATAAATTTATCCACTTTGATATTGTATACTAAGATTGTAGATTAAAATATGTATTCAACAATGAGGTAAGTGAATATGTATACTAAACAAACGAAAAAGATGCTCCCTTTAATAGTCCTAGAAGTTTTGCGGCGATATACTGATGAAAATCACAGATTATCTCAAAAAGATATTGAGAAATATTTGTCAGAAAAATATGATATGGTCGTTGATCGTCGTTCGATTAGAAGAAGTTTAACGGATTTGATGGATATGGGAATTGATATTCAATATAGTGAAATTACTAGAAAAGTGAAAGATAGTATGGGCGTGGATGAAGAGCAATCAATACTTACAGATTTCTATATTGAGAGGGAATTTTCTAATTGTGAGATAAGGCTACTAATCGATGAGCTTATGCATTCAAAGTATGTTCCTACTAGACAAAGAAGGCAATTAATAGAAAAACTAGAAGGATTATCCAATATCTATTTTCGCAAAAGTCTGACTCAAGCAATCGATGTTGAAATAGTAGAGAATCAATTATTCTATACTATTGAAGTAATTGATAATGCAATTTTTACCAACAGCAAAGTTAAGTTTTTGTATAGAAATTATCAAATTGGTAAAGGAAATCGAGTGGGCTTTGAAGATAGTGAATATTATGTTACTCCATATGAGATGAGGGTAGTTGACGGTGATTATTTATTAATATGTGATGATGGGACGGACGAACTTAGCTTGCGAATGGATTATATCTCAGAAATACGTATAGTTAATAATAATGGAAAAGGTGTTAAAAGAAGAGCTAGTCACAATTATGAAAAAACTATTATGTTTGCAATTTCAGAATCTATGATTTCTTTACTTGTTGAGCAATTTGGAAGTAACAAAATAAGAATTGAAGGAAAAGATGATGATGTTACAGTATGCATTAGTGCTAATGAAAAATCGGCAGTAGACTTTGCAGTAAAATATTCAGATATGGTAACCATAATATCGCCTGAGTCCAGCAGAAAAAAAGTTATGGATAGATTGCGTAAAGGATTGGATAGATATATGGTAGCATCGTAGCAAAAAAATATGTAGTTAATCAAGAAGGATGTGCAAAATAACGCACATCCTTTTTTGTAATATTTAATCATAAGGAAGCATAACATCGTTTGTAAGAAATTCGGAGGTACATTATGAGGTTTTATAGAATAAATATGTACATTGATATGGAATGTAAAGAAGATGAAGAGTCTCAAAATACAAGAAAAAGCAGAAAACTGATAGACAGGACTTTTGCTGAAAGTATTGCGGCAAAAAGTGAAGAGTATGCGGAGAAGATTGCGGATAAAGGATACTTATTTTTAGGTTGTACAACGCAGGCTTTATGTGTTTTTGGAATGATAATACGTGAAAATATGGATGTTGAAAAGTATATGAACAACTATCCCAATCATACACATATTGGAGTTAATGAAATTGATATTCGAGAAACTACATTAAATGATTTTGTACAGTTGTTAAATGAAGCGGATAGAAATGGTTACATTTATGATGATTATGAAGTTTTGAGAGAATATGAATTAACAGAGCTTATCAGACCAAATCATAGAGGAGGTAGGATTTCTTATAGTGAGGATATGATAAAAGTGCGAAATAGAGAGGCAATCTGTTTATCAGCAAAAACATATTTTACAAAAGAAACATTTATACCTGAATTGGATAGGATTTTCACTAAAACTAACAGAAAAAAAGTTTATGGTCATCCTGTAGATTATCTGATAGAAACGGATGATGAAAGAACACAGACCGGAATGATTCAGCTTCTTCTTCAGGCACTTTATAGTGTAGGACGAATTGAAAACCGCAGATACTGTACACTTGATGTAGAGCCTGATATGAATTTCTCGAAGCGGGCAGCCGAAGCACTATATAAAAGTTGCGTAGGTGGAACTGTTATAGTCGATTTTTATACATATGAGGAGGATGATGATGATCTGGCTCACGGAGAGTATTCCTTCATGGAGGATCTATGCAGTATTATCAAACGTCATTGCTGTGATGTGTTGACTGTATTATGCTTGCCGCGTGAATGTAAGAATCTTAAGGCAAAGATTTTTGAGAATACTGGAAAATGCACATTTGTGGAAATAAAGGAATCACTGGCTGTTGATGATGAGGCTGTTATGTACCTTAAAAGACGGGCAAAAGAATATAAGGTAAGGACAGATAAACAGCTATTGCAAAGTATAGAAAAAGGAAATGGATACCTGACACCTGATCTAAATGCAATTTTTGACGAGTGGTACAGCAGAAAACTTAAGAATACTATATATAGTCAATATAAAGACTTTTCTGATGCTAAAGTTGAATTCATAAAAAGAAAGCCTAAAGGAGCTGCATTTGACGAGCTAGAGTCAATGATCGGACTCACTTCAGCAAAAAACGTAATATATCAAGCACTTGATAGTTATAAGGCTCAGAAGATTTTTAAAGACAAGGGTATGATGGAAGATACGTCCTGCAATCATATGATATTCACGGGAAATCCAGGCACAGCGAAAACGACTGTCGCAAGACTATTTGCAAGGATTCTCAAAGATAATGAAGTGCTTTCAAGAGGACATATCATAGAAGTAGGTCGTGGAGACCTTGTTGGAAAATATGTTGGCTGGACAGCACAAATCATTAAAAAAAGATTTAAGGATGCAATTGGAGGAATACTATTTATAGATGAAGCTTATTCGTTAGTAGATGATAGAAATGGTTCGTTTGGCGATGAAGCAATAAATACAATTGTTCAGGAAATGGAAAATCATAGAGATGATGTAATTGTTATCTTTGCCGGATATCCTGACAAGATGGAAGGATTTCTTGATAAGAATCCTGGGTTAAGATCACGTATAGCGCATTATATACATTTTGAAGATTACAACTCGGATGAGCTCTGTCAGATTGCAGAGTTTATTGCTTCACAAAAAGGATTGGAACTTGATGATGGAGCTAGAAAAAAGATTAAGATAATCATGGATAACGCAAGGGAACAAGCAGATTTTGGAAATGGACGTTTTGTAAGAAACGTGATTGAAAAAGCAAAGATGGCACAAAACTGCAGGCTGGTTCGTATGGACTATGATTCAGTTACGATTGATGATGTAAAGCGTATATGTGCAGAGGATATAGTAATACCAATGAATGAATCAAAAAAAACTAACCATAGAATAGGATTTGCCGTGTAAATATTATGTTTGTGTAAAAGTACCTAAAATAAGAATAGCATAAGATATAATTGTAAGTGGAGGATAGCATGTCCAAAAGAGGTGTATTCTGGGTTATGGACGATGACATTTTGGGAAAAGTACTTATAGCAGAAGTGTTTCGAGAAGATGCAACGGTAGGCATCTCTAAATCCGGTAATAATTATAATCACAGGCTTTTGTGGGATTACATCAAACCTCATGGGTGTAATAAGCCATATGATTATTACCCGCGGGGACGAGTAGAGCTTAGAAATAAGGGTAAACCGATCATATACATGAATAAGAATATCGATGAAAGCTTCTTGGAACTGATAATCGCTAGATTTGAACTTGATGAGATACCGAAGATTCATTATGACGGAAGTAAGCATTATAAATGTTATTTGGAATGATGTGGGAAATAAAGATCTAGATAAATATTAAAGGGGTTCGGGATATGGATAATAATATTGAACTAAGTAAATCTAGGTATTGTAAAGGTGTGCAGTGTCCCAAGATTCTTTGGATGGATAATAATATGCCGGAAAAGGAAGAAGTTTCAGATAATACAGCTATGGAAGTCGGCAGTAAGGTTGGAGAGCTTGCACGTTCATATTTCGGAGATTACAAGCTGGTTAATTATAATCAGGATAAAGTTATTATGTCTGAGAATACAAAACAGTTGATCTCAGAGGGAACAAAAACTATTGCTGAAGCATCATTTTATATAGATTCTTTGTTTTGTGCTGTTGATATTTTGAATAAAAATGGTGATTGGTACGACATTATTGAGGTAAAAAGCTCTACAGAGATAAAGGACATTTATATTGATGATGTAGCATTTCAATATTATGTTCTCAGAAAATGTGGAATAAACGTGAGTAAAATCTATATCATGCATATTAATTCTACATATGTCAGAAATAGCGAGCTTGAATTGGATAAGTTATTTTCTTTAGAAGATTTTACAGCAGAAGCTAAAGAAAAATATGATGAAGTTTCTGGAAATATTGAATACATTCGTGCATTTATAGATGTAAATGATGAACCGGAAAAGGATATAGATATATGCTGTGAAGTTCCATATTTGTGTGGATATTATGGTTATTGCAGCAGACATTTACCTGAACAATCCGTTTTTGATATCAGACGGCTTAAAAAGGCAACAAAATATGATTATTATCACAATGGAATAGTGACTTTTGAGGATGTTATAAAGAAACATCCAAAACTCAGTGATAAACAATTTCAGCAGGTAGAGACAGCATATTATGATAAAAAGGATTTAGTTAATATTGAAGGGATAAAAGAATTTATAGATACTTTGAAGTATCCTCTTTATCATCTGGATTTTGAGACTTTTCAGCAGGCTATACCGGAATATGATGGGTTGCGGCCTTATGAGCAGATACCATTTCAGTATTCACTTCACATTGAATATGATGACGGTTGGCTCGAACACAGAGAATTTTTGGCAAAGGAAGGAACAGATCCAAGAAGAAGGCTGGCTGAGAGTCTTTGCAGAGATATTCCTGCAAATGTATGTGTATTAGCTTACAATATGGCATTTGAGCGTAGTGTAATAGCGAGATTGGCTGATATTTTCCCGGACTTATCAGTGCATTTGTTGTCTATACGAGATAATATTCATGATCTGATGATTCCTTTCCAAAAACAGCATTATTATACAAAACAAATGCAGGGATCATACTCTATAAAATATGTCTTACCGGCATTGTACCCTAATGATCCCGAGCTTGATTATCATTCATTAGATGGTGTTCATAACGGTAGTGAAGCTTCAGCAGCTTTTGCAACGCTTGAAAACCACACCCAGGAAGAAATAGAAGAAATCAGAGATAATCTTTTGAAATATTGTGGCCTTGATACATATGCAATGGTAAAAGTCCTTGCAAAACTTAAGGAAGTAAGCAATAGGTAAGGCGATATTGGATGAGGTAAGATAAATTGGGACGACAGTCAAAAAAACTAAGTCTTTTTAATACATTGGAAATATTGAAAACATATTCGGATGAAGATCATAGGCTTACGCAGACGGAAATACTTGAACTACTCAAACGTGACTACGAAATGGAGGTGGACAGGAGAACGATTAAGAGTAATCTTATGGATCTCATCGAATTGGGCTATGAAATTGAGTCACAGGAAATAAACAGAATGATCCGTAATGAAAAGTCTGGAGTGGTAGAAGAAAGTAAGATTATGTCGAGCTTCTACCTCGTCAGAGAATTTTCAAAACCTGAATTGAGACTGCTGATTGATTCTCTGCTTTTTTCTAAGCACTTGCCATATAGCCAATGCAAAGAGTTAGTGGAGAAAATTGAGAAGCTATCGAATAAGTATTTCAAATCACACATGAGTTATATCAGTACTATGCCGGAAGATAAAACTAATAACAAGCAGGTTTTCTTTAATATAGAAATTCTTGATGAGGCTATAAGCAAGGGCAAAAAAGTATCATTTAAGTATTTAGAATATGGTACTGACAAGAAACAGCACATTAAGTGCCGTGAAAATGGCGAAGAAAGAGTCTATGTTGTTAGCCCGTACCAGATGGCAGCTAAAGAAGGAAAGTATTATCTTATCTGTAACTATGATAAATATGATGATGTATCAAATTACAGGGTAGATCGTATTACTGCTATTGAGATTTTAGATGAAAAGGTGAAACCGTTTGAAAAGCTGCAATGGTCGAATGGGCAGCGGCTTGATTTATCGGAATATATGAAGAAACATGTATATATGTATTCAAGCTCTGATTCCAGGGTAAAGTTCAGGATTGTCAAGGCAATGATAAGTGATGTAATAGATATGTTTGGTAAAGATGTAAAGTTTTATAATGAAACAGCCAATAAAGTTTGTGTGAAGGCAAATGTAAATGAATCTGCGATGATTCAGTTTGCAAAAAGCTATGCACCGGATGTGGAAGTGCTTGAGCCGTTGACGTTGCGGGAACAGGTGAAAGAAGAGCTTAGGAAAGGGCTAAAAGCTTATGAATGAAAGTATTTTTAGACCATATATAGAAAATTTTTATAATCAGTATTTCAAAGGCTTTAGTGAAGAAGAAAAAATAGTTAAATATGCTGTGGAGATGGCTTATAGCGATACAAAGCGAGTGTTGCATGGCATTGGGAGCGAGTCTAACAAAAAGAAGAAGGAAGAAGCACTAGAAAAAATAACAGAGAAAATACAAAATAATTTTCTAATTGCAGGTGTTGTGGATAGCTTTGACACATTACACGATGAACTGTGTAATATATGGGTTAATGAATTAGGAACAGATACTCCATTAGGACGCTATGGAAAAGCACAAAAGATTATAAACATGACGTTTAAGTACCTATATACGTACTATTACAATATTGAGGATTCCGATATCCTAAATAAGTTCAAAGACTGTCATTTCACGTTGGATTCATATACATTAAGATGGCTGAATGGTTGTAAAAATGTGAAGAATAAGCCAAGGTGTTTAAATTCTGAGACTACTTGGAGTAAGTTGAATAGAATGGAATATATTGAGATACAGAAATATGCTTCAGAATGTGTGAAAGAATTATTTCAGGAAACACCAATGATTGAGGCTGAATATCTTATATGGGCTGGTGTAAATCTCTATGACATTTTGATAGCATCAGTGAACATTAAAAATCAATTTCCAGATACGAAAGCATTAGATAGAGTCATTCATTATATGAAACAAGATGAAAAAACTTCACTATTTAAGGCAATAGATTTATTGAAATGTGATAACTAAGCTGGAAAGGTAAATGATGAAAATCTGGTTAGATGATCTCAGACCAGCTCCGGAGGGTTATGTAGTAACAAAATCTGTTAACGAGGCTATTAGTGTTGTCACTGGAGCTGAGGAAAAGAATATAAAGATTGAACTATTAGACATTGATCATGATCTCGGTGATTATGCTGTAGATGGTGGGGATGCGATTAAACTACTTGATTGGTTAGCAGAAAGAGAAACATTTTATCCGATTAAAATCCATACAGCAAATCCCGTTGGAAGAGCGAATATGGAACGGATTATTGATAGATACTGGAAAAACAAATACAGATTATAGCTGAATTGTATATAATTTAAGAAAGGATTGTAAGCATATGATTAATAATGAAAAGATGAAAGAATTGGTGTTCAATTTCGTTTATGATATGGCTTTAAATGATGCGACAAGACGCACAAATGCATCAAATTTAAAGAATCGTATTGCGAACATAGACGGTATAAAAAAAGAAATATTAATTTATACTAATGAGGTTCTTGAGGGAAATTATCCTAAACATTGTAATGTAATAAAGAGTGTTATGGATATTGTTAAGGATAAGAATATCGAAGGGTTTACATTTGGCAATGCTCAAAAACTTGTTAATATGACAATGAAATATCTTTATTTGAGTTACTATAATAATCCTGAAATATCTAAATACTTTAGATGTTGTGATGCACCGATGGATAGCATAATGATGACATTTGTATATGAATGCTATTATATTATAAATGGAACTGATAGTAAGAAAAAAGGTGTTAGTAATCCTAAATTTAAGAGAGAAGGATGGAGCACACAAGAAACTGATAAGGAATATCAGGAATTTCAAATAGCTATTAAAAATATAATAGAGAAAAAGAAACTTGGAATTAGCCCTATAGAATTTGACTATCTATTCTGGGATAAGGCAAAGGAGGCAAAATATGATAGTGAAGGAAAAGAAAGAAGACAAGATGAACGCATAAAATATGTTGCTAAAATATTAGACGAATGCTAATAGTGACAACGTTGTTGGCTAAAAAACATTATTGATGACATGAAAACAAGTACAAAATAACTAAGACTTTCGCCGGGATGTGCACGAAAATGCACATCCTATTTTTTATACTTATCTCATAAGAAAAAGAAAACACGCAGCGGAAAGGAGCATGGACTATGGAAAATGTTAAATTTGTTCGTTCAATAGAAAACGGTAATGAAATGAACTTGTATTTTAAGATCTGTGATAAATTAGCGGATTTTGTCCGTAAAAATACCTGCTATACAGAGAGGGGGCTGAGCTTGTATCTGGACAAGCATAATGAGTATTGCTATATAATCAGACGTTCTGATAATTATGAAGCAATTCAGAAAGACTTGGTTGAAACAATCGAGAGAATCAGCAATGAAAAAGATGATGCATACTTTTATAACCATCTTATAACTGATAACGGTTATCCCAGATCACCAAGAGAAATTCATGCGCTCATGAGAACCGAATATGGACTCGCAGACATCGATGAAGCGGAGAATGATGAAGAGTCTGATAACAAGGATTTGGATATAGAGTGGTGGACAGCTCATTTCTTCATACAATTCGGAAATTTATTATTTGATAAAGTAGATGTAGGAAACGATATGATTCATACAGCAGCTTCTAAATCTGAAATTACGTCTCTTTTGGATATGATTAAATCTATCGATAAAATTGTTATCGTTGATGATGTAAGGAAGTATGGACCTGAAGATATTAAGAAACTACAAGAGGAGCTGGATTCAACTGAGGATGATACAGAAGATGACGATTAAAGTGCAAGTTGAAATTGATGGAACTGAAAAGGTGGTGAGAATATGAGCATATTAAATATCTGTGATTATAAGGACGAAAAAGAGAATATTTATTATAAGGAAATAAAGAAGTGTTTCGGTATGAATACTACAATAATTTCAATAGTTTTTGAAAAGGATAAGAATCCTTCTGAATTATTACTGAACCTTATAACTGAGACTTATGATCTTATTGTAGGACATGGTTTTGGTGCTGTGTTGGCATTGTATATTGGACGGGTAACAAAAGTTAAAACAATATTGATTAATCCGGCATATCCTGCATCCAGATATTGGCCAGATAATCTTGCTGATTATGAATATCAGGAGCTGATTGAAAGAATCACTGAAAGAGATATTTGCTGGGATACCAAACGCGAATCCACCCAAAATGTATATATGATTCTGGGGCGCGATGATGATATTACAGATACAACAACAAGTAATAAATATCTGGATAGTAAAAACTGTTATTATGTAGACGGTGGACACTGGCCGTCTGGTGCAGATTTTTCAAGGATTTTTAAAATCATTGCGCTAGGAGATCATTTCGAAGATTTAGATGAAGATGGAATAGCAGAAAAACTAAAGGATGAAGGAACATATGAAATATTCAAGGATTTTGCTATTGGGAAAATGGATTGCTCGCTCTGTTATTTGTATTCTTATTACGAGAATGAATGTAACTATATGAGCAAAGCTGCGAAGCGTCTTACAGGGAATGAAGCCGAGAAGGAATTGATTGGGAAGATGAAATATATATCTGCTGATCAGTTGGAAAAAAATACAGCTTTCATTAGAGAACAATATTCTGATATTTCACTTCTTGTAGTAGATCATATAATAAATTTGTTAATGAGCAAAAATGTGAAAAGGGCTTTATGGATTGCATGCAATGAGGTGTTGGATAATAATGGTCGCATTTTGCTTCTTTCCAACGATGAGCCGATAGATATTTTTGAAGATGAAAGGGAGATAATAGATTTAATTTACACTGGATGCGTGGCATTTTTTGAGGATAATCCTTTTAAAACTAATAATGCTTACAAAAGTGTTATATTAAGTGAAGAAAGAAAACCCTATTCTGAGCAATACAAAACAATTATGATCGATGAAGTAGATTCAAAAAACGGGAATATAATCATCAAATGGCATTCAAATCAATTAAATGATCAGATTCTATATGTATATTTTGAAAATGGCAAATGGCATATAGATGAGAAGGATGGGTGGGCTGATAGAGAAAGAGCTGCAGCAATCCTTGAGAAAGCAAGTGCAGAGTTTGTAAAGACTGTTGAGATAACTAACCACGATGGGAAGAATTTTTTTGGATGGGGGTGGTGATGGTGAAGAATATGTTCAAGAAAGTAAAGGTATATAAAGAAATAAACGCTGTTCTTCATCGAATCACAATGAAAAGGGAATTTGCGCTTATTACAACAGCAGAAGAAATAGATCAAAGTGATAATGACAGTCCTGATTTCCTTTTTTTGATTGACAAATCCGGAGCTAAAGATCTTCTGTATATAGGAGATAAGGTATATAGTCGGGAATGCTTTGATAAAGAGACCTGTCTCTCTAAAATTTTGAAGAAATATCCTAATCTTGAAAAGGACGATGTATCCTTTCCGACTATAAATAACCTATATAAAATAGCAGCAGACAGAATTCTTGAGATAACATTCAATGACGATCGCAGGGAAAAAATCAATAGAAAGTGGATTAATGATTACCTTCAGATTGGAACAAATGAAGGTGAATGGTATATGACAGATGATTTTTCTGCTATAAATATTCAATTGCAAAAAATCGGAGAAAGACAAGAGAATTCAATCACTTCAACGATAGAAAGGACGGTAGATCCTGCGAAGTTTGAAATATACGACAGATTAATGAAGGTTCTTTATGACAGCGGCAAAGAAGAACACTATGGAGATGCCTATTGCATAGAATACTCAATTATATATGCGAATCAGGAATACAGGTATTATCTTATGTATTTCTTTTCAAATCATAACTGGTGTAGTGATCCGTCCAATATTCTAAATGTGTGTGTAACGGCTACAATTGTCCATGGTATATTTGATAGTAAAGATGTTAGATTTACACATCCATCTAAAAAGACATATTGTAAAGATAACGGTGATGAATACCTGATGGTTCTTTTGACAATGGACAATGATGTAAGCATAAAATTTGTTTCTATAGGAAAAGATAATTCTGAAAAACAATCTGCTGGCGATGTGGCAGGAAACAGGGTTTATGACAACTTAATAGATTTTACTGTGTGGTTATCAGCATTTCATCAGGAAATATATATGGCATGAGTACACATACTAAAGAGTTGATAATTATCTAATAGGAAAGGCGGTATACAGATGATTTATAGTATGGATGATATATCTTTGGAAATTAATTCTCTAGTATATTTTTCGTTTGGCTTTACTCTGGATGATAATAAAAATACTATTATCGAACGCATAATAAATAAGGCTTATAATGATGCTGCTATGCAGGGAGCGTTCAATACAAAGTTAGGCGACAATAAGAAAATGAAGGATAAAGCGTCAGATGCAAAAAACAAAGTAATTGCAATAATGAAATCTTCAATGTCAGAATTAGAGAATAGTGATTTCAAGAAAGTTGATGATTATGATACATGGAATGAGAACATTTGTCTTGAAATAAAGGAAGCTTATAAAGAAATAAATGATGATGTTATGGACAGGTTTTCTTACGGAAATTCTCAAAAAGTCCTAAATATGACAATAAAGTATTTATTCTTGATTTCACATCTATGCACTAATAGTAATTCTGAACTTAGAGGAATATTCGATACAATTAGCCGATACCAGAACTACCTGCATGTTCCAATTGACAGCTACATCATAGATGCAATATGGATTGATACAGATATAGAGCTTCCGTTAAAAAGTAATCTGAAACCAGATAGAAATAAGAAAGATTACAAAGTACCAAGTGATTATGTGGTCGGATGGAGTAATTGGGATAAGGACACTTATGAAAATGTGCAGAAGTGTCTGCGTGAATATATAAAAGTTAAGAAGGTTGATCCGTTAACTTGGGAAGAAAAACGATGGATTGAGATATCAAAAAGCCGGAAAGGGTTATGATATGAGTCAAGAATACTTTGGGATAGTTTATGAAAATAATATTTCTGATGCTGAAAGAATGAAATTCCATGGTACAAAGATTGGATTTCTCTTAAATGAGGGCTTTGTTCTAAAGAACAAGCCTAAATAGACGAAAGTGACTCTTCTATACGTTTGCAGGCGGCTTTACTTGGATCAGATTCTATGGACAATATAATCTGGCATTATATGGAAATGAAAAAGGAACTAGAATGTTGAGCATATGCCTCCAATGGGATGTTAGCTCTAACATCCCATTGTATCAGCACTACAACCAAAGGTCTTCATAAATAAAGGCAAGATCAGAAAATGCTTTTTTTAATAATTGCTGCTTCTTCTCGTAAAGCTCTGAAACGTCTTTTACGTCTGCTTTTTCTATTTTTTTATTAAGTTTAAGCAGCTCATCAAATTCATCGGCAACGGAGTTTACAAGATTTTTCCATTTATTCCATTCTTCATCATTGTTTTCATTACATTGCAGATTATTTTTTTCAACTACGCAGTTTCCAATTGCCTTTGTATTGGCAATAAAAAATCTAAGATAATCACGTATGATTACAGTGAGATATAGATTTGTCTGCCAATGAATGTCCCAATCAATATTGACAATCTTAAAATCAATATTATTGTCTTTACTCAGCATTTTAACCTTACCGATGCGTAAGTGTCTAAGTTTATAGTTTTTCCACTTATCTCTTAAGGTGTTTAGCTGATGACGAATTCCAATGATTCTATATTCTGGAAATTCCATGACTGCCTTCATATATTTTTCAAAGCCATCTTTAGTATAGCATTTAGAACCATCTGAATTAGTTTTTTCTGCAAAACCGCAGGTAGCTTGGTCATAAAGCTTATTCCATTTTCGCTCTGTAATGAACTTTTTCATAGTTTGTCACCTCCGATTTTCAAAGTTATCCTTTATGATTTTATCTTACATAATTAGATATACATTTTTATGTACATAGGTAGATATATACTAATTACAGTAGATAAGGACATTGACATATACGAAAGTGAGGAAAAAGTTATGAGTGATAATTATTCAAATGTATGTTGTTTTACCGGTCATAGACCTGAAAGATTGGAAATGCCACAAAAAAAGGTAATCAGATGGATAAATGAGCAGGTGGAGAAGGCAATCTCTGATGGTTATACAAAATTTATTTCGGGGATGCAGCGAGGTGTAGACATTTGGGCGGCAGAAGCAGTGCTTAGATGTAAAAAAGAAAACCCAGAATTAAAATTGATTGCTGCATGTGCGTTTGAGGGTATGGAAAACAGATGGGATAAATGCTGGCAGGACAGGTACAATTCAATATTGAAGGAATCAGAAGAGGTTCATTATATAGGAGCTTATCCGAGCAGGGCATCCTTTTTTAAGAGAGATGAGTGGATGGTAGATCATTCAAACAGAGTTATTGGAGTTTACACAGGAGCACCGGGAGGCACTCTGAAAACAATAAATTACGCTAAAAAGAAGGGCCTTGAAGTGGTTTTGATTGACAGATAGAAAGGAAAAGCAATGAAGGTATTTATTGGGGGCTCAGAGGCGATAAAAGAAGAAAAAGGAAAACAATGGGAATTAACGGATTCTGTTAAAATGTTTCTTTATGATTTGATTACAAATGCAGATGAAATCTTGGTAGGGGATGGAACAGGTGTAGATTGGCTTGTACAGAAATACCTTGATAATCTGCATTATAAAAAAGTAACTGTATATACCTATGGTGGTAATAAGTGCTGCAGAAGTAATGTTGGAGCTTGGGAAGAAAAAAGCATCGGTTGGTAGGAAACACATTGTTGACCTCTAAAATAGAGAGAGATTTCTATCTGATAGAAGATGCAGACAATGGAATTATTATCTGGGACGGAGAATGCAGAGAATCTTATATATGCATGCTTTATCTTATTTCAATAGGGAAGAAATGTAGACTTTATCTGATGTCTGAAGACAAGTGGATTGATATAGAGTCCATAGAAGAACTTAGCAATTTTGCAGGTGATGAGGGAACTATAGATAGAGAAGATGTTCGTGAAGTATTAGAAAGATGTGGTTTTTCAGAACAAATGATAGAATATTCAGTTGCAAATGATACAGTTTCGCCATGGACACTTGCTGATATAATATGTCAGGCACCTATCAAATTAGACGAGAAATTATATTGTTTATCACATTTGGGAAGGAAACGTGATCTTAAATATGAAGTATTTAATAGCGTTTATGATAATATGAAAAAATGCGTTCCTTATAAAAGAATAAAACATGATATTCGTGCTCTTGTAGATTACAGAGGTGAAGAGTCCATTTGGATGTACTATTGGGATTTGTACCATAAAATCAAAGCTGCAAAGGATGAAATGTATGATTTTGAAGATTTAATAATTGATAAACCGGTGTATCTTTTTAATGAATGGTACGATACGGATGAACTTATGATAAAGAGTTCTCCATGTGGTATGTTTGCAACTATTAAACAGGCGATAGCCTATATAAAAAAAGAGCAAAAAGAAGACGGTACAGAGAATGACTATTACCGTATCGAAGTATGGAATCCCTACGAAGGAACAAGAGAGCAGCCACGATATGATTATTATGTTTACAAAGGTGAGATTTGCTGGTTTGAAGTATTATGGCTCAAATTCCTGGGCATATACTAAGCTTGGGCATATTGATCTATCTGAGGAAGAGCTGACACAGCTTCTTGGTAATGGTGATGTTGTTTTAGAGATAAAGTAAGGGGCAAATTCGCACTTTTATGGAGAGTGAATCTGATGAAAATAGAGCATGTTGCTATGTATGTGAATGACTTGGAAGCTGCAAGAGATTTCTTTTTAAAGTATCTCGACGGCACTTCTAATGATGGTTATCATAACAAGAATACAGACTTTCGGTCTTACTTTATCTCTTTTGAAGATGGAGCAAGATTGGAGTTGATGACAAAACCTGAGATCGTAAATGCAGAAAAGCCTCTGTCAAGGACAGGATATGCACATATAGCTTTCTCTGTTGGGAGTAAGGAAAAGGTCGATGAACTTACGGAGAAGCTTAGAGCAGATGGCTATGAAGTTGTCAGCGGGCCGCGTGCTACAGGAGATGGATATTATGAGAGCTGTATCGTGGCTGTTGAAGGAAATCAGATAGAGATTACGGTTTGAGGAGATTTGAAGAGGGATGAAATATCTAAAATGGTTGAATCTGATACCGCTTATTATGTTCTTCATAGTAGATAAGCTGAGAGGAACATTGATCAGCAGGTATTTACTGATCATAATTGTGGTACTTGGAGTTATAAATATGCTTATTGCAAAAGGAATGAAAGAGTAAGGGAGTCTTTGCGCAGATGGTTAGTGAAACTTCAATAAAGATGATTGACGTGGAGGACTTGGACTGAGGCTTATGTGGAAGATAAAGCAGATATTTGATGGAGATTATGGCTGCGAGGAATTACAGCCAGGACAGAAACCTAAGGTATCGGTAACGCTTGTTGATGATGCAGGGAATGAGAAACTTGTGTCAGTGGAAGATGATTGGCTTACAGAGAATGGACTGGATGTTGGCTCTGAGTGGCCGGCAGGAGTATGAAAAAGGTTGGCAAAAGATGGAAGCGATAGAAGCTATTTTAACAAGAAGAAGTACCAGAAGATATTCCGGAGAAATGCCGGAAAGAGCGCTTGTAGAAAAAGTGGTTGAGGCAGGCAGATATGCGCCTAGCGGTGGAAATAATCAGACTACCCACTTCATTGTTTTTTCAGATGCCGAAATCCTTTCTGACATGGCGGGATTAGTCTGCAAAGAGTTTGCAGAAATGGAAATCACTGAGGGTATGTACTCTTCCTTGAAGAATTCGATAAATGCGGCAAAGAAAGGTGGATATATATTCCACTACGGAGCACCTGTTTTTATAGTTACAGCCAATAAAAAAGGTTATGGTAATGCTCTGGCAGACAGTGCCTGTGCACTGGAAAACATGATGATAGCTGCCAATGCTCTTGACATGGGCTCATGTTGGATCAATCAGCTTCACTGGCTCGATGAAAATGAGGCTGTGCGCAACTTCATGTATAAGTATGGTCTTAGGGAAGATGAAACGATAACCGGAGGCCTGATATTGTGATATTCTGAGGCAGGAGAGCCAATCAGGGAACCGCTTGAGAGAAAAGGTAATCCGGTAACCTGGGTAGAAAAGTAAGGGGATAAAGATGAGTTGGGAAAAGATTGATGAGAGTACATATCAGTACGATGAAGGTGGAGTGAGATTTTTTCTTTTGATGGGTAAGAAGGAAGCTCTGCTGATTGACAGTGGAATGCAGACGCATAATGCAAAAGAGCTTGTAAAGGAGCTGACAGATCTTCCTGTCAGACTCTTTAATACACATACGGATGTAGATCATGTTGGCAGCAATGAAGAGTTTGATGAAGTGATGATGAATCCTGCTGAGCTCGTTAACTATAAGTTACCGCATCCTTCACAGAAGATTGTTCCTGTATATGATGGAGATGTGATCGATCTTGGAAAACGTGAGCTGCTGGCAATAGCGCTCCCGGGACATACGCCGGGAAGTACAGCTCTTTTAGATAAAAACAGCGGAATGCTCTTTAGTGGGGATCCCATACAAGATGGGCATATCTTCATGTTTGGTGAGATGAGGGATTTAAGTGCATATATCCATAGTCTCAGGAGACTTGATAAATACAAGGATGACATAAAAGGGATATATGCCAATCATGGAACACTCCCGGTGGATTATTCTATTGTGCCAAAGCTCATTGAAGGGGCACTGCAGGTTGAAAGAGGAGAGATTGTTCCTACTGAAGTGGATAGGTTCGGGAAGACTGTCCATGTGTATGATATAGGGGTGGCATCATTTCTGTGTGATTGATAGATGAAAAGCAGATTTTTTTATGAGGATTATGCTATGGGCTTTTGCGGATGGGCGGACGTTAATGAAAGAAACAAGATTTATCATGATAATGAGTGGGGCGTTTCTGTTCATGATGATAAAAAGATGTTTGAGCACCTGATGCTGGAATGTATGCAGTGTGGTTTATCCTGGGATCTTATGCTGAAAAAACGAGAGGTGTTCAGATCCTGCTTTGATGGCTTCGACTATGACAAGATTGCTGAGTATACTGATGCAGACATAGAGCGGATACTGAATACAGAGGATATGATAAAGTCACCCCGGAAGATCGCTGCTATCATCAGCCATAGGTAAATACATACGCAGAGTAAGCGCTACTAACTATATAATGGTAACAGAGACTGATACATCTTGTGAGGAGGACGAATATGAATCGTGATACAGTAGTTACTAAACTTAGAAAGCTGGCAGAAAATGCCGATGTTTCAAATGTGGATTTTCTTGCCGTTCAGGTGAATCTGACAGATCAGGATCCCGGAGTGTTCTACGTTGAAGTTAAGGACCACAAGATCAATATAGAGCCTTACGATTACCATGACAGGAACTGCGTTATATCAATCAAGTCCGATGATTTTAATAAGCTAATCAGTGGAAAGTTAGATCCTATAGTAGCTTTTACTATCGGCAAACTTAAGGTTGACGGTGATGTAGGGAAGGCTTTGGAATTTTCTAAGCTTCTTAAATGATCGGGAAGTAAGCAGACATGATATCCAGAGATCAGGTAGAGAGTATCACGGGATTCCAGCCAGGTGGAGTATGTCCTTTTGCTGTGGCTGATGACATTCCTATCTGGCTGGATGTATCCATGAAGAGATTTGAATATGTCCATCCTGCAGGAGGTAATGAGTTTACTTCTGTTAAAGTTACACCTTCAGAGTAAGGTAAAGAGCTTTGAGGATGGCATTCTGATTGGAGAAATCGTAAATGTCTCTGCAGATGAAAGCGTAGTGACAGATGGAGCGGTTGATATCACCAAACTTAAGCCTATAAGCTTTGATCCATTTGGGAATGGATATTACGAAGTTGGAGAAAAGGTGGGCAATGCTTTTAAGGATGGCGCAAAGCTGAAGTGATAAAGAGATTTAAAGAGGGGCAAAAAGTTATTGACAGCTAACAGGGCTATGTCTATACTTACAACTAATAATCTTGGAGGAATGCCAGTTATATGACAAATACACGTCTCGTCAATAGAATGGTGGTCAATTATATGTCCGTGGAAAATATTCAGGGGCTTAGATTACCATGCGAGATGAGGCCGTGCTATATGATGAATCTGTAAACTTTTTGATTCATTAAACAAGTGTATTAAGACCTTATCAAGCTAATATAGTTTTGATAAGGTCTATTTTTTTACATTCAGGAGGAGAACACTATGAAAATTGCAGAAGAAATGTTAACACTTAATGATGGAAGAACACTTGTCCTAAGATCTGCAGAGGAAAAAGATGCTGTTACCATGCTGGACTACATAAAGCAGACAGCAGAAGAAACGCATTATCTTGTAAGATATCCTGAAGAAATAAATATTGAACTCGAAAGAGAAAAAGAGATAATCAGGAATAATCTGGAGGCTGAGGATTCTGCCTGGTTTACCGTATTTGATGGGGAAAGAGCTGTAGGTAACTGTTCTATAAGCCCTCACAGAAATCATCTCAAGCTCAGGCACAGGTGTGATTTTGCAATTGCCCTTGAACAGGCATATTGTAACGGTGGGCTTGGAACAATACTCATGCAGAAGGCTATAGACAAAGCTAGGAAAATTGGGTTTGAACAGATGGAACTTGGAGCCTATGCGGACAATGATAGAGCGATTGCTTTATATAAAAAGATGGGATTTCAAGAATGCGGAAGAACTCCAAAGGCATTCAAACTGAAGGACGGAACATACATTGATGAAGTTAATATGATTTTGTTTCTGTGATTTAAACACGAAAATCGGAGGTTTCTATGATAATACAAAATGAAATACCATTATTGGAATATGATGACAGTTCATCGGAAGTTATAGCTCCTGATCATGACTGGAAAGCTGAGAGATTGCCGGAGAAGTGTTTATTTGCATTCCTTGGAGATGTAGTCCATAAATACGCCAAAGAGAATAATGCAGCTATGGTAGAAGAGCTTATTACAGTCTCTCACAATATAAAGATATATGTGCTACATGAGGAAAAAGAAGATATATGTCTGGTGCAGTCACCTATAGGCTCGGCATCAGCAACGCAGGTTCTTGATACACTTGTTAACTGTGGATGTACGAAGATAATTGCAGTTGGTTCTTGCGGAGTTCTTGCGGATTTTCCGGAGGATGCTTTTATTGTTCCGGTAAAGGCGTTGAGAGCTGAAGGTACTTCATATCACTATCTTCCAGCATCCAGATATATTGAACTTGATCAGAAACCGATAGCAGCTATCGAAAGCTCATTTAATAAACATGATCTTCCGTTTGTAACCTGTACAACCTGGACAACAGATGGCTTTTTCAGAGAGACCAAGGATATGGTGAGATACCGCCTTGAGGAAGGCTGTTCTGTGGTGGAAATGGAATGTGCAGCCCTTGCAGCATGCTGCAGGAAACGTGGAGCGAAGTTTGGACAGTTCCTGTTCACTGCTGATTCATTGGCTAATGTGCATGAATATGATGCTAGGTCATTTGGTACAGGGTCCCATGAGAAAGCATTGTTGCTTGGACTTGATGTTTTGAGAGATTATAACTAAGGGTGGTGGTAAGAATGGCAAATTGCTACAGAGTTTAATCTCTCAAACAAGAGTGTTGTGAGTGCATATGAAAATGGCCGAAGATCGCTTCCTGCTGATGTCGTCGTGAGGTATGCAGAAAAGTATGGCGTTACAACCGACTGGATATTAAGGGGAGCAGCACCTAAATATAGAGAGGAGCTTTCGACTGATAAGTCAATATCATGAGAGGGTAAAATTGGTGGTGTTATAGTCTAAGCTTATCGCTGACAATAACGATCATGTATTAGCCAGGGTGACTGAGCTTCGCTATGATTAGTATCAACAGGAAACAAAAAGAAAGGATGGCGTGAGAAATGCTTAACTTCAGAAATCTTAAATCTGAATACATGTGTTGTCGAATGACAGAATTCCGGGCATCATATATGGCTGGCATGTTGTCGGATCGATGTTCATGCCATCAAGCGTAATAGTAACAGAATGTATGCCATATGCCCGGGAGACTCATTTGTCACCGGGCATATTTTTCTTTGTTTCAAGTAAATTTGAGGAGGATCATCATGGAGATCAATGTATTAGAAATTGGAGCACTAATAACAGCATTGGCATTATTTGGAGTTTTATACTTCCTAAAAAGAAAACATGTAAATTTTGGTATCAGGACACTCATTGCGACTGCCTTTGGTGTTATCATCGGACTCATATTCAAAGAGAATTACAATTATGTAGCAGCTTTTGGAACAGTTTATGTAAATGCACTTCAGGAATTTGTGGTTCCGCTCCTTTTGTTCAGCGTAATATCAAGTATCACAAATCTCGGAGATCAGGTTAAGCTTCATAAGGTAGGACTTAAGTCTGTTCTTTTCCTGCTCCTGAATACATTTACTGCAGCAGTTATTACCCTTGTAGCGGCCCTTTCGCTGGGGCTTGGAAAAGGCTTCCAGTATACTGTAGAGGCGACTGAGGCAAAAGAGGTTCCTACAGCAGTTGAGGCTATTGTAGGTCTTTTCCCAAAGAACCTCATAAATGAATGGGGAAGCAACACCGTTGTACCTATTCTTTTATTTGGTCTTGTTGTGGCATTGGCATATAACAGGGTTGTGAAAAAAGATGAATCGGTAAAACCTTTTAAAGCATTTGTTGACGCAGCAAATACAGTACTCGGCAGGGCGGTAAGTTTTATCGTATCATTTACACCTTATGCAGTCACAGCGCTTATTGCTAGGGCAGTTGGCAGAAGCAAGCTTGAAGATCTTTTACCACTTCTTTCCGTACTTGTTGTTGCATACGTACTTGCAGCAATACAGCTCTTTGGAGTTGAGAGTATTCTCATCGCTACAATCGGAAAGCTTAACCCTGTCACATTCCTTAAGAAGATCGCACCTGCAGGAATCGTAGCATTTACTTCACAGAGCAGTGTTGGAACACTCCCGGTAACAGTCAGCAAATTAAAAGAGGACCTTGGAGTTGACGGAGACGTTGCAGCATTCACGGCAGGGCTTGGAGCGAACCTCGGAATGCCCGGATGCGCAGGAATCTGGCCTGTACTTCTTGCAGTATTTACGATCAACCAGCAGGGAATCAGCTACTCAGCAGGTCAGTATGTGCTTCTTATCGCACTTACACTTCTTGTTTCAATCGGAACAGTAGGAGTTCCAGGGACAGCTACAATCACAGCAACAGCACTTTTCGCAGCAGCAGGACTTCCGGTTGAGCTGATAGTTCTTTTCTCACCAATCTCATCAATCGTAGATATGGCCAGAACCGCAACCAATGTAGTTGGTGCTGCAACAGCAACTGTGCTTACAGCTGAGACAGAAGGACTTCTTGATCATGAAGTATATAATGGAAAGGTTGCAGAAAAAGTGCCTGAATCTAAAGAAGCATCTGCGGCTTAAAACGAAATAAATGAATGAGGGAAGCTGAGCAGTCATAATTCTCATATAGGATTATGACTGCTTGGTTGTGCGCCTAGCGGCGCACGTTTCTAACGGGTTCAAGTCCCGAATCCGCCCGGTAGTGGGAAGGATATAGCCGAAGGCAAGGGTGTCCGCCGCGAGGCGGAATCTGAAGGAAGCTGGATGTGGGGAACATACTAACCCACGGGCAAATCTCTGGTCTGACGTACAGAAATCTCATACAAGGTTATGCATGAGGGTAAGGCTGCAACCCAAGTCGAAGCCCAATAACTACACGGAATCATGCATGATAAATGAGGCAGATGGATGGAGAGGAAGAAACGT
>FOSY01000012.1 GCA_900114405.1 Lachnospiraceae bacterium KH1T2 | reverse complement strand
CTTTTGACGTTTTCGAATTTTCAGGGTTGCATTGCTGTTTATTTGTCAATGTTCTTCCTTCAAAACCTTGTGTTTATCAGGTTTCTCAGTGTTTTTCTCTGTCGCTCTCTCGCTGCGACGCATATAAATATATCACGGCATTATATTACTGTCAACACTTTTTTTAATTTTTTTATTTTTTACAAAAAAGGATGCCTGATATCACACGATACCGGCATCCCCAAAGTCTATTCTGTATAAAACCGGCAAACTATGTTTTTGCCAGTCAGATAGGCCATCTACACTTATAAAAGCAGTAGCCTGACTCATTGATTATATATTAAATTATAGCTTTGATATTTCTCTTTGACATCTTTTACTTTAGTAGGTTCGCCGATCAGAAATACATCAAGCGGATCAACAAGATTCAATGTCATCAAACCGACTATTGATTTGCCGTCAATAAAATTCTGTCCGTTCGCAACATCTACCTCACAATTTGATCTCATATTGATATTGATGAAATGTTTTATCTGATCCTTGTTTTCCAAAGTCACCTTGACGCTACTCGGCATGCTATACGCCCCCTTTCTTATAATTATCCAATCCCCTAATAATAAGATAGCATACCTATTTTTTTTATCAAGTCATGCGCAACCCTTTGCACACTTCAATAAGGTATTAAAAGCCGCACAATTCAAATGTTATATTATTCTCATTTTTATAATTTTTTTATTTTCCTGCGCAAATGTTGCTCTATCTATACAATCTTATAATTCCAGCTTACTCTTTTTCTTCTTTATCTCATCCATATAAGCCGCAGTTATTATACCAGAAGGAAGCGCTATTACTGCAACACCAACAAGTGATGATATCATCGTAACAAACCTCCCCGCTGTGCTTATTGGCGAAATATCACCATAACCTATCGTCGTAATGGATATCGTCGCCCAATACAACGCATCAAAAAAAGTGTCAAACAAGTCAGGCTCTATCTGAAAAATAAACATTGCAGAAGTAACTATATATATGACCGTAATTACCAAAACAGCTGCCAGCTGATTTTTTACTTTCCGTATCACATTTGTAATATTGACCATAGTCTTTGAATATCTCACTAATTTAAATACTCTAAATATTCTGAATATTCTTATTAATTTTATTACCGGCAACGGAGGCAGAAATATTGTCGCTATTGGAAGTATTGATAAAAAATCGATTATAGCCAGTGGAGAAAGCATGTATGCAATATATGCCTTATAACTTTTTACACCCATTTTATAATCCGATGTATATACGCGCATGATATAATCGATCAGATAAATTGCTGTCGTCGTTATATCAATGCAGGTAATATATTTATTTGTCGTTTTCATAGTCAATGGAAGTAAACCCACTATTACAGCAACCGTAACCATGCAGTCATAGGTTTTACTTGTATAATCATCTCCTCTGGAAGCTTCTATAATTTCATATATCCTTCTTTTACACTTCTCAATATCTACCATCTTTTTCCCTTTTATAAAATTGTTATAATCTTTCTTTAATGCACGCTTGCAAAAACTCCATTTATGCATTCCAAAACTTCACACTAGGATTTTATTATTGCAAGAGCTCCTAGCACGACCAATATTAATATGATAACTATACAGATCATAGTTACGATTATACTAATGGTATTATCACTCTCAACAACACCGCCATCCGTTATCAATTTGTCTTTTTTTTCTCTATTTTTCATTATATTCATTTTTATGATTCTCTTTTCTCAAATAAGTTAAAGAATAATTTCATAAAATATATCGGTCTCATTCTTTATAGTCAAAAGACAGCAAGCCATTTTTAATTAAAAGCACTTTGCCGTAATTCATCAATACAGATGATTTTTTGCATAAATAAAGAGCATCGTTTTCTTTAAGAAAACGATGCTCTTACTTGTTCCATCTAAACTAAGATATATTAATTAAATATCAAATGATCCTTCTTCATTTCCATTTGCGACATAATAAACTTTGTTTTCTTCACTTTTTACATAAAAATCAAGTGATTTAAGCTCATCAATGTTATCATTCTTCAATTTCCAATCATCTGTTGCACGCTTTACAAAGTCTTCTGTCGTTAAATCCTTGTCAGCATACTGTACATGAAGAATTGTCTTAAACTCTGTCTTTGCAGCTACTGCAGTGCTCATATAAATACCCTTCCTTTCATTATCCGATAAAAGCCTCCCTGTCTTATCGGCAATTAAATCTTCCCAAAGCACATCCTGTACTTCTGATAACCTCTTCGATACTATCTAAAAAATAGTACTCTTATGAAGAGTATATCCAACTCAATACTTTGTCAAGCCCCTTAATTCATGCATTCTTTATACATTATGAGGGCATAATCTCAGACTAAGATAAAAGATGCGTGAAAACGTGCAGAGATTTACATGTGAAATAAGTCGGCTGCACTGGCGCAGATCCCACACCAGTCTCGCAGAATAAGGCCTGAATAATACAAACATACACAAAAAACTCCTGTTTTTTTATCAAATATTGATATGGAATTTGTATACCATGTCAAGTATAATGTATACAGTAGTAGAGATATTTTAACGAGGATTTATCATGGATAAAAGATTTGGTCAGATTATTACAGCTGTTTTAGTAATATTTGTTTCAGCAGTAACTTTTTTCACTTCTTTGATGTGCATAATTGCCTCTGATGCGCCTTCGGTAGACTCTCAGATGTTGGCAAGCATAAATAATTTAAGAACCACAAGGGGACTTGGCGCATTAAGCGTTGATCCTGTTTTGTCCAATATTGCAGAAACACGAGCAAAGGAAGCTTCATCTGTTTGGAGTCACACTCGTCCTAACGGTACTCAAGGTGCTGATATGATTGATCGTACAAAGTGGCGCGGCGAAAATCTCTCTTATGTTGTTGTTTCTAATTTTGACGGCTCAGCCTCAATTTCTGCAGCAGCAGCTTCAACAATGTTCAGCAAGCTATGCGCCAGTCCTACACACTTTGACAATATGGTCTTTTCTAATTTTACAAAGATCGGAATTGCTACATTCGCTGCCCCGACAGCCGGAGGCACCAAAATAACTACAGCTTACATGTTCTCCAACTAAGACAATAGATGAAAAAGGGACGCATTTTATCGTGCGTTCTTTTTTCATTTTAAATGTTCTTTCTATAAACTAGTATAACTGTTTTTAATAACCTGGACTAAATTCTAATGATGCAAAACCTCACCATTAGAGGATTTACATCATTAGAATAAGTCGAGCTAATTAAAAACAGCAATACTCGTCTATTTCAAATCTATCAAAGCAACAGCTTGCAAATTTATAATCATATATCTATAATTATAATATCATAATTTTTTAATTATATATTTACAAATACAAGGAGCTCATTATGAAAGAGAGCGTTTTATGCCTTTTGAACGAATCTGCCAATAAATTCCCACAAAAAATCGCTTTTGTAGACATCGACAGAAAAGTCACTTACAGTGATTTCGTTTCAGAAGCAAAAAAGGTTGGAACTTTTATAGCAATTAATTATGCCAAAGGGCTGCGAAACCGACCTGTAGCTGTAATAATTGATCGAAACATCGATACTTTAACTGCTTTTTTCGGCATTATTTTTAGCGGAAATTTTTATACCGCTATCAGCATGGATCTTCCTGAAGACCGAAGAAATCTAATTATCGAGGAACTTAATCCACTTTGTATCATCGACGCCAGAAAGAAAGGTGCTGAGATAAGCGGAGCAATAAAACTCAGTAATATTATCGAAAGTACGCAAATTAACGAGCAGCTTCTTAAGAACATTCAGGATAATTCCATTGATACTGATCCTTTATATACGCTATTTACATCAGGTTCTACAGGCGTTCCTAAAGGCGTATTGATATCACATCATTCTGTTCTCGACCTAGTAGAGGCATTCAACGATGCCTTTGGATTCGACTCAGACTGTGTCTTCGCCAATCAGGCACCTTTCGATTTTGATGTATCTGTTAAGGATATATACAATACATTATATGTAGGCGGCACCATGCATATAATCCCAAAAAAGTTTTTTATAATGCCTAAGATGCTTCTTACATATTTGGTTGAAAACAAAATAAATACGCTTATTTGGGCTGTTTCTGCAGCCAGAATACTGGCAGACATCAAAGCCTTCGACAACCCAGAATATATCTTTCCTCTAAAATACTTAATGTTTTCAGGCGAAGTTATGCCTATACATGTTTTTAATTATTGGAAGAAGCACTTCCCCAAAGCATGTTTCGTTAATTTATACGGTCCTACCGAAATAACCTGTAATTGTACCTACTATAAGGCAGATCGTGAATTTTCAGACGACGACATCATCCCAATAGGGCATGCTTTCAGAAATACAAGGGTATTTCTTTTAGATGATAATGATAAGATAATCACTACTCCCGGCATATCAGGTGAACTTTGCGTAGAAGGCTCCGGTCTCGCTCTCGGATATTGGAAAATGGAAGAAAAAACCGCTTCAGCTTTTCCACAAAATCCATTCTTGCCAGAATTTGGAAACCGAATCTACAGAACAGGCGATCTCGCTTATTATAATGAATCAATGGAACTGTGCTATTCTTCAAGGAAAGACTTTCAAATAAAGCACTTTGGACATCGCATTGAATTGCAGGAAATTGAGCGTATTGCAAATGCTGTGCCTAACGTAGACGTTTCATGCTGTATCTATAACAAAGAAAGTGAGCATATTATCCTCTTTTATCAGGGTTCTGAAGATAAAAAACATATAACCAGATACCTTGCCAAAAAGCTTCCTAAATATATGATTCCGCATGAATTTATAAATATGCCAACTTTACCACTGACAAATCATGGTAAGATTGACAGAAAAAAACTTCTTGCCACAGCAGAATGAAAGGGCAATTTCAATGTTTCTACCAGAAAAAATATATATGATAGGCTCATCAGGGCTTTTATATCAATGTGCTTCACTTATCAAAAACGCTGTGCCCGATATCCCGCAGATACTACTTGAAACAGGACACACTCCTTCTGATATAAGGAGAGCAGAAAAACATGAAGCAATTACAGGTACAAAAAAAGAATTGATGGCAATTCTCGAAAACGAGGAAAATAGCTCTATCCTTTTTTCGATAAATAACCCTTATATAATTCCGGAAGTTATCGTAAATAAAAATAATTTTATCATGATAAATCTTCACCATGCGCTTCTTCCCGATCACCCTGGAAGGAACGCTGAAGCATGGTCTATCTTTGACGGAGATAAAGAAGCCGGAATTACATGGCACAAAATTGATAGCGGCACAGACAGCGGAAATATCTTGATACAAAAAAAAGTTCTAATTGCTGATGATACCACTTCTATATCTCTGCTTAAGCAGCTGAATAAATTAGCTGTCGAGGCACTAAGAGAGCTTTTACCACTTGACCAGCTCATTAAAAATCACGGTATTATACAACAAATACCTGCTAAACGTATAGTCAGACTTGCTAAAGACATTCCCGAAAATGGAATCTTGAGCCTCGAATGGGATGAAGCTAAAATCTCAAGATTCTTGCGTTCTATGGACTATTCTGTGCTAAATGTTCTTGGCAAACCTCGAATTTTAGTCGGTGATACTTTGCGCAATATTGAATCTTATAAGATTTTTTCAAGTGATAAAGAGATTTCACCCGATGGATATCAGATACTTATCTCCAAGAAAACATTGCAGTTTCTTCTCAACCTCTCAGAATAACTCTGAGAGGTTTTTCGTGACACTTTTTTTCCATTGTGCTAACATTATGTGTATTGCTTAATTCACTATATGATGTCAAGTTTAAGAGTGCTCTTAAAAGCACACTTATTTTAAAGCAGATAAATAGTCTCTTGGCATCATCATTTTTACTAATATATATGGAGATATCGTTATGAAAGAAAAGTCTAGAGAAGAATTACTCGGTAAAGGTCCAATTAGTTCTCTAATGGTTAAATTTGCCATCCCTAGTATCATAGCAATGCTTGTAAGTTCGCTTTACAACATTGTTGATCAGATTTTCATAGGACAATATGTAGGCACACTTGGAAACGCTGCAACGAATATAGCGTTCCCACTTGCCATGTCATGTACCGCCATCGGGCTGCTTTTCGGCATAGGCGGTGCTGCAAATTTCAACCTCAGCATGGGGCGTAAAGAGTACGAAAAAGCACCTTACTTCATCGGAAACGCAATAACTATGCTTATAATACTTGGAACAATATTAGCTTTGATCTCCGAAGTTTTTTTACATCCTATGCTGATTTTCTTCGGCTCTCCAGCGAATGTTCTTCCCTACGCAGTAGAATATGTAAAAATCACAGCTATAGGATTTCCTTTTTTGGTTTTAACCATCGGAGGCGGACATATTATAAGAGCTGACGGCAGCCCAAATATGACAATGATCTGTTCACTTTCCGGCGCCATCATAAATACGTTCCTTGACGCACTTTTTGTTGCTGTTTTTAAATGGGGAATGTCTGGTGCTGCGATAGCTACGATAATTGGCCAGATTTTCTCAGGTATACTTGTTATAAATTACATGATGCATTTCAAGACATGTGATTTATCTAAAAAGCATTTTATTCCTGACATGAATATAGTTCCAAGAACTGCTTTTTTGGGAGCTGCTTCATGTGTAAATCAGTTTGCTATGATGCTCATGCAGATCATACTAAATAACTCTCTTAAGCATTATGGAGCTCTTTCTGTATATGGTGAATCTATTCCGATAGCATGTGCCGGTATCGTAGCAAAAGTCAGTCAGGTATTTTTCGCAGTAGTTATCGGCCTTGCACAAGGTTCACAGCCAATTGAAAGTTTTAATTATGGCGCCAGACAATATCCAAGAGTCCGAAAGACTTACTTGATCACCATAGCATCTGCATTTATAATCTCCCTAATTGCATGGATCTTATTTCAGATCATTCCTGATAAACTTCTTGGTCTTTTTGGAAATGGCTCTGACACTTACTTTGAATTTGGCGTTAAATTTTTTAGAATATTCCTTTTCTGCACATGGGCAAACTGCATTCAGCCAGCTACATCACAATTTTTTGCCTCTGTCGGTAAACCTATGCGTGGAATGTTCATATCTCTTACACGACAGATAATATTCTTGATTCCTTTGCTCATAGTCCTTCCTCTTTTTATGGGTATCGACGGAATTTTATATGCCGGTCCTTTCGCAGACGCTCTTGCCGCGATCGTAGCAGGCATAATGGTACGAATTGAATTCAAAGACATGCATAGGTTAGAAGCTGAGCTTTCATAACAAAGAATCCCGCACAATGCGGGATTTTTTATAGCTTTTCAATATACTCTTTTAACTGGTTGATCTTTGTAATACTCTCTTTTCCAGTACGAGGAACAAACATTATGATATTCTTAAAAATATGTTTTTGAGCACCCGTCATTTTGGCTGTGTACCTTGCCATTCTATGCATACGCTCTTCCGTATTTTCTATAATCTCTTCGCGTTTTTCTGATATCACTTTTCCCATATTTTCAGGAACACGTGCTATCGTAGTATAGGTCTCTTCTGCTTTAATATTAAATTCACTCTTATATTCCTCAATTGTTTTAAGCAAAGAAGAAAGGCTAGCCTCTGTAAGTGCAAAATCCGCACCAAACACAGCCGCGAATATCAAACCCAATACCTCAAATGCTTCTGCCGGTATATGGCTTTCCAGCTGAACTATAGTCGGAATCATATATCTGATTATTATCACTCCTGCTATACCAAATCCAATACTCGCTGGCAAGCATATCCTACCATTCAAATTAAACGGCATGTCACTATAATCCCACCATCTTGCAGAAAACCTCTTTTCCAACACCCATGATGTTGAGTACTCTGCAATCGCGCTGCCTATCATACATATTAGAAACTGAAGCCATACTGCCTGCTTAGGATCGAATACCTCAGGAAATATATTCGATAGTATCATAACAGCAACTACACACGATCCATAGATTGGACAGACCGGTCCAAATAAAAAACCTCTGTCAGCCCATTTCTTTTCTCTGACTGTACAGTAGATCGACTCCCATACCCATCCCAGAAAACTGAAAAAAATGAATTTAACAAATAATGACGATGCTGACATTGCCATCCTCCTTATCTATTCATCGGAAAAGTCTTTTCTTTCTTTCAATCATTTCATCAATCTGGCTCATGTAAAGCTCTACATCTTTATGGCAATCGCATCTGCTGATACTTCCGTCCGCGCTTACACGTTTGGTTACAGTTCCGGCACCTATCGCAAGTATTGATTGCACTTCCTCCATCATTGCTACATTATAGATTCCTGCATGATTTTCTGAAGCAAAACCTACATTTTCAAGCGAACCGCTCATATTCTTCTGACGGTACAAATAATATGGCGAGAGTCCCATACGTTCAGCTCCCGCTGCCGCAATATCCATCATTTCAGCAGTATCCTTGACTTCTTCAAGGCCATTCTTACGTATCCATTCTTGAAGTCTTGACGCTCTTTTTATTGCAAGCGAATGAACCGTAAGATCATCCGGTCGCAGCTTTTCTATCTCTGTTATAGTGTGCCTTACATCATCTATCGTTTCTCCGGGCAGACCAAGAATTATATCAGTATTTATGTTGTCAAAGCCTTCTTCTCTTGCTGTATTAAATGCTTCTACATACTGAGCTACTGTATGATGACGACCTATAAATTTCAAGGTTTTATCGCTCATTGTCTGCGGATTGACCGAAATCCTGTCAACACCACACTTTTTCATGGCCCTGAGTTTGTCTCTCGTAATAGAGTCAGGTCTGCCTGATTCTACAGTAAGCTCTTGTAAATGCGAAAGATCAAGCTTCTCAGAGACATAAGTAAGAAGTCTCTCGATCTGATCAGGCTCAAGAGTTGTCGGTGTACCTCCACCAACATATATCGTATCTAATGTTTTATCCTTAAAATTTTCAGCTATATAATCAATTTCTTTTGTAAGGCAAGTCACATATTCATCGACTTTATTTTTCCACTGACCTATCGGATATGAAGTAAAGGAACAGTATAAGCAAGTAGTCGGACAGAAGGGTATACCTATGTAAAGGCTATAACCGTCATCTGTATGAAGTCCTGATATGATCTTCCTTTCACGTTCAGCTATCTGCACTGCCAGTCTTGCCTTCTCATCGCTTGCAAGATAGACTTTCTTCATGAATTCTTCAGCTTCTTTACTGCTCCGTCCGCAATCAAGCTCTTTTACAGCAAGCTTTGTAGGGCGTATGCCATTCAATATTCCCCACGGAAGCTCTCTTCCAGTGAGTTCTTTAAGCTGTTTATAGATCTGTCTTCTAAGTTCATTTTTGAAGGCACTTTTATCTTCATCCATTGTGTCAGCCATTTTTACATATGCAATTCTCTCTCCATCAAGAGTAATATCCGCAATAAAATCTCCGTCTTCTGAAGTAATGTCTTCCATCACAACATCTTCCGGCGGATAAAATGACTTTAGAAGCGCATTCATATCATATTGCATATTTGGTCTTGTTAATTTAGCTATTATCATTATAAAAAATCCTTACTTAAATATTAGACTTAATTATATAGCTTATTTTCTGCATTAAGCAACCATTTATATAGATTTCTTGAATTTTTCAGAAATCAGGATATGCGAAAAAATAAAGCCCACGATCATCATCCGACAACCGCAGGCTAAAATCATTTTATATTACCAAAGGCTGGCTGTGCCAAAATGCTCATCGAGATCAGCACTAAACCATCTGCCATTCATTATATTTTTAATTATGTAAGTTTTTACTTCATCACTTACAGTAGAGTCAGATTCAATGTCAGAAATAATATCAGCGTTTGTTTTGTATACATCTCTTAATTCTAACGTTGCATTTTTATCATCTGCATCAAACACCATTGTATTTTTCTCTTCGTCTGTCCATGGCTTCCATTCTGTTTCAGCATTTTCGCCATTTGGATTGCCTGTATTTATGAAGTTCTTGAGATACGCATTAAATTTGCCTGCCATATCCTGATAACCGGCAGCAGATTCAAAGTCATACAAACCGCTGTATCCATGCGTTCTGGACAACATCGGAACAAAGATACCATGAAATGCACCAAAAAGATCTATTTTACTTGCTGAATCGCTTCCACCATAGTTTATCTGAGCAATATACATATCTGATGCATAGTATTTATCCAGCTTTTCAGCACTCAGTTGAGTATTGAATATTCTGTAAAAATCACTTCCATATTTATCAGTGAATGCGATCGCATTCTTCTTTTCATCATCCTTAAGTGTATCAAAATAAGGATCAGTGCATCCAAAGAATGTAAACTCACTGCTTCCAGTAAGCATCAAAAGCGGTACATCATTTACAACTTTTGCATCAAAGCCATCTGATGGAATCACTACATCATCAGCGTACAGATGTGGAAATCCGCTCATTCTGATGCCAGCGCCTACGCTTATTGATGTAAGTCTGTCTTCGCTTATAGAATAAAGATAATCTTTCACTTCATCTGTATCCTGAAGCAGCCATTCTGCCGCTGCCTTCTCATCATCAGCTTTTCCGTCTTCTACCGCAAGAGGTGCAATCTTTTCTGCTATCTTTTTCTGCGAATCCTCAACATTAGATACTGTCATTCCACCGCTATAAGCGATCGCTTTATCGAAAAGCCCTTCGAATTTCGGGCTGATAAGCATTGCCATTACGTCTCTGCCGCCTGCAGAGAAACCGCTTACCGTAACATTTTTCGGATCTCCGCCAAAATTACTTATGTTATCTCTTACCCATTTAAGCGATTTAGCCAGGTCAAGCATAGCAAAGTTTCCGGTATTATTTTCTTCATCCATCAAAGCTGGAAGACAATTAAATCCCTGAAAACCAAGTCTATAGTTTACAGACACATATACTGCATCATCGTCTTTAACAATATCAAATCCCGGAATTTCCTGTGCATTTCCGGTCTGATTATTACCACCGTGAACATAGACTATAACCGGCTTATTTTCTGCATCAGATGTAGTATAAACATCCAGATTGAGACAATCTGTAGTTCCTGTCGGCTTCGACTCTCCATCTACAGTTGCAAGCTGCATAGCCATATCTTCCTTTTGGCTTACGTCTTTTGTATCCTGCCAACTTTCAGGATCCTGAGGAGCTTTCCACCTAAGCTCTCCCACAGGCTCCTTACCATATGGGATTCCATAATAGACTTCAACTTCATCCTGAACAACACCTTGTACATCACCAAATTCTGTCTTTCTAACAGTAGCTTTTTCATCTACTGCTTCTGTCGATGCCTCCTCAGACGGCTGCGATGCCTCTGACTCTGCTGTGGATTCTAATGAAGCTTTTTCAACATGATCGACTGCACTGCCCCCGCATCCTGTAAGCATTGCAGCTATAACTACTGCAGAAACCATACTTGCTCCAAACTTTTTCATATGATACCTTCCTTCATTTGTAGATAATATACATTCGATGTGTACATTATCCATGTTTTTTGTACAAATGATATAGTATCACCATTTATTTTTTTAGTGTTTATTGTTTCATTTTTCGTAACATTTATTATTCAGAAATCAATTCTTTATACAAATATACAATTTCATCTGCAATCATCATCCACGCCATATAATTTGAAGTGCTGTGCTTACACAATCCAAATTCAAGAAGCTTACATGGCACTTTTCCACGCGGATTCTGCGTTATTATCCAGATACTTTCATATCTTTCAAAAGCTCTTTGGTAAAATTCATTATTTAATGGCAGCTGAAATCCATACATAGTTATTATAACAAGCATACTGCTGTCTTTTTTGGTCACAGGTACATCGTCAAGCCTTGAAATATAAGTGCAATATTTCCCAAGATTCAACAACTCATTTCCTATATGCTGTGCCACTATCTGAACGAAGGAAATTCCGTAAAATGCTACATTTTCGTGCTTATACAAATCTTCTGCAAACTTTTTCGCCTGAATCAGAGATTTTTCCTGAATGCTCTCTCTAACTTCCGAAAACAACAAGTTCATATCCTTGTTTCGGTTGATTGCATCAAAGCCATCCTTAAAGGGCATTTCATCAAGCGGATGAGAATTTCTGGCAAGTTCTCTTGTCCCAGCCTCTTCCTCGCAGCGTTCTTTGAAATCAATATAACTTTCAAATCCGCATTTCTGTACAAAACGTGTTACCGTTGCTGTAGAAACACCGCATTCTTTTGCAAGCATATAAATGCTCGTCTTCGCCATAGATTCGATATTTTGAAGTACATATTCAGCTAATATACAATTCGCATCGCCGGCTTTATCTGAATTTATCATGCCCGAAAGCCTGTCATATAACATTTCAACCATTCTGTTTCTTCTCCCAAATACCCTATATCATGCACGCGGCCAAACAAAAAACCTGTACTCCGGCCGAAGTACAGGTTTCAATCAATTTTTATCACAAAGCAATCTTTTATACATATAAACAATCTCATCCGCCAGCAGCATCCATAGCATATAATTTGAAGTGCTATGCGGACAAAGTTTCATCTGTATCGACTTACACGGAATTCTTCCTCTCGGATTCTGAGTTATAAGCCATACTCTGTCATAATTCTGAGTAAGCTGCTTATAAAAATCCTCATCCAAAGGAAGCTTATATCCAAACATGCTCACAATGACTATCATGCTGTTTTTTCTTTTATTTCTGAGTATAGCATCCTTATCAGTTGTATATCCGCAATATTTTCCAAAATTCAACAGTTCATCAACTATATGCTTCGCAAATATCTGCACAAAAGATATCCCGAAAAATACAACATCGTCAGACTCCATGAGTTCTTTGGTAAATTCTTCAGCCTGCTTTAATGATGATTCGGATATGCATGAACGAATATCTGAAAAAATAACCTCAAGATCCGCATTTCTTTCAGCTTCGCCATATCCGTCTGCAAAAGGCATGTCTTCAATAGGGTGAAAGTTCTGAGAAAGCTCTCTCGCGTATTTTTCATCGCGACAATTATCCTTAAACTCTACAAAGCTTGAAAATCCGCACTTCTGTACAAAGCGTGTCACTGAAGCAGGAGAAACACCGCATTTTTTTGCCAAAGTATATATACTTGTATCTGGAATCTCGTCTACATTTTGCAGAACAAACTTTGCCAATATATAGTTAACATCATCTGTTGCCCCGGAAGCTATTATTCCTGAAAGGCGATCATAAATCATTTCAATCATACTTTACATTTTAACTATCCTCTTCAACTTATACAATAGTTTAATTATAAAGTATTTAACTCTTTTATTTTATTTATAGCCGCAAGGGATATATGGCAATAACCTTCAGGATTTTTTGTCAGATAATCCTGATGATACTCTTCTGCCTCATAGAAACACTCAATAGGCTTTAATTCTACAAAAAACTCAGAATACTTTTTCTTTTCATTCTCTATAAATTTATCCAGAATCGGTTTGTCATCAGGATTCTTATAATAAATACCGCTTGTATACTGAGTACCGATGTCTTCTCCCTGTCCATTCTCCTGCGTCGGATCAGTTACAAGGAAATATGCCTTAAGTATAGTTTCAAGGCTTAAAATTTGCGGATCATATGTAACTCTTACTGTTTCCTTGAACCCTGTCTCATTTCTGATGATATCTTCATACGTTGGATGATCCATATGACCATTTGCATAGCCTGTTCTGGTCTCAACAACACCTCTAAGTGCCTTAAACGCACGCTCTGTCCCCCAAAAACATCCGCCGGCAAGATATATCACCTTATTTCCGTCTCCAGGCTCATACGAATCATCATTCCTTGTTTCTGATTGAATATGTTCATATATTATACTGCCATCTTTTTTCTCTTTGATATAATATCCATTATGTTCCAACACATGCCTTGCGATCTCGTTATCAGCTTTTACTTCTGCCTTGATAACCTTGATCTGTTTTTCCCTATGAATAAATGAATTCAAAACATATACAGCATTAGAAGCATAATGTTTTCCTCGCTCCTCGCCGATGATATCAAATGAGAGAAAAGCAGGATCTGTATCAGTTATCTGCACATTTCCAACTTTTTTATCAGAATTATTTAGTATTAAATACTTTAATCCATCTTCGCTTTGAAGCGTTAATGTGTTATTATTAACTTTAATCATTTTTAACCTTTCCTAAAATAAGCTGCAACGAAAAAACTTTTTTGTTGACATATGTTTTGTTCTAATGTATATTCATTTCATATAAATCATATCATATAGCTATGAATTAGTAAAGGGCTACATTTTACCGGTCACCCCGGCATGGAGGAGTAATATTATGAAAAAGAAAATAATTTCAGCTGTCCTTTCACTCACAGTAATTTCAGCACTTTTAGCAGGCTGCGGTTCATCTGCATCTAATGTATCTTCCGCTGCTCCAACTCAGGAAACCGCTTCAAGCGAAGCAACTACTGAAGCTGCTGCTTCTTCTGAAACATCAGGCGACGCTTCTTCTGAAGCAGGTGCTCTCGAAATCCCTGAAGCTGAAGGCGACGACACAACTATCTCTATCGGTGTTACACCTGTTCCACATGAGGAGATCGTTGAAAACGTTGTAAAACCTGCTCTTGAAGCAAAGGGATGGACTGTTGATGTTGTTGCATTTAACGACTATGTACAGCCTAACACAGCTGTTGACAGCGGCGACCTCGACGCAAACTACTTCCAGACAACACGTTATATGGAAGAAGAAAATAAAGAGCGTGGACTTAAGCTTGTTTCAATTGCAGGCATCCACCTTGAGCCTATGGGACTTTACTCTAAAACTGTAAAATCACTTGACGAGCTTAAGGATGGTGCTTCTATAGCTATTCCTAACGATGGTTCAAATGAGTCAAGAGCACTTCGTCTTCTTGCAGATAATGATCTTATCACAGTTGATGAGTCTGTAGACCTTCTTACACCTACCGATATCACAGAGAATCCACACAATTTTGAATTTGTTGAGCAGGAAGCTGCAAGCCTCCCAAGAACTCTTGATGATGTAGATGCAGCAGTCATCAATGGCAACTATGCTATGGAGGCAAGTTTCAACCCAGCTACAGACGCTATCATAGCTGAGTCAGCAGATGCAGAAGCCAGCAAACAGTACATCAATGACCTTGTTGTAAACGAAGGAAACGAAAATTCTACCAAATCACAGGCGCTTAAAGCTGCTCTCCAGTCTCAGGCTGTCAAAGACTATATCAACGAAAATTACAACGGTTCTGTTATTGCAGCCTTCTGATCAATCTGATAAAATATATCAGGAAATATCCGCCCGGGGTACTCCCCTGGGCGATTTTAAGTTATATGATAATTTTGCAAAAAGGAGATACATTCGCCTTGATAGAAGTAAAAAATCTTGAAAAGCACTTTGGATCAGTCAATGTCCTCAAAGACATATCTATCCATATCAACGATGGGGAAATCTATGGAATTATTGGTCATAGCGGTGCCGGTAAATCTACACTGCTCCGTTGTCTTAACGGACTGGAAACTTATCAGTCCGGATCTGCCAATGTTCTTGGATGTGAAGTTTCAAGCCTTAAGGGCCAAAAGCTTCGTGATTTTCAAAAGAAAATAGGTATGATTTTCCAGAACTTTAACCTGATGAGCAGAGCAGATGTTTATGATAATGTTGCTCTTCCTCTTCAGCTTTGCGGCATAAAGAAAAACAGTCCTGAAGCAAAGAAAAAAATCATGAAGCTTCTCGATCTCGTTGGTATTGCTGACAAAGTTCATGAGCGCCCATCTAATCTTTCCGGTGGTCAGAAACAGCGTGTTGCCATAGCCCGTGCTCTGGTACTTGATCCAAAGATCCTTCTTTGTGATGAAGCCACATCCGCATTAGACCCGCAGACGACTGGCGGAATATTGAATCTACTGCTTAAGATCAATTCTGAGCTTGGTATCACTATAGTTGTTGTTACACATCAGATGGAAGTTGTTAAGCAGATCTGCTCACGAGTAGCTTTTATCAAAGACGGAAATATCGTTGCTGAAGGCAAGCCTGAAGAACTTTTCATACTTCCAAACCCTTCGATCCGTGACTTCCTCGGTGGAACACCCGACGTTCTTCCTTCCACAGGTCATAATGTTCAATTGTTCTTTGCGGATGAAAACTCAGGTCTTCCTATAATAACCCGTCTCGCACGTTCTCTTGATCTTGATCTTTCCATCGTATGGGGCAAGATTGAGAACTTCCGTAATGTTGCAATGGGAAGCCTTGTTATCAATGTCGAAGACAAAGATCTTAAGGCAGTTGAGAATTTCCTTAACAATAACAATGTGAAATGGGAAATTATGGAAAGAGCAGGTGAATAAACATGAGTGAACGAATTATATCCCTCATCAGAGAAGCTACCACAGAAACTTTTTATATGGTTTTTTGGTCAACTTTATTTTCAGTTGTTTTAGGATTTATTCCAGCTATAATCCTTAATATAACTGCCAGGGATGGACTTCATCCAAACAAGATCGTATATGGTATTCTTGATTTTCTTGTAAATGTATTCAGAAGTTTTCCTTTTGTCATTTTGATGGTCATCGTGATACCTTTCACAAGAATGATTGCCGGAAAAGCAATCGGCACAAGAGCTGCGATAGTACCTCTTACGATCAGCGCAATACCTTTTGTAGCCCGAGTTATGGAATCAGCATTACGTTCTGTAGATCCCGGTGTGATCGAAGCCGCACGCTCATTTGGTGCATCTAATGCTCAGATCATTTTCCGTGTAGAGATAAAAGAAGCTGTTCCTGCAATTATTTCAGGAATCACTCTTACTATCATCAACCTTGTAGGTTACTCTGCAATGGGTGGCGCCATCGGTGCCGGCGGTCTTGGCGATGTAGCTATAAGATACGGCTACCAGCAATACAATATGCCTACATTGATCGTAACAAGCTTGATTCTCATCGTATTTGTACAGGGTATTCAGCTTATCGGCAACAAGCTTTTTGATAAGCTTTCATAAAAAAAGACTCTCCCCGCTTAGACAATGTCAGCTAAACTTAATGACATTGGTAAACCGGGAGAGTCTCTTTTATTTCTGACAGACTACCAAAAGTGTACCTTTCTTTACACTTATCTCTGAATCTTCACCTATGAATTCATTGCTCACACCTAACGCAATTGTATTTTTAAGCTCATAGTCATTCAACGTATATTTCAAACCTTTGATAGTGACACCTTCTGAAACATCACTCATTGAAAATATAGAAATATAGCCTTCATTTTCTTTTCCAAAACTGATACAGCTATTATGGATAGCAGTTGTTATCTCGTTTCCTCCATACAACCATGCTTTTCCACCCATCTCTGCTATATTTGAAATTAGCTGAACATTGGCTACCGTATGAGCGAATCTGCTTCCGCCCATACTTCCAAATATATGAAATTCTCTATAGCCACGCTTCCAGCCTTCCTTAAAAGCTGCTGCTATATCAGTATCATCCTTCATAACAGGGAGAGTTATAACATTTTTCTCACTAGGTATTTTCCCGTCTCTGGAATCAAAATCACCTATCACAAGATCCGGTTTTACACCACTTTGCAGTAAATAATCATATCCTGCATCTGCTGCTATCACAAAGTCATTTTTTTCAGGCACAATATCAAGGCCGAAGAAATCTCCGGCCCCGACAATAAAACATTTTTCCATTCCGAACTTTCCTTTTCATTCCCACATTTTAGTCAAAACCTACTTGCCTACACCAGCACTTAGAGTAAGGAAATTTCTCCGTCCGAGTTAAAACGGCTCCAATATATAAGCCGTGTATCCCGGTATCCTGAGCCCTCCTCCGAAGTCTATCTCTTCACCAGTTATAAGATCATGCGCTCTGCCGGCTCGCGCATCAAAGTGCGCACAAAATTCATTTTCATCTGCATTTATAGCAACTATTATTCTAGCACCTTCACATTCTCTTTCAAAGACACATTGTCTATTTGTCTGAACAAGATTTCTATATCCACCATACTGCATTGCCTTATTTTCTTTTTCGATCTCGCAGAGTTTTTGGATATAGCTCGTAAGCTCATTCCATTCAGGTTTATCAAAAGAAACTCTCAAGGCAGGATCTCCCTGACTCTTATCAGCCTTTGTCCCCCATTCACTGCCATAGTATATTATAGGTATTCCCGGCATCGAAAACATGAGCGTGTAGATCAAAGGCAAATGCTTTTCATTATTCAAGACGCTTGCTATCCTTGAAACATCATGATTATCTACAAAACTCAGCAAATGTTTTCCTTTGTAAAGCGTCCACTGCTCTGCGCCAAACTGCCTGTTTACCGAGTACATTATCTCAAAGAGATTCATACTGTTAAAGCTTGAATGAAGTCCCTTGTAGCATTCATAGTTTGTAACAGAGTGGCACGCCTGATCATTTACCCACTGATTATAGTCCCCGTGAAGAGTTTCTCCCACTATAAAAAAGTCTTTTTTTAGATTATCTGTATATTCTCTGAGTCTTCGCAAAAAATCCTTATCAAGACAATATGCCACGTCAAGCCTTAATCCATCAATATCAAATTCTTCTACCCAACCTTTTACTGCATTGAAAATATGCTGGATAACTTCTTCATTTCTTAAATTAAGCTTCACAAGGTCATAATTACCTTCCCAGCCTTCGTACCAAAGTCCGTCATTATAATTTGAATTCCCATCAAAATTTATATTGAACCAGTCTTTGTATTTAGAATCCCAGCGATTCTTCAGCACATCCTGAAATGCCCAAAATCCTCTTCCCACATGGTTAAATACACCATCAAGTATAACTTTTATGCCATTTTCATGCAGTTCCTTTACAACTTTTACAAAATCCTCATTAGTACCCAGTCTTGTGTCGATCTTTGTATAATCCCTCGTATTGTATCCATGGGTATCAGATTCAAAGACCGGTGAAAAATAAATCGCATTGCACCCGAGTTTATTTATATGGTCTATCCAGTCAATAACTTTAAGTATCCTGTGCTCCAGCACACCATCATTTTCAAACGGTGCTCCGCAGAACCCCAATGGATAGATCTGATAAAAAACGCTTTCATATGCCCACATAAGTAAATCCTCCTTTTACCACATTTTACTACAAAAAAATGAGCTTGGGGGCACTATCCGCCCAAGCTCATAAATAAATCCAATCATTTGACGTATGCACTTAATTTATCATCAACTGCATCAATGACTATCACATCACCTGCGAGCGCATCACCTTGAAGTATCAGTCTTGCACTAAGTGTTTCAACATTTTTCTGCATATACCTCTTCAACGGTCTAGCTCCATATATAGGATCATATGCACTCTCTGTGATAAATTTTTTAGCATTTTCTGTAAGCTCTATTTTAAGTTCCTGCTCCTCAATACGTCGATTAGTATCTTTTAAGAGCAGGTCTATGATATGTCCGACATTTTCCTCTGTCAAAGGCTTAAACATGATGATTTCATCTAATCTGTTAAGAAATTCCGGTCTAAAAGAAGCCTTAAGCTTAGCTTCAACCTGTTCCTGTGCTTCTTCAGAGATCTCTCCATCATCTTTAATTCCAGCAAGAAGATCCTCTGAACCAAGATTTGATGTCATAATAAGAATAGTATTCTTAAAATCAACCGTACGCCCCTGCGAATCGGTAATACGGCCGTCATCAAGAACCTGAAGCAACACATTAAATACATCCGGATGAGCCTTTTCTACTTCATCAAAAAGTACTACAGAGTACGGCTTTCTTCTTACAGCCTCTGTAAGCTGTCCGCCTTCATCATATCCGACATATCCCGGAGGCGCTCCAATAAGACGAGACACTGAGTATTTCTCCATATATTCGCTCATGTCGATACGAACCATATTATTTTCGTCATCAAAAAGTGCTTCCGCAAGCGTTTTTGCAAGTTCAGTTTTACCTACACCTGTAGGTCCGAGGAACAGAAAACTTCCTATAGGCTTTGAAGGATCTTTGATTCCTGCCTTTGCACGAATTATTGCATCTGTGACTCTCTGCACTGCATCTTCCTGACCTATCACTCTCTTATGAAGCTGCTGATCCAAATGAAGAGTCTTTGCCTTCTCACCCTGCGTAAGCTTTGCCACAGGAATTCCTGTCCACCTTGATACGATTTCCGCGATCTCATCCTCAGAAACCGACTCATGAACCATTGAAAGATCTTTATTTCTATCATTTGATTCTTCAGCCGCAAGCTTTGCTCTAAGTGCCGGCAGCTTTCCATATTGAAGCTCAGAAGCTTTATTAAGGTCGCCATTTCGCTTAGCTATCTCAATCTCATTATTGACCTGTTCAATCTGCTCACGTATCTCTGAAATCTGATTTACAATATTTTTCTCGTTGTCCCACTGTGCCTTTGCAGATGAGAATTTCTCATTAAGCTCCGCAAGTTCCTTTTGAAGCTCTGTAAGACGCTCTGCGCTCTTCTGATCAGTTTCCTTCTTTAATGCATTCTCTTCAATCTGAAGCTGAAGGATTCTTCGATTAAGTTCATCAAGCTCTGTCGGCATAGAGTCCATTTCTGTCTTGATAGATGCACATGCTTCATCTATAAGATCTATGGCTTTATCCGGCAGAAATCTGTCCGAAATGTATCTATGAGATAAGGTAGCCGCTGCCACTAATGCAGAATCTGCTATCTTAACGCCATGGAACACTTCATAGCGCTCCTTAAGACCTCTGAGTATAGATATCGTATCTTCTACAGACGGCTCATCAACCATTACCGGCTGAAATCTTCTTTCAAGCGCTGCATCTTTTTCTATATACTTTCTGTACTCATCAAGCGTAGTTGCTCCAATACAATGGAGCTCTCCTCGTGCAAGCATCGGCTTCAGCATATTTCCGGCATCCATAGAGCCTTCAGTTTTACCAGCGCCGACAATAGTATGAAGTTCATCAATGAAAAGAATTATCTTTCCTTCTGATTTTTTTATCTCTTCAAGTACTGCCTTAAGCCTTTCCTCAAATTCACCTCTATACTTAGCGCCTGCAACCAACGCACCCATATCCAAGGAAAAGATTTCTTTATCCTTAAGTGTCTCAGGAACATCTCCACGCACTATCCTCTGTGCCAGACCTTCTACCGCTGCTGTTTTTCCAACACCCGGCTCGCCAATAAGAACAGGATTATTTTTTGTTTTCCTAGAAAGTATCCTGATCACATTTCTTATCTCACTATCTCTTCCGATGACGGGATCGAGCTTCTGTTCCTTAGCTCTCTGCACAAGATTTATCCCATATTTCGAAAGAGTATCATAAGTAGCTTCAGGATTATCACTTGTAACTCTCTGATTACCTCTGACTGTTGCAAGTGCTTCCAAAAACCGATTTCTATTTATGCCAAACGACTGAAATATATCCTTAACTTCTTTATCAGGATGCTTAAGCAATGCAAGAAATAAATGCTCGACAGAAACATATTCGTCATTCAGGGCTTTCATTTCATCTTCTGCAGATGTCAAAACATTATTTACATCACGATCAAGATAAATCTGGCCGCCTTGAACCTTGATACACTTCGCCAATCCGTCTTCGATCCTTGCTTTGAAACTTTCTATATCAACACCCATTTTTTCAACAAGTTTGGCTATCAGCGAATCATCTAATGTTATAAGTGAATACAGTAAATGAATTTCTTTTATCTCCTGATTACCATACTCATTGGCAATCTTTTCACATCCATTGACTGCAGCAATAGAATTCTGTGTGAATTTATTAATATTCATATCATCACCTCTTTCTCTTACAAGCACATCCTAACACTTTTTGTTAGCACTTGCAAGTGGCGAGTGCTAATTTTTTTGAAAATTTTACACGCAGCCGTAAAACTGCGTGTCATAATTTTACATATGCTTTTTGCTTAAGGATTCCATACCACTATGCATCGTGCCGAAATTTCTTATCATTACAATATGCTGATCATCCGGTACAAAATGCTGCTCTGTATCTGAAGAGCCTGAATTCTTTCCATCATCAGCTCTTGTGAGTGTCGTAACTCCAAGCGTCGAAGTTCCTCCATACGAAGCCATCAGCTCATCAATATATGCAAATGTCTGTGGAGCTGTTGCACTAAGATAGCCTGCACATTCTACATATTCCCGAAAAGCTTCAGCAAAATACTCATATGCATCTGTCTTTGCATAAGAATTATCGCCTCCATCAAACAAATCCTTTTCCGCCGCATAAATCGCTGCAAATTCTGATGTCTGCGATATGCTGTTATTCATTATCATATCAACAAAATGTCCGATTTCATGGTTAATGGCATACGCTGCATATTCATCCGAAAGGACAACTGTATTTGAGGCTGTATCCGTATATCCTGCTACATACTCGCCTTCAGAAATATCAGCGCCAAGCGAAGACGCTTCGGCATTAACCGTACCAAGATCTTTAATACGAACTGTCCAGCCAAGATTTTCAAATGCTTCCTTTACACCCGTAGGAAGCATATTATAGTAGCTCTCAGCTTCAAGATTACATGCTTCAGATGTCGTCTCAACTATAGGAATTGCTGCATATACCGATGTTGTTAAAGTCGATGACGCTATAAATACTGCCGTGATCACCGCAGTTACAATTTTATTTAATCGCTTCATAAGATTCTCCTAATTCAATGCTTATTTTTATATAGTATAATCCTAACACTGTGATGAAACTTTGAAAAAAATTAAAACAAAAAGTAAAAACGCCTCTCTGTATATTTTACAATACAAAGAAGCGTTTTACTACATAAGTGTATTAATTATCTTTATTATCTTTATTATTATTTTTCAGCTGTCTCTCTTTTGACTTGAGATCACGTTTTTCAATCTTTTTATCTTTCCTTCTCTGATTGAATCTTTCTATCTTTGCACGAATATTATCAATTATCAGATAGAATGTCGGAAGGAAAAGCAATGAAAGGATAGTTGAAGCAACAAGACCTCCAACCATTACTATCGCCATTCCCGCCATATTCTCAGAGTTTTTAGCAAGTCCAAATGCCACCGGCATCATCGCAAGCTCGGTAGTAAGAGTCGTGATAAGAATTGGTCTTAATCTTCCCATACCGGCATCGACCAATGCATCATATGTCTCCATACCCGACTTCTGATTCTGTATTGCCATATCGATGAGAATGATACCATTATTAACTACGATACCTGCAAGCATCAAAATACCCATAAGAGATGACATTGAGATCTTCGCTTTCATTATAAGCAGCAGCGCAACTGAGCCTATAAGTGCAAATGGGATTGAGATCATTATCAGCACAGAGTCTATGATCGATTCAAACTGAATCGCCATAACAGCAAATACAAGGAAGAATGCTATGCCAATAGCCATTCCTATAGAAGAAAATTCCTCCGCCATCATTTCATCCATTGCACTTGTTCCAAAGCTTACGCCATCCGGAAGAATTGTAGTCTTTACTAATTCGCCAAGCTTTTCTTTTACATCATCAATTGTTGTCGAAGTTGCTGTAACTGTAAGCTCAGCATTATATTTTCCATTCTTACGACGTATTACCGACGGTGCAGACTCAAGCCTTACTTCAGCCATTTCCATAAGAGGTACTGATACACCGGATGAATTTGTAAAGGTCATAGTCTCTACATCTGATACATTCTTAAAATAATCCTTTGGATATTCTACCTTTACATCATAAGTTGTATCATCGATTCTGACATCTTCTATCGCTGTACTTCCTGACATATTTTTATATATGAGACCGGCAAGTGTCTGTGCAGAAAATCCTTTCTGCTGAGCCATAACAGGGTTGATATCTATCTTTACCTGTGAACCAGACTCTGCGATTGACGACTCTACACGAAGAACACCATTTACACCTCTCATAGACTCCTGCAGATCCTTTGAAGCTGCCTGAAGTGCTTTCATGTCATAGCTTTCGAGATAATACTTAACCGAATCAGATGTTGACATGCTTGATCCGCCTGTGGATGCAGAGCTTGCCTTGATTTCTGCTATATTTGAGAATTTATTCAATTTCTGATTCCAGTCATCAACTATATCCTGAGTTGAAACTTTGATATCATCATACTCATATGCAGCTATCGAACCTGTTGCGCCCGACTGATTCAGCGTGGTTGTATAATGCTCTATATACTCACTTTTTGAAACAAATTCCTCAAGCTGATCCATTACCTTAGACATCTCATCAATGTTAAGATTGCTTCTAAATGTAACAGCAACATTTACAGTACCTTCATCAGTACTTTGCATCAGCTCTGATTTTAACTGTCCTGCCATCATTACCATCAATACAAGCGAAATGATAGAAGCAAAAAGCACTGTTTTTTTCCACTTAAGGAAACGTCTGAGCGCTATGCCATACTTCTTAGAAAGCCAGTCTAATATTGAATTTACGACAGACTTCTTCTTTTCTACCGGCTTGTAAATATTAAAGAATACCGGTACAAGTGTAATAGCAGAAATAAGCGATGTCACAAGCGTAAAGATGATAGTAAATCCAAGCTGCTTGAACATCTGACCTGAAAGTCCTTCCATTACCGCAAGCGGCAAATATACAACGACTGATGTGATCGTAGAACCGATTACCGAACCCATAACTATTGATGTACCTTCGTATGCGGCTTCCTTAAATCCCATGCCTTCATCACGTTTTCTAAAGCACATCTCGATGACAACAACTGCGTTATCTGTCATCATACCTATACCAAGTACAAGAGCATTCATAGTTACGACATTGAGTGACAATCCCATGAAGTTCATAAGAATGATCGTTGCCAGCAAAGATATAGGCATCGAACTTCCTACGATCAGCGCACCCTTCAGATCTCCAAAGAAGAGGAAGAGTACAAACATTGCCAAAAATACAGCTTCAACAATTGATTTAGCAACCGAAGTTAATGATTCGATGATCGTGTCAGATGCATCATTTACTATATTAACTTTAATGTTTGGATACTGCTTTTCAATATGCGTAATGATCTTTTTAATCTGAGAAGAAAGTTCAACTGAAGTTGAAGACTGCTTCTTCTTAAGACCTACACTGACATTATCTTTACCATCATATTTTGAAAGTGATGTTTTATCAGATATTCCATAGCTTACCTCTGCAACATCTGAAAGATGAATTACATCACCCTTAGTTGTTGAAATCGGAACCTGCTCAAGTTCATCAAGTTTTTCATACTTAACTTCTGTAGACAGTGTAAGTACCTGATCTCCATAATCAGCAGAACCTGCCGGCATAGAAAAGTTCACAGCACTTATCGCATTTGCAACTGATGTAACTGAAAGCCCATACTGATTTACTTTTTCAGGAGAAAGTCTTACTCTGATATACTTTTCGTCACCGCCTGTTACTGTCACCTCTGAAAGAGCTGACGCATTCTTGAACATCGGCTCAAGGTCATTATTAACAAGCGAAAGTACGTCAACATCCGGATAATCTGATGTAACAGACAGAGTCATATCATCTGATGCATCCATATCGATTTCCATTACATTTGGATCACCTGCGTCATCCGGGAATGACGAACTGATGCCATCAACTGCCTCTTTTACATCATTGTAGGCATCATCCATATCGGTACCATACTCAAATTCCATCAGGATATATCCATAGTTTTCATTGGAAATACCCTGTGTGTTCTTCATTCCTGATATGGATTTAACTGCATCACTCAGCGGATCAATGATAAGATCATCGACTTCCTCCGGTGATGCCCCAGGATATGTAACATTTACTACCATGTATGGTATAGACATATCCGGCATCAATTTAAGTGTTATCTTACTGATAGAAACCAACGCAAAGAGAACCAGGCCCAATATAGCTACGATAACTGTGATCGGACGGTTCAGCGCGCCTTTTACAATACCATTCATTCAGCTGCCTCCTCAGTAGAAACCTGACCGACAGCAGTACTCTTTGCAGCATTGATCTTAGAACCGTCTGTAAGCTGTGACGAATAGCTGACCACTATCTCGTCTGTATTTTTAATACCATCTGTTACTTCAACGTTATAGCTGTCTGTTATACCTGTTGAAATATCAGTTTTAACAGCAACGCCGCCTTCATTCTTATATACGAATGCCTGCTCTCCTTCATAATAAACTGCAGTTACCGGGACTGTCAGTACATTTGAAGCTTCTCTTGTAACTGTACGAACCATTACATCGGTTCCTGCAGTAAGGTTATCGCTGCCAACAAGTGATGCTTCAACCTTAAACAATCCTTTTGAAGAATCTACTGAAGAGTTTATCTGAGTTATTTTCGCATCATATTCATTTTCGCCTTTGGAAACAATAGCATCATTGCCGACTTTCATATTGTCAGCTGTCTCTTCTGTGACGTAAAAAACTATTTTATTCTTTGCATCACTCTGAATGACATAAGCAGAAGCTCCTGCCGATGTCGTATTATGAAGCGAAACATTTATAGCTGTTATCGTACCACTTACAGGTGAAGTGATCTGTGTATTTTCAAGAGCTAATTTTGCATTATCTAATGAAGCATTAGCCTGCTCAAGAGAAGCTTTTGAGCTTGCAACACTTGATTCCGCTGACTGTATGCTATTTGCCGCACTTGCTATAGCCGTATTCTTCTTGTAATTTCTAAAATCATCAAGCTGCTGCTGAGCATAGGCTGCACTTTCCTGTGCATTGTAATATTTTGATTCAGCATCTTCTACCGAATTAGCCGCCGATGACTTTGAATTCTTTGTTGAGTCTTTAGAGTCTTCAAGCTTCTCAAGATCATCCTTTGCTGACTCATAAGCAGATTCGACACTGCTTATGCTTGTATATCCTGAGCCCTCCAGCACTTTTTCTCTACCATCATCAGAATTAGCTGCATAATAGTCATCGATTATTCTCTTAAGTTTCTTTTTATCTTTTTTTGCATCATGGATATCATCATCAAGATCATCGACGTTTTTAGATGCAAGATCACTGCTGTTCTTTGCATTTTCCAAAGAGTTCGCTGCTGCCGCAACTGAAGCGTTTGCAGTATCAACATTATTTGAATATTGCTGCTCCGTAGTAGAAAGTGTTCCCATAGTATCGAGTGCGTTTATCTGAGCATATGCCTGAGAAGACTCGGCACTCTTTACAGCAGCCTCTGCATTTGACACACCAGCCTGCGCCTGCGCAAGAGAAATCCTTGCAGACTCATCATCAACTGTAAATAAGAGGTCTCCTGCATTTACATGATCTCCAACCTCAAAATTCTTAGCTGTGACCTCACCACCAACTTTAGGCATTACTGTTACTTCACTATCTGCTTCTACTGTAGCTGCAAAATTCGAGCTTATACTCATTGTCCTTGACTCAGGTTTAGACGTTTCAACATCTACCGATGTATCCACAACTTCTGTCGACGTGTCTGATGCTTTACTGCCGCATCCTGTAAGACTTGATGCGATCAATAAAGCACCTATGCCAAGTGCCAAAATTCTTTTTACCACAGAATTTTTCAAAATCTTTCCCTCCTAAAACGCATAAACTACGTATTGATTAGCAAGCCCCCTACATTAGTAATTATCGCATTTTCATAAGTACAATATCAGGCTTTTTACAATGTATAATGTATTTTATTTTATACAGTGCGTTTTAACACATTATTATTTTATCTTTTTGCATAATAACCGATATTTATAAACCTTAAATAAACTTTCAAAAACTATTTTTGAGTTTATGCTCATTTTATATAATTTGAATATAATCTATATAACGATGACCTTAACTGATTTGAGGCTTAACTTAAATGCTCCGTGAGAATACATATGGAAGGGAACAAATATGTTTAATATATTGATTGTAGAAGATGATAAAAATACACGCCGCCTGATGGAAGCAGTCCTTTCCAGCAACGGCTACCATACTTTCAGCGCAGAAAATGGATTCGCTGCATTTGATGTGCTTGAAGAACAGCAGATTGACCTTATCATTTTAGATATAATGATGCCAAAAATGGACGGCTATACTTTTATAAAAGATCTTAGAATATCAGATTCTGCCACTCCGGTACTCATGGTCAGCGCAAAGTCAATGCCTGACGACATTAAAGAAGGGTTCCGCTCCGGTACAGATGACTACATGGTAAAACCTGTCGATGAGGAAGAAATGCTCCTTCGCATACAGGCACTTCTTCGCCGCGCACAGATCACTACTGAGCATCTGCTTAAAATTGGGAATGTCACACTTGACTATGACAGTTTTTCTATACAAGAAGGAAACAATCCGTCTATACAGATCCCACAAAAAGAATTTCTCCTTTTATATAAACTTCTTTCATATCCAGGCAAGATATTTACAAGGATACAGCTTATGGACGAATTTTGGGGAATGGACTCAGAATCAGGTGACAGTACCATTACAGTCCATATTAACAGATTAAGGAAGCGCTTTGAGAATTGCGAAGCTTTTTCGATTGAAACAGTACGCGGATTAGGCTATAGGGCAGTACGCAACGATGATAAAGGATGAACATATATGAAGCTCAAGAAATTTTCCAACAAAAAATGTAATTTTAATTCACGAAAACAATTAACTGCAAAGATCGGCTTCTTACTTTTCGGAATCAGTATATCAACACAGGCAATATCTGCTTTTATAACAGTTTGTCTCGTCAAATATGTCCCTCCGAAGTTCAGTGCATATATTACTTTAACTATTTTAACTTTCATCACAACCATGCTCTGTATAAGCTTGCTTATAGGACTTTTCCTCACTTTTTGCATATTAAAGTTTCCTATGAAGCCTTTAGGACTTGCCGTAGACTTCATAGACAGACTTTCAGAGGGACATTTTGAAGAAAGGCTTGATCTTCACGCAAAAGAAAACAGTCTTGCCAAAAACATGGAAATATCTCTTAACCGCCTTGCTGAAGAACTGCAAAATAACGAAATGTTCCGTTCAGACTTTATAAATGACTTTTCACACGAATTTAAGACTCCTATAGTTTCAATAAGAGGCTTTGCCAAACTGCTCAAAAAAAATAATTTGAGTGAACAGGATCGAAACGACTACTTAGACATCATAATCGAAGAATCCACAAGACTATCTACACTTTCTACAAATGTTTTGAACATCAGCAAACTTGAGCGTCAAAATGTCATAACAAATAACACTTATTTTAACTTCGCTGAAATGATAAGACGCGATATTTTGATGCTTGAAACGAAATGGAATAAGAAAAATCTCAATTTGGAGATTTCTCTTAATGAAATAACTTACTATGGTGATTCTAATCTGATAAGCCAGATAATCATCAATCTATTGGATAATGCCATCAAATTTTCGCCCAAGAAAGGTGATATCATTATATCTTTGGAACGCTGTGAAGACGGCACACACACATTAGTCTTTAAAATTTCCGATCAGGGAATCGGCATGAACGAAGAGCAGCTTAAAAGAATCTTTGAAAAATTCTATCAGGCTGACCGTTCACACTCTACAGAAGGAAACGGGCTTGGCCTTACAGTCGTTAAACGCATAGTTGATATGTATAAAGGAACGATAGAAGTAAAAAGTGCACCCGACGAGGGGTGCACCTTTATCATAACACTATGAAATTACATTTCAGGGAGTTTCTCCGGTTCAGGATATGTCTCACCGAATGTTTCAACTGTAACTGAAGCCATTCTCTGATCTTCGAAAGGACGATCATTCATAGCTGTTGCAACTTCAGCAATCTTATTGACTACATCCATTCCTTCAATGATCTTGCCAAAGGCAGCATACTCACCATCAAGATGAGGTGCTGCTTTATGCATGATAAAGAACTGAGAACCTGCAGAATCAGGTATCATTGTTCTTGCCATTGAAAGAACACCTGCCTCATGCTTAAGGTTATTCTCAAAGCCATTGTGTGAAAACTCACCCTTGATAGAATAGCCAGGGCCGCCCATTCCTGTGCCTGTAGGATCACCGCCCTGAAGCATGAAACCGTTGATCACACGGTGAAAAATAATTCCATCATAGTACTTCTGATTGATAAGCGAAATAAAGTTATTAACTGTATTCGGAGCAATTTCCGGATAGAGCTCTGCCTTCATCACATCACCATTTTCCATTGTAATAGTTACAATAGGATTCTTCTTTTCTGACATGTTATATAATTCCTTCCTTTACTTCATGTTCAAGTACCATTACCTGATCATGTATTTTTGTTGCATCTTCTGCAGACATAGGTCTGCCAAAAAGATTTCCCTGAATATAGTCGCAGCCGCATTCCCTGATGCGATCGCAATTTTTCCAATTGTCGATTCCTTCAGCAACTATTTTCATACTGAAAGAATGTACCAATGCAATTGTACAGGCGATGACATTATCATCATGTGTAAGATACCTATCGATCATTGATTTGTCAAGTTTAACATAATCCAGCTGCAAATAATTCAGATAATTCAATGACGAATATCCTGTTCCAAAATCATCCAGAGAAAGCGTTATACCAAGCTGCTTTATCTCATCCAGAAAAACATCCGTAACAGCATTTTCCTCTAAAAGTATACCTTCTGTGATTTCCAGATCCATCAACGAAGGTGAAACCCCATATGTTTCAAAAAGCTCTTTAACATATTTAGGATATTTTCTATCTCTAAGCTGCTTTGCCGAGTAATTGACAGAGACTCTCACATCTTTAAGTCCCATTGCTTTCCACTCAGCCAGCTGTTCAACAACCTTCCTGGTCACCAATCTGTCAATTGCGATAACAAGTCCTGTATCCTCTGCAACCGGTATAAAGTCTGCAGGTCCGATCTCACCGTTCTTCAAACGCACAAGAGCCTCAAACCCCGCGATATTTCCATACCTGCAATTCACTTTTGGCTGATAATACACTTCAAAACCATCATTTTCAAGTGCATTTCTCAATATTTCTTCTATGTACTGACGCCTCTTAGCCTCATTTTTAAGTGACTCTTCGAAGAAGCGGTAACAATCCTTGCCTCTGTGCTTTGCATCAGCCATAGCCATATCCGCATTTGCTACGAGATTACTGATCATAATTCCATCATCCGGATAAAGGCTGATTCCTACGCTAAAGCTCATATACATATCTTTGCCATTGATAAAATACTTATGGCTCAGGATCTTTAATGCCTTTTTGACATACTCCTCAATCCCCTCGACGGAACAATCGCCAAAATAGGCGACCATAAATTCATCTCCACCAAATCTGGCGCATACTGTATTCTTTGAATCGATGTTTTCTAGACGCTCAGCCGCAAGTTTAAGCATTTCATCACCGTAATGGTGTCCTACCGTATCGTTAAACTCCTTAAAATCATCTACATCAAAAATCAGTATTGCTGCATTTTTTCTATTGGTAAGCTCAATAGCTGCTCTATCAACAAATGTCTGTCTATTAAGCATCCCCGTAAGTGAGTCATGCGACGCAACATACTCAAGTCTCGTATATTGAGAATGCAGCATCTGCTCCGACCGCATAAGGTTTTCTCTGGAAATACGCAAAGTTTCCTGAATAACATGCCGTTTTGTCAAAAGTCGTATCATAGCTATGACAATCATCAGCATGAGACAGCCATAAATCATCAGACCAATCATCAGATACCGATATTTTTCATAGTCTTTTGAACCGTTATCAAGGTATCTCGTTCCTGACGGCAATGCCCTGCAGCTGTATCCAAAATTGCTCATGGCACTTTTGCTGAAAACATATATAAATGGAATCTCCACTTTCATATTGACAAATACTCTGTCCGGATTTTTCTGGATCATCTCTAGTTTCTGCATTATCATCTTTCCGGCATCAACATAAGATTCAACATATCCGCCAAGTACGCCATTGTCTATCCTCTCAGCATTGCTGCTATAAACAGGCGCTTTGCATTCGCTCAGCAGCGCCATCTGTTCATCAACAGAAAGATACGTATCATTTGCCAAATGATTCATTCCTATATAGAATACGGCTGAATTTTCCATCTGAATATTTGCAAGATACTCTCTTAATTCTTCCTTGGTATAGTTTGACGTTTCCACAGTAATAAAACGGATATCAGGAAAACCTTCTTGTACACTTTGGAAATTTTCAATCTCGCTCAAATTGCTGAGTGTATCATCTGCCAAAGCAAAAATGGATTGAATATTTGGATTCAACGCTCTCGCAATGCGCACATTTTGTATGATAGAAACTGTTTTCTTAAACCCGGTCATATATGGATTGCGCTCAGCTCTCTGTACTCTGTCCACAGAATTTACATCCATATAAAATACAGGCACTCTGCTAAAAAGCTCATTTTGATATTTAAGACAAAACTCAACTGCATCATCACAAAGAGCGATAACAGCATCATATTGAATCCTGTCTTTCAGCTTGAAACAAAGCCTTTCATAGAAACTCTCATAATTACCTGCTGCTTTTACAAGATCACAGTCCATATACTCTATGTCCAGGTTAGCTTTATTTTTTAAGCCATCCCTAAGCCCACTCATTCTGCCTGCTGTCCCATAATAATTATTACTATAAGAACTTATCACCAGAATGTGCTGCTTCTCCTCTGTGCTTACCTTTTCAATGGTTACAGGAGTATTATCATCAACTGCATTCACATAATGAACGGCATAAAGAGAAATGCTCAAAAGTACGAATAAGGTAAATAGAACTAGCACACAGGATCTACTATTTAATTTTTTTCTGCGTGCTTTACGATTCACAGCTTTTCCTCCCGGAATTACTTCAGATATTTATCTTGAGCACGCTTTGTAAGAGCAGCAAAAACAATACACACTGCCAGCAATCCAAAAGTCACGGGTGTCTGAACACTTCTATCAGCAATTCCGTGATAATCCATGACCGCTACAGCAGCTCCCACGATCGCAAATATCAGACCACATACTATATACACTGGAAACATCGCTTTAATATAACCTGCTTCATCAGGTGCTGCCGCCAGATTTATATTTTTCCCGACCAGACCATTCCCTTCAACGTGTCCTGTCTGCTTCATTTTGATTCCGTTATAGATAATGTAAAGTCCAGCTGCAAGCTCGATTATATCGAAAACAAGATCCATACTGTAATTGCTCATAATTGTATCCTTCCATGTACAATAATTGTATCTTAAATAATACCATATTTAGGCAATTTTGACCACAAATCAAATTGAAAAGGTTGATAATTTATTATACAATTAAGTAAATAATGCTGTATTAATACCAGCATACCTATGTTTCTTTGTACTAATTTAACAAATTTTGGTGGAGGGGGTACTAATGGACATAAAAGACCTAAAAGTATTAATCTGCGATGATTCCTTACTTGCAAGAAAGAATCTCCATGACGGTTTGAATAAAATCGGTTGTACTAATGTTACAGAAGTTAAAGATGGTCAGGCGGCAATCGATGCTTACAAAAAAAATCCGGTAGATGTTGTATTTCTTGACATAGTTATGCCTGTTAAAGATGGTATTACTGCAGCCGGAGAAATTTGCAGTCTCGATAAAGATGCCTATGTGATAATGGTATCCTCTGTCGGAACTCAGCTTCACTTAAGAGAAGCCATAAAAGCCGGAGCACGCGATTTTTTGCAGAAACCTACAACTCCTGAGCAGATCAAAGAAGCTCTTTCGCATGTTGTAGGAGGTGATAGCTAATGGCGAATAGCGATATTTATGTAGCCGAGCTAACTTCTAACCTTAGAAAATTTGTTGATGACTCAGTAACTGAGCGTCCTACATATATATCTCCCGATATTCCGTCCGGATGCTATATATCACAGAATATAACCGGTGATTATAATGCTGTTTCAGCTATATACGGAGACAAAGAAGCTCTTCGCCAGTTTTCCGTAAATTACGCTAAAATGGAATTGGAAGAATATTCTGAAGTAGTTGATGAATTAGCTTCAGATTTTCTAAATTTACATAATGGACTCTTTGTTGTACGTCTTTCACGCGAATTTTCAACGGAATCATCCCTTGATCCGCCGATGTTTGATCCGGATAAAGCTGTATCTGCTGAAAACCGCACTATACACATGATTCCATATGATTTTAGTTTTGGTTCTTTAGTTTTTGTCTTAATCGAATAAAAGGCGGCGTTCCATGAGAACGCTGCCTTTCTAATTTGTAAATTTATGAAAGAAATTTCTCAACTTCTGCTTTCATGCCGTCAACGCTGCAAACAGTCTTATGTCTGACATCCGCATTTCTGATTTCATCGATTGCATTTGGAATTTCAACATTTCCAATTCGTGAAAGCTCATCAACAAGTTCAAAATCATCCTTTGCGTCATATCCCTTATCGATAGCAGTCATTACACTTCGTGCGAACTTAAACGGGCTGGCTGTTGATGCGATGACTGTAGGAGTTTCATCTGAAGTTTCCTTAGCATACTGATCATAAGCGCTTCCTGCTACCGCAGTATGCGTGTCAATCACATATCCCGTATCCTCATATAAAGCCTTGATCTTTGCTGCTGTATCAGCTTCTGAGGCAAAATATCCACAAAAGTCCTTCAAGCCTTCTCGCATCTTATCTGTGATCGTATAGCTGCCATTTTCTTTAAGCTCTCTCATAAACCCTGCAGTAGCCTTTGGATCATCACCTGAAACATGGTATATCATTCTCTCAAGGTTGCTTGAAATAAGGATATCCATAGATGGTGAAGAAGTTAAAATAAACTGTCTGTTTCTGTCATATGTACCTGTACGGAAGAAATCAAACAGAACCTTATTTTCATTAGATGCACAGACAAGCTTTTTGACCGGAAGTCCCATTTGTTTTGCATAATTTGCAGCGAGGATATTTCCAAAATTGCCTGTAGGAACAACAATATTGATCTCCTGTCCCTCTGTGATAATCTCATTCTTCAAAAGTCTTGTATATGCATAAACATAATAAACGATCTGTGGAACAAGACGTCCAATATTTATTGAATTTGCAGACGAAAACTGATATCCCTTGGCTGCGATCTCATCTTTTAAGGCAGCGTCAGAAAACATCTTCTTAACACCAGTCTGGCAGTCATCAAAGTTTCCATCAACACCAACTACGAAAGTATTATCCCCCTTCTGTGTGACCATCTGGAGTTTCTGAACCGGGCTCACGCCATCCTTTGGATAAAATACTATGATCTTTGTTCCTTTTACATCCGCAAATCCTGCAAGTGCTGCTTTTCCTGTATCTCCGGATGTTGCAGTAAGTATTACGATATCATTCTCTATATTATTTTTTCTTGCTGATGTGATCATCAAGTGTGGAAGGATAGAAAGTGCCATATCCTTAAATGCGATAGTCTTTCCGTGGAAAAGCTCTAGATAAAAAGCACCATCTGCTTCAACCAATGGAGCTATCTCTTCTGTATCAAATTTTTCATCATAAGCATTTTTAATGCAGCTTTTTAATTCATCTTCTGAAAAATCAGTAATGAATTCCTTCATCACCTCGTAAGCCACACCTCTGTAATCCATCTCAGAGAGTTCTTTAAGGCTCTTTCCAAGTGCCGGAATCCTCTCAGGAACAAAAAGTCCACCATCATCACAGAGTCCCTTAAGAATAGCCTGTGAAGCCTTTACACATACATTGCCGTCTCTGGTACTTTTGTACATTAAATCCATGCCTATCTTACTCCTTTTTGCTTATGATCTTTCAAACACGACTTCTTTAATCATAAAGTCGCTTTTGACAAATACAAATCTCTAACAGCCTCTGTTACTTACATCATAATATCACACCAACTAAAATAAGTCACCACTTTAATTATTTAAAGTGATGACTTATTGTTACTGTTCAGAGGCAAACTGCGCACTACGCTGCGCAGTTATGCCCCAATATACTTGGTAAGCCACTGGGTTTTGCCCATTGCCGTAGGCAATCTCTAATGGCAAAACCCGTTACTGAAGCGAGCTGTAAGCGAGTGAACAGTAACGACTTATTTCGAAACCCATATTTATTTGATCAGATATAAAATCCATGCTTGCCGATTGCCTGAATAAGCACCTTTGATCCCCATGTAGATGCGGATGATCTCTTAAAATAAAGCGCTCCGGCTGAATAATCTGTTCCTGTCAGTGCTGCATTAACTGCCTTCACTGTCTCAGACGACGGAACAGATACAGCATACTTACCAGTTCTTACTGGTGTGAACTGTCCCGGCTGTGTGATAACCGCTGTAACGCTTGATGGATAATCAGCATCATTTACCCTATTTAATACCACATTGGCTACAGCTACCTTACCTTCATAAGATTCTCCACCTGCTTCAGCCTGTACAATCTTGCACAGTGCAGTATAATCCTCTGATGAAAGAAATGACTTAGCCTGCTCAGCCTGCTGCTCGGCAGCTTCTTCAGCTGCTCGGCGTTCCTCTTCTGCCTTTTCCTCGGCTTCTCTCTCCTCTGCTTCTTTGCGTTCTTTTTCTGCCTTTTCTTCTGCTGCTTTACGCTCTGCCTCAGCCTTTTTTTCAGCTTCTTCAGCAGCTTTACGTTCTGCTTCTGCTTTCTCTTCGGCAGCCTTACGCTCTGCTTCTGCTTTTTCTTCAGCAGCCTTACGTTCTTCTGCCTTCTCTTCTGCAGCTCTGGTCTCCGCATCATCAGTATCAGATATCTCGAATACCATGTCTCCAACACTTGATTCATCTGCAAGATTATCTAATAAATCTTGAACAGCAACCGAAGGTATTACCTCTGCATTTGCAGAACTTATATCCCCTGCTACGATCTGTGCTGTCACCGGTGCAAGCTCAGCTGCTTCTACATTGCTTGCAGTTCCTGCTGAAACTGCTACAGCTGCTGCACAGCATACGCCTGTTATACCAAGTACATCTTTTAACTTCTTACTGTTTGAAACCATAAAACCTCACATTTTTTTCGTAATCCGAATGCATCTTTATCTAGTATTGCTGTTTTTAATTAGCTGGACTTATACTAACGATGTAAATTCTTTGCTGATGAGAGTTTGCATCGTTAGTGTTTAGTCCAGGTTATTAAAAACAGTTATACTAGCGCTATGCGTGGACTATATTTGCAACCTCCCGCACCACTCTAAAACAATGTATACAAGTGCGTGCAATCTCCGAACAAAGATAAGTTTAACATATTCTTATGGATTTGTTAAGGAAATGTTACGATTTTTATTCCTTTTCGTAATATCTGTTGTAAAAAACGTATCATTTTTCTTAATAATTGTTTTAAAATTACCAATATGTTAAACTGATTTCAACAAATAATTTTAGGTGAATTTAAACAATGATTGGCGTATACAAGACTAAGAAATTAGACGGAAGCACCTATTTTCGGGCTTCAATAACATTTAAAAATAAACATATAAGTCTCGGTTCTTCCCCTAGCGAAAGAACCGCTTTTGAAATGTACAAAACTGCCTCAGACCTTTTATATTCTGCACTGACCATAGAAGATTATAATGATTCATCTGTGCTAAGTTTCTCTATGTGGGTCGTTTTAATAAATTTCAGAGACAATGGTGTCTATTTCAAAAACCCAATTTATTTAAAAAAGATGTTTTTTTTATACTATTTAAACAAGGATATCATTCTAAAATTTGACACCGACGATCTGTTTTATTACTCTCAGCACCGGATACAGGCTCGCGGAGGACATCTTTTTTGTGAAAATTACGGCACGCAGGTTTCTCTTGGCAGCCGTTACGGTATTCGTCCATTCGCCGTCAAATCAAGAGATTACAGATTTATAAACGGTGATGACACAGATTACAGATACCGTAATATAGAGATAATTAATCAATATTATGGTGTTGAGAAAGTAACACGACGCATCCCACCCGTATATAAGGCTCGTATCACCGTCAGAAGCATTTTTTCGCTTGGAACATATGAAACAGAAGAAGAGGCTGCAATAGCCGTTAATAAGGCCATAGACATGCTTGCAAAGACAAGCTTACGTAAAAAAAGCAGAGTGCCAAACTACATTGACACTCTGCCTGCTTCAAAATATGCAGATATATACTCATCTATACAATTGCCTGAGCGATTTATGAAGCTTATAAACGATCATTTAGCTGAATAATCTATAAAAGCTATATCCAGATTAACGCTTCCATTTATACCTTCGATTTCACCTACTTTTGAATACTGCCACATTGAGTACTTGTATGGGAATACTGATTCATCATCTGTATCGAAAAGCCACCAGTCATACTGCTCTATATCTGCCAATTCAAATCTGCTTGCAAACTGCTTCTTTGTAGCACCGATCATAGGCGTACGACCATACATCAATATTGTATTGCAAAATGCCTGTGCAATTGCTGACATCTCTTTAGGTGAGAGATTTTGCGTTCTGTATATATCATTTTTAACCACTTCACTATCGAATACTATAGGATACTCTACCTTATACCCTTCAATAGCTGCTATACAGGTATTAGCTTCAACAATTGCCTCTTCCGGCGTGATTGCCTGTGAATAGAAATATATACCTGTTTTGATCTTATTTTCCGAGCAGCCATTCATATTTGCAATAAACTGCTCATCCTCTATAATGCGTCCGCTGGTATACCCTCTTGCCCCCATTCGTATCATAGCAAAGTCAATATTTTCTTCAGCTACACTCTTCCAATCTATCGTTCCTTGATACTTTGAAACATCTATACCAGTCGTAGAAGTTTTTTCACCATCGATCGAATATATCTTGTATTGTCCATCATCAGAAAAATTCGCAGAAAGCAGCTCATTCTTCTTTATATCCATATTTATAGGAACAATGCTTTCCTCTCCATCAGACAATTCATTCTGATCAAAGAAATTGCCTGATACGGCATTTCTCGAAGGAGTGAGTACATCTTCCGATACGGTTTCATCATTTTCCTCTTGACCGTTTTCGTCGTCAGGCACTTCAGTTTCCACCACTCTATCGTCCTGATCTGCCGCATTATTATTTTCCGGGATTACCGAAGCATTCTCTTCATCACGGTCGTACATATGCCAAAAATTCATCTCATCACTGGTTCTTTTTTCCGCGTCATCATCAAATGTCCATGTAACCGTCTTCTCAGGCTTCACAGAGACGCTTTCCGGCGCCGCCTGAACTTCCTTCTGACGTCTTGGTGACTGATTCATTAAAATAGTCACCGCAGCCACTAAAATGACCGCAGCAAAGGCCGAAACACACCCCAGCACCATTTTAGCACTTGAGCTAAAATCTTTAGATGAACCCTTCTTGTTATTGTGAAGCATTGACATAAGCACACCCTCCCCCATTAGTTGCTGATGATCTTCCCCTCCTCATCAACAAATATTGCTTTAATGTCTATCTTACCTGACAATTCATCAACAAGTTGCTGACCCTTTTCAGCACCGAGTGCAAATAACGAAGTACTCAACGCATCTCCATCCAGCGAATTTGCTGTGATAACACTGACGCCTGAGAGACCGCTTCTCACCGGATAACCTGTTTTCGGGTCTAAAATATGGAAATAAATCACTCCATCCTGAACAAAATATCGCTCGTACGAACCTGAGCTTACAACAGCATTATCAATAGAATCCACGCTTGTGATAATCTCATTTGTTTCGGTAAAAGGCTTCTTAATACCTATCTTGAAAGCATTTCCTGTCTTCACGTTCTTACCTATCGTGATAACATTTCCACCTAGATTAATTATAGCACTTGTTACCCCTCTCGAAACCATGTATTCCTTTAATTTATCTGCAATGTAGCCCTTTCCTATAGCTCCGGGATCGATTTCAGCCTGCGGATCTTTAAGTGTTACTGTATTTCCTTCTACAATAATATTATGATAATCCACATGCTTAAGAGCATTACTGATAGCCCCGCTTTCAGGCACACGCCCTTTGCCAGTTCTAAAGTCCCAAAGCTTAGAGACAGGATAGATAGTTATATCAAAAGCTCCATCTGTAAGTTTACTGAACTTCAAAGCTTCATTTATTATCTCGATCGTCTCATCAGAAACCTCTACAGGCGCACCATGAGCTTCATTTATGCGATACACGTCAGATCCTGAAACTGTTGCAGAAATAAGATTTTCATATCTCCGACATTCGTCATACGTATCATCGATTATCGACTCATCTGATCCATCATAGACCGTGATCGTAGCTACTGTGTCCAATACAAAATCAGACTTAGAAACGGGCTGTGCGTTTTTGGCACACCCCGTAGTTAAACTGAGTAAAAATACTGTCGATAACAGCATTATTGATAACTTTTTCATAATAATCCTCATTAACATTACTTAAATTTTATTTTATAATATCATCTATGAAAATAATTGACAACAACCTTAATATAGAAGAAACATCATATGACTATGCTATTCCTGCGAATTCAAACTATGTTTTTTTTGATATCGAAACGACAGGTTTAGCAAGAAGAAGCAGTATTATTTATCTTGCCGGCTTCTTATACAGAGCTCCTGAGGGGCTACGCTCACACCAGCTATTAATAGAATCACTGGAAGAGGAAAAGGAACTTATTCAAAAAACTTTAGAATTTCTTAATGGTTTCGATCATGTAATAACTTTTAACGGAGATACCTTCGATATTCCCATGCTCAAAGAGAGACTAAAGTTCCACGGGATTCATCCTGTATTTAATTTTACACAGTTCGATATTTATAAAAAAATACGTCCGTACAAAAAAATTTTAGGTCTGGAATCTATGAAGCAAAAGTCTATCGAATCTTTTCTTCATATTGATCGCGAAGATAAAATGAGTGGTGGTGAACTTATCAATGTATTTTTCTTTTTCTTAAAAATGCACGATGAAGAAAGCTTTAATCTGCTAATACAGCATAACTTTGATGATATCTGTGGAATGCCTGCTCTGCTTGAAATCCTTAAGTATACTGAAATTTTTAATCTTACTCCAAGCGTTATCTCAAGCAGCATAACTGATTCAAGCCTAGAGCTTGACATAAGACTTCCTTATAATCTACCTGTTCCTGTTAATTTTTCGCACGACGAAATCACTATAAGCATTGCAGATACCAGCCTGCATCTTGATATAAAAGCAGTCACAGACACTTTATATCACTATTTTGCTAATTATAAGGATTACTATTACCTTCCGGCAGAAGACACTGCGATACATCGCTCTGTTGCAGAATTTGTGGATTCCTCCGCTAAAGTTAAAGCTAAGGCATCTAATTGCTATGTAAAAAAATATGGAACATTTCTGCCAGAATATACCGAAAAGATATTTTCACCAGAATTTCGTTTTGAACTTCATGATAGAAATATGTATTTTGAAATGAAAGATGAAATATTCGCCAATCTCGAAAATGCTTCTATCTATGCCAAGGCTATATTAAATCACATACGTCCAAATTAGAATTTTTCATAAATAAAACCTCGTCCTTTATCATTGGACGAGGTATCACGTTATCTAATATATTCAGCTTCTTCTATCTTATGACGCAAGCGATCCAGCTCATTTACAGTTTCCTGAAGCTCCGCAATAAACCTAATTCCCTGAGTAGTTCCATCAGTCTCTGCTTTATATTCGCTTTGCACTAAGTTCTCAGCCTCTAACTTAGCTTCCCCTATCAGCTCAAGTAACTTTGTATCTCTTCTATTCATGGTACGACATACTCCTTCTCATAATAAAACAGTTATCCAACTCTAAAACTATGACCCTCATAGATATGTATACATTATATCATCGTACCACTATCCCTATCCATTAAATAAAACACAAGATTTAATAAATTAAACATGAAAAAGCGGAGACCAATAATGATCTCCGCCTGTGATTACTTTACTTTTTCATAATAGAAAGAATTTCTTCTTTCCAATCCCATGCTCTTATAGTCCATGATCTGTTCTGTACTTCCAATGAAGAGAATGCCGCCAATCTTAAGTGAGTCAGAAAACTTTCTGAAAACCTGATCTTTAGCTTCTTCTGTAAAGTAAATCAAAACATTTCTGCAAACTATAAAATCATAGTTTTTATCATAAGGATCTTTAAGCAGATTATGCTCTTTAAATTCTACACGCTTTTTGATCTCATCTTTAATCTGAAAAGAAGGACCAACAGCTGTAAAATATTTATCTTTAAGATCCTTTGGCACTCCCGCAAGGCTCTTGGAATTATACAAACCAACTTTAGCCTTACCTATAACCGTTTTATCAAGATCAGTTGCATGAATCTTAATCTGGTTTAATGGAAGATGCCTTGATAAGGCCATAACAAGTGAATACGGCTCATCACCCGTTGAGCACGCAGCACTCCATATCTTCAAATTATTGCCAAATTTCTTGATAAGCTCAGGAATAAATGTCTTATCCATAAGCTCCCACTGATCAGTATTTCTATAAAACTCAGACACATTTATAGTAATGTAATTGATAAACTCATCAAATAAATGTGTATCCTTTTTCAAACCGTCAGCATAAGACGCATAATCTGAAAACTTGTTTCGCTCAATCAAGGTATCGATCCTACGTCTCATTTGTTTTTCCTTATAAGCCGTAAGATCAACCTTTGTTAAAGCAAATACAGCCTTCTTGAACTGCTCATAATCACCCTGAACCATAATCCCCCTCTCTGGAGACTAATTACTGCTCGAATTCTCCATCTTCATCATGGTTATCGCTTCCACCAAGAAGTGCCTTAATGCTAAGTGAAATCTTGTGATCATCTTCGTTAAAGTCTACAACCTTAGCTTCAACTTCCTGACCTGTCTTCAGAACATCTGAAGGCTTCTCGATATGTTCACGAGCAATCTGAGAAACGTGAAGGAGAGCATCGATACCAGGCTCAAGCTCAACGAATGCGCCGAAGTCTGTCATACGAGCAACCTTACCGCTTACAACTGTACCTACAGCATACTTATCTGCTGCAAGAAGCCATGGGTTCTGGTCTGGGAACTTAAGGCTGAGGGCAATCTTTGTACCCTGGATATCCTTGATGAATACTCTGAGCTTATCGCCAACCTTAAATACCTTCTTAGGATTCTCAACATGTCCCCAAGACATCTCAGAGATGTGAAGAAGTCCATCGATATCGCCAAGATCTACAAATGCACCAAAATCTGTAACGTTCTTTACGTTACCTTCGATGATATCACCAACGTGAAGCTTATCAAGAAGCTCCTTCTGCTTCTCAGCCTTTCTTGAAACAAGAAGCTGCTTTCTATCACCGATTACTCTTCTTCTCTTAGGATTAAACTCTGTGATAACGAAATCGATATCCTGTCCGTTATACTTTGTAAGATCCTTCTCATATGTATCAGATACGAGGCTTGCAGGAATGAATACTCTTGCACCTTCGTAAACTACTGAAAGACCACCATCGAGAACCTTAACAACCTTAGCTGTAAGGACTTCCTTATTGTTGAAAGCTTCCTCAAGCTTCTTGTTGCCCTTATCAGCAGCAAGTCTCTTGTAAGTAAGGATGATCTGCTCATCGCCGATCTTTCCCTTGAGGACCTTAGCTTCCATTGTATCGCCCTCTTTAACAACTGTTGTAAGATCAAGGTTGGAGTCATTAGAATATTCGCTTCTGGTAATGATACCGTCGCCCTTAGCACCAATGTTCAGTACTATCTCATCTGGTTTAACAGAGATAACTTTACCTGAAACCACCTCTCCTATACGTATGTTCATACCATCGTTTGCGTATGATTCATTTAATAACTGTTCAAAAGTCTGTTCCTCTGACATTACTTTGAACCTCCTCAATAATATAGTTTGGGGTTGATGCCCCGGCTGTGATGCCTACACAAGAAGTGGATTCAGGAAAACCTGAATCTAAGTCAGCGAGTGTCTGTATCAGCCGTGTATCACGGCACATTTCAGAACAGATTTCATATAGCTTTCTCGTATTGGAACTATTCTTTCCGCCAATTACGATCATCGCGTCTACAGTCGATGCAATTTCCCTTGCTTCCGTCTGTCTCTGCTCCGTAGCGCTGCAAATTGTGTTCACAGTATTTATACTATAACCTTTTTTGCCGAATATTTCAACTAATTCCGCAAATTTTTTATAGTTGAATGTAGTTTGTGACACAATACAGATCTCCTGTGCTGGATCATTTTCGAAGGCTTCAGCCTCATTTTTATTTTGTACAACGGTGACGGGACTATCCGAAAATCCAACAATTCCCTGCACTTCCGGATGACTCGCATCTCCGATGACTACGATTTTTTTACCCTTTTTGCTCTCTTCTTCAACAATATTATGAATTTTAACAACAAATGGGCATGTTGCATCAACAAGTTTGATGCTTTTTTTTAATTTGATAAGATCATAAATTTCTTTTGAAACACCATGTGATCTTATTATAACTGTTCCTTCCTCAAGTTTTTCCAACTCTTCTCTAGAATGTAAAACAGTTACGCCCTTACTTTCAAGATCCTTAACAACTTCTTCGTTGTGTATGATCTCTCCATATGTATATATATTACCGCCTGCTTTGATCTCATTATATACAGTTTCTACTGCTCTTTTTACACCAAAACAGAAACCGGCACTTTTTGCAGTTATAACCTTCACAAAAACCTCCGAGTATTACTTGCACAGAGACAATATCTTTTCTGCAACCTCGTCGATACTCATATATGAAGAATCGACCAAAACAGCGTCATCTGCCTGAACAAGCGGTGACTCTGCTCTTGTCATATCTCTGTGATCTCTTTCAGCAATCTCTTTCTCGATCTCTTTGAGATCACACTCAGTGCCCTTTGCGCACAACTCATCGTATCTTCTTTTAGCTCTTACTTCAACAGATGCTGTAAGGAAAACCTTTACATCTGCATTTGGCAGAACCTTTGTGCAAATATCGCGCCCGTCCATAACAACATTTTCTCTGGCAGCAAGTTCCTGCTGGAGCTGAACAAGCTTCACCCTTACTTCCGGCACTACAGAAGTTTTTGATGCTGCTGCTGATACTTCAGGTGTACGGATTCTGTCATTGACATTTGTCCCATTCAGATATACGCACTGGACACCATCTTCGTACCTGATAGATATATCGGCATTTTTGCACATTTCAGCAATAGCACTTGTATCTGTAAGTTCTACTTTTTTTTCAATCATGTACAATGCCATGGCACGATACATAGCACCTGTATCCACATATATATAGCCCTTTTCCTTGGCAACTTTCTTTGCGATAGTACTCTTTCCTGCACCTGCAGGTCCATCAATTGCTATATTATAGCTCATTTTTAAGCTCTCCTTATAATTAACTTTCTGTTATCGCTCTTCCGGCAGCAGCGCCTGTACTCCAGGCGATCTGCAGATTAAACCCTCCCGTAAGACAGTCTATATCAAGAGTTTCACCTGCAAAATAAAGTCCATGGCACTTTTTCGATTCCATGGTTGAAGGATCGATATCCTTAACGCTCACACCACCTTTTGTGATGATTGCCTCATTGTATCCGCGAAGTCCTGTAACCGTCATGGTGAAATCCTTTATCAGTTCTTTAAGTCTGATTCTTTCCTCGTGAGATATCTGACTGCATCTCTTATACTGGTCTATGCCTGATTTCTCGATGATCACAGGGATCATCTTTGACGGAAACAGTTTATTCAACGAATTCCTGAATTCTTTTTTATTATTCTCCTCAAACTCGCGTATAAGCCTGCTGTCAAGCTGTTCATCACTAAGAGCCGGCTTAAGGTCGAGATGAAGTGTAAGATTTTTTGCAAAGTATTTTCTTGCAACTCGTGCTGAAGCAGAAAGGATCATCGGACCGCTCACTCCAAAATGCGTAAAGAGCATCTCTCCAAAGTCACTGTAAAGAACTTTTTTACCATCTCTAAGCTCAAGCCCTGTGTTTTTAAGAGAAAGTCCCTGCATCTGCATTACAAATTTTTCCTTACATTCAAAAGGAACAAGTGAAGGTGAACACTCTGTAACATTCATACCCACACTTTCTGCAAATTTATAACCATCGCCGGTCGATCCGGTTGACTGATAAGAAAGACCGCCGGTTGCGATCACTACAGCATCCGCAATGTGTCTCTTTCCATCAGCCGTGACCACGCCATCACATGTATCGCCTGTGATTATCAGCTTTTTAACCTCAGTAAACAGCTTGATCTCAGCGCCAAGCCTTTTAAGCTCTCTTGTAAGTGCTGCTGTAATATCGTATGCATGATCACTTGTCGGGAAAACTCTGTTTCCACGTTCTATTTTAGTAGAAAGGCCTAATTCGTTGAAAAATTTAATCGCATCATCATTGGTAAATCCATACAACGATGAGTACATGAACTTTTTATTTGAACAGATGCTGTCAAATATCACATCTATATCCGACGCATTTGTTACATTTCCGCGACCCTTACCTGTTATAAATATTTTTTTACCAAGTTTTTCATTTTTTTCAAAAATTGTAACATCAGCACCGCCGCGCGCAGCCCAGACTGCTGCCATCATTCCCGCAGCACCACCGCCTATAACTATAACTTTTTTCAAGTTTTTGGTCCTTCCTCTGCTGCATCAGCAAAAACTTTATATATCTCAGGAAATTCCTTTTTGAATCTGAACGGCTTAAGCTCTTTATTCAATATGCAGTGCGAACTCTCACCAGTTGCGCACAAATTGCCCTCTTCATCAAAAACTTTATATTCAAAATACGATTTAATGCCTGTAAAACGTTTACATTTCAACTGAATCGTAAATTTATCTTCATATGTAAGATGCTTACGATAGGTAGCCGAAACTGAAAGAACCGGGATTATTATCCCTTTTTCTTCAAGAAGACTATATGGAATGTTAAGTTGTCTCATGAAGTCATCACGAGCTTCTTCAAACCATCTTATGTAATTAGAATGATGCACAATGCCCATCCGATCTGTTTCGTAGTAGTTTACTCTTCTGCTGTATGGCTCGATTTCTATCATAAATCCTCCAAATATTATCCACTTACACGAATATTGATTTTAACCCTTTCTATCGATCAGTGTCAAGTTTTATAGTAAAGTCAGATTCAGGCTCAAAAAATATCAGTTTTGAATTTATTTAGTGCATAATAAAATCCCGGATGAGAAACTCATCTATAGATGAATCCGACATCCGGGATATATCTCGTGTCTTATCTCGTTTTCCACGATCTAAAACACTATGTTATAGGATTTTCAATTTTTAGCATTAAACAGGATACGCACCGTTTTTTGTATCTGCTTTTGTGATATCAACCTTTTCCTGCTGAGCTTTTCTGTACTTGAAATAGTCAACGGCAACCTGTGGGAACAGAGCATATGAAAGAACATCTTCCGGCTGCTGTGTCCACTGCTTGCACTCTTCCTTGAACTTATCAAGCTGTGGCTCAAGGTGATCTGCAGGTCTGTCTGTGATAGGTGTTTCACCAGGAATGATCTTGGCAACAACTTCAGGATTCATAGGCTTTACAGTCTGGCCATAAAGTCCACGGCAAAGATCCTTTGTCTGACCTGTGCAGACCTTATATCTCTCACCCATAAGAACGTTCATAACAGCCTGTGTACCAACGATCTGTGATGAAGGTGTAACAAGAGGCGGCTCACCGAGATCCTTACGTACGCGCGGCACTTCTTCAAGAACCTCCTGAAGCTTATCTTCTTTACCCTGCTCACCGAGCTGCTTGATCATGTTTGAAAGCATTCCACCCGGAACCTGATAACGAAGTGTATTGATATTAACACCCATAACCTTTGGATTAAGAAGTCCGCTCTTAAGGCACTCTTCACGGTATGGCTCAAAATGCTGACCAACCTTGATGATAGTATTAAGATCAAGACCTGTATCAAATGGTGTTCCCTCAAGAGCCTTAACCATAACTTCTGTTGCAGGCTGTGAAGTACCCATTGAAAGTGGTGAAGCTGCTGTATCGATAATATCAACACCTGCTTCGATAGCCTTCATATATGTCATTGAAGCCATACCTGAAGTATAGTGTGTATGAAGCTGAATAGGAAGGTTTGAACCCTTCTTAAGAGCTGTAACAAGGTCATACGCTGCATTTGGAAGAAGAAGACCTGCCATATCCTTGATACAGATAGAATCTGCACCCATCTCTTCGATTCTTCTAGCGATATTTTCCCAATACTCAAGTGTATAAGCATCACCAAGTGTATAGCAAAGAGCGATCTGAGCGTGGCCCTTTTCCTTCTTAGTAGCCTTTACACAAGTCTCAAGGTTTCTAAGGTCATTCAGACAGTCGAAGATACGAATGATATCGATACCATTTGCAATAGACTTCTGAACGAAATATTCTACAACGTCATCAGAATAGTGGCTGTAACCCAGGATATTCTGACCACGGAAAAGCATCTGGAGCTTTGTATTAGGGAGGCCTTTTCTAAGCTTTCTAAGTCTCTCCCATGGATCTTCCTTCAGGAAACGAAGGCATGAGTCAAATGTAGCACCGCCCCAGCACTCAACTGAATGGTAACCAACTTTATCCATTGTGTCGAGGATAGGAAGCATCTGCTCGATCGGCATTCTTGTAGCGATCAGAGACTGATGTGCATCACGGAGAATAGTCTCGGTAATGCCAACAGGTCTTTTTACTGTATCTGACATTTATTTATTTCCTCCTAAATATAACCTAAGTTAATGTATCAGCCTACTCCAAATACAGCCATGAATGTACCTGCAACGACGGCTGTACCAACTACGCCGGCAACGTTAGGACCCATAGCATGCATGAGCAGGAAGTTTGTTGGATCTGACTCTGCACCGACTTTCTGTGATACACGAGCTGCCATAGGAACGGCAGATACGCCGGCTGATCCAATAAGCGGATTGATCTTTCCGCCTGTAACCTTACACATGATCCTACCTACGAGACAACCTGCTGCTGTTCCGAATGCAAATGCAATAAGACCAAGAACAACGATCTTAAGCGTTGTAGGATTAAGGAATGCTTCAGCACTTGTTGTAGCACCTACTGATGTACCAAGAAGGATAACTACGATGTACATAAGAGCATTTGAAGCTGTTTCCTGAAGCTGACGAACAACGCCGCATTCTCTGAAAAGGTTACCAAGCATCATCATACCGATCAATGGTGCTGTAGTAGGAAGTATCATTGAAACAAGTGATGCAACGATTACAGGGAAGAGGATCTTCTCAAGCTTAGATACTGTACGAAGCTGAGACATCTTGATCTTTCTTTCCTTCTCAGGGATGAGCAGTCTCATGATAGGCGGCTGGATGATAGGAACCAGTGACATATATGAATAAGCTGCTACTGCGATAGGTCCGAGAATAGATGTCTGTCCAAGCCTTGTAGCAAGGAAGATTGAAGTCGGACCATCTGCTCCACCAATGATAGAAATAGCAGCTGCCTGCTTATCATTAAAGCCAAGTACGATAGCGCCAAAGTATGCTGCAAAAATACCGAACTGAGCTGCAGCTCCAAGTATGAAGCTCTTTGGATTTGCAATAAGGGGACCAAAGTCTGTCATTGCACCTACGCCCATGAAAATAAGGCACGGAAGGATTGACCATTCATCCAGAAGGAAGAAGTAGTGGAAAAGACCACCTTCAGCCATGATATCCGGATAAATGTTTACAAGAAGCATTCCGAATGAAATTGGTGTAAGAAGCAGAGGCTCAAAACCCTTAGCGATGGCAAGATACAGGAAGAAGCAGGCTACAACGATCATGATGACATTTCCAATTGTCATGGTCGTAAATGCAGACTGGCCTACCAGATTTGCCAGAGTATTACTAATGTATTCCATGAATTGACCTCCAAACGAATTCTGATCAGCTGCTAATTACTTAAGTGTTGCAAGAAGTCCGCCTGCCTCACAAGCGTCACCAACAGCTACATCGATGCTTGCTACTACACCATCAGAAGGAGCAACTACAGGAATTTCCATCTTCATTGCTTCGATAGTAACAACCGGATCACCCTTCTTTACAGACTGACCAACCTGTGCATCAATCTTGAATACCTTACCAGCTGCACCAGCCTCAACGCGGATTGAACCAGCGCCAGTTGCAGGAGCTGCTGCCTTTGGTGCTGCTGCAGGAGCTGCCTTTGGTGCTACCTTTGGTGCTGCAGCAGGAGCTGCGCCTGCACCGTTCTCTTCAACAGTTACGTCATATGCTGTTCCATTAACAGTAATTGTATAATTTTTCATGGTTTATTCTCCTAAATAATTAATTTATCTTCTTCTCAGTGAACGTACAACAAATGTATCAGGTGAAACCGGTGTACCGGTTGCTTCACTTTCATATGCTGCAATAGCAGCTGCGATAACTGCTACGAGTTCCTGGTCATCTGTAAGATCCTCAACAACAGGAGCCGGTGCTGCAGGTGCAGGAGTCGGTGCCGGCTTTGGAGCTTCAGCAGGAGCTGCTTTCTTCTTTGTTCCTGTAAATGGAGCAACAATGTATGGAAGAAGCGCGATGATGATTGCTATGAGGATGAGAACGCAGAATGTAGTACCCATACCAAGAACAGTATTAAGTGCTGCATTCTCCATCTTTTCATTAAAAGACTTATCAACGTTGAAAACAATATCTGTAATTTCGTAAGTACTTGTCATGATGATTTCCATCTTACCTGTCTTACCATTAGTTCCTTTGAAATCAACATCAGCTGTAATTTCTTCCTCATCAGACTTTACAGAAAGGTTTTCTGTAAGGCTAAGCTCACCGCCAACACTCTCAAGTGCATTCTCGTATGACTCAAGACCTGACTTATATGCTATTCCGCTAACGAGTCCATTCGCGTTTTGATCAATAATTTTTACATGCGCATCGTCATAGTTCATTACTTCTTCAGCTTTACCAGAAGCATCAACTTCCTGGTACGCCTGAACCATAGCTTGAGCTCTTGAAACAACTGTATTTTTGTCATATTCAAGATTTTTTGCAGCCTTACCGCAGGCCGTCATAGAAAGGACAAGAGCAAATGCGCATGATACCAATGCCAGCTTTTTCTTGAAATTAGTCATTATGTATCATCCTTTCTGTCAGATAGTTCCTCTCTTTTTACATGGTTCGAGGCCATCTTTACCATAAAGCATTTCAAAAGCACCTATAACGTACTTTCTTGTATCCGTAGGATCAATGACAGTATCAACATAGCCTCTTGCTGCAGCACTTGCGCTTGTTGTCTGAAGTGCATCATACTCTGCTGCTTTAGACGAAATAACATCCTGTGCTTCACCGTCGAATAAGATCTCTGCTGCATGTTTTCCGTCAATAGCACCGATCTTAGCATTTTCCCATGCATATGTATAATCAGCACCGATAGCCTTTGAATTCATGATAACTGCCGCTGAACCAAATGCTTCGCCCACGATAACATTTACTTTTTCAACTGTTGCTGATGCAAATGCGTAAGCAAGCTTAGCTGCTTCTGCTGCAATACCCTTTTCAGCATTTTCACAATTGCAGAAGCCCTTTGTATTTGTAAGTGTAAGAAGCGGAATGCTGTATGCATCACAGAATTCAACAAATCTTACTGCTTTTCTGATGCCAGCCATTGTAAGAACAGCTTCAAACTTCTCATCACCAGCCTGTGTACGGTTAGCTACAACACCGATAGTTGCACCATTAAGGCGGATGAAGCCTGTTACCATATTCTTAGCATATGCTGCCTTTGTCTCAAAGAATACACCATCATCTGCAATTCTCTCAATTGCAAGAACTGTATCACTGCCACACGCAGACATATCAGCTGCAGCACGGTTAAGATCATCCTCTGACTCCTCAGAAAATGCCTCATCCTCACAGTTATCAGGAAGGAATGAAACCAACTCACGAATCTTATCTGCAAGTTCTGCCTCATCAGCTACTACATCAACAGCACCTGCCTCAGCCTTGTAAGCTGCAGAAGCTGTGTCTTTCTTAGCCTCATAGTTTCCTGCTACTGCATTAGGTGAATTTACAAAAAGCTTACCATTCTTCTCTGCTATAAGTGTAAAGTCAGAAAGTCCTGCAAGAACTGCCATTCCGCCGCCTGCATTTCCATAGATTGCAGTAATCTGAGGAATAACACCTGATGCATCTGACATAGCCTTATAAATAGAGCCGAAAGCGAAAAGTGCGTCAGTTCCTTCCTGAAGACGCATTCCTGTAGAATCAAGAAGTCCTATAACAGGGTATCCTGACTTCATAGCAAGATCATAGAGATTTACGATCTTCTTTGCATGCATCTCGCCGATTGAGCCGCCCAGTGCGCCGGCATCCTGGCTGTAAACGTATACCAGCCCTCCGTTAATCGTTCCGTAACCAGTGATCACACCGTCTCCCGGAGCGTCCTTCGGTTTCATATTAAAATCAGTGCTTCTTGCCTGAACTGATGCACCAATTTCAACGAAACTGTTATCATCGAGTAAGGAAAGGATTCTCTTACCCGCTGAGCTTGTTGTGAGATTGCTCATACTTTCAGTCCTCCATAAATCATAATATGATGTAGGTTTATATTAATGACTCAAGGTAAATTCGCAGTATCCGCAAATTTGCGCAAACTGCCCCCTTGTCAAAAACTTAACGCTTCAAATAGTATAACACATAAAAATACAAAAATATAGTTAATTTCTATACTTTATGTGTTCAAAAAAATACCCATGTGTACAAAAAGCACAAAATGGGTATTCAAATCTTTGTTATTTATTTATTTTATATATCAAGTTTTACCGGTTTTTCAGGGTCGTCTTCGACATTTCCTCTACTTTCCTTGTTTTCCTCATCAGCCTCTGCTTCGGCCTCTGAGTGGAATTCTTCAAGCCTGTCCGGAGCCGGTTCCGGAAGATCCTCTATGCTCTTAACGCCAAACCTTCTCAAGAACTCTTCTGTAGTTCCAAATAAAAGCGGTCTTCCCGGCGCATCAAGTCTCCCAAGTTCTCTGATGAGATCATATTCCATAAGCTTGTCGATCGCATGAGAGCAGCTAACACCTCTGATATGCTCGATCTGCAGCCTCGTTACAGGCTGTTTATACGCTATTATGGACAATGTTTCAAGCAAAGTATCCGAAAGCCTGTATGTCTTCGGAGCACTAGCTATCTTTATAAGATAATCATACATCTCAGCCTTGGTACTGAGCTGTACAGAATTTTCAAGCTGGATCAGTGACAGACCACTGCTTTTTTCTTTATACCTTTCTTCAAGTATCCCCAGTGCAACAGTGATCTCTTCATCTGTCGCATCTGCTGTTTCTTTAAGGCGTTCTATCTCTACAGCCTTACCGGATGTGAAGAGAACAGCCTCAATAATAGCTGCAATTTTTTCCATATCCATTAAGCCGCTTCCTTTACTTTGATCAATATATCTTCTCCCTCAGCTTCCTGAGAGACTGCATACCTGCCTGTTTTCATAAGCTCAAGTATGCACAAAAATGTAACTATAACTTCTATCTTTGTATGTACATCACTTATAAGCTCGCTGAATCTGAAACTATCATGTTCTTCAGCATACTTCATGACATACGCCGTTCTGTCCTCCAGATTTATCTCTTCTTTTTCGATTTTTCCGAATTTTGAACGGATAGGGTCTATCTTGTCTTCCTGGCGCTTTAATGTTTCTTCAAATATCTTATTGAGCTTTTCAAGCGTCATATCGCCCAAAAGCACATCATAATCCACAGGAGCCTTGTATTCCGTTATCCACTTCGGGAGTGGCGCAGTTCTGAATAAAACCTTAGAAGCACCTATCTGAAGGTCTTTTAATTCTGTAGACATATACCTGCAGATCTTATATTCCAAAAGCTGCTGTACAAGCTCATCTCTCGGATCTTCCTCAACGCCTTCTTCATTAACTTCTTTAGGCAGAAGCATCTTGCATTTGATATCAAGCAGAGTAGACGCCATCACCAGAAATTCACTCATTATATTCAGATCAGCTTTTGCCATTGCATCAAGGTAATCAATATACTGCTTTGTTATGATTGAAATTGGGATATCATAAATATTAACTTTATTCTTATCAATGAGATGAAGTAAAAGATCCAGCGGACCCTCAAATGCGTCAAGTTTTACTTCGATTGTAGTTTCTCTGTCCAATGCCATTTCAGACCCCTGTCATAAGTGGTTTAAGCGCTACCATAAGAAGCTCCGGTGTGTTAAACATCCTCACGTTTATGGAATGAGAACCAAGCCCTCTTCCAAGAAGCATCTTAACATCATCTTTTTCAAAAATTCCCGCATCATATTTAGGGAAAATATGATATGACGGAGAAATAACTCCATGTCCCGCGATCCTTATGATTCCGCCATGTACATGCCCTGACAATATAAGATCAGGCTGCCATGCGGTATAATCTTCAAAATGATCCGGATTATGAGCCAAAAGAATATTATATCTGCTTTTATCAGCATTGCCAAGCAGCTCTTTTAGATGCTCCTGCGAAACAGGTCTTCTGGTAAACTTATGATAATAGTATCTTTCAAGATCAAGTCCTGTGATTCTCACATTGCACTCAGGAATGTCTATGAAGTCGTTTCTCAGAAGTCCTACTCCCGCATCATTAAGTCCCCTGACAAGACGCTTTTTCTGCTCTGTAAATCTTTCAAGATCGAGCACCTTGCGCTCATGATTGCCTACGCCATAGTAAACAGGCCATCTTGCACTCACATTTTTAAGAAATTCCATCACAGCAGTGCAATCACCGCCTCTGGCAGTTATCAAGTCCCCGGCTATCACCACACAGTCAGGATCTTGTTCCCTTAATACAGCAAAAAGACGACGGTTGCCATCCCCGAATTCACATTCGTGAAGATCGGAGATGACCGCCATCGTTAATGATTTTAGAATCTTATTTGACTCAAATGTCCAATTATTAACTTCAAAATTTTTCAGTGAAAAACCCATAAAACCTCAAAACTATTTATTCTTTGAGAAAATATCTTCAACGCTGAATCCCAATATGGTATTACGGAATCCGGCATAGATCTCATCATATGATGCAGCGTCAATTTTAGATTCCGGAAAAGCAGCTCTCCACTGACCAACTATAGAGTCAGTCAAAAGCCTGTCATCCTCTTTTCCATTAGCAAGAATTCCCGGAAGAACATAAAAGACCATCATGCACTGCATATCAAGAAGCGTCTGCTGCTTCTTAAAGAAACCGGCATTTTCATGCTTATTCCTAGCCTTATTTACAAGACTGAGTGCAGCTTCGTTGATCTTTTCCTCTTTATCAGGCATTTCATATGCTTCATTGATCAACTCATATACACCACCGAGATCCTCTCGATAAGCCTTGAAAAAATCTTCATAACGGTTCTTTTTGAAATTTTTAAGACCAGTCTTCACATCGATATCGAAAAGAAGACGGGGAAGTTCATTTTTAAGATCAGCCATTTGAATTTTATCCTTATCAGTTAGATATTTGCGTTATGATAAACAGCCTGAACATCGTCATCATCATCAAGAAGATCAAGAATTCTCTGGAACTTTGTAAGATCATCCTCGTTAGTTACATCAACATAGTTCTGTGGAAGCTTAGTAACTTCTGCAGAAGCAAGCGGAATATTCTGCTCTTCAAGAGCCTTCTTAACTTCCTCAAATGCCTCAGGTGATGTAAGTACTTCAAAGCTGTCATCTTCTTCATTGAAATCGTCTGCGCCTGCATCAAGAGCGATCATCATAAGGTCATCAGCACCCATATCGCACTCTTCCTTATCGATAATGATCTGTCCCTTATCATCAAACATGAATGAAACGCATCCCTGTGTACCAAGGTTACCGCTGCCCTTTGTGAAGCATGAGCGAACGTTTGCAGCTGTACGGTTCTTGTTGTCTGTAAGTGTCTGAACGATGATAGCTGTACCTGAAGGGCCATATCCTTCATATGTGCAGTACTCGTAGTTAACGTTATCTGAATCACCTGCAGCCTTCTTGATACCTCTCTCGATAGTATCGTTAGGCATATTTGCAGCCTTTGCCTTTGCAACTACCTGTGCAAGCTTGAAGTTGTTGTTAACATCCGGGCCGCCTTCCTTTACGGCAACAGCGATCTCACGTCCGATGATGGTAAAGATCTTTCCCTTAGCAGCATCGTTCTTTTCCTTCTTGTGCTTGATGTTTGCAAATTTTGAATGTCCTGACATAAATCTAAAAACTCCTTATCTTAATAAAACTTAATTTGATCAACCTTAATCTGTATTTTGATCAGGCCCCGGGTCAACGGGTTCTGCACCTTCATCCGGGATTTTCTCGACTCGCACAGTGCGGATAACTCTTCCCTTTACACTTGCGATTCTGAACCTGTATCCTCCATATTCTGTCTCGAAATCTTCACCTGTCTTCGGAACATGCCCAAGCCTGTCTGTCATAAAGCCATTCAGCGTTTCATATCCCTCATCCGGAAATTCGATCCCGAGGCGGTCTGAAACCTCCTCAAGCTGAGCAAGACCTTCCACTATGAACGTATTGTCACCCTGCCTGCGGATATTAAGCTCGTCGTCATCGTATTCGTCAAGGATATTTCCGACGATCTCCTCTAAAATATCCTCCATCGCAACGATTCCCGACGTCTGACCATACTCATCTACAACGATGACCATATGGATCTTATTCTGCTGCATCGTATTGAAGAGAGAATCTATCTTCCTTGTCTCTGGAATGAACTTAGCTTCCTTAATAAGCCCCGGAATATCTGCGATCTTTTTCTGACGAAGATCCGACCTGACATTATACTTCATGGTATCCTTGAAATGAAGGATACCGATTATATTATCGATATTTTCTTCATACACAGGGTAACGGGATTTATTATCCTCCAGCATGGATTCAACGACCTTTTCAAGAGTTTCAGAACCGTCAATGGCTATTATATTCTCCCTGTGGGTCATTATATCCTGAGCTTCTTTATCCCCGAATTCAAAGATATTTGATATCATCTCAGCTTCAGAAGCCTCTATGACTCCCTTCTCATGGCTTTCATTTACCATCGAGATGATATCTTGCTCATCTATTTTATTTTTATTAAATAAATCTTTTAATTTTGAAAACATCTGGCGTATTCGTCTCTGACCGAAACAACTTTCCCCCGCTTCAAATAAATTCTAGGTATCCTCTTTCCAAGATCACAGGCAAGTTCATAATTAAATCTTCCTGAAAGATCTCCAAGCTCCTCCATCGTGATCTCTTCATCACCATCACGACCGATAAGAGTAACCTCATCTCCTTCTGCTGCTTCAGGAATATCTGTAACATCCACCATGAACTGATCCATGCAGACACGCCCAAGTATCGGCGCCTTCTTTCCATGTATCAGCACATAACCTTTTCCCGAAAGTGACCTTGGATAACCATCACCATATCCCACCGGAACTGTAGCTATCCTGACGTTTTCTTTAGTTACATACGTTCCGCCATAACTTACTCCGACTCCGGGTGCAGTATATTTAATATAAACGATATGGCTTTTGAGTGCAAGCAGTGGTTTAAGCGGAATGATATCTCTTTCGACTTCATCCGAAGGCCAAAGCCCATAAAGCGTTACTCCTGCACGTACCATATCCATGTCTGCTTCATTAAATCTGATAAGCCCTGCAGAATTTGAGCAATGATGGATCTTGAACTCTACTCCATTCTCTTTAAGCAGTCTGATAAAACTGCTGAATTTCTCTATCTGAACCTCTGTCGGCTCTTTATCAGTCATATCAGCCTTGGCAAAATGTGTAAAAATTCCTTCCATCTCAACATTTGGAAGCTTAGCCATCTTTTTCACAAGTTCAACTGATGATTCATCAGGCTGCACTCCTATGCGGCTCATTCCTGTGTCTACTGCAAGGTGGAAATAAACCTTCTTACCAAGTTTTACTGCAGCCTTTGAAAGCTCCTCTGCCTGATCTTCTCTGAAAACAGCCAGACGAACATCATTTTCAACAAGTATTTCATATGTATCAGGGAATGTGTATCCCAAAATTAATATTGGCTTTTTTATACCGGCTTTTCGAAGCTCAAGTGCTTCTTCTTCAACTGCAACCGCATAACCGAAAAGGTAATCCGTATCTTCTATCTCTCTGGCGATCTCGACAGCACCATGTCCATAGCCATCGGTCTTGATGACCGCCATCATCTTTGCCTTGGGATCTATATTACTGCGCATCGACTCCATATTAAATCTCAACGCATCCATATCTACAGTCGCACACACGCGATCAAATTTTCTCATTTTCTGTAATTCTCCTCCTGGCTGAATGCCAATATAGAGGATATTATATCACCGCTGAGCATTGTGTGCGCACCAAATTTTTTCTTTGCGATATCTCCTGCCCTTCCATGCAGATAAACACCACGCCACGCAGCCTCTCCTATCTTCACTCCCTGAGCAGTTAAAGAGCCTATCATACCGGCTAATACATCACCGCTGCCGGCTGTCGCCATGCCATCATTACCCGAAGTATTTATCACAGCCTTGCCTGCCGGAAAAGCCGTCACAGTCCTCGCATCTTTAAGTACCGTAACAACGCCATGCTCCATTGCAAAATCTCTTGCCGTCTTTATCGGATCTTCCTTTATCTTGCTTATACTCATCCCTGTAAGCCTTGACATCTCGCCGACGTGAGGCGTTATCACAACATCTGCAGTCAGATCATCCAAAACCTTACTGTCTTCAGCGATAAGATTCAGCGCATCCGCATCAAGTACCACCGGAACATTTGCTTCATCAAGCACCAGCGTTAAGATCTTTGATGAAAGCCTGCCTGTTCCAAGCCCCGGTCCTATGACTATCGAGCTGCACCATTTAATAGCATCACGAAGTTTTGACTCCACTTCTGTTTCAAAAGAATATGTGGTTATCAATGCTTCCGGAAGCCCTACCTGTATAGCAGTACGATTATTTACATGCGTAAATACCTTAACCATTCCGCAGCCGCAGCAAAGCGCAGCTTTTGCCGAAAGGAGAGCCGCTCCGCATATCTCCTCTGAGCCCGCTATCACCAGCACTTTGCCATAAGTTCCTTTATTGGAATTTTTCTTTCTCGCAGGGAGGACCGCATCTTCAGGTTCCGGTGCCATTATTCCGGGCGAAGCCTCAAAAGATCTGTCCGTGATCCCTATATGAGCGATCACAACTTCTCCCGCATATTCAGTTCCGGGAAAAAGCAGTGTGCCCGGCTTTTCATACGCACATGCTACCGTAATATCTGCCATCACAGCCACTCCGCATACACGCCCGGTATCTGCATTGATCCCACTAGGAATATCTATACTGATGACCTTAGTGCCATTCCTGTGCTTTTCATTTATCGAAGCTATCGCTTCCGCATACTTGCCTGTAACATCACGATTAAGAGAAACGCCGAAAATCCCGTCGATGACATAGTCATAGTCATTTTCCGGAACCCTTTCCAAAATGACGTCTCCCCCTGTGATCGCCTCAACTGAAAGAATCTGCTCTTCCTCAGTAGGCGAGCATTTCTTACGCTCTCCTATCAGACAAAAATCAACCTCAATACCACGTTCTATGAGTATTCTGCCCGCAGCAAATGCATCGCCTCCATTATTTCCCGTACCTGCCACGACAAGCACTCTTCCTTCTTTAACCTGCTCAGCGACAGCTAAAGCTGCTCTCTCCATAAGAACAATAGAGCGTACATGCATTTTAGATGATGTACGCTCGTCCGCTTTCTTCATTTCATTTGACATGGGAATATATCTCATGACTACTGCTCCTTCAATTCAGTATTTTGAGCTGTTCCCCCTCTTGACTGCTCAGATTTTTGGCGCTCCTTTTCTTCAAGCATCGCTTCTCTTTTAGCAAGAAGATCATTTCTCTGCGCCTCTATATCATATTCGATATCAAACATATCCATGACCTCAGGCCCGAAAATATCCTGAAGCCATGAATATATCTCAACATTCACTATCTCCATATGCTGTTTCTTAAGAATGCGCCGCTTCAGCTCAACGCGCATCTCCTTTATCCACTTGCCTATGGCGATTATGTCCTTCGTATTATCCTTAAGCAGCGCATAGCACTCTTCCATCGTAAGAAGCATAAGTTCCTTATTGGTATCCTGTATCATCCTCGGCAGATCAAGGAGTTCGTCCTCATAGCCTTCCATCTTTTCATTGGTTTCATCTATGAGGCGCTTACTCTCGTCAACAATCTTATTTGCCTTATGATTATTCTCGTCCTGAGCTGCCGACATATTTGCAACAATACCATTCATCAGATCCTGCTTGATCTTTTTAAGGTCCTTAAGCTCTGAATTCAGCTTTCCCTGCCTCGCAATAAGCTCATTTAATTTTTTCTCAAGCTTCTCCATCTCTTTTGATTCCTCAGCCTGAGTAAAAAGCTTATGCCATTTATTGTCCAATGTAAGTATTGGAATCTTTCTGCCATTTATCGCGTCATGGAACTTCCCCTCTTTAGCCATACGCCGCTCCTTTACTTACTCTTTTTACCATGCCTTTCTTCGTATTGGTTAAGGTTATAAGAAAGTCTCATAAGGCTTTCAGAAAGATGAACGCTCTCAACCATTACATTATCAGGGATATCAAGATCTACATGCGAGAAATTCCATATGGCTTTTATCCCACAGTCAACAAGAAGCTTCGCTACTTCTACCGCTGCTGCCTTTGGAATTGCGATAACAGCCACATCAATGTCATTTTCTTTAACAAAGTCCTGAATATCCTTCATCGGCATGATTGGAATATCTCTTATCTTCGTTCCCTGAAGCGCCGGATTTACATCAAAGATTCCCTTCATGTAAAAACCACGTTTCTCAAAGTTCGTATAACCTGCAAGAGCTCTTCCCAGGTTACCTGCACCTACAAGTATAAGATTATGTTCCTTGTCAAGTCCAAGGATCTTACCTATCTCATTATACAGATAGCTGACATTATATCCGTAGCCCTGCTGACCGAAACCGCCAAAATTATTAAGATCCTGACGTATCTGAGATGCTGTTACATGCATCATCTCGGAAAGATCCTGCGATGAAATCTTTTCCACTCCCACATCCTTGAGTTCGCCGAGATATCTAAAATATCTCGGGAGTCGTCTTATCACGGCTCTGGAAATATCTTTGTTTGCCACTTTTATTGCCTCCAATGCATTGCGTTTACGTTCCTGCGGGGTGACACAATGCTGTTCTTTCAAATTTTTAAGAAGTCTGTTATACTATCTCATTGGGTTATAAGCCCCTCCCCGCTTATAGTCTTTTTTAGTATAATAGTTTGTTAAGTTATTGTCAAACTATGCACTCATAAGTTAATGCTTTTTTTTGCAACTTTACAGTAATTTATGCATAATTCAGAGGAAGTTTATGATTTTACAAGTATATAACATAGAAAAAACTTTTGTCGGAAAAACCATCTTAAATGGATGTTCTTTTCATATAGAAGAGAACGAAAAATGTGCCCTGGTAGGAATGAATGGAGCCGGAAAATCCACCATGCTGAAAATAATCACAGGTGAAATGACTCCGGATGACGGCGAAGTCACTTTTGCTCAGGGTTCCACCTTCGGCTACCTTGCCCAGCAGGAAGCTGTTCGTTCGGATAATACTATATACGATGAAGTCTTATCCGTAAAGCAGGAACTTTTAGATAAAGAGACACAGATGCGTGCTCTCGAGGAAGAAATGAAGCATCTCGAAGGCGCAGAACTTCAGGCAAAGATGAACCGCTACTCAGCACTCACCCACGAATTTGAGCTTAATAACGGCTATGCGATTCAGAGTGAAGTTACAGGAATCCTAAAGGGTCTCGGCTTTTCAGAAGATGATTTCCATAAGCGCATAAATACACTCTCCGGTGGTCAGAAAACACGTGTTGCTCTGGGTAAACTTCTTCTTTCTAAACCTGATATCATTATGCTCGATGAGCCTACCAACCACCTTGACATGGCTTCCATCGAATGGCTTGAAACTTTCTTAAAGAATTATCAGGGTGCTGTACTCATCGTTGCTCACGACAGATATTTCCTCGACAAGATCGTTACAAAAGTTGTCGAGATCGAGGGTGGTTCTGCAAGAACCTTTACAGGAAATTACTCTGCATACGCAGAGAAGAAAAAGCAGCTCCGTGACGCTGAGATCAAAGCCTACCTTAATCAGCAGGCTGAGATCAAGCATCAGGAAGCTGTTATAACCAAGCTCAAACAGTTCAACCGCGAAAAATCCATCAAGCGTGCCGAATCACGTGAAAAGATGCTTGCAAAAGTCGAAGTTCTCGAAAAGCCGCAGAGCTTCAACGATGCAATGAACCTTTCGATCACACCGTCTATCGAAAGCGGTAACGACGTACTCACAGTCGAAGAGCTTTCAAAGTCTTTCCCGGAAAATACTCTTTTCCAAAATATCTCTTTTGAGATCAAAAAGGGAGAGCGTGTAGCTTTGATAGGCAATAACGGGACGGGAAAGACCACCATGCTTAAGATCATTAACAGCATGGAACGAGCTGACTCAGGTGTATTCCGTCTCGGCACGAATGTTAAGATAGGCTACTATGATCAGGAGCATCAGGTTCTCCATCCTGAAAAGACTCTTTTCGAAGAGATTTCGGATGCATACCCTACTCTTAATAACACCAAGATTCGAAACACTCTCGCTTCATTCCTCTTTACCGGGGATGATGTTTACAAGCTGATCGGTGACCTTTCCGGAGGAGAGCGCGGACGTATGTCGCTTGCAAAGCTCATGCTTTCCAATGCGAACTTCCTTCTGCTCGACGAGCCTACCAACCACCTCGATATCACCTCAAAGGAGATACTTGAAAACGCTCTCAACTCCTACACAGGAACTGTATTCTATGTAAGCCATGACCGTTACTTTGTAAACCAGACCGCTACAAGGATTCTTGACCTTACAGGTCATACGATCATCAACTACATAGGAAATTATGATTATTACCTTGAAAAGAAGGATGAACTGACTAACAGCTATCTCGGAACTTCATCCGATACAGGTCATTTAACTGCTGCAGTCAATACAAAATCTTCCGAGCCTACTGAAAACAAACTTTCATGGGAAGAAAGCAAGGCTCAGCAGGCGAAGATCCGCAAGATCAAGAATGAGATCAAAAAGTGCGAAGACACCATCGAGAAGAACGAGGCACGTTCTGCCGAAATAGACGAGCTTCTCACACATGAAGATATCGCCCGAAATGTTTCAGAATGCACAAAACTTTCAAACGAGCAGGCAGAGCTTATGCGTGAAAACGATGAACTCATGGAAAAATGGGAAAATCTTTCCGCAGAACTCGAAGAAATCGAAGGCTGATACAGCAAAAATCCCATCACCTCAGACGAAGTGATGGGATTTTATTATGCTAATCTTTTTCTAATTGCTTTTATAAAGTCTTCTGTATTAAGAACAGTAGGATTCTCGATAGTTGTGATCAGCGCAAGATCTTTTGTCATCTCGCCGGCTTCTATAGTATCAAGAGTAGCCTTTTCAAGTCTGTCAGCGAAATCCTGCAGGTCTTTGAGGCCGTCAAGCTCGCCTCTCTTTCTTAAAGCTCCGCTCCAGGCAAATATAGTTGCTACAGAGTTTGTGCTTGTCTCCTCGCCTTTGAGGTGCTTGTAATAGTGTCTCATTACCGTACCGTGTGCAGCTTCATACTCATACTTTCCGTCAGGTGAAACAAGTACAGATGTCATCATGGCAAGTGAGCCAAATGCAGAAGCCATCATATCACTCATCACATCACCGTCATAGTTCTTGCATGCCCAGATAAATCCGCCTTTTGACTTCATAACTCTTGCTACTGCGTCGTCGATAAGTGTATAGAAATACGTGATACCCGCTGCCTCAAACTTATCCTTAAACTCAGTATCGTAGATATTTTGGAAAATATCACGAAAATCCGCATCATAGATCTTTGAAATAGTATCCTTTGAAGCAAACCAAAGATCCTGCTTTACAGAAAGCGCATAATTAAAGCAGCTTCTCGCAAAGCTTGTTATCGACTTATCTATATTGTGCATTCCCTGGATCACGCCCGGTCCCTTGAAGTCAAAGATAGTCTTTCTTATCTCTTTTCCATCTTCACCGGTAAACACAAGCTCAGCCTTACCTGCGCCCGGAACCTTTATTTCAGTATTTTTATAAACATCACCATAAGCATGACGTGCAAGTGTGATAGGCTTTTCCCAATTAGAAACATGTGGTGTGATGCCCTTTACGATTATAGGTGCTCTGAACACTGTACCATCCATGATCGCACGTATAGTTCCATTCGGGCTCTTGTACATCTCATGAAGGTTATACTCCTTAACTCGTGCGTCGTTAGGCGTGATAGTCGCGCACTTTACAGCAACTCCATATTTGTTTGCCGCATTTGCAGCGTCGATCGTCACCTGATCTCTTGTTTCATCACGATATGGCAGTCCCAGATCGTAATACTCTGTCTTAAGGTCAATAAACGGTGTAAGAAGCTCATCTTTGATCAGCTTCCAGATGATTCTTGTCATCTCATCTCCATCCATCTCAACGAGCGGTGTTGTCATCTGAATTTTAGCCAATTTTACTCTCCTTTTTGTTCACTGCTTTCTTAATAGTTTCTTCCTTCTCAATAAGCTCCTTGAGCCCGTGAGCCATGGCATTCTTAAGTGCATTTTCGATATGCTCATGAGCAAGTCTCTCAGCCTCATCTGGATCATTTTTCCTGATTGCTTCAGCAATGAGCTTATGTTCTTCATTACTGATCTTACCACGATCTGCTGTAGATAACGAATTTTTTCTCACCATATGGAGATATTGATGAAAGTCATTCAGCAGCAGTTCCAGCCTCTTAGAGCCCGATGCCGCATACATAAGCTTGTGAAACTGCGAATCAAGCTCTGTAACCTTCTCATAATGTTCGCGACCTGCATGAAAATCTGACATATACAAGATTTCTTCCATCTCGTCCATCTGTGCATTAGTTATATGCTCACATGCAAGTCTGGCGGCAAGTCCCTCAAGGCGTATACGTATCTCATAGATATCATAAACATCCTTAGGCGAAATACCGTCAACGATCGCTCCCTTATTAGGAACGATCGATATAAGTCCTTCAAGTTCAAGCTGATGAAATGCATCCCTTACAGGCGTCCGGCTCACTCCATATTCTTCACCTATAGCAACCTCTTTAAGCTCATCACCGGCATTATAACGGCCATTAAGAATATCCTCTCGAAGCTGTTTATATACACGTCCCCGGAGTGAAAACTTGTCAGTTACCTCTTTTTGAAGATTCTCTTCCATAGATCCTCCGATTCTCATTACCGTATCTCCTGTCAGCATCATGTTGTTTCGACGCAGAATTAACGTACTAAAGTGTTTATTGTAAAAAAATAGGCCACAATTAGTGTATGCCTGCTTATGTGTATCATTGTATGCAATTATACAAGAGCCTGTCAAGTGACAAATTTAATCACATATGAAAATTATGACTGATATTACTTTTGTATACTATCGTATTATTAATCAAGTTTGCTCTAACGTCCTTTTCTGCAAAAGTGTACATAGAAAAGTGAAGTATACAGCAAGATGTGCATTTATGATGCTATAATGGCTCTATAGGAGGGGAAATACATGAATGTTGAAGATATTATCATCAATGCTTCTGAAGCGTTGGAAAAGAGTGCCTATGAAAAGGCTTACACTCTTATCCGGGAAGGGCTGCGCCTTTCTCCGCAAAATTATGAACTTTACTACATACTCGGCGAATGGTATTTATATAAAAATATAAATCTTTCATACCTTTGCTTTGAGCACGCTTCATACTATGCCTTATCTCAAAATGCTCCCCAAAACGACATAGATATGATCGAAGGTGCGATAGACTTCCTTAAACATCGCGGAAATCCTACCGTAAATAACACTTCTATCATAGTTCTTTCTTATAATGACTGTGATCTTATGAAAGAATGTCTTAACTCTATCCGGAAATACACTGATAAAAGGCATACCGAAACCATCGTTGTAGACAATGCTTCCACAGACGGCATTGCCGAGTGGCTTCGCGAGCAAAAAGACATTCTCCTTATAGAACCACATATAAACCTTGGTTTTTCAAAAGGCTGTAATCTCGGCTTCTCTTATGCCCATGAAGGCAACGACATTTTTTTCCTTAATAACGATGCCGTACTTACTCCTAATTCTCTTTTCTGGCTCCGTATGGCGCTTTACACGAGCCACGACACCGGTATGGTAAGCGGCGTGAGCAACAATGCCATAACGCAGGAGATAGAGCTTCCAGACACCTCTCTGCCTGCATGCATGAAATTCGGTATAAAAAATAATATCCCTGAGCAAAACGCACTTGAGATCAGAGCGCGCCTCACCGGATTTGCCCTTTTATTAAAAAGCACAGCAATCAGGAGCATATTGATAAACGCACGCCAGATCTTTGATGAAAAATTCAGCCCGGCATACTTCGAGGATGACGACCTCGGTCTGCGCCTTTCTGCCTCAGGCTGGCGCGAGTATCTCGTCCACAACGCCTTTATCTACCACAAGGGCGGTGCCGGCTTTGATAAAGAAAACCGTACTCTTGCGAACAGTCGTGAAGTTTTCAAGAAAAAGTGGGGATTTGATATGTGGGCTTACGAGCTGCCCTGGGAAGAGAGTATCGAAAAGCTGTGCACATTGGAAAAGAGCAAATACAAGCCTATCCGCATTCTGCTCATAGGTACGGGCATTGGAGCTACACTCTCTCATATAAAGTGGCTCTACCCAAACTCAGAGTGCGTAGGTTTCGAAGAATCAGTCCTGCTGGCAGGACTCGCAAGATTCAGTGGGAAAATAGTCTGCTGCGGTCTGGACTCTCTCATCGAAGAAAAATATACGGAGATTCAACCCCATTCCTTTGATCACGTGCTTGCCGACCTTTCCTGCCTTGAAGAGCCTGAAGCCACACGCTGCAGAGAGCTATTCAAAAAATTCTTAAAGCCAAACGGCACTTTGATAGAATAATTCCATTAGATTTTTATAAGCTAAAAAAGCAGTGCTTCTGCCACTTTGTAAATGGCAGGCACTGCTTTTATTTTGCTTAAATTTATCTTGCCGGACGTACACGCTCAACTGCCGGTACCGGTATCGGATCTCTCTTAAGGAAGAGGAACATTGAAAGTGCCGCAAGTCCAAGTGAAAGGAACCACTTAGGGCTTATCGGGTCACCGGTCTTTGGCGTAGAGTCGAGTGAACCATTAGCAGAAAGGTTATTTGTATCAACATAGAAGCCATATGTAGAGAAATGTGTCGCTGTAAATGTTGCACATGCTTTTCCGCCAATTGTTGTAAATCTTGTCGAAAGGTCTTCAAGATTTCCTATGCTGCCAACTGCTGCAGCCTGATTGTTTCCTCCATAAGATACTGTCTCATCAGGAAGTGGAACTGTAAGAGTTACTGAAACACCTTGAGGATTTTCGATCTTTGTAGTTCCTGTCTCGTCATAGAGAGAAATATCCATCGCATAATATTTAAATGCGTCTATATTTCCATACTGACTCTCAAGTGCGCTTCTGAACTCAGCATCCGCTGCCGAAGACTTTGTGATCTTTACCACGTAATTATTATCTGTTGAGCCGTTAACTGTCGCTGTAGAGTTCTCAAAATCTGTATCTCCTGAGTCTACAGGCACCTGTGTTCCCGTACTTACATATCCATTACCATTTGCCGGAGAAACATTTTCAGTTCCGGGAACTGTATTTGTCGAAGTCGTTGTCGCATCACTCGTCGCTGCTGCAGCACTGCTGCTTGAAGAACTTGCTGTGGATGAACTGCTTGACGACGTCGACCTAGAAGATGATGATGACGATGAGGACTTAGACGAGCTTGATGAAGAAGATGTATAAACCTTCAATACCGAAAACTTCGCTGTCTTAGAACCATAGTAATAGCCGATTCCTTCAACCGTCACTTTACCTTTTTTGTTTATCTTTACATTATTTTCAATATTAGAAACGACAAAGTCCGTTCCCTGTGTAAGCTGTTTACTTCCATCTGTTACTACAACGGTCGGTGTGGTCCTCTCGCCCGTATATGCTGTATTATCCGCATGCACAGTACAATTCTCGATTGACTTAAGAATTGAGAACGTAGCCGTTGCTGTCTTTCCGTCATAGATAGATTTACCCTTAACCGATGCCGTAGCAGCTCCCGGACCTATGTTGCTCGAATATGCTGCCGAATAATCCTGATTAGCCGTAAGAGTCTTACTTATATCCGTTGACGGATGCACACTCAATGCCGGCGTTACCGTTGAGCCTGTCCAGTACTGATTTTGGATAGAGCTTATGATAAGCGAATCATTCGTCGAAACTTCAAGTGGAATTATTATATACCCCTTTAGTGTCGACGACGAACCTCTCGGCACCACTTTAATGTAGTAAGAGCCAGCCTGACTCGGCACAGCCTTTGTAGTACACTCTGCGTCGCTATAGTAACCTTCTATCATGTACTGACTTGCAGGAATTATAGAGTTATTTGAAACTAAGAGAAGGTTAAATTCCTTACCAGGCGTAAGTGCTATTGTACTTCCATCAGGTGCAAGCGTTGCTGATATCGGTGTTACGCTCGGCATGCAGTCTTCAGAAAGTGAAGACTTATATTTATCATTTTCTGCATCATTCTCAGAAGGTGTATTTCCTCCTCCGCCGTCTGAAGGATTTTTGCCCGGGTCGTCATCACCTGCATTATTGTCAGAAGCACTGTCCTTAACTGTAAGTGGAGCCATATGATAACCGGTGAAATAATCACTGTCAACGCTTGTGAGCTTTACATAGTATGATCCAGGAGTGCTTATGACAACATTATTTTCACCTTCTGCGTCTGCGAAATATCCAGAGATCTTATAAGCATCCGTAGGAATTACTGAGCCATCAGTATACTTATTCAGTGTAAAGTATCCATTATTTTTCGGATGTACCGCAGAACTGTCGGCAGTTTTAGTTACTCTCGCTACAGTCATTGTAGAATTCAGCGATACCACAAGTGGGAAAGGATTTGTATAGAGCGACGTCTTTGTCTCCTCATCGCTGTCATCCTTATCCACGATATTGAAAGATACCGTCTTCATTCCGGTATAGTTATTTCGTCCTATAATGTGGATGTACGCAGTTCCTACATCTGTATTATTTTCATATTTCAGGTAATAATCACCAACCTGAGTTACATCATCATACTCTGTCAAAGGCTCTTGAACACCTGCAAAGTAAACCTTCAGCTTACCTGTCTCGGAACCATCTGACCTCTTGCTATTCTTCCTGATCTCATGTCCGCTGTCATACTTCTCATCATCAAGCGGGTCAGGCTGGATATAGCAGTTATCACTTGAAAGTGAGTTAGAGCCAAGGTCTTCCCAAATGATATTATTTCCTCCGTCACCATAAAGTTGCCAGAATTCATACACCTGTCCTGTCGGGAACGAAGACATTTTAATTTTTGCATTTTTATCAATGTTCTCAAATGCATTTATGTTCATGATGTATGTATCTTTATTACGGAAGATAAATACTGATTCACCGGAATATTTATTACTCTCATCCTGAGCGAATGCATGCTCCTCAACTCTCTTAACCTTATCGCCAAGCTCCAGCTTATTCAAGGTATCATTCTGGTAGAATGCATACTCTGGAATTACAGTAATGCCTGTTCCAAGCAGGTTGATATTCATATCCTTTGCATATTCGCCGGAAAAAGCATATTTGAGCATAGCTGTCACATTTGTATTTTGTGGTCTGTACACATCTGAATCTACGCCGGGTACCAATTCCAAGATCGTTGCACCACTATCGGTATATATCACACCTGCATCAGATGAATAACCTGCTCCCGTAACTGTAGGTGAAGCAAGTTTTTTATCCTCCTTAAATGGCGCATAACCGATCACACCACCATCTGCCATGGTTATCGAAGCCTCTTTGAGGTTTTTGTTATTAGAAAGTTCAAAGTCGTCGATAACTTTAAGCCCACCGGCAGTGAGGCTTTCAAGTGCTGTTCCGGAAGAGCTGTCAGCTGCGGTAAATTGCTTATTCAAGTACTCAATACCTGAAGGAATCGTTACCTTGGTGATAGTATCTGCTCCCGGTCTTACTTCAATTAATGTATTGTAGTAATTTGTATCCTCTGCACCTCTTACCGGACGTACAGATAAATGCTGTTGCTTCTGTACTATTAAAAGTGGATTATCAACAGCTGTCTCATCACCGTCTGCATTTGCGTATTTTATGTAATCAGACTGTGTCCCACCAGTCGGAGTTATCTTTGTATTCATTGCATAGTTAAATGCACCGTTAGATGCACTTATTGGACCATATAAGATAAATCCATCCGCAGTTCCTTCAAATGCCTCAGAGCCAATTGTCACATCGTCTGATGTAGCTGCATCTAATTTTACTTCCTTAATATTGGGGCAATTATAAAATGCCTGATCGTCAATTGAAAGAAGTGTAGCTGGAAGTTCAATAGTACTTGCTGCTTCACTAAAGCCTTTAAGAACCGCCTGATATCCTGCAATTCCTTTTACATCTTTTCCATATACAGCTTTTGGAATCGTAATTACACCGTCTGCGATATCATCTGTCCACACTGTAGAGCCTTTGTTAATATAGACAAGTTTTCCATCATTATCGATCTTATAAGTTCCATCAAACCAGTCTTCTGAGCTTTCGCCCTTTCCATCAAGGTCCTTAAATTTAAAACCATTTTGAAGTGCAAACTTAAAGATATCTGACAGTTCTGCTTTACCCTGACTTCCGGTAAGGTCATCAAGTTCTTTACCTTCATCGCTTTCATACTTATGAGCATAACCGACTATTACGCAGTCATCCTTAAGCCCTGTCTGAATAAAGCCACCAGAATCCCAACCTTCAATACCACATTCATAGGCTTTCAAAACAAATTCTGTAAGCGCTGCACAATCTTTAAATGCTCCATTTCCTATATTCTGAACTGTGCTTGGAAGCGATACCTTAGCAAGGCTTGTACATCCATCTACTGTATCTCCATAAAATGCCGTAATAGAAGTATCTCCAAGGTCAAGTTCCTGAATTGCCGAATTTTCAAAGCATTTATTTCCAACTCCCAGTCCTGTCAACGTACTTGGAAATTTAATAGTTTTCAGCATTACACATTCAGCAAACTCAGAACTGCCCAATACAGTAAGCGCACCATTATCTATATTTACTGTTGTAAGCGCTGTACAATCCTTAAATGTTTCACCCTTTAATGTAGTTAATGCTGTACATGCAGAAAGATCTGCTGAACCTAGCTTATCTGCTCCCGCAAATGCAGCTGCATCAAGTGTTTTTAATGCACTTCCTGAAGCAAAAGTGACACCTGTTATTCCAGAGCCTTCAAACGCATGTGAACCAATAGACACTACACTTGCAGGTATTGTCCATATGTCAACGAATTTTTCTGTATTCTGAAATGCATATGAACCAATTGATGTAATCTGATCCGCACCTTCAGGAATTCCTGTAAGATATTTATCATTTGCAAACGCACTTCCGCCTATATCAACAGTCCTTGTTACACCAGATTCACTTGCAATACGAAATGTATGCAAGTCACCCGAGCATTTATTTACACCTGTTACGGTAAAGATAACCCCATCAGGGTCTGTCGCTGTCACCGGTAAAGTTACATTTTCAATCTTGCTTCTGTCAGAATAAATTATTACATCATCAGCATCCTTTGCTCCAGAAGTATCATATCCTGCAAGCATTGCTGTATTCTTTGACTTATCTACTACGAATCCAAGCGCTACACCAAGATCTTGTGGGCTCTGTATCCATAAATTCCCCTCTGAATCATAAGCAGGAAAGGTACTGGTTACAGACTCTGGTTCAACACCATCTGTAGCCTCAGTCGAAGATGTATCTTCTCTCTCATTCTCAGACTGAGTGTCAGCCGCCCTCAGTGATGGCGCAGGTATAGCCGCAACTATAAGCGCAGTGACCATAAGGAGCGTAGCTATAGTACGACGCACTCCTTTTTTCATTCTTAAATATCTTTTACGTTTTACACTTTTTTTCGCCATAACTTATCTCCCGCCTTCTCTTATATTCTTAACAAATTCACCTTATAATCCAGAGTTTTGACGCATCCCGCAAAAGCGCTAATACACAGTTGTGTTCTGCTATTTTAACTATCGGCTAGATAAGTGCTTTAATTTATAAAACCTTTATTATTTTCTGTGTAAAAAAAAATACACATTTATGAAAAACAAAAGAACTGCCACTTTCGATGCGTACTACATCAAAGTGACAGTTCTTAAAAATTTTACATTATAAAATTAAATAAATTATTAGTTATTTCTCAAGTTCCGCAAGACGAGCCTTAAGTCTCTCTATCTCTGCATCTCTTTCTGAGAGCGCTGCATCCTTCTCTGAGAGCGCTGCATCCTTCTCTGAGAGCTCTGCGTCCTTCTCTGAGAGCGCTGCATCCTTCTCTGAGAGCTCTGCGTCCTTCTTTTTTAGTTTTACCTCATATTCTTGTTTTATTCTTTCATCTCTTTCTTCTAAAACTTTGCACATACGCCGCCTCCCGTCATAATTAGCCGCTTTATATAGCTTATAATCGCCTGTCAGAATCCCTGCTAACGCCATAATGCTTCCGCAATAGTGCAAACGCTTGTTCTTGTCCATATTTAGCAGTTGACTTTATCGTCGCTACATTTGCTCCCGAAAAATTCATTTATCATTTTAACAACCTTTCCGCCAAGCATAAATACTGCTATCAAGTTCGGGATTACCATAAAACCATTGCACGTGTCTGAAATATTCCATATAAGACCAAGGTCCATTGTTGCTCCTGCAATCGCCACAAGCGAATACACGATCAAAAACGGCTTCGTAAACTTTTCTGAAAATACATACTCAACGCATCTCAAGCCATAAAGTCCCCAGCCAAGAATTGTAGAAAATGCAAAGCAGCACATAGCAACTGCTGTAAATACCGATACCCAATTTCCATATGTAGAAGTAAACCCACTTATAGTAAGCTCTGCTCCCGCTGCACTCCCATAATTGATTGAAACTCCGCTGCAAAGTATCACAAGTGCAGTAAGCGTACACACAACTATCGTATCAGCAAAAACTTCAAACACACCGAAAAACCCCTGTTTCACAGGCTGGTCTGTATCTGCACAGGCATGTGCTATAGAACCTGTACCAAGTCCGGCTTCGTTCGAAAATATTCCTCTGGACACACCTTTTTTTAGGCTCAAAAATACACTTCCCACCATTCCGCCTGTTACCGCAGACGGCTTAAACGCACCTTCAAATATCGAAGCAAATACAGTTGGAACCCTGTCAAGATTCAAAAATATTACTCCAAGCGAAAGTACCACATAGAAAAGCGCCATAAATGGCACAAGTTTTTCTGTTACATTTCCTATGCGCTTGACACCACCTATGAGAATCACAGCTACAAGCAGTGCAATTATCACGCCTATGGCAATCTTAACTTTCGGAAGCTGTGCTTCTCCAACTACTCCATAATTAGCCAAAGCCTGATTTATAGCCGCTGTTATCGTATTTACCTGAGTTGCATTACCTGTTCCGAAAACAGTAAGTATGCCAAGTATAGAATACACTACCGCAAGCCATCCCCATTTACCGGAAAGGCCATTTTTAATGTAATACATCGGTCCTCCGACATACTCACCAGCTTTATTCTTTTCTCTATATTTTACCGCAAGTGTGACCTCAGTAAATTTAGTACACATTCCAAGCAACGCCGAACACCACATCCAAAAAATAGCTCCCGGACCTCCAAGTGCTATAGCTCCGGCAACACCCGCAATATTTCCTGTACCTATCGTTGCCGCAAGCGCTGTACACACCGCCTGAAAAGGTGTGATAGCTCCCTGCTTTGCCGCGTCTTTATTAAACATGCGACCCAGCGTGACTTTCATTGCATATGCAAATTTTCTTATCTGGATAAAGCCGGTTCTAAAACTCATGTAAAGTCCTACACCGATGATACATACCATTGCCGGCACGCCCCATATAAATCCATTCAATACATCATTCACACGCTCTATAACTGACAGCATAATAAACTTCCTTTCAGCTCACCCTACACTTATACTCACAATTGCTAATAATTTTATCAATGCGATACGTTAAAGTCAAGGCGTGCGGAAGCTTGTACGCATGCGAAAAGTCACGATACCTATACCAGTACCGTGACTTTTGTTTATAATTATATTTTCCTACTCAGATAAGAGATTCTACACACTTCTGAACTTCTGACATATCAGCTGTAGGCTCAAAGCGAGCTACAACATTTCCTTTTCTATCGATCACAAACTTTGTAAAGTTCCATTTAATATCAGGATTCTTAGCATAATCCGGGTCCATCTTCTTTAACATGTCATCCATAAAGCCAGCCATCTTTCCTTCTCCAAAGCCTTCAAATCCCTTCTGTTCTTTCAGGAACTTAAAAATCGGAAGCTGATTCTCACCATTAACATCTGACTTCTTCATCTGAGGGAACTGTGTCTTATAGTTAAGCTGGCAGAACTCATGAATTTCCTCATCTGTACCAGGTGTCTGTCCCGCAAACTGATTACATGGAACATCGATGATTTCAAGTCCCTTTTCATGAAGCTCCTCATACATTTTTTCGAGTGGCTCGTAGTGAGGTGTGAATCCACAGCCTGTAGCTGTATTAACTATGATTGCAACCTTCCCCTCAAGAGCTTTAAGTGAATACTCTTCACCTGATGGACGTGTTACTGAAAAATCATAAATTGTGCTCATATCTTATCCTCCGTATGTTTTATTTCGGCTTACTTTTTATAACATCGGCTAAATTCACATGATGCAAAACCTCACCTATAGGATTTACATAATCGAAATAAGTCGTGTTAACTAAAGAAAATCTATTTATTGTTTGATTTGATAAAATTATATTGTGCAAAATATATTTTGTCAATAAAAAAGTTAAAAAAAAGAACGACCTTTTCAGATCGTTCTTCTTCAACTACCAGCAGAATCACATCAAAGAAGATGTGCTCTAAGCTCTTCTCCACTTTTTTCTGAAAGATATGCAGGTGCAATATCAAGAACTGTCTTGCATCCCTTCATTCCTTCTTTATACATACGGAATGCAGCTCTTGCATAAGCAACAAGCACATTTGTTGTAAACTCAGGGTTTGAATCAAGCTTAAGGCTATATTCGATAATGTGATTGTGTTCCTTATTTACGCCTGTCTTACCTGAACGGAATACAAATCCGCCATGAGCCATTCCCTGATGATTCTTATTGAATTCATCTTCACTGATGAAATGTACTGTAGTATCATATTCATCAAAATAGTTTGGCATTTCTTTGATTTCTTTCTCGATACGAGCAAGATCAGCACCTTCCTCAGCTACTACGAAACACTCTCTTGTGTGCTTCTGTCTTACTGTAAGTTCAGGATTCTCACCATTTCTTACAGCTTCGAGAGCACTTTCTACAGGAATTGTATACTGCTTTGCATTCTTAACGCCACTAATACGACGTACAGCATCTGAATGTCCCTGTGAAACGCCTTTGCCCCAGAATGTATAGTCCTTACCATCAGGGAGAATTGCATTTGCATATACTCTGTTAAGTGAGAACATTCCCGGGTCCCATCCGCATGAAATGATAGCAACCTTCTCAGCCTTCTTTGCTGCTGCATCTACGTTTGCAAAATGTTCAGGTATTCTGGCATGAGTATCAAAACTATCTATGCAGTTAAACATTTCTGCATACTTTGGTGTCATAACAGGAAGATCTGTTGCTGAACCTCCGCAGATGATCAATACATCAATCTTATCTTTCCACTCTTCAATCTGATCTGTATTTACAACCGGAACTCCCTCTGTAAGGATCTTAACTGTTGAAGGATCTCTTCTTGTAAATACTGCTGCAAGCTCCATATCAGGTGCTTCCTTTACTGCAAGTTCTGTTCCTCTTCCGAGATTTCCATATCCAAGTATACCAATTCTTGTACTCATATATATTTCCTTTCTTAAATTAATTTTCTGATACATTGTATCCTATTTTATTTGATGTGTCACTTTTTAAATCTTAAAAAGGGCCAATGGATAAAATCCATCAACCCCAATATTGTTATCTTGTACCCTTATCGTAAGGTATTCCTTCTGCTTTTGGTGCAGCACTATTCTTAGATGTGAACATCAAAACCAAAAGTGAAATGATGTATGGCATCATATTATAGACTGATCCCGGAATATTCAATGCAACCAGGAAATCAAATCCTGAATAAACATTTGAAAGTGCTCTGAAAAATCCGAAAAGCAATGCAGCCAAACCAATATTTACAGGTTTCCACTGACCAAAGATCATAACTGCAAGTGCGAGGAAACCAAAGCCTGCAACACCAGTCTCAAACTTCCACTCTGATACACCTGCTGTGATATATACTATACCTCCGATACCACCAAGGATACCTGAGATCATTACACCTGCCCAACGCATTGTATAAACATTTACACCCACGCTGTCTGCAGCCTGAGGATTCTCACCACACGCTCTAAGTCTAAGCCCGAATCTTGTCTTGTAAAGGACCACATATGAGATTATCAATGCAAGGAAAGCGATCAGCATAAACCAGTTAAATTCAAACTTTCCGAGCTTGACAATAAAAGCTTTCTTAGCGTTGACATACTGCACTGTAGATGAAACGTTATCCGGATTCTCTGCCATATTAATAGCTTTAACGATAACTGTTGCCGCTGCAGTAGCAAGAATATTCATAGCTGTTCCTACCAGTGTCTGATCTGCCTTAAAGTTTATACTTGCGACACCTAAAAGAAGTGTATATATCACACCAGAGAGAGCTGATACAGCTATTACTGCTAAAACGATTGCTATATAAGATGCACCTTCCATGCTCTTAAGTACGAGAGCTCCGCCAAGAGCTCCCATAACCATTACACCTTCAAGACCGAGATTTATAACACCTGAGTGCTCTGAAAAACATCCGCCAAGGGCTACCAGACACAGTACTGATGCAAATATCAATGTATACTGAATTAATAATATCATTTTGTTGTGTCCTCCTTATTAGCAGCTGCCTTTGATGCAATGTTTTTTTCTTCTTTTGCAGCAATACGTGAATTCATAAAATACTTTATAAAAAGTACAAATCCACAGAGGTAAATAATAATAGACGAAATAAGGTCTGAAATCTGTGAAGGATAAACTCCCTTATCCAAATATGATCCACCGCTTGTAATATGCTGGATAAAGTATGAAGCAAATATTGTTCCTATCGGATTAAGTCCTCCGAGGAATGTGGCTGCGATACCGTTGAATCCCATTCCCGGCACAGATGACTGTGTACATGACCACTGCTCATATCCTGTAAGATAAAGGAAGGCAGCTCCAAGTCCTGCAAGTGCACCACCGATCATCATTGTAAGGATGATATTCTTCTTTTCTTTCATTCCTGCATACTTTGCAGCTTCTTTATTAAATCCTGTTGCCTTAAGCTCATATCCAAGAATTGTCTTTTCCTGAATTATCCAAACAACGATAGCAATAACTACAGCCAACGGAATAGCGATCGTTACATACTTATTGTTTGTAAACATCTTGCTGAGTCCCAGTGAAGGAATTATAGCTGCTGCGTTTTCTGAAGCTATTGAAAGTGTATATGGACTTGTTGATTCCTTAACACCTGTAAGTATCATATTTACTGTATAGAGACCTATCCAGTTAAGCATGATTCCGGCAATTACCTCATTTACATTCGCATAAGCCTTAAGGAAACCAACGATCATTCCATCCAAAGCACCTACGATGATCGCAGCGATCATACACACATACCATGGCATATGTAATGCAAGTGCAAGATAAAGGCATGCGCCGGCTCCTGCAACATACTGACCTGCAGCTCCGATATTAAAAAGACCAACTTTATAACAAAACTGAACAGAAAGCGCACACATAAGAAGCGGTGCGGTTTTAACCAATGTATTACCAAGATACTTAAGCATCGCAGGCTTTGTCGGGTAGTTAAGGAAATTCTTTATGATCGTAACTATAGCCTCACCAGCGCCTTTTGCATCGATTGCCAAAAGTACGATATATCCGACAAACAGTCCCACAACTATGCAGATCAATGCTGACAATATAGACTGAAAACCGTCGTTCTTCAAAATACTTTTTTTATGTTTCTCGTTCATGAACGTGCACCTCCGACATTTCTCTTTGCACCGGCCATATAAAGACCAAGTTCTTCAGTAGTGGTCTTCTTCGGATCAAGTTCTCCTACGATCTCACCTTCGTACATAACAAGAATTCGATCTGCAACATTCATAACTTCTTCAAGTTCAAGCGAAACAAGAAGCACGCCTGCTCCTTTATCCCTCTGTGCAACCAGCTGACTGTGAATATATTCAATTGCACCAACATCAAGACCTCTTGTCGGCTGAACTGCCACTAAGAGTTTAGGATCTTTTTCAAGCTCACGTGCAACGATCGCTTTCTGCTGGTTACCACCTGACATAGCTCTGGTAGTAGTTATAGAACCCTGACCTGAACGTACATCAAAGGCTTTTATCAATTTATCTGAAAATTTTCTTATATTTTTTCTGCGAAGGAAGCCATGCTTTACAAACTCCGGCTGCCAATAACGCTGAAGTATCATATTGTATTCAAGTGAATAGTCAAGCACTAGACCATGCTTTTGTCTATCCTCCGGAATATGGCTCATGTTCTTTGCTCTCTCTCTTATGGAAAGCTTAGAAATATCTTCACCACAAAGATCTATCTTACCTGATACAAGCGGTTCAAGACCTGTAAGGCCGTATACAAGCTCTGTCTGACCATTTCCGTCAATACCGGCTATACATACGATCTCACCTGCACGCACGTCAAAGCTTACATTCTTAACTGCATTATTATGGTGCATTTTAGAAGCAACCGTCATATTCTCAACATGAAGGATGGTCTCTTTTGGCTTAGCTTCTTCTTTAGAAACAACAAGCTTAACATCTCGACCTACCATCATGCTTGAAAGGCTCTCTTTTGTTGCATCCTTTATATCAACCGTTCCGATATATTTTCCGCGACGTATAACGCTGCATCTGTCAGCAACTTCCATAATCTCATTAAGCTTATGAGAAATAAAGAGAATAGATTTACCTTCTTTTGCAAGGCTCTTCATGATCTGCATAAGTTCTTCGATCTCCTGCGGCGTAAGCACAGCAGTAGGCTCATCAAAAATAAGTATCTCATTATCTCTGTAAAGCATCTTCAAAATTTCAGTTCTCTGCTGCATACCAACAGTGATATCTGAAATTTTTGCATCCGGATCCACTTTAAGGCCATATTTATCGGAAATTTCAACGATTTTCTTTCTTGCTTCTTCCTTCTGAAGTAAGCCATTCTTTGTCGTCTCTACTCCAAGAATAATGTTATCAAGTACAGAAAAGCACTGAACAAGTTTGAAATGCTGATGAACCATGCCTATGCCAAGGTCATTTGCATCATTCGGATTATTGATCTTTACTTCTTTTCCATCTTTCTTAATAACACCCTCTTCTGCCTGATACAGTCCAAAAAGAACGCTCATCAGCGTTGACTTTCCGGCACCGTTTTCTCCAAGCAGTGCGTGAATCTCACCCTTCTTTAACTGAAGTGTGATGTTATCATTTGCGACGATTCCCGGGAAACGCTTAGTTATATTAAGCATTTCAATAGCATATGGTGTATCCACTTGTTTTTCTCCATCTTAAATATTATTGCATGACAACATGAGAGCAAGTATTAGCACTTCAGCAGTACTGATACTTCTCTCATAATTTACGACACAACTATAAGTGTATCGAAGCTCTATAAGAGTACACGATACACTTATGATTGTATCAAATAAGGCCGACAAATTAAATAGCATTTGCCGGCCCCTTAATATTTTTTGTCTCAGAGCTGAAAAATTACTTAATGTTGCCCTGGAAGTTAACCTTAGCTGTTGTAGCTGTAGGCTCTTCAGCAGAAACATCATTAGATACCTTTATAGTACCATCAAACATATTCTTAACAAGCTCTTTGTAATCATCAACAGTGAATGTATCATTCCATGCTGTGCTTTCAAGAGGGAGCTGTACATAGTTAGCTTCTACATCATCACCTGAAACAAGTCCAAGGTTCTGAATCTGTCCCTTATACTGATCCCATTCGCCAGCCTTGATAGCATCGAGAAGTGTATCAACTGTTTCCTTAAGACCCTTCATAGCTGAAGTTACTGTGATACCTTCGCCATACTTGTCATCAATAGTAGCCTTCTGGTCTACGTCAACACCGATAACCTTACCATCAACCTTAGCTGCTGCCTCTGCCGCAGATGACCAGATACCGCCGCCGCAAGCAAATACAACTTCTGTTCCGCCCTGATACCATGTATCCATAGCAGCTGTAATATCAGCATCGCCAGAGAACTGGTTACCATAAGCATAATTAACTTCTACATCGCTAAGACCAAGCTCTGCAGCGGCTGCGTCAACACCCTGAACAAAGCCATAACCAAAACGCATAACTGCCGGAACAGCCATTCCGCCAAGGAAGCCAAGCTTCTTGTAGCCCATCTTTACAGCAGCTACACCGGCCATATAGCCTGAAAGCTCTTCCTGATATACTGCACAGTATACATTGTCTCTCATGTAGCCTTCTTCACCTGATGCAGAATCAAGGTCAGCCTGAGATACATCAAGAGCTACATACTTAGCATCAGGATAATTATCAGCTGAGTTAGTGATAGCTTCAGCAAATGCATATCCAGGAAGTACAAATACGTTGTATCCATCAGCATAAGCCTTATCGATCATAGCTTCACGATCTGCTGTTGAATCACCTTCCGGCTTGTAGTATGTGAAGTCAACGCCATTTGCCTCTGTCCATGCCTTACATTCTTCGTAAGTTGTCTGGTTGAATGACTGATCTGTGATATCACCATAATCAGTGATCATTGCAACTCTCATGTCAGAAGCAGCTTCGCTGTCTGCTGCTGCAGATGCTGTCTCGCCTGCTTCACTACCTGCTGTTGATGCTGCGTTGTTTGATGCGCTTGAGCTGCCACATGCACTAAGTGAGAATGCCATTGTGACGCAAAGAGCCAATGCAACTAACTTTTTCATTGTTTCCCTCCTAAAATAAAAGAAAAAATAAAGAAAATCTTTGGCCTAAACTATGCCAACATTACAGATTATACCCTTGTACTATTTTGAAAACAAGCTTAATTTATATGAACACAATTTTTTTAGCAAAAGCGACAAAATTTGTATTGTAATTTCATTTTTTTTCTATAAAAGAAAAGTTTAGAACTTTTTCAAATCCTAAACTTTTCCTTTTTATGATCTAATTATTTAACGTAATCAGATGCTGTCTGTCCAGCGATTCTTCCGAATACTACAAAGTCAGCTACAGCATTTCCGCCAAGTCTGTTTGCGCCGTGAACACCACCTGTGATCTCACCTGCTGCAAAAAGACCAGGGATTACTTCATCATTTGTATTAAGAACTTCAGCCTTTGTATCAATCTTAACACCACCCATTGTATGGTGAACACCTGCTGTTACATTGATTGCATAGTAAGGTGCTGTGTTAAGTGGGCTTGCGAAACTTGTACGACCAAAATCAGGATCGCTCTTAGCTTCAACATAACCATTCCATGTTTCCATTGTCTCTGCGAATGCTGCTGCATCAACACCCATAGCTTCGCCGAGTTCTTCATAAGTCTCACCTGTTACAGTGTAGCCATTCTTGATGTATCCCTGAATGACATTAGAAGCATCTACCATAGCCTGATCAACAACGAGCCAGCTCTTAGAGCCTGTCTGCTTGATCTCTGCGCCTGCAACTACGTCACGAGTAGCTACTTCGTCGATGAATCTCTTACCTTCCTGATTTACGAGGATAGCACCGTCACCACGGAGACCTTCTGTGATAAGTGCAGCTGTATTAGCTTCTACTGTAGGATGAGCCTGAATCTGCTCCATATCAACTGTTGCAGCACCAACTGCTTCTGCCATTTCAATACCCTGACCAAGGATACCAGGAGCATTTGTTGTGATGAAGCCCTTGAATTCAGGCTTATACTTCTCAACCATTTCTGCATTAGCACCAAAACCGCCTGTTGCAAGTACTACAGACTTAGCATTTACAGTGATCTTATTGCCTGACTTACCTTCAGCTACAACACCAACTGCTGCGCCGTTGTCGTCTGTAAGGATTTCCTTAGCTGTTGTATTAAGCTTAATTTCTACGCCATGAGACTTAAGGTTCTCCTCAAGCTTAGGAATAAGGTATGCACCAACTGAAAGTGTCTTTCCTTCTGCATCTACAGGTCTATGGATTCTCTTAACTGAAGCGCCGCCAAACTGACCTACGCTGTCAAGAGGAGCGTCAATAGAAGCAAGCCACTTGATAGCATCTGCACTGTTTTCAACAAGAGCCTTAACAAGATCAATATTGTTAATTCCCTTACCGCCTACCATTGTATCAAGTTCCATAAGCTCTACAGAGTCAAAGTATCCTGTAGGATTAGCCTGATAAGCATCCCACTGGCTCTTAACTTCTTCAGCAAGCTTTGTAATTGTCTCGTTATCAGCATAGTTATCTGCTGCAGACTTAAGTGTCTTCTCAACACCATCAGCCTCTGCAAATTCATTCTTATCCTGATTCTCTGTCTTTGTGGCATTCATACCACCTGTTGAACGTACAGAGTTTCCTCCTACCATTGCCTGACTTTCAAGAACTACTGCTGTCTTGCCGTTCTCTGCTGCTGTGATAGCTGCTGTCATGCCGGCTCCGCCGCCGCCAACAACTACAACGTCAACATCGATAGTCTCATCTTCAGCTGGTTCTGAAGCTGAAGCCTGAGGTGCAACGTCATACTTTGATGAGTCAAGTCCCATTGAATCAAGAGCATTCTTAGTAGCATTCTTGATTGCTTCACTTGTAAGTGTAGCACCTGCAATGCTGTCTACCTGAAGGCTCTGTCCTTCAACGATTGCAGCCGGAAGCTGTTCGATAGCCGGAGTACCGATACCTTCAGTTTCCTGCTGTTCTGTAACTGTGATGCTGTAAATAGCATTTTCATCAGCCTTAACTTCTACTGTAACATCACCATTTCTGCCCTGTGCAGTACCTGTGCCTGTCTGAGCATCAGCCGGAGCTTCTACTGAAGCCGCTGCTGCAGTTCCTTCACCTGAAGTTGAAGCTGTCTGCTGGGGGAGATGGTCAGCGCCCCAGATGAGTGCTCCACCTACTGCTACTGCTACTACCGCAGCAACTATTCTTTTTCCTATTGTGTTCATAGTCCCTCACATTCCGGACACACGTCCCTAGATTTTACTGTCTTTAAAACAGCATACTTCCTACTTCTAAATTATATAATACACGATTTTCATGCATTTTATTGCACATAATAATCAACATAAATCATTTATAGACAGCAGCCGCACCTGCCTTTTCATCATGCTGGTAGAGTATCTTCAATATGACCGGTGTAATTATAGAGCTCACTATGATGAGTAGGATAACCGCAGTAAAAAATTTACTCTCAATCATACCGGCCTTAAGGCCTCTCTGCGCAACAATCAGTGCAACTTCTCCACGTGTCATCATTCCGACACCTATCTTCAAGCTGTCATTGCCATTAAATCCCATGATACGGCTTATCAGACCGCATCCTATGATCTTAGCAACAAGTCCGACAACAACAAAACCTGCAGAAAAGAGAAGAATCGTTGTATCCAAGGTAGTTAAATTGGTCTGCAGCCCGATACTTGCAAAAAATACCGGACCAAAGATCATATATGAGTTAATATCCATCTTTCGTGTTATATAAGATGAATCCTCAAGCGAACTTAAAATCACCCCCGCACAATATGCACCCGTAATATCAGCTACCCCAAAATACTTATCTGCTATATATGAAAGAGCAAATGCAAGTGCCAGACTTATTATCGGAATCCTTTGTGTATGCGGATACTTTGTATCAAGCACTTTCATAATACGATAAATTATATAACCAATGACCGCCACAAGCACAAAGAATAAGACAGTTCTTACCGTGACAGCCGTAAGACTCTGTGAAGGATCTTTCATTCCAATAACTGCCGTAAGTACAAGAATACCAATCACATCATCTATAATTGCTGCACTCATGATAGTCGTGCCGACATTTGTTTTAATCTTTCCGAGCTCCTTAAGAGCAGAAACAGTTATACTTACCGATGTAGCCGTAAGTATTGTTCCTATGAACAATGCACTTAAGAAATGCTCCGTCCCGGGAGATGCAAATCCATAAAAACACTGATAAAGTACTGTACCACCAACCAAAGGAACTGCAACACCCATGCATGCTATAAGCAAAGCCTTCATGCCCGTTCTTTTTAATTCATTGATATTAGTTTCAAGCCCCGCACTGAACATCAGTAAGATAACGCCAATTTCAGCCATTCCTGAGAGAAAGTCATTCTCAGTTACAATATTAAATACACTTGGACCGATCAAAAGACCCGCTATTATTTCACCTGCAACCTGCGGCGCTTTGAATTTTCTCGCCAAAAGTCCAAATGCTTTAGCAAAAATAATGATTATAGCTATATTCTTTAATATTTCCAATGTATCCATTATGATTCCCCCAATTAAAAGACCGGTTCCACACAGAACCGGTCAGATAAATAACATAATAAATAAAATCCTTATTATTTATTTACAGCATCTTTTACAGCCTTACCAGCTTTAAACTTCATAGACTTAGAAGCTGCAATCTTGATTTCTTTACCTGTCTGAGGGTTTCTTCCTGTACGAGCTGCACGCTCTGAAAGCTCGAATGTTCCAAAGCCAATAAGCTGTACCTTATCTCCACCTGCAACTGCCTCTGTTACTGAAGCTGTAAATGCATCAATAACCTCAGCTGCCTGTTTTTTACTGATCTGAGCCTTCTCCGCTACTTTTGCTGTTAACTCCTGCTTGTTCATTAGAATGAACCTCCAATTCCCCATTAGTATATGCGTAAAGCGCATACAATCAATAATACCCTATGTAGGATATCGCAATCATCTTATTTCGTCAATATTTTATCGAGATTCTTTATGTTCTATTTTCTCCCTGTGCTCAGTAGTATGTGTGTAAACATCCTGCTTTTCCGTTAGTTTCAGCCCCTCTTCCGATTCATATCCAAAAGCACTTCCCTGCTTGCATACATTTTTCATCTGCGTATATAGTGCAAAGTAAACTATTCCCGCTGCCGCAACAGCACTTATCACCGCCATCAATTCGTCTTCAAAAAATTTCCATCCAAGGAGTCCTCCAATGATACACATTCCAATAATCCATATCAAGGACTTAATAATAGATATCGGAAGATCTCCAACCATCTTTCCTGTCTGTCCATTCATTGCAAACACAAAGTTTTTATCATTCCACTTCGTATTCAAAAGCCATACCGGCAGCAGACCATACTCTATCTTTTCACCCTTAAACCTCTCATCATGCGCTGTGGTATGCACCTCATTGTATCCCTTGACCGTTTTCTTAAGTTCATATTTCAATGTAGCATTTGCACGCGTAGTAGCCCTTACCATGCATTCATCCTTAGAAACATCATATTTATTTGCTGCATATCCCGGAAGATATTCGAGCTTAAATTCCTTTAATTCCTTATAATTAAACGGTTCTATGGAATCCATAAGATCATCCGGCATCTTTGAAGATGCATCTGCCGGTATTTTTTCAAAGTAGAGAGAACCACTTCTTTTAACATCATAATGCTTTGTAGTAGTCACTCTCTCGTCATTACTTACATAAGTTCTTTTCTTTTCGGCATGATAATATCCGCTTCCTTCTGCTGTTCCGCTGTAAAACCAGAAAGGCACATATACACCCTGTATTTTCTCTAACTGATTTCCAGCAGCAAATGCCCTCGGTAAAAGAAGTTTATGTTTATAAAATTTTTTCAATGCCTCGACCGCATTCTTTTTATCCTTTGCAAAAGGAATACAATAGTCAGGATGCTCATTTCCGCTAAGCCTTCCAGGAATTATAGTCGGATTACCGCAATACGGACAGATCGTAGCTGCCGTAGTAGTCTCGCAAACCAGCTCAGCTCCGCAAGTTGAGCATATATAGCCTCTGAAAGTTCCTTCTTCTGCTGTGAAACTTTCTTTCTCATTTTCCAAGGCATTTTCATTTTTTTCCTTATACATCTCCTCAATTTCAGAGACCTCAAACAAACTAAGGCAAAAATCGCATTTAAGTTTTTTACTTGCTGCGTCATAGTTAAGTGGTCCTGTACAATTCGGACATTGGTATGCTGTATTTTTATCAGACATTTTTCTCTCCCTATTATTTTTGTTCAAATTGCGAGTTATATAGTTTTGTATAAAATCCATTACGGCTCATCAATTCCTCATGATTCCCCTGTTCAATTATATGACCGTCTTTCATTACAAGTATAATATCCGCACTTCTTATCGTCGATAAGCGATGTGCGACTATAAAGCTCGTTCTTCCCTTCATAAGCTTGTCAAAAGCTTTCTGTATCAATACCTCTGTCCTGGTATCGATACTTGAAGTAGCTTCATCAAGTATCAGCATCGGGGGCAGGCACAGCATGATCCTTGTAATACATAAAAGCTGCTTTTGTCCCTGACTTAAACTGTCATCCGTGATCACCGTATCAAGCTTCTCAGGAAGCTTCCTTATGAATTCCCAGCTATGTGCTTCCTTTGCCGCCAGAATGATTTCTTCATCTGTCGCATCCGGTTTACCAATATTAATGTTCTCCCTTACCGTCGCATTTTTAAGCCATGTTTCCTGAAGAACCATTCCATAATTTCTTCTAAGTGAATGCCTTGAAACGCCATAAATATCCGTACCATCTACCGAAATAGAGCCACTATCCGCTTCATAAAAACGCATAAGCAGATTGATCATTGTCGTTTTCCCACAACCTGTAGGTCCAACTATAGCAATCTTCATACCCTTCTTTGCCTCAAGGGAGAAATTTTCTATCAGTTTTTTCTCTTTATCGTAGCTAAAGTAAACATTTTTCAACTCAACATTTCCTACTGCTGTACCCATCTCAGCTTCAGTCTCTTTCTCCGGCTCAGCCTCTATCAGATCAAATATCCTCTCTGCGCAAGCAAAAGCATTCTGAAGTTCAGTTATTACAGAGCTTATGTCATTGAAGGGTTTCATATATTGATTTGCATAGTTCAAAAGCACAGAAAGATCGCCTACTGTAAGAGCTCCATTCAATATCCTTATTGCTCCTAGAAGCGCAACTGCCGCATAAATCAGCGAATTAACAAATCTTGTACATGGATTTGTAAGGCTTGAGTAAAATATTGCTTTCTGGCTATAGTTCTGCAGCTTTTTATTTATTTTATTAAATCTCTCAGATGAACGTTTTTCATATCCAAATGCCTTGACAACTTTGGCATTTCCAACCATTTCATCTATAAGCGCTGTTTCCTGTCCTCTGGCTTCACTCTGCATCTTAAACATCTCAAATGAGTGCTGTGCAATAAACTTCGCCACAAAAAAGCTCAATGGTGTAAGGACTATAACTACTAAAGTTATGATAATGCTCTTACTGAGCATAAATACCAATGTTGCAAAAATTGTCACTACACCGGAAAAAAGCTGTGTAAACCCGAGAAGCAGACCATCCGACAGCTGATCAGCATCTGCAATGACACGACTCACTATATCTCCGCTCTTATGCCCGTCAAGATATTTCAATGGCAGACGCTGAATCTGATCAATAGCCCTTGATCTTACATCACGCACTATTCTGTAAGTCAATGCATTATTTAAGAGGCTCATTGACCACGTTGCTGCAGAAGCAGTAATTATGAATATAAAAATTTTTGCCATATAGACCGTAATGATGGAGAAATCAACTTTTCCTTTGCCTATGATCCCATCGATAGCCTGTCCGAAAAGTATCGGTACATATAATTGCAGCAGCACAGACACTCCCGCAAGAATTATGCTCAAATAGAGCATTATCCTATATTTGCCTATAAGCTTAAAGACTTTTTTTATCGTATCCTTTTTCATGCCTGTGTCACCTCCGAATTAGCATAATTTTCACGCTGTTCGGGAAATTGTGAATAGTAGATTTCCTGATAAGTACTTGATGACTTTAGAAGTTCTGCATGTGTCCCCACTCCCACAAGCTTTCCGTCATCCAAGACAAGTATCTTATCAGCATCCATAATACTCGATGTTCTTTGAGATACAATAAAAATAGTCGTCTTTCCTGATATGCCGCGAAGCGCATGCCTAAGAGCTGCATCTGTCGCGAAATCCAAAGCACTGGCACTGTCATCCAAAATTAAAACCTCTGGCTTTTTCACAAGTGCTCTGGCAATTGTAAGTCTCTGCTTTTGTCCTCCTGAAAGATTTCTGCCGTTCTGTTCGATCCTATAGTCAAGTCCTTTTTCCTTACCCTCGACTATCTCCATTGCCTGTGCGATTTTCAGTGCTTCCCATATTTCTTCATCTGAGGCATTTTCATTTCCCCATTTCATGTTATCTCTGATACTTCCGGCAAAAAGTACTGCTTTCTGAGGAACAACGCCTATCCGCTGCCTGATCGTACTTTCCGTATAGTCTTTAACATCGACACCATCAAGCTTTACTATGCCTGAGTCAACATCATAAAAACGACTTATGAGGTTTACCAGACTCGATTTTCCGCTTCCGGTACCGCCTATTACACCGATAACCTCACCCTCATTTGCCTTGAAATTTATATTTTCAAGTACCGAATCTCCTTCATTTGAATATGAAAAATATACATTTTCAAATTCTACTGTACCATTCTTGGTATTTTCCTTATCTTTTTCAGGAAATTCTACCGAAACCTTTTCATCTAAAACATTAGCTACACGTGCTGCACATGCGAGACCTTTATTTATGGTAACTCCAAGTGAAGCCATCTTTATAAGTTCCACTATCATCTGTGCCATGTAATTATAAAGTGCGACCACATCTCCCTGACGTATCGCTCCCATATCAACTCTCAGTGCGCCTTCTTTTATAAGATAAATAGTTGCTATATTTATCATTAGATACGTAAGCGGATTCATAAGCGAAGAAAGTCCGCTGGTTAGCTCATTGATGTGTGTAAGTGCATTATTTTTCTCATTAAATGCCTTAATTTCATCCTCTTCCTTACAGAAAGCTCTTATTACTCGTACACCGTTCAGATTTTCTCTCGTTTGCTCCGTTACCTTGTCCAATTTTGCCTGAACTTTCTTAAAAAGAGGGATTGCTGCATAAGTGATACCAAAAACGACTATCGCCAATGCCGGTATTGCCGCTGCAAACACAAGGGCACAATTTACATCTATCGTAAAAGCCATTATCATCGATCCAAATACGATAAAAGGACTTCTCAACAATAAGCGAAGCGCCATATTAAGCCCGCTCTGTACCTGATTTATATCACTCGTCAGTCGTGTTATAAGCGTGCCTGCACCAATTTTATCCAATTCTTTATATGATAAGCGCTGTATATGATCAAACGTGTCCTGTCTCAGTTTAGTTGCAAAGCCCACACTGCTTTTTGCAGCAAAAAACTGTGCTGTTACACTGCTTGCCAAACCTACAACCGCGAGAAGTATCATAATAAATACTCTTGTAACACTATAAAATAAATTTCCTGATGTTATTCCATTATTTATTATATCTGCAACTACCAGCGGTACTAAAAGATCAAAAAAGGCCTCCAGCATCTTAAATAGCGGTGCTAATATGGTTTCTTTTTCGTACCCATTCAAATATATGAACAATCTCGTCATAACTTCTACCTCCACTTTCAAACCTTTTAAAAATAACATCTGCAATACTTTGATTCAAGTCGCACTTGTCTTTAGGTTTGCAAAATGCTAACATATCTGTGTTCAATACAAATTCATATCCAAAATCGAGGTATCTATGAAAATCAACAAGTATCTTGAAAACAAAATGCCTGCTGCTCCGCTTAAAATAATTGTAATGGACAGCATTAAAGAGCTCGGAGAACAGGTAAACAACTACCTTGTCGAATTCAGACGTGAAATGAATCAGCCTTATCATGATTCACCTGCATTCGAAGGCTACAAGATGGACAACTATACCATCAACTTCAGCACACCAAGATTCGGTTCCGGAGAAGGTAAAGCTGTTCTTAATGAAACAGTCCGCGGTAAGGACCTTTACATCATGCTCGATGTATTAAACAATTCCCTTACCTACAAGATGCACGGCTATCAGAATTACTACTCTCCTGATGACCATTTTATGGATCTTAAGAGACTAATAGCCGCAACGGCCGGAAAGGCTCACCGTATCACTGTAATTATGCCTTTCATGTATGAAAGCCGTCAGCACAAGAAAACAAGCCGTGAGTCTCTTGACTGCGCATTGATGCTTGAAGATCTTTATGCTATGGGCGTATCACGCGTAATTACATTTGATGCTCATGATCCATCCGTACAGAATTCCGCTCCACTCAGCGGTTTCGACAATTTTACACCATTTTATCAGTTCCTTCGTACTCTCCTCGCCAATATCGGCGATCTGAAGATCGACAAGGAGCACACACTTGTTATCTCTCCTGATGAAGGCGCTCTTAACAGAGCAGTTTACTTCGCAAACGTAATGGGTGTTGATACAGGTATGTTCTACAAGAGACGTGATTATACTCAGGTTGTAGATGGTAAAAACCCTATCGTTGCACATGAATTCCTCGGCGACAACGTAGAAGGCAAAGATGTGATCATCGTTGACGATATGATTTCTTCCGGCGGAAGTATGATCGATACTGCACGTCAGCTTAAGAAAATGAATGCTAAACGTGTATTTATCTGCTGTACATTCGGAATTTTCACAGATGGTCTGGAAGCTTTTGACGATGCATACAAGAAGGGCTACTTCGATAAAGTCATCTGCACTAACCTTACTTACAGAAGACCTGAGCTCGACGAGCGTCCTTACTTCCTTGTAGCTGATATGTCTAAGTTCCTTGCATCCATCATCGATTTCTCAAATCATGATGTATCTATGGAAAAGGTTATCACACCTACTGAAAAGATCCGTAAGGTACTTGACCGCTACAATTCTATCGACGGAACTATCGAAGAATAATTAATTCGGAGGGAATAATGGATCATTCTTTCTTTGCAATGATTTCAAGACTTCGTTGGATAGACCGCTGGGCTTTAATGAAAAATTCCTCTAAGGAAAATCTCAGCGAACACTCTTTGCAGGTCGGCATGCTCAGTCATGCCCTTGCAATCATCGGAAACAAACGTCTTGGGAAGGAGCTTAACGCTGACAAATGTGCTCTCTTCGGCATGTATCACGATGTATCTGAAATACTTACCGGAGATATGCCTACTCCTGTCAAATATTTTAATGCAGAAATTGCTAATGCATATAAAGATATTGAAAAGGATGCCTGCGAAAGACTCCTTTCCCTCCTTCCTGCAGATCTTTACGAGAGTTATTCATCTCTGCTCATGCCTGATGACAAGCTTTATGAATACGAAAAAAAGCTTGTCAAAGGTGCAGACAAACTCTCAGCATACATTAAATGTCTTGAAGAAAAAAAATCAGGTAATCTGGAATTTGCAAGCGCTGAAAGTTCTACACTTGAAACTCTTCACGCCCTTAATCTTGATGAAGTTGAGATATTTCTTAAAGAATTTATCCCGGCGTATTCCAAAACACTTGACGAAATCAAGCCATAACAAAAAAGGCACAGGCGCAAACCTGTGTCTTTATTTCTTTTAACCTATCAATGAGCTGAACTCAAGCTGTCCGTCTTCATCCTCTTCAAGCTGAGACTGCTCTGTATTGTTTTCTTTATTTTCTTCACTTTCAGGCACAGCGACATCAGCATTTTCAGCCATTTCCGTACCTTCAGCAGTATCTTTAAGTTCACCTTCTATAACTTGAAGCGCAGGATTTAATATTGCTTCCTCAGCAAGTTTTGCATTATATTCATCTATTTCCGGAAGCCTAACATTATGACCACATCCATTACAAACCGCAACGATTCCATTAATCATAACCGGAGCTTCTGCTCTGCTCTTAAGATATGAAATTGCATGCTCGACAACTGTATATGCGGCATCCTCGCTATTACATATTCCGCAGTAATGCTTCCCCTTAAGTCTTGGCTTTCTAATCATCTTCTCCTCCTAAACATGAGTTCGAGAACACATTTTACGATTAATTTCCCATAATGTCAAGTTATGTTTTCTCAATTTTTTTGACAAATATTTCAGCCCATGCTGGAAGAAAACCTGATCTTATCGCTACATCCTGCGATAAAGAGTGACTTTCCGATGTTCCGTAATAAGGCAATATTCCCTTTTCAAGGATCTTCTTCTTCAAACTGTCAACCAAAAACACAGCCAAACCATGGTGTTCATATTCCGGCAGTACATCTATACCTATCTGCCACATGTATTTTCCATCCTCTGATGCACCTGCTACTGCCACCGGTACACCTTCATCAAAAGCAGCTGCAGCGATTCTGTCAGGCTGCAGTTTTAATCCAGGCAGCGCATGCGGAAATTTTTTCCTATCCGGAAAATCATCTATTTCTTCATCTTCAAACCACTTAACCTCATAGGGGCATTCCAGTTCATACTCTTCTGCGTATTCATCCGGAAGGAAGTAAACATGCGTATCATGTATTTTAAGGCCAGATTCCATCAACTTTTGATCCAGCGTCCTTAAGTTACTGAATGCACAAAACCACTCCGGTTTGAATTTCTCATACTTCTCCTTAGTCCACTCCATGAGCTCATCTGAAGCCATGATATACGCATCACCCTTAAATATCACAGCACGAAAATCAATGCTCATTCCATCAAACATTCTCGCCCCATCTAATTTCACAGAACGATTTATCATTATCCTGTAGCGCTCTTCACACTCTTCCGGGCAGTTAGTATCTAGTCTAAACTGTGCTCTAGCTACTTCTTCAATATTCATTATTCTCTGTTTACCTTCAATTCTTTCTTTTTTAAGTACATCCTCTCATCGGCACGATTCATTACATCATCGAACTTTTCTTCTTCCAGATCTCCTTCTGCATAGCCATATGCCAGCCCAAAAGGATACTCTTTTGTTTCTTCCTTGCTTCTAACAGCCATCTGAAGCTGCGCAGTCTCTAATTCAACTATTTTTTTATTCGGCTGACGATAAATTGCCGCAAACTCATCTCCACCGATACGGTAGATCCTCCATGCGCTCTTCATATGCTCCGCGATAAGATGTGCACATGTTATTATAAAGTCATCTCCCTGCACATGTCCAAAATTATCATTAACAATTTTTAAATTATTCAAATCAAAAATAACAATTCCAATTTTTTCATGACTTTTTTCGAAACGTTTCTGATCTTCTTCATACGAATTTTTATTCCTTACTCCTGTCACAAGATCTATATAAGCTCTTTGGCGATATGCATCAACAGGATTTTCCAATGCAAAAAACATTGCAAACGTCATGATCATCCCACATCCGCCGGTTGCAAGCAATTCCGGTATAAACATCTGCGTTACCAATACTGCTGTCATAGCCACCTGCGCTGGCAGAAGAAGCTGTATAAAGCCTTTATTCATCACCTTATGCTTCAATACTATTATTATCATACTGCTTCCGATAAATACAAAGCTCAGCAAAAAGCTCGCCACTACAGACGGTCCTGCTGTATACGCTGTCCCATTTCCTTTAACGTATCTGATTGGCAATAATGGAGTGATAATAATATCGGCAAGCGCGATTCCATAAGTAAGCAAACGCACTTTCTTTAATGAACGTTTTGAATATGCCGCTGAAAATATGTATGTAAACATCTCTGTCGTATAGAGCAGCGCTGAGTCCAACAGCATCATATGAAGTGCTTTATTTAATAAAAAGGGAATTTTATCTGTATTATTTACAGTATATGTAGTAATTAGATCCATAAATGCATGCAAGGCTGCAAAAAAAGCAATACGAATGAAATGCTTGTCTCTGGCGGAGTGTGCAGTTTTCATACAATATAAAACGAGAAAACTAAGTGCTGTAAAACAGACTATTTCTTCCCGTAATAGCAAAATAATATTTGTCATACCCCTCGTCCCCACACAATAAAAGAGTGCCAAGCCCAAAGAGGCTTAACACTCTCATTATATCATAGCCAAAGATTTTACCAGCCGATATTTAGTTCTAAATCAAATACAATTTACCATATTTTATCAATTCTTTGCTTTAATTTTCTGGAAGATACTCTGAAGTACGATGAAGAAAGTAAGAAGAAGAGCTATAGTGATTCTTACCCACCAGGAAGAAAGTGTACCCTGGAAGGAAATAAATGACTCTATAGTACCTCTTATCATGCATCCGAAAAGTGAACCGAATACATTACCAACACCGCCTGTCAGAAGTGTTCCGCCTATTACTGCTCCGGCGATAGCATCCATCTCAAAGCCCTTTGCCTGCTCTACAAAACCTGCCATTGTGTTCATGCAGAAGAGAATTCCGCCGATTGATGCAAGGAAGCCATCAAGAACATATACACAGAACTTTGTTTTCTTTACATTAAGACCCATAAGCATTGCTGACTGCTCATTTCCGCCGATAGCATAAATACTTCTGCCGAACTTTGTGTACTTAAGTACAACAAACATTACAACGAGGATCACCAATGCAATGATAACTGAAGGATAGATGAACGGGTACATCATTTTACCATGCTTGTTCATTGTTCCAAATAATGGAATTGTGATCTTCTTCTGCGCAATTGCTGCAAATGTCTCATTTGTGATAGAAATCATCTGAGTACTGATAACAGCTGTCATACCTCTTCCAAAGAACATACCAGCCAATGTAATGATGAATGGCTGAATACCAAGGTAAGAGATCAGGAAGCCCTGTACTGAACCATAAACTAAACCGATGAGAAGAACAAATAACATTGCTGTCCATGCTCCCCAGTTCTTATTCATCATAAGATCACCGAGTATCATACAGTCCATGGCTACAAGTGAACCAACTGAAATATCGATTCCGCCGATTATCATTACCATTGTCATTGATGTAGCAATTACGATAAGTCCGGCATTGTTAACAAAAAGATTCAGAAAAACCTGAGGTTTTGCAAATCCCTGCTTATTGAAGATGATCATACCAGCGATATACATCAAAAAGAACATCACAATTGTTATTGCAAGGAGGAACTTATTTGTGTCTATATCCTTAAATTTTTTCATGACTGTACTGCCTCCTTAATCAGATTTTTTTTTTCAGAGTTAGCTTTTCTGTGTTTAAGCATCTTATAAAGCTCAGGTGACTGAAGTGAAACGATAACTACTACGACAATTGCCTTATAAACAGGGAGCTGATCTGATGATACTCCCATTGCATAAAGGCTTGTTGTAAGAGCCTGAATAGTATATGCACCGATCAAAGAACCCGGCAGAGAGAATTTACCGCCTGCAAGAGAGTTTCCACCAAGTGCAACTGCAAGGATAGCATCCATTTCTACATTAAGACCAATGTTATTAGCATCACATGAATAAATTCTTGATGAATAGATAACGCCTGCAATACCAGCCATAAGTCCACAGATCATATAGCAAAGGAACTGAATCTTTACTGGATTAAGACCTACAAGTCTTGCAGCCTTTGCATTGATACCTACTGTCTGAACATAAAGTCCAAATGCAGTATACTTAAGGAAAAGTGTAGCTATAACAATCATTAATACAGCTACATAAATAGGTGCCGGAACCGGATTCTTACCAAACTGAGAGCCGATTACCTTATATGCATCAACACGGATATAAGTGATCTGACCTCTTGTTATAAGCTGTGCAATACCACGACCTGCTGTGTAAAGAATAAGTGTTGCTACCATCGGCTGGATCTTAAGGCTTGCTACAAGGAAACCATTCCACATACCGCAAAGTACGGCAACAAGCAGTCCTGCAAGTATTGCAAGCAAAAGTGGTGCATGGAACTCATTTACAGAGTCTGTTCCACCTGAAAGGATATTTGTGATAACTGCTGCTGCAACCGCTGCAATAGCACCTACTGAAATATCTGTTCCGCCTGAGCTTGATGCAACCAATGTCATACCAATTGCAAGAATTGCAAGCTCTGATCCTCTGTTTATAACATCAATGATATATCCGTAGAGGACGCCGTTATTTATTGAAATATTAAAGAAATCAGGTGTCTTAACCAAATTTATAAGAAGTACGACTATTAAACATGCTATCGGCATGAAAAGACGCTTTTTAGTAAGACCCTTCAAAGAGAATCCCTTTTTATTCATTACTCATTTCCTCCTGCGATCGCTTTCATGATGTTCATCTGGTCGATCTCGCGTTCTTCAAGCTCTCCAACCTTTCTGCCATCTCTCATAATAAGCATACGGCTGCAGGTACGGATCATTTCCTCAATTTCAGATGAAATAAACATAACTGTCATTCCCTCTGCTGCAAGCTTAAGAACCAGCTTCTGGATTTCAGTTTTTGTTCCTACGTCAATTCCTCGTGTAGGCTCATCAAGAATCAGGAAATCCGGATTTGTAAGAAGCCATCTTGCAATGATAACCTTCTGCTGGTTACCACCTGAAAGCTGCTTGATCGGTGTCTCACGGCTAGCTGTCTTAATCTGAATCTCCTTAATATATTTATCTGCAAACTCTTCCTGTTCTTTTCTTGAGATAAGATTGAACATTCCCTTTCTTGCCTGAAGCGCAATGATAATATTCTCGCGAACTGAAAGATCAGCAATGATTCCTTCTTCCTTTCTATCCTCAGGAAGATATGCCATGCCATTCTTGATAGCATCGATCGGTGCGCCTATAAGAAGCTTCTTTCCCTTGAAATCAAGTTCTCCTGCATCAGCCTTATCAGCACCATAAATACTTCTTACAAGTTCTGAACGTCCTGAACCAAGAAGTCCTGCAAGTCCGATAACCTCACCCTTATGAAGAACAAGGTCAAACGGCTTGATAGTTCCCTTATGGCCAAGTCCCTTAGCCTCAAGTATTACCTCTTCTTTCTTGGTTGAGCCGCCTTCACTCTTAATCTCAGCCAGATCATCAAAGCTCTTACCCATCATCTTCGCAACAAGATCGACTCTTGGAAGATTCTTGGTCTCGTATTCACCTACCAAAGTACCATTTCTAAGTACTGTGATATGCTCCGCAATTCTATACACCTGCTCAAGGAAGTGCGTAACAAAGACAATACCAACACCCTGTTTCTTAAGTCTTTCCATCAACATGAAAAGCTTCTCAACTTCCTGATCATCAAGTGATGATGTAGGCTCATCAAGGATCAATACCTTACAATCCATATCAACTGCTCTTGCGATCGCAACCATCTGCTGCATAGCAATTGAATAATTTGAAAGAACCTTAGTTACATCAATATTTATATCCAGACTCGAAAGTAATTCCTGGCTCTTTCGATTCATTGTTTTCCAATCTATAAGTCCAAATTTCATTGGTTCACGGTCTGCAAAAAGATTTTCAGCAACCGTGAGATTTGAGCAAAGGTTTACTTCCTGATAAACAGTGCTTATACCTTTTCTCTGTGCATCCTGCGGCGATTTGATAACAACCGGGTTACCCTCGATCATTACTTCACCACTATCCATTTCATAATCTTTAACTCCTGTAAGAACCTTGATCAAGGTTGACTTTCCTGCACCATTCTCCCCCATAAGAGCATTAACTTCACCCTTTCTCAGCTTGAAGCTAACATCTGTCAGGGCTTTTACGCCAGGGAAAGTCTTATTGACATTTCTCATTTCCAGTACGACTTCGTCCTTCATCTGCTATCCCTCTCTTTAGAAAGAGGCGGAACCATTTCGTTCCGCCCCTAGATTTTCATTTCTTCCGGCGCCTCTAAACCCCGTCTGAAACCCATCGTTGTTCAGAGACCAATTCGGAATAAGCCTGGTTCTGAACGATTATCAATTAATATGCACGAGCGTTAAGAACATCCTGTGTAAGAAGTGTTACAGCATAATCTGTACCATCAACGTTTACACTTGTAACTGTGTCATCAGCAGAGAACTGAGACTCAGCGATGTATGAATCATGATCAAGTGTCTCACCAGCCTTAAGCTTCTGAACATACTGTGTAAGAACAGGACCATAAAGTGGGTTACACTCTGTATTTACAAGGATTGAACCATCAAGTGTATCTGTAAGACCTGCATTTGTAGCATCGAATGACATGATAATGATGTCGCCGTTAGCGATATCTGTACCAACCTTCTTACCAGCTGCTTCGATAGCATCTCTAGCACCAAATGCCTCGTTATCGTTCTCGCAGTATACAACGTTTACATCATCAGACTGCTTAAGGATAGACTCCATAACTTCCTGTCCCTTAGCCTGTGTGAACTCACCTGTCTGCTGAGATACAACATTCCAACCGTTCTCCTTAGCAGCTGCATCAAATGCTGCTGTACGACCGATCTGAGCTGAAGCTCCGATTGTACCCTGAATATCAACGATGTTAACTGTATCTGTGAATCCCTTAGCATCAAGATATGCCTTAAGGTATGCACATGCCTTCTTACCTTCGAGCTCGAAGTCTGAACCGATCCAAGCTGTGTAAAGTGAAGAGTCAGAAACATCAACCATACGGTCAACAACGATTACAGGGATTCCTGCGTCTGCAGCTTCCTGAAGTGGCTGATCCCAACCTGTCTCTGTTACAGGGTCAAGGATGATATAGTCAACATCCTGGCTGATGAAATCACGGATAGCCTTAATCTGGTTCTCCTGCTTCTGCTGTGCATCATTGAAAATAAGGTTATAACCATTCTCTGCTGAGAATGCGCTCTTTACTGAATCTGTACAAGCTGTTCTCCAGTCAGACTCTGCACCAACCTGTGCAAAACCGATGTTAAGAACCTCTCCATCATTCTTAGCTACTTCATCTGCTGCTGACTCACCAGCCTCTGCTGCTGCCTCTGTTGAAGCTGCTTCTGTTGAAGCTGCCTCTGATGCTGCTGGAGCTTCTGAAGAAGCTGCCTCTGATGCTGCTGGAGCTTCTGAAGCTGCTGGAGCCTCTGAAGGTGTTGTGCTTGCTGATGAACCACAGCCTGTCATAATGCCGGCTGCCATTGCTGTGCACATGAAGATTGCTAATGCTTTCCTTTTCATACCAAATATCCTCCTTAGATATACTTGATGGCTTTTTGCCATCCCCCGTTATTTTTGTGATTAGGTTTTAGTAAATTTTACTTATATTCCCTTCACATTTACGAGTATAGTATATAAATGTACCAATATCCATGCATAAATTTAATTCAAATGTGTTATTTTTTACTGATTTATGAATCAGATATGAACAAAGTATAATTTTTTTATCAATGAATGTTTGTTTTTTTATCCAACAACAGTACAAATCCAACAAAAAAAGAGAAAAATACTACTTTTTGTTAGTATTTTTCTCTTAGGTGTATTTTTTTATTGTTTTGGAATAACAACTTCGATATCAGTACCATCACCATACTGACTAAATACTCTGACGCCATAATCATCGCCATAGTAAAGCCGTAAGCGCTGCGCAACATTAGCTATACCAAATCCGGAATTGTCTTCTGATGGTTCAATCGTACCATTCGCCAATCCCTTAAACCTTTTAAGTTCTTCATCAGTCATTCCAATGCCATTATCTTTAACACTTATCTTTATGCTGTCTTCAAATTCCTCGACGTCTATTGTTATCTTACCGCCGCTTCTTTTATTCTTTATTCCATGATAAAGCGCATTTTCCACAATCGGCTGCAATGTCATTTTAAGAATCTTAAATTCCTTTACTTTATCAGGAATACTTATATCATATGTCAAAATATCTCTATATCTAAAGGACTGTATCTGCAGATAAGCATCTATATGCTTGATTTCAGCAGCAATCGTTATAAAATCATGGCCTCCAGACAAAGTAGTTCTAAAAAACTGCGATAATGAAGTAACAAGTTCAGCGACTTGCTCTTTTTGATCATCTTCAGAAAGCCAAACTATATTATCAAGCGTATTATATAAAAAATGCGGACTTATCTGAGCCTGCAGCAGCTTCATCTCAAGTTTTTTAGAATTAACCTGCTCTTCTTTAATATTCTCAACCAGCTCGCCAATCCTCTCTGTCATTCTGTTAAAGCTTCTATTGAGAATAGTTATTTCATTCTCATCTCCACCGTCCTGATCTGACCTAACCTCAAAATTACCCTGTCCCACCAATTCTGTTGCCTTAACAAGCTCTGCGACCGGTCTCGTAATACTTTTACTTATCAATGTCGACTGACCGATTGCAAATATCATTGCCATAATTGCAATAATCACAGAAAAAAGCAGTATCATATTTTTCTGGCGGTCCATATCTGATCTGACTATTTCCATATGTTCCGCTTCATAATATATATATTGCGAAATGTTTTCCTGAATCAACTCAGTCAAAATATATATGTTATTATCCAGACTTTGTACATTTGTATCGTAATCAACGCCCTCTTCCAACGCTCTATTAAGATTATTTACATTGGCCTGAAGCGTATCCAGAAGCTTACAGATGATAATAAGCTGATCTTTAGCTTTCTGCGTTGAAGTCCTTCGTTGTAGCTTATTAAAAACATTCTTTGCACCGATTATCATTGAATCTGGATTCTCAAGGTTAAGCTTATCATGTACCTTATCCTTAGTGATAGATCTCGCCACCATCTGATACATTACTGAATCCATATCAGGCTTAAAAACTGTATTATATTGGTTCGCCAAAGTAACATTCTGAACTATTGAATCATACCTGGTACAAAAATTATTCAACACACAGGCAAAAAATAAAGTCAAAATAATCATAGGAACTATAAATCCTACAACTATTACGGTAAGTCTTCTACTAATCGAGTATTTGTCCAATTTAATTGCTTTCATAACCCTTTACCCTCTGTATCGCATAACACATTTGTCATATTATCAAGCAATCAGTTTTTACCTCTTGAACGATATTCTCTTGTAGTCATTCCCTGTGTCTTCTTAAACATAAAGCTGAAATAATGCGGATCTTTGTACCCTACCTTATAGGCTATTTCAGAGCTCCTTAAATTTGTAGTCATCAAAAGTTCCTTAGCCTTATCCATCCTTTTACCGATCAGATATTCAATAAAAGTAACCCCAACTTCCTGTGAAAAGATTGTAGAAAAATGATTCGGACTTATGTTAGCTATAGATGCAACCGTATTCAGCGATATATCATCTTTTTCAAAATTATCATCAATATAAGCAATTACTTTTTTAAGAACAACACTATATTTCTTGACAGAATTACTGTCTCTCAGCTTAATTGCTTTTTCAAGACCTTCACACAAATATTCCTCAGCCTCATTAAAATTACTAATACTCTTTACTGCCGTATTAATATCAGCAAAATCCGATCCCAAATCTTTCGTGTCATAACCCAGATCTCTGATAAAACTTACGATAGCAAAGTAAAGATCCATTACTATATAATTTAAAAACAGAAGGGATTTAACATTTTTTTCATCATATGAAGAAAAAATTTCTTCTATAAAATGATTAACCTCATTCGCCGAACCGCTTCTCAGAAACTTTTCAAATACCTTTCTATTCTTTTCATTCGTATTTACTGCATTTACATCTACATCTACCTGGGCTCTTCGCGCTGCATCCAGATCTGACGCTTTAACAACTTGATTAGGCTCTCTAAAATATCTATAAGAAAAAGCCCAATTCGCATCATCATATGATTTTCCAACTTCACTTAATCGATTAACTACACTTCCAAGTCCACAGAAATAATCTGCATCGTCAACTTCATCATTGATAATTTTTAGCTGTTCAATGACCTTTGTCATAGTTTCAGTGACACCCTTATCACTTTCACCCATAACAAGCAGCGCAAAACCTTCTGTTCCTCTGTCGAAATAACAGCATTCATCAATCTCATTGATAAAGTTAGTTACCTTCCCCAAAAGAAGATTCTGCTTTTCAGAATACACATCACCAATTTCGCCCGGAAGTGAATACTTAAACACAGCAACCTGATAAAATTGTGCCGTAAGATCTATATTCAGCTTTTTACCTGCACTTAAAAGATCTGGCATAGACATACTTCCTGATACAATTGCCTGGAATAGTTTTTGTTGTTCTATTATATTTCTTTCAGTAAACGCTTCCTTACTCCAATCAATCTGATCATTAGCAGTTTTCTCTAATTCTATTTTAGTTTTCAATTTTTTTATTGAAACTAATAAATTTGACGGTGAAATAGGTTTTAAGAGATATTCATCAACACCGATAGAAACAGCTTCCTGCGCGTATGTAAATTCATCGTAACCGGATAAAATAATGATATGTACATCCGGATTATCCTTCTTTATCATCTTAGACAATTGAAGACCATCCATGAACGGCATCTTAATATCTGTAACAACAATATCAGGTTTGGTTTTCAATATTAATGGATAAGCAAGTTCTCCATCACTTGCCTCTCCAACAAATTCAATATCTTCACCTTTCCAGTCAATGTGTTTTTTTATTCCATCCCGCATTATAATCTCGTCTTCAACCAAAAACAGCTTGACCATATTAATACTCCCTTTATACATGATTAATTTAAGCTATGATACATGCACCTTCTCCAAATGATAAAAATATTCAAATTGTATTATCATTCAATACATATATCCTTCATTTGCATACTATACAATTATAACAGAATTTACGAAATTGTACCATCAAAAGTACAACATGATAACTCTATACAATACACTTAGTTACTGTTCACTCGCTTACAGCTCGCTTCAGTAACGGGTTTTGCCATTAGAGATTGCCTACGGCAATGGGCAAAACCCAGTGGCTTACCAAGTATATTGGGGCATAACTGCGCAGCGTAGTGCGCAGTTTGCCTCTGAAC
>FOSY01000014.1:75644-90876 GCA_900114405.1 Lachnospiraceae bacterium KH1T2 | reverse complement strand
TGCTTTACAATCGCCCTTGGGCTACGCCGCAATTTTTTATAAAATAGTTACCATTGAATCAATTGGATTTCTTTTTTTACCGCTAGATACACCTTTGAAATCGCTAGCGCGAAATCCCAAATCCAGGAAACAAATAGGATAGATGTTTTCTGGCAGGTCAAAAACCTTCTGTGTTTTAAGAACATCATTCACTCCAGCCCAACATGTATCCAATCCTATATCTGTTGCTGCTAGCATCATATGTGTTGCTGCAATAACACCATCTGTCAAATAGCTATTTCCACCCTGAAAATTACTTGCAGCATTTTTATCGGAACATACTAGAATTACCATCGGTGCTCCATAACGGCATGGATGAACACTGTCCATCCTCTGAAGAGCTTCTCCACTTTTTAGTATATACATTCGTTGTGGTTGTTTATTAAAAGCTGTTGGTGCTAAGCGCCCTGCTTCTAGAATATATTTCACTTGATCTTCTGTTGGCTTTGTATCGCTGTACTTACGAACAGACTCTCTCTTCTGAATAACTTTATTAAATTCCATATCTATAATCTCCTTTGCTACATTGATTCTGTTATTTAAAAGATATGGTAGTTACTCAAAAAATCCAAAACTCCACAGTAACATAGCAAATTTCATGAATCTCATTCCTCCAGCGAATATACTAAGTATAAGTTAAATTCATCCTCAATTATACGGGATGAATTTTAAAAATGTCAGTGAAAAATTTCTTCTCTTATACTCCATTAGCCTAGGCATCGTTAAATACTTCGTATTCATCATTTGGATGTAGGACAAGCTTTCTGTTAAGATATTTCTCAATGTCAAACCAGTTCTTCTTGTCATAATCTGCTGTAAGCGGATAGTTTGGATGCTTTGTCAGGTCATACTTATCTGAAAGGAAAGGCCTTACACCTCTCACCTGCACGATACATTTACTGCCATCCATAACAGCAAGCTCATCCATGCTCATCAGCTCTTTGCCGAGTTTCTGATAATTCATGTTATAGGACTCCTGGGATCCCTTGGTATTTCCTGTGGTGTACATATCAATGGTTTCCTTGCCAAGAATCTCTGTAAGATCCTTTAGCGTTGTCTTCTCAGTTCCTCCAAGGAAAATCTGAGAATCCATATTACCGACAATGGTGTCTGCATTATCCTTGTAGATTGCCTTCAGCTGTGACTTTGCCTGAAGCACCAGACAGGCACTGATCTCACGGGATCGGATGGTTGCAACCAGCTTCTCCAGGTTAGGGATCTGTCCGATATTAGCACATTCATCAATAAGGCACCTCACATGAACCGGAAGTCTTCCGCCATAAACATCATCTGCCTTTTCGCAAAGAAGATTAAAAAGCTGTGTGTAAACCATAGATATCAGGAAATTAAAAGTGGCGTCTGTATCTGACATAATCAGAAACAACGCCGTCTTCTTATCACCTATCGTATCCAGTTGTAATTCATCGTAAGCTGTGATCTCTCGTAGCTCTGCAATATCAAATGGAGCCAGTCTGGCACCACATGAAACCAGGATAGACTTAGCCGTCTTTCCGGCTGCAAGCTTATACTTCTTATACTGGCGAACCGCAAAATGATTTGGATCCTTTTCCTCCAGCTCATCAAAGAGCATATCTACCGCATTCTTGAACTCCTCATCATCTTCTCTGACTTCCATAGCATTGATCATTTCAAGAAGCGTTGTGAAGTTCTGTTCCTCTATCGGGGCCTCATAATGGATGTAGCCGATAAGTGCTGAATACAGCAGCTTCTCGGCTTTTTCCCAGAACTCATCCCCGCCTTTTCCTTCACCCTTGGTATTGGCAATCAGCGTAGTTACAAGCTTTAAGATGTCCTTCTCACTATGAATATAGGCGAAGGGATTGTAATGCATACTCTTGTTGAAATTGATGGTATTAAATATCTTGATACGATATCCGTTCTTCAAAAGGGCATTACCGCATTCCAAAACCACACTTCCCTTCGGATCCGTAACAACAAAGGAACAAGGATAATCCTTACTGTCACACTGCAGCAAGTTCGGCTTGATAAAAAACCTCGTTTTACCTGAACCGGAACCACCTACAACCAGCACATTCTTATTTCTTGCGTACTTTGGCTGAGACGGTCTGGAACTTAGAGTGATCTGCTCAGTTTGGGAGAGAATCACATTATTCCTTGGATCCGGATCCCGGAAGGGTTCTATGTCCGATGACTTGCCCCATCTGGCAGAACCATATTCCACTCCATGCCGATACTTCTTGGCATTCTTACCCTTAAGATAAACTGCCAATCGAAGGATTGCTCCACAAGCAATACCTACCAGAAGATCCAAAGGATGCAAACTTGGTAACGGATTAGCAAATGCTGTCTGAAAACCACCGCCAAGAATCATTCCCTGAAGCTTTTCTGATGCATTCATCCCCTCCGCAATACGCCAGGCTTCACCGAAGTTGGTAGCAAATAAGCCTATTGCAACATAAGGGATATTCAGAATAATCTTCTTTTTTAATTTCTGATTCATCGTGTCTGCTCCTTCCTCTTCTCTACTACCTTACGAGGTATCGAAGCAACCTTTTCCTTAAGTTTCTTAAGCTTTCCAAGTACGCTTTCTTTTGCGCCTTTTTCTTTCCCAAGGGTTCGCTTGGTATAATCCGCTACAAGATCAGAGATAGCATCTGCATCCTGTGCTTTGAAGAAAATCTTATAAGTACCGGCTTCTTTGTCTTTTACCACAGCATAGTCCACACCATACTTTTTCGTCAGACGATTAAACAGCGGAACGTCCTCTCCGTCCAGTTCTATTTTCTGAACGCCCTTACCTTGCTGGATGAGTTTTTTCACCGGCATTTTTCCGTTCTTGACCTTGTCTCCTGATAAGCTTTTCTGCGTCTCCAATTTCTTCTTAATTTTTTCTAAAGCTCCTATCGCATCCCTTGCAGAAGGCTTCATCACCTGATCAACCACTAGACGAATCGCCTTGGCTGATACTTCTTCATTTACCACTACCCATCGCCTCCTTCCGGTAAATCTGATTTATACAAAGCCGATAACGCCCTCAAGCGTTGTAACAATAACCTTTGCTCTTTTAGCAATTGCTATATCATCCTTCACATCTTCATTCTGCCTGTTTCCACAAACAACCAGGAATCTGGCCCTGCGAAGAAGATCCTCCGACATCTCCTTATAATGCTTATGAGCTTCCTGATCTTCAACAGGAAACACACCGTCAAAAGCAAGAACCGGACAAAGCGGAAGATATCCCTGTTTTACCAGTTCCTGACAGTATTTCTTTGCTGCTTCTTTTGCGACAACAGGATTCTTGCTCCATGCAGCTGTAACATAGGCTCTTGGTATTGTTCTGCTCATTTCAACGCCTCCTTACACACGCATCGCTGAAAAGCTGGTCTCTCCTGCCTTTAGTGTATCGATCTGCGCCATGGCAATCTCCATAAGATCACCGATCTCATCATCCGGAATTGCCTTGAGAAAATTACCTATTCTCTTAAAAACGAGAACACTTCCAACCAGATAATCTTCTCCCTCTGCCTTAAAAACCCGGTCCTTATTGTAGACAGCAATATAGTCTGACTCACCAAGATCGACTCCTGCTCCACAATTCTCCATCTGATCAAGAATATGCTCTGCTTCTTTCATCGAGATCTGTCTGATTTTTCCATTGGTTCCCAGAATCACCGCATGTGCATCCGTTCTGGATGCTTCTGTCTGCGGTACTTTAATGCCATCCTTTAACGGATCAAGCTGAATATCAATTGTGATCTGCTCCATTGAGTTTCCTCCTTATAATTTTCCTGTCGCCATGTCATGCTGCACCAGCGACGAATAATAGTTGTTGATCGTAAGCGGCGCATTATAGAGCGCCGTAAGAATATACTGTTTTACATTTTTGATCTGTGTCGTGTTTTCCTTCATGCAATCCAGGACAAACTCTATGTGCCCGTAATCCAGCTTCATCAGTTGACTTTTCACCACATCAGCCGGCTTATCATCTCCTGCGATACGAATCATCTTCCTCTTGGAACAGATCGTATCCAGAATGATTTCAAGAATTTCATCAATTCTTTCACCTGCATAAGGACGATCCGCTTTGACGATGTCAAGCTCAAGAGAATGAATAAAATAATTCCGGTATCGTTCTCTCTCATCCATTCCCTTCCCATCTCCGGAAAGGAAAGGATTTGTATTACTACACTCAGTATTATTTTTCTCAGTATTACTAGGTAATGATTTCCATGACTCCGGACCAGTGATTTTCACTACCCCGGAATAATGATTTTCATTACTCCGGACTAATGATTGCTGATGAAGAATAAAATTCTTCACATAGATTCTGTCCGGTTTACATAGTCCCTGTTTGATTCTCTCTATCAGCCCATACCTTTCAAGTTCCTTTAAAAGCTTCATAGCTTTCTGGTTCGCACAATGTAGATCCTCCTGGATATTTTCCAATGTGTAATAGACAAACACCCGACCCTGCTCATCGATCCAATGGTTCTTCTTTGACAGAGACACCCGATTCAAGAACAATCCGTATAAAACCTTGGCATCCGTTGAAAGCTTTGCAAACTTATCATCCTTGAAAAGGATCTGCGGGATCCTGTAGAAGGCAAACTGCTCCGACTCTTCTTCACGAAAATAGCCAAAGTCCATAACTCACCTCGTTATCTGCTACTTTTCAAAGTGGATGTTCCAACACGAACTGCCACTAATTTCTGATAGCATGGAAAACAAAACGCTTTTCCTCCTCCATAAGAACACGGATGGCAGCAATTGCACGGCGTTATCGATCCGCTCTCTGATGCCGCTCCATGGGGAATTCTCGTAAGACCGTTCCTATTGAAATATTTCTGCACTTTTTTATATTCTTTACCCATATGGAATAGCTCCTTTCTCAACTGAAAAAGGCTCCCCCTTTTAAGGGAAGCCTCTCTCTGACATAAATTTATTTGAGCTTACAACGAAGTCTCGTGCTTTTTTGCAGTCCTTTTCGCTGCATCCTTTACCGGATCTTTCTTTGCAATCTCCTGTTTCTTCTCCTTCAGATCTCCAAGGACGGAATCCTTATCTAGCGTTCCATGCTCCGCTTCATGCATTCGTTCCTCATACTTATCTGCCAACTCAAAAATATGATTCTGGCTATCATAGTGATAGACATGATCTGTAAGCTGATCTGCCGGCTCCACCTGGGTAGCATTGACCTCTTTGACCATGTTCTCCAGCTCTTTTACGCTCATCTGTCCATTGTCCTTTACAAGCAAAACCTCATGGATACTGCTTGGGAGAACAAAGTAATCACCTCCGGCTTTCTGTGCCGCATCCTCCATAAAGTTCGGATATGCGATAACACCGGCTCCGTGAATTTTATCCGGAACCGTCGCAACAAACATCTGCTCATCTTCTGGTGCAATCTCCGGAATCATACCGGGAGCCATTTCATTCATGACTTCTGACATACCTCTGATCTCCGCCGGTCTGATCTCTGGTGCGATTTCCATGGCATCTGCACGAAGCTGTTCCTTCGAGATTCCATACTGATCAAGCATCTGATTAGTGACCAAAATCGTTCCATTGCCGGAATTACTCTGATCAAGGATGAAACGGTATACAACCGCCATATCCTCCATCTGCTCGTGTGGAACCGTCTGAAGAAGCTCCGCATTCCTCTCAGCCGAAACGACCTCCATAGCAAGTTTGCTCTTCATCTGCTCATAATCTGAAATAGATTCAATATCAAACTTTGGTGATTCCTTAAATCCATTCTCTACAGCATCAGCAAAATGATCTGCAATCTCAGAAATATCTTCGCCCTTCCCATATGCAGCAAATGCTCTTTCCACACTAACGTTTACTCCAATGGCAGAATCCTGCGGTCTTACCGTGATGGCATCGTAACTGCCATTCATCTTTTCGACCTTTCGGGCTGTAAGTTCTACTTCAGCTCCTCTGCCTGCAAATTCATCCCTTAATGCATCCTGGAAATCCGCTTTGAACTGTTCATAATCCATATTCAATTTTCTCCTTTTCTTTTTGCATGATTGTTTGATAGAACCACCGGTGCGCGCCTACCGGTTTCAGAGAACAAAAAAAGCGCCTCACACGACCTTGAAGGTGGGTCATGTGATGACGCTTATATATGCTTCCTATTCTTCTGCAAAAGAAAAACAAGTGGGAGGATTTTCTTTTCCTCTCACTTGTCTATGATAATAATAACACTCCTGTTTTTGTATGAAAAGAGACGAGGTATAGACACTTTATAGACAGAGGCAATTTCCCCTATCAATCTTGATTTCTTATATCTTAGCCAATAACTCCTTTACAATCATGATTGCTCCTGTTCCCCAAGTCTTAATCGCCATTGGAACTGCAAAAATCAGAGCACCAATAATAATGGCTTCAATAGCAAAGACTACATCCTCAGGATTCGTTATCAACGATATCACTCCACCAAAGCAAAATAAGCCTCCCAAGAGAATAAAAATAATCATGATCACTCCACTTGCAAAGCCAAATGCCAGTTGAAGAATTGTAAGTAATGCCTGTACTGGAAGTAATACTATCCTAAGTATAAATCTCAAAATTGAACCGATCACTTTTAAAGCTGCCATTAAAGGTTCCCCCTTTCCTTTTCCATCATAACCTTATAAGCAATCAGACGAAGTACGTATTCCGGAACCTGAGATACACCCCTTTCCCAGTCCTGCATGGTTCTGTACGGTATTCCAAGCCATTCTGAGAAATCCTTCCGATTCATTCCGGCTTCCTTACGTACTGTCATAAAAGCATCTGCCATAAGCCTCTTATTATTCGTAGCAACTTCCCTCAGTCTATTTCCTCTATCAGCTTCAAGATCTGCCTGATCAAGCTTCTCTACCAATATTCCTCCTGCAATAGCACTCACTTCAATCTGATAATCATTGCTCATAAAACCACCTCTATACACGTAATCCGTATATCTATATTACCATTATACGCACGTGTTACTTGTGTGTCAATTTTTTGAGTTCACCTCATATTGGGAGATGAAAATCACTTCATATTTTTGCGCAAAAAAAGTTCACCTCCATATTTGGAGATGAACTCAAAAAACTTTTGGTCAGTGTATTATAAGAGTGAATTGCCCCTAATCTTGTTTTCAGTTACAATGGGAGCCTACATATTGTAGTAGGCCCCATTTTAGATTACATACACCTTAAATGATATCGTCTTTGGAAGCATGAAATTGTTTCCCGGATAATACCGATCTACAGCTTCTTTTATAAAATCACGAGTGATCTCAAAAGCCCCCAAATACGCGGCATCGCTTATTTGCAACCTTCGCTGATAGCTGCCTGTGCTGTTATTACTCTAACAACCTATTTTTATGCCTCAAAGCATGCCACCTGATGTCCGTCTGCATCAATCCTTAACTCAGGCTCTTCACATCTGCATCGCTCAGTTGCATAAGGGCATCTCGGATGAAATCTGCATCCCTTAGGGACATTCAACGGACTTGGTATATCTCCCTGTATAACATCTCGGTCAAGCTTCAGCACTCTTTCCTGCTCTATCCTTGGTATAGCATTTATGAGCGCTTTGGTATATGGATGCTTCGGATTAAAGTAAATATCATCACTATCCCCTATCTCGACAATCTTACCAAGATACATTACTCCTATCTTTTCTGAGATATGATGTACCATGTTCAGATCATGTGCCACAAAGAGATATGTCAGCCCAAGTTCTTCCTGCAGCTCCTCAAGAACATTTATTACCTGCGCCTGTATCGAAACATCAAGTGCTGATATAGGTTCATCACACAGTACAAATTGCGGATTAACAGAAAGTGCGCGTGCAATACCTATCCGCTGCCTCTGCCCTCCCGAAAACTCATACGAGTACTTATTCATGTCATCACTTTTTAGCCCGACTTTTTTCAGAAGTTCAGCAATTCTTAGATCAATCTCTGTATCAGAAAGTTTTTCATAAACACTTATAGGCTCAGCGATAATATCCCTGACTGTAAGATGCGGATCGAGCGATGAGTATGGATCTTGAAATATGATCTGCATCTTTTTATGAAACTTATTTAACTTATTCTTTTTTATCGCAGCGATGTCTTCACCTTCATACATTATTTTTCCTGAAGTTGGCTCATACATCCTGATCAACGTCCGTCCAAGCGTTGATTTTCCGCATCCTGACTCACCTACAAGCCCAAATGTTTCGCCTTTATTTATATCAAAAGTAACTCCATCTACTGCTTTAGTTACACCTTGATTTTGTCCCCAAAAATTCTTTTTGTAAAAATGCTTTTTTAAGTTTTTTACTTCGATCAGTTTTTCCATGCTTCAAGCTCCTTGCTCTATCTTCTCGATTTCTTTTAAAACACATGAAGAACTATGCGTCTCAGAAAAAATATTTCTGCCAATATTTGCATTTTTACATCTTACTGAAGCATGTTCACATCTATCAGCAAAAGGACAACCTTCTCCCAAATCTGCAAAAGACGGGATACTTCCGGCAATTGCTTCAAGTTTCGTTCCTCGCGCGGTATCACTCTTCGGTATTGCCTTCAAGAGAGCCTTGGTATATGGATGCTTTGGATCATAAAGTATTTCTTCCTTTGTTCCCTGCTCCATTATCCTTCCGCCATACATTACAGCAATCCTGTCTGCTACACTGGCAACGACTCCCAGGTCGTGAGTTATCAAAATTATGTCCATATCTTCTTTCTTATGAAGAGTTTTCAAAAGTTTAAGGATCTGTGCCTGTATTGTCACATCAAGCGCGGTAGTAGGCTCATCTGCTATCAGCAGCTTTGGATGAGAACATAAAGCCATTGCTATCAGCACTCTCTGTCTCATTCCACCCGAAAACTCATGTGGATACTGCTTCATTCTTTCTTCCGGAGCGGCTATTCCCACTTCCTGAAGCATTTTAACTGCAAGAATTTTTGCCTCCCTGGTTGAAATTTTCTGATGACGCTTTATCACTTCTATCAGATGACTTCCTATCTTTTTCAACGGATTCAATGCTGTCATCGGGTCCTGAAATATCATCGAAATATCTTTACCATAAATCTTTCTCTTATCAGCCGGCGACATCTCCATGATATCTCTTCCGTCAAAATAAACTCCATCAGCCTCAACATGCGCATATTCAGGCAAAAGACTCATAAGAGATTTTACTGTCACACTTTTACCACTTCCTGACTCTCCGACTATAGCAAGTATCTCACCTCTGTTCACTGAAAGATTTATATTGCGAACAATTTTAGTTGTTTTCTTGTCTTTTTCAAATGAAACCGACATATTTTTAATTTCAAGAAGTTTCTCCATCAGGCCACCTCACACCTCAGAAACACGCGGTTCCCAATAAACCCTCAGCACATTTCCGATCTTATTAAAAGCAAAAATAGTAAGTATAATCAACACACCGGGAATCATAGCCATATACAGGGCATTTTGCAGATTACTCTGCGCTGTCTGCAATAGCTTTCCCCACGAAGAAAGTGGTTCCTGTATGCCTATTCCTAAGAAACTCAGCGCTGATTCTGTCATTATCGCATCTGCAATTCCGGACGAAGCTGAAACTATTATAGTAGGCATCACTGCCGGTATCAGGTGTTTGACGATTATGATAAAAGACTTAACACCTGCAAAAGAAGCATACTGTATGTACTCCCTTTCCCTGAGCGAAAGTACCTCCGCCCTCACAAGTCTTGCGATCTCCATCCACGAGAAAAAGCCGATCACCACAATTATCGAAAGCAAACCCTTCTTAAAGAAAATACTTATGACCGTAACAAGCACAAGCCATGGGATTGACTGAATGACATCAACTATTCTCATCAAAACTCCATCAACTATTCCACCTGAAAAGCCGGCCAGCATTCCCACAGTTATTCCTATGACTGTACTCATCAACATGGCAAGTATTCCAACTGTGAGAGAAATCCTGCCGCCATTTATAGTCCTTGCAAAATAATCTCTTCCAACTTCATCAGTTCCAAACCAGTGCACTGAGGAAGGCGATTCAAGCATATGCAATATATCTGTTTTACTGCCATCCAGTGGAAGGAATGGTGCTGCCACAGACACCAGTATAAGTGCCAGCAAGAAAATCACAGAAATAAGTGAAGCCTTATCTTTGAGCAATAATTCAAAAATTTTATCTCTTTTCTTTCTCGAAAGCTGTTTTTTATAATTCATTTCACGCACCTCTTCTTATTCGCGGATCAACAACACAATAAAGGATATCTGATATTAAATTTCCCACTATCACCAAAGTAGAAGAAAGCACCAAGATCACCATTATCACCGGATAATCCATCCCCTGCACAGCTCTGACAAAGTACGGGCCTACTCCCGGCCAGCCAAAGACTGACTCTGTTATCACCGCCCCTGTAACAAGTGCAGGAAGAGCCATGCCTATCTTTGTAATTATTGGAAGAAGTGCATTTTTGCATACATGAGAAAAGAGAATTTCTGCTTTCGAAGCGCCAAATGCTTTCTGAACCATCACATAGTCTTCTGAGTACTCGGTTATCGTCGATGCACGCACATACCTGATATTTCCAGGCAAAAAGCCAAATGTTAAAACCACATATGGTAATACAAAATGTCTGAAATAGTCGATCAGACTGCTATTGCCGACCGTATGCATTCCAAGTATTGGAAGAATGCGTAATTTATACCCAAAAATGTATATAAGTATCATTGCAATCCAAAAAGTAGGAACTGCAAGGCTCACAGAAGCAAAGCTGTCTATTATCTTGTCAACTGCTTTTCCCTTATTTGCTCCGGCTATCAGACCAAGTATTATCGCAAGTATATATGCTGTTATATATGAGGGCAGTACAAGCCTTATAGTATTGGGAATCCTTGAAGCAAGGTCATTATATATACTTGTTTTATTAACTATCGAATATCCGAAGTTTCCGCCGATCAGGCCATCAAGCCACTTGAAATATCTTATATATACCGGCTGATCATAGCCATATTTCTGCCTTATCATTTCAATCAGTTCCGGCGACATCTTCGGTGTTGTCATCGCATCGACAGCGTCATATGGCGCCAATGAGATCAGTGCAAAGCACAGCATCGTGATCAATATAAGTAAAGGTATCGCATTAATGATTCTCTTGAAAATATACTTTGCCATAATTTCTCCCATCCGATACTATAATATACTAAATGAGTGTACCCACATACCCTGAGCACACTCCATATCAATTACTCTACTATTTTAAGAAGAGATGCATCCTCAAAGGTATATACCGGTACAAGCTTAGCATCTTCAACTCCTTGAATCCTCTTATTCACAACAAGTATCTTATTGTTTGAAGTGATAGGGTAAAATGAAGCATAGTCCTGTATCTTTGCCTGAAGCTCATCGTAAATTTCTTTCCTCTTAGCTTCATCGTTTTCCGCACGTCCCTTTGCAAAAAGATCATCAATTTCCTTCACATCATAGTACATGTAATTATATGATGCATTTGACTCAAAAAGGCTTGAAAACGTATCAGGATCAATCCCCATAATATAACCGCCAAAATACATATCATAATCATTATCTGCACTGTGCATCTGTGCTGAAAGAGCAGTAGAGTCAGCTGCATCAAGCTCAACTGTAACTCCTATCTCCGAAAGTTCCTGCTGTACCAGAAGTGCCTGAGCTGTCTGTGCCGGATCGCTGCCTGCATAACCGACTTTCAGAGTGAGATCTGTAACTCCGGCTTCCTTCAAAAGTTCTTTTGCCTTATCCTGATTCTGTGTATACTTCTCAACATTTTCTGTATAAAATCTGCTTGTCGGTGGAAGGAATGTATAAGGGGTAAGATAATAATCCTCAGACAAGTAGCTTGCTTTATTCATATCATCTTTATTTAATGCAAAAAGAATTGCCTGACGAACTTTCTGATCCGGTACATTTTTTACATTTATCATCAAGTAGCCAATACGACCTTCCGAATATGAATATGTTGAAAGATTATTCTCAGCAATATTCATTTTTTCAACTTCTGACGGAATAGCCTGATATGCATCAACTTCTCCACTCTGAAGTGCAAGGATAGCTGTATCTGAATTTTCAATGATCCTGAAAACTACATTTTCTATTTCCGGCTTACCTTTGAAGTAATACTCATTTCGCTTAAACTTGACATAAGAACCCGGAACATATTCAACCACCTGATAAGGGCCTGTACCTATGGTATTCATATTGTAATCATTATGTTCATAGTCAGTAACATTTTTATAAATATGCTCAGGCATGATAAACACCTGACTTAGCATCTCCAACGCTGTAGGTGTCTTAAACGGGAATGTGAATGACACAGTATAATCATCTATCTTTTTGATTTCTACAGTACCCTCGTCATAAACAAGCTGTGAATATGCCCATCCAAGATTCTCTTCTTTTTCCATCTCTGAATATGTAAATACAACATCATCCGCTGTGAATGGCTCTCCATCTGACCACTTAACGTCATCTCTAAGCTTGAAAGTATAGGTAAGATCATCATCTGTAGAATACTCAGTTGCAAGGAACCAGTTTATGCCATCCGCATTATACATATACAGTGGTGAATAAACCATCTTTATAGTCGAGAGATCCCATCGACTGCTGCTTGTGATAACATTCGTTGACTCACCGGGATCTCCATTGATCGCATATGTAAATGTATTTCCTTTATCCGCAGTACTTGTATCCTTCTGCTCACTGCTGCCAGAAGCAGAAACTGCAGACTCAGCTTCAACTGTTGAAGCACTTTCAACCACAGGATCTTTGCCTCCACAAGCTGTAAGACTGCCGGCTACAGCAACCGCAGTGACTAACACTAAAAGTCTCTTCAGCAAATTATTTTTCATATTCTCTGTCCTCTTTTTAAGTTTTATTTTTCTGTAGTATAATCCCCTTTCCATACTAAGTCAATAGGATTACTATATTAAAAAGATGAATTTGTACTTATTCTTGATCAATTTAATACTAAATTCGTTATACAACCTAGTGTTTTGGTCCATATTATGGTAACATTATGAATACAAACATTTTTACTAAAACATACAAAGGGGTACAAATAATCATGGGAATACTTGATATATTTGGCAGCACAAAGGAAAAGGCTAAAGAAGCCGAAGCACAGATTGAAAACCGCGAAGAAACTCTTCACGCTGAGCAGGTAGCTGCTGCAAAGAGCGAGCACGAAGGAATGCCTTGGCCAACAGTTTTTCCAATTAATCTCATGCGCAATCAGGAAAATAAAGATGAAGGCATCACTGTGGAAGATCCTATTTCTGCTGAGCGTAAGGAAGAGGTAGGTGCTCTTGTCTATGAGCCAACACTCAGGCCTGATCAGATGAAGGCTCTCACTCTTCAGGAATTACTCTTCCTGTTAAATACAGAAATTCTTTTTAACAAAAAAGCGGGACTTCTTAATTTCGAGAAGAATCATCGTATAATCCACAACGATATGCTTCGTCGTATTCATGAGGCAGAAAAGCTCTATATCCTCTACAACAAGCATACAGGCTATCCTCTTATCGACAATGGATTCGGTCTTGTATATCTTGAAAAAGAACATGCTGAGAAAGCCGCAGAGCTTTATCAGAAGCAGTACCGTCAGGCTGTAGTTGCAGAGCGTCCTGGAGAAGCTGCTCCAGCGCTCGAAGATGGACGTCATCCTGTTGCTCTTTTCGACTTCCTCTACTATCTCGGAATCGAAAATGTGCTCATTGACAATGGATGGTACAAAGCTATCGTACAGAGAAATGAGATTTCTGCACCTCCTACAGCATTTAATGGTAATCAGGATCCGAGCAAGAATCCTCCAACGTCACCGCATCTTGCATTTGCAATGATCGACTTTGCAAACGAAGCTAAGTGGCCAGTTAAATATGCTAAGCGTGAAGAAGTACTTCAAGCAAAGATGAACCGCATTAATGCACTTATTCCAAGATCACGCTATATTGTTCCGGTTCAGGATGCTGAAGGCACAGAAACAAAAGGCTTAAAACTTCCTTTAGAAAAGCTTAAACTCGTAACCAAAGAAAACCCTGAAGGTATCGAAAAGGGCTTCTTACCTGTTTTCACTGATCTCTTTGAGTACAGCAGAGGTTTCAAGCAAAAAGGTTACCGACCATGCGGTTTCGACTTTAAGAATGTTGTAAGTCTCCTTTCAGGTGCAGAAGGAATCGTTATAAACCCACGCGGTGAAAGCGTTGTTGTTCCGAAGGAGCAGGCTGTAGTTCTGCTTCAGTCAGTTCTCACTCAGAACGGCAAGCAGTAAATCTCTTAACTTTAAGGAGGGTATTATGGCACAGGGAAGAATGCAGTTCTTTTCTAACTCAATGAAAAGAATTACTGAGTTTTCATTTATCATTCCAAATGATGTGAATGCCTTTGAAAAGCTTACTAACCCGCATTTCACACGACCGGCAAAAACACTCATTCTTCTTCATGGATACTCAGGTATAGATACAGACTGGATATGGGGGGGCGGAAACGCTAATCTCCTCTCCAGAAAGTATAATTTAAACATTATAATGCCTACGGCCGGGAATAATTTTTATCTCGACCGCAAGTCCTGCAATTCAAAATACGGAAGTTTCATCTATGAAGAATTGTTTGATTATGTACATAAAGTGTTTGGTCTTTCTACTGCGCGAGAAGATAACTTCATTGGAGGACTTTCAATGGGCGCATACGGCTCAATGCGTATAGGTCTCATGCATCCGGAGCTCTTTAGCGGCGTATGTGCACTTTCTGCCCCATATCTTTTCGACAAGTTTGATAAAATGAAGCCCGGTGATACTCGCGGCGACATGGACTATGAATATTTCTGTGAAGTTTTCGGAGACCTCACCAAAGTCAAAGGATCTGATGCAGATATTTTTGCTGTATTGGAAAACGCAAGCAAAAATAAAGATGCTCTTCCATCAATTTATCTTGCATGCGGTACTGAAGACGATCTCAGTCGTGACAATCACGCTTTAAGAGACGCCCTTACTGCCGCCGGAGTTGAGCATAAATTTGAAGAAGGCAAAGGCTTCCACGATTGGACATTTTGGAATGATTATATCCAAAGAGGATTAGATTATTTATTAGAAAATTGAGATGAACTTTTTACAGATCCCTCTCTGTGTGGGATCTGTATTTTTTATACTTTCCCACACGCGCACTTGCTAAATATGCCCTAATGCGTCATTTCACTGCTTAAAAGCATACTTTTCCA
>FOSY01000014.1:0-75409 GCA_900114405.1 Lachnospiraceae bacterium KH1T2 | reverse complement strand
ATTTGCTAAATATGCCCTAATGCGTCATTTCACTGCTTGAAAGCATACTTTTCCACACACACATTTGCTAAATATGCCCTAACGCATCATTTCACTGCTTAAAGGCATACTTTTCCCTGAATACACTCGCAGAAAACATGCTACATAAAAAGGAGTCCCATCTCTGGGACTCCTGCGTGAAAATTATTTAACCTTTGGAATCTTAACTTTAAGTGTAGCTTTATACTTCTTACCACCTATATAAGCGATGATCTTTGTAGAGCCGGCTGACAAAGGTGTAATTTCTCCTGTTGTCGCGTCAATCGAAGCAACACTTGGCTTTGAAGATTCATACTTAGAAGGCTTAATGGTATTTATACCTGTAATCATAGTTGAAGCATTGAATGAAACAGTACTTGTTACAATTGCCTTCTTCATCTTTGGAACTTCAGCAGTAAATGTATATGTAGCAGTCTGTCCGTCAGCGCTTGTGAGAGTTACTGTTACTGTTCCACTCTTCTTTGCCTGAAGTACACCCTTCTTATTTACCTTTACAATTCCTTTTGCAGAGTATGCTATCTTTTTAATAGTAAATGAAGGCTTAAGATAATACTTAGCCTTTGCAGCTACTACGTTATTAACTGATGGAGTGAGCACTGCACCCGCCTCAGGAATGACTGTTCCTTCAGGTACTATGCTCGAACTATCGCCTGAGCCATTACCTGAACCGCTTCCATTATCACTATCATCATTATAGTCTGTTCCCCATGGCTGAACTTCTATAAATGTATATGATTTCTCCGCTGCAAATGTCTCTGCTGCAGAACCCTTGATACCATAGACAGTCTTTAGCAGAGAAGAATCAATGAAAGCATTACTATTAATCTTTGCTGTCTTCTTTGGAATCCATACAGCTTCAAGTGAAGAGCAGTTATGAAATGCACCATATTCAAGTGATGTAAGATTCCATGGAAGCTTAACTTCTGATAATCCTGTACAGCCACTAAATGCATATGTATCAATCTTAGTTATCTTTTCCGGTAAATCAATTTCCTTTAATGAAACACATTCACTAAACGCATAACTTCCGATACTTCTTAAACTATCAGGCATAGACACTTTAGTCAGATTTTTCGCACCCCTGAAGAGATTTTTCGGTAAAGCGACCATTCCTGAGGCAACTGTTGCTTTTTCAAGAAGACTGCAATTCTCAAAAGGATCAGTTACATCTGTAACTGAAGCAGGTATCGTAATTTCCTTGATTGAATTACAGTTTGCAAAAGCATTATAACCCAGAGTCTTAATTTTCTCTGGTAATTTGATATCAGAGATACTTGAGCATCCTTTAAATGCACTATTTTCAATTTCTGTAATGTTCTCAGAGAATTTCACATCAGAAAGAGATGAGCATTGATAAAATGCATAATTTCCAATCTTCGTTACGGAGCTTGGCATTTCAATTTTAGATATATTTACAACATTTTTAAAAATATCGCTCGGTATCACACTGAGACCATCTTCTAATGTCACATCTTTAAGAGAACTGCATCCCTCAAATGGTGCATCTGCACTTGTGATAGTCTTTGGAACCCATACGCTTTCGATTGAAGCACAGTCCTTAAACGCGCCAGCTCCAAGTGTAACAAGTTTCGTCGGAAGCTTAAGCTCTGCAAGACCTGAGCAATTACTAAACGCCTCCCATCCAATAGTTATTACAGAATCAGGAAACTCAATACTTTTAAGACCGCTGCAATGGTCAAATGCACGTGAACCGATAGTTGTTACCGATGAAGGTATTTTTATTGACTCAACACTTGTTACATAATCATTGCCCCAACCTGCAAGAAAATAATCCGGAATAACTCTTGCACCTTCAGCAATGTTAACTTTTGTAAGTGAATCGCATCCCGCAAATGCACTTCTACACTCCGTAAGAGCTGCATCAGTTGTGACTTCCCTTAATGAGGAGCAGTAACCAAATGCTAAAGAATCCACTTTATTTAATCTTTCCGGAAACGTAACTTTTTCAAGTGAGATACATTTATCGAATGCATAACCTTCTATTTCCAAAAGTGTATCCGGGAACGTTATACTACTAAGTGCAGTGCAGCCGCTAAATGCATTAAATTCGATTTTCTGTATTCCGCTTTCAAATTTAACTGACTTGATAGTCGTATTATCCTTAAAAACATCGTCGCCAACAGCAGTGATATTTTGACTGCCAAGTTTTGCCGGAATAGTAACATTTTCAGCATTTCCTGTGTACTTAACAATTTTATTATTCTCGTAAAAAAAATCACCTTCTCTTGAATCAGAATTTACTTCAAGTTCTTCCTCATCGCTGCTCGCAGACTCAGTTGCTGCTTCTGTTTTGACCTCTTCATACACTTCTGCTGCTTCTGTGGAAACTTCTTCTATGCTCTCTGCTGCTTCGTTTACTATTGCCTCATCTTTGATTTCTTCACCGTAGGTGACAGAAAGACTCGAAAAAACAAGTGCAGTCGAAAGCATTAGTGCCATAAACTTTTTCTCTTTTTTCACACTTAACCTCCTAAATAGAGCTTATAACTCGTCCTTTTGCACAAATTATATCATTTGAATGCACTAATTTAAATACAGATTGCATGTATTCATTAGTAGGCCTTTCGAGATCTTTCGTATACATTTTGCATATAATAAAAAGGCTATATGACTCACATTCGAATCATACAGCCTTATAATTATTTACTCTGTGCGTTCATCCATTCAAAGATTGTGTTATATGTGCCGTTTTCATCACTTGCCTGCATTGAACCGCCGCCATCGTTAGATGGTGTAAATCCAAAGTTTTCATCAGAAGCTTCTTTGATCTTTTCAGGGTCCTGAACTTTTGTCACTTCATTATTGAAGTACTTAGCCCATACCCAATGTCCCAGATATACTGCTTCCGGCGAATCTGTTCCCTGAATGTTTTCAAAGTATGAAAACCATGTATTCTTTGCTCCGGCTTTAAGAAGTGCCTGATATGTAGGAAGCTCATACTGAAGAGGATTTACGATGCTGTCATCTGCAGAAGCAAGGAACCATGAAGGAATCTTTGCAAGCTTTTCGATCTTTTCATCTGTCATCCACTTTTCATCTGTCGGAACATTAACTACAGCTCCGCCCATTGCATTACCTACTGACTTGCTCACATATTTACCATCAGCATCGCGCTCATAAACATTGTAAGCATAAGCTTCACAGTTAGGTGCAATTGCAGCCCAATAGTCCGGGTACTGGATTGCCATATTAACTGTCATGTAGCCGCCATTAGAACAGCCTGAAAGATAGATTCTGTTTGTATCGACATCAGGATGATTCTTAACATAATCATCGATCGTGTCCATAAGCGCTTCTGTATATCTCGAAATGAGATCACCTGAAGAATTGGTTCCATCTCCGCCATCCATCCAATATGTAGGAGTCTGGACAGCCAATACATATGTACCATCAGCACCACCTTCTGTAGTGAACTGACTCTGGATCTCATCACGAGTAAGTGCTGTTACTTCGTTTCCAAGAAGTGAGATCTCTATATCTGTTCCACCTTCACCCTGACCATGAAGCCAGATAAGAAGTGGATTCTTCGCACCATCGTCTGCAAGTGCTTCCGGTTCATAAGCACCTCGCTGAAGAGTGATTTCCTCTTCTTCGCCTGTCATCGGATTTTTATATTTTCCACTGAAGGAATCTCTGTCAGCAAAAAGTTCTGCCTCAGGAGCTATTCTTGAATTAATAAGATCCTGATTGATTCCTACTGTCTTTGTCTCTCCACCTGCAGCTACCGTGAGTGCTCCGATGACCGGATATGTTTCAGCCCAATCATTCATCATTGTCACTTTGAAATCATATACAAAAGGACTACCGGAATTTTCATAGCTTGTCTTAAGAACAGCTGTCACATACTTTGAAGAACCTTCTGTCTTATTTCCCTTTTCATCCGAAAGATATACTTCCGAAACTTCTCTCTCAACATGATTTGTATTTATCACAGCCTTTGCAGCATCTGCACTTTCAGCTTCTTCCGGAAGTTCAAAAACAACTTTATCTACACCCGGTCCCCATTCATAACCGTCAACAACGATTGTTCCCGCTGCCGCCTGCATATCAGCTTTCTCCGCGGCACTCACTGCAGCTGCTTCTGCCTCTTTGGCTTCCTTTTCAGCCTTTTCTGCTTCTGCATCCATAGTACTCTCCTCCGTCGGCTCAGCCGCCTCCGTTGACACTTCGGTTTCAGCGCCTTTAGCTTCGCTGGAAACAGCCTCTGTAGAAGTCGTTGCACTCGCTGAAGAACCACATCCTGTCATCGATACCGCAGCCATCATAGCAGCTGTGGCAACCGCCATAGATTTAATAAGCTTTTTTCTCATGATTTTCCTCCCTAAATACATGCAATTTCTGTATCCACACATTTATTTTAAAGAAAAATCACGTACTTTTCTTTCCATATCTTACCCTAAAAATTACCGTTTATTGACCGATCATGCTTCCTATATTGTAGCGGCGTACAGCCAAATTTTTTCTTAAATGAGATAATGAATCTCCTGTCATCAGCAAAGCCATTATTAACTGCAATATCCATTATGCTCTTGCTGGTTGTGACAAGTTCACTTTCTGCTTTATAAAGACGGTAATTCAACAAAAACTCTGAGTACGAAACACCCATCATCTTCTTAAAATATCTCGAAAAATATGAAATACTAAAATAAAATTTCTCCGCAACCAATGATTGCGGGATCTTCTCTCTGAAATGATCCTTTATAAAAGAAATAACGCCTTTCATTCTTTCGATATCTTTTTGAACATTTATATTATCCACTTCATTTCTTCTTACTACACCCTTGCGGCTCAGTTGGTACAGAAGTTCCAATATCAGCGACTCTGCATGCAGAAATGATAATTTAGAATTTTCTGCATTTTCCAATTCAAAAAGATTTTCAAATATCTCTGAGATTGCCGCAGAAGCAATCGTCTCTTTATTAGAAAAATAAATTTCATCATATGAAGGAAAACATGCTTTTAGAAACGATGGTCTGATTATAAGCACGTAAGTTACTATCTCAATAGCCGAATCATCTTTAATTCCAGGCATTATCGAATGCATGAATTCTGAATTAGTCACTATCACATGCCCCGGCTTTTCATCTATGATCTCGCCATTTATATAGTGTCTGGCATTTCCTTTTTTACAATATGCTATCTCCAGTTCTTCATGCCAATGGCTGAAAAGTCTCTCATTCACTTTACTGCCCGTACTGCTATGAACCGGGATAAATATATATGGTTTGTCTTTTTCATATTCAAAAAATTCGTGATTCATAATATATAAAGTATAGCAGATTTTCCATTAGAAGACGCAAAAAGATCCGGCTTAGCAACCGCCGGATCTCAATGTTTCTCTTATAAATATTTCTCAACTTCTGCCACAAGCTTCTCTACTGACATTCCGCACTCCGCAAGCAGCTCTTCCGGTACGAAATCAGTATGGAATTTCTTAGAAATTCCGTGATTTATCACCTTCATGTCTTTATCACCATAGAATGAAGCAATAGTCTGACCATATCCACTCTGAAGCTCGCCGTCTTCGATAGTGATAACAACTTTGTGTGAAGCAATGAGCTTAGTTAAAAGTTCTTCATCCAATCCACTTACGAATCTTGGATTCACGACTGTGATCTTCTTTCCTGTCTTCTTATCAACCTCTTCAGCTGTCTTGATAGCCATCGGAAGAAGCGGACCTACCGCAAAGATTGCTGCATCACTTCCAGACTTTTCGATCTTATTGGTAAGCACAGAATAGTCTGTGTCATCTGCCTTTCCACTAGAAGTAAATTTACCCGGAACACGGATTCCTACAGGATGCTCCTTCTGGTTTACTGCAAACTTAAACATCTGCTCAAATTCTTCCTTAGATGCAGGTGCGAAGTAAACAAAGTTCGGAATATGTGCAAACATCTGAATATCGCAGAGCGCAATATGTGTGTTTGAATTCATACCATAGACACCCGGCTCAAGTACAAGCATTGTTGCTGAGCTATTATTTAATGCAACATCATGTGAAAGCTGGTCATAGGTTCTCTGGAAGAACGGAGCAAATGTGCCAAATACAGCTGTTCCACCATTTTTTTCAATTCCGGAACTCATCGCAACTGCGTTTTCTTCTGCAATTCCGACATCCACGAACTGACCTCTTGCCACATATTCTTCTCTGACACCCTTGACAAACCCAAGTCCCATCGGAGTTGCAGCATTAAGTACAACAGCCTTATCATTTGTATCAAGAAGTTTCTTCAAATTATCAAAGACTGTCGTATCTCCTTCTCCCATTTCTCCTTTTGGAGAGCCGTCTTCAGGATTGAATGGTCCGCCTGCATGCCACATTTCTCTATTAGCTTCTGCAAATGCCAAACCTTTACCCTTTATCGTATGGATATGAAGAACTACCGGATGATCGATACCCTTAACACTCTCAAACAATTCCACAAGTTTCTTTGTATCATGGCCATCCTCAAGGTATCTGTAGTCAAGTCCGAATCCTTTGAAAATATTGTTCTCTGACTTACCATTCGACTCTCTGAGAGCTTTTAACGATTTATACAATCCACCATGATTTTCTGCAATACTTTGGTCATTATCATTTGCTACGATGATAAGATTTCCCTGATATTCACCGGCATAGTCCAATGCTTCAAGTGCTTCACCGCCTGAAAGTGAACCATCTCCTATCACGGCTATGATATTTTCATCAGCCTTTCTCAAGTCTCTTGCCTTTGCAAGACCGAGTGCAAGCGAAACCGATGTAGAAGTATGTCCTATCGTAAACACATCATGTTCACTTTCCAATGGATTTGTATATCCCGTTACATCAAAGAAATGTGCCGGATCAATGTATGCCTCTTTTCTTCCTGTAAGAATCTTATGCGGATAACACTGATGTGAAACGTCAAATACGAGCTTGTCCTTAGGAGAATCAAAAACGTAGTGAAGTGCTACGGTTGTTTCAACGATTCCAAGATTTGGACCATTGTGACCTCCAATATTGCTGATCCTGTTTATCAATGCTGAACGCGTCTCATCTGCAAGCTGAGGAAGCTGCTCAACAGAGAGCTTTTTTATATCTTTAGGTCCATTAATTGTATTCAATAAATCGTACATAACTCCTCCTGATTTATATGCTGATCACTGCTACAAATTGACAATAGTACTTAAAGTTAACTCTAAGTCAAGCATTCTTTAAGAGATTTTTCAAATTCTTGTATTGATAAAATCCTTTGCTCTCTGACGTTCCCTACTCTGTCTTTTCTTTGAAATTTATTTACTTTTTTATTAAAAAACTTATCAGTCCAACAACTATCAACACCGGAAATGCAATGTAAAGAAGCCCGCCAAGCACGAGTCCCACTAAGATAAGCGGAAAGAAAACAATACACACAAGTATCTTAAAAATGCTCCATGTAGCTCCTATAGCGAAAACTAATATCTTTCCAAATATTGCGATCAAAAAAATAAAAAATAACAAACTTAATAGCATAAAATTCTCCATCCTTTCGTTTTAATTATTATAAATCATCTTGGAGAACTTTTGCATCATTTTTGATTCATGGAACAAAGAATCCGACTTTGTCGGATTCTCCGCGCAAGCGCGGGAGCCGTAGGCTCTTCCCATCCGCGCGCGTCGCATCCAATGCACGTAGTGCATTTTTTGACTTATAGGAATTCCAGCGGAATTTCCTATAAGTTAAAAACCCTTGCTCGTGAAAGAGCAAGGGTAAAAATGCCGGCTGTATCTGCACATTTCTTTCAATAATTATGCCTTTTTCCTGCGAAGTGTCATCCATGCAAAGTCGCAATGATTAGTGCTCTCCGCGCCATTTGATGAAGTATACATACCGACAGTACATCCTACAAAGCCACCGGCTTCTTCTGTAGTGTAAGGGAGCAGGTCTACGTCCTCTTCAAGTGTGATGCACTTACCATCCTGACGCACACGCACTATTGCCTTCTGTGCTGCCGCTTCTATCTCGATAGTCACAAGACCTTCAGCGATTTTCTCAGCTGCAGACACACTCTCGCTTCCCTTAATGACCTTTCTAACCTCGATCATTTTTTCGCCATTCTTCTTCACGATCTCGACGATCAGATGGTTTTCATGGTTCTGATAAAGCACTAAGCCACCGCACTCTTTCTCACTTGCAGGTTCGAAACAAACTCCTGTTTCTGCCACAAAAGAATAGTCCTTTTGCCTGAGTCCGAGATATGAGGGATATCCCATATCTTCAAGTCTTTCTTTCCTCGTCTTTAATCTTAAGAACCCTTCTCTTTCGCTAAGTGAGTAAATCTCATCATTTATCTTTTCTATACCGACAAATCTTTGATCCAACTTTTTATCAAAGAAGTGCAAGCTGTCTGACCATTCATTTTCACTTGCAAATTTATGCTCTTCAAGCGGTACTTCCACTTCATCTGTAAGTTTACCTATGCCTTCATTAATAACCGGCCAACCATCTTCCCAGATGACTTTTGCAAGGAAGGTCTCACGTCCAAGGCTGCAATGTCTCTCGCACTGCCTTGAGGCAAGCATTACGATATACCAGTTACCGTCCTTATCATCAACAAGGTCTCCATGCCCTGCATAAATTACAGGATAATTCTTTCCTAAATTTCTATGTGTGAAAATTGGATTTCTCGGACATCCTTCAAACCACTTGAAAAGTTCCTTAGAACGTGCAACAGAAATGCTATGCTCCGGGCCTGTACCGCCTTCTGCGTGAACCAGATAATAATAGTCGTCTTTCTTGTAAAGATGTGGTCCTTCAGGCCATATAACTCCCTTTACAGCACCTTTCCATATAGCCATAGCCTCGCCTTTAAGCTTCATTGTCTCAAGGTCGAGCTCCTGCACCCAGATCTCCCAATCGCCGTTATATCTGACGCCTTCCGGATTTGGTCTGGTGCCTACATAGTAGCATCTGTCGTCATCGTCAAAGAAAAGACTTGGATCGATACCCGGGCACTCTTCTCCCAGATAATATGGCTCAGACCAGGGTCCTCTCGGGTCCGATGCTGTAACTATGAAATTACCGCCATAGCTTACATTGGTTGTGATCATATAGTATGTACCCTTGTGGTAACGGATCGTTGGCGCAAATATCCCTCTGGAAATTTCACCGCTGACAGGCAGCTGTGACTCACGGTCAAGCACATGCCCTATCTGCTCCCAATGTGCGAGATCCTTACTGTGAAATATCGGCACTCCCGGAGCGTAAACAAAACTTGAATTTACTATATAGAAATCATCATCAACCCTGCATATTGACGGATCTGGATAAAATCCTTTCAATATCGGATTATGTGCAATTGTCTTTTTTTCTTTCGGACTCACTGCTGTCTCCTCCTATGATCTTGCTGAATTACCTTTCAAATCCACGATTAATCATATAAAAAAACAGTGCCACTTATAACCCGAAAAAATATCAATTTTACATGACAAAACATTGAAATCAAGCAAAGCAGTGAACTTCTTAAATTTCAAATGCCATTTCGAATCCTGATCTTACAGCCTGCCATAATGTTCCTCCAACATTTGAGCAATCACCTATAAAGTTCTCCCCCATGCACCTTCAAAAGAACAGCCATTTTTGCCTATTTACTAAAAAGCATACAAAAAACATCTTCATTTATAAACGTAATGATACGATAAAGCAATTAAAGGAGGATGAATTATGTATCATTACACTTTTGAAGATATTACAAAAATGATGATACTGAATAATCCTGAAGTTTTTTCGACTAACACATCAGGATGTATCGGTACCGGAATTAAAGAAATTGCATATTCTAAGATCAAGCCATTTGTAAAGAAGGCCTCAAACTTTTTCGGCAGCGATATATCTAAAGATATTTTGGGCTATTATCTTGCTAAGGATTACGACTGCGCAAGTGCTTTGATCATAACTTCTGCCGGTTTCTACATTTTTGAAGAGAGCCATTCTGATCCGAAGTACTACGAATATGAGCATGTGGTCGCTGTATGTGAGAGCTATGCACCTTCATATGTCGGTCGCTTTTATTTCAGTCACATTACTTTCCTCACGGATTCGTACTTTGACAACGATCCTAACTCCGACGAAGAATATGGCTATTGCATGATGTATGGTATACTTGGCTCTAAAATTGCAGATATTTTAAATAGTGTCATACTCGCTTCAAAGGGAATTTCCGGCGACGCAGAAGCAGAGAGCTTTTATTTATCAAAACTTGAAAAATTAAATAATCCTGTTCTTTTGGAAAAACTTATGGTTCCGAACATTTCAGATGAAGAGTTATACCGTCAGTTTACTGATGACATTGCTCTTTATTATACGCAAAAAATCGACAACTATAACTACTCCGAGAACGATACTATCGCAAATCGTGTAAGAAGTGCTCTCGACCTTGCATGGCTATATGAGTATCAAAACACCTATATAAGTCTTCATGCGGATATAATGTCGATAAGAAGCTATAACTACGCGATAGACGCGATCACAGATGCTGATCTTTCTATAAATAATACTAAGAATTTTAATATTAATGAGCTTCCTGTAAAGGAATTCAACAGAGATCTGATAAAGCTAAAAAATCTGATAATCAAATCACTCATATCGCTTGACGACATCAATGAGTATTTTAGTTCTCAAGATCTGCATTATCTCTACAAATTTGTCGGGGATATGTACCTTTCAGGACCGCGCACAGATATAAATCTAAAAAAAGCAATACAGTACTTTCTTAAATGCTATGAATTAGAGAAGCATCAGCTCTTCAACGATAAATTTGCTGATATGTACTATTATCTCGGCGAATGCTATCGTTCGGAAATTGGTGGGATCTCTTATGATCTGGATAAGGTGCAGACATTATTTGAAAAATCTGCAGAACTCGGCTATGCGCCGGCAGAATATGCCCTCGCACAAATATATGAAAGCAAAAATGATATGCTCCACGCATATTCATTAAAATGTAAAGCCGCCTCAAAGGGTATCAAAGATGACAGCGACTACGAAAAAATAAAACAGGCAATCTTCGGTGAAATTTATGCCGTAAGCTAAATCCTCCTAATTTAAATAATCCTGACCTTATATACTGCCAAAGGTCAGGATTATTTATTGTATTTAAAAGTAAAACACCTCTGCTTTTTTGCAGAGGTGCCTTATTAAAAGCCATATATCATCGAAGTGCAAAATATGCAAGAACAATGATTCCAAGTATGATTCTATACCATCCGAAAGCTTTGAAATCATGCTTTCTGATATAGCTCATAAGGAATTTGATAACGACTACAGATACTACAAATGCTGAAATCATTCCAACTGCAAGGATCAGTAATTCAAAAGATGTAAAGCCCAAGCCAAACTTAACTATCTTAAGAAGACTTGCACCAAACATAACCGGTATAGCAAGGAAAAACGTGAACTCAGCTGCTACTTTCCTTGAAACACCTATAAGCAGTGCTCCGATGATAGTAGCCCCACTTCTTGAAGTTCCCGGAAGAAGTGCAGCAATCACCTGCCACAAACCGATTATCAAGGCTGTCTTTACTGTGATATCATCCAGTGAATTGATCTTACTGATCTTATTCTTATTTCGATTCTCGACTATGATAAAGAGAATACCAAAGATTATAAGCATTGCAGCAACTACATAGCCATTATAAAGATGCTCGTCGATCCAATCATCAAGGGGAAGTCCCACAACTATAGCCGGGATGCATGCCACAAGGATCTTCCCCCAAAGAAGCCATATATCTTTTCGATTTACACGATGATGTCTTCTCGCTTTAGCCGAAAAGTCAAAAGGAAAAATCTTACTCCAGTAAAGAACTACTACAGCAAGTATTGCTCCAAGCTGGATAACTACCAGAAACAGATTCCAAAAGTCTGCAGACACATTCATCTTTACAAACTCGTCCAGCAGGATCATATGACCTGTTGAGCTTACCGGAAGCCATTCTGTAATACCTTCGACAATACCAAATAAAAGTGATTTCAAAAGGTCTAACATAATATCTCTCCAATTTTAATATTAAATTTGCATCCCTACATTGAAAATTCAATCTAAAAACGCATATTTTCTATTTTATTACATTTAGAGAAAATATCATAGTTAATTTTAGCTTAAAATCATTTTACTTTCTTGCCTACGCCATTTTCATTGAAAGAGTATTTTACCCCATCAAGTGTAAGTTCTTCTGAAGCTGCTCTGTGCCCATCTTTATAGAAGTAATAATAACGTCCCCATGAACGAAGAAGTTCATTCCTGCGCATGTAGCCGTCCTTATTGAAGCCATAGTACTTTCCGTCGATCTCGATAGTCTTATTCTTCTGAACTACACCCTTTTCATTTGCATAAACATAATTTCCATTGATCTCGATAAGACCTGAAACTCTATTTCCGTCCTGATCTACAACATGAGTTACGCCCCATGCACTCTTAAGAGTATATGTCTTCTTGACATCAAGCTCTTCTGTGCTCTTATTCTCATAATTGCTCTTAACTTCAGCAGCAGTCATAGCGCTGTCATAAATCTTTACATCATCAAAAAGAGCATCTCTTACATCTTCATCGCCCCAGATATCTCCAGCGCCTACCATCACATGGTTGATGTGCTGAACAGCATAATCATTTGATTTATCAAAGCATGATGCGATATCTTTCTCGTTGAAGACTATCTGTTTGCCGTTAAGATATACCTTGATGCCGTTCTTTGCGACAGTATATGTTACCTGCTCCCATTCATCACGCGTACCATGCTCTGAAGGCTCTGCATCAGAGTAACCATTTGCATTGATTCTGCCGATGAGATTTGCTCCGATCCTTGTCATAGGATAATTTCCGGTCTTAGCACCTTTTGAAACGGCATCACCTTCAAACAATGCACTGTGCTCCATGCAGCTTGCTCCGACCTTTGTCCAGAAGCTTACTGTATAACCTGCATCAGTAACGTCATTGAAAATATCTGAAGGAAGAAGTAAGTAGTTTCCCTGCTTTGAGCCGGCAGCATTTGTAACCTTGAGAACTCCGCCCTTTTCATCATCATTTATGACAGTGGCATCGCCCATAAGCTTTGCATTCTCTGACATAAGTGCTTCATCGACAGGCTTTATCTCATTTTCTTCTGCTTCAGAATTGAAATCATATCCTGCAATAACAGTTGGTGTCTTATAAACTGTTACCTTAAAATCGCAAGTACTCTCAGTCTCACCAACCTTAAGAGATGCTGTAAGTGTTACTGTCTTGTCTTCAGCTTCGCTGTTTACCTTACCCTCGCTGCTGATGATATCCTCATCTGAGCTTGTCCACGAAACTGAAACACCTGAAACCTTTGAAGGAAGTTCAAGGTCTTCTCTTGTCCATGCAGGAATTTCCTTTGAAAGAGTACTCTTAGCTCTCTCAATAGAATTCTCTTCACTCTCTGTATACTGACTTCCCCAGATAGCTTCATTATTGTCGCCAATTGCTGTGAATGTCATTACTTTCTCGCCATTATCATTTGTCTGGCGGAAGAAAACGCCCTTATATGTATCACCATTGTACTCAACAGTAATATAATCTGATCCATCGCCTTGATTTACAGTCCATGTTCCTTCCTCATCTCCGGAGATTGTTCCGTCTTCATTAAGAGTTATGCTTTCTGTTTTAAGCATATTTCCATCTGCTGCAGCATTACCATGATTGATAAATTCATATGAACCAATCACATCTTTTTTATCATAATTTGTGATCTCTTCATTACGATTCTCATAAACTGCGGTTACCGGCCAGCCATCTTCATTCATAAACTGCTGACGCACTCTCACTTCATGACTTTCGCCTCTGTCAGAAAATCTCTGGTGGAATACAAGATAATGGTTGCCCTCTTCATCGATCATAGCAGAGTTATGACCTGCGGCACGATATGCCGTCTGCCCAAGGAACTGATAGTTTCCGATAAGCTTGATACCATACTTATAGTTATCATATCCGCTGCCTGATGCATCATTTCCGGCTGCATCAACATACGGTCCCATCACATTCTTAGAGCGGAAAAGACGCATGTTGTATCCGCCTGTTGATGTAAGTCCGCCATATGTCTCGTACATATAGTAGTAATCAGTTGACTCATCATATAAGATGAACGGACCTTCACCTGACTGATGATTTCCGCCTGCAATATGTGTACCAAAGTATCTGTCAACGAAGTTTCCTGACTCCTCATCTTTGCCGTCTTTACCCGGGTAAATAGCCTCACCTGTAGTCGGGTCAAGCTCAAGGATGAAGATACCGCCTGACCATGAACCATATGTCATGTAAAGCTTCTCACCGTCTTTATCAAAGAAAACGGTTGGATCGATAGCGTTTGGCGCATATTTATTGTTCCAGCTTCCATCAGAATTAAAGCACTTATCTGTGCTCATGTCCTCGATAGTGCCATTGTCTACAAGTTCCTTCAGGTTAAGATAATCATTGGTCCATGTTGTGTCGATCTTTGAATTTCCGTCATAATTAACTGATCCTGTATTCGTGAAGCCGGAATAAACCAATGTGTCTACATACTTATAGCCTGTGTCGATCTGCTTAGAAACAAGATAGCCAATGCATGATCGTCTCCATGTTGAAGATGTGCAATAGTAAAGCATATATGCACCCTTGCTGCCATCTTCCCACTCATACTGCGGATTCCATATCACATCAGGAGCCCAAACTGCATAGCCGCCTACACAGTCGCCGTCATTTTTTCCTGCCCATTTAAATGACTCGGCAAATGTCTCATCAAGGTCACCATAAACATGATTTGCATTTGTATCCTGATAATCCTTTGAAACCTGACTCCAATTAGCCAGATCATTAGAACTTGCTGTTGCAATGTGTGATCCAAAAACATAGAAATTTCCCTCATTATTAGGATCTTCTATTACAGATGGATCATGCACTGAAACCCTTGCAAGATTTCCGGCAACATCTTTTGTACTAACAGCCGCCATTACATTAACACTTGGCGCACTGACACCGGAAAGCACGGTTGCTACGGATAGAAGTACTGCACCTGCTCTTTTTAAAACAAACCTACTTCTCATCAATAAACCCCATTCTCGCATTAGGCACTATCGATTTGTACCTTTTGCTAAATTATTTTAGTTTTCGCTATAGCGTTTGTACATATAATATAATTTTTTTATGTATTAACGTCAATACATATGTGTATTATTCAGCATTTTAAATAATTTACTCACCGCCTATTTTGTTGAAATTTAAGAATAATCAAATATAATTTAGTTTTATATAAAATTAAAGGCGTAAAAAATCTCTCTGCGAACTGCAGAGAGATTTAAGGAAAATTAACTATGAATTCTTGTACGTAAATTACAGGAACACGCATTTACTGCGGGTTCCGTCTGAAAGCAAAAAACAAGCGGCAAACAAGCCCGCAGCGCAGCTGCATTTAAATGGCTTGTTTGCGGGATTTTTGAAGCTTTGCTGCAAAAATCTATAGATTTTACTGAATTGAAAGGCTTGCCCATGAATCAGAAGGCACAAGTCCTACATATGTCTTACCTGGATTTACTACTAACGGCTGACCATCGGCAGTTGTATATGTTGTGACACCTGACTCACTGCTCTTTACCCAGTTGATAGGGGTTGCCATTCCATTTGTAATATACCATCCATTGCCTGAGCCGATAACGTTATAGATCATGTAGCCATTAGCATCAAGCTGGTGCATAGGCACATTCTGAATGATGACATTTGTGAATGATAATGGTGCTCTTGTTCCTACATCCTGATGGAGTCTTCCATATTCATAGTAATTATATGTTTTTGAAGCAGCATTATAAGCAAGCTTCGAAGCATTGTGCGGGAATGGAAGCGAAATATTATTTGCAGTATTTACAACTCCTGCACTGGCTATATTAGAAACACCGAAGTTAAAATGATCGCCTGTCGGAACGGTATATGTTGATGAAAATCCTGCCGCTGCCATTCTGTTCACAAGTTCATTACCAAATACAAATTCTGTGTAAACTCTTGCTTTTCCATTCGGAACACGTGAGAAATTTGCTGAGAGATGCTGATTATATCGTGCAAGGTATCCATCAACATAGTATGGACCTCCATCGTGTACGATCACCGCATTATACTCCTGTGCAAGCAAAATATTCGTTGGTCTTACAGAACGTATATTTCCTGTCTGCGGTATATTCTTCCAGTCTTTGTAAAGGCACATAAGCCTTGTTATTCTATTATTTGCAGTACTGTTTACCATTTCATATACAATATCCGCATTTGCAGTATTGTAATGATCAAGCGCCAAAGATTCATTATCCACCATAACAGCTACCGGACGCTGATTTACCAAAGAAGCATCCACCGGAAGACCGGTAAGCTCACTGGTGAGGCCTGCCGCCATAGCAGAAGATCCACTAAATCCTACGCTAACAGCAACCGCAGTAAGTAATGCCGCTGTTGCCTTAAACAACTTCCTTCTAAACATATTCAACCTCCAAATTTTATTAAGTCCAATCTCATATGGACTTTCAAAATATACTTACAGTATAATCCCATTCAACATATCATTGGAAGTATTTTTTATATTAAGAATATCTGTTACTCTGCCGCTGTTATCTTTCCATTCAATGCAGAAGCCGCTGCCGATTTCGGAGAAGCAAGGTATATTTTTACTTTTGAGCTTCCCATTCTTCCAAGGAAATTTCTATTATTTGTTGCAACGACCACCTCTCCATCAGTCAATATACCGCCTGTTCTTCCGCAGCAAAGTCCGCACGACGGATGTGTTACATCTGCTCCTGCTTCTATCAATGTCTGAAGTGTTCCATTCTTAAGAGCTTCCATGTATACTTTTCGGCTTGCCGGTGTAACTATGAATCTCACAAAAGGCGCAATCTTCTTTCCTTTTAAGATTTCTGCTGCCGCCATAAGATCTTCAAGTCTTCCATTGGTGCATGAGCCTAAGAATACCTGATCTACCTTAATGTCCTTAAGCTCAGATATCGGTACACAATGATCCACGTTAGAAGGCACAGCCATCACCGGAACCATATCTTCCGCCCTATAATTGATCACTTTTTCATAAACTGCATCACTATCGCTTCTAAGTCCTGCCTGAAATTCATCGAGTTTAATTCCGCAATATTCAGCAGTTTTCTCATCCGGCGCAAAAAGACCACACTTTGCACCAGCTTCAATGGCCATATTTGTCATGGACATTCTGGAAGCAACACTCATGTTTTCGACCGTATCTCCGGTAAATTCAAGTGACCTGTAAGTTGCTCCGGATGCCGTAAGGTCACCTATTACCTTAAGGATAACGTCCTTCGCCATGACATTTTCAGGAAGCTTTCCTGTAATGTTTACGTTTATGGTAGAAGGCACTCTTATCCAAAGCTTTCCTGTTCCAAGTATCGAAGCCATTTCTGTATATCCGATTCCTGTCGAGAAAGCACCTACACAGCCATAAGTCGTCGTATGACTGTCTGTTCCAAAGACAACATGTCCCGGCTTGACATACCCTGCTTCTGTCATCAATTGATGGCATATTCCATCGCTTCTATGAATATTTTTTATCCCTTGCTCCTCTGCGAAGTCACAGCTTATATGGTATGCTCTGGTATCATCAACCTGACTTGCCGGTACAAGATGGTCACATATGATGACTACCTTTTCAGGATCCCACACCTTGCTAAATCCCATTTCTCTGAATTTAGAAACGATGAAAGGCATCATGATATCATCAAGCATCACATAGTCCACATCTACCGTCACAATGTCTCCGGGCTTAACCTCATGCCCTACATTGTGAGCGATGATCTTTTCTATCATTGTCTTCCCCATAGCTTTTCTCCTTTAATCCTCAAGTCCGTTTCTTTTTCTCATTGCCTTTACAAGTCCGCCTGCTTCAAGTATTTCAACAAGATTCTCCGGCAGCGAAACTATAGGGTATGACTTTCCCTTATACTCTATCTTGTCATTAAGAGTTACCGTGATGCTGTCTCCTTCTTTAACTTCATCTGCAAGTTCTGCATTTTCTATCAGCAGCAAACCGTTATTTATCGCATTTCTAAAGAAGATCCTTGCAAAGCTTTTAGCTATCACGCACTTAACCCCAAGCGCCTTTACTACCTCCGGTGCCTGCTCTCTCGATGAGCCGCATCCAAAATTATTTCCTGCAACGATGATATCTCCGTTTTTTATCTCCTTCGCGATATCCTGTCGTAATGGTGAAAAAGCATACGGTTTCATCTCTTCTATTGTCTTAAAGACCAGATACTCTGTAGGCAGGATAATGTCTGTATCAATGTCGTCTCCCATTACCCATACCTTACCTGTAAATTTCTCCATCTATACTCTCCTTATAACCTGTCAGCCGTGATTATTTCACCCTTTATCGCCGAAGCAGTCACTGTCGCAGCACTTGCAAGATATACGAACGATTCCCTGTGACCGCATCTGCCCTTGAAATTACGTGTACCGGTGCTGATCAAAGTCTCTTTCTCGCCTATAACTCCCTGGCAGGCTCCCCAGCATACTGAGCAGTTCGGGTTCATGACTATCGCGCCGCTTTCCATAAATATGTCTAAAAGTCCCTCTTTCATTGCCTGAATATATACTTCACGACTCGCCGGAACTACCAAAAATCTCACATTAGGGTTAACTTTGCGTCCTTTCAATACTTCTGCTCCGACTCTAAGGTCTTCTATACGACCATTATTACAAGAGCCCAGGAACGCTTCATCTATATGAGTTCCAAAGGCTTCTTCCGCCGGAACCACGTTATCAACAAAATGCGGCTTCGCAACTATTGGCTTTATAGTGCTTAAGTCTATATCATATACTTTTGTATAAACAGCATCACTGTCAGGCTTAAAGCAGGCTACCGGCTCTCTACCATGCTGTTTCAGGTAGTCCATTGCAACATCATCTACTTCCATAAGTGCTGTCTTTGCCCCTGCTTCAACGCACAAATTGCAGATAGATATTCTTCCAGCCATATCTATCGAGCCAAGACCTTCTCCGCCGAACTCCATAGCCTTATAATTTGCGCCATTTGCGCTTATCATACCAATGATTGTAAGTATGAGATCTCTGGCATATACTCCTGACGGAAGTTTTCCCTTCAGATTAAAACGAAGCGTCTCCGGCACAAGTACCCATGAAGTACCTGTCACCATAGCATAAAGGTAGTCAGTATTTCCAACACCCGTACCAAAAGCACCAAGTGCTCCATATGCACAGGTATGACTATCTGCACCAAATATAAGCTGCCCCGGCCGCACATGCTTTTCCATCATAACCTGATGACACACGCCCTCACCTTCGTAATAGGTTATCCCGTGAGCCTTGGCAAAGTCACGCATTTTTTTATGCGATGCAGCAGTCTTAACGCTGTCGCTCGGCAAATTGTGATCCACTATCCACACAAGCTTCGACACATCTGCAATCCTCGGATGCTTCAGAGCATTATATTTATCTACAGTTATATGTGATGTTCCGTCATTACTCATCAGAAGATCAAGTTCAACCGTACAAATATCGTTTGCTTTCACGCTTTCCATCCCCGCTGCTCTCGCGATGATCTTCTCAGCCATTGTCATACCCATTATCGTTAATCCTCCCTGTCAAGAGACGCGATCAATCCGCCCTGATCTAATATCTTCTGCAAATTTTCCGGAAGCTTTGTGCATGAAAATTTTCTGCCATTTGCACTTATAGTTCCCTCTTCCATGTCAAGTTCCATTTCGTCTCCGGCATTTACGTTGTCATAAAGTTCCTTGCATATGATCACCGGTAAGCCGATGTTTATGGAATTTCTGTAAAAAATCCTTGCAAAAGACTTTGCAATAACTGCCTTTACCCCAAGTGCTTTTAAGACACTCGGTGCCTGTTCTCTTGATGAACCACAGCCAAAATTTTCATCTGCAACAACAAAATCTCCAGGTCTCACGCTAGAAGCAAAGTCCGGATCAAGTGATTCAAATGTATGAACTTTCATTTCATCAAACGTTGGAAATAGCAGATATTGAGAAGCAATTATCTGATCGGTATCGACATCTTTGTAAAAACGGAATATTTTTCCCACCTTGTAAACTCCTCCTGACAATCACAAATTGTTTTATTGTATTTGGATATACGATTTATTATATCTACGCGACTAGGAAATATCAATTAGACAAGATTAGCTTTCTTAGCATTCACAAGGTTTTACGGGATTTTTAGATTAAATAAGATCAACTAAATTGACAGTTTTTCTTTGATTTAGTGCATTAAAGCAAACTACAGATTTTCGACATGCAAAATGTAAATACTCGATTGCGAGTATTGCGCGCCGGATTCGGTTCTGCCCCTGCAGACATGTTTCCTATCCGAATCCGTGCTCATCTCGCAAAATCAATATTTTATTCTATGCGAATTATCTTCCGCAGCATTTTTTATATTTTTTTCCTGATCCACAAGGACATGGATCATTCGGATATACCTTCTTTGGAGCTGTAACAGTCTTGGCTGCATTCAGATTTGAATGCTGTAAAAAAGGAAATACCGGTGCATTATTTTCAAAATCAGCTTCCGGAGCAAAAGCAGACATTATCTCTTCCGGCTTAGGTACTTCCTTTACGACAGGTGCAGCCTCACTCTTCTTATCCTTATTAAGAGTATATACTTCGTTAGGTGTATATCCTCTATTGAAAAGCATACGTGTGCTGTTATTAACTTCCTGAAGTATCTTAAGAAGTTCGTCTGTCTCTTCTTTGCTAAGCTCAAGTCCATCTATATTGATGACTGCCTGCATCACTTCCTGACCGGTCTTTGTGCCGCTTGAAAGATCAAACCAGACCTGAGAAACTATATCCTCAACATCTTCCACTTCATCAGTTCTCTCCAAAAGGAAAGCCTTAAACTTTTTATATGCTATCGTATCACAAAGATACATTTCCTTATAAAGAGTATTTATCTGTGCGTATGTAGGCTCGTAAAAAGGCTTGCCTGACTGCTCTTCTGTAAGATAGTCGAAGACTTCCTTATCCTCAAAAAGCTTGCTTGTTATTGTCATATTCTTTTCATCGATATTCATACCAAGCTTATCAGCAGGAAAGCTCTTAAGCATTTCAAGAATACCCTCTGCGCTCTCTCTGCATCCTGTCTTTGTATTATAGAGAGCCGCTGTCTGCTCAATTGGTGCTGTACCATACATGTTTTCAACAAAATGCAGGCATACCTTTAACCATGAAAATCTTTTGCGCTTTTCGTCAAAATTGTCACTCTTTGAAAAACCAAGATATGCTTCTTTCACGTCATCAGGAACAATCGCTGTAGAATCAGCTATTCCAATATATCCAACCTCATACACTTCATATGCTGCATGCTCATCTTCGAATGAATTAAGTGCAACCGGCGCATTCACAGCTTTCTCAAAGATTGAAAATTCCTCATCAGTAAGAAGTCCCAAGCGAGATTCCATAGTATTCTTATCAAGGAGAAATTCACATGCTGTCTCGATAAGCTTAGGTTTTGTATATGATGAGCATCCTTTTATACCCATCTCACGTACAAAATCATATATCTCGTTCTTTTTGTAATCCTTAAATAATTCGTTTAATAACATCTCTTTCTTCCTTAATTGACAAAAAAATAAGGGTCATGCGACTTTGCGCGACCCTTACTGTTGTAAAGCGTTCAATTCTTAATATTTTACAGAATCAGAGAGCTTTTGTCAAAATTTTCTGCAAATCTTACTAATATGACATATACACTTCTAATCTACGCCAATATCTTCTCGATTTCATCCAGCTTAGCTATCTCATATTTGATGCTTACATTTCCATCTGCTTTTTTACCCTTTGGGTTATACCAGCAGGTATCTATTTCTGCATTATTTCCGCCTTTGATATCACTTGTAAGAGAATCGCCTATAATAAGCGCCTTACTTTTATCCACGATCTTCATATCGTCAAAAACTTTATCAAAAAAGCCGGCATTAGGTTTTTCCACCCCTATTTCCTCTGAGATAAAAACATAGTCAAATATCTCGTCAAGACCTGATTTTGAAAGTTTCTTTACCTGCGCAGTCTTCGTCCCGTTAGTAACTGCAGCAAGTATATATTTTCCTTTTGCTCTCTTCAATATTTCATATGCATTGTCGCAAAAAGCTATCGTATCTCCAAGCGCCAGCTGATAGTCCTTATTAAAGGCTTCTGCTTTTTCAACCGGAAGGCCCATCTCTGAGAAAAAGTCTCTAAATCTTCCAACCAGTACTTCAGGTTTTGAAATCTCGTTTCTCTCCAAAGCTTCCCAATATCCTCTGTTTATCACAGAATATCTTCCAAGCATTTCATCTGTGCATTTGCCAAAGCCATATTTCTTAAATAGCCCCTCTATCGCAGCTTTTTCTGCTTTCTCAAAGTCAAGTATAGTTCCATCAATGTCCCACAAAAGATATCTGTAATCTGCCATGATATTATTCCTTTCAAAGCTTAATTTAATAACGCAGCTTTAGCAATGATATCATGTTTTACGCAAAAAAAGAATCCTGACCAATGCATTGACACGTTCTAAATCAAACTAATGTCATATCTCGAAATCGCCAACATAAGGCTCATTCGAGCTATGACATAAGTTTTATTATGAATGTGTCAAAGCAATGACAGGATTCTCAGCTTAAAATCTTAATCAGAACATAAAAACACTTCCGCTCTCATCTGAGTTGATCACATAATAAGCTCTGTTCTCAGAAGGCTTAAGATAAAGTTCCAACTTCTCAATTGCATTCTTGTCATGACCTGTAGCAGACCATGCATCCATGATTCTTTCACAAAGCACATCCTGCTTTATAGAATGACCATCATACTGAATCTCTGATTCAATTACAACATTTTTCTTAGCCTCTGCAGTCTCCTTAGCAGATGTTACTCTTGTTACCTTCTTTGACATTTCCAGTCTCTCCTTTTTAAATATTTACACAAGATGTTTTTTACATAATACTCCCAAATCAAACATTACCTTGTTTTGTTTATATATTAGCATATAAATAGCGTTTTTAATACACTAAATTATTAAAGTTGTTAGAATTGCATAAACAAAATAAAGGACATGCGCCAATGTGCACATATCCTTTATAAACAATTCAATTATTTATGATACAGCTTATTTCCTTCATACTTAGGCTCACATGTAAGATGTATTCCAAGCTTCTTAAATACACCCACATCGACCTGTGAAAGAATAACAGACGAATGAGCTTCAAGTCCTGCAAGCATCGGCAGACACGCATATGCCTTCTTTGCCGCATCATTATTGATAGCTTCAATTGAAAGCGCGATCAAGAGCTCATTCAGATGAAGCAATGGGTTATGATCTCCAAGATAATTAACCTTAAGATTCTGAATAGGTGTAAGCACCTCAGGTGAAATCAGTTTAATTGCATCATCAATTCCGGCAAAGTGCTTTAATGCATTAAGGATCAACGCAGATGATGCGCCTACCATCGGTGATGTTTTACCAGTGATGATAGTTCCATCCGGAAGTTCCATTGCTGCTGCAGGTGCGCCTGTCTGCTGGTCTCTGATATTTGCAGCTGCAACTATTGCTCTGTCTGATACGCTGATACCTGCCTTATCCATGAGGAGTTCAAGCTTCTGAACTGCTGAATCAGTACCTTCGCCCTTTCTTCTTGCACAAAGTGCTTCAAAATAACGTCTAATTATCTCCTGCTTTGCAGCATGACAGCATGCCTCATCATCAACGATTGCAAAGCCAGCCATATTAACACCCATATCTGTCGGAGACTGATATGGTGAATTACCCTGAAGTTTTTCAAACATAGCCTTAAGCACAGGGAAAACTTCAACATCTCGATTGTAATTTACAGCCTTTTCATTATATGCCTCAAGATGGAATGGATCGATCATATTTACATCATTAAGGTCAGCTGTAGCAGCTTCATACGCAAGATTTACAGGATGATTAAGCGGGATGCTCCAGATTGGGAATGTCTCAAACTTAGCATATCCGGCCTTTACACCTCTCTTACCTTCGTGGTAAAGCTGTGAAAGACATGTTGCCATCTTTCCGCTTCCAGGTCCCGGTGCTGTAACAACTACCAACGGACGTGTTGTTTCGATATAATCATTCTTTCCAAAGCCTTCATCACTCACGATATATGGAATGTTAGAAGGATATCCCGGAATGATATAGTGTCTGAATACTTTAAGTCCTAACGCCTTAAGCTTTTTCTCATAAGCGACAGCTGCCGGCTGCTCAGCAAACTGTGTGAGTACAACACTTCCTACATAAAGTCCATAATTCGTAAATGCATCTACAAGTCTCAGAAGATCCATATCATAAGTAATACCTATGTCTCCTCTGACTTTATTTTTCTCAATATCTCCGGCTTTAATGGCAATCACTATCTCAGTTTTATCTGCAAGATGTTTAAGCATCTGAATTTTTGAATCAGGCTTAAATCCCGGAAGTACACGAGATGCATGGAAGTCATCAAAAAGCTTTCCACCAAATTCAAGATACAACTTACCGCCGAACATATCGATCCTGTCTCTGATCTTCTTTGACTGAAGTTCGGTGTACTTATCATTACTAAAACCAACTTTAATATTATCTAGTTCTGCCATTAGTAGTTCCTTTCCATTGAGTTAAAAATTTAAACTTCGATTAATAATAACACATAAAAAAAAGAACTAGCAACTTTATATTTTTACAAAATTATCTATTATCGATTTTTTCAGGATACATGTCGTGATGAGTGAGTCTATCCCATGCAACCTGCTCCCACTTTGTACCTTTTTTTCCATGATTGCAATATGGATCAATAGAAAGACCGCCCCTTGGAAGGAACTTTCCTGTAACTTCTATATATTTAGGATCAAGCTTCTCAATAAGGTCATTCATAATGATGTTCACGACGTCTTCATGAAAATCACCATGGTTTCTAAATGAGAAAAGATAAAGTTTCAAACTCTTACTTTCCACAAGTTTTTCATCCGGAACATATGAAATATATATAGTCGCAAAATCGGGCTGACCTGTTATCGGGCAAAGACTTGTAAACTCAGGACAATTGAACTTTACATAGTAGTCATTTTCCGGGTGTTTATTATTAAATGATTCAAGTATTGACGGATCATACTCATACTTATATTTCACACCTTGATTTCCAAGAAGTGTTATGTCTTTTTCATTTTCTCTCATAGCTATTTCTCCATATCTTATTTCAATGCAGGATCTTCGATTCCATTCGCTCTAAACGCAGCAGCCCTGTCTATACAGGTCCCGCATTTTCCGCAAGGCTTTTCTCCGCCTTCATAGCATGACCATGTAAGCTCATATGGCACTTCAAGCTCAAGTCCAAGCTTTACTACATCAGCTTTGTTCATATTTACAAAAGGTGCTTCTATCTTTACCTGATGCCCTGAGCCTTCCCATATAGCCTCATTCATAGCATTGTTAAACACCGGCGAGCAGTCCGGATATGCTGAGCCTGCCGCATCATCTGCATGTGCTCCATAGTATATTACACCGCAGTCTCTGCTGAGTGCGATACTTGCCGCCGATGAAAGGAAAAGTCCATTTCTGAATGGCACATATGTACTTACTGGCTTGTCACCCTTTGTCTTCTCTATCTGCTTTGCATAATCCTCTTCCGGGATTTCCTCCGTGGACTGCTTCAATAGTGAGCAATTACTATGCTCAAATATCTTACTAAGGTCAAGGAAAAGCTGCTCTACACCATAATATGCAGCTGTCTTTTTAGCAGACTCGATCTCTTTATCATGCTTTTGACCATATGAAACCGAAAGTGCGATCACATTTTCCCTGCCATATTTCTTTACTGCCATAGCAAGCGCTGTCGTAGAATCAACACCGCCGCTTGATAATACCATAGCCTTCATATCTACTCCTTATTTTAAGTACAGCTGTAATGCCGGTTCGTTCTTAAATCTCCCCCGCAGCTCAGCTGTAAATGTTCTGACATTTTCTTTCTTGATTCCTCTTGCTGATACGCAGCTGTGACAGGCTTCGATAGTTACTGCCACGTCATCGCTGCCTGTTATCTCAGATATAACATCCGCAATATCGCTTCCTATCTTTTCCTGAAGCTGAAGTCTCTTAGCGACCATATCACAGATCCTCGCAATCTTCGAAAGCCCTATAACCCTTCCTTTCGGTATATAGGCGACATTCGCCTTCATGTCATACATCAACGCAATATGATGTTCGCAGTACGAAAAGATATCTATATCCTTTACGACAACCACCCTGTCAGGGTCTATATTCTCAAAGCCTTCTTCAAAAGTCTTACCGAACATCTCTGCTATTTCATGGTTAGAATAATTCATACCTTCGAAGACTTCTTCATACATTTTTGCAACACGCTTAGGCGTATCCTTAAGACCTTCCCTCTCCGGGTCATCTCCAAGTGCGATAAGTATCCCCCTTATATGCTCCTCAATAGCCTTTGTATCTATCATCTTAAACTCCTCTTTTTTCAGGGTCCCAGATCACCTTATGAATCTGTATTTGAAGTCTTACATCATTCATCTTATTCTTAATAAGAAACTCGACTATCTGAACCGGCTCGATATTTCCAAAAACAGGGCTGATATATACATGACATCTCTTAGTCAGATCAAACCTATCAATTATTTCCTTGGCTCTTTTCAGGTCATCCATGCTGCCTGACACAAACTTTACCGTGTCCTCATGTGAAAGAACTTCGAAATTACTCATCTGCATTCCCGACTCAGCCCCGCTGCCCGGAAGTTTATAGTCCATGGTAAAGACCGGACGTGGTTCGGCTAAATATGAATCAAGCTTTACCGCACCATTCGTTTCAATTTCAACTCTATTACCATTTTCGACCAATAAGGTCATAAGTGTACGTATCTCTTTTTGAAGTAATGGTTCCCCTCCGGTAAGCGTAACGTTAGTAATTCCGGTCTGTGCGACATATTCCACGATTTCTTCCGGACTCATTTCTTCAAATTTACACTCAGGCAGATTTGCCCACTTAGTATCACAATAAGTGCATGCAAGATTACAGCCCTTGAATCTGACGAAAACCGCAGGCTCTCCTGCTCTTACACCTTCCCCATTGATACTCACAAATTTTTCAACTACCTTCATGCTCAAATTTCCTCATACGCTGCACAATTATTTGGTGTTTCATACACTTCTGTACGATGTACCTCAAAGCCTTTTTCTCTTAATTTTTCATAGAAATATTTTGAGAAATTCTCAGCCGTAGGTCTGAACGGCACTTCATTAAGGTTGAAATTTTCTTCTCTCATTGCTTCCAATGTTTTTTCTTTCAACGAGCCTTTTTCATAGATAAGACTATGATCTAAAAGATCACATTCTTTTTTCAAAGCATTTTTTATATCTGAAAAGTCGACCAGCATTCCCCTTGTCTGTTCCACATTGCTCAAGGCATCGCCTTTTATTTCAACAATGACTCTCCATCTATGACCATGGAGATTTCTGCATTTTCCTTCATAACCTGCAAGAAAATGTGCTGCGTCAAAGCTTGATTCCGTTTTTAAATAATACATAGTTTTCTCCAATTATAAGTAAAAAAAAAGCCCTGCTAAAAAGCAGAGCTGTAGTTATAAACATATTTAATAAAGCTTAAACATCAGTCCTGGTTTTGTTTAACGACAGGAAGGTACAAATGAACTGTCGCTATGCAGTTGATTTTCAATATACACCGATGCTATTTCAATGTCAATCATCATTTTCATTTCTGTGAAATATCATCTTTGTCAAAAGCAGGATCACTCCACGGATAACTGCATAAATTGCGAAAAAAATTATAAATCCCATTATTCCAAAAACTATGTCCGAAAAATCCATAGTTCCCGTGTGTGTAAAGCCCTGCCCTATCTCTATTGCAAAAGTGATAACTATCAATACCGTAAATACATATATCCATGTTATAGTCAAAACTTTTTTCCTTTTAACAAGCCACTTGACCAGCGGTATCAGCATAAAAGTCAGTAGCATCCCTAATATTCCTATTACTATAAAATGTAATTGATAGTCATTAAAGTTGTACTCATAAGAATCATTCAGACTTTCAAGTTTATCGTGAACTCTTGCTATCAGTTCAACCAATGCGTATAATGCGTTCTTCATTGCTGCCTCTTTTAAATCTTTTTGCTACTTATGATACACTAAAAAATAGTCGAAAAAAAGTCCTGACAAACTCCGTCAGGACGTATTTCACAATAAATTCGTAAAATTCAAAAAGCAATAGTTATGTTCTGTGGCTCTCCGGTACGCATCTCACCTTTACGGCAATTAAACACAACACCGCCCTTTAATTCTATAAGTGTATGCTCTTTTGCCGCACTTTCTATTTTAGTTACCAGCATCTCATAGTTTTCCTCGGTCATAGGGATAACATAATCATGTTTCTGATGCTCTGTAGAAATAACCGCATTATTGTAACGTCTGTCATAGCGGATTCCATAGAAAGTGCTTATTTCTCTAAATTTATTATCATTTGAGTCTTGCGTGACCATAGAAATATACATAATGCCCTCCTAAAAAATATACATTTCAACTTATATATCGGCAATAAAGTTATTTTTTTCACCACTTATGCCGAAAAAAAATATGTATACTACTACAAAGGAGGTAAAGCTTTTGAATCAGGATATAATTCAATTTATACGCTCTGGTGAAGCACTGCACGAGATACGTTCTCAGCTTTCGCCAAACGGATATACCCTTTTCCTTGTATGCCTTTCACAGCTGCACAAAGAAGCTGATAAATACAGATCCATCCTCAATTACAGCGACGCTTTCAGAATACTCTCTCTCAATAGCAGCAAATTTTCTGAAGAAGCTCGTATCGAGAAAATCTACCATACCGTATACAGCTTCATGCTGCTTGCTCTCGCCGGTGGAAGCGAAAAAAATTTCTGGCACATGGGCGTAGTCGCTTCGATAGATAACAATGGAATCGATCATTTTGATCTGGAATTCGACAGACACATAGCGCCATATTTATATGACATTGTTGATTCAATGCACCGCGAAGGGATTATTTTCTTTTAAGATCTCAGCCATTCACATTAATCCTGCATTGACAATTTAAGCATTGATTTTGCGCGCCGGATTCGTTTCAGTATCAGCTAAGTATTACTATCCGAATCCGTGCGCATCCTCGCAGAGCGTTAATTTACAAACAGATCATCGATGTTCTCGGAACTCTCAGACCACTTATACTCTATTCTATACTTTACATCTGAAAAAGATCTAAGATATTCTGCAAAATCTTCCTTCTTCTTCACAAAATCACTTTCCGTTATTCCAAGCAAAAATACTGTGAATTCATCTCCACCTGTACGATATACATTATCTTTATCGAAGCACTTTGAAAGCATGAGCGCCACTTTCTTGAGAACACTGTCCCCCTGCTCCCTTCCATTCTTACGGTTCACCATCTTCAAGCCTTCGATATCCATATATATCATTCCTATCGAAACTTTGATTTCCTTTAGATTAGCGCGCATATCAAAAATTGCATTTATATTTTTTACTCCGGTAAGTGAGTCTATTCCGCTCAGCATCTTGTAAAAATACTGATTTGCCACCTTAAATGCGACAAAATATGAAATAGTCTCCAATATTTTCTGTGCATCAATGCTGTCTTCAAGCTCATAATTTTCCGCACCTATGAGCCCTATCAGCTTACCCTCATGATAAAGTGGTGACATCATAGTTCTAAACGTATTATGATTCTTTAGCTGTTCATAAAATTCCGGTGCAGAGAACTTCAAGTTTTCAATATCTTCTATCAATACACAGTCGCTATCCTTTAACAGCTCTTCGATATATGAATGGTAGCTTCCAAAGCTCAATTTCTGAATGCTGTCAATAGCTGATTCTACTCCATCAGCGCACCATTCGAATATTCTGCTGTATTCATTACCGTTAATAAGGTGTATAAATATCCTGTCTGAACAAATAATTTTGCTTAGTTCACTCAGAACACGTTCCATCGCAGTTTCAAACTGCTCATTACTGTACAGTATCCTTGCAATATTTATTCCTACATCATCGGTAAACCAGTCCTTCGCTACAATATCTTTTTCAATCCTTGTTCTTAACTCTTGATCAAAAAGCTTATGATTTGTTATACGTGCAGCGATAAAGTACGAAATTGTTTCCAATAATTTTCTTTTATCTATCGGTGTATCAGCTTCATAATCTTCTACACACAAGTATCCCATCAGGTGATCTTCTTCATAAAGCGGAACTGCAATAAAGTTATTAATGTTCTCTTCAACCATGTACTTATAGAAGTCCGGCTGTTCTTCCTTGATCTTTTCCGGATATTCGATCATGATGCTCGCACTTGATTCAAGATACTTCTCCCATTGGGAAATGATCTTATAATCATTCTGCTCTTTTGACATCAATCTCTCATCCGAATTATCCATAGCAGCCTGTGCAATCACATGAAAAGTCTTTCTATCTGTAGAAATAATGTAAAAACGCTTTGCAGTTATAAGTCTATTTAATTCCCTAAGTGCTTTTATCAAAGCTTCACAATACATATTCTTTCCATTCAGAATCTTAGCGATCCTGATTATCGCCTCGTCTGTAACATGACCGGCTGTCATCCTGTCTTTTTCTTCTTTAGCACTGTCCGCAATTGTGAATACAACTATAGAGCTTCCTGGTACAGAAACCGGCGCAGCAGTGAAGTCAAGCCAATGATTAGTAGCGCCGTCATATGCCCTACCATTCACGTACTCTCCTCTGGAAGAACGGTATACCGATTCTACCCATTTTTTGCTTGAATATGGGAATTTCTGAAGATAATTCTGCCCTATTATCTCTTCCGCACTTAATCCGATTATTTCACAATACTTCTTATTTACAAATTCATACTCAGCGTCAATTACATTTTCACCACTTTCATCAAATACCGGTCGGCATACAACACATGACATAGGCAAGTCATTATAAACATCTGGCAGTATTGAATACTTATCAGCTTTTGATTCATTATTTACACTTAATCTATTCTGTGCAAGCTCCCAGACTTCATATACCGAATTAGCCTCCGAGCCTTGTGCTATGCCATATCTCACATGCAATTTACATGGTATGCCGTCTATCTCTTTGATAGCCATAAGTCTTTCTGTGCAGTCTTTTATACGTTCCATGAATTTTTCATCACAAATATTTCTATCACAGATAGTAAATTCACATCCATATGCTCTGGCTAAAGTAACTGTCGTATCAAAAAGATTCCTGATCCTCTCTGCGCAGATTTTTATAAGTTTCTTTGAAATCTTTATTCCATAATCATTCTGAATATCTCTGTAATCATCCACATTGATTACAGCATAGGTATAATCTTCTCCATTAGTTCTGTAATTATCATCCAGCCTTGCAGACGTATCCTGTATACCCTTACTGTTCATAAGCCCTGTCAGTGGATCAGTTACAACACCAAGGTTATTATTATCAGCATTACTTATGTCTTCATCTATATCAAAGACATACCCTAAAAGTCCAACTATATTTCCATTTTTATAAATTGGGAACTTATTTGCGGACATGTTGTGCATCACCCCATCAACAATATTTTGCCCGGGTGAATTTAATATGATCTCGCCTTTTTCTATAACATTAAGTTCATCCTCTTTATATGGCGAATCATCAACATGCCATCCAACCTCTTCATCCGTTTTACCGACAAAGTCATCAAACGAATTAAAGCTATAGTATTCCATAAACTTCCTGCTGGCTCCAAGGAATCTTCTGTTTGTGTCTTTCCAAAATATTTTCAAATTAGATTCATTTACAAAATTATGCCAGAGCAATCCCTCACTACCGACATTTTCATCATTTTTGTCTGATCTATAGAATTTGAGCATTTTATCAGCTACATCCGTCTTATTCGCAACGTCTTCTATCTCCGCAGGTTTAACACCTATTATATACTTCCTGCCCTCTGGTCCATCGTTTGACATTATAAGAAATTCTGTCCACTGATAACTTCCATCTGCTCTCTTAACTCTCAAAACTTCTGTAAAATATCCTCTGCCTGTAAATTTAAGTCGATTGATGAAATTTTCCTCACTAGTGAGCTGCCGCCATTCCTCAAGGTCATCAACATATATAAATCTGGTTCTGTAATCCTCATAAAATGATTCTATATTATGAATTTTTTCTCCATTTTTTTCATATGGCAGATTACTGCTAATGACTGTTCTCACATCATTTTCGAAATCAAGCAGATAAACACTGTCATACACGCCAAACAGACTGCGCATAACAGATTCATTTTGCTCAGTCTTCTTTCTCTGCTCGTCATAATAGGTCCTGTCTATCACAACGACTATCATACTTCCCTGTCGGCACTCTGAAACCATTCTAAAGCTGAAATTGTAGTATCTGCTTCCAAATGACATCAGCATTGTTTCTGTATCCATGCTGGAGACAGCTTTATCCGCAAGGTAGCGGAATTTTCTTCCGATCATATATTCCGAATGATTTAAGCAGATCTCTGTATCTTCAAGACCGATTATCCCTATCTGCTCCATGGTCTCACTAAAGTTTTCATTTTCATATATGATCTTAAATTCTTCGCCATTATATATCATAAGAGCCAATGGACTCTCTGAAACGAGGTTAACAAGCCCTGTCTTTTGATAAAACATGGCAAGTTCCCTTGTTTCCGCTGAAATTCCTTTATTTCGAAGATTTGTTATAGTATCTACCAGTGTCTGCGGTTTTCCATAATAATAACCCTGAAGTTTTTCACAGCCGACACTTTTAAGGAATTCAAGCTGTTCTCTGGTTTCCACACCTTCTGCAAGCGTATGTATTCCCAAGTCTTTTGCCATATGAATTGCATTTATGATTATCTGCTTTGACTTTTCATTAAAATTTTTAAGAAAAGCCATATCAATCTTTATTTCATCAAAGTTGAAATCTTTGAGTATATTAAGTGATGAATACCCACTTCCAAAATCATCCATCCATACTTCTATACCTGCATCATGAAAACGTTCTATCGCCTTTTTTATAACTTCATTATTCCCCATCAATGCAGACTCTGTAATCTCAACACAGATAAAACTTCTCCTTATACCGCGATCATCTAATGCCGAAGTTATCAAATTTACAGGATCACATGAATCAAAATCCGCCTTGGAAATATTCACTGAAACAGGTACTACAATCTCACCAGAACGAAGACGACGCTGCAGCAGATCGGTAACACGTCTGACTACATACATATCCACTTTATAAGAAATACCATTTTCTTCCAATAAAGGTATAAACTCACTCGGTGGTATCATTCCAAGTTTGGGATCTTCCCATCTTACCAATGCTTCTACATTACACAGCTTACCTGAAAGAGTTCTGACTACCGGCTGAAAAAAAATCTTTATCCATTCTTCTGCCAAAGCCTGATCCAAATGACTGATTATATACTCATTTCGCATATAATCTTGCGACATCTGATTATCAAACCATGTATAACCAGAGCCATACATGCCCTTTCTGACATTACATGCTATCTTGGCTCTATCACATTGTGCGCTTATAGATATAGAAGGATCATACTTAAAGAGACCAATTTTAACAGCAAGAGTTCTTCCATCATTTATCTCATTCAATTGCGCGATAAAGGCATTCAGCACTTCTTCAATATTAGTTATTTCTGTATATGCATAGAAATGGTCTTCTCCAAAACGTGCACAATGTTCTGTAGTAAAAGTATTCTTAAGAATTTCTGCAAATTCTACTAGTAATCTATCTCCTTCTTCATGACCATATTTTGAATTAAAGCTCTTCATTCCCACAAGGTCAAATGCCATGACTACCGGTGTTTTCCCATTTGCAGCCATGCGTTTTTCGCCCCCTTCTGCAAGTTCCATAAAATATTCGGAATTAGGCAGATGCGTAAGATTATCAAGCCTTACCTGTGCAGCAGAAACAAAGACGTAGTAAAGCGGTCCTTCTACCGGATCATCATAATAACGCCCATAATTCTCTACATATTTAATTTTTCCATTTCTTGTGAGAATCCGATAATGAACTTGTGCCGTATGATTATCATCGGAACTGACTTGCTCTATGATGCTTTCTTCTACAGGGCCGATATCTTCCTGATAAACTATCCCTTTGAAGCTTCCACCTGTATGCTCTAAGAATTGATATTCATTTTCACATTCAAAAAGACGCAGAAGTGCCTCGTTGGCATATAAGATTTTTTTATCTTCATCTGCGGTATATATAAAAAAGCCTCCCGGCATTGCTGATAGACCATTCAAAATATACTGCTTGCTGTAATCAGCATTGGTAAATTCAAACCTATCCATATTATGATCCCCTGATAATCATTATTATAGTCTCCCTATGTTTTGATATCGGACAAAAACATAAAAACATATAGTAAAAAACTTCACAAAAAGCAAAGTCCTGTTTTGACAACAAAATAGTAGTTTCCGCATTGGAAACTACTATTAAGTATACCCGTTATATGTGTAAGTTCAAAAAGACTTCGCTAAAAACATGCTTAATTATATGCCTATTCCTTTAGCTGATTTCACGTCCTTCAAATGATTTTTGATCTTCGACTGAAAGTTTTTCTCCACTATTATTCATTCTAAGTTTGTGATAATCTACCTTTTTCTTTTCTTCCTTGTTTTTCAGATTAAGCTGCTCAAATTTTATCTCTTTTTTTACCTCTTTCTGCTCTTTATCAAAAATTTGCTGATTTAGCTTGTCTTCATTACTATTTATAGTAAACCCGAATGATTCAATCACATTATCAGATTTTTCCTTACTATTTTCTTTTTCATATCTAGCTTCTTGCTCATTTTCTTCTACTTTTGCTTTACCTTCTTCATTGCGCCTAATTTCATCATTAAGGATCTCATTCATCAATTTCTCATATTTCTTCTCTTGAGGTTTGTGCATACGAACCTTTATCTCTCTCCATTTTGTTCTAATTTTCCAAATATTATCTATAAGCCAGCTCCGAAATCCATATTTTTTTTCATACTTTTTGGTGCTTTCTCTTTCTCGTTTTTCTTCCTCTCTTCTACGCTCAGCTTCTTTTAATTCTTTGAACTTTTCTTCATCAGCAACGGGACCATTCCTAAACTTCTGCATTAATTCTTCGTATTTTTTAGTATTCTCCATTTGAGCATCTAGCTTACGAGACTTTCTCTCACTCCAGTTTTCTTTAATTTTGCCAAAGTTATATTTAAGTCTGCTCCAAAATCCTGGTTTTTTTTCATACTTTTCAGTATTTTCTCTTTCTCGTTTTTCTTCCTCTCTTATATGATCAGCTTCTTCTGATTCTTTAATCTTTCCTCCTTCATTAATGTGATTGTCCATAAGCTCATTAATAAACTTTTCGTCTTTTTTTACTTGATCATATTTCTTGCGGAACTCTCTCTCTTTTTTAAGTTTAGTCCAAAATGTTGGCATTTCTAACTCCTCCTCATAAATTAACATATTTCAACATCATATATCTCTAATTTTATATACAACGTACAATGATAAATCTGCCAAAGATTTACTATTGCACTTAAAAATAAGCAATTTAATAGGAGCTTCCGCAACGGAAACTCCTATATCGTTATTATTTACTATTCACTTAATTTTGTAACGCATTACATTTTTTCAACAGGCTCTCCTGAAAAATCAGCAACTCCATCCTTGTAAAGTTTATTTACAAAGTCGATAGCTCTCTGGCCTGTTTCCTCAATGGGTATATTTTCATTATAGATATACTCATTCTTATCCCCATTTGCAGAAACAAATACAATCTCTGTTCCGACTATCTGTCCATCACCAACATCCATTGGTTTAACTTCAACAGAAACAACCTCTTTTACAACACCATTACTCAGTAATACCCTCATCGCTTACCTCCTGATAATAGAATGTCTATATATTTTATCGTCATATCTTCGGAGGTAAATTAGGCATATCCTTATTTAGTACAATTGTATTTTCCCAATAAAAATTCACTTCGCAATAACATTATTTTCATTGACCTGAGGCACTTCTTTACTTATTTTTCTTGAGTTGTATGCTTCCAGATCGACTGCATTCTCACTCTTTGCCACAGCCAGAGCACATGCTGTATCACCTGTTACATTAAGAGCTGTTACGAGCATTTCAATAGGTCTGTTTATCGCAAGGATAAGTGTATATGTCATAAGCGCCATTTCATTATTGTAGCCCATTCCTGAAAGTACTGTGAAGAGTATCACAGCTCCGGCTCCCGGCGCTGCCGGTGTTCCGATGGACGAAACTATTACTAAAAGTCCTATAAGGATAGTTGACCCAAGTGTCACATTATAGCCTGCACAGCCTGCAATGAAAATTGCAGCGATGACCTGCATTATTGCAGTTCCATCCATATTTATTGTCATTCCAAGTGGAAGTACAAAAGAAGCTATATCTTCATCTATACCAAAATCTTTTTCTGCGATTTTAAGATTAAGAGGGAGGGTTGCTGCACTTGAACTGGTTGAGAAGCCAAATAGTGCAACCTGCGCAATCTTTTTAACAAAGATGACAGGATTAAGACCGGTAGTTATCCAAACAAATAATGCATAACCAAAGAATAAGATAAATAAGAGAAGTAAAACAGTAAGTACCACATACATCAATGCCGGCTTAAGGTAGGTAACTCCATAAGAAGCACAGGTTCTTGTGATAAGACAGAAAATAGCGACAGGTCCAAACTTTGTTATCACAAATTGAAGAACCACAGTTATTATATCGCTTATCTCCATACAAATTTTTGTGATGATCTCGATTCTTTCCTGAAGTTTGTTAATCGCAAGTCCAACTACAACTGCAAGTACGACAATTGCAAGAACTCCGCCATTATTTGAAAAAGCTGCTGCGATATTGTTTGGAACTGCATTTATGAGGATCATTAAGGGATTTGTTGCTGTGGTACCTGTCGTACCTTCAAGACCTGATGCTGTATTTGTAAAAGCACCTATTTCATATGCCGCTACACCAACGAGTGCGGAAAAGATAACTGAGAAAACAGTTGTTGATAAAAAGAAAAGAAGAGTTTTGGTAGATATACGACCTAACTTAGAAGCATCGTCGATACCTATCATTGCAAGAACAATACTTGTGAAAACCATTGGAACAATCACCAGCTGCATCGCCCTAACGAATAATTGACCAATAATGTAAAAAAGACCAATAGCACTTTCATTGCCTTCAGCAGAAATATCAGCAAATAAAAGATTATTAATTGTGTTCCATATCGCTTCGTTTCCTGATGAATTAAGCCTTTCTCTTAGAAGCAGCATAGCAATTCCGACGAATAACCCCGCCACTAGAGCTGTTAGCATGTTTCGCGTCAGACTATTAGAATTTTTCGTTTTCATAGACTCTCCAATCCGATTACTAATAAAATTTTTCTTAACAGATTATAACAAGTATTTAAAAATTCTCAACACTTTTTTGTGTATACATTTCATTTTTTCAATGCATCAAAATACCCTCGGAATTTTCCGAGGGCATGCATTACTATTCTTAATTTGAATCATATTCATCCAAAAAATGATGGCGAACTCCATCTTTTTTATATGCAATCACTGTGTTAAGATTGATGTTTTCAACACTCTTAAAGATATTAGCTTCTATAAACGGATTGTCTTTTTTCAACATTTTGATCAGCTTTTTTGTCTCCAAACGCTTTGAAGATGTAGTTCCATCTTCATGACAAGTCGTGCAGGTATCTGTAAAGTGACACGCACACTGCAAGAAATGTAAATCATTGTAATCACGCCATGCGCAAATATCACTTTCCCTAATAAGATAGAGCGGCCTTATCAATTCCATTCCCTCAAAGTTCGTACTATGAAGTTTAGGCATCATTGTCTGAATCTGTGCTCCATGCAGCATCCCCATAAGGATCGTCTCTATCACATCATCGTAGTGATGTCCCAATGCGATTTTATTGCACCCAAGCTTTTTAGCATTACTGTACAGAAAGCCTCTTCTCATCCTGGCGCATATATAACAAGGACTTTTTTCTATTGTATCGACCGCATCAAAAATATTGCTTTCAAATATGGTAACAGGAATTCCAAGTGCTTTTGAATTACTCTCTATCAGTGCTCTGTTTTCTTTATTGTATCCAGGGTCCATCACCATAAATACTAATTCAAAATTGCACTGTCTGTGTCTTTGTATTTCCTGAAAAAGCTTTGCCATCAGCATGGAATCCTTTCCACCTGAAATACAAACAGCAATACGGTCTCCTTCTTCGATCAAGTTATATCTTTTACATGCTTTTGCAAATGGAGTAAATAGCTGCTTATGAAACTTTTTCCTTATACTCTCTTCTGCTTTCTGCTGCTTTTCTTTTTGCTTGCTCTCATCAGCTGTCATCTCTCTTACATAGCCGATATATCCGCCTTCAAGGCTATAATATTCCCAGCCTTGTGGAAACATCTCTTCTGCAAGATCTCTTGTTTTCCTGCCGACCTCACAATAAAAAATAACCTTTTTTTCCTTTGGTAAAGCTGAAATTTTGGCTTTTGCTTCGTTCACATCACTTTCAATATCAATAGCTATCGCATCCGGGATCATACCGTATTCTCTAAGTCCCTCATCTCTAGTATCTACAAGTGTATATTCATCCTTATTTAATCTGCCAAGTTCTTTAATTGTGATCTCTTTCATATTTTTATCTCAACAATCCTTATTTTCAGTTAAATCATTTATCACTTCACCGGCAATTATCAATCCCACAACTGATGGAACAAAAGCTGTAGACCCCGGAATATCCCTTCGTTCTGTTCGATAGCACCAATTCCACTTCGTGCTAAAGCTTCAACTACATAACCACCAACTCCGCCTATTCCAAAAACAGCTACACGCGAAGATGCCAATTTTCCCATCATCTCCGCACCATATAGTAATTGTGTTCTTGAAAACTGATTCAACATATATGACTGACTCCTCCTACGTGCCTGCCACGGCACTACTTTTTCTAGTAATTCAATAGGTTTAGTCAATATATCACTTTTTAAGCATGACTTCAATATATAATTCGAAGTTTTAAAAAAATTTCCAACAATATAAGCGGTCTCCGAATTTCTCCGAAAACCGCTTATCTGCAAATCTATTGTAAACGACAGATTTAGCTGACGTTTACGATAAATTATTTTTCAATCAACACCAGCGCATCCCAATCCTTTAGTTCTATCTTACTGCCTTTCTTGAACTCTCTTCCATCAGGCAGAGAAACACATTCCGCATACGGACAGATCATACTCATGTCAAATTCGCTGTAATTAAACACAAAATGAATTTTTCTGTTTTCCTCATTCATAACACTTCGTATAATTATCGGGAACTTTGCATCTACAGTTTCTATACCTGCTTTAAACGCTGCAGCCTTAAGTTCTTCCTTCAAGATTGCTTTATCGCACCAGCAGCCTATATATACTGCATAACCTTTGCCAAAACTATTGCCCGTTATAGCTGCATATTTACCCCAATACTTATGTTCATAGCATTTGATCGACTCTGCACCATCAGGTATCAAAAGTTCCTGCCATACATCAACAGCTTTTCCCTGAAGTTTAGTCTTTCCGGGACGGGTAAATTCCTGATAATACATACCAAAAACATCCGTCATATTATGAGGCTGACGATCACTCCAAACCTTAACATTTTCATCTGTAAAAAATGACTTGAATGATGCTGCTAGTACACCGCCTTCTTCCACAAAATTTCTCAAAAGAGCTATGGTTTTATCCGATACGCAATACAGAGCAGGAATAACAAGCATTCTGTATTTTTTAATATTTGCCTCAAGCGCTTTTACATCTACCACATCGCACTCTATATTCTGCTCATAAAGAGCATCATAATATGCTCTTACAACATCATTATACGTCAGTTTCTGCCCGAATTTTCCATCAACAGCGTCCCCTATCGGGAAATTTGCAAGTGCCGTCTGGCTTAAATTATCTACGATCACTGCAGCTTTATTCTGCTTAGTGATTCCCTGCATATACGGTGTTAATTTCTTAAATGAATCACCAATTTCGCATGCCTCGTCGTATATCCTGTTTCTCTCCAAGTCATGACTCAGCAAGCCTTTCCAATACGTTTCAAAGCTATTGTGAATGCTATGCCAGTGCCAGTACTCTACCCCTAATGCACCGCTGGCAAGGTGCGAAAGTGCCTGCTGCCGAAGCTGACCCGGAAACGGTGTCCAATATCTAAAAGCCTGTGCCTCGGTTTCCAAAACGATATAAGGTGCATTCTTTAAAGATCGTGTACTGTCTCCGCCATAAGCGATCTCCGCCCCCGTCAGGTCATCCTGCGTCGGGTGATATATATCGCATCCCGCAATCGTAACTGCATCAGAAGCTTCAAAGTGATCTATCCCCGGTTGAACACCATATGAATGGCCAAAGGGTGCCAGCTCATCGCTCTTCCACTCAAAGTCAAAATTATGAGTTACAAACTGATCTTCACGCCTGTACTCATCTACTATTTTTCTCTGCCAAAGGAGGAATTCCGCTGCCAGACTTCTCTGAAACCTCTCAAATTCAGCCTCATAAGAGCCGTTTATAGTCCCCCTTACATCAGGAAGATCATCCCAGTCAGCTATCGAATTACTCCAATATGCAAATCCGAACGCTGCATTAAGTTCCTCAACACTTCCAAACTTTTCTTTCAAGTACTCCTTAAATTTTTCCCGAACCTTAGGTCCAGCTGTACCATAGTGCTTTGTCTCATTATCTATCTGAAAACCTATCACACACCTGTACGACTGTACTACTTCCATAAGCTTGCGTATGATTTTTTCAGCAGCATCTCTATAAGTGGCATTTGTGATATCCATTATCTGCCTTGCACCATAAAGCCCTCTGCCGTTCTTTGTCTCTGCAAGAACCTCAGGATCTTTCTTAACGAGCCATGCCGGTACAGCATATGTTGGCGTTCCGACTATCACGTCAAGACCGTACTCTTCTGCCTTCTCAAGAGTTTTTACCAATATCGAAAAGTCAAACTCACCCTCGCATTTCTCCCATGTGCTCCACGTAGACTCCGCAACACGTATCGTATTTATCCCAGCTGCTTTCATCATCTCAAAGTCCTTGTCGATACGTTCGTAAGGTTCATATTCAGGATAATATGCTACTCCATAAATCAATTTTTTCATGCAGCCTTCTCCAAATTATTTCTCATTAACGACCTCAAAAAAGTCAAATTCCGCTGTTTTTTCTCTAAACACTCTGTCTTCACAAGTGATTCCCACCATAGCACCTGTAAATTCACCAAATTTACAATATTCATCCGAAAACTTACTCGTATCAAGGGTCGGGCCTATATCATTCCACTTCTTATCATCATATGACCATGCAAATTTAAGATTTCTTCCATCAATTCTCATTTTGAGGAAAATATCCTCCTCTGCACTAACTCGAACCCTTTCGTCCAACCACTGATGTCTTTCACCATTTTCCATATGCTGAACCATCAATGCTGCTCCGCCTAATGTCTCACTGTAATACTTCCTAAGAACAGCGTAATTCATATTATCATAATACACCACAAGCCCGGCACTATGCTGAAAAACTTCCGGTACAAAACGCATCTTCGTCGTAACAGTCGTTTTCAAAGAAGTCAGCTTTCTGCATAAAAGGCTTACACGATTCAGCGATGTCAATGCCTCCTGCCCTCTTATGGAAAGCCAGCCTTCATGCATATTGCAAAAGCTCTTCGGACTTATCCTTGGCGCATAGTAAAAATTACCAAGTTCTTCACCATCAAAATCATCACGTTCTACAGGTTTAGGCAACACATACTCTTTCAAACCACTTTCCTGCACATTTTCTTTTGCAAGGTTACTCCCATCAGCCATTCTAAGCCAACCATCTTCAGTCCATTGCATTTTCTGCATTGCTGTTTCACGGCCAAGGGTGCAGCGAAATTTAGATCTTATATCATTATCCTCTGTTACAAAAGGTCTTGCCGTTAAGTGGAATAAATATACCTCTCCTGTTGGAAGCTCTACATAGCTTCCATGCCCTGACTTCTGCAATATAGAGGCCGGATTATAATATTTAGGTTTAAGATGATCTGCATCATGCCTTTCATACGATTCACCCGGTGCGGAAGTGACAATGGGATTTTTAGGATCTTTCTCATAAGGACCAAATATATTTTTTGCCCTGCCCATTGTAACGCAGTGATTATAACCAGTCCCGCCTTCAGCGCACATTATATAATAATATCCATTACGCCTGGTGATTCTCGGAGCCTCGATACATCCCCTGTCTGTACCGCCTTTCCAAAATCTTTTGGGATAACTCTTAATCCTTTTAGCGACAGGATCATACTCCGAGATGCTTATTTCACCCGGCTTTTCATAATTTTCTCTGGTTTCCCAATCAAGCGAAACCACATATTTCCTGCCATCATCATCATGAAACATAGCCGCATCAAAACCCGCAGAATGCAGATATACCGGCTCGCTCCATGGCCCTTTTATATCTTTTGCAGTTATAACATAATTATCAATATCAAAGTATCGCGCATTCATAGAATTCATGACACCATAGACCATGTAAAAAAGATCCTCTTTTTCACAATATGTTAAATCCGGTGCCCAGATTCCTTTTGCACTAGGGAGCTTCCGCAGGTCAAGAAGCTCCTCATCCTGAATAACATTTGTCAAAAGTTCCCAATTTTTTAAGTCTCTCGAATGATAAATCGGTATAGCCGGAAACCATTCAAAAGAAGATACTGCTATATAATAATCATCCTTTTTCCTGCAAACACAAGGATCAGGATTAAATCCCGGTAAAATCGGATTTTTAATCATTTTATTCACCTAATCAGAAGGTTCCATCCTTCCATCTTCCATTTTCAAGATCTTTAACCACTACATCATATTTTTTATCAAGATCAAACATAAACATGCACGCTATACAGATTACACAAACTATAAGCGGAACAACTATAACCGCAACTTTTATTGCTGCTATTGATGCTGCTCCTGTCGGGTCAGCATTGAAATTACCTGCAGCAAGTATCCATCCAAGTGCTGCTGTGCCAAGTCCAGAGCCAACTTTTGTAGTAAATGATGATGCTGAATTTCCCATTCCTACAGCCTGTACACCTGTCTTCCACTGTCCATAAGTGATCGCATCCTGAAGAAGTCCCCACATTGTAGCGGCTCCGCAGCCAAAGCCGATTCCCTTAATCACATTAGAAATTATCACAAGTGAAATATTAGTTCCTGCCAATGCTGTAAGTAAGAAGCCAACCGTTGAAATTGACATTCCCATAAGCGAAAGCCATCTCTTTGACATTTTTTTCATTATCACAGGAGTTACAAACATAATTCCCATCTGTGAAAGAGATAACGCATTTGAAAATGCCGTATACACTTTAGCATTTCCAAGTACATACTGAGTGAAGTAATAGTTGCTTCCATAGAAGGTTGACATCATGAAATACATTGAAAAAAGCAATATTACCTGCAAAACCCAATATTTATTTGAAATAAGTGATTTAAGCGCCTTCCCAACAGACGGCTGAGCTTTCTTGCCGCTTTCATCAGCTGACTCATCTGCTGTACGTTCTTTGCAGAAGATAAATGTCATAGAATTTATTACTAAAAATGCCGCCATAAGAATAATTGTAGTTATTGTCCAGCCAGCATGAGAATTATTGGAACCAAAAGCTCCTGTAAGTACAGGAACAATTGTATTGATAGTCATTGTTCCAAAAGTAGCCAGCAGCATACGGATATTTCCAAGTATGCCTCTCTCATACTGGTTTGTAGTCATCATTCCCTGCATAGTAGCATATGGAACGTTCAACATTGTATAGAAAACGGTAGACACAAGATTATATGTAATAAATGCATACGCAACCTTTGCTCCGGCTGAAAACCCTGAAGGAACAGAGAACATCAAAACCATACATATTGCAAGCGGTATAGATGCTCTGAGTATCCATGGACGCGCCTTACCCCACTTACTATGGGTTTTATCTACAATCCTACCCATTACAAGATCAGAAACTCCGTCAAATATTCGCGACACAGCCATTACAGATGCCGCAGCTGCTGCATTTATTCCACATGCCTCTGTATAATACACAAGGAGAAACGCAGAAATAAGTGAATATACAAGATTACCTGCATAATCTCCAAGTCCATATGAAATTCTTTCTACCCATCCAAGTTTTGCATTGGAATCAACTTTTTCCTGCTCCATAATTTTAATACCAGCTTCCATTTTACCTTCTCCTTTAATCTTTATTTATCCCTTTTACTCATACACTCAAACACGTTTTGGAAACCATTCCATGTCTATTGCCTTTGAAAGATCCCAGCAGTCCCAGCCGTTCCAGTTCTGGTCTGTCGTATCTAAAAGCATCTTATATGTCCAATAAAAATATCCACTGCATTTACTCCACACTTCTAATTGTGCCCTTGACAACTCCATATAAATCTTCTTTTTCTCTTCGCATTTGACTGTTTTTGCCTCTTTAGCATCTATGCCATTCAAAACAGTCTGACCGCCCTTAGTATCCATTCCAACGCAAAGACTATTAAAAATGCACCACTCCCCAACGATCAGTGGAACATAACTCTGTACTTTTTCTATTTCAGGTGTAAGTTTTTCCTTTATATAATTTTTATATCCTTCCAATGTCTGCTCACACCCAAGAAGTTCTGCAACCATAATGTACTGATGCGTATCAAGCACTACCCTGCCCTTAAATTTCTCCTGTGTAAGATACTCTTCCCATGCATTAAGTCTGAATCCATCATGAAATACTACATATTTGTCTTCATCAATTTTATTTATAATTTTTTCGTAAGCTCTGTCATAAAATTTCTTAAGCCATTCAAAGCTTATCGGAGCACTTCCCTCTGCCAGCTCTTTATCCACAGGAGGGTATCTTTTCTGTACCCCCATTCCTGTCCACATTTCCTCAGAAACAGGCTCATTTATAGGTTCTATTCCGAAAAGTCCTTTTCGCTTTCCATATCTTTCTGCAAGTTTTTCCACTATATTCAATACAAAATCAACTTCATCCGGAAGCTGTGCCCATCTGCATACTCCAGAAAGTCCTCCATTATCAAACCCATTTTGACTCATCGGCGCTGTATGCAGATCTATCAATATCTGCAGATCATACTTCTCTGCCCAGTCAAAGGCTTTATCAAGTTCCTCGATGCATCCGATAAATGGTTCTCTATCGCCAAATATAAAATAAGGAACAGGTATGCGCACAGTATTCATGCCCATTGATGCTATCCTTGCAAAATCTCTTTCCGTAATATATTCAGAACGATGTATTTTTATGCGGGCTTCATAAGCTTCCTTTGAAAGACTGCGTGGAAGATAATACTCATCTTCTGCAGCAGTTCCTTCCCAAAGTCCAGGACTCATCCACTTCTCAAGTACAAGCCAGTTTCCAAGATTTACACCTTTTATATTCATTCCCATATCTCCTTAAAAACTTTATATGGATACTTTAAATTAATTTATCTTGCTAAAATATCACTTTTCTCATACTTTTAACACTTTTCTCATTTGTCTTTGATATAATCTATGGCAGCAGAAATGTAATTGATACAACGGAGAAATAATATGGAATTGAACTTAGAATATTTGATGCAAAAAGTAAGCAAAAATTTACATACCATAGTTCGTATTTATGATAGCTCATGTCAGCAAACTACTATATTCTGCATGCGAAAAGATCTGGATGATTCTGCTCTGTATTCGAATAGACTTCAAAGTACGCTTATTGACAATACTTCTGAAATACCTTTTATCATTGTAATTAACTGCAAATATGTATATGCATGCATCAAGCACGATAAACTGTATTTCATCATTGGTCCTTTATCACTTTATAGCAATTATTCAATAATCCATTCAATCAAACTTCCGGAAATCGAATTTGATATAACAAAACTGTATTGCTCTACATGGGATGAATTTATACAGTCACTACTTGATGTCTGTAATCTCATAACCTCACACCCATTACATGTCATAAACGAACTTGATATTGTAAATTTCAATTGTCTAAAGGAAAATTTTGAATATAATATCAGAAAACAGTTAGAAGAGAATCTATTAGAATCCTATGAATCCGGGCAATACCATAATCCATATGATCAAGAGCTGCGTGAGCTTTCTTCGATTGAAAACGGCGATACAGAAGCTTTGAAAAAGAGTATTGAAGAAGACTATATAGGAAAAATCGGCACACTTGCAAAAGATGCACTGAGAAATGCCAAAAACAACGCAATTGTGGTCATAACCAATTCAAGCAGATCCGCAATCCGAGGCGGTTTATCACCTGAAATTGCTTTTTCAATGTCTGATCTTTATATACAGCAGATTGAGGAAGCCTGCTCTGCAAACCTTCCTATCCAGATAACAAGAAATGCCGAATTTGAATTTGCAAGAATGGTACACGATCTCAAGAAGGATAAATCAACCATGAACAGCTATGATGGAAATGAAAATGAGCACGTTATGACTGCCAAAAATTATATATATCGACACCTTAGAGGTCATATCACTGTAGAACAGATTGCCTCAGCTCTAAGCTTAAATGCCAACTATCTTTCAGGTCTTTTTAAGAAATGCGAACACATTTCGCTTAAAGATTTTATACTAAACGGTAAGATCAACCTTGCCAAAAATATGCTTAAATATTCCGCATATACCTATACTGAAATTGCCTACTACCTTGGATTTTCCTCACAAAGTCATTTAGGTAAACAATTCAAAAAAAGAACCGGTATGACTTTAAGCCAATACCGGTCACGTTTCCAAATGCAGGAATTCATGGATTGATAAAATATATTGTGGATATGTAAAAAAACTGATGCGAAGTTTTATCTCCGCATCAGCAAGTACTTCGAACGGCGCTAAACCGTTACAATTAATCTTCTTCATCCCAAAATGGATCATCACCATCAATATCAAAATCACCGTAGTCATCATAATCATGATAATCCGGAAGTCCTGATTCAAAATGCTTATACACAGCTACTGCGATTGCTGCAACTGATGTTATCGCGCCTATTATCACTAAAATCAGGATAATGGGGTTTCTGTCCTCTCGTTCGTTCATTTTTCTCCTCCTGCTATCAATACTCTATACAGTATATCGTCATTTTCTTCAAAACCTTAATTATTATGATAATAAATTCTGCAGTTTATCATAAAGCTCACTATAATCTACTGCCAGTTTAACTGCCTTTTTATTGCTTGATGGATAATTCGAATATTCTATCTCCTGATCAAACACCATATCTGCAAGTTCAAGAGCTTCATCTTCACTATAGTCCTTCGTAGGATCAAACTCTATCTCCGCTTTTTTTAAGAGCTTTATTTCTTCTTCATTAAGCTTAATTATCATTTGCTTCTCCAATCATTTATCAGCAGATACCTGCTTTTGCTAAAGTCATTTTACAACTCTTAAATGATTTTTTCCACATCCTGTATTTAATACTTAGCTATTTTTAAGAATTATTTCAACTGTAGTATCGAAGCTTTCCGGTTTTCCAAAGTAGTAGCCCTGAATTTGATCACAGCCTATCTTTTTAAGGAAACTCAGCTGTTCTTCAGTCTCTACACCCTCAGCGATAGTCTTAATTCCTAAGTTTTTAGCCATATTGACCATAGGCTCGATTATCGCCATTGACCTTTCTCCGAAATTACGCATAAAACTCATGTCGATCTTAATTCCATCAAAGTCAAAGTCTCGCAATGTACCAAGCGAAGAATATCCGCTGCCAAAATCATCCATCAAAACCTCAAATCCGGACTTCTTAAATCTCTGTACCTGTTCTCTTATACCTTGCGGATCGTCCATAACACTTGATTCTGTGATCTCTACATTGAAAAGATTTCTTGTCAGACCATAAAGTTTAACTGTGTATATAAGGTTTTCGTAAGGATCTGTGACTATAAAATCCGTTCGTGAGATATTAAATGAAACAGGATACACTTCCAGCCCCATCTTTCTCGCCTTTATGATGTCACTTGCAACCTGCTGCAATATATGATGATCAACCTTCCATGTAAGATTAAAGTCTTCAAGTATCGGAATAAATATTCCCGGAGAGATCATTCCCTTTTCCGGATCTATCCACCGCGCCAATGCTTCAAAACCGCACAGACTTTCATCCACAGTATTTATTTTCGGCTGATAGTAAGCCTTTATATGCCCTTCAGCTATAGCCCTGTCGATATTATTGATTATGAAATCCTTCATCTGCAATTCATATTTAATCTTGTCATCATAAACAATAATCTTTGTTTCAGTACTCTTTCTCGCATGCTCTCCTGCCACCTGTGCTCTATCGCATGCTGTACTTGGCGAAACGATATCATCCTCGTCATATGGATAAACACCTATACGCATCGGCAAAGAATTTCCATTATTTATTTTGGCAATATCTTCGATAAGCTGATCTATTTTGCTATCAAATATCTTATCTGTAGTGAAGGCAAAGAAATGATCTTCTCCAAATCTTGAACAGTTATTTTTGCCAAAACTTTCCTCCAATATCACCGCCAAGGAAATAAGCAGATCATTTCCTACCTGTAGGCCAAATTTATCATTATAGCTTTTAAGCCCATTAAAATTAAAAGAAACCATCAACAGCATTCCATCATTTCGCAATATCTCATTATCCATAGAGCTTGCTGTATCAAGGAAATGTGACATAGACGGAAGTCCCGTAAGCGTGTCATACTGAGCTTCATAAGCATTCACAAAAGCCTCCAAAAGATTGGCATCTTCCTGATTATGCAGCAGATATCCATAGCCTTCGACATTTTTTACCCTTCCATCTTTGGACTTTATCCTATAAGCATATCCACTGTTAAACTTCTGAGTATACATACGTTCATCAGCAATTTTCATTAGTTCCCTGATATCTGCATTAGGGTACTCCCTGTGCTCGACATAGCCATACGAAACAGAAAGTTTTTTTACATACTCACCCTTCCATATCGCAAGTTTGCCTGCTATATCTTTCTTAATTCTTTCATATTCTTCATGCGAGGCACTGAATATTGCAAAAAATTCATCACCACTTGCCTTATACACACGCCCATATGCTTCAATAGTGTTGTTTATACATGATGCCGCGCCTTTTATAGCCTCATCACCCGCTGCATGGCCATAGAGATCATTGATTTTTTTCAGCTCATCTATATCCATCACAGCCACAACAAGATCAGGATCTATCTGATTATCCGAAAGCTTAGCAATATCTTCATCATAAGATCTTCTGTTCCTTAATCCTGTTACAGAGTCCCGTCTTGCCATATTTTCAAGTATCGCCTTCTGCTTTCTCTTAAATAAGATATATGCAATCATCACGCAAACGATCATAAAGGCAACTACAACCAATGAATTAAACCATAAATAATTTTCCTTAATAAAGTCCTCAAAAGTTGTCTTATACGCTTCTTCTGAATGTCGCAGCAGTGATTCTGATGCATTTCCTTTTCCGTATAAAAATATTGATCTATTCAATATTGAGAGCAGTTCCGGCATATCAGATCTGACGCCCCATGAAAGCTTGCATATAGCCACCACTTCCTTGGTTTTAAGCTTATGAGAATTTCTAAGATTAATATTTACACGATAAGCATTCAGCAACGTTCCATCTGCATTGCCATTCTCAACGTTTTTCAGCGATTCCTTCCAGTCTGAAACATATAAGATCGTTTTATTGCCTTTTGAATAATAATCTTCAAAAATCGACTTCTGCAATGGTGAATCTTCTGACAGCGCTATACACAGTTCCTTATCCTCCGCATCATTATTAAGCGCATCAGCCTTATCATCATCCTTATATACCCAAAACATTGACGTATCAATTAATGGCTTTGAAATAAGTATCCCTATTTCATTAGCATCATTTGTACTTGTATATACCGGAGCTGCCAAATCGATTTTTTTGTCTGCAAGATCCTTAAGCATCTTATTATAGCTTGTATACGGTATATACTTTATCGAAATATCTACATTAAATTTATTTCTTAAGTATTTTAATAAATCAGCATAAAGACCTTTCATTGTTCCATCTTCATAGTTTGTGAATGGAACATATCCATCATAGAAACCCACCTTTACTTCATGTGTATTCCTTATCCAAAGCTTTTCTTCAGCAGTTAAAACATTTCTAACCGCTGTATTACTGAAATAAGCGTCTGTGAGCTCCTCAGTAAAATATGGATCTGTTATCAAAAGTTTTGATTGAACCTCATTAAGTTCATCTATAAGCTTATTTTTTCCGGGTCTGACCGCAATATATCTATCTGTAGTTCCAACTCGTCTTAATGGTGATAAGCCATCAGTCTTCAACACATTTTTTCCTGTATCTGCAGTAAGATCAGCAATTCTCAGTGGGTCATCCTTGCTTTTTTTCAAGTCATTAAAGCGTATCTCCTGAGCAGTCAAGTCCTTCTCAATATCCGGAACTATTCCCTTTATCTTAAAACTATATCTGTTTTTTTCCTTCCAATTCTTTAACTTTGATTCTGTTATCGATCCTTTAGTAACGCTTATTGAAATATTAGGATTATGCAGATAATCATTACTTAGATACATGTCATCTTCATTATCAACTGCAAAAATGTAATATGATTCTGTATCCATCGCAAGATCCGGGTATCTTAAAAAGTTTTCCAGATTTTCATTCTTTTCTATACCGCAGATAATGTCAGGGCGCTTGTCTCCCCACTCCTTCGGTATATTTTCCTCTCGAAGTTCACCGCTGAAATAGAGCATGAACGTCCTTATATCACCTTCGATAAATTCCAGTTCCCAACCAGCATAACCAGCTATAACACTTAAGTAATCATAGCCATATCCAAACCTTCGTCCATTATCGTCTTTTTCCTGAAAATCAGATGCATCATACCATGCTACGATAACTTTATCCTTTTTGTAAAATGGTTTTGCAGCGGCATTTACATTAACTGATGGGCCTAAAAGCGAGCTCATAAAAGTGAGCACAACAATAACAGCCAGTATTATCCTGACTGTATTACAAATTATGATCCTCCTTGATTTTTTTAATTTACTAATGCATCCGTTCATAAAGTTGATCACCTGTTTTGCTCTTTTTCTTAACAACAAGCACTGCAAAAATAACATCTATCGCAATTATCATCGCTAAGATGATAAATCCACCCTTATAACCAAAAGCTTCTGTTAAAAATCCAAAGGCAGCAGTAGCCAACGTTCCGCCCACTCCTGTCGCCACAGTGATAGCTGCAATGACAGTAGCTGTCCACACTCCTGAGAAATCTGCTGCATAAGTAAGAACATTCGGATAAACAGCACCGCAAAAAATCCCTAGTATAAACACCGTCAGAAATGCCGGAAATTCTATCGTCACCCCTGCCAGAGCCAAAAGCATTACCGCCGCGCCTGCCGGTGCCACAGTAAGTATTATTTTTCTATGTGAAGTCAAAAAACCACATAGTATTCTTGACGGTATCATTGCAAACCAAAATATTGAAAGTGCGAGATATCCACGTTCCGAGCCGATGCAGTCTCTAAAGAAACCATTAAGGAAGAAACCCACACCATTTTCTACTCCCACATAAATAAACATGATAAGACACAGCAAAACCACGCCATACACGTTTATCTTCGCAGCATTCACTTCTCCCCTCGCCTCAAATATATCTTTTCTTTCCTCACGTGGAGCAAAGCTCGTTATTAACATAGATAATATAAGCAGGAGTGATATTATAACATCTACTGCAAAAAAGGCTTTCCAGCTTCCAACAGCTTTGATAACGATCCCTACTATAAGTGGTGCCGTTAACGCACCAAATGCATACATAGCTGTAGTTATACCCATCTTTTTATGTGCTGTTCGCGGATAAGCATCATCTATGCCAGCAATGGCAACGCACTGTATTATGCTTGTGGCAAAGCCAAGCCAAAATATACCTATCGCAAACAATATTTTCGAAGCAGCGACTATTATCACCATCCCTGATACAGCCCGACAAAGTGTGAAAAGCATAAGAACCTTTTTCTTTCCGACTTTGTCAGCTAGTCTGCCGAATATAACAGGAGCGATCATTGTGGCAAACAATTCTATTGATGCCATTACTCCCTGCGTTCCTATACTCATATAATATGTATGTGCAATATAAAGTAAGGCAGCCTGATAGCCACCTGTCTCAAAGCCATTCATGAAAATAGATGTCAGCATTATCGCTGCCAGATCATTTTTTCCCCTTGCTTTAATAATTGATTTTTCCATACTATACTTCCCGCCATATTTTTCTATTTCACTTATATATCGGTCACAACACATAACTAAAATAGTATGCTTATATCTCCATAAACAAAGAAAATCCCGCAGAATCTGCGGGATTTCAAACTTTTTATTAATTTTTTATGATTTCTTCTTCGCTGTAAATATCAGATTTCCTATATCTCGGCCTTTGATATATCGAATCAAAAAGACGATCAAGTTCATTAAAAACTTCCTGTTCTTCCTTCTGTTTCTCTTCCTCTATTTCTTCTTCAAACACGCCCCTAAGATCAAGTGTAAAACTCTCTTCCGGCTCAGCTGATCTTCTGGTCACTTTATTTTCGCTGATTTTCTCACTCAGCTTACTCTCAATATCCGGTTCAACTTTCTCATCAACTTCTCTTATTTCAACTTTATCTATTTCTTTTCGCTGCTGTTCGATTGGTCTCTGCTTTATAAGATCTTTGACCGTCATACGTTTTGTACCATCAGCATTAAGTATACTGCTCTTGTTTTTTGCAGCACTGTCAAGCTTTGGAAATTCTGCCGGACGTACTGTGGAAGTCTTCTTAACATCCATTGTTGGTTTTACTTTTACTTCTGCCTGAGACTTTACCTCTCTCCTAATTTTCGATATCTCTCCTTCAGCATTTGATCGGCGTTCTCCAGCGCTTCTTTCACGTGCTCTTCTAAAAGCGTCCTGCTTCTCAAAATAAATGATGATATCCCTTTTAGTCTGTTCGAGCTTTTTGTCGATATACTTCTCCACATGTTCCTGAAGTTTAGATACGATTCCATCGATCATCTCATCAGAAATATAAATTTCACCCATATATGACCTCCCCCAAATGTCACTTAGATGATTAACTCTCCGTTGAGTTTAATATAGCATAATTACACTATATCATCTACAAAAATGTCCGTTTCTAACTCTCCTATACCCTATATGTTGTGTGGCAATGCTTTTGAAACTCGCTAAAATATAGGCTTTTAAGCCATTCATTTATAAATTTTTATAACTGCATTTTTTTCAATACAGACATCTCTTATCATCAAAATTTAATAATTAAGCTCCTACATATTATCTAATTTTAATAACATTTCTAAGTTTATAATGTTATAATCTTCATCATATAAAACCTTATTTATATTTAATCGGAGATTATAATGAAAAACTTAACTTCTACAAATAATTTAATTTGGAAACCAGTCAAGACTGAGCATATCATTCAGGATTCATGGATTGATTTTCGACGTATGACATATACACTTCCTGATGGTACTGTATCCGGTCCATATTACAACTATAGTCGCAGAAGTTATGCAGTTATTGTTCCTTTCGACGAAAACGGCAATCTTATCTGTGTCAAGCAGTTCCGCTATGGTATTGGAGCTGTCACAACAGAATTCCCTGCCGGCGGCATAGAGACCGGATGTGAAAACGAGTACACTACTCAAGATAACGAAGCTCTGGAATCAGCATTTGATGCAGCAAAACGCGAATTAAAGGAAGAGACCGGTTATGTTTCGGACTCTTGGGAACACCTTATAACAGTTCCTTCAAATGCTACTATGTCTGATAACTATGCGTATATTTTCAAAGCCAAAAACTGCCGTCACATAAGTGAACAGCACCTTGACGATACAGAATTTCTCAATGTAGAAAAATACTCACCCTCTGAAATTGATGACCTTATAAAGACCGGAAGATTTCAGCAGGCAATGCATATAATGGCATGGTATATTTCCAAAAACGCAAAACATTCTCATTAAATTCATGGGCTTTACGTCAGTACAGCTCACATATTTAATGTATAAAATATCCCTTCATACCTGCTCAGTATGAAGGGATGAATTCTTGTACGTAAATTACAGGAACACGCATTTACTGCGGGTTCCGTCTGAAAGCAGAAAACAAGCGGCAAACAAGCCCGCAGCGCAGCTGCATTTAAATGGCTTGTTTGCGGGATTTTTGAAGCTTTGCTGCAAAAATCTATAGATTTTTATCAACGTATATCAGCTATATGTCTTGCAACATAAACACCACTGGCTGACGCATGAGAAAGCGAATGTGTAACTCCACTTCCGTCTCCTATGCAGTACAGTCCCGGATATATAGTTTCAAGATTCTCATTAACACTTACTTCCATGTTATAAAACTTAACTTCAACACCATAAAGAAGTGTATCATCATTGGCTGTTCCAGGTGCGATCTTGTCCAGCGCATATATCATCTCAATTATTCCATCAAGCAGCCTCTTTGGAAGCACAAGACTAAGATCTCCAGGTGTTGCTTTAAGCGTTGGTCGCACAGTACCTTCCTCGATTCTCTTTGCGTTGCTGCGTCTGCCTCGCTCCAAATCTCCAAAACGCTGTACTATAACTCCACCACCAAGCATATTTGAAAGTTTTGCAATACTTTCACCATATTCATTACTATCCTTAAACGGTTCAGAGAAATGCTTACTTACAAGAAGTGCAAAGTTGGTATTATCTGTCTGAAGTTCAGGATCTTCGTAACTATGACCATTTACTGTAATGATTCCATTAGTATTTTCATTAACAACAGCGCCATGCGGGTTCATACAAAATGTTCTCACCGCATCTTCAAATTTATGTGTTCTATAAACTATCTTACCTTCATAAAGGTCATTAGTAATATCTTCAAACACAACAGCAGGAAGTTCTACTCTTACGCCAAGGTCAACACGATTTGACTTTGTTGGAATCTTCATTTCCTGGCATACCTTCTGCATCCACTTACTGCCGCTTCTTCCTACAGATATGATGCAGTCACGACATTCAACACATCCATCTTTGAATATTACTTCATATTCACCATTTTCTTTTCTTTCGACTTTTTCAATAGGTGTTCTGAAGAAGAAGTCAATATTATCCTTCATTTCGTCATACATGTTACCAAGCACGATATAATTCTTATCTGTACCCAAGTGACGAACTGAAGCATCCAAAAGAGTAAGTTTATTTTGAATACATCGTTTTTTTAATGCTGACCCTGCAGTAGTATAAAGCTTAGTTCCTTCGCCTCCATGCGTCATGTTGATCTCATCAACATATTTCATGAGTTCTGTTGCTTTGTCACGTCCGACATACTCATAAAGTGTGCCGCCAAAATCATTCGTTATATTATATTTACCATCAGAAAAAGCACCTGCACCGCCAAAGCCACTCATTATAGAACATGTCTCACAGCTTATACAACTTTTAATTTTGTCGCCATCTATCGGACATTTTCTTTTAATAAGTGGATTGCCCGACTCAAAAACTGCAATCTTAAAGTCCGGGCGAAGTTTCATAAGCTCATATGCTGAATATATTCCTCCCGGCCCGGCTCCGATTATGACAACATCATAATATTTTTCCATCGCAATTCCTCCTCATTCAGAAATAAAACTGCCGTAAAGTAGACATTTTACGGCAGTTAGGAAATCATTTTGAGCCAATATTCCAACAAAAATGTAACATACTACTATTTATTTGTCAATTTTGTACACAAAAGAAAAGGAGACTATGAAAAAATTTCATAATCTCCTTACTTTACTTAGAAAATCAATTTCAATCTTTAACGATCTCGTAGCTATAGTCACTAAAGTTAACCTTAAGTGTAGCTGTATGACCATTGTTCTTCCATGTCATTTCCATCTTATCATCACTATTTGTGATAGAGAAATCAGCATCAAATCCGAATGCAGGATATGTATTTCTGAATCTGAGAAGCTCAATCTGCTTCTTAACTACATCCCAACCAAGTCTCTCATTCATTTCTTCTGGTGAAAGATTTGTACGGTTGATTTCTTTATGACCGCCTGCACCTGCACGCTTAACAGCATCATGATCATTCTTACCAGCGAAGAGATCAAGATACCATACCTGTGGCTTACCAGGCATAAACATCTGGATTGCACGAGCAAGAAGCATCTTCTTGTCGTCTTCTCCAAGTGCGCTGTAATATGTAGCATTTACCTGATAGTACATATTCTTCTTACCGTGAAGATCCTTAACCATACCACCTCTTGATACTACAGTATCAATAAGTCTCTGGATCTCTTCTTCAGGAAGGATTCCCTTAAGGTCAAGAAGCGGAATACCATCATGACATCCAAGCATGTTTACAACACGAATCTTCTTTTCAACAAGCTCCTTAGCCCAATCTGTAAGATGCTGACCATTCTTATTTTCGATTGCATCGATAAGAAGTCCCGGAAGGAAGAAATCATATGTCATATAACCCTTTGAAGCAACCTGCTCATAGTTCTTCTCGCCATAGCTTGCATGGATTTCCGGAAGAAGCTGAACATGGTATTTATCAGCAAGAGCTCTAACCTTTGCAAGTACATCCCATGTATCAGGCTCGTTAAGGAAGTTTTTCTTACCCGGCTCTTTTGGAGCATATGCAAATGCATCAAGACGAACTATCTTTGCACCATATTCTGAAAGAGACTTAAGTACATTCTCGTAGTGCTCCCATACAAGATCCGACTTGATGTTAAGATCCATCTGACCAAGATACTTTCTGTGTGATTCAAGGTAGTCAACTACACTTTCCTTATACTCTTCATATCCTGTGAAATCTATCTCAGCAGGCTTCTTGCCCTCATCAAGTGCCTTATTTACGAACTCACAGATACGCTCTGCTGCAAGGTACTGAATATCCATAGCGCCCATGAGATCCATAGCATCAGGACGATTGTAACGAACTTCCTGATAGAAAGTATTCCAATATGGAACATCCTTTCCATCTGGCATACGAACCATAAGGATTGGGAGACCAGGCTTACGGAAGAACATATCCTTGATGTACTTTTCATCAGGCTGGATATATCCTTCTTCTGTCATTTCGCCGCAGCCTGCCCAGAACTTATTCCAGTTAATGAAGAAGTCAGCATACTTAGACTTCTCACCATTCTTGATAAGATCCTGGAACTGAGGTGAAAGTACTGAAGCATGGTTAAGGATGAAATCAAGCTTAAGATCCATGCCGAGTGCTCTAAGTCTGTCAAGATCCTTTCTGTCAGCCATTTCACGGTTAATGCCGTAATCAATAACTGAAAAACCACGGTCAAGGTCTGTATTGAAGATACTTGGAAGAATGTAGAAAGACTGGAATGTATCTTTCATCTCATCCTTCTCAAGGAATGTAACTACATCATCAAGTCTGCCGCCCATGCTGTCCGGATAAGCATTGAGCATAGGTCCATTATCTACAAAATTCTTTTCTGCCATTGTTAAATCCCTTTCTCAGTTCTTCTCCATGTACTGCTGATACTCTGCATATGAAAGAAGCTCTGCGTTCTTTGAGCAGATGATTTTTGCCTTATGTGCCTGATCTGCAAGCTTGCCCTGCTCGATCTCAAGTACCATTGTTGTGAATGCGCTATCTGTCTTTCCGTCTCTGTTTCTTGCACGGCGGTGAGCAAGTGTCTCAGCAGGTGTGCTGTTAAGAAGTACAGGAACATCAACACCTTCAATGAAATCACTATTTCCGTGTGTCCACTCAATGATAAGCACTCTCTTATCAGAAAAATCTACTGGAGAGTACCAGAGAGAAGACTCATCACGACCCATTCTCTTAAGCCAGATCTTATCAGCACCATCCTTGAATGCCTTGATGATAGCAGAAACTTCATCGAAGTCTGTTTCATTAGGAGTTCCAAGATATCCTGCAAGACCTTCACGGCCAGCCTTGATATATGAACCGTACCACTCGTTTTCTTCAGCATGCTTCTTATCTGCATCTGTATCTTCCTGCTGCCACTTCTGAATCTCTGCAAATCTCTCTTCTGTAAAGTCGCCAGCATCGATCATTCCACGGATAGCGCTCTCACGGAAGATGTGAAGTCTCTCAGCATCATTGTACATAGGAATTCTGTGAGGATAGTTATCACCAGAAAGGATGTAAGCACCTACACCGTTCTGATTAAGGAAATAGCCAAGAACTGAAGCAATTTCAGACTTACCTACACCTGAGCCACCGCAAACTGCGATAACTGCACGCTGATATGGATTAGCATTAAGTACGCTCTGAAGCTCTTCAATGAGCTGAGGCATGATAACATTTGCCTTTTTAACGTGATCTGCACCGATTTCGATCTTATCACCAGGCATATCACCATGTGGAATGTTCTCTGGAACTTCTACTGTATTCCATGGAAGAAGGCTCTTAAGAGCAGCTGCTGTATCTGTATTAGGCTTTTCAATTCTTGAATATTCTGTATTCATTATTAGGTTGATCCTTTCCTGCGGAATGAAACGTTTCACACGAATCACATAGTACCGCCATACAAAATTTAATATATGTGTACAATAGCAGAAAAAAACGAATCTGTAAAGTACGGAATTATTGATAAATTATAATATTTTGATATTTGTAATTTCTGATTGTATTCATAAGCCTTTGATGATAGAATAAGTAAATATTATATAACGTTTCACGAGAATTAAGAGGATTTTATGGCTACAATTAAAGATGTTGCACAAGATGCCGGAGTTTCGCTTGGTACAGTTTCAAAAGTAATAAATGGTCTCAAAGTCGGTGAAAGCTACAAAAAACGTGTTGAAGCATCTATAAAAAAACTAAACTATCAAGTTAATCCAAATGCCAGAGGACTACGTTCTCAAAATACTAATGATATAGCAGTTATCGTTCCTACTCTTCTAAATCCACTCTTCCCATTAATGGTCGATACGATTGAAAAAGAACTTACTGCAGTCGGCAAACGCATGCTGATATGTATATCAAGAAACGATACTGACAAAATTCGTCGTTACTTAGAAATGGCTACTAATAGCCGTGTTGACGGTATTTTCGGTGTAACTTATTCAAGGATTGATGAAAGTCTCACATCAGATATGCCTATCGTTTCATTTGATCGTCATTTCACCAAAAACACTCCCTGTGTTTCCAGCGATAATTACGAGGGTGGCCGGCTTGCTGCTGAAATTCTTCATAAAAAAGGCAGTAAAAGACTCCTGTGCTTTTGGACAGGTGCTGATTATGACTGTGAACCGATTCATCGAATCGATGGTTTCAGAGACTACTGTAATAAAAACAACATCGAATATAATATATTAAGTTTTATGGATTACAATCAGGTAGATACCGGATTTATGATGGATTCCGGTCCTTATCTTGAGACAGTCCGTGATATGATTCATAAGAATATTGGAAACAACGGCTTTAATTACGATGGAATATTTACAAGTTCCGACCATGTGGCGTATGTAATAAAATCCGAGTTAGAATCAGCAGGCTACAGAGTTCCTGAAGATGTTCAGATCATTGGTTTTGACGGTATTCCGGTCAGAGGCACTGGACTTCCCATCGTTTCGAGCATACGTCAGGCAGCCGATGAGATTGCAAAAACCGGTATACATATGCTGCTTGAGCTTATCGACACTGGTCATGCAGACAGCATAACCAATATACCTGTAGAATTCGTCGAAGGCGATACTACGCGTCATTAATTTGTATATAGTATAAAGTATTTTTAATTCTTTCCGATTAATATAGTAAGCAACTTGTGAGGAGGGAGCTTGGGTGCCGGATTCGTTTTATCCGGCATCCTTTTTTACATTTCCAATGGTTTATCTGACGCAAAAAATATGCAATTCTGCTGCATATACGGGTCTGCATCTTCATCCACCGGCACAAGTAAAGTATACTTAAAAACTTCTGAGAAAATACGCATTTCTTCGTTTCCGGCGATTGCCTTTGCCCCCTTAAGCGGCATTACCATATTCGCAACATAAATGCCGCCATCATTCAATGATTTTTTTATAAGCTCTGCAGAATGTTTTCTCTGATCACTCGTTCTGTCCCCAATAAATGCATCATTTATGATCACATCGTACTTATTGAGCTTTTCCAAAAATTCATAACCATCCTCTGCTATTACTCTAAGTTTCTCTCCTGCTTTTTCCTTCAGTTCCTTTAGTCCAAAGTATTTCTCCGATGCTTCTATTATCTTTTCACTGATTTCTACTACGTCCATGCTCTTCTCAGGATGATGTTCAAGAAAATACTTAGGATAAGCAAATCCGCCACCGCCTATGAGCAGCACTTTATCAATACTTGAATTAAGCTTATCGATCCAGTTGAAATTATCCATATATTCAAATGCAAGCTCATTTTTAAGTTTCTCATCTAGATAAACAGCTGACTCCGGAACATCATTAACCAGGAGAAATCTCATTCTATCCCCATAGTAATAGCCATCACAAACTTCGATTTTTCCAAAATTCTGATCATCTGCTTTGAAGATAACCTCTTTTTCTTCAATGCTCTCGTTTATTATCCCTTCTGCATCTTCTGCAGCAAGTGCCTCCATAAGTCGGCCAAAATGAAGAAATTCCGATTTCTCTCCAAGCTCTATCACTTCATCTATAGAGGCAAATTTATAATTAATAGCTTCCGACTTCTCGATACTTATTTCAGATTCATCAAACTCAGACATAAAATGGTATATATCCATAAAGTAATTATCTCCGCCTTCAGGATCATCATTTCTGTATGAATAAACCATGTTTTCACAGTCGCCATCTGAATTTACGTCAAGCCCTGTTTCTTCTTTTACTTCACGCTTTACAGCTTCTGCAGAACTTTCCCCGGCAAGAACTCCGCCACCGGGTATCTCCCATGCCCCCGCTGCCCATTTTTTATCTAATGAGCGCTGTGTGATAAGTATCTTACCATCAGATTCTCTTTCAAGAATAGCCAAAACATATAGCATGTATTCACCTTTGCCAAGTTTCGTCTTCCTCTCGTATTTCTTCCCTGTAAGCCTTCTTTCTTCATCGTATATATCAATAAATTCCTGCTTTGAATTCATTCGACCGATCCTCTTCATTTATGCTTGACTTTAGTTTTTATCGCTGTTTTTAAGATCACAAATCTGCGAAATATCAGGCAGCATCTCAATACTTCTCTTCAATATTCCCTGCATATATGCAATACATATACCATAATTTGTAAATGGGACACCCTGATCTGCTGCCGTCTTCATCCTGTACTTCATCTCACGCTCATTAAGCATACATCCTCCACAATGTATGACTAATGAATAATCTGTAACATTTTCCGGGAATTCACGTCCGGAAGTTGTCTCTATAACAGGCTCAAAACCAAGATAATTCTTTAGCCATCTTGGAATCTTTACCGTACCAATGTCGTCGCACTGCCTATGATGTGTGCAGCCCTCAGATATTAAAATCTTATCTCCCTCTTTAAGCTTATCCAAAGCAGCTGCACCACGAACTGCTGTGTCAAGAAAACCCTTATACCTTGCCATAAGTATTGAAAACGAAGTAAGTGGTATATCTCTAGGTGTGTCCTCTGAAACCTGCTTAAAGACCTGACTGTCTGTTATTACCATCGCCGGCTTGACATTTAGTTTCTTAAACGTACTGCTTAATTCATTTTCCTTGACTACAATGGCAGATGCATTAGCATCCAAAATATCTCTGATCGTCTGCTGCTGAGGAAGTATTATCCTTCCTTTAGGAGCTGCTGTATCTATTGGCACAACAAGTATGCATATATCAGAAGGTTTTATTAAATCTCCAACTATTCTTTTCTCTTCATCACTGGTTTTAATAAGATGCGCTATCTTCTCTTTAAGCTCATATATACCATCTTTTTTTAATGCACTCACATAGCATTCGTTTTCTTTCGACTCTGGAAGCTCCTTAAGCAAATCTGATTTATTTCTCACAATGATATATGGAATATCTTTTTCCTTAAACAAGGCTATAAGCTGCTCATCGCTTTTTTCCAACGGAAGAGAGGCATCTGATATCAAAACTGCAATATCTGCTCTATTCAATATTTGCCTTGTCTTCTTTACTCTAAGCTCTCCCAGCTCACCTTCATCATCAATACCGGGTGTATCAATAATTACTACAGGTCCGAGTGGTAAAAGCTCCATTGCCTTATATACAGGATCCGTTGTCGTACCCTTTACATCTGAAACTACTGCAAGTTCCTGCCCCGTTACAGCATTCACAACACTTGATTTCCCTGCATTCCTACGTCCAAAAAAGCCTATGTGTATCCTATCTGACATAGGTGTATCATTTAATCCCATCTTCTGCATCTCCTAATCATTTTATGTCAAGGCTCACTCGCAAGTTTTGTGCGTCAAATATCATTCAGCATTACCCGACCGAATTAAATTATTAAAAGGCGCAGAGCACTGCTCCACGCCTTGAAAGCTTTCTGTAAAATATATAAATCACTTTTTTATTTGCCTACATTCGGAGCCCAAACATTAGACTTATAATATCATAAAGCTAATCATGTCTCCACTATATACTTAGAATTTTTTTGTATTTTTCGAATTTTCTGCAGCTTTCTTTACATTTTCAAGATCTTCTCCACAAGCTGCCACAACTATTGCTGCTACTGCGCCCTCTATAAACGGACAGTCAACCATTTCAGCCTTGACTTCCTCCAGACTTTCTATAACCATCTCTGTTGTCATTACAGCACTGCCAAGATCCATTATAACTAAAACTCCATCGCCTTCATTAACACTCTCTATTCCATGCTTTATCCGCTCAAAGCTTGTTCCAAAAGTGCCATCGTCCAATCCCCCTGCAGCCGCTACTTTAGCATGCGGAGCCATCTGCTCTGCAAATTCCTTTACCCCTTCCGCAAGCTTCTTGCTATGAGAAACTAAAACTATCCCAACCATTTTAAAATTCCTCCTCAATCGCTTCTAGTAGAATTGTAAACGAAGTTGCCCCAGGGTCCTGATGCCCTATCGAACGCTCGCCCAAATAGCTTGCTCGACCTTTTGTTGCAATGATCGTTTTTGTAAATTCTACTCCTTCATTTGCTGCTCTTACACCGGCTTCAAGTATATTCTTTACATCAGCTCCTTTTGATCTCTCTTCTTTCATCGCTCCTGCCGCCGGTATCATTGCGTCAAGCATTGTTTTTTCGCCTCTTTCAGCTTTTCCTCTAAGCTTGACCCCGCCTATTGCCTCTTCTATTAATACCAGGAAATCATCAATATCAATTTCATTTTTTCCGGCTGCTGCAGCACCAGCTTTCATAAATGCTGTTCCATAAAGCGGACCAGATGCACCGCCTACAGTCGACACTAAAGCCATTCCTGTTTGTTTCAAAACTGTACCAATATCCTTATCCGCAAGCTCCGGAAGCTTTTCATCTACCTTCTTAAAACCTCTTGCAAGGTTGATTCCATGATCACTATCTCCGATCGCTGCATCAAGGTCTGTCAAAAATTGCTCATTTTCTCTTATCTTAGCACTTATACATTTCAATATTTTTATAACCTTCGCTGTATCTGCCATTTTCTTCTCCTTTTAGCTCATCTCTCAGATAATCTTAAAGCCTGGTGTATCTGCACGCTCATCAAGTAATTTCTTAAGCTCATCATCAAGCTTCAAAAGTGAAATAGAAAATCCTTCCATTTCAAGAGAAGTCATATATTCTCCAACAAAAGTCTTATAAACATTGATTTCTTTATCTTTCAGCACATCAGCCACACGATTATTTGCAATAAAAAGCTCCATAAGTGGTGTCGCTCCACATCCATTGATCATTACAGCAACTTCGCTATTTGAATAATCAAGATCAGCTAATATCTTTTCCAATAATATATCGACAATTTCATCCGCTGAACGCAGTTTTTCTCTTCTTGTCCCAGTTTCTCCATGAATGCCGATTCCAATCTCCATTTCATCATCGCCAAGCTCGAAACCGGGTTTTCCGGCCGCCGGAACCGTACATGGTCTGATAGCCATACTCATAGAACGCACATTGGCTATAACCTTTTCTGCTATTGCCTTCACTTCCTTAAGAGATGCACCTGTCTCAGCTTTAGCACCTGCTATCTTATGCACAAATACTGTACCTGCGACACCGCGTCTTCCAACTGTATAAAGACTTCCGTCAACCGCAACATCATCATTTACGACGACCTCTTCGACCTTGATTCCTTCATCTCTAGCCATATCCGCTGCCATTTCAAAATTCATGACATCACCGGTATAGTTCTTCACAACCATCAATACACCTTTATCTGTTGCAACTGCTTTAATTCCCTCATATATCTGATCCGGCGTTGGTGAAGTAAATACAGCTCCCGGAACTGCAGCATCCAGCATACCTGTACCTACATATCCTCCATGTGCAGGTTCATGTCCAGAACCACCTCCTGATATCAGAGCAACCTTGTCTGTCTTCTTTTTTGCACGAACGATTACATTGGTACCATCAACACGTTTAAGATACTGCGGATATGCCTTAAGCATTCCATCCACCATCTGTTCCTCAACCTGATCTACTGCATTAATAATTTTTTTCATTAAAGCGACCCTCCTTAAACAGTTACTACCCCATAGATTTTTTGTGCAATATGCTGTTATTTTTTTATTTTTTAGATATTTCCTTGTATCAATTTTAATTCATAAGCCAAATAACTTCAACAAAAACCCAAAAATCTATAACATTATCCTTGCACAAAACAAAGAATCCAACTTTGTCGGATTCTCCGCGCAAGCGCGAAGCCGCAGTATCTTTCTATCCGCGCAGTGCACTTTTTAACTTATAGAAATTTTCATATAAATTAAAAAGCGGCTTCAATACGATAATGTATTGAAAAGCCGCTTATTTTTATAAATTAATAACTGAATAATAAGTGAAAGATTTTAATATCCAATCAACCTTCCCTGATCTTCTTTATTTCATCTATCATCACAGGAAGAACTTTCATCGCATCACCGACAATTCCCACATTCGCAACAGAAAAGATTGGTGCATCTTCATCCTTATTGATAGCCACAATATAATCTGATCCTGTAATTCCTGAAAGATGCTGAGTTGCACCAGAAATTCCAGCTGCAATGTAGAGCTTTGGTGACACTATCTTGCCAGATTGCCCCACCTGATGGTTCTTTGCTATCCATCCTTCTTCGATTGCAGGTCTTGTAGCTCCTACTTCACCTCCAAGAATCTTAGCCAGTTGCTCAACAAGCCCAAAATTTTCTTTGCTTCCCATTCCTCGTCCACCGGAAACAATTATCTCTGCATCTTCGAGATTTACTGCTTCAGTGATTTCCTTAACTGTATCTTTCACCTTTGCTTTAACCACATCATCACTTACTTTAAGGCTCTCATTCTCAAGCTTACCATCTGACGCGCCTTCCGGTTTCTTAAACGCTCCGGAACGTATCGTTGCAATTTGAGGTCTGACATCATCAATTGAGACATCGCAGTAAATTGCTCCGCTGTATTCCGTTGTTACGAAAAAGGTCTTTTCTCCCTCTATCTTGATATCAGCAACATCTGACACAGCTGCAGTCTCCAATACAGCTGCAAGTTTAGGTGCAAGGTCTTTGCCATCAACTGTTCCCCCAAGCAGTACAGCATCAACTTTTTCTTTTTCGATTATCTGCCGCAGAATGTCAGCATATGCATCAAGATTATATACAGCCAGTTCTTCTGAATCTACGGTAATTACCCTATCTGCACCTGAAGCTGCTATACGTTTGGCAGCTTCTGAAATATCCTTTCCAAGAACTGCCGCTATTACCTCTCCACCATTTTTTTCTGAAAGTATATGTGCCGGTGTGAGCGCCTCAAGCCCCGCCTTGACAGGAGCACCATCTACTGTTTCCACATACACCAGAATATTATTTGTCGTATCTTCTTTCCTCATGATGCCCTCCGTCAAAGTACTTTTGCCTCTACCATCATCTGAATTGCCTTCAAAGCAGATTCTTCATCAGACTCTTCTTTGATCTTAATTCCGGCACTCCTCTTCGGCGGCTCATATTCTGCTGCTTTTTTAATCTTTGCTGTGATCTCATCCAAAGCAGAAAGTTCACTGATATTCATTTCATCAATTTGCTTACGCCGTGCCGCCATTTTATTCTTAATGGTAGGATATCTAGGATCATATTCCGGCTTAGTTACCGTCAAGACAGCCGGCATAGCTGCTTCAATAACACGGTATCCCTCTTCAGTCTCATGCTTTGCTTCGATACTTCCATCTTCAACCTTTACATCGATGATATTTGTTATCACAGCAGTTCCAAGCTTAGCTGCCAGATAAATGCCAGTCTGTCCTAACGCTGCATCTGTAGCTTCTTTACCAGTAAATATAAGATCAAATTTTCCTTTTTCTTCGGCAAGTTTTTCAACCGCATTTTTAAGAACTTCGGCAATTCCTATAGAATCAATATCATCTATTGATTCATCATTCACTAAATATGCATGATCTGCTCCAACTGCCAGACAGTTCTTCAATGAATTTTTTGCACTTTCCGGACCAACACATAATGCAGTTATTTCTGAACCATCGTTAAGTGATTCTTTAAGTCTTGTCGCCATTTCAAGTGCATATGTATCAAAAGCATTTACAACAGGTGTGATTCCATCAATTTCCGGCTTCCCGTCTTTTCCCATTGAAACCTCAACAGAATCATCCGGTACCTGCTTAATGCATACCAATATATTCATGCTATTCTCCGTTCTATGTCATTCATTAGAATCTTCCGATTGTATTATTCGCAGTTACAATTCTCTGTACTTCATTTGTTCCTTCGAATATCTGGAAAATCTTTGCATCACGCATAAGTTTCTCCACCGGATATTCACGGCTATATCCATATCCGCCAAACATCTGTACAGCTTCTGTAGTACACCACATAGCAGCATCAGAAGCAAAGCATTTCGCGATTGCCGCCTCACGAGAATGAGGTTTGCCCATGTCCATAAGATTCAATGCATAGGCATTCATCTGTCTGCTGGCTTCAATCTTAATAGCCATATCTGCAATCTTAAACTGCATAGCCTGGAATTTTAGTACTGGTTTGCCAAACTGTTTGCGCTCCTTTGTGTATGCGATAGCCTCATCCATCGCACGCTGAGCAAGTCCTGTTGAAACAACTCCCATCCAAGCACGAGCCTGATCAAGTGTCTTCATAGCGATCTTAAATCCTTCGCCCTCTTTGCCAAGCAGATTTTCTGCAGGAACTCGTACATCTTCAAGTACAACATCCGTTGTATTTGAAAGTCTGATACCCATCTTATCTTCCTCATGCCCAACTGAAAGACCTGGTGTATCTCTGTCAACAAGGAATATAGACATTCCCTTTGCTCCTGCTTCTTTATCAGTCAATGCTGTTACACAATAAAAGCTTGCAACACCACCATTTGTAATAAAGCATTTGCGCCCATTGAGAACATAACTGTCTCCATCCTTAACTGCTGTGGTTGTTCCTGAACCAGGGTCAGAGCCTGCGCCGGGCTCAGTCAGCGCAAAAGCTCCGAATCCCCCACCCAGCAGAAGGTCGCATACATGCTTCTTCTGGTCATCATTACCTGCAATAAGCACCGGCTTTGTACCAAGTCCACTAGCCGAAATAGTAGTAGCAAAACCTGCATCTGCCCACGCCATTTGTTCAATAAGTGCTGCAACATCTACACGGCTAAGCCCAGGTCCGCCATATTCTTCCGGCACCTCAAGTGTCGTATACCCCTGCTCTATTGCCTTATCATAAATTTCTTTAGGAAATTCTCCACTCTTATCAAATTCTTTTGCCTGCTCGACAACTTCCTGATCGCAAAACTTTTTAAGGTCATTAAGTAAATCCTGTGCTTCATCTGAAATAATATATGCCATAGTAAATACCCTCCTTATATTGTCTCGTTTTCATTTAATCTGCGTAGCTTTCTTCAGGATCAAAACACACCTTACCAGGGTTAAGTATCATATTTGGATCAAATACTTTCTTAATTCCTCTCATAAGACGCATATTTACCGGTCCCACAAAATCTTTAAGATAATCCATCTTTCCGGAACCTATTCCATGTTCACCAGAAATAAGTCCACCAAGCTCAACGGCTTTAATATACACTTTCTTCATGAAATCGTCTGACTCTTTCATGAATGCTTCTTTATCATCATCATTACTGCAAAGATAAATGTGAAGATTTCCATCTCCTGCATGTCCAAAGTCTTTTATCGTATACGAATGACCTTCCTGCAATGACTTAGCATATGTAAGAAATTCAGGTATCTTCGTAATCGGAACAACGACATCACACTCATCAAGAAGTTTCGTATTCCCTTCAATTGATTCAAGAAGCGAGCTTCTTATAGCCCATGCATCTCTAAGCTGCTGTGGTGTATCTGCCACAAGAACATCTACTGCTCCCGCCTCGAGGACAACTTCTGATGCTGCTTCTATCGTATCCATAAGTTCGTCTTGATCATTCCCGTCAAATGTAACAAGTACATACGCATTAATGTCGACACCATCCAATTCTTTAGGATAAACCTCTTTTCCTAAAAGTTTTTCTGTATCGATCACCACATCTTTTTCCATGAATTCAAGCGCCTGCGGATTAAGATGTGCCGCAAAAAGCTTCGGAACAGAACTTATCGCTTCTTCAAGTGTCGGGAAAGGTACTATCATTGACATTGTTGCCTTAGGCGCAACTATCAACTTAAGTGTAAGCTCTGTAATTATTCCAAGTGTACCTTCTGAGCCGATCATTATATCTTTTATCCCGTAGCCTGAACTGCATTTTGAAACAGTTGCACCTTCATGTACGACTTCGCCCGTAGGAAGCACTACAGTCATAGCCCTGACATAATCTCTTGTAGTTCCATACTTTACAGCTCTCATTCCACCTGCATTAGTAGACACATTTCCACCTACAGTAGCAAATTTTTCCCCCGGATCAGGTGGATACATAAGTCCCTTGCTTAATGCATCCTGAGCCAGATCATTAAGCAAAACTCCTGGTTGGATAGTCACAACCAGATTATCAACATCATAGCTAAGTATTTTATTCATTTTGATAGTTGAAAGAATAACTCCCCCATACTTAGCGACAGGCCCGCCTGCAAGATCAGTACGAGCACCAGAAGGCGTTACCGGAATCTTATTTTCATTACAGATCTTCATAACTGCAGAAACCTCTTCTGTTGTTTCTGCTTCAACAACTACATCCGGCATTGCTGTTCCATAGATTTTCATCTCATCATGACAAAAATCGTCATTGATCTGATCACCAGTAAGAACATGTCCATTGCAAGCTTTTTTTAGAAGCTCCACAATATCATTTGTTACTTTATTATAAGAAATCCTTTCCATGCGACCCTCCTTTGTATATTTTCTACAATTAATTTTAGAATTGGTCTGACCAATAGTCAACATATTTTGCACAATTATAAATACTAAATTTGCAATACAATTTTTGTATAAAATGCTTATTTGTTTATTCTGTACAATCAACTGGATACACTGTGTTATACTAATATTATGGGGTTTACTATGCATCAGAGCAGACGTATGCCTTATAGATTAATTGTTATTATTCACGAGGTATTTTTTATGTCTAATGAAATCAAAAAAGAAACCATCTTAGAAGATAAAAATGAACGTATATATCAGAATCTAATGGACTCAATTCTCAGCTCACTAAAAAACGGAACTTTAAAGCCAGGCGATCGTCTGCCATCAGAACGAAAGTGGGCCGAAGACATGAATGTATCACGTTCAGCCGTACGAGAAGCAATCAGAGCCCTTGAAATGATTGGTCTTGTCAACAGCAGGCAAGGCGGCGGCACATTCATCAATGAAAGCTATCGCTTAACAATGTTTCAGCCTATGACAATATCATACCGACTTAATCATGGTTCACTTTCAAATATTCAAGAGTTCCGCCAATGTCTTGAGGTTGAAGCTGCCAAGCTTGCTGCTATACATGCCACTGAAAAAGACATCTTGGAGCTCGAAACATTAGCTCATAAAATGAATGATGCAGACAATACATATGAAGGCTCAATATATGATCGAAATTTCCATTCTAAAATTGCTGAAATTTCAGGAAACTGTCTCATCCGCGACAGTTTGGCCTCCGTAGGCGCTCTCCTTGATGAAATAATTGATGACATCCGCTCAATCATCCTTCAATCTGCCAGAGACACCCGAATCCTTCATGATCAGCATCAGCGGATCATAGACAGCATAAAAAGCCATGATGTTGAATCTGCCGGTAAGTGCATGTCTGAACACATGGAATTTATCGTACGTTTGATAAAGATAAATAAACTGTTCTAGAAAATATATGTTAATTTGTAAATAAAAAAGATGCCCTCGGTCTGATTGATATGTGTCTGCTGTTCTGAGCACATATCAATACCAAAAGGCATCTTTTATTATTCTTATTCAACTGATGTATTTAAGAATTTACTTCTTTACACAACCTTCAGCATAAATGATTTTCTGACCATCTATAACTACATCTGTGATCTCATCCTCTACTCTAACGCCTTCAAGAAGATACAGATTACCACCAAGATTTGAAAAGCCTGATTTGTTATATCTGTACACTCTATTTGGTGAAGCTATCCTTATATCATCAAAATAATATGTAATCGGCTTATCTCCAGACTCAAGCCTAAAAATCATTGTATTATATTTATCCTTAAGTGTATTCTTAAATATTTCAAATCTATCCAAGATGCCCTCCTAAAATAAGCTTCTACGAAAAATATTACAATAAATGTGTGCCACATACTAAATCGCAACATGTATTCTGTATACACACAACGTCATCTAGGATACTACACTTAAGTCACTACGTCAACCATAAAATATATTATTCATGCGACACTTAAAATATGCCCTTCTATGATATCTCTTATTGATTCAGTTCCATCATCTAATGAACTGCATATTTTAATTATCGAACCATCCTGATAAAATATAGCAACATTTCCGTCTTCATTTTCAAGACTCTCATTCGTGTTTTCCATGCATTTAAGCACATGTTCAAATAAGTTCTTTATTTCCTTAGCATTGAAGAACTCTTCTACATATTCATCGCAGCATTCCCTATATCTGCACATTGAAATGTTTCCATTATCTCTTATGATCCACACTTCATCTTTATCACCTACAGAAAACTGATACCTAATCTTTACAATCCTATTCTTGCCCATACTCAATACTCCCCCTAATTTAGATTACAGTTTTTCTCTTTTATTCAATTTTGTAAAACATAATTTACTATTACCGATATGATTAAAATTATTGATGATAACAGCAATATGTTCTCAGCTCTTCGGCACCCCATAGTATTCCCCCTCATAAATAAAAAATGCAGACACCTAACTACTTAGTACTCTGATTCTTAAATGGCTCCTGCCCAAATCGTAATACCTGTCAATGTCTGCATTATCCTTAATAATTTATCTGCCGCTTACATTTAAGCTACCATCTCTTTAGTATGCTTAAAACGTTTTTTCCATCCTGATACTTATAATCGATCTCATCCATAATTTTCTCTACTATAAATATCCCAAGTCCACCTATTTCTCTTTCCTCAGCACTCAAAGATACATCAGGTCGTTTATGCTCAAGCGGGTCAAATTTAATTCCACTATCCTTAAAGGTCAAGCTAACGTAGTTTGAATCTTCATCAATTCCAACTATGATTTCTGCTTTTCCACACTTATTTTCATATGCATATTTGCATATATTTCCGAATATTTCATCGATTACAATGTCAATTTTCATTATCGTTTTAAGCGGACAGCCATCATTTTCTAGAAATTCATTTACAAAATCACTGACAACACTAATATTTGATATAACTGCATCAACTGTTATTTCTTTTATTTTCATTCTATTGTCAAAATCTCCGAAAAACCTGTAACTTCAAAAATGTCCTGTACCGTTTCATTTACATTAGTTATGATCAATCTTCCCTGCTTGCTCATAATCTTCTGCAACGACAGTATTACCCTAAGTCCAGCAGATGAAATATACTCAAGTTCCTCAAGATTCAATTCTAAATTGGTAATTCCTTCTAATGACTCCTTTACCTGACTTTCAAGTTCAGGTGCCGTAACAGTGTCTACTCTCCCGATAACCTTTACAACAAGTTCACTTCCATTTTGATTCTTTTCAATATTCATTTTATCCCCTTTTTAGCATGTCTACATATTTTGATCTTAATCAAAACTGTTCTGCCACTTTCTGTAAAACAGCGTTAACATCTACTCCATCTATATCAAGCCCTTCTGCCTTATAACATATTGTCTCTTCTATGCCAAACATCCTGCACAAAGCTCTGATATAGTAAAATCCATAATTACAGTCTCCTATATATCCTCCGGATGAAGTAATATAAATCAATCGTTTTGCCTTACATAAGCCTTCAAATTCCCCATTTCCTCCTATTCTAAAAGTTATCCCATTCACGGACAATTGCTCTAAATAGCACTTTAACATAGCAGGAAAAGAAAGATCCCAATATGGAGCAGCAACAATTATCTCATCCGCCTTTGAAAATTCTTTGGCAAGATCAAATAATCTGTCTGAGTAATCCTTTTTCTCTATCATCAAATTTCTAAATTTAAGCAATGATCCGTTCAACATTCTTATAGGATAATCTTCCAATACTCTGTGCGTAATTTTGCTTCCGTCAAACCCACATCTGCTCAAGTACATATGTGCAAGTCTATCTGTTCTGGAAGAGTTTCTATTTATACAGGCATCAACATAAAGTATGTTCTGAGACATATCACTTCTCCCCTCTTCGTTTTTTTATTCATTTTATTTATCGACACCCTAAAATAAATTAAAAACCATATTAACAAAATTTTCAAATATTAATATCAAAACAGAGTATTGTTAATCAAACTTTCCTTTCTTATATATTATAACTTTTATCTAAATTTTAGAATATCTTATTTTAATTTTTCTATTATGTTGCTGATATCACGTGAAATTGTCTTGCATATTTTGTATAATGTGTATACAGATTGGAGTATAAATATGAGTGAAAAAACAAGAATCATCTACGAGAAAAAGAACCCCAATTACATAGGTTCAGCCCAAACTATGAATACAATAACCACCTTATCAAAAAAACATACTAAGAATAACAGAATCATCATCATAACAGCTATTGTCACGGTTGCTCTTTCAGGTCTAGGAATTTCTGCTGCAATTGCTTTTATGTAATTATACAAGCATCACAGCAAACTAAAAAAGGTCTCTAAACTTGTGAGTAATGTGCTACTCAAAGTTTAAAGACCTTTTTTATTTATATCGCGTTTTCACAAGGCTTAGCGTTAGATTTGCATCAGCTTAACTGACATACATCATATTCAAATCCCTTCATCTCCTCGCGTAACATTTATCTTCTTGAGCCAATCGGCACAAAATCCTGTCTTTCACCAACATACTTTGTAGCCGGTCTCATTATTCTTCCGTCGTAAAGCTTATTCTCTACATTATGTGCAACCCATCCGGCAACTCTCGCAATTGCAAATAATGGTGTATATAACTCAATAGGTATTCCCAACATCTCATATGCAAATCCAGAATAATAATCCACATTTGTTGGAAGAATTTTTTTCTTCCTTTCATAAGTAATTTCCCTAACTGTATCTTCAAAAAGCTTATAAAAGTTGAATTTATCTTCAAGTTTTTTCTCTTTAGCTAGCTTCTGTACAAGATCTCTCAATATCTCTGCTCGCGGATCAGAAAGTGTATAAACCGCATGACCAAATCCATACACCAATCCTGAATGATCAAACATTTCGCCATCCATCAAAGAATTAACCACTTCTACTACTTTTTTCTTATCTGTAGTGCAGCCAATCTTATCCATAACCTCCTGCATCATTTTGGCTACAGAAATATTTGCACCTCCATGCTTAGGTCCTTTTAATGCACCAAGAGAACCACAAATAGCTGAATATAAATCCGTTCCTGTGGATCCTATGACGACATCAGTAAACGCAGAGTTATTTCCGCCGCCATGATCAGCATGAATGACCAGCATTGCATCTAAAACATTTGCCTCTCTCTGTGTAAACTTTCCATCTGCCCTAAGAAGTCTCAAAATGTTTTCTGCAATAGAATAATCTTTTTCAGGATAATTAATAACCAGACTTTTTCTCTGTAAATCATGCATCTTAGCCTGATACGCATAACATGCTAATGCAGAAAATTTAGAGATCAGATTAAGACCTTTTCGCATTGTTTCATAGACATCAACATTATCAGGATCATCATCATAATTATACAGCGAAAGAGTTAACATCTGCATTTTATTCATCAGATCATTTGATGGTGACCTCAAAATTTCATTAACAAGAAATTTATCCGGCATATCATATCTATCAGAAAGTGTCTTTTTAAAATCACTGAATTGCTCTTTTGTAGGTAAGAAGCCAAAAAGAAGTAAAAAACAGGTTTCTTCAAATCCATAATTTCCTTGCCTGTTTTTAATTAATTCTCTAATACTATAACCACGATAAAGAAGATCTCCATCACAAGGTACAACCTTTCCATCTTTATCAACATCATAGCCCACAACATCTGAAACACGTGTAAGTCCTATCCTCACTCCTGTCCCATCATCATTTCTTAAACCTTTTTTTACATTATACTTTTTATACAATTCATTTGGAATATCCGTGTAGTTGGATGATTTGCCAAAAAACCTAGCCAATATGTAGTCATCATGATAGGTAGTTCTGATTGTAGCCATTGATTTTCCTCTTCTCTTTGTAGTATTACATTTTCTATATTTTAATTAAGTACTTTCGCAAAGTCAAGTGTTAACGTGTGAAATTTCAAAAACACGAAAAGTGTTCTGTGATGATTTCACAACGCAAAAAAAGTGCTCTGCGATAAACCATCCGCAAAACACTTCTTTAATTACTGAAAATCAAAAACCGAACATCAAACCTCATTAACTACATCCATTCTGCTTCCCGATTTCTTTGGACAAGCACTCGACCTATTAGTAATGGTCAGCTACATGCATCACTGCACTTCTACCTCCATCCTATCTACCCTGTACTCTTCAGGGGGTCTCCCGAGGCTCGTAGCCTCTTGGATATCTCATCTTGGAGTCGGCTTCACGCTTAGATGCCTTCAGCGTTTATCCGATCCGGACTTGGCTACTCTGTCGTGGATTTGGTATCCAGCAGATGCACCAGCGGTCCG
>FOSY01000032.1 GCA_900114405.1 Lachnospiraceae bacterium KH1T2 | reverse complement strand
GTTATAGTGGGCAATCAAGCAGATGTAAGATGGCTTACGCCATTTACATCTGGCAAAAATAAAGTAACAACTGAAGACATCTTGAAAGGGCTTCGGCCATTTCAAGGTTCGAGCTATCTACGACAATACTATGTCGGCGCAGTTTTTACTGTGATCCACGCAACTAGACGGTAGAGCTCACGGCGGACCATTGACCTGTCGGTAACCAATCCACGTATATCAGAGTGGCCAATGCCGAGAACTGATACCCCGAGGCTCTTTCCAGATGCCTTCAGAAATAATTAAATAAATTTGTGGTGACTTCCTGTAAGTTTTCTCTTGACAAAGGTCATTACATATCAGTATTTTGGCGCATTCATAATAATAACTTGGAGATTACAAATGAATATGTTTAACGTTTTACTTACTTCTGAAGCTACAGAGGCTTTGACAACATCAGGAAATACAGTTTCTGAGAATCTTACAGCGATCATTGATACCATCGATGAGATCAAGGATGTGTCAAACCTCACAGATCCTAAGGCACAGACAGCTTTGCAGAAGCTTATCGCAGAACTTCCGGCACAGTTTCTGAAGCTTGGGCTTAATTTAGGTGCAAGGGTCATAATTGCGATAATATGCTATGTGATCGGAATAAAGCTCATAAGTCTTGCAAGAAAGATCATAGTTAAATCTCTGGTGAAAGCCGGAGTAGAAAAGGGCGCACAGACCTTTATAGATGCATGTGTAAAGTTTGCAATGTATTTTGTTCTGGTGCTTATTGTAGCTTCACAGTTTGGCTTTGATGCTACTTCGGTAGTTGCGATACTTGGTTCCATCGGTTTGACAGTTGGTCTTGCGCTGCAGGGATCGTTCTCGAACTTTGCCGGTGGAATCATCATCCTTGTAATGAAGCCATTTAAGGTAGGTGATTACATCATAGAGGATTCTCACAAGAATGAAGGTATTGTTACGGGGATTCATATGTTTTATACATACCTGAAAACCTATGATAACAAAGTGATAGTAGTTCCGAATGGCACTCTTTGTAATAATTCATTGACGAATCTTACATTTATGAATGAAAGACGTGTGGATTTCTCAATCGGGATCAGCTATGATTCAGATATCAGACTTGCAAAAGATACGCTTGCAAAGATCCTTGAAAAAGAGCCGCATATGCTTAAGAATCATGAACATCAGATTTTTGTTAAATCATTGGGTGATGACTCTGTTGTACTTGGAGCTAATTTCTGGGTAAAGCCTGCTGATTACTATGCAGCGAACTGGTATATGAATGAGACAGTCAAGCTGACTTTTGATGAGGTTGGAATTTCAATTCCTTTCCGTCAGCTGGATGTACATTTTGATAAAGAAACAGCTGTTACTCAGTAACCTGAGTAACAGCTGCTGTATCGGTTATATTAAAGACTACTTTTCCATTTCTGGTGAGATAGTTTTCACAACTGATCTTTTTTAGCATCGCTAATACTGTTGTGGATTCTGGCTCATCGATGGAAGATGTGATAACTGAGTAGGATGGGTGAACACTTTTTAAGAATTCAGCGAGACCATCCTGCATATGACCGTGATAAGGAACCTTGAGAATAGTACTCTTGAGGTTCTTTTTTGTTAATTCTGCAAGGCGTTCTGTCTCTGCATCTCCGGTGAAAAGCATTGAGATCTTTCCATTTGTCACACGGACTGCCAAAGAAGAGTTATTTGAAGCCTTATCGGAATAAGAAGTTTTTTCAGCAGGGTAAAAGTCATATGTAAGACCGTCGAGTTCTATGGTTGTGTCTTCGGTGAGAGTTTCATCGTTTATCTCTGCATTCTGCATATTTTCATAGAATTTTTCGGTTCGTTTACTGTCTTTTACCTGATATGGTGTGAGTACACGGTCTATAGGAATGTGCTTTACAACTTTCGCGGCGCCGCCTACATGGTCTTTGTCAAAGTGAGAGATGATTAGCATATCCAGCTTTTTAATGCCTTTATTTTTTATATCTTCGACTATGTCATCTCCGTTTTCTTTATATCCGGTATCGACAAGGACTGCACTGCTGTCAGTTGTTATGAGGAAAGAATCACCTTTTCCGACATTATAGCATTCGACGCTGTAAGGTGTGACGGGGCTGTCTGAGGAAACTTCGCTTTCAGTATTTATAGCAGCTTCACCGCCGCAAGCAGTCATAAGAAGTACACTTGCTGTAGTAATTAAAGTAAGCAGTTTGTTTAATATTTTCATGGAAACCTCGCTTGCTATAGATTTTATGGAAGTATTTTAGCATAAAAATACGGTGCTTGAAATATTGTTTCTAAAGGAGTACAATATAAAAAGAATATAGGGTTACTGTTCAGACGCAACCGGAGCACTACGTTGCGGAGGTTGCGACCATAGAATAAGGCGAGCCATTATGATTTTGCCCATCGCCGTAGGCGATTTAATTGGCAAAATCAGTTACTGGAACGAGCTGATAGCGAGTGAACAGTAACAATATAGGTGCAGATATAGTACAGTGGTCAGTATTCGGGCTTCCCAAGCCTGCGACACGGGTTCGAATCCCGCTATCTGCTGAAAGCGAAGGCGCACATTGATTTCAATGTGCGCTTTTGCTATAATATGATAACATGGACAAAAATATGGTTCATGATCTAATGAATCGTTATTTTAGCCGGGGGACACTTTCGGCTAAGATAAACGCTCCGCGAGGAGGCACATGGATTTGCATATGAAATATGTCAGCTGTGCTGATGGCAGATCATATTGCTGTGTCTTGCGGGACGAGACTTGAATTTATGACGTAAGAGAGGATGAAACTGCATTATGTGCGGAATTGTTGGATATGTTGGTAAACAGCAGGCTGCTGAATTTCTTCTTCAGGGCCTCGAAAAACTTGAATACAGAGGCTATGATTCAGCCGGTATTTCAGTAAGAAATGGTGATGATGAGAAAGTTACTATTGTAAAAGCAAAGGGCAGACTCAAAACACTTATTGAAAAGACAGACGGCGGCAGAACAGTTAAGGGCTGCTGCGGTATCGGCCATACAAGATGGGCAACTCATGGTGAGCCGTCAGAGCTCAATGCTCATCCACATTACAGCGATGATAAAAATGTCATCCTTGTTCACAATGGTATCATTGAAAACTTTGCAGAGCTTAAGACAAAGCTTGAGAAGAATGGCTACACATTCTATTCTCAGACAGATACAGAAGTAGTTACAAAGCTTATTGATTACTATTATAAAAAAGATGCAGATAAGAATCCGATAAATGCAATTTCTAAAGCAATGCTTAGAGTTCGTGGTTCATATGCATTTGGAATCATGTTCCATGATTTCCCGAATACACTCTATGCTGCACGTAAGGACAGCCCTCTTATTATCGGACAGTCAAAGGATGCTGCAATGATCGCATCAGATGTGACACCGGTAATGAATAAGACTAAGAAGGTTTACTATATCGATAACCTTGAGCTTGCAGAGCTTAAAGCAGATTCTGTAAAGTTCTTCAATATCGACGGTGAAGAGATCGAGAAAAAGGCTTCAGAGATCAAGTGGGATGCCAAGGCTGCTGAAAAGGGTGGTTATGAGCATTTCATGATGAAAGAGATCCAGGAACAGCCTAAGGCTGTTAAGGATACCATCAATGCTTATGTTAAGGATGGCAAGATCGACCTCAGCGCACTCGAAATGAAAGAAGAGGAGCTTAAAAAGCTCGAAAGAATCTATATCATCGCATGTGGTTCAGCTTATCATGTGGGTGTGGCTGCGAAGTATGAGCTTGAAGGACTTGCAGGTGTTCCGGTAGAGATAGACTTTGCAAGTGAGTTCCGTTATCGTAATCCAATCCTTGCGCAGAACTCAATGGTGATCATCGTATCACAGTCTGGCGAAACAGCAGACAGCCTTGCTGCACTTCGTCTCACAAAGGAGAGAGGAATCCCTACACTTGGTATCGTGAATGTAGTAGGTTCATCTATTGCAAGAGAAGCTGATCATGTAATGTATACTTATGCTGGCCCTGAGATAGCAGTTGCTACAACAAAGGCTTACAGCACACAGCTTATTGCATTTGATATTCTTTCTATCAAGCTTGCAGAGCTTAAGGGCAAGATTGACGCAAAGAAATCTGCTGAGCTTATAGCTGAGATTCAGACAATTCCTGAGAAGATTGCCAAGATCCTTGAAGATAAGGAAAGAATCCAGTGGTTTGCAGCTAAGTTCTCTAATACTAAAGATGCATTCTTTATCGGACGTGGTGTGGATTATGCGATCTGTCTTGAGGGAAGCCTTAAGATGAAGGAAGTAAGCTATATCCATTCTGAAGCATATGCAGCAGGTGAGCTTAAGCATGGAACTATCAGCCTTATTGAAGATGGAACTCTTGTTGTTGGTGTTCTTACACAGAATGCTCTCTATGAGAAGACAAGATCAAATATGGTTGAGGTAAAGAGCCGTGGAGCATACCTTATGGGACTTGCTAACTACGGTAATTACAACATCGAAGATACAGCAGATTTCGTAGTATATATACCGAAAACAAACGAGTACTTCACACCTTCACTTGCTGTGATCCCACTTCAGCTTATGGGATATTATGTAAGTGTTGCCAAGGGTCTTGACGTTGATAAGCCAAGAAACCTTGCTAAGTCTGTTACAGTTGAATAATATTCAATTCAGTCGGAGTACAAGCTCCGACTAAGTTAAAACGAGGTGCCATCCATAAGCGGATGACACCTCGTTTATTTTGGAGGCATATAAAATTATTTATGCGTAAAATATTTTCATGTCGTCTTCGACATTTGTGATTCCTGCAATTCCAAAGTTCTGAACCAGAACATTTGTAACATTCGGAGAAAGGAATGCCGGGAGAGTTGGTCCAAGGTGAATATTCTTAACCCCAAGGTAGAGAAGCGCTAAGAGAACTATGACAGCCTTCTGCTCGTACCATGAGATATTATAGGCGATAGGAAGTTCATTTATATCATCAAGTCCAAAGGCCTCCTTGAGCTTGAGAGCAATGAGTGCAAGTGAGTAAGAGTCGTTGCACTGACCGGCATCGAGAACTCTCGGAATCCCGTTAATATCGCCGAGGTTAAGCTTATTATACTTATACTTAGCGCATCCCGCAGTAAGGATGACAGCATCCTTAGGAAGTGCCTTTGCGAATTCAGTATAGTAAGAACGTGATTTCTGGCGTCCGTCACATCCTGCCATTACGAAGAATTTCTTTATTGCACCGGTTTTTACAGCTTCAACTACTTTATCAGCGAGGGCAAAAACCTGCTCATGAGCAAAACCACCGATGATAGAGCCGGTTTCGATCTCTTTTGGAGATGCACATGTCTTAGCCTGTTCGATGATCGGGCTGAAGTCCTTGATCTCACCATAAGGCGCATCGATGTGACGGCATCCTGGGAATCCTGTAGCTCCTGTTGTCCAAAGTCTGTCCTTATAGCTTGCTCTTGGTGGTACGATACAGTTTGTTGTCATAAGGATCGGACCATTGAAGCTTTCGAATTCTTCAGACTGCTTCCACCATGCGTTACCGTAGTTTCCTGCAAAATTGTCATACTTTTTGAAGAAAGGATAGTAGTGTGCAGGAAGCATTTCTGAATGAGTATATACGTCAATGCCGGTTCCTTTAGTCTGTTCGAGAAGCATTTCGAGGTCTTTGAGGTCATGACCGGAAATAAGGATTCCTGGATTGCTGCGTACACCGATATTAACCTCTGTGATCTCAGGGTTTCCATATGCACCAGTATTTGCGGCATCGAGGTTAGCCATTCCCTGAACTCCCATCTTACCGCATTCAAGTGTCAATGCAACAAGATCATCGATGCTCATAGAATCATCAAGTGTTGCAGCAAGAGCACGCTGAAGGAATGCATCGAGCTCAGGATCATCCTTAAGAAGTGCATTTGCATGTTTAGTGTAAGCTGCAAGCCCTTTAAGACCATATGTGATAAGCTCTCTGAGGGAGCGGATATCTTCATCTTTGGTTGCGAGAACGCCCACAGACTTGGATTTTTCTAAATATTCTGACCTTTCTGCATTGAAGAAAGCGGCTTCAGGAAGCTTCTCTGTATTCTTAACAGCTGCAAGAAGCTCATTTTTCACAGAAATTGTTGTATCGATCTTCTCGATGATAGAATCTTTATCAAAGTTGGCATTTGTTATAGTAGTAAAAAGGTTCTTAGAAACTATATGATCAACGTTAGAAGCAATTTCGTGTCCTTCTGCTCTGAGCTCTGTTGTAACTGAGCAAAGTCCTTTTGTCGTATATATCAAGAGGTCCTGAAGACGTGCGACCTCAGGTGTTTTACCACATACACCTGCCTGTGTACATCCTGTGCAGCCGGCAGTCTCCTGACACTGATAACAAAACATCTTGTTTTCCATAAATGATTTCTCCTTTCGTAATTCAGATATCATGGTGCAAAGTTTATCAAAGTGTGTAGAGAAATTCTGTTGCAAATGCAACGCTTATAATTGTGCAAAACTTTAGAACTGTAAAATTATGTCGATAATTAAAATATGAAAAAGATATTATGTATGATAATGGCATTGCTATTTGTAATGAATGCAATGAATGTAAGAGCTGAGATCTCAGAAAAGCAGACAAAACTTGATGCACATTCGATACGTCCGAATAACACGATAATCGGGGTACATATCAGTGCAGAGATAGAGTCGATCGCAAGCAATACGTTTGTGAATCAGATTAATCTGCGCTATATCGAGGTGGAAGACGATAATCCATATTTTTCTGCCTTTTCAAACTGTCTTTATGATAAAGAGCAGAAGATATTGTACTGTTTCCCACAGGCATTGATCTTTGCAGAAGTTCCGTCAACGGTTGTTTCAATGGACAGAAAGGCTTTGAAAGGAGTTAATGAGAAAGTTGCGGCACAGGTGAGGGCAGCGATAAAGAAAAATTGTGAATCAGCCGGAGTGGAATTTAAATATGCTGATCCGGCAAGTGACTATGGTCCGTCCGTAACTTATTGGCCGTATAATAATATCTATCCATTGACTGATAATGATCTAAAGTAACAAAAATCAATCAATAAATTTGTCACATTTTCATAAAGTGAATTGGGCGGTATTGCGCAGACTTTTATTTTATGCGCGTACCGCCTATTTAATATTTGTATATTTATGCATAAAGTATTTTATTAAGTACAATTTTGAATACAATTCTATGTTAAAATGTTAACTATGCAAATTGTATTTAGAGAGAGACATTTGTGTTAATCGGGGAAAATGGAGTTTTAAGACATGAAGGATAGACACTATAGTAAAGATGTGCAGGCTAATCTGGAAGCGGTGATTAACCATTCTACAGTGCCGGGAAAGACAGAGGAAGAAACTGCGAGGATGTTGGTTCAAAGAGGAGAAGAACTATCTGACAGTTATCTTATTGGTTATGGTTATTATCGACTAGCTACATTGAGTTATGAAAGAACAGCAAATTTAAGTGCGGTCTATGAACTTCTTAATAAGGCATTGGACGCTCTTAAACATGAAAAAAACATGGACATTCTTGCAAATGCGTATATCCTTGCAGGTGTTATGGCGTCGTATCATAATTCGCAGATATTAGCTGTAGATTATTTGATGCGGGCGCTTAAATATGGAAAGAAAAGTACTAATCCGGCATGGTTTTCAGGACTTATAATGGCAAATCTTGGTATTTGCTATCATTCGCTTCATGACCATGACGCAGCTGTTCGCTATATCCTTGAAGCAATTCATGATATGGTGAGTTTTACAGAGATGCCGAATTACTGCCGAAATATGGTGGCAGATTATATCCTTTGTGCTCATTGGCTTCTTGATAAAGATGGAAATATAGAAGGCGCTGAGTACTATGCAGAGCTTACAGAGCAGCTTAGGGAACATTATGACTGGAGTGCTTTATATTCTTTGGAGCTGCAGCTGTTGTGGATTCATATTTATCAGTATAAAAATGATAAAGATTCCATATTGAAACTTGCGGATCAGGTATTGCCGGTAATAGCAGAAATGCCGCTTATTGCAGAAATCTTTGAAGATGTATGCTCACTTTTGACACTTCTTATCAATATGAATGAAATGAAGAGAGCAGAAAAGCTTATAAGAGTTGCTGAAGAGTCAACAAAAGATATGACACCGGCTACAACGCTTCCGCTGCTTAAGATCGAGATGAGCTATTATGAGAAACTTGGAGATATCGAGAAGCGTAATGATATAGCTTACAGATATTTTAAGGCTTCGATAGAAAATGAGCATGACAGTAATGAGGCAACGCTGGTAGGTGTTAATGCCAGATATGATCAGGAAAAGGTCATGGAAGAGAACCGTAAACTCTTGCGTGAGGCAGAGATAGACCAGCTTACACAGATACCTAACCGCTATAGTTTGAATAGGTTTTCGGATGATGCATTTGAAAGAGCCTATAAAAACCAGACATTTCTCGCGGTTGAGATACTTGATATTGATGAATTTAAGTACTATAACGACGTTTATGGTCATAATAAAGGTGATGAGTGCCTTAAGACAGTTTCAGATGCTTTGAAGTCTGCTGTGAATGAGTATGATGGTGTGTATGCAGCGAGATATGGCGGCGATGAATTTGTCGTGATATATGAAAATAAATCTGATGATGAAATCATGGGCATTGGCAGGAAGCTTCAGCATAAGATAAAAGATAAGAATATGTTTGTAGAGAGAGACGGAGAGAAGCTTCCGCTGACTATTTCACAGGGAATCTTAAATGCTATACCGTCTAAAAATGATAGAGTTTGGAGCTATATTAATATAGCAGATAAGGCTTTATACAAAGTAAAACGCACACGTAAAGGAGAACTTGAGCTTGTACATGGTAAGCAGGCTTGAAGCGAGTGAACAGTAACCTTTACCTGACGAAATGCATGTGTGAGCGGATGAATGACATTGAATCTTTGGAAATACAATACTATAATAGGGGAAGAAATTAAAAAGAGAGGTAAGTTATTATGAGAAAGAAGAAAACTCTGGCGCTTCTTCTTGCTGCTTCAATGGTATTTTCAATGAATAGCGTGTCATTTGCAGCAGAGAAGACAAGCAATGCAAACGAAGAATATGCTGAAGTAGAGACAATCCGCGATTCAATGTCTTACAATAAGATGGTCGGCTGGGAGACAAACACAGACGATGACGAGCAGAGATCTCATTCAGGAAAGGCTTCAAGATCATGGTATGTATATGGTGAGACATTCCTTAAGGAGATGGCAGTAAAGGTTGGCGATGATACTGTATTCCTTGATAAGGGTGTTACATACACTGGTAAGAAAAAGAAAGCTGATGATTTCCATATTTCAGTTTCACACAATGGATATATCTATGGCGTAAAGGCTATCAAGTGGGATAATGGTGAAGGTAAGGATGTAAAGGTTGACAGTCAGAAGAATGTTGTAAGTCAGAACTTCACTATCAAGAGCCTTAAGGGTTGGAAGTATGTAGTAAGCAGGAATGCTGTAACAGGTAAATGGGAGTCAGTAGGTCAGACTGAAGCAAAGAAACTCTATAAGCAGAATAAGACAAGCATCATGAACAATCTTGCAGGCAAGAAGCTTCAGGCATACATCTATCCTCTTTGGATCAATGGATATGTTAATGCACAGTCTGTAAATAAGAAGTCACTTAAGAAGGTTTCAAAGTATACAGTTGTTGCATCTGAGAACCTCAAGGTTTCTTCAAACAGCGCTTCATTCCACTCAGATATGGCTTATATTGAAGAAAACGGCAAGGGCTACTATGCTTCATATAACCCATATGTAAATAAGGTTATCGTTACACTTAAGGATGGTGCAGTTAAGAAAGCTCAGATCTGCGTTCTTTCAAAGGAAAATAAGAAGTCTCAGAAGACAACGGCAGGAAAAGTAGGTACAGACCAGTATGGTAATGTAGTTTACTATCCGAATGGAACAAAGAATGCAGCAGAGGCTACAACATATACATATAAGCTTGTTACATTGAGAAAGAATATTGACTACTCAAGTGATAAAAATTATGTGTTCATGGATAAGGAAAACTTTGATTCTGAAAGAGCATTTAATGTAAAGTAATAACAGGACAATACATTAGTACACTGGTTTTTATAATTGTTCATCAAATAAGATGCGGCTCCGATATATAACATATCGGAGTCGTTTTTTTTTGACTTATTAGTGATTAGGCTTGACTTGATCTTTTTTTGCTGTATTATTTAGAACATTAGATTATTTTAAGATGAGGTACGCTATGACTTATTTCACATGCTTTTTTCTCGACAATGAAAAGGATATCATCGTAAATCTGTATCGTGACATTGACAGGATTTACTATGAACTTGAGACACCTAATCATCATTCAGGAAATCTTATAAGAAATCTGGCTAAACTTTGTGAACTTCCCCTTTCTGAAAACGAGAATGGATTTTTGGTAGTTAAAGGTGAAGTACCATGCTTTATTAATGCAAATAATGAGGAAATCTATGTTTTTCGTATAGGGAATGTCAAAGTGGCTGATATTTACCCGGATGGACGTATTGAAATGAAGGCTTCGATACCTTCCATCTCAAAGACTCTTATGAGCCAGACACGTGATTATAAGTTAGATATAAGGAAGACTATCTTTAAGACATATATACCAAGGGATGTAAAGTTCCACGCAGATCTTCATACGCATATGAACGGCAATCTTTCGCCGGATGTCATGATTGCTTTGGGTATCGCGCATCAGATAAGATATCCGCTTTATTACATCAAAAAACTTGATTTGAAAATAACAGAGTCACAGAGAAAAATGCTTGTGGTTCAGAGAGAAAAAGTTGCTAAACAGTTTATATCATCAGAACTTAAGGGAAAGTACCTTGACAGAAGGATCAACGATAATACATTTATAAATTTTGCGGATCTTATATTAAATAATCTGGATAACGCGGAAGAAAATATTGTTAAGATAAGGAGTTCACTTGCTATCCTTAAAGATGGGCAGGCGGTCTTTACAAATCTTGAAAAGGTTTACCTGTACAGATACGTCTTTGCCAAGGGAAAAGAAAGTAAGCAGAAGATAACTTTTCAGCATATAGATGCAATACCTGATATGGATGTGAGAAATGCTGTAAAGCAGATGCTTAAGGATAAAGAAAATCCGCTTTATGCCAATAATAATATCTTTCAGGATAAGCTGCTGTGGATAGCAAGAGGCTATGCAAGCAAGGGTATTTATTATGCGGAGATCAGTGATACTACACTTGTAAAAAAATATGAGTCACTTCAGATGCTTAATGAAGTTCATGAGGTCATGCCTAAGATTTATCATGAAACAGGCGTTATGATACGTTTTTTAGCGGCGCTTAGGCGGATACCGCTTACTATCATCAAGGATGCAGTCACACCGGCTGATTACCTTGCACAGAACCTTGAAGTATTAAAGGCAGTTGCACTTGATCCATATGTTGCGGGGTGTGATTTCGTTGGCGAAGAGATCAATGACATCATTACACTTAAGCCTATGTTTAAGGAAATTGTAAAAATTGCCGCAAAAGATCCAACTTTTGTCATCAGGATACATGCAGGTGAAAATGACAGTCAGAAAGATAATATCGCTCACAGCATACAGTGTGTAAAGGATTCACTTGCTCCGGGACAGGAAATGCCGCATGTAAGGCTTGGACATGGACTTTATACTTATAGCTTAAAGTCACAAAAAGGTAAAAAGGTTCTTAAAGACTTAAAAGATAATAATGTTGTGCTTGAATTCCAAATTTCTTCAAATGTAAGACTGAATAATCTTAATTCACTTGTAGATCATCCATTGAAGGAATATCTGGCAAAGGGTATTAAGTGCGTGCAGGGAACGGATGGAGCGGCTCTTTATGGAACAAATTCTATAGATGAAGAGCTTTCTTTAGCGATATTGCTTGACCTTACGCATGATGATCTTGCAAAGATGAGAGAGACTGAGGAAAGCATCATTAATGAAGGGCGTCGAGCGTATTCTACGAAGAAGGCTGCTTTTATAAAGCTGCTTGGTGGACGCGCGCTTGAGGATGTTCTCCTTGAAAAGATGGAAGAGGGAAAGATCGATAAGAGCATTTCGCTTAGAAGCGGTCACAGATATGATGCAAATACTGAACTCAAAGAACAGATAGATGACCTTCCATGGGATAAGCTGCCGGTAGTTGTCATGGGAGGAAGCTTCAATACAGAAAAGCGTGCAACTCGTACAACTGCAGAAGGTATACATCAGATAGATGAGTTGATGAAATATTTTAGCCCGGATGAAATATTCTTTGTTATCGGGCATAAGCTTTCAGGATATGAAAAATATATATTAGAGCATAATGAAAGAGGATTTAAGGTTTTCGCGATCGTACCTTCACAATTGAGCAAAGCTGAAAAGAATAATCTTAAGGCAGCGGATGTTTCCATAAGAGTATCGACAGAAGGCGAGGGAATGGGCATCTATAAGAGCTTTAACTATGAAATCTTTGAAAGACGCCCTTCGCTTTTGATAGGAATGGATGGTAATTCTGCAGGCGCAAATATCATTCAGGAAGCAAAGAATGGAAAGGGTAAAGCGACTATTTTTATATGGTCAAGATCAAAGACGCTTAGAGAAAAAGCACTTTCGTTAGAAGGATATGTGAACTTCTTTGATGAAAATGATCCTATACCGCTTCAGCTTGAAGAATTGAAGAAAAAAGATAAATTTAAGTTCAAAATGATGTAAATATATGTCATTCGTCAGGAAATAGCTACCGTTCGTCAGGATTTGCACAAAAATGTATGTATTCATGTTATAGTAATAGCGTTTTAAGTGAATACATTAAGGAGAGAAAACAAGTCATGAAAAAATGTGTAAAATGCGGTACGGAGCTTATTGATCAGGCGCGCTTCTGCACACACTGCAGAGCACCACAGCCAATGCCGGAAGAAATGATGCAGACAGGGGCACCATATGCTGGCAACATGATGAATCAGGTCCCTATAGCGCAGGGAAATGGTCCAAAGAAGGGGAAAGGACCGTTAATTGCTATCATTGCTGCAATCGTCTTAGTGCTTGCTGTTGGTGGTGGTTTTGCAGCTTACCATTTTGTAGGGGTTAAGGCTGAGGAAGATGAAGACGAGCGTTCAGAGCGCAGATCAGATAAAGATGATGAGAAAGACTCAAAGGACGACGAGAAAGACTCAAAGGACGATGAGAAAGACTCAAAGGACGACGAGAAAGACTCAAAGGACGACGAGAAAGACTCAAAGGACGACGAGAAAGACTCAAAGGACGACGAGAAAGACTCAAAGGACGATGAGAAAGACTCAAAGGATGACGAGAAAGACTCAAAGGATTAAGGCTTCTACAGCTGATCTAGAGGATGATAAGATAGAATCTCATGCTTCAAGCTCTGAGCTGGCAAGTGCAACTGTTAATGATAAAACTTTTGAACTTAATGGCAAGATGTACCAGTTCCCAAGTAAAGTTAGTGATTATATAGATGGTGGATTTGTTTTTTCAGAGTTTGAGGACACTACTGAACTTAAAGAAAATGAAGCAACCAGCATTAGCTTGGATTTCCCGGGAAGCGATGACAAACTTTATCTTGAAGTTTATAACGATGGTTCAGATACAGTGTCAATATATGAAGCAAAAGTAAATGGTTTTTCATTGACCAGAAGCAAGTATTCTAAGGAAAATCGTATTGAATTCATACTTCCGGGAGGAATTACAGGAAATACATCTCAGGAAAACATTCAGGAGCTTTTGCCGGAATTGGAGACAAAAGGAGCCGATGAGGATGGATGGACAATATATTCTAATCCTGTAGACTATGGTACTGATGAACATACAGAACTTAGAATCTACTATACAGAGGGCAATATGTATAGTGTTGATTACAGATATAGTTTCTGAGAAAAATTGGACGAGGCTGCCGCACTGCACTAGTGCGACAGCTTTTTTTTTAAGAATTGCTTTTACCAGCTATCCTCTTTAAGTATGAGTTGGAGGTGAACTTGTAAACGCTGAAATATATTATTGAGTAAGTACAAAAGCTTAAGATGGTCGTCATTATGATTATGCTTTTGTTACATACTATCGAAAATGCAAGCAGGCGGTAAAGGATAGGAGTCAAAAACAGTAAATGCAGTCCGGATATAATGATCGGAGAGAAAAAGGTCAATAACAGCTGGAAATTTACTGTTGAATGAATGCCGTTTAGGCTTAAGCCTACCTTACGCATGATGTCAAACTGAGTGCTGTCTTCGTATCCTTCGGAAATCTGCTTGTAGTAAATTATCAATGATGCCATGAGTATAAATATCAGACTGACGATGAATGCTAAAAACAAAAGACCACCACTCAGACCGGAAAGTTTATCGGACTTTTCAACTCGTGTAGCGCAGGAAAGCTCTGATGATGAATGATCGATCGACGCCTCGAGGTCAGACACTATTGCATTGCCGATGCTAAGCTGCTCTTCCTTACTGACTGAAAGCGAAACATCATATTCTTTATAATAAGTTACATAGCCGTATGAGGTCTTACCGGTAACATCCGTGCCCAGAAAGGAAGAGATATCCGGAACTACGACATAACATTCCTTGATACCTGAGCCTTCGGGATAAGTGTTGTTATACTTCAGCTCTGTAAGAGGCGGGATGGTATCGGTCGTTTTAATTGCATAAGTATGTCCGTCGCATCCTATAAGTGAAAGTATTTTATCAGTATAGCCTGACGACTTTGACATTATGAGGACGGTATTGTCATCAAGAGTTACATCTGTCTTGCAGAGTTTGTTGTAGTCTTCAAGTGAGATCACTCTGATATCTACCAGATCATCATTATTCGGGAAGAACTTTTTAGGTCTGGAATTTTGAAATTCCTGCGAGTAAACATTTGAACTCATGTCAATTATGCCGGTCAAATAGGCGGAAGTTGCTGTCGCCGACAGAAGAGATGAAGCTTGCGATATAAGTCCATGACTTTCGAGAGTTTTTTCAATCGTCTCTGCGTTAGAATTGTCTATCGAGGTATCTTCTTTTGCCTGCATAACAATACTCAGGTCGTTAGGATAATGTGAGTTGAGCATGGTGCTGCATCCACGATAAAAAGCAAATGAAAAGGTAAGTGTAAGCAGTACAAATGTTGCCAGGATACAGATGGATGCAAGACCGGAGCCGTTGCGATGCATTCTATGTTTTAGTGATGAAATGGTAATAAAGTGTTTAGGTGTAAAATAAAATTCTGAATTCTGCTGTAGCTTTTGGCAAAAGTAAATTGAACCGGTTACAAACAGCAGATAAGTACTGATAATAATTCCGCAAGTAAGGTTAAAACAGGTAAGAGAATGGTTGGTTGGAGACTCTCCTCTTGAGCCTACCCAAAATGATGCAAGATAGGAGCATGCGAGTATGAGCATTCCGAGTATAGTGGAGAGCCTTGGATGCTTTAGCGGATTATCTCCAAAATGGGAGGTTCGCAGTAGGTCTACGGTACTGTTTTTCAAGAGCTTTATCGAGTCGCTCAAAAATAGTATCAAAAAAGTGAAAGCATACCATACTATTGTAACGGCAGCGGCATTCAGATTTAGGTGAAGTGAATAACTTATATCACCTTTCATGATACGAATGAGGATTGTTTCGGCCAGCTTAAAAAGTAGGGAGCCGATAAACAGTCCGCTGAATATCACAATTCCGTATGTCAGGAGATTTTCAAGGAACAAGAGGGGGATCATGGCAATGCGCCCAATCCCCAGGACATTATAGAGACCAAATTCGGGGGCTCTGTTTTTAAATAAGGTGGTATTGGTATATATTAAAAATGGAATGGAGAAAAAGCCAATTAGTATTGCACTGTATTTTAAGAGAACGACCAGTGCAACACCGCCTGCCGGCAGCTGCTCAATGGCAGACGAACCGGATAGTGCATAAAGTATGAAGAAAACTGCAGTCATGATAACACCGGATAGGATGTGGGGGATGAATAAAGGTTTATTTTTAATGATGCTGCTGACTGCAAGTTTTGAATAAAGCTTTAATTTCAATTTGCAATCCTCCTTATCGGTGAAGGTGCCTTAGACATCAATACAGTAAGTGTTTTTGATATAGTGTTGTATAGCTCGTCATTACTTGCCGTGCCGCGATAGATCTGATGGAATATAGCGCCATCCTTTATGAAAAGAATACGGTTGGCATGACTTGCAGCTGAGATGGAGTGGGTAACCATGATGATAGTCTGCCCGTTCTCGTTGATCTCATTGAAAAGATTTAAGAGCTCATCAGCTGAGCGTGAGTCAAGCGCACCGGTAGGCTCATCTGCCAAGATGAGGTCAGGATAAGTGATGAGGGCGCGGGCTACAGCAGCACGCTGTTTCTGTCCACCGGAAACCTCGTAAGGATAGTTTTTAAGGATGCGCCCGATGCCGAGAGATGGAATTAAAGCATTGAGTCGACGTTTCATCTCGTGGAGAGGTGTGTTGTTAAGAACCAGAGGTAGATAGATGTTTTCTTCGAGTGTCAAAGTATCTAGAAGATGGAAATCCTGGAAAACAAATCCGAGGTGTGAGCGTCTGAAAGCTGCCATCTTGTGATCCGGGATTTTGGTAAAGTCTGTTCCCTTCAAAAGGATATTTCCACTGGTTGGAGTATCAAGAGCGGCTATGGCATTAAGGAGAGTAGACTTACCTGAGCCTGACTCTCCCATGATCGCGATATATTCGCCCTCTTCTACGGAAAAGCTGATATTGTTAAGTGCAGTTACGGCATTTGACTTAAATGCAGATGAATAGATTTTTTTCAAAGAATTAACTTCAAGTAAGCTCATATTTGTACCTCCAAGTGATTTGATAAGTTATCGTATGCTCATAGTATATCTCCGTCTAGTCAATCTATTCCATCGAATAGTCTTACAGTAAGAGCGTTAAACTTACATTTTTGTAAGATTTGAAAACTGATCAAGTGAAATACGGATAGTTGTCCCGACATTGACTTCAGACTCAGCCGAAATATCAAGATGAAGATTAGAACATATCTTTTTACATAAGAACAGTCCCAGTCCACTGGATGACGGATTTGAATGACCGTTAAAACCGCTGTAACCTTTGTCAAATATGCGAGGGAGGTCACTTGGAGCAATACCGATACCGGTATCTTTGATGCAAAGGACATTGTCGTTTTCGAGGTAGATGGATATGGATCCATTAGGTGTATATTTTAGGGCATTTGAAAGTATCTGGGTGATAACGAAAGCAAACCACTTACCGTCGGTTATGATAGTTTTTTCAAGTGGCTTATAATTAAGCTGCAACTTTTTAAGTATAAAGTCACCGCGTAAGTCTTTTATACAGGACGTTATAAGCTTGTTTAGATCGATAGACTCAAAGACATAGTCAGTCTGATCTGACTCGGAACGTATATATGTAAGCACCATATCAACGTAATGCTCTATATGTATAAGCTCAGAATTCAGCTTTCGCGAGGTGGGTGAGTCGGTATGCTCGAGCATTAGATGCATAGACGCAATAGGTGTTTTGATCTGATGTATCCAGAGCGTAAAGTAATTGAGCATCTGAGAAAAAGACGAGTCGTATCTGCTTTCCAGATCGGCATAGTCGGTGCAGGCTATATCCATGATATGATAAAAATCTTTTTTTATCGGAGGATACAACGCATGTGGCTTGGTAAAATTGCGGATCTGATCGATACACAAAAATGAGGAAATGCGCTGATGGGACCATAAAGATCTGCAAAACAAGTAGAGGAAAAAAGCTATATTTATCACACTGCTCAAAATAACAGGATATAATACCGCCTCAAAAGGCAACTGATACAGATAGAATACCAGGAAGAATATAGCGTAGTTGATGATAGTGATATATAGTATGGAAATATGTTGTTTAATATAGTCGAAAAAGAAAGCTCTCATCTTTTTAATCCTTTATGATATACCCCACTCCAAACTGGGTAGTTATGAAGTCATCCAGAGCGTATTTTGAAAGTTTTTTTCGGATACGGTTGATATTTACAGTCAGTGTATTGTCATCTATAAAAGCCTCGGACTCCCAGAGCATGTCCATGATACGTTCCCTGCTGACTATAGAGTTTTTGTTTTCCATAAGTAAAGACAGGATCTTAAATTCATTTTTAGTCAGATCGATAGTGTTGCCGTCGTATATGATGGAATTTTTTCCGATGTCGAGAACAGCGCCCCTGCATTCAAGCATAGGCAGAGATATGGACAGATCATAAGTGCGGCGGAGCAAAGCCTGTATTTTTGTGATCAGATAATCACTGTTGAAAGGCTTGGCAATATAATCATCACCACCGATGGTAATACCCATTATCATATTCATATTATCGTTTGATGAGGAGAGAAAGAGTATCGGAACATTGGAGATCTTTCTGATCTCCTGACACCAGTGATAGCCGTTGAAAAAAGGCAGATTGATATCCATGATAACGAGATGCGGCTGTATTTTGTAGTAGTCGTCCATTACTTTTTGAAAATCAGAAGGTCTATAAAATTCAAGATTCCATACAGCAGCTTTTTCTTTTACAGATTCAAAAATATTCTCTTCGTCTTCAACCATTAAAATTTTATAGTTCATAAAAAACCTCACATTATAATTGCGTTTGTTTAATTAGTTATAAAAACAATTGTATAAAAGAAAATACTGCTTGTTTTCGATGATATAACACGGAAAAAAATAAGTCAATCAGCTACAGATAAAAGCCAAACTAAGGCATTTTTCAATTCTTACAAAAATGTAAGTTGATCGGAAATAATGTAAGACAAAGCGATGGAATGAGGAGATTTTTGAAAGTAAGATTAAAATATAAGCAGACATAAAGGGAGGACGAAAATATGAGGTCTAGGCTATATGGTAAACTCGCAGTAAACAGTATCGTTAAAAATAAACAGCTGTTTTTCCCGCATATACTTGCAGGTGTAATGATGACAGTAGTTTATTTTATTCTTTATTCACTATCAAAATCATCAGCGGTCGAGCAGCTGCCGGCAGGTGGAGTAATGTTGGTAGTACTTTTGAGATATAGTGTGTCACTAGTCGGTTTTTTCTCAATTCCGTTTTTGATATATACCAATTCAACGCTATTTAAGAACCGGGCGCCGGAATTCGGACTATACAACGTGCTTGGAATAGGACGTATAGCGCTGATACCGCTTGTGTTTATAGAAAATTTGATAACGTTTTTACTGGTGGTAGCAAATGGATTGATAATAGGTTCTCTTTTATTCAAAATGGCCGAGATGAGTCTAGTGCGGATAATGAAGGGAACCGGAGGCTCCGTAGCAAGTATAAGCATCCCGGCGCTCGTCAGCACAGTCGTGTGGTTTGCAATAGTATTTATGCTCTTGTTTATATATGATACCATGCAGCTCTTAAAAAAGAGTACAGTGGATCTGCTTTCACTATCAAACGTAGGCGACAAAGAGCTCAAATATCCAAAGGCAGCAACAATAATAGGAATAGTAATCCTAGCTTGCTGCTATTGTGTTTCTTTCTGGATCAGTACTCGCGGAGAGTCACCGCTTAAATATATATTGATCTGTTTCATTTTCTTCTGCGGAATAATAATTAGCACTTACCTGCTTTTTATTTCGGGATCGGTATTCATTTGCAGCAGCTTACAGAAGAATAATGAATTTTACTATAAGCCGAAACACTTTATTACAGTATCATCACTTAAGCACAGGATGAAGAGAAATGGTGCGGGTCTTGCATCTATCAGTATTTTAGCTACTTTTGTACTTCTCACCCTTACGTTTTCATTTGCATTTTACAAAGGCAGCAGTTCACTTTTAGAGCTGCACTACCCTAACGATATGAGCATTGTTGTGATGGCGAAGGAAGGAAATGGTATTGACCGGAATAACTCAGAGCATATCATGGAGACGCTGGAAAATAATGGACTGAAAGAGAGTACAGTCAGATCGACATCTGCGGCAATTACTACATCATTTGAGGATGGCGTTATAAGAATGAATGAGTACATATATTCAAAAGAGTATATGGAAAAGCATCACAGGGGATTTTTCCCGAGCTATGATGATCTCATTGATCTGAGAGTGATGTCAGTTGAAGATTACAATGCATTGTGCGGCACTGAAGTTGAGCTTGGAGAAGATGATGTGCTACTCGTATCAAAGCATGATGATATATTAAAAAGTGCGAGATCTTTGGTAGGTTTCAATGGTGGTATATATAATCTTATAACTTCGCAGACAATGCCGACAATGTCGGAGGTTCGCTATATCAGCGGATATCCTGAGGGAGCGGGAATAAAAGAAAGCTACCTGATAGTAAATGATGTACAGGCTTTTACAAATGTAGATAAGACAACTGTCGCATCATACGGGGATGTATATTTATATGAGGAATATGATGTTAAAATGTCAGGCAGTGAAAGAGAGCAGCTGGCTATCGGAGAGACTGTAAAGGAAGAGCTTGAGGCTGGGTTTGATAATTCCACTTCAACTTTAAGGTATGGCACCAGAGCAGAGAAAAAGGAAAAGATAATAGGTCTGAGCGGAGGACTCTTGTTTCTTGCATTTATCATCAGTATGATATTCATACTGATGGCATCAATTATCATTTACTACAAGCAGATATCGGAAGGATATGAAGACAGAAGTCAGTATAACGTGATGAGAAAGATAGGACTCAGTCGGATAGGCATAAACAGAACGGTCAAATTCCAGGTAATGTTTACATTCTTGTCACCTATCATATTTGCAGGCGTGCATCTGCTGTTCTTGACTCCGATACTTTACAGGATGATCTCATCAATTTTGGTTTGCAGTAAGTCGCTCGTATTTGCAACAAATATGTTTAGTTTCATCATGTATGCTGCTATTTATATTGGAGTATATAAGCTTACATCAAACGAGTACTTAAAGCAGATCACTTAATGTCCAGTATAACATTTCACTTTTAAATAAGTTGGCAGTGTTGACATACAGCAATCCTGGCGCTTCAAATTTTCGAGTACAAATTTACGTTGCCGCAGCTAACTTGAAAAAGTAAATTCCAGTGAAAGGGTAAATTCCACTACGCATTTAAAATTATTGATTTTATTATATTTTTAAGCGCATTATTATTCAGGAAATGCTATAATTGTACCAACTTCCCATAAAATTTCTGAATTGAAGGTATGGCAAACAAGCCTCTGGAAAGTTTCTGTGCAAGACTAAATTCCACAGGCCACATTCAAAAAATGTGAATTGTTAGATTCCAGTCCGACAGCAGATTTTTATGAAAAGTTAACGGGTAAAGCGTATCAGCTTAGGCGTGAGATTGACCTTGTCAGGAGAAATCGGCCTAAGCTGAAGTGCTCTTAAAAG
>FOSY01000013.1:14230-96421 GCA_900114405.1 Lachnospiraceae bacterium KH1T2 | reverse complement strand
CTTCAAGAAGGTACATGAAATTGATATCACGTTTGCATGAGGTTTCTATATCTCGAGATGAGAAGATTCTGTTCATTGCTGCATAAACAGCTATCTTCATCATGTGACGGGGCGTTGCCTGGCCTTTTCTGATTCTTTCATATGTTGCATAAAGATCAGAAAGATCCATCTCCTCCACGAATGCGCTTACCAGGCGAACCGGATCGTCATCTGCTATTGATAACTCTATGTCGAGCGGAAGTTTTATTTGATGATTTAAGGAAGAAAGGCTATAATTTCCTTGTAATATATTGTTTAGTCGCATAAACATATTTTACAGCAAAAGCCAGACTTTTCGAAGCCTGGCTTTTGTATTAATACAGTATTATCGCATGACAAAAGGGCCGCGCACTAATTTGATTAGTGCGACAGCCCCTTATTTTTTTAGTAGTTGTTGCGGCGATGGGACTATAATGCTAAAATGTGTTTTTGGAATAAACTGGTGATTTAGTTAGACAATACACTGATTGCTTTAGATTCATAGCATCATTATGGAGGAAAACTGATGAAGAAGCTTTTTGGAGTTAAGGAAGTTGTAGCTGCTGGTATTGGAACAGCGATTTTTGTTGCATTGACACAGGTTCAGATACCTATAGCATTTATCCCTAACACATCTTTACAGCCGAGAACAGCATTACTTGCATTTTTTGCGGCTATTTTTGGACCGGTAGTCGGCGGTGTAATAGGACTTCTTGGCCATGCTCTCGGTGATGCGATAGCATATGGAAGCGTATGGTGGAGCTGGGTATTTCCGGAGGCTCTTTTAGGTATCGTGATCGGTCTGTTTTCATCCAAATTCCAGATCAAGGAAGGCGGCTTTAAGGGTAAACAGGTAATACTTTTTAATATCGTACAGATTGCTGCAAATGCTTTAGCGTGGGCACTTCTTGCGCCGGGACTTGATATACTTATTTATAGCGAGCCGGTAAATAAGGTATTTGTGCAGGGTATGATCGCAATGATTTCAAATATAATAGTTGTTGGAATACTTGGAACATTGATTGGAGTAGCTTATACACAGATTGGTGCAAAAGCACACAGTCTTACGAAAGAAGATTAAATGTCAGAAGCAGTTATAGAATTTCGTGATTTTTCTTTCCGCTATCGCGCGCAGAAAGAACCCACGATAAAAAATATCAATTTAACAATAAATAAGGGTGAAAAGGTCCTCATAGTAGGACCTTCAGGCTCTGGAAAATCGACACTAGCTCACTGTCTAAACGGGCTGGTGCCTTTTGCATTTCCGGGAGAGATAACGGGCGAGTACCTTATCAATGGTCAAAATCCGGAAGATTTAGGGATATTTGGCTTAAATAAGATGATCGGTACAGTTCTGCAGGATACAGACGGGCAGTTCATAGGGCTTACAGTTGCAGAAGATATCGCATTTGCATTGGAAAATGACTGCGTGGAGCAGGCGGAACTTTTCAAGCGAGTAGAGGAAGCAGCAGAGCTGGTTTCGGTAAAGGATCTTTTACATAATTCTCCACGTGAGCTTTCAGGCGGCCAGAAGCAGAGAGTTTCAATGGCAGGAGTCATGGTAGATGATGTAGATATACTGCTTTTTGATGAGCCACTGGCAAATCTTGACCCGGCTACGGGAAAAAGAGCTATTGCGCTTATTGATGAGATCCATGAAAGGCGCAAGTCTACAATAATAATCATCGAGCATCGTCTGGAAGACGTCTTATATAGGGATGTTGATAGAATAATATTGATAAATGATGGAATGATAGTTGGGGATATGACGCCCGACGAGCTTTTGGCAACTGATCTTTTGATAAAGAACGGAATACGTGAGCCGCTCTATCTGGCAGCCATCCGTCATTCAGGGGCTAAGATATCCGCTGAGCAGAAGCCGCAGCATATCGAAAGTATGAAATTAGATGATATTTCAGAGGCAGTTAAAGAGTGGTTTCATGAAGTAGATATTCCGGAAGAGCCTGTTTCAGATGAGGTTCAGCTTGAGGTAGAAAATCTTTCGTTCTCATATACATCTAAGAAAAAAGTGCTCTCAGACATTTCCTTTAAGATAAATAAGGGCGAAATGCTAAGTATCGTAGGCAAGAATGGAGCAGGGAAATCAACGCTTGCAAATCTGATATGTGGATTTTTAGAGCCGGAGCATGGAAAGATCTTATTTAACGGAACGGACTTAAGTACATGGTCTATAAAAGAGCATGGAGAACACATAGGATATGTGATGCAGAATCCTAATCAGATGATCTCAAAGCCGATGATCTTTGATGAAGTCGCTTTGGGACTTGTGGTACGCGGTGTTCCGGAAGATGAGATAAAGTCCAGAGTATATAATGTCTTAAAGATATGCGGTCTGTATCAGTTTAGAAACTGGCCTGTTTCAGCACTTAGCTTCGGGCAGAAAAAGAGACTTACTATAGCTTCTATACTTGTGCTTGATCCGGAAATTATCATTTTAGATGAGCCTACAGCAGGGCAGGATTACAAGCACTATACGGAAATTATGGAATTTCTTAAAAAGCTCAACAAAGAGTCAGGCATCACGATAATCATGATCACACATGACATGCATCTCATGCTTGAATATACACATAGAGCGATCGTCATCGCTGATGGGCATAAGCTTACAGATGATACGCCGGCAAAGGTATTAACTGATGAGGAGACTGCCGATAAGGCATATCTAAAGAAGACATCGCTCTATGATCTTGCGCTTAAGTGCGGCATTGATGAGCCTTCTGAGTTTGTTGAGAGATTTATTTGGTTTGAAAATCAGGAAGTGAGGAATGACTGATGTCACGAGTATTATCATACGTTGAAAAGGATACATGGATACATAGGCTCAGCGGCGTGACTAAGCTCGTTTTCTTCCTGCTTTGGTCGATAACAAGTATGGTATCTTATGACACAAGGGTTCTGGCTGTCATGCTTGTATTGAGTGTGGTCATATTTAAGGCTTCAAAGACAAGCTGGAAGCAGGTTGGAAGTGTATTTAAGTTCATTATGTTCTTCCTTTGCCTTAATGTTTTGGCAATTTACATCTTTTCTCCTGAGCAGGGAGTAAAAATTTATGGTACAAAGCATGTACTTGTTTCTCTGGCGGGAAACTATGATCTCACGAAAGAGCAGTTATTCTATGAGCTTAATGTCATACTTAAATATTTTACGGTTATCCCGGCTGTGCTTATGTTTATAGTGACGACTGACCCGAGTGAATTTGCTGCTTCATTAAATAAGATCGGAGTAAGCTACTACATCGGTTACGCGGTAGCGATAGCTTTAAGATATATTCCGGATGTGCAGGATGACTATGCCAAGATAAAACGAGCACAGGAAGCGCGCGGTATTGAGATGTCCAAGAAAGCAAAGTTCATGGATAGAGTTAAGAGTATAGCGGCGATAATTTTTCCACTTATCTTTTCAAGTATGGACAGGATCGACGTTGTCAGCAATGCGATGCAGCTTCGAGGCTTTGGAAAAAACAGAAGACGTACATGGTATTCTGCAAAGCCGCTGAAGAAAAATGACTGGGTGGCATTGACCTTTACGGTCATTTTCTGTGTAGGAGCATTTATTATAACATTCATTAATGGAAGCAGGTTTTATAACCCATTCGTTTAAGAGATTAAAAAAGTGCAATAAAAAGTCGGTGAAAACTTTTCTTATATGAAATTCCGTTGAAATTCCTATATGCGCGGAGAATCCGACAAAGTCGGATTCTTTGTTCTTTGTAAAACTGCATTTCGTCAGCGGCTGAGAGTGAGGAGCCTCAGCCACGAAGTGTTGATGAAACCATGTCTGACAATGCCATGGACATTTCTGAAGATACGGGGATGTACTATGCGGCAGATGATTCTCAGAGTTTTAATTCTAAGCCGGTCGAAATCGTGTATGAAAGGACGGCTGATTCCAGATCTTTTCAAATGTCTGACCATTCGGTCAAAAAAATCATTTATTCAGAAGATATAAGCTATGAAAAAGAAGGAAGCTTCATATACATTTTGGCGATGATGAGGTAGCATTAAACTGTGATGGCACTTGGCATGATGTAGGAGGGAACAAAATTCCTAAATTGACAGCTAAAAAAATGGATTTTAGAGAATGGATGGAGTTTGCCTAATGAGTAACAGAATAATTAAACTGTGTGAGGATTTATATCCCAAAGTATTAGTATCAGATTGTACAATAGATAATATTTCTATTTCGGATAATATAGTACAGTTTTCCTTTAATTCAAGAGGTATTTGGGTTAAGAAAAAGGAAAATGAAGAGTATTGTAGAGTACATGATGCCTTTTTGAAATTATATAATTGTGATATAGAAAATGTGGATATATTTTATGAATCTGTTAAAGAAATATCAGGTGAAATTGTAATTATAAAAAAATATTGTGATTTGGAGGATGTGATTCTTAAAGTAAATAATGGGGAATGGAGATTGACAATTATTCAAGAGTATTGGTGTGATATAGGTGAATTATTTATTTGTAGTATTCGTGATAAAGAAAAAAGCCATACTTGCTATATAAGAATTGATTCTAAAGAGAAAAAATATGAATATTGCGAATAATTTATGCATTTTAGAATAATGAAAACGGTTTTGGAAAATTTAATAATGGAGGATTTATGATAGACTATTTTGGTGAATTGTTGAATTATATACAAATGAACTATAAATTTGTAAAGCATAAAGTACAATTCAAAAAAGAAAATAAAGAAGTCATATTACCATTTGAAATTAGTGAAAGTATTAGAGAAATATATATAAATTATAGTCAATTTGAAATTTCATGGTGCGATGAAAATGGAAAAATTATTGGAGAAGTGGAATTTATACCGGATAATATGATTATCGAAGAAAATAAGCATCTGATTGAAATGATGAAAGATTTATATGATATAGAAGATGATGAACTTGGAATAAAAGACGATATAATGAATTGGTACCCCGTTTTTTGGTTTGATAATGGTGATGCATTTTGCGTTGACTCAAGAAATGGTAAGATTGTGTTTTATGAGCATGAAGTATACGATGCAGGAAAGAACTTACATGGATTGGTGTTGGCACAGTCTTTAGATGAACTGTTTTCAAAGTGGTGGAGTATTAATTTTGCAAATGTATATTATTGGGATGAAATTGTAGACGCAAATGGTATTGATTTAAATTCAGAATTAGCAAAAAGATATTTGCAGTGATTATAATACAAAGAACTGGGAATACGGCTATGATGACAAGGAAAACATCGCTTGTGAGACTGGAAATGATGTCAACAAATGGAAAACATTATGAATAGCAGTTCGTTGATGTAAGTGAAAGAAAGTGTCAGGTTAAGTGTTTATTTTTATTAAAATCGGTGGTCATGATGATCACCGATTTTTTTGCATAGTCAAACATTATAGGATTCACTAATTTTTCTTAAAGTTATTATAATTGTAACTGATGGTGCAAATAATTTAGCTATAGAATCGCTACAGAGGTTATTACTGCGATGTAGAGACAGGATGGTACTACCTTAATAGTCGATACTATGACCCAAAGGTTAAGAGGTTTATTTAAGACGAAGTGGGATTATCATATTGTTTTAGATGATATGGGAAATATTATAGATAAATTTACTTTATGATTATGGGAGAAACAATAATGAAATCATCGAAAAGACAGGTGGAAGAATATGAGAAAAAGTATGGGATTAAGATGGATATACTGACAGAGCTTTGCGGGAAGTGCTATGTACTAGATTTGAATGGTGATTATAATTATACAGAATGTTTTGGAAAGGCCGATAGTGAGTATATTAAACAACAGAATTATCAATTAATTTATCCGGAAATAATTATCAAATTTTATAGTTATTACATTGTAACGGCAAAAGGTGAACATGACATTTGGTATAGAGGGACAAAAAATGGAGTAAACTATGAATTTGATTGTTATGCAGATACTTTGGAAGAGATAATGAACTCGTTGTAATAATCGTTAGGTTAGGAGGGAGCTTATATGATTATTAATTGTTTTTACGATGAGAACATGGAATATGCGGATATAGTATATATTCCTGACGTTATTCGTGTTGATGTAGAAATACTATATGCGGATTTTCTAAAATGGATATATGATAAATGTAATAACCATAAATATTGGATTATATTTAATGGAGAAAAAGTTGCATGTAATTATGGGACATCAGCTTTTGTAGAATGGATAAATGATAATTATATGGTTCAGATGATGGATAAGTCATACATAATAAAAAAAGATTCAGAGATGTGGGATTCAAGAAATAGGAAGTTGATTTTCTAGGCTATTGAAAGCGTACTTAAAAGGAACTTGTTGGTGAAAAAAGAAATTCTTGTTGCAAGAGGAAGGAACTTATTACTAGATGATAAGGTATGTTGAAATAGCAGTTTTAGAAGTGATTGTTTATATTATTGCATATACAAGTAAGGACAGAGGTGTAGATATTCAGTTGTCTGAAAAATGGAGCAGGTTGCTTTTTTTTTACTAGAAAGATTGATACATGTTCAATAGCAAGTGCTCTTATGACCTTTTCGATGGAAATAATGTTTGTATTTACAGTAATAATGGCAGTCATAAGCTTAAAAACTGGACAAGAGTATTATAGGTCAATTCACGGAATCTTTTTTGGCGTAATTTTGTTAAATGCAGGGATAGCAAGTGCTGCAGAAGCAAGATGGGGGAATGATGGAATCGGCGGAAAAGTTTTTCTTTATGCGATGGCTATAATTGTGATTGCATTTTCGATATTCTGTATTGTATTGGGAATTAGAGAAATGGTGATAGGAATATATTTGCAGTAAGAGAACTTGTTAATTTTGCATATGTGAAACTATCAAACTATCAAAATCCTACTAATTGGTATTATGACTCATCAACATGCAATTGTATTTTCTTATGATAAAATACTTAAAGAAATAAAAATTATTGAAGAAATATGCTGTACGGGGCTGTTGCATTACGATGATTGATCATCTTAGTGTAATGGCCCCGAATTAATTTTGAAAAATCTAAGCTTAAAACCATAGTGTGAAGGCATCATTAGAATTTAGTCGAGATTATAAAAAACAGTTATACTAGGAGGTATGTGTGTTAATGATAGGATTAAAAAAACTTATCAAAGAAACGGAAATAAGGAGAATTGATAGAATATCTGATATGGTTGAAATCGGACTTGGAAAAGAAATTGAATATACGAGTGTACTTGGAAAAAAGAAACTAAAAAATAAGCAAACATTTCATATACAGTGTCCGTTCAGAATAAAAAAGGATAAGAAATTAATAGTTGGAAACCGTGATATTTATAATGTCTGTGATGAGAATAAAAATTGGGATGATTGGGAGAAATATGGAAGTAATTATTTTGATAAGATGGTTGAAAATGAGATTAAGCCTGATTTGCCACTTGAAATATTGGATATTGCAGAAAATGATGATGGAGATGTAAGTATTTTTTTAAGCAAAGGATATTGTATAGAGATTTTTGTCAATGCGGCAAGTGAGGATGAATACTGGAGATTTATGGATACATATACAGATAAACATTATGTGTTTAATGAGAAATGATGAAAAACTTATTTATGACAATATTGCTTTTGGACAGGAAGGTAGGATATAAGTTATGCAGAAAATATATCATATAAAGTCAAATGAAGGCTTTGATGAAGTGCAATTTGGATTGACTTCAGAAGATATAAAAAAAATAATATGTAGAGTACCTTCAAAGATACGAAGAAATAATTTTGATGAAAATGATATCGACATGTATGAGGATTTTTTTGTATATTTTGATGAGCAAGGAAGGTGTGAAGCTATTGAGTTCACTAGAAATTCTAAAGTAATGTTTTGCAAAATAGATTTGTTTAGTGAGTATTATATAGAATTAGAAAAAATCTTCTTAAAAAAGGATCCAAATTTGGAAATCGATGATACAGGTTTCACATCTTATAAATATGGGATAGGTGTCTACGTTCCTTATAAAGAGAAAGTGAATGAAAAAATTGAGAGCGTAATAATCTTTAAGAGAGGATATTATGCTTAAAAATTTAAAATGCACCAGATAATAGTGAATAGCTAAAAGTTGAGTAGTATTAAAAGTGTAAGTTAACTTATTCGTGATGTTTCAGAAATTTATGATAACAATGCTAACCTTATCGGAAGCTACAGCTATGACATAAGTTTAATTATGAATGTGTCAAAACACTAGGAGATTATGTTATGAGTAATACTGTAATTATAGATAATGAAGATTACATTCCAATGAAAATAAGAATAAATGATGATGGTGAAATATTAAAGTTTTATTTTTATGAAAAAGGTACTAAATCACTGCTTGAATTTGCATTGGGTGAGTATAGTGGTGAACTAAAAAGAATTACTTTGTTATTATCGGAGGAATACTATTTTATTAATGATTATTTATCAATATATAGTAAGGATGAAGTTCATACTAAATTAAAATTTAATAGGAAAGAATGCAAAACATTTAAGACTTTTGTTTATAACAACGGAGTAAAAATACAACTATCTGGAGTTGGAGTCGAAAATTATATCAGAATTGAAAATATATATTTAGGGATATCAAAGAGTAAGGAATTGTTAGAAATAAGAATAGTTAATATGAATGAAAATGAATTAAAGCATATTTGCAATGAATTAAAACATCAGTAGAAAGTACAGTCTTTAGGGTTATGTTAGCTGATATCTGGAAGACAACACTCTTAATAGGAGAAAAGTAATAAATGTTATATAAAGTTTTGACAATTAAAGATTACGCTATGACAAGAGATGTTGAATTGCTTAACGTTAAGACAGGAACAAAAGACGTATGTTTTGATTGCTCTGCAATGGTTAGTAACATAAATTTTGATAGTATGATACTAGGGGGAATATATGAATGTAAGATACAATTACTAGGAAAAGTAGTATTTGGAGAAGATACTGGAGCGGTATATTGTAAAATAATAGAGAATAATGTTCAAATTGGTTGTAAATATAGGGTTAAAGTTCTTATAGGTTTGGATGAATATTATATACCAGCATGGAAGGATGAATTTAGTTGTATTGATGGTTTTTATTATAAATACACCAGAAAGGATTTGATACAAGTTGATGATGTTGTACATGGAGATTTAAAACACTGTTAAATTAAGTCTAAATGTTGCATTGTGATGATATATCATCTGGATAAATTTAATAGGAAATTGTGCCTTGACGGCGCAATTTCCTATTAAAAGACCCGGCAAAATAAGACGATATAATTTTTTATCGACTTTTTTCAATATCAGATATCTACTTTTTTATTTCCTCCAAGGAATGTAGGAAGTTCTTTTCCTTCCTTCATCCACTGGGCATACTCTGCTGTTGCTGCAAAGACAACGTCTCCGGCAGAGTTAAGAGCTGTTTCTACTGAGTCCTGGATAACACCTATGATAAAGCCTACTGCAACCACCTGCATCGCGATGTCATTGGAAATTCCAAAGAGTGAACATGCCATTGGGATGAGGAGAAGCGAACCGCCTGCAACTCCTGATGCACCGCACGCTGCGAGTGTTGAAAGGAGTGAAAGTATAAGCGCTGAGCCGAAATCCACCTGAACTCCCATAGTATTAGCAGCTGCAAGTGTCATTATAGCGATCGTGATAGCTGCGCCATCCATGTTTATAGTCGCACCAAGCGGTATTGATACTGAGTAAACATCCTTATCAAGTCCTAATCTTTCACAGGTATTCATATTTACGGGAATGTTTGCTGCTGAACTTCTTGTGAAAAATGCAGTAAGTCCGCTCGTCTTGACACATCTCCAGATAAGCGGATATGGATTTCTTCTAAGAACTATAAATACGACGATAGCATTGATGCCAAATGCTGCAAACAGCATACATCCGACAAGTACGAGCACGAGCCTTCCATAGTCAGTAAATATTGAAAGACCGCTCGTGGAAACATTGGTAAATACCAGTCCCATGATTCCGAAAGGTGCAAGGTTGATTATCCAGCGAACACACTGTGATACTGCCTCTGCCGCATTGAGAAGAACCTTCTTTGTCTCGTCATGTGCAACCTGATTGAGCGCGATTCCTGTAAGTACTGCCCAGAAAAGTATTCCGATATAGTTAGCATTTACAAGTGACGCAACCGGGTTTGCAACTGCATTTGTAAAGAGATTTCCAAGCACCTCCCCAATTCCGGAAGGAATAGTGTCTGCCTCAGCCTTATTAGCAAGCTTAAGGGTTGTCGGCCATATGAAGCTGACTACCACAGCTGTGACAGAAGCAAGTGTAGTAGTTATGAGATAAAGTGCAATGACAAAGCCAAATCTTTTATCGAGCTTACCTGAACCCTGTGTAAGAGCTGAGGTGATAAGGACAAATACCAAGATCGGTGCAATGCCTTTTAATGCACCTACAAAGATATTTCCAAAGATGCCTATCCACTGTGCTCCGGGAACTGTAAGAGCAAGTATCACGCCTACGATCAGTCCACAAAGAATCCTGATGATCAGGCTAACGTTATTGTACGCTTTTGCTACAGATTTAAGAAACTGCATAAAAATCCCCTTTCCAAGGTTTCTACATATAATATACTCTATTATTATAACACGTTAAAGCGTCAACGCAACACATTATTGATATATTTTAAGCATACATAAAAAAGCCTCCTGTGAATCATCGATCCACAGAAGGCTTATACACTTTAGTCAAGACACCGTTCGTGATTAAAATAAATTGAGTGCTTTGCAGGCATTATATATACCATCTTTATCTACATCTGTCGTTACGTAATCAGCCTTTTCCTTTAATTCAGGAATGGCATTTCCCATTGCTACCTTTGTCCAATCGTCAACGAACATGGACAGATCGTTTCCGGAATCTCCGAAAACAACAGCATCCTTATAATCAGCTTTGAAGTAATCCATCATTTTGCGGATGCCATATGCTTTGTCGGCAGGTTCTACGAAAAGATATTCCTTGTGAAAGCGATACCATGGAAGTGCATTTAAGTGCGTGAGATTTTTTTCCAGAGGATAAGTACCTGCGATATACATCTTGTAGATATTTTCATAGTTTTCCGGTCTGAGTCCGGGAACTACCTTGGTTTTCATGTACTTGTCATTGGAAGCTTCAGAAAAGCGGTCATCAGGTGTAAGCCTGAAATGAGAATCATCTACCTGTATTCCCCATGGGATGTTTTTTTCTTCACATTCGTTAACAAGTGTTACTATCTTATCCTTTGGGAGAGGACGTATGCCAAGAAGCTTTTTATTAATAGTAAGTCCATAACCGCCGTCGCTTACCATGTTATCGAAGCCCAGATTCTCCATAAAACTAAGAGCCATGCAGTGCGCACGACCTGTAGCGATACTGAGAAAGTGACCGGCTTCTCTTAATTTCTCTAAGGCAAGCTTGGCAGATTCAGGGATATAAGTGTGCTCATAACCACCGGCTGCAAGTGTGCCATCAATATCAAAAAATATGTACTTTTTATTCATTATCGAGCCCTCCGAAAACCTTGCTTTTCATTTACTATAGCACATAAATAAACTCTAAAAAGTGTTATTTTATGTTTAATTATGCTTAAAAAGTGGTATAGTTGTGTGTGATTAAACAAAATGCTTTAGAGGAATTGATCTATGAAGAAAGAAAATGAGCTTGCCGGGCTTGTCAGACGAGAAAAGATAGTTGAAATTATAAATGAGAAAACACAGGTTTCCGTGAAAGAGCTGGTGGAAAAGTTTGGCGTTTCCGATATGACGATTCGCAGAGATTTTCATGTGTTGGAAGAGCAGGGGATAGTAAATGTATTCTATGGTGGAGCGTCGCTTAGAAATACGCATCCATCATTCAAAAGTTTCGAGCTGCGTCAGGAAGTACTCTATAAATGCAAGGTGGAGATAGCAAAAAAAGCTGTGGCGCATATACATGAAGGAGATGTGATATATTTAGATACGTCTACGACAGTGCTTCTTATGTGCAGATTTTTGCCTGATCTGCATTTTACGGTCGTGACTAATTCGTTCTCTGTGATGGAAGAGGTGTATCAGAGAAGCAACATAGCTCTCAGGGTGGCGCCGGGGCTGTACTCGGCTGAGTATGGCGGAAGTATGGAAACTGCAACTGTGGAGTACCTTTCAAAATACCACTACGACGCAATTTTCCTTGGAGGGCATGCGATCGATGCCTCCTTCGGTGCTTCAGCCGGTGGAGAGATAGAGGGTATACTTAAAGCGAACCTCATTAAAAATGCAGAAAGGACGTATTTCCTGGCTGATCATACGAAGTACGGACGTAAGGAAATGATGAAATATGCTGATGTGAAAGACTTCGACGCGATAATAACAGATTCTGAGATCGAAGCAGAAGTCAGGAATAAAATATTACAGGCTGGAGGAAGAATTGAATGAGTGAGAAACAAAAAATGAATCGACATGCGCTTGCTATATTGATGGTAGTGCTCGATGCATTTGGATTTGCAATGATGGCATTTTTTGTGAGGGAGTCGGGTGATCTGCCGACGATGCAGAAAGTATTTTTCAGAAACGCTGTCGCAGGGATAATAGCTGCAGGAACACTATTAAGAAAGCCTTCGGAGTTTAAGCTTTCTAAGGAGGGGTGGTTTGGCGTCGCAATGCGAAGCCTGTTCGGAACTTCCGGAATGATATTGAATTTCTGGGCGATCGATCATATAGCATTGGCAGATGCAAATATCTTAAATAAAATGTCGCCGTTTTTCGCAATTATAATGTCGATCTTCATATTGAAAGAAGTTCCGAATAAGTTTGAGGTGTTCATGGTGGCTGTAGCATTCATAGGTGCGATACTTATAATCCAGCCATCAGCCGGAGTTGCAAGTATTCCGGCATTTGCGGGGCTTCTTGGCGGCTTCGGAGCAGGAACGGCATATACATTTGTGCGTAAGCTTGGAACTATAGGTGTGAAAGGAAATGTAATAGTATTTTACTTCTCATTTTTCTCTATGCTGGTCGCTATCCCGAGCATGGTCATAAACTACGTACCGATGAGCATTAGACAGTGGACATGTCTTATACTTGCAGGCTGTGCTGCAGCATTGGGGCAGTTTTGCGTGACTAGAGCTTATCAGCTTGCTCCGGCGAAGGAAATATCAGTATTTGATTACACGCAGGTTATATTTGCCGGAATGCTTGGATTTGCATTTTTTGGAGAAGTTCCTAATACCTTATGCGCGATAGGATACTGTGTTGTCATAACAGCAGCTGTGATAAAGTGGTACTATAATGTACATGTTCAGAAAAATTAACAAAATTAAAATTATGTTATGCGGAAAAGCTGTTCTAAAATTGTGCAAAACTACTACTTGTTGTACTGAATGATGAACACAATATTACAACTTAGACTTGAATTTTCTGACTATTGGCAATATAATAAAAAATGTTTGCAAGGGGTGCAGACAAAAATAATAAACTTTAGGGGATATACAAATGAATACAGTAGAAATTATTTTGAACTCAGTAGAAAAAGTTAAGTCCTTTGTAAAGGTGATTTCAAAGTTTAATGCAGATTTCGACCTTACATGCGGAAGGGCAGTTATTGATGCTAAGTCAATAGTTGGTGTTATGTCATTGGACCTTTCTAAGCCACTCGATCTGGAGATCAATCCTAAGAAGAGTGATGTTAATGAGATTATCGAAGCTCTTGAGCCTTATATGGCAGCTTAATTAATGATAAATGCAAAGATGATATCGGAAGTAACCGATGTCATCTTTTTTTGTACAATTAATTAAGACTAAAAGAAAAGGTTTTGTGATAGAATGAAATTGGACTTTAAGTCCGAAAATTGAATAAGCAGTGTAAGAATTAATTTAACGAGGGGGAAATTAAATGAATTCAAAGAAATTGCAATCACTTGGTATCGTATTGATGACTGTAAGTTTACTAATGTCTGGCTGCGGCGCAAAGAATGCGCAGGCACCTGCGGCAGCGTCGTCATCAGCACCGGCGGCAGAAGCACCGGCAGAAACACCGGCTGAGACAGCGGCATCATCTGAGGAAGCGGCTGAGAGCAAGAGCGAAGCGCCATCAGAGGCTCAAGCTGAGGAAGTTAGCGAAAAAGCTGAGTTGGAGTATTGGACAGATGGTTCGCCAGCGGCTGAATCGATCAAAAAGTATGTCGAAGAGGTTACGGATGAGAGCTCTGATAAATACATACCGGTCGAGGACAGGATTGCAGTATTTGACATGGATGGAACGATAATCGGTGAGTTGTATCCGTCTTACTTTGAGTACATGATGTTTATTCATAGAGCTTTATATGATGAGAATTATGAAGCTCCGAAAGATATGAAGGAATTTGCTTCAGCGCTTGAAGAGGGTATCAAGACGGGCAAACTTCCTGAGAATAATGAACGACTGCATGCTAAGTATGCAGGAATGTCATATGCAGGAATGACGATCGATGAATTAAAAGATTATACAAAGGAATTCATGAAGTCAGAAGCAGAAGGATTTACAAATCTTACTCGCGGAGATGCTTTTTACAAGCCTATGGTATCGCTTGTTTCGTATCTGGATGCAAATGACTTCCAGTGTTATATAGTAAGCGGCTCAGATAGAACAATATGTCGTGCCGTAATCGATGATAAACTTCCTATCCCTGAGAATAGAGTAATCGGAATGAGTTATACGATGGTTGCAAAGGGACAGGGCGACACAGACGGTCTTGACTATGTATATTCTAAAGATGATGATGTGATCCTTGGCGGTGATCTTATCATTAAGACCATCAAAATGAATAAAGTAAGTGAGATAGCACTTGAGATAGGAAAAGTACCGGTACTTTCATTCGGCAATAGCTCAGGTGATCTTTCAATGGCTCAATATACTGTGAATAATGAGAAGTATGAGAGCAAGGCATATATGGTATTGTGTGATGATACCGAACGTGAAAAGGGAAACCTTGAAAAAGCAGACTCAATGAAGAAGACCTGCGAAGAAATGGGACTTGAAACAATTTCCATGAGAGATGATTTCGCAACTATCTACGGTGATGATGTTGCGGTAGTGCAGGAAAAAGATTCAGAAGAGGAGTCAACAGAGGAAAGCACAGAAGAGGCTTCGGAAGAAGCAGCAGATAAAGCAGCATAAAAAAGAAAAATTGCAGCGGGCTTGAAACCTGCTGCAATTTTTTTAATTTTTATTTGCCTGATGAGCCGAGCTTTCCATCTCCGCGGTCTGAAGGAATTGTCTTTAATTCGTCATAAGGAACTTCCTCAACAGGAACTTCGTTGTGAACGCGGTGGATGATAAGCTGTGCGATACCCTTTGTATAAGGATAAACTTTGATGTACTCATCCATTTCTTTGCCGTAGCCCATAGAAACCTTATACTTTGTAAGGGTTTCATCTTCAGGAAGCTTTGATATAAGAATATCTTTATCAGAGCAGTTTGTGATAGCGATGAAGATCTCGCCGCGGTAAGAGCTATCGATAACGCCTGCGCTGTATTTCATACCGATAGAACCCGTTGAACCACGCTCATGAACCTGAAGATAAAGATCTGATGAAAGCGCAGATGCGATACCTGTAGGTACAAGTGTTGTTTCGTTAGGCTTAATTGCCATGTAGTCTTTTTCAAAATCAGCATAGATGTCGAATCCGGCATTGAATTTTTCTTTTGTAGGAATTGTGGCAGAAGGTCTTACCTTCGCAAATTTAAGAAAACTTTCGCTCATTATTGTCACTCCTTTTTAATAAAGATGAATATATATTGATTATACATCTACTTTTTCTTCCTGCCTATTATTACAGAAATAGTTTATAAAAAAATTCATATCTATAAAAGAATTGTAATTGTGCCGATAAAAATTATGAGTATTGAAAGGCATAGTGTGGGGGAGGTATCAGTTTGAAAAATCTGATCACTAATTTTCTTATAGTATTGCTTGTGGCTTTTATCCTTGCCGCAGGAGTGGGAGCGAGTGCTGTTTATCTTAAAAATTGGCAGCAGGAACCTTTTGAATCGACTGAAAAAAATAGTAAAAATGCGTATGCTGCAGCTGAAGGGATGGGGGCTGTGGATACGCCGCAAAATGCTGTTTCGGCAGATGAAGGCGAGATAACCACTGTTTCCGGGGATGCGGCAGCGGAAGAAAATATGGACGGAACTGTTGATAGTGCATCTTCTTCATATGAAGCGCCTGCGATTGAGGCGCTTGCAATCCCGAAAAGTGTTGCGTCAAAGAGCGGACTTGATGATGTGGAAGAAAATGTCGATACGGTGACGGATGATGTAGCGGATAAGCTTGAAGAGACGCTGGAGACAGGACCGACAGGCGATGAGCTTGCATTTAACTCGACTATGTATCCCTATTATCATATGCTGAATGAGCGTGCGCAGAAGATTTATCGGCAGATATATGCAAATGCAAATGAGCTGAATGAAAAATTCAAAGCTGTAGAAAATGAGATCACAGCGAATGAACTTAAGAATGCATTCACAGCTGTAGTATGTGATCATCCGGAACTTTTTTATCTTGATACAGCATTTTCTGCGAAGTATAGAGAAAATGGAAATTGTATAGAGCTTGACCTTGAATACAACGACACAGCGGAGAATATATCTTCTGCAAAGAAATCGTTTGAGTCGGCAGTGAGCGATGCACTGTCAGGTGCGAGAGCCCAGAGTGATGAGTATGGTAAAGAAAAGGCCATACACTACGCCATTGCAAAGAAAAATAAGTATGACTTAAAGGCAGATATGAACCAGAGTGCATATAGTGCGCTGGTGAATGGCTCGACAGTGTGTGCAGGCTACTCGCGGGCATTTCAGTATTGCCTTCAGCAGCTTGGGATACCATGTTACTACTGCTATGGAACAGCAGGCGAAAATCACGCGTGGAATATCGTTAAACTTGGAAATGAGTACTATAACGTGGATGTTACATGGGACGATATAGATGGCAGCGATGAAGTTCAATACAATTATTTTAATAAAAAAGACAGTGACTATGGGACTACTCATATAAGAAAAGAGCTTGCTAAGCTTCTTCCGCCTTGTGATGGTGAGACTTATAGAAACCTTGAACCGGAAAATGAGCAGGAGGAGGAAACTCTTTCTGTGGCGGACATACTAGGCATGATCGCCGGAAATGACTCAGAAAGCAAGGCTGAAACTGAGGAAAGTGAACCTTCTGAAACTGAGGGCGTTGTAGGAAGTGACGGGACAGTAATGATGAAGCTTCCTGAAAGTCAGGAGAGTGCCGTGAATGAACCGACAGAAACTGAAGCGGAAAGCAATAGCACTTCGGAAAATGATGCCGGTACGGAATCAGTAAAATATCCAACTTTAGAAGATTATGAATTGAGTGAGGCGGATATAATAAAAGATATTGATGGCTACTATAAGGATCTTCAGGAAGAACTTGAGCGGAACGGTACCGGAAAATACCACATTTACAGCGTTATTGAAGGGGAAGACATGTATAGGCAATGGGCAAATGCCTATGATAAAGGGCTTGTGAAAGATAACGTGCTGACACAGGTGGTAGACTCACTTGGTGCATCAGGCGCAAATGTGAGCGTGAGAGCACTTCCAACAGGTGATGGGAAGTATATTTTAGATCATTCAGTGACTATAAAGTGACATAAAAAGGAGCTGGGAAATTTGAATTTCATTTCCACAGCTCCTAATATTTTATCTATATCTTCCATATCTTTCGTCAGGATATCGCTCAACTCGTACACGAACGGGCTTGAGTTCATATCTCTTTCCGAACAGGATCTCATCAATGATTCTCTTTATAGTATCTAACATAAGTGTTTACCTCCGTCGGATTTGATTAACGACGACTGCCGTTGATTAATTATATCACCATTTTAACGGATTAAAATAAACATTCTGTTAAATTTTTATTTTATACAACCTAATATTTTTTCTGCATTTTTTATGCGCTCGGCAGAAGGAGGTTCAATTCCTTTAAGGGTATATGGTATACCAAGCTCTTCCCACTTATATTCGCCCATTGCGTGATAAGGCAGAACCTCGACCTTTTTCACATTCGAAAGAGTATCGATAAATTCTCTCATTTTATGCAGAGAAACATCATCGTCGGTCCATTCCGGTACAAGTACATGACGTATCCAGACCGGTTTCTTGATTTCAGAAAGATATCTGAGTCCGTCGAGGATATTGTCATTAGGCTGCGCAACGAGTTTTTTGTGCTGCTCTGGGTCTATGTGCTTTATGTCAACTAAAAGCAAATCGGTGTATTCCATTAGCTCATTAAACTTTGAGAAAAACGGCTCTTCTCTGCTGAAGGGCTGGAGTGCAGTATCGATAGTAGTGTTAATACCACGCTTCTTGGCTTTTTTGAAAAGATCCAGAAGGAAGTCTATCTGCAGAAGGGGCTCACCGCCGCTTACGGTGATACCGCCGTCTTTACCCCAGTAGGCTCTGTATCGCTCAGCCATATCGAGAAGTTCATCGGCAGTACGCATATCTGTGGTCTCAGGGTTCCATGTATCTACGTTGTGGCAGTAGCGACAGCGCATCATACAGCCTTTTACAAAGATAACAAATCTTACACCAGGTCCGTCAACGGAACCGAAAGTTTCGATAGAGTGAATTCTTCCTTTGATTGTATCGCTCATATTGTTAATCCCTCCAAGCCTTCAAAATTTAAGATCTTAATACTGCTCTTGCCGCTTCGGCGGATGAGGCCTTCATCGATCAATTCGGTGATCTTACGACTTACAGTTTCAGGCCGCATACTGAGGCTTGCAGCTATATCGCTCAGCTGGAGGTCTATAGTGTCTGCATGATCCCGCTTTTGGCGGTAGATCAGAAATGCGGCAAGTCTTGTCTTGGGATCTCGTGTAGAAAGAAGAAGATTGCGCTCGTTTGCGTCATGCAGCTTGCGGCTGAGCATGGCGATTATATTAAGAGCAATATTTGAATCACTTAAAACCTTAGTAAAATCACTTTTGTTGATGATGCATATAAGTGATTTCTCAAGACATACGGCAGAGTATGGGAACTGGCTGTCGTCGATGAGAAGCCCTTCCCAGATAGTTTCTCCTTTCGAAAAGATACCGACTATCTGCTCGCGTCCTTCGGAATCGTATCGCATGAGCTTAACTCTTCCGTCTAAGATAATGTAAAGTGCATCGACTGTTTCACCTTCGCGAAAAAGAAAACTGCCTTTTCGCTTTGCTTTTTTAGTAGAATTATCGATCAATAATTTCTTCTGGGTATTTGGCATGCTGGAGAGGAATGGTATCTGCTCTGCAGCTGTGTCAAAACAGTCAATATTGTAAATGTAATCATCCATAGGAAACAACTCCTTTTTGATTTCGGTCAAACTATAATACTTATACCATAGTACCGTCTTTGATTCAACTCAAAAAATTATTCAAATTTTGTCCCACGAAACCTGGTGAGGGATCAACGATAGTGCCGCTGATATATTTAAGGAACAGATACCTGTTAGCATATATCTCAGCCGGAGATTGTCATAACGAGTGAGATATAAATTAAAAGTAAAATGTTACATATAAATTTAACAATTTTGTAACATTATATCGTTGACGTAACCGTATACAAAACGCTATAATCAAGTTTGTGCGTAATTAATAATTGTTTACAAATTAATACAAAAGGAATTGCTTGTATGCATAAAAAGATAATCATAGCTCTTATGTCAGGGCTTTTACTTATACCTACAACTATATATGCTTCATCTAAGGTCAGATATTCTGCTGGTGCAGGAACACTTATCGAGGGCGACGTGACTGCAGTTGCAGACGCTGATACAGCGGCGTCTGAGCAGAAAGCTGAAACTGATGTCGAGGAAGCAGAGGAAGATAAAGAGGATGCAGCTTCAGAGGAGAGCAAGGCGTCTGAAGATGAATCATCTGATGAAGACAAAAAAGCAGTAGATGCTTCTGAGATCGGTGCCGGTGCAGGTTCATCTAAGTCTATCAAAGAGATCGCGGAAGAAGTCGAAGAGAAGGCGGCAGCGGAGAAAGACGACCTTGCCGGATATAAGAATCTCGGTATCGCAAAGGTTGCAGACAGCCTTAATGTCCGCAAAACTGCAGAAGAAAACGGCGAAGTCGTTGGTAAAATGCGTAAAAATGCAGCCTGTGAGATAATCGAGACAAAGGATGGCTGGTCCCACATTAAGTCTGGCTCTGTAGAAGGTTATGTTAAGGCAGATTTCCTTCTTTCCGGAGATGAGGCAAGAGCCAAGGCGGAAGAAGTAAAGACTATCGTTGCAAAGGTCAATACAACTACACTTTTCGTAAGAGGAGAAGCAAGTGCTGATTCTGAGTGTCTCACAATGGTTCCTATGGACGAGGAACTTGAGATAACCGAGGGTGAAGAAGGCGACGAGTGGATCAAAGTAGCTATCGATGATGATGAAGGCTGGGTAAAGGCAGAATATGTCGACTTTGAGATAAAGCTTGAGAAGGCTCTTTCTACAGCAGAGCTTAAGTATGGTCAGGGTGTTTCAGAGCTTAGAGTAAACCTTGTTAACTTCTCTAAGAAGTTCCTTGGTAATCCATATGTATGGGGAGGAACATCACTTACGAAGGGTGCAGACTGCTCAGGCTATGTACAGAGCGTATTCCGTAACTTTGGAATCTCTCTTCCAAGAACATCAAGAGAGCAGGCAAGATGCGGAACAGCTATTTCTGCAAGCGAAGCTAAACCGGGCGATCTGTTCTTCTATGCGAAGTACGGACGCATAAATCACGTGGCTATCTATATCGGCGGCGGACAGGTTATAAATGCTTCAAGCCCTAAAACGGGTATCAAGATTTCAAATGCATACTATAGAAAACCGGCAGCGGTAAGAAGAGTAATATCAGAATGATAATAAGAGATCTCGGCAGGTGTTATATACACTTGTCTGAGATCTCTTTTTTTCTTATAAATCGGAAATTCAAATTTTACAAAGGAGGTGTGAAAATACGATGATTCAGATGCTTGATTCATTTAAAATGTCGATGTTTTTGAATAAAAACATAGCTGTATTGGGCATAATAGTCAAAAATTTAAATATTTTGTCGAGGTTAGCATGAGATAACAATAGGAAAAAACACTGGGTTAGCAAAAGATAACAACTTTACGTTAAAAAATTCACAAGTTGATTTAAATCAATGAATCGTTAAACGCTATATGATAACTTAGAGAGCGAAAGCAACAAAGAGTTGTATACATGAGAAGGAGCGCATTATGAAAAACGAATGGCGTGGTTTTAAAGGTACAAAATGGACCGATGAAGTTAATGTAAGAGACTTCATTCAGAATAACTATACACAGTATGACGGTGATGAGAGCTTCCTTGCCGGCCCTACAGATGCAACAAACAAGCTCTGGGGCAGACTTCAGGAACTCCAGAAGGAAGAGCGTGCAAAGAATGGCGTTCTTGACTGTGAGACAGAAGTAGTACAGGGTATTACAGCATATGGCCCGGGCTACATCGACGAGTCACTTAAGGATCTCGAAAAAGTAGTAGGTCTTCAGACAGATAAGCCTCTTAAGAGAGCATTCATGCCTTACGGCGGAATCAAGATGGCTGAGCAGGCTGCTGAAAGCTATGGATATAAAGTAAATGAGAAGTTCCACAAGATCTTCACAGAGTATCATAAGACACACAATCAGGCAGTATTTGATGCTTATACACCTGAGATGATGCGTGCACGTCACAGCCACATCGTTACAGGTCTTCCTGATACATACGGCAGAGGACGTATCGTAGGTGACTACAGAAGAGTTGCTCTTTACGGTATTGATTTCCTTATCGCTCAGAAGCAGCACGACTTCGCTTACTGCGGAAGCGGCACAATGACAGATGATATCATCCGTCAGAGAGAAGAGATCACCGAGCAGATCAGAGCACTTCGCGGAATGAAGGAAATGGCTAAGATCTATGGCTATGATATTTCTAACGCTGCTTCAAATGCAAAAGAAGCTGTTCAGTGGCTGTACTTCGGATATCTTGCTGCTATCAAGACACAGAATGGTGCAGCGATGTCAGTAGGTCGTATATCTACTTTCCTTGATATTTATATCAACAGAGACCTTGAAGAGGGTACTCTTACAGAGTCTGAGGCTCAGGAGCTTATCGACCACATGACAATGAAGTTCCGTATGGTTAAGTTCGCAAGAATCCCTTCATACAATGAACTTTTCTCAGGTGATCCTGTATGGGCAACACTTGAAGTCGGCGGTCTTGGCATGGATGGACGTCATATGGTTACAAAGACAGACTATAGATTCCTCCACACACTTGAGAACATGGGACCTTCACCAGAGCCAAACCTTACAGTTCTTTACTCTTCAAGACTTACAGAGAACTTTAAGAAATATGCTGCAAAGATCTCAGTTACAACATCTTCTATCCAGTATGAGAATGATGATGTTATGCGTCCTGTATGGGGCGACGACTACAGCATCTGCTGCTGTGTATCTGCTACACAGACAGGTAAGGAGATGCAGTTCTTCGGAGCTCGTGCAAACCTTGCAAAGTGTCTTCTTTACGCTATCAACGGCGGTAAGGATGAGAAGTTCCTTGATAAGGAAGGAAAGCACATGCAGGTAGGACCTGAGTATGCGCCTATCACATCAGACGTACTTGACTATGATGAAGTAATGAAGAAGTACGATGTCATGATGGACTGGCTCGCTGGCCTTTATGTAAATATCCTTAACCTTATCCAGTACATGCATGATAAGTACTACTATGAAGCTGCTGAGATGGCTCTTATCGATACAGACGTTAGAAGAACTTTCGCAACAGGTATCGCGGGCTTCTCACACGTAGTAGATTCACTTAGTGCTATCAAGTATGCCAAGGTTACAACAGTTCGTGATGAGAGCGGACTTGTAGTAGATTACAAGGTTGAGGGTGACTTCCCAAGATACGGTAATGATGATGAGAGAGCTGATGAGATCGCAGTATGGCTTCTTAAGACATTCATGAATAAGATCAAGAAGTATCACACATACAGAAATTCTGAGCCTACTACATCTATCCTTACAATTACTTCTAACGTTGTTTATGGTAAGGCTACAGGTGCTCTTCCTGATGGACGTGAGGCATTCAAGCCATTCTCACCGGGAGCTAACCCTTCATACGGTGCTGAGCAGAGCGGACTTCTTGCTTCTCTTAACTCAGTAGCAAAGCTTCCATATGAGTATGCACTTGATGGAATTTCAAATACTCAGACAATGAACCCAAATGCTCTTGGTCACTCTGATGAAGAGAGAACACAGAACCTTGTGAATGTACTTGACGGATACTTCGACAAGGGTGCTCACCACCTTAATGTTAACGTATTCGGTATCGAGAAGCTTAAGGATGCTATGGAACATCCTGAAAAGCCTGAGTATGCTAACTTTACGATCCGTGTTTCAGGATATGCTGTTAAGTTTATCGACCTTACACGTGAGCAGCAGCTTGATGTTATCAGCAGAACATTCCACGAGCACATGTAATAAATACAAAAAACGATAACATCTTGTAAACAAATTAATAAAGATGGGGCTGTCGCTCTATAGTAAGCGTCAGTAAAGTGAAACCTCCTAAGCAGATATGTTAAATAACTAAAGTCTGCCTGGGAGGTTTTTTTAGCTGTAATTTAGCCGATATAGTAAATGTAATACGGTGTATTTTGTTTTTTTGCTGATTAAAATTGCAAGGATGTAAACTATGTGGGATTTAAGTTTTGCAGTACCGTCTTTATTAATACTTGCTATCTTTTTATCATTTTATTTTTCACTTCCACGGCTCAATGTTCGGAGAAATCGTGCATTTTTGCGAATATTGATCGTAGAAACACTGGTTGTAACATCAGGTATCTTTTCAAGCTATGTAGATAATTTCTATTGGAAATATAGTGCTACTTTGGTGATTCTGGCAAACATGTTTTATTTTATAACGTTTTACACCAGGTCATTTATCTTGTATCAATTTAATGAAAGTGTTTTGGGAAAGAAAAGAAGAGATTCTACTATGATCAGCCACCTGACATCGCTGCCGTTTTATATCTGTGTACTGATCGCATTGTCTTCTTTCTTTTCAAAAGCGGTTTTCTATATTGACGAAAAAGGTTATCACTCTGGACCATTTTACAAGATAATTTACTTATGTTCCTTCTTTTATCTGTTAATTTCGTATCTGCTTGTTGTATTGAATCGGGATAAAAGCAAGAGAAAGCGTGAGTGGTACAGCCTTTTTCTGTACAATTTCATATTGATGTGCGGCCTCGTTGCAAGGATGTACTTTCCGAAAATATTGCTGATGGACACTTTTTGCATCATGGCGATCATTGTGGTGTACCTTGCTTTTGAAAATCCGGAATATAATCTGGAAAATGGAGGAATTGTATTCAACAGCAGGGCACTAAGAGAATATTTGGAGGAAAATCTTGGCTGCCGTGAGTACAAATATGTGGGAATAATGATACATAAATATCATGAGATGCGTGATATTTACGGAACAAGGCAGATGGATGAAGGGGTGTTTCTCATCGCCAGATATTTCACTCAGACTTTTAGGGGTACAGAAGTATTTTATTACAGAAAGGGCAGATTTATAATACTTGTCCCTAAAGGAATGGATGTAATGGCAATCTGCCGTCAGATAGAAGAACGATTCAGAAAAGTATGGCGTTCAAAAGACACAGAACTCTATCTGGAGGTAGGATTTATAACAGGTGATATTACTAAAAGCAGTGAGTCAGCGGATAAGTTATTAAATACAATGATCTATGCTTTTGAAAAGCTTGATAATTCGGGCGGAAGTGAGAAGATCGAAGTCACAGAGAAAGAATTCGCACATATCGAGCAGGATACAGTCGTTAGAAAGAGCCTCAAATATGCGTTGGAAAAAAGGGCTGTCGAAGTATTTCTCCAGCCTCTTATCAATGTTGAGACCGGGCTTATAGAGGGAGCAGAAGCGCTGGCGAGGATCAGAGACCCGCAGGGAAATATCATCTCTCCGACGGTGTTCGTTCCCGTAGCCGAGAGCAGCGGGCGGATAAATGAATTGGGAGAGCAGGTATTTGAAAAAACCTGTGAATTTATAAAAGATAATGACCTTGAAGCCATGGGGATCAAGTGGATAAACGTAAACCTTTCTCCGGCACAGTTAATGAAATTTGATCTGGGAGAAAGATTGGCTGCCATAGCACAGAAATATAGAGTGCCTACGGGAAAGATTCGTCTGGAGATTACAGAAGAATCCATGATAGATGCTGCATACCTTCAAAGACAGATGCAGCTAATGGAGGAAAAAGGATTCCAATTTGTTTTGGATGATTATGGAACAGGCTACTCTAATCTTTTGAGACTAAAAAAATGCACATTCATAAATATAAAGATAGATAAGGGTCTTGTATGGGATTATTGCAGAGAGCGCGATGAGTTGCTGCCGACGATGGTTCAGACTTTTAAACAGATGAATTTCGGCATTACGGCAGAAGGAATAGAAGACATGCAGATGGCGGAAGAGATGCAAAAAATCGGCTGCGATTATCTGCAGGGCTTTTACTATTCAAAGCCTGTATCGATGAATGAATTTGCAGAAAAGTATAAAGTATGAAAAAGCTGAGTTAAACGCTTCGTGAGTATGCGCACGGATTCGGATAAGGAAATGCAATCTCTAATGGCAAAACCCGTTACTGAAGCGAGCTGTAAGCGAGTGAACAGTAACCCGAATCCGGCGCGATTAACGAAAAATGTATACAAAAGTATTGACGGTCTTAAAGTTATGTTGTATACTCATCAACGTCTTAAAAACATTTCGATTTTGTACGACTCAGTACAAATTTTCAATTTACAGATTTTAATCATGAATAGTTTTAATTTATTTTGCTTTCTTACGGCGGGATCTATTACTGACCTGAAATATAGGAAAGCTGACAATTTAATGATCTTAACTTTTTTTCTGATAGATTTATGGCTGAATCATGGAAATATCAGCTCGGAAGAGCTGTTTCAAAGGGTTGTAAGCGTGATGATAGTGTTTGCAGTGATGTTTCCGCTATATTCAGCCGGACTTATCGGTGCCGGAGATGTGAAATTTCTCATGGCTCTCTGCATGATGATCGGAAGTTCATGCCTTATAAATGCCATGATACCGATCACCATTGCGGCTTCGGTTTTATTTATTTTAATGGCAGTCGCCAACAGGGATTCAAAAAATCTTAGAATTCCGATGCTTATCCCTATTTCTTTGGGTGTTTTAGTGACATTGTGCTGAAAGGTTGTACTTTATGAAAGAAGATATATTTGTGATATATGACAAGGATGAAGTCTATGTACGTCGCCTGATGAAATATATAGCAAATAATGCGGTGATTCAGGTTGAAATTCAGGGCTTTAGCGAGATTAGGCAGCTTAAAAAATATTTAGAAGAACATACTCCCGAAATGATGCTCGCAGCAGAGTCTCTTTTGGAAGAAGAGCCGGAATTAAAGCTTGGCGGGCTGTCGCTGATACTTACAGAAGCAGACGAAATCGAAAGTATTAAAGGCTATAAGGCGATATGCAAATTTCAATCCTGTGAAAATATAATGCGGGAAATATTCAGGCAATATGCGGATCGAGCTCCGGCTTTAGTTAAAAACAGAAAAGAGAGTAAAGTTGAACTCATAGGTGTTTTTTCACCGGTCGGCGGATGCGGAAAGACTACATTTGCATTGGCACTGGGGCAGGTCTTGGCACAGCGAGAAAAGGTGCTGTATCTGAATCTTGAGAGTTTCTCGGGGATTCATCACCTTATCAGAAATGAAAAGTCGATGACACTTGCGGAATTAATATTTTATCTGAAAGGAAACAGAGGAAGCTGCTTAGTAAAGCTCGCAGAGACGGTGAAGCATTTGGGGAACTTAGACTATGTACCGCCGGCATTGTTTTCTGAGGATCTGAGAACTACTGAAAGTGAGATATGGATAAAGCTTTTTAATGAGCTTATGAAATCAGAGTATGATAAGGTCATCGTAGACTTTGGAAGAGAAGAGGAGTGGACGATGGATGTACTTGCAGATTGCAGTCGAATCTATGTACCATTTCGGGACGACAGGATCTCAAGGGCAAAATTGGAGCACTTAGAAATGGTTTTTCATGTAAATAAACTTGATGAACTTAGCTCTAAGATAAAGAAGATACAAATTCCGCAAGGCGGAGAGCCTGGAGACCTTGAAAGGCTTGCAGAAAGCCGTGTAGGAAAATTTGCAGAAGGAGTATATGCCGGAACTTTGTGATGATGAAAAAGATCAAGGAAAAACTACATGAGGAAATACTGCAGAAGATAGATCTTTCCAGAGAAGTTTCAGATGAAGAGATAGAGGATATAATCGCTGAGTGCATACTTAAGGGTGAAGAAACTGAACTTCTTACACTTAAGGAAAAGCTGCAGCTGAGAAATGATCTCTTCGACCTGATAAGGAAGAAAGGTGTCATACAGCAGCTTATAGATGACCCGGAAGTGACAGAGATAATGGTCAATGGAACAGAGGGGATCTTTGTCGAAAAAGCAGGGCGGCTCTATAAATGGGATAAGACCTTTGAAAGCAGAGAAGAGCTTAATAATGTGATACAGCAGATTGCGGCAGGCTCAAACAGAGTTGTAAATGAAGCTTCGCCTATAGTAGATGCAAGGCTTGAAAATGGCTCGCGAGTGAATATCGTAATGAATTCGGTGGCGCTGAATGGACCGATCCTGACGATAAGAAGATTTCCGGAAAATCCTATAAGGATGGATGATCTGATAGGGTTTGGTACATTAACGGCTGAAATTGCAGAGTTCATAAGGAAACTTGTAGTTGCCGGCTACAATATATTTGTATCCGGCGGAACAGGAAGCGGTAAAACCACTTTCCTTAATGCGATGTCAGCATTCATACCGCCTGAAACAAGAGTGATAACTATCGAGGACTCGGCTGAGCTTCAGATCGAGGGGATAGAAAACCTTGTAAAGCTTGAGACCAGAAATGCCAATGTTGAGGGCTGTGAAGCGATAACGATAAGAGACCTGATAAAATCGTCACTCAGGATGAGACCTGACAGAATTGTGGTCGGTGAGGTGCGTGACGGTGCAGCATTTGACTTCCTGCAGGCGGCGAATACAGGTCATGACGGCAGCTTGTGTACTGGACATGCCAATAGTGCAGCTGATATGGTATCAAGACTTGAAATGATGACTTTAATGGGCGAGAGTATCCCGCTTGAAGCTATACGTCGCCAGATCGCATCTGCGGTTGACATAATTATACATTTAGGACGTATGAGAGACAAAAGCAGAAAGGTTTTGGAAATCACAGAATTGTGCGGATATGAAGATGGAGAGATAGTTCTGAATCCTATTTATAAATATGATGGAGAAGCCTTGGCATGTGTAGGTGAATTAAAGAGCCGCTTAAAGCTTGAAAGGATAGGGCTTTGAATTATAGAGAATACAGATTTACAAAAGCGGAGCTCATTCAAAATCTTGCAGTAGGCGAGTTGATAATAGCGTTTGCACTATGGACTTTTTATAGAAATATAGTGGTGGTGATACTTGGTTCGCCATTGCTTATCTTATATCTGAAATACAGAAAAAAGGTCTGTGCGGCAAAGGTAATAGAGCAGCTTTCGGTAGAATTCAGAGAAGCGCTGAATGCTGTTCAGTCAGCATTGAATGCAGGCTATTCTGTAGAAAATGCCTTCATCGAAGCCGGAAGGGATATGGAGAGCATGTATGGCAGAGACTCTGTGATAGCGAAAGAATTCAGGATTTTAGTTCATAGGCTTAGGGCAAATGAGAGACTTGAGTATATCCTGATGGACTTCGGGATAAGAAGTGGAGTGGAGGATATAAAGGATTTTGCAGAAATTTTTGCAGTTGCCAAAAGAAGTGGCGGAAACCTTACAGGGATCATAAACCGTACCGCAGGAATCATAAGTGAACGCATGGAAGTCAAGAGAGAGATTGCTGTGATGGTAAGTGCAAAACGCTATGAAAGCAGGATAATGGATATCGTTCCTTTTGGAATGATAGTTTACATAACGCAAACTTCGCCTGAGATTTCAGGTATCTTATATAATAATATAGGTGGTGTCATAATGATGACATTTTGCCTTGCAGCATATCTTGCCGCCTTTGTGATGGCGGAAAAGATCGTGACCGTTCGTGTCTGAGGAAATCCAGTGATCATAATTAATATTTTAATATTTTTCCTTTTCGGAGCCTTATTTATAGTGTCTGCAAAGTACAGGCAAAGCGTTGCAAAGGGCTCTGCATTTAAGGAAATCTTTTATGGGGGAGCGGAGTATCTGATTTCGCGTCTTCCGAATGATACAAGTGAATTAAGGCAAAAACAGCGGATGTTAAAGCCCTCTGAGAAACCGGAGAAAGCGGCGGGGAATTTCCTGCGTAAAGTTTCGGCGGAAATATTGATGCTCATATTTATCGGAAATGTGCTTAGCTTTCTTGCAGGATTACAAGGTGCAGGTGCAGGAAGAGCACTTAGCAGTGTTTCGAGAAACGGTTATGGTGAGATGAGCCGAAAGGTCACACTTGAAGTTAAAACATCTGACAGACGGCTCAAGGAGCCTATAGACATAGAAGTTAGCCCGAGGAAATATACCGGGAAAGAGATACAGGCGATCTTTGATGAGATAAAGAGAGCACTTCCTGTTGAAATGCTCGCAGAGAATAAATCTTCATCACATGTTGACAGTGACTTGAATTTTATAAAGAAATACAAGGAATATCCGGTAGAGATCGAGTGGTACCCGGACAACTTCGAGTGCATAAACAGTGAAGGAAAGCTGGATGATGAGTTCTCAGAAGAAGCGGGAGAACGTGTAAATATCAGGGCTGGCCTTACATATGAGGAATTTTATGATGAGGTAAACATCCCGATAACTGTATTTCCGAGGAAGAGATATGGAGAGGAGAAGCTGCGCTTTGAAATCAGGAAAGCACTTGAAAATGCAGATAAGGTTTCTGAAACAGAGAGCGGCATTAGCCTTCCGAAAAGGATTGACAGCGGCGAAATAAGCTTTTTTTCACCGGTGTCAAAGACAGGCATAACTATATTGCTGCTGTCGCTTCTGGGGGCTTTGGGAATTTTTTATGGAAGAAATGATGAGATAAAAAAAGAAATAGTAAACAGAGAGCGGCAGATGAAAGCCGATTATCCTAAGATAGTGAGCCGCCTTGCGCTTTTACTGGGGGCAGGAATGACGATAAGAGGAGCTTTTGAAAAGACAGCCCGCGACTATGAGATGAGCAGGGCGAAAGGGCAAAGTCCTATGCATTACGCATATGAAGAAATGCTTATCACCGTGAGGCTTATGAACAGCGGAACAGGTGAGATGACAGCTTACCAGGAGTTTGGTATGAGGTCTGGTGTTTCAGAGTATAGAAAGCTTGGAACGCTTCTCAGTCAGAATCTTAAAAAGGGCAGTGCAGGTATCCTTTCATTGCTTGAATATGAGGCTGCCAATGCTTTTGAAAACAGGAAGAGCGAAGCAAGACGACTGGGCGAAGAAGCGGGAACTAAGCTGCTTCTGCCTATGGGAATCATGCTTTTGATAGTACTCTTGATAATTTTAATTCCATCCATTATGTCTTTTGGATTTTGAAAGGAGGTGAGAAATTATGTTAATGCGTTTTCTGAAGGAAGAAGATGCGGTAGGAACTGTTGAGATCATTCTTATTTTGGTCGTTCTTATTGCGCTTGTGACACTTTTTAAGAAGCAGATCACAAGTCTTGTCGAGTATCTTCTTGGCAATGTTATCAAAAATGCCAAGGCAGTCTGAAATTCAATACTCGCTTGCGAGTAAATTTTAAGAATTTTTCAAAAAGGAAGGAGGAGAGATGTACAAGGGATCGATAACAGTATTTATGTCACTTATTTTGGGATTACTCTTATCACTTGTGCTTACAGTGGTTGACAGTGCGAGATACAGCGCAGAAAAGATGCGTATTGAAATGGCGATGAATATGGGACTGGTTTCGACATTTGCAGAGTATAACAGAGAGTTACTTGAAAAATATGATCTTGCGTACATCGACTCCTCTTATGGAAATAGTGTTCCGTCGCTGAAAGAAACATCGATGCATCTTAAAGAATATATGGATTATGAGCTTCATCCTTCACGTGGGCTTTTCTTTACCGGTGCAGGTGACCTGTATGGCTTGAATATAAAGAATGCTTCGGCAGACCTTCCGTCGAGGGCGACTGATGACGGAGGAAGAGTTTTTAAGAGGCAGGCAATAGAAGCTGTGAAGGATATGTATGGTGTAGGTATAGCAGAGGACCTGCATAATCATGTGAAAGATTATAAAGGCAGTGGAATATTAAAAGAAAATCTGGATGAGAGAAGAGCAAAGATAGATAAAAAGCTTAAAGATGCAGACATTGGAAGCGATACAAAGAAGTATAAAAAGACCTATGACATGCGTGAAGGTATCATATCAAGGACGATTTATGGTTCATATATAAAACCTTCGCATAAAAAGCTCATGCTTGAAGGACTTGCTTCGTATAGAGAAAACATTGACGGGATAGGTGTAGTAAAACCCAGATATGATACAGATTCGCTGACAAGTAATCTGCTATATACAGAATATCTTTCAAAGAAATTCAGAAATTATGTAGATGCAGAGGAAGATGGATACTATGAGCAGGAGTATATCCTGAATGGTAAAAATACAAATATCGCTAATCTTCGATGTACGGTAGAGAAGCTTTTTAGTATGAGAGCTGCGGCAAATACAATGATGATATTCCGTGACTCAGGGAAACGAGCACAGGCACAGGCTATAGCAGAGCCGATCGCGGCAGCGGCAGCAATTGCTATAAAGGTTGACATAACAGAGCCATTGACAGACTTTTTTATGGTCTGCTGGTCGACATCAGAGGCGGTGCTTGATGTAAGGACATTGCTCTCCGGAGGAAAAGTTCCGCTTGTAAAGCAAAGCGAGGACTGGAGATTACAGAATATTTTGAAAGTTCCCTTTAGTGGAGCTATGAAAGGAAAGACAGATGGTGAAGGGCTTGACTACAGTAACTATATGAAGCTTTTAATGGTGATCGAAAATGAAGTGCATCCTACAGTGATGACAATGAGAGCGATTGACATGATAGAGCTGAACCTGCGTGAAACGCCAGGAAATGGGAATTTCAGGATGGATGGCTGCATAGAGTTTTTAGAGGCTGATGCAGAGATAACTGACTGTGCAGGGAGAAAATTCACTATACGCAGAAGTTACAGTTATATGCCGGTGATCGAGTAAAGGAGCTGCAGACAGATGACCTTTTCGGGAAAAAATAAAGAAAATCTAAAAATAAATAAGTATCTCCCATACCCAAATATTAGTGAAATTAACAATGAGAACCCCGAACAATACAATCTAATACCGAAAAGGGAATCTGTCCGCGGCTCTTTTAAGGGCTCAATGACAGTAGAAGCAGCGGTGGTCTTGCCGCTGTTTCTCATGTGTATGCTGACGCTGCTGTATGTGACAGAGATAATGAGGCAGTCAGGAGTGAAGCAGCAGCGGCTGATGAGTAATGCCGTGGCTGCAAGCGCAGCAGCATATACTGTGTCGGACAGGCTGAACGGCAATGAGATAATAGATCTTTTTGAAATATGGAAAGCTGATATACCATTCGCGCCCAAGGCTGCGCCAAGGATAAAAATCATAGACAGGGCGAGAGTAAAGGCTTTCACAGGATATGATAATACGCGTGGAAGGCATGCAGAAGATACTGACGACACTTTTGTTTACATAACTACTTATGGCGGTGTATATCATACTCATAGAAATTGCAGACATCTTAAACTAAATATCATGGATATCAGCAGAGAGGATATAGCTGCAAGGCGAAATAGTTCCGGAGGGAAATATTATCCATGTGAATACTGTGGTAAAAGAGGAGGAAGTAAGACCTTTATCACAGACGATGGAGACCGCTGGCATACAACGAGGGAATGCCCGGGACTTAAGAGAGGCATCAGGGAAGTGCCGTTATCAGAAGTAGGAGACATGCGGAAATGTGCAGATTGCGGAGAATAAAGAGATGCTTGGAAGACTTATCATGCTTTTAATGCTGCTTATATGTGCAGCGACAGATATAAAGAATAAAAGGATATATGGGCGGGTACTGGTCATATTTTTGATCGCAGGGCTTGCAGCTGCATGGAATAGCACTATCACACCGTTAAGCAGCCTGCTGGGTGCCGGGATCGGCTGTGTGATGGTACTTATATCAGCAGTGACACATGAAAAAATAGGCTTTGGCGACGGGCTTGTTTTGATAGTTACGGGAGCGGTACTTGGAGTTTTTGAAAATTTGATATTGCTTACTGCAGGTAGTTTTCTGGCTGCAATAGTTTCAATGTTTGTGATCTTTTTGAAAGTGGGAGATCGTGAAAGCGAACTGCCATTTATTCCGTTTCTGGTGGTACCTGAATTAGTCATACTTTTAGGTGGTTTGCGATGAAAGATGAATATTGTGGATATTATACGGTGGAAGCGGCTATGCTGATGCCGATATTGCTGACGTGTATCCTGCTCATAATTTATATGAGCTTTTATGTACATGATAAGTGTGTTTTAGATTGCGTATGCTATGAAGCGGCTTTGCGAGGGGCTATGGTCACAGACCCGGAAGCAGATCCGGTGAAGAAGGCGGAGGATGCGGCAAGGGAACTGCTGGATAAGAGGATGATAGTCTCTAAAAATGTTGAGATCGATGCCAAAGCGACTGCATTGGAGATAAGTGTAAGCGGTAAGGCTGATTTCAGGATTCCTAAAGGCATAGTACTGATACCGGAACTTAGGAGGAAGGGTATCAGTATTTCTGCTGATAAAAAGTACTCGAGGGTACAGCCGATAGAGGTAGTGCGGGCTCTTCGGGCGGGGAAAAATATCATAGATATGGTTAGAAGTAGAAGTGGAGTGCAAGAATGAATGCGATTATCAGGCAGGAGAATAGAAAAAAATATTTATTGATCGAAAGAGAGCATTCAGAGAATGATTATAAGGAGCGAATGCTTAAGAATAATAATATTCCGGGAATACTGAAGCTTCAGACAGAAAATTTCAACGGAGAGGAATTCTGGTCTTTTGAGATAGGGAGTATGAGGAGCATTGCGGATGTTTTTGACAGCGGAAAGCTTCGCTATCCGGAGCTTAAGAGCTTTTTTAGAGGATATGCGGAACTTCAAAAAAGACTTGAGGAATATCTTTTATGTGACGATGAAATTATATATGAGCCGGAATATATATATTGGGATGATGATAAGAAGAAACCGTTTTTTGTATATGTTCCGGGCTGCAGAGAGTCTGATGGGGAGGAGCTTTTGGCAGAGTTTCTGGTGGAAGCGGCTGACCAGAAGGACCCGGAGGCAGTCAAGCTGGCAGGGAAGTTTTTTAACGATGTATGTGATGGAGTAGTATCTATAGAAAAGCTGCTCGGAAATGACAGAGAAGGTGTCACAGAGATACCGATAATCAGACTGCCGGAGTTTAAAATGGAGTACAAAGCCGAGCCGCAGGTTAATATAAGCAGGATAGATTACTGCCCGCCTGAACAGGGAGAGATGGAGAAGGCTCAGAAGAAAAATATCCGGAATGGGATCATCATCTGCGCGGTGATGACGCTTGCAGCAGCGGGATGTTATGCAGCAGTGCTGCTAGACCCGCAGGTATTGACGCTGCTTGGATTTTCTGAAGATGATTACCTTAAGGCGGGAGCTGTGATAGCGGTATTTTTTGCGGCTGCGATGATAGGAGTGATCCACTTATATAAAAAGCGCAGTATTGAGTGCGAAGAAGGAAAGATCTTTGAAAATAATGAAGAGCAATACAGAGAGTACAGGAGCGACTATCTCACAAATGCGATGCAGATGCAGGAAAAAAAGCTGCGGTCTGAAAAGGCTTATGGATATGAGGAAGAAACGGTACTCTTAAATGACCGTGCGGCAGGTGGAGATACGCTTCATCTTATAGGGATGGTAAATGGAGAAAGTGTTGATCTGGCGGTTAGAGACGAAACATTTACCATTGGTAAAGCGCGCGCTCGTGTGCATGGATGTATAGAGGATAAGAACGTAAGTCGGGTGCATGCATGTATCAGGCGCAATGCAGGTCGGTATTTCCTGTGTGATCTTAATTCAACTAATGGAACAAGCGTGAATGGGCGAAAGCTTGAAAAGGACGAAAATGCTGAAATATGTGCAGGTGATGTAGTGAAATTTGCACATGTAACGATGAAAGTCGTCATGGCAGGCTGATAGTGAATAACAATATGTATAGTTCTACGGGTATACATTGCTAAAGTGAGCGGCAAAGTGTAAAATTAAAGTAGTATCGCAATTTATGCGACCCGGAGGATCATGATTTGAAAGAAAGAATTGCGGCATTACTTGCTGCGCATAACTATGCACAGATACAATCAAATTCTAAGGAAATAGATTTATTTTTTAGGAACGACAATGAACTTGCGATGGTTGTGGTCGTACTGAATGCCAGAGCGCTGGTGCTTTCGTATGATAATTATTCGCAGCTCATGGAGCAGATCCGAAATATGTTCATGCAGAAAGGCTATATAAGGATCAGGTTGTTTTCTCTGATACTTGTTGCTAATCCGGCAGCGGGGAGAAGTATTGCTGTTAATGATGAGTTTTCATGGCTTGTAGACGCTACTTCGCTTAGGCTTGTCATTTACGAAAATCAGATGTCTGACTTTGATTATCTCAGAGCACCGCTTGAAAACCTGCTTGCCGAAGAACGTGAGAAGAAATTTGGGGATGATAAGCTTACTGTGTGGAGAGGTCTTGGAAAGCTTTTGTGGTTTTCTGAAAGTCCGGTCACGGTGGCTCTTATATTGATAAACATCATCATATTTATATGGCTTTCGGCATATGGAAGCACGATGGATGCTGAATATATGATCCAAAATGGCGCGATGTATCAGCCTTTGGTTTTAGAATATGGTGAAGTTTACAGGCTTTTCACCTGTATGTTCATGCATTTCGGACTGCAGCATTTGGCGACGAATATGATATCGCTTTATATGTTTGGAAGTAAGGTGGAGTCGGCGCTTGGAAAGCTGAAGTTTGCTGTATTGTATATTTTGAGCGGACTTCTCGGAAATGCGGCTTCGCTGCTGTTTCATGTAATGGTTGGAGAGAATGTCGCGTCAGCCGGAGCGAGTGGAGCGATATTTGGTGTGATAGGGGCACTGCTGGCTATCGTTGTTTTGGATAAAGAAAGATTTAAGGCACTTACACCGACAAGAGTATTTTTTGTAGTTGCCTATAGTATTTTAGCTGGAGTTACAGGTTCAGGGATAGATAATTCGGCGCATATTGGAGGGCTTGTCGCCGGTATACTACTCAGCTGTATCCTGTACAGGAAAGAGAATTAAGCTATGAAGGGGCTTTGCTGATGAGGCAGCAAAGAGCTTAAGGAGGGGCTGTTATGAGGATAAATATTTATTATGGCGGACGTGGAATCATGGGGGATCCCACACTATTTGTGCTATCAAAGATGCAGTCAGTTTTTGATGAGCTGAATGTTAAGACAGAGAGATATGACCTTCATGATGAAAAGAGAAATATAATATCGCTTCCGAGTACATTGAATGATGTCGATGGAGTTATCCTTGCGACAACTGTCGAGTGGTACGGAGTTGGCGGTTATATGGCAGAATTTCTCGATGCATGCTGGTTTTATGGTAATAAAGAGAAGATTTCGAATATATACATGTGCCCGATAGTAATGTCTACCACCTATGGCGAGAGGCAGGGACAGCTTACGCTGGAGTCTGCGTGGGATATGCTTGGAGGAAAGACTATATGCGGACTTACAGGATATGTTAAGGACTCTATCTCTTTTGAGATGAATACGAACTATATAAGCACGATCGAGAAAACTGCAGAAAATTTCTACCGGAATGTTTCAAGACGTGCACAGGTGCTTCCGGCAAGCAATCAGGAAGTCAAAGCTATGGTTGCGGCATCAGAGGTTATAAAGTTCACACCGCAGGAGACAGAGCAGCTTTCAAAATATGCTTCTGATGAGAACTATGTTCAGACGCAGAAAGAGGATATAAAGCATCTTACAGACCATTTCAAATCGCTTCTTAAGTACGATGGTCTAGGCGAAGAGGATGCTGCTATTGATAAGTTTAAGAAGAGATTCGCAGGTAAAAAAGGTGCGGATGTCAGTTATAAGTTTGAAGTAAAGGAATTTAATAAGCCGATAAGCGTTGAGATAAAGGATACAACGCTTAGCTGCACGAATCTTCCGTTGGAATCGCCGCAGGTAGTATGCCATATAAGCAAGGATAAACTTATGTCGATACTTGAAGGCGAAGGAACTTTCAGAGAAGCATTTATGGCGGGAGATATGCAGGTTAAGGGTGATTTTGCAATGCTTAAAGAGCTTGATGAGCTCTTCCCGACAGCGGCAGAACCGCTTAAGATGGTATGAGAATCAAATGAAAAGTGCCTCCAAAAGCTTGGCTTTTGGGGCACTTATTTTTTAATCTATACCTTTAAATTTTCTGTAATAGTGCAGCCATATCAGCATCAGAGGGATAGTTGTGATTATCCATGATATCGGGAAGCACAGGTACAGGGTTGGGAGAGTGTGTATCGCATGGAATATCGTTGAGATATAGAGCAAACGAACTCCGACAACACCTATCAGCATGACTACAGTTGGTGTAGTGCTGTAGCCCATTCCGCGCATGGAAGCCGCAGGAACATCGAGTACTGCGTTTATGAAAAGCCAAAATACTACGTACCACATGCGGATCATTCCGACATTTATAACTCCCGGATCATTTGTGTAGAAGGAGAGGAAGAAGTCTCCAAATCTCCACAAGGTTGCGCTTGTGCCGAAAGCCACTATAAACTCCAAAACGACGATCAGCGTGAATACATCGCGGATACGCTGCTTTTTGCCGGCACCGGCACATTGGGATGTGAAGGTGATACAGCATTCTGAAAAGGACATCATACCGATGTAAACGAAGCTTTCGATATTGGCAGCTGCGCTGTTTCCGGCGACTGCAACGGAACCAAAGCTGTTTATGGAAGACTGGACTGCGATGTTTGAGATTGACCACATCATAGTCTGGAAACCGGCAGGAACACCGATCTGCATGATCTTCATAAGCAGGTGATCGTCGGGTTTTAAGCGATTCAGGTAAAGCTTCGTGCTGTCGTTCTGTCGCATCAGCGAGAGGGTTATTAGTATAGCTGATACGGTTTCTGAGATCACAGTAGCAATGGCTACGCCTGAAACGCCCATCTTAAGTCCTATGACGAAAACAAGATTAAGTATGATATTGATCACACCGGAGATTGTCATGTAAACAGTAGGGCCGACAGTGTCACCTTTTGAACGAAGTATAGCTGAGCCAAAATTATATACCAGAAGCGGGATACTTCCTGCAAAGTAGATCTGCATGTAAAGTGTGCTCTGGCTGAGGATATTTTCCGGTGTGCCCATCCATGTCAGGAAGGTTTTTGAAAGAAAAACTCCGATGAAGGTTAAGATCACACCTCCTGCTAATGCAAGAAAATATGAGGTGTGAACTGAGGTAGAGACTCTTTCTTTCTCTTTTCGGCCTATCTGCATGGCGATTATGATGTTAGCGCCTGTCGCTAGACCATTAAACATGGCTATCAGCAGGTTTACTATAGGACCTGTCGCACCGACTGCGGCGAGGGCTTCCTGCCCGGAAAACTTACCGACAACGATAGTGTCCGCGGCGTTGAATGCGATCTGCAGCAGATTAGAAAAAAGCAGCGGCAGAGCAAATATAAATATGTTTTTTAATAAAGGGCCATGGACCATGTCCATGTTATTGTTTAAGATAGACAATTTTTTCATAATGTATCTAAGAGTAGCACGAATGTTTTTGGCAAGCAAACACTTGAAATGCTGTGTTAATGCTTCATTTCGATGAAGTGCAGCCGAAAAAAATAAGGCATTGAGGGAGTTAGCCACTCAATGCCTTATGTGTATTATATTTTATACCTTAAATTTTGAATACGCTGAGCTCGTCCTTGATCTCTATAGCAGAGTTAGAAACGACATCGGCATCATTGTTTACACCCTGACTTTCTTCAGCTACACGCTTTGCGCTTTCAGCAAGGTTTTCGACTGTAGCAGAGATCTCTTCTGAGCTTGCTGACTGCTCCTCGGAAATAGCTGCAACAGAAGAAGCGATTCCGTCTACATTGCTCATCATGCTTATCATATCTTTGATAGTTGAGCTTGTTGTGCTGAGGTCATTAAATATCTTTTCGAAAGTCGTGCCGGCAGTTGTAACAGCATCAGTACTTGAAGTGATGGCATTAACGTTTGACTGTGACTTCTCTGAAAGAGTATTTATCTGACCGGTGATGTCTGCAATGATCTCAGCGATCTTTCCGGCAGACTCTGAGCTGTCTGTGGCAAGTTTGGCAATCTCGCCTGCAACAACTGCGAATCCCTTACCGGCTTCGCCTGCTCTTGCAGCTTCTATGGAAGCGTTAAGGGAAAGCAGGTTTGTCTGCATTGCGATCGAATCGATCATCTCAACGATACCATTGATCTTTTCAGCAGATTCACCGACAGTTACAACAACGTTGTTCATTTCGGTCATGGAGTCGCTGATATTAGCCATATTTGACTGAACATCGCCCATGTCTTTCTGACCGGCATCTGCCTGATCTACAAGCTGGAGCATTATGTCATTGGCTGTATTGCCCTTCTGAGTAAGGTCGCTTACTGCGCCGGCAAGTTCTGTAGCATTGTTGGCAAGTTCGCTTACAGCATTTGTCATACCTTCCATGACTTCGTGAATCTGACCCATTGACTCAGACTGTTCTTTGGTCTGCAAAGTCATTTCGCTTGCAGCAGCCTTACTTGATTCAGACTGCTCGCCCAACTGCTCGGCTGTGGTCTGGATACTAGAGATAATATCGCGCATTTTAGTGACATAATTTCCAAGCTCGTTTTGTATGAGTCCGATCTCGTCGCTTTTTGAACTCTTGAATTCTACAGTAAAATCTCCGCCAGCAACACGACTTATCTTCTTTGCAAGTGCCTGGATCGGGATGGAGATAATCTTCTTTATAGAAACAAGTATGATGATCGCTAAAATAATGATTATTATAGCCATGATTGAGTATGCAATAAGCTTAAAGTGTGTTAATTCTTCAAGCAGACTGTCTTCTTTTACAGTAGAGATAAGTGTCCAGCTTGTTCCGGGAACAGCAGAAAATGCAACATAATATTTTTTATTTGAAGGTCCCGGAACGCGATGTATCACGCTTGGATCAGACTGCCATGCATCGTTGAGTAGTGGATCTGTATCAGCAAGGAAAGTTCCTACTTGTTCATCTTTATAGTAAGAGATCATGTAACCTGACTGATCTACGATAAAAGAGTTACCTGTTTTTAATGGAACAAGAGAACGGGCTTTTTCCTGTATATCAGCAAGGAAAATGTCAGTTGCGATAACGCCGACTTCACCGTTTGCAAAGTCAACTCTTCGTGAAAGAGTGATACACATATCGCCTGTAGTTGAGTCAATGTATGGATCTGTACTTACCCATTCTTTAGACTCGATACCACGTGTGTACCATTCACGTTCGGTGGCTACCCAACCGTCGTTGCTGTGTGTTGTACCATTCGCAAAGAAATATGAATTATCAGAAAAACCAATGAATAATCCAATGTTTTTGATAACATCATATTTGGTTGTCGGAAGAAGATATTCAAGCATTGCATCATGATCTTTAAATTTAACTGTTTCGAGAGTATTTGCATAAGAATCATAATGCGAAGTGAGCATTTCAAGCTGCGATCCAATATCACGAGCATTGGCATTTGTTTCAGCCTGAAGATCCTGCTCAGCTAAATCTAAAATAGACGATTTGGCTTGTGTTGTGAGTACTACAATGATAAAGATGATACCAACGATAGTTACAGGGAGAAGTATAGTCAGAAGTGTGGTACTGACGCTTCTCTTAATCTTGAAATCATCGTTTTTTGGCGCATTTTTGCTCTTGACTGTGGGTATTGCCATATTAGTTCTCCCTTCCCATAAGTGTTGTTGAAAAATACAAAATTATTATATCTCAAAAAAAGGGAAAAGTATGCCGCAAACACCGTGTTTACTGCATTTTATGAAGTGCATAAAAAGAAAATTTTTATAAAAAATACCTCCATATTTTTATATGGAGGCATCGATTGGGGTAAATACATTTTTGCCCCTTACTGATGTCACGGATTGCTTCATTGCTGCGCAATTCCCGCAATCCTAAAACACTCGCATTCCGCGTAATAACGCTACTTGCTCGTGTTTTGCGGGTCCCAAGGTCTCAATCCTCTTTGTGCAAGCACAATCGGATTTTGACCTTTTGACCCTGACATCATTAAAGTTACTTATTGGCAATCTCAGCAATAAGGTCAGCAATTTTTTCTACTGCACCTGATTCTTCTGCGTTTTCCATTGCCTGAATATAGTCAATGCTATTCTCTCTGACAGTTTTTATCGCTTTTGTAAGTGTGTCGTCAGAAAGGTCTTCATCCTTAAGGAGATATGAATATCCTGCCTTTTCGAAAGATCTTGCATTGAGCAGCTGGTCTCCTCTTGAACTTCCGACAGGAAGAGGAATAAGGATATTAGGCTTTTTGAGTGCAAGAAGCTCAAATATGGCATTTGCACCGGCTCTGGAGATAACGATATCTGCCATTGCAAAAAGATCAGCCATTTCGCTTGAAATATATTCATATTGAACATATCCCGGTGTGTTTTTTAAGGACTCGTCAAGCTTACCCTTACCGCAAAGATGCACAACATTATAGCTCTTAAGAAGTGTCGGAAGTAAATGTCTGACAGCTTCGTTAACATGCTGCGCTCCGAGACTTCCGCCGACAACAAGGATAGTCGGCTTTTCGCCGCGTGTAAGACCTGTGAAGGCAAAGCCCTGACCGCGGTCACCGCTGAGGAGTGAATCACGGATAGGTGAGCCTGTGAATACAGCCTTATTTTTAGGAAGGTACTGCAGAGTTTCCCTGAAGGAGCAGCAGATCTTTGATGCAGAGCTGTATGAGAGCTTATTCGCAAGCCCTGGTGTCATGTCTGATTCATGAATGATAACAGGTATCTTAAGAAGTTTTGCTGCCTTGACTACCGGAACAGAGACAAAACCACCCTTTGAGAAAACGATATCAGGGCGTTCACGCCTAAGGATTCCGTAAGCCTGAAAAAATCCATTGATGACACGGAAAGGATCGGTGAAATTCTTCCAGTCAAAATATCTGCGGAGCTTTCCTGTAGATATCGCATAGTAAGGGATTTTTTCAGCTGTTACGAGCTTTCTTTCGATACCGGTATATGAGCCTATATAAATGGGCTTAAATCCATGTGTTTTTAATGCGGGAACTAATGCGAGGTTAGGCACGCAGTGTCCGGCTGTCCCGCCGCCGGTTAAAAGAATTTTTTTACTCATTTCAGATCTTCAAGCACTTTCTTTAATTCTTCATCTGTAGGCTCGGTTGGTTTCCAGAGGATATGCTGTCCGTCGTTCTTATATCTTGGGATAAGATGCAGATGGAAGTGAAATACGCTCTGACCGGCACATTCGCCATTGTTCTGTACGAGGTTGAAGCCGTCTGCGTGAAGCTTCTCTGTCATTTCACCGGCAAGCTTTTTAGCAAGGATCATAGCCTTTCCGGCGAGCTCTTCAGGAATCTCGTAAAGGTTGGCATAGTGCTCTTTAGGTATGATGAGGGCGTGACCTCTTGTGGCCGGGCCGGCATCTAAGATAACACGAAAATCGTCGTCTTCATAAACTGTATTAGTAGAAAAAATACCATTGGCAAGTTTACAGAAAATGCAATCGTCTTTCATTAAATTAAACCTCCATAGTTTTTTAAGTTCTGATAGCCCGATTATACCACAAGAAAAGGCTTTCTTCAGAATGTATTCCGATTAGCCTAAAAATAAAAAAGAATACAATATACAAAATTGTTTAAAAGTGTGTACAATTTATGAAATGTATGATATCATGTACAATGTTTGTACGAAAATGTGTACATTGTATTCCGGTTTAGTGGATAGAAGGGAACGGAGTTATGAAGAATTATAGATTTGCAAGATGTATCGCAGCATTGAGTGCAGCAGCGATTCTTTCATGCAGTATAGAAGAATCTGCGCTCGTTGCACAGGTATATGCGGCAGAGGCATCTGCATCATCTGAGGCAGAAAAGAATGTAAAGCTTTCAGAGGCAAAAGATCATACATGGGATTTTGGCAGCGACAGTCTTACTAAAAATATTGAGAATAGCACTTATGTTTATGACAACATGTTTATCGATGCTATGGCAAATGGTGCTAAAGCGGGCATAAAAGACGATCAGTGGACGCAGGTTAATGCGGGAACAAAGTTTTATTTCCCGGTTAAGGGTGATGCTACTATCACATTGAAAGCATACAATAAAGATATAGATCAGTTTGAGATCAACGGGGAGAAATTCGAGGTCTCAGGAGATTACAACCCTTACACATATGTATATAAGTATAAGGGTGATGCAAAGATAATTGAGCTTGATGTAGTAAAGAATGGTTCATATTTTGAGTCACTTTCTGTTGAGCATACAGGAAATACGCAGTCAGGAAACGCAAAGGAAGAAAAAGAAGAGAATACACTTAAAGATGTAGATACTTCTGTGACTGCATGGGACTTCACATCTTATGCTGATGGAGAGGTGAATATCCAGAAGAAGGCTGACTACGTTAAGAACATTTATGTAGACGCTACTAACGGCAAATTCTATACAAGAAGCACTAGCGGACGTGATACACAGATAAATGCTGGAACAAAGCTTTATGTTCCGGTAAAGGCTAATGAGACACTTTACTTCACTACACACGGTGGAGCAAGCGTAAAGATCAATGGTTCTGAAGTTAAAGCTGACAGAGTAGATAATGAGGATCTTTACAGCGTTAAGAATGGTGATAAGGATGCATATGTTGAGATTGAATTCACTGCAATTGATTATCTCCATCAGATATATGTAAATGAAAATCCTTTCAATAAGGCTGAAGAAGTAACAACTCCAGAAGAAGTAGATTATTCAGAGAAGTTCGAATATCCTGTAGAGTACAGCGAGTGGGATTTTACAGATTATAATGCTATCAAAGATGAGGCAGAGAGAATTGAGGGCAAGGATGGATATTTCCATGAGCTTTATATAGATGCGGCAAAGGGAAAATTCAATCCTCGTGAGTATAATGATGTTCAGGTAAATGCAGGCACAAAGATAATTGTTCCGCTTAATAAGTCCACAAGCGGCAAGGCAGTTCTTAGCGTGTCATATACTCAGGGTGCTATAACTATAAATGGTGAAGAGTATAGCTCAGGAAGCAAGTTTACATATGAATATTCAGGCTACAGCTATGCGGTTATCGAGTGTACGGCAAATACTTATATCTACTCAATAAATGCTTCATATCCGAAGTCTGTCTTTGACACACAGGACTCAGGTGAAGTAGATTCATGGGATTTTGGTGGTGTTTCATCAAATATCGCAGGTGCAGTAGATCACATCGACTCAGATGAGTACGAGAATGCTTCTGACCTTGTAGCATCATATAACAAGGTAAAGACTGATAAAGAGACTGGCGAGACATATGTCGTAAAGACAGTAAGTGAAGCTTTCGCAAGCAATGGTAAACTTGTTATGGATGACCTTACACTTTCATATGCTGTAGGTGACAGAATCTACACAGAAGACGGTGAGGGAAATACTCAGAAGGCGACAAAGAAGAAGGGCCAGTATGAATTTGCTGATGGCTATATTTCTAACGGATATTACTATGCAAACGGTAATGGTGGTTCCGGAAGACGTTATGTAGAGATCAGCAACGTGGAAGCAGGAAATATCATTGATGTTTACATGGATTCTAAGAATGCTGAAGAAACTGCGCACTTCGTAAGTGAATCAGGTGATCAGGATGAAGAGTTCACTGTAAGTACAACACCTTCTAAGTATGAATTTATCGCTGAGAATGACGGAACTTACAAGATCTATACAGAGACTGAAAATAACGGAAAAATTGATATATTCAGAGTTGTCAGACGTACAGACAGCGTAGTTCAGGGAAATGTTGACTTTGGAAATAATAAAGTTCCAAGTGACTACAGGATAGTTCTTACTGACGAAGAGTCAGGTGAAGAGATTGAAGCTGAGGTAGATTCTGCGTCAAACAGATATGCGGCTTATATCAAATCTGGCAGGGCATACAAGGCTTCTATAAAGAATGCAGCAGGTTACGTGGTAACTGGTGCGACAGCAGAAGTAAAGGCAGACTCAAAGGATGTCACAGTCAGAACAAACCATGACATTAAGGTAGAGGCTGTCGACACAATTACAGTATCAGGTAAGGTTACAGGTTTTGCTGCAGGATTTGATACTTCGGATGTAAATATCGTATTTACAAGTGAAGAGGGCGGAGCAATAAGTGCGCCACTCGATGAGCAGGGCAGCTACTCAGCAGAGCTCACAGCAGGTACACGAAATATTGCTTCACTTTCAAATTGCTATGATTATGCTTTGAAGGATGCAGAAGAGTTTACAGCTTCATCTGATATTACTATTACAAAGGATTATGAAGTAGTTAAGGCTTCTACATACAAAGTATTTGGTAAGCTTCTCAACATTCCTGAGGGAACAGCTGTAAGTAAGATCACTTTCACTAATATTGCTGATAAGCAGAGCTATGTTGGAAGTGTAAATGGACTTGAGTATAGTGCAGAACTTAGAAATGGCACTTATACTGCAGTGCTTGATAATGGGGCTTATACAACAAAGACAACTGTTACAGTAGAGGACAGCTTTGTTGAGAAAGATCTCTTCTTCACAGCGGACAAGGAATATAAGAATGTCGGTTCTGCGAAGGACGTATACGTTGGCTATGCTGACAAGGAACTGAACTTTGATACAGTACAGGAAGCTGTAAATACTATTAAAACTACACGTAAAGGCTCTGAGAGGATCACACTTCACATTGCACCGGGAACATACAGAGAGCAGATCATCATCGACACACCTAACCTTACTCTTAAAGCAGATAAAGGTGCGGTAAAGCTTACATGGTACTATGGAATCGGCTATGTTTACTATAGTGCAAAGGAAGGCTTCTACAATGCTGAAGCTGCATACAACAGACATGGAAAAGGCAGTGTAAGCAAGTGGGGTGCATCAGTTTATGTAAAGGATACAGCTAAGGGCTTTAAGGCTGATGGTATCACTTTTGAGAACTCATTTAACAGATATGTGACAGCAGAAGAGATAGCTGACGGAGTGGAGGCTTCTACAGAGGCTTACCCTGATACAAAGATCACATTTAAGAGAACTGAAGGTGCGGACGTAAGAACTACAACAGCAACAGAGCGTGCTACAGCACTTGCTGTTGATGCTACAGATGTAGAGTTTACAAATTGTGCATTCTATGGAAGTCAGGATACACTTTATACTCATAAAGGAACACTTGGATATTTCAATAACTGCACGATCACAGGTAATACGGACTTTATCTTTGGATACGGAGACTATGTATTCGAAGGCTGCGTTCTTAAATTTGAAGGATACAGCGACGCTAATAAGAAGCACTCATATGTAACAGCAAACAGAGGAGAAGATGCTAAGTACGGATATCTTTTCAATAACTGCATTATCGAAGGTCCTTCTGCTGGACTTTCACTTAGCGGAAATTACCTCGGAAGACCATGGGATGCTGAGGCTAAGGTAACTTTCAAGAATACAAGAATCGCATATGACGGCCTTGTAAAAGATGAAGGCTGGGCAAGCATGAGCGGAAGACTTCCACAGGATGTTTCATACAGTGAGTATGATACAGAAGAAGCAGGCAAGGTTGTAACTCAGAATAAGAGAGTATTTAAGGTTAAGGATAAGGCTACTAAGGCTGTAACTGCATCAGGAAACAGCTCAAAGGTCTACGCAAGTGAGGCTGAGCTTGGACTTCGCGCTGAGGATTACTATACAGAGTGGAAGCCGGAAAGCTTCGTTGCAGATGAGATCGAGCCGGCAATAGTTAAAGGTGCTAAGAAGGGTTGCCAGAGCTATACTGTTTACTTCAAGGACGAGAATGGCAATGAGATTATGATGCCTGAAACTCGTATGGGTAAAGTAGACAGCAGTGTGGCAGCAGCTGATGTAGCTGAAAGAATCGCAGGATATGTATTCTCTTCAGGAAGCACGATCAAGCTTACAGCTGCAAATGCAGGAGAAATCGTCTGCACATATAAGAAGGCAGATACAAGCTATACAGTAAGACAGGTAGTTAGAAGAACGGGTGAGGTCCTTGGAGAAACTGTATGTGACGGAATCTATGGCACAACTGTTTCAGTTGACCCGGCAGAACTTTCACCTATCGACGGTTATAAGATTTATAACAAGGGCGTGAAGACTATCACTCTTAAGGGCGAAAAGTCAAATGTTATCTACGTTTACTATGATGAAGGAACAGAAGAGACATCAGATGTTCCGGAATCAGAGAATGGTGGTACGACAGAAACACCTGCAACAGAGAACAATAGTACAACAGAAAATAATAGTACAACAGAGAATCCATCTTCAGGAAATAATGAAGCTGTAGAGGCTCCGATTTCTGACGACAAGAGAGAAAATTCTGATTCTCCGGCAAAGACAGAGAATCCATCAGAAAATGAAGTGCCTGAAACAGATAAAGGCACAGAGGAGACTAAAAAGGCTCTGACTGTTTCAATGAACGTAGGCAATGGAATCACTGTAACTGCGCCTGTATCTCTTACATACAATGGTAAGAAGTACAAGAAAAACAGTGACATTGGTATCGTCGTTGCGTATAATGGTCAGACATATACTGGTGATGACATTAAGCTTAAAGTGAATGGAAGCAAGAATGTAGGAACTCTGACAGTACAGCTTAAGTCTATCAAGGGTGTGAAGACTTCTAAGAAGGACTTTAAGGGAACTAATACCTTCAACATCGAGGTGACACCATTCGCAGTTACAAGCAGCAGTGTTGCTCAGGTAAAGGTGAAGAAGGATATCGTTAAGAGCGTAAAGGTTACGATCGACGGTAAGGCTAAAAAGGTGCCGAAGAAGATGTTCACACAGAGTGGAAGCACAGTTAAGTTCAGCGGAAACTTTGAGGGAGAGATAACCATAAAATAAGATTAAATAATAAAGCCGTGAAGAATGAGAGAAATCATTTTTCACGGCTTATTTTACTTATAAGAAATTTGTTGGAACCTTTCTTATCGCATGTTTTTTAAGATGTCAAAGCAATCAAATGTAGCAAAGTAATCCTTTGGAGTTTCGGCACGTCGAATCAGCTGTACACTTCCGTCTTCTTTGAGAAGCAGCTCTTTAGACTTAAGCTTACCGTTGTAATTATAGCCCATGGAATATCCGTGAGCACCTGTGTCGTGAATTACCAGTAAGTCACCTAGGTCGATCTTTGGAAGCATGCGGTCAATGGCAAATTTATCATTATTTTCACAGAGCGAGCCTGTGATATCGTAGAGATGGTCACAGTCCTGATCTTCCTTGCCCATGACAGTTATGTGGTGGTAAGCGCCATACATGGCAGGGCGCATAAGGTCGACTGCGCAGGCATCTACGCCGATGTAGTTCTTATAAATATTTTTTTCGTGGATTGCAGTAGTGACAAGGCATCCATAAGGACCAGTCATAAATCTTCCCATTTCGGTATATATCGAAACATCACTCATTCCGGCCGGGACGAGGATATCATTAAAAGCTTTATGCACACCTTCACCAATCTTCTTTATATCGTTAGGCGTCTGGTCAGGACGATAGGCGATGCCGACACCACCTGAAAGGTTTATAAATGAAATGTGAACGCCGACTTCCTGCTTTACTTCTGCTGCGAGCTCAAAAAGAGTACGCGCAAGAGTAGGGTAATAGTCATTTGTAACTGTGTTGCTTACAAGGAAAGAGTGGATTCCAAAATTTTTAACCCCCTTTTCTTTAAGGATCTTAAACGCCTGGAAGAGCTGTGCCTTGGTCATGCCGTACTTTGCATCACCTGGGTTATCCATGATCCCGTTGCTGATCTCATAAACTCCGCCGGGATTGTAACGGCAGCAGACAGTTTCCGGAAATTTTCCGACAGCCTTTTCAAAGAAAGAGATATGCGTGATGTCGTCGAAATTAACGATAGCATTGATCTCGCTTGCAAGCTTAAATTCACTTGCAGGTGTATCATTAGAAGAGAACATGATCTGCTCTGGTGCAAAGCCCAAAGCATCAGCGAGCAAAAGCTCGGTGGTTGAGGCGCAGTCACAGCCAAAACCATATTCCTTGAGGATGTTTAAGATAAAGGGATTTGGGAGAGCTTTTACTGCGAAATATTCGCGATAACCCGGATTCCATGAAAAGGCTTCCTTTACGGCTTTGGCATTTTCACGTATTCCTTTTTCATCATATAAATGAAATGGAGTAGGGTAAGTCTTTATGATCTCCTGAAGCTGTTCATTAGTTACGAATGGTGTTTTTTTCATAATAAGCCTCCTCGTCGCTTGATTATGATAATACATTAAAGTGATGAAGTGGTGCTGTCAAGAGTTTTCAACAGTTTTTGCGTAGGTAAAATCAATTTGCTATACTAAACAAAAACGGATTAATTAAAGAGGAAAAAGATGATAAAAGCAGTATTTTTTGATCTGGATAATACATTATATAGTTTTGATAAGGGTACAGCACTTGGAAATAAGGCATTTGGGGAATACTTTGAAAAGAATTTCTCTATACCCCAAAAGGAGGCTATGGAGGACTGGCGCGAAATGATGAATATGGAGATCGAGCGTCTTGGAATTCATAATGCAGCTTATCACAGCAGGATAATACGCGCAAAGCGCTGCCTGATGAAGAGAGGTCTTCCGCAGAATCCGCATGCAAGGATATTGGCAAATCTGTATTGGGATACACTTCTTGATAATCTGGAGATCGAGGATGGTATTGAGGAACTGCTTAAAGCGCTGAAAGAAAAGGGTATCTTCATCGGCTGCGGTACAAACATGACAGCAGAGATACAGCATGAAAAGATACATCGCCTGGGACTTGAAAAGTACTTTGACACGATAGTATGCAGCGATGAAGCGGCAGAGGAGAAACCGTTTAAGGGCTTCTTTGACTATTGCCTTACGATGCTTGATGCGAAGCCTGAGGAGTGCGTTTTCATTGGTGATGATATTGAAAATGATATCTATGGCTCGAAAAATGCAGGCTGGAATTGTGCGTGGTATACGAAGTATCCGAAGCCGGGCAATGAAGAGAGGGCTGCGGAGCTTGGAGTAGAGAATAGGATTGATAGTTACCGCGAGTGTCTGAGAGACGGAAAGATATACTTAGGAAAATTAGAGATTTGAAATGGCTAAAAATAAACATCCACTAGAATTCAGATATTATACGATACCGGCGGAGGAGTACATACTGTCGCTGCTCGGAAAGGGCTGGGAGAGAGAGTATGGAAATGATACCGGAAATACACTCCACTTTCATAATTACATGGAGATAGGTTTTTGCTATGAAGGTTCTGGGCAGCTTATCATCGAGGATAAAAGCTACAGGTATACTGGAGATATGTTTACGATAATCCCTGCATATATTCCGCATACTACGATTTCGGACAGAGGAAATATATGCAAGTGGGAGTTTCTCTATATTGATCTGGATAATTATGTAAAAAACAGAATGCAGATGAATAGCATGTTTGAAGAGCATGCGATCAAGACGATCAATAAGAAAGGGCTTATCTTTGCGGTGGATCAGCAGCCTAAAATGGCGGCGCTTATAAAGAATATTATAGAAGAGTGCCGTGAAGAAAAGATTTACTATAAAGAAAGCGTCAATGGTCAGATATATTCACTTGTTATAGAACTCTTAAGGACCGGAAGTGCTGAAAATCAAAAGCAGCTTGATACTAAAGCAGGGCGAACGCTGCAGCCTGTATTTGACTTTGTGAAGCTTCATTTTACAGAAGATATCAAAGTGCTGGATATGGCAAACGCCTGCGGGCTTTCTGAGACCCATTTCAGAAGAAGCTTTGAGAGCGTGATGAATATGAAGCCTGCAGACTATGTGAATTATGTAAGAGTGGATGAGGCGTGTCGTCTGATAAGCAGGGAGAATCTGTCGATGGAGGAAGTGGCTATCCGCGTGGGTTTTCAGTCACAATCCACTTTTAATAGAAACTTTAAGAAGATAACGCAGATGACACCTTTTCAGTGGAAAGCGGATGCGAAAAAGAATAATCACGAATTTCCAGTGTATGGTATATCAGCACTTGAAGGTTGGAATTTCTAAAATATTTCGGAGCAGGGAGACTTTTTATGGAGAATGATTACATAAACAGGAAATTTTATGAGGCTATAGTCCACTTTGAAGAAAGTGAAGAAGCTCAGGACTACTACTACAAGGTCATGGATTCTGTGACCGGTAAAGTAAAAAAGAATGGTAAAGAAGAGACCGTAAGAGAGCTGATACTTCGTGTATATGCAATGCTTTTTTGTGATGATGAAGAGTATGAGGGAGTTGAAACTGCGGGACCGGACGAGGTTGCAGGTACGGCGGATCGACTTTACATAGGCAGCGTGGGGTATGATACAAAGCATTGGTATAGGATGAAACATCATTTCCCGGTGATAGATGACGACAATTATGACAGGTTTGCAGCACTTGTAATATCAGACCTGAGGGCAGGTACACTGCACGAGACGGTAGTAAATGAAGGTGAAATGCTGATAGTGGGTGAAGCTGATCCGCTGCACATGACAGCGCAGCAAAGGCGAGAGCAGAGGACGGTATCTGTAGACCTTTCGGTAGGGGGTGCTTGAATGAGGATAATTGTCGTAAACGATAAGCGGGACGAGCTCGAATTGGTATCTGACCTGATATATGGAGTGGACGAAGAGTCTGAAATATTGGAGTTTGAAGACCCGCTTCGAGCGCTTGCTTATGCGCGAGAGAAGGAGATAGATGTCGCTTTCATAGAGACTGAGATGGCAGACCTTAAAGGCATGGAGCTTGGCTTGTATCTAAAAGAGCTGAACTCTTCGGTGAATCTGATATTTCTCGGAAATAATAAAAAATATGCATATGAAGCGATAGACATGCATGCCAGTGGATATATACTCATGCCAGCTACGGCGGAAGCAGTGACGAGGGAGCTTAAAGATCTTAGATTTCCGGAATATCAGAAGGAGCATAAGAGGGTTTTTGCGCAGACATTTGGAAATTTTGAACTTTTCGTAGATGGTAAGCCGGTGGAATTTAAGTATAAGAGGACGAAGGAGATCATCGCGCTTCTGGTAAATAACAGGGGAGCGCAGACGACTAATGGTCAGCTTATTGCAAATATGTGGGAAGATGATGGCGAGCCGGATAAGAAGACATCATACTTGTGTAATCTTCGACAGGATCTCCAGAATACCTTTAATAAGCTTAAGCTGGAAAATATAATCCTTAAGCAGCGAGGAAGTATGGCTATTGCAAAGGATAAGATAGAGTGTGATCTATATGATTATCTCGAAAAAAAGGATAAGTCAAAATATGTTTATGCCGGGGAATATATGAATCAATACAGCTGGTCGGAGTACTATACTTCAGAGCTCGATGAGATATGTTATAGATGAGAAGATAAGGCAGGGACGCAGAAGCGGTAAAACGGAAAAGTATCAGAATGAGCATAAGCAGTTTTGGGCGCAGACGACTTTTCGGTTTTGCTTTGGAAAAAAATGCATTTCGTCAGTTGTCAGCTACCATTCGTCAGGTTTTGCACACAAAACTAAAAATAAGTGCTAAATTGAAAAAGAAATAAATTTTCTTGATAAATTATCAACTTGGAGGAAAGACTATATCATGAAAAATGGGAGTTTAAAGCGCGGAATGGCGCTTGTTTTGTGTGCAGTTTTGGCGGCGGAACCGTCGATGAATGCGGCAGCGGCTGAGAGTGAGGTGCCTCAGCAGCAAAGTGTTGATGAAACCATGTCTGACAATGCCATGGACATTTCTGAAGATTCGGGGATGTACTATGCGGCAGATGATTCTCAGAGTTTTAATTCTAAGCCGGTCGAAATCGTGGATGAGAGAACGGCAGATTCTAGATCTTTTCAAATGTCTGACCATTCGGTCAAAAAAATCATTTATTCAGAAGATATAAGCTATGAAAAAGAAGGAAGCTTCATACTGATAAACAACGGTCTCTATGGGGATGCTGACTCATCAGTAGGAACGGACGGAAGTACTGCGAATGGTTACAGAAATGTCGCAGGAAACTTTAATGCTTCTTTTGCGGCAGCGGCTGATTGTGCGCATCTTTTCAGTGTCGATGCAGGGGATGGAAATATTTCCTTTGCATTTGAAAAAGGCGGTGCAGAGCTTATGGCACTTTCAGATACTTCACAGTCTGAAAATGCGTGGAGATGCAGCGGAAGTATCAAAAGAGATGTGAAAGATAAAAAAGAATCTGAGACAGAAGCTACAGAAGAGGATGAAGCGGATGTTCTGACTGTTGAAGATGGCGAAGAGAGTGAATCTAAAGAAAGCAGTGAATTGGAAGAAGATGTGGATGCTGAAATCTATTCACTTCCAAAGACAGATGCTGTAAGCTATGAAAATATCGCAGATGGTGCTGGCTTTGAGCTGAATACCATTAATGACGGTATAGAAGAGAAGATAACTGTTTCTAATAATGAAGCACCCGGAGTTTATGACTTCGCTGTAAATGGTGCGGATGTAAACGAAAAAGACGGTTTACTTTATTTCGGCGATAAGATCTCGATGGAAAGACCTGAGGTGACTGATGCGTCAGGACGTACATTTGAGGCGGATATGAGAGCATTGGATAATGGCTCATATGAAATCTCCATCCCTGATGAAGTGAAGGAGGATGCGGATTTCCCTATCGAGATAGAAGTCGTAAAAAAGGTAAAAAGGCGCACAAACGATACCTCTGCACTTTGCAGCTGCAAGGGTGTTTCGGAAGAAGCGAATACTGAAACTACAGGAGCTTTATTCGCAGTCGGGACTGAGTATGGTAAGAAGAGCAGAGGATATATGAAGCTCAACATGCCGGAACTGCCTAAAGGCGCGGTAGTGACTGATGCAAAGTTAAACCTGAAGATCACAGGGCAGGGAAAGAATAAGGTTCTGGTATATGAAGCAGATGGGAAGAGCCTTGAAGATCTAGATAAGCTTACGTGGAAAAATCAGCCCTTTGGTAAAGACATAAGCAATGAGAAGCCATTGGACTACTGCGGAAATGCAAACGGTACAGTTGACATAACAAAGGCGGCGAAGAAGTGGTATAAAGACAGCAGTATCAAGAAGTGCCTTATGTTTGCCATCGAGGATGAGAAGAACTGTGTAGGTGCTCTAAAGGGCGTGAACATAGCTGATAAGGGTGATACGTTTCTCGAAATAACTTACAAAAACTTTACGGGACTTGAGGACTACTGGAGTACACACGACCAGAGCGCCGGAAACGCCGGAGCAGGTACGATAAATGACTACACAGGTATACTTACCTTTGTGCATGAGGATGCATCAAGTGCCGGGATGAGAATGCCTTTTTCTGTACAGCATGCTTACAGCCTGAATTATGATAACAGCGCAGTCAGGTCATACGGAAATGGATGGAAACTGTCTACAGAGGTGACGCTTAAGATACCTTCCGGATATGCAGACATAAATGACTACCCGTATGTATATACTGACAGTGATGGTACAGAGCATTATTTCAAGAAAAAAGAAGTAACGTACTACAGGGATGGAAAAAGTCATACCGTCGCAAGTGTGGGAAAAGACGGAGAGAGATACTATGCAGCACAGGATGAGGACGGACTGGGACTTTTTGTTGTCCCTGTGACAGAGGATGAGTTCAAGGAAGACTATCCGCTGATGATAACTGACAGGGCAGGCTCTGTCTTCATGTACTTTGACAGAAATGGTTACCTTGGAATTATAAGAGACAGTAAATACTATGAGTCTAAGAGTGGTGATAAACTCATCATTGCGGACAATCAGCCTGTTTCTGAGATTTCAAGAAAAAAGGAGTACAGGGCAGTAGGACCGAATGATGATCCATATACGGACTATAATAAGATCAAGTATAACAGGGCAAGTACAGGAAACAGCAAGGCTCAGGGTGAGATAAAAGCCATAGCGGAGCTAAATGAAGAAATAAAGAGGGCAAAGAACTCTCAGGACAGGGCAGCTTCAGCAGCAGTATGTCTTTCAAAGGCAGAAAAGTATATGAGGGAATTCAGCATATTTAAGCTGAGGCAGAGCCTTGCAAATGAAATGCAGTCTGCGATAGATATACTCGAAAAGCTGTCGGCAGGTGAAGGAAAGGGCTGGGATGAGCTTGATAAAAAGCTTGGAAAGATAGCCAAATATGACAGCGATAAACTTCCGGCAGAGTCATATATTTCATCCATAAAGGATGCGTCAGGTGACACAGGTACATTTACATATGATGGTAACGGCAGACTGACATCCGTAACTGACCCGGCAGGAGCATCAGATGGAAAAGCAAAGACAGACTTTACCTATGATGAGAAGGGAAACCTTGTAAAGATAACTCATACAGATGGAAGAAGTGCTGTATATACCTATGATGAGGATAACCGTCTTGTGGAAGCGATGGATGAGACGGGGAAAGCCATCAGATATGACTATGGAGCGGATGGAAGAAGCATCAGGAGAGTTGAGGAGAGAGTTTACCCTTCAGGAACAGATAAAGATAAGGACAAAAAGGGTAAAAAGGCAGTTGCAGGGCAGGCATTTTTAATAGATGTTACATCCAATAACGAGACAGTATTCACATTCAGCGGAAAGAATGACAGGCTGAATAGTGATAAAAAGTCTAAGAAGAAAAAGACAAAGAAAAATAAGTTCATCACACTCACGGATGAGGCGAAGAATGATGATGTAAAAAATATTTACTGCTTTGATAATAACGGAAGAACTTTAAGTATCACATCAAGGCTTGCAGGTACTAACGATGTGATAGGAGCGGGCGCATATTCTTATGCAGATGAGAAAAAGAGTGAAAGTGATGAAGAGGATAAGGAGGACAAAAAGGGTAATAAGAACGATAATACAGCGAATAAACTGAGTGAAGCGGCACAGAGCGGAAAGTCGGTCATAAACCTCGTAAAGAACTCAGGCTTTGAAGATGCTTCCGGCAGAGGATGGACAGTTTCGGCTGATTCAAATGTCGAAGTGAAGCTTAGTGATCACACGAAACGTCTTTACAGACGGAGCGGAAAGAAGGCTGCGAGCATAACGCTAAAAAATGCCGGTGATAAAGGTGCTTCAATAAGCCAGAAGGTAGGAGGAATAAAGGGTAAAAACGTATATACTGCATCGGTCTATGTGAAGACAGCAGGCATTACAGACAAAGCATCTGCTTCAATGCATGTATATGCGAATGGAAAGGAAGTCGAAGATTATCAGCCGGAAGGACCTGACGACTGGGATGAAGGCGAGAATGACGATGATGATGGCTCGGATGACGACGATGATGCAGATGACGATGACTCGGAGGAGTCAGGAAAAGTTTCCGGAAACGAAGCCGGCGCAGATGATATCAGAAATGAGATAGTCTCAGAAGATACCGGAGATCAGGTCGCAGACAGCGGAAATGTTGATACGAATACTCCGTCTGAGATCTCAAACGGATGGAGACGCCTTACAAAGACATTTAAGACTTCTGCGAGTGAAGTTGAGATAAGGCTTGTATTTGAAGGAAATAATGGAACAGCTTACTGGGACTGCGCACAGCTTGAGAAAAGCGAAGCTGCTTCTCAGTATAACATCCTTGAAAATGGCGGATTCGAAGAAGTAAAGAATGATATCCCTGAGGGGTGGAGCTACGACAATGACAGTGGCGAAAGACCGGGAAGAGCAGCGAAGCACAAGGGAGAGTATGTAGAAGGAAAGAAATCCTTTGTGATCGAAGGAGAGACGGATAAGAAAAAGATACTCTCGATAAAGCCTGAGTTTGATGATTCCAAAGCTTCATATGTTTTTAATGCCCATGTAAATGCAGACTGCACGCCGATAAGGGAAAGACGACGCTGTGAAGTGAGGGTAAAGAGAGGAGACGATACCCTTGCAAAGACAGAGATAGACCCTGCGGTAGACGGCTGGCAGTATATAAGCCTTAAGCTTCCGACGAAGAACTATGATAACTGCAGGATAGAGTTCTGCCTGAAAGATACCTATGGCAAGCTGTATATCGACAACTGCATGCTAACCAAAAATGATGTACAGAAGTGGAAGTACGGTAAAAACACAGGGAAGCTCATCGAGAGAAAGGTCAATGAAAAGCCTGAAACTTATGATGTAGATAAACGTGGACGGAAAAAACACGCAACAGATGCGGCAGGGCAGAAGACAAAGTATACTTATGATGCCAATACCAATAATCTGACAGAAGAGTATCACTCAACAGGAGCAGATAAGAGCTACAGTTATACAAAGTATGGAAGCCTTGAAAAAGCTGTGGAAAAGGGCGATGGTAAGAGCATTACCACATCGAGAAAGTATACCGACGATGGTGAATTCCTTAAAAGTGAGACTGACAGCAGGGGAAATACCACAACATACTCATATGATGAAAAAAGAGGACTGCTCAGTAAGACAGAAATGCCGATGGGGCAGGAAACAAAGTATGAGTATGATGCGCTTGGTGAAGTCACAGGGACAGAGATAAGTGGTCTAAAGCAGGGAAACTTTATCTTCGGAGTAAATATAAACAGAGATAGATCAAAGGCGGAGTTTACATATGATGGTCAGCATAACCTTAAGACCATAAAGCATGGCAGTGAAAAGTATGATTTCAGCTATGACAGCTATGGAAATCTGAAAGAAGTAAGGAACGGCAGCGACGAACTTCTGGAAAAGAATATCTACGCCAAGAGAAATGGTAAGCTTAAGAGCACTACTGTTGCCGGAGGAAGGCTGAGTTATCGCTATAATGAATATGAGCAGATAGAGGCTGAGAAGTGGAATGACGGAAAGACGTCATACTTCACCTATGACAATGACGGAAAACTTTCAAAAGTAGATGACACCGGAAACCAGCTGATATATAACTATAATTATGATGATGCCGGCAGGATAACCGATGCGTCAGTTGAGTCCGGGAAGGGAAAAGGAAAAGAAGAGAAACTTGCCCTGCAGAATACCTATGACAAAGCGGGCAGGATAGACACTTTCTCATACAGATACAAAGACACTGATGTAAAAACAAGCAGTTTTGAATATCGTGAAGACAACACTCTTAAAGAAACAAGCCTTCCGAGCGGTGCAAAGGAAGAATTTAGCTATGACGGACTTGGAAGGATAGTACGCTCAGACGTAACACTTGGCAAAAACAAAAAGCTTTCATATGTATATGACTACGTGGATGGAGCTGACGGAGGTACGACAAGGCTCCTAAAGAGTAAGCTTGAAGCGCAGGGAAACAATGTCATAGCACCGTCGGATGCAGGCATGGATTATGATGAGCTTGGCAGGATAATCCGCTGTGACAGCATGGAGTATACATATGATGGGTTGAACAGGCTCACAGGTGCATATGACACAAAGAGCGGAAAGAGCTGGGAATACGGTTATGACGACAATGGAAATATCACATATGAGACAGTAAATGGCGTCAAGAATGTATATACCTACGCAAAGTTTGACGCAGATGTACTCTGTGGCTATGGTCCTGAAAAGTCTGTAGGAGAAAGCATTGAATATAGCAGTAGCGGAAATCCCTTAAAATACCTTGGAAAGACACTTTCATGGACGCATGGAAGGATGCTGAAAGGGATAAAAGGTGACGGAATTGAGCTTTCGTTTACCTACAGAAATGATGGTACAAGACTTACCAAGAAATCCGGTAAAGACACCACAGAATACGTACTGAATGGAAACACAATACTCGCAGAAGTAAAGAGTAACGGCGAACGACTTAACTATTACTACAGCGGAAACGGAACACTTCTGCAGATAGGCTATATCCCATCAAAGGGCGCAGCTGAGACTTATTACACAGTCGTAACCAATACACTTGGCGATGTTTCAGAAATTTATGATAATAATGCTAATCTTGTCGGAAGCTACAGCTATGACCCATACGGAGCATTACTGAACATTGACAAAAAGAACGATCCTCAGGGAATCCTTGAAAAGAACCCATTCCGTTACAGAGGCTATTACTGCGATGTAGAGACAGGATGGTACTACCTTAATAGCCGATACTATGACCCACAGGTTAAGAGGTTTATTAATCGGGATACGACAGTACTTCTGACAAACAGCTTCGACAGCCCGATGCAGTATAACATGTATATGTACTGTGAGGGAGACCCGATTAATGGTGTAGATAAAGCTGGTAATATCTGCATTAACAAACGTGATGTAATAAGGACGTTAGAAGATATACAAGAAGCCTCAACATTTATAAGTGGACTGTTTTCAGGAATGGCATTGGGAGCGGCAACTCTTGGCGGAGGAATAACATTTGGAAGCGGCGGAGTTGGTGTATTAGCTGGCGGCGCGTGTGAAGTTGTTGCATTAGGATGTGTTCAAGTAGTTGCTGTAAGTATAACAGTAGTTGCAGCTGCAGGGGCAGCTGAATTGGCGGTATGTGCTTGTACAAATTCTGAAGGTAATTCTTATGCAAGATCTAAACCCATTCAAGAGCATCATTATGCAACTAATAAAAGTAAAACGTATACATCCCAGTTTAAAGAGATAACAGATAAGTATATGCTTGATTTGGATAAAGAATGGAATAAAGAAATGCTTCCACATCAAGGAAGGCATCCGAATGCATATCATGATTATATTTTAGATAGTATGAAACAATTTGATGAAATAGCACAAGGGGATAGGGATATTTTTTTGAAATTATATGAAAACTTAAAAGCTGAAATACGAAGTAATCCAGATATGTTGTATAAGGATTATTGGAGATAATGTGATGAAATATTATAAATTAATGTTGGATATGTCAGGAAAACGTGATGTCATATTTCATTATGAAGATGATTATGGAATAGGGCAAAACGAATTGAACAAGGGAGTATATTATGAAAAGTGGGACGATAGATTCTGCTTTTACTTTGATGAAAATGAAGGTGATATATGGACTGATTTCATTGCAAATGATAAAGGTTGGCTTATAGTTTCGGAAAAGCTAAAGTTTATACTTGAAAGAGCAAAAACTTCAATACAATTTATAAAGCTAAATGTAAAAGATTATAAAGGTAGAAGAGTAAATAAAAAATATTATATAGCAAATATAATAAAAAAAGTAGATGCATTGTGCTTAGATAAATCCGAGTACTTTACGACTTATATAAAAGGAATTGGTGAAATTTATACCGTAAGTAAATATGGAGTATATGAGGAAAAAGTTGAACAGAATGATATCTTCAAGTTAAAAGAAAACAATCAAGTTCCAATATTTATATCAGACAAATTAAAAAAAGCTATGGAAAACAATGGTGTTACAGGATTTGATTTAGTAGAGATTAATGTGAAGTAGTATATAACTAAAGTTCAAATTCTTTGAGGGAACAAACATCGTTAAGAAAATCGAAACTATTGACTAATACACTTGAGGAAAAGGGGAATTAAAATGTTATCAATATTTATCAGAAGTTTATTGATTGGATTGTTTTTAGCATTTGCCGGGATTTATACGGCTACACATAGAAATAATTATTTGAATAAGAATACTGAGTATCAGTATGTGATGACCATGCCGGGCTACATGAAGTGGTTAGCAATCGGATTTATTATCTTTTGGGGTGTTATAGAGGTTTTGGCAATGAATGGCGGAGCATATATGGATGTGTTGATATTCTTTGCGGCAATGCTGCTTATGTGTGTAGTGCTTCTGCTATATTCGCTAAATTGGTCAATCAAGGTTAGAGGTGAGGAGATTTACTACACTTCATTTCTTGGAAGGTCAAAAAAGTATAGCTTTAAGGATATAACAAAAGTTAAGTATTTAGGAAATGAAATGCTGGTATTTTCGGGATGGAAGCTCATGTTTACCATCGACAATACAGTAGACTCGATTTTGTTTAAGGAAAGTTTACGTAAAAGAAAATTATTGAAGAAATAAGTTAGTGTTTTGGCTGGTTCGCATTTAATCTTATGTTATAGCTCGAATGAGCCTTATGTTGGCAATTCGAGATAGAGCATTAGATTAAATAAGAACAAGACAACACACTAGACGGGGCTGTTGCATTACGATGATCAACCATTTTAATGCGATGGCCCTTAATTAATTTGAGAAAGATAATCGAAGTAAAGAACTGGATTCAGTCGGGTTTTGTACACAAGGTTAATAATGTCAATTTCGTTTAATTCATTGGACTACACTGTTTGTCCGTTCATGAAACCACTGTGATTCGAAGTATGCTTTGATCTTGCTGTAGCATTTGTAATTAGGAGTTGGATTGGAAAATATTCTTCAACAGAACGAATTTGTGTGATACTTCTGTGATATTAGTGATGATAATATGTACTCAACACAGCAAATGTATCTTTGTTACAAAGTGGGGAGGAGATATTATAATGAGAGCCTATAATAAGATTACTTCTTTAATAGTAGGGGTTACGGTAACAGCAATGATGCTGCAAGGATGTGGAAGCACAAGTAAAGCTGAGAGCATTCAGGGGGTTGCAGCCGACGCAGGAGCGGATAGCTCAGAGGGTGCTGCGGAAAATGCTGTTGCTGAAGGATTGGAAGCACCATATTTTACAAGGGGTGTGTATGTAAATTACGCAAAAGGTGTTGAAAATCCGACTATGGAAGAATTTTATGTGTTCATGGATGAAAAGTATGGACACACAGATAACGGAGTTACAGGCGCTGGAGAACCTTTTGATGTAGTTCAGAATGATGATGGAACGGTGAACTTTTACTTTGGGGGTAAGAATGAATCAGAAGATGTTTTTACGGTGACATCTTGTGAAAATGACATCGTTACAGGATCATTTGAGGATGGAAAAGAGGTTGTGTTTGAGCCTGTGTTCATGCCAAAGCTGGCAGTAGAGCCGGAAGATTTCAGTGCGGAAAATTATCTGAATGGTCCTGAACACAGTGTATATCATGATGCAAATGGATGGAGCGTTAATTATGACGCCGACAAGTTCAATGTTACCCATGAAAATGGACAGGTGTTCTTTGTCTATACTGGGGAATCTTCAGGAACAAATATGATAACGGTATCATATATCCCTGAGGTTACAGGCGAAAAAGCAATAAAAGAACTTGGCGAATCATGGGGTAATGATAGCGTGACTTATGCAAAGAGAGATTATTTAGGAGGTGAAGAGGTCGCAACCTATTCCGCAAGTTTTCCACCATCAGAGGATGGATCGGGGTTATATATGGAAGCTTTGGGAATAGACCATATGGAGGGTGCACTTGTCTTTGAAGTAACTGGGCATAACGGAAATGACGAGGCGCTGGATATGGAAGCTTCGGATAATCTTGCTTTGATAATTGATTCTTTTACATTTGATTGATTCAAAATAACAAAATATGGGGTTAGTATAAATATAAAGGGGAGCCGCTCAATTGCTGAGCGGCTCTTTGGCGTTGATGATATTTTAATTTTTTATCACCGAGCCCTAATTTGCTTAAAGTTTGTGTGATAAGTTCATTTATTTGTTTGCTGCGCATTTTGCTAAATCTTAAATAGGTTTACAAATAATAAATTGTTGCTTAAAGGCTTTGGGGGGATTCCAATAAATACGATAAGAATACATAATACATGCGTTTTAAGTGTTTATGAATACAATTAAAGTGATATATTATTTCTTGGGCTAAAATTATCAAATATCTAATTATTGGAGGAAAAAGGGAAAATGAGGAGAAAGAGTATTAATGCAGCAATTGCAATTGCTATCGCTGCAAGCATGATGATGGGGACACAGGCATTTGCTGCGGAAGTTTCAGATTCATGGTCTCATTATGAGGAACCTCAGGAAAAATTTATCTGTGATTCTGAATATGCGTGGTGCATTGATGAAAATAATACGTTTGTTGTATATGTCACGCCTACCGATTATGAACGTTTTAAGGAAATGAAAGATTTAATCACCTTGAAGACCAGAGGTAAAGAACGACATTTTAACATGTATTTCGATGATGAAGCAAAGCAAGTTACTTTTAAGATGCGCAAAGGGGGACTTGGACGTGGCGTTTGCTATGTTGTCATTGGATATAATGATGATGCTTTCTGTTTCGAAGTAAATATTGGAGGAGATCCTGCAATAAATATTGGAGAAGATACTTCAATAAGGCCAAAGCATGAATTTGATAAGGATGTTAATATAACCAAGGTTTGGGGAAGAGATTTAGCTTTGGATAGACACGGAAACAGACTGCAGGGCATGGTTACAACAGATGATGGAAAAACATATTTTGCTAAGGAAAATGGTGAAATCTGCAAAAATATGACGATACAATTAGGTGATGATCTTTATGGATTTAATGAGAATGGCGTTATACGCTGTAATGAGTTTGTAAAGGCATGGGGCAAGCTTTACTATTACAATGACGAAGGTATTCGCCTGGTTGATACAACATTTGAAGTAGATGGTAAGACTTATCATGCTGATAAAGATGGAGTCATAAAGTAAGTAGATTAACAATAATATCCCGTGGTTTTAGAATAAATAGAAAGACTGCTTGTCGATGCGACAGGCAGTTTTTTTAGCTTTATTAAAATTCGCCAAATTGTACACTTTGAACAAAAAATATCCGTTTGGGAATGCGTCAAATGCATGAAAAACGTGAACAATGGTCGAATTTGCAAAAAAGTAGATGCAATATGGTCAAAAAATTAAATGACATTAGGTTATAATGCATATATCAGCGATGGGGATCGCAAGAAACCGTATTCAGTTTATACAAACTGAAGTGGATTCAATAAGGAGGATCTTTTTTATGAAAAGGAAAATTGTTTCCGTAGTATTGGCAGCTACAATGACTATGACAATGCTTGCAGGATGCGGCTCTAGTGCTTCAACAGGCAGTGCAGCAGGTTCTGAAGCAGCAGGGGGTGCAGCATCAGAGGCAGCTGGTTCAGAGGCAGCAGCAACAACAGCTGATGTAACAAGCGAAGATGAGCATACACTTTCTGTATATGCATGGGATAAGAACTTCAACATTCCTGCACTTGAGGCAGCAGCAGCTGACTATAAGGCAAATGTTGACCCTGACTTCAACCTCAATATCATCGAGCAGTCACAGTCATCTGATGTAGAAAATGCAATCACACTTGCAGCTTCTTCCGGAGATTATACAACACTTCCTGACATCGTGCTCTTCCAGGATCACTATTTCCATAAATATGTGACAGATTACCCGGATGCATGGCAGTCAGCAGGCGATGTAGAAGTTAACTGGGATGACTTTTCACAGGAAAAGCTTTCTTACAGCACATTAGACGGCACACACTATGGCTTCCCTGTAGATAACGGAACAGTAATTTTTGCATATAGAACAGATCTTCTTGAAGAAGCAGGATATACAATTGATGATCTTACAGGAATCTCATGGGATGAATTCGATGAGATCGGTAAGAAGGTATATGAGAAGACAGGTAAGTACCTCCTCTCAATGGATGGCGACGGAAATGACCTCGTTTACATGATGCTTCAGGCTGAAGGCGCTTCACAGTTTAAGGACGGCGCTCCTTACATCGCTGATAACGAGACACTTAAGAGAGTAGTTGAGACTATCAACAAGCTCGTTCAGGATAAGGTTCTTTACCTTGCAAATGACTGGTCAGATTACACAGATCAGACTATCGTAGGCGATATGGTTGCAGGCGTTATGAATGGTAACTGGATCATCCCTACAATCGAGCAGGTTGCTGAGAACAGCGGTAAGTGGGAGATCACATCTCTTCCAACACTTGACGGCGGCAAGGAAGGATACGCTTCAAACGGTGGTTCTTCACTTTACATCACAGCTAACTGCCAGAAGACTGACCTTGCTAAGGATTTCCTTGCAAAGACATTCGGCGCAGGAAGCACAGCAACATATGATGCAGCACTTCAGAACGGTGGTGTTATCACAACATCTGTAACAGCAGGTAAGTCAGAAGTTTACAACAAGGGTGTTGAGTACTTCAACAATCAGCCTATCTACGCTAAGATCGTTGAAATGGGTGCAAATGTTCCTGTAGTTGAGCAGAGCGACTTCCACTACAGCTGCCGTAACTATGTTTCAGCAGCAATCATCAACATCACAAACGGAGCAGATGTTGTATCTGAGCTCAAGAATGCTGAGGATCAGCTTAAGTTTGAGATGGGTGTTGAATGATCGGCATCATTTCAAAAATGAAAATGTATTGAACAAACAGGGGGGAATCGGTAAAGAATTTCACCGGTTCCCCTTTTTTACCCTTTTGTAAGGTAAAATATGTAAATTTTAACGAAAACGAACTGTATTAAAAGGAGGGTCAGAACCTTGAAGAAGAAAGGATTAACCGTTACGGGAAAGCAGCGGATCGCCGGATGGACATTCCTGACGCCCGCCAGTCTTCTGATTTTTGTACTTAGCTTTTATCCAATGTTTCAGGCTTTGCTGATGTCTATGAAGACAGGCTCAAGCGCAAACATGAAGTGGGCACCATTATTATTTAACTACAAGAGAATGTTCGCAGATAAACTGTTCTTGCGTTCCGTAGGAAATACATTCCTTTACCTTATCATTCAGGTTCCGATAATGCTGATTCTGGCAATCCTTTTAGCACAGATCCTGAATAATAAGGACATCAAGTTCCGCGGACTTTTCAGAACTATGGTATTCCTGCCATGTGCTACATCACTTGTATCATATGCATTGATCTTTAAGTCACTTTTTGCTACACAGGGTCTTATGAACAGCATCCTTATGAACCTCGGTATCATAAAGGAGAATATCAATTTCCTTGGTACACCGGGAACGGCGAAGGCGATCATCATCATCGCGCTGCTCTGGAGATGGACAGGCTACAACATGGTCTTCTACCTTGCAGGACTTCAGAATATCGAGTATCAGGTATATGAAGCAGCAAAGATCGATGGTGCTAATGGATGGCAGACATTCTGGAAGATCACAGTACCGCTTCTTAAGCCGACTATCATTATGACATTCATTATGTCAATAAATGGTACACTTCAGCTCTTTGATGAGTCAGTAAACCTTACAAGCGGCGGACCGGCTAACTCAACTATTACAATGTCACACTATATTTACAACAACTCATTCGGACAGGGTACAGCAAACTTTGGATATGCATCAGCTATGTCATTCTTCGTATTTATCCTTGTTGCAGTACTTGCATTTATCAACCTGAAGGTAGGTGATACACGTGACTAAAAAACATAATACTTCTGCTATTCAGAGAAGACTTATACCTAGCTATATATTCCTTATAATCGTGTCATTCATTTCAGTATTTCCTTTCTACTGGATGATCTCAGCAGCAACAAATACAACCGTAGATGTTGCAAGAGGTAAGCTCACGATAGGCATGCACGCAGCAGAAAACTTTGCAAATCTTCTTGCAAACCAGGACCTCTGGAGAACAATGGGTAATTCTTTCTTCTACGCTATCGTTCAGACGATCCTTTGCTTGTTTGTATGTTCACTTGCAGGTTACGGCTTTGAGCTTTATCACGACAAAGGCAAGGACAGACTCTTTGCAGTACTCCTTCTTGCAATGATGGTTCCTCAGGTAGCTACGATGATTCCGCTTTTCAGAATGATCTCAAAGATGCATCTTCTGAACTCAGTTTGGGCATTCATCCTTCCGTCTATCTCAACACCATTTATGATCATGATGTTCCGTCAGAATTCAAGAAACTTCCCTGTATCCATCATGGAAGCAGCACGAATCGATGGACTTAATGAGTTTAAGATCTTTTTCTCAATGTATGTTCCGATCATGAAGTCAACATATGCAGCAGCTACAGTTGTAACATTCATGAATGCATGGAATTCATACATGTGGCCAAAGGTAGTTATGAATGATAACCGTGCGCAGACCATGCCGATGCTTATAGCAAATCTTGCTTCAGGTTACACGACAGATTATGGAATGCTCATGATGGGCGTACTTTTCTGCTCAGTACCGACAATGATCATATTCTTCGTGCTTCAGAAGAGCTTTGCAGAAGGTCTTACAGGCGCAGTTAAGTAACCTATAGGGGGGAAGTTCGTTGAAAAACTTTGATTATAATATCTTAAAAAATCCGGAAATCTTTGAAGAAAACCGTGTGGAAGCGCATTCCGATCACGAATGGTACTCATCAGAAGACAGAGTAAATGATGAAGTTTCAGACTTCAAATTTTTCCTGAATGGGATTTGGAAATTTAATTATGCAAAAAATGTGGAGCTTGCTCCAAAGAATTTTCAGGAGAACTCCTTCGATGTGAGCGGATGGGATGAAATTCCCGTCCCGGCTCATATCCAGATGCAGGGCTATGGAGTTCCGCAGTATGCAAATACTGAGTATCCATGGGAAGGTCATGAGTGTATCCGTCCGGGCGAGATCCCGACACGGTTTAACCCTACCGCGAGCTATGTGAAGGACTTCGAACTTCCTCAGTTCATGGAAAAGAGACCTGTATTCGTTTCATTTCAGGGAGCTGAGAGTGGTATCGCTGTATGGCTCAACGGTAAATATGTAGGCTACAGCGAAGACAGCTTCACACCGTCAGAGTTTGACCTTACACCGTACATCACAAGCGGAACAAACCGTCTTGCAGTACAGGTATTCAGATTCACCTCTGCAAGCTGGTGCGAGGATCAGGATTTCTTCCGCTTCTCAGGCATTTTCAGGGATGTTTATCTTTACACAACACCTGAGGTTCATGTGAGAGACTTGCGTATCACACCTGAATTGGATGAGAAATATGAGAATGCTTCACTTAATATCGACCTGAAAACTACAGCAGCCGGAAGCCTTGAAATGAGCCTTGTGGATGCTGACGGAGATGTCGCTATATCAGGAAATGCAGCATTTGATAAAGACAGCCACATCTCTGTACCGGTTAATGAGCCGCAGCTCTGGAGTGCAGAAAATCCATACCTTTATAAGCTTATCCTCAAAATCTATGATAAGGACGGCAAGCTTCAGGAGGTTATCGCTGAGGCAGTTGGCTTCCGCAGATTCGAGATCATCGACCATGTAATGCATATCAATGGTAAGAGAATCGTCTTCAAAGGTGTTAACCGTCATGAATTCTGTGCTCAGTCAGGTCGTGTACTTCCGGTTAAGTACATCGAAAAAGATATGGTTACGATGAAGCAGAATAACATCAATGCCATCCGTACAAGCCATTATCCGAATCAGACAGCGTTTTACCGTCTTGCAGACAAGTATGGTTTCTACGTGATCGATGAGACAAACCTTGAAACTCATGGCACATGGGATGCTATCCTTAAAGGCTATGAAGAGCTTGAATTCGCAGTTCCGGGAAACCGAAAGGAATTCCTTGGAATGGTTCTCGACAGAGTAAAGTCAATGTTCGAGAGAGACAAGAATCATGCCTGTGTGCTGATATGGTCTATGGGAAATGAGTCTTTTGGCGGAAAGGACATTTTTGAAATGTCTAAGTACATCCATAGTGTTGATAAGACAAGACTTGTTCACTATGAAGGAATATTTAACGACCGCCGCTACCCGGATACTTCCGACATCGAAAGTACTATGTACCCGACAGTCGAGGCGATCAGGGAGTACTTAAAAGAGCATCGTGATAAGCCATATATCAACTGTGAATATGCACATGCAATGGGCAATTCAAATGGCGCTATCTCAAAATATACCGACCTTACAGAAGAAGATCCTCTTTTCCAGGGTGGATTTATATGGGACTATATCGATCAGTCTATCACTACACATGACCGAAATGGTGTAGAGTTCCAGGGCTATGGCGGAGACTTCGGTGACCGTCCGGCAGACTATGATTTCAGCGGAAATGGTCTTGTATATGGTAAGGATCGCGATCCTTCACCTAAGATGCAGGAAGTTAAATATGTATATCAGAATATCGCAGTAACCTTTACTGATAAAAAAATAAGAGTTCAGAATAAGAACCTTTTTACAAATACAGACGCATATGCTTGCAGGATCACTCTTGAGAAGCAGGGTAAGCTCATAAAGAAGGCAGATACGTCACTTTGCGTAGAGCCTTTGATCACTAAGGAATTTGACATTCCATTTGAACTTCCGGCTGATGGCGATGAATATGTATTGACAGTTTCATTCCGTCTTAAAGAGGAAACTCTTTGGGCAGAGGCTGGTCATGAAGTTGCATGGGGGCAGAAAGTCATCGGAAGCTTCAAAGCACCTAAGCCTTCTAAGGGTAAGATGATAGTGAGCGATTGCTGGAATGTGATCGGTGTAAGAGGAGATTCGTTCGAAGTGCTTTTCTCAAAGCTCTTTGGAGGTCTTGCATCTTATACATATGGTGGAAAGGAACTTCTTGCAGGCATTCCTAAGCCTAATTTCTGGAGAGCAATGACTCAGAATGACATCGCAAATCTTCAGGCCTCCAGATCAGGTCAGTGGAAGATAGCAAGCATGTTTGTCTCACACAAGTATGAGCATGGCAGAAGATTCACTAATGCTGAGGTTGAGCAGGGTGAAGATTCAGTAAAGATCAGATTTGTTTATCATCTTCCGGTAAAACCGGTTGTTGACTGCACACTTGTATATGAAGTATTCAGCGACGGACTTATCAACTGTACATTGGATATGGATGCATCAGCAGAAGTTGGAGAGCTTCCGGCATTTGGCATGATCTTCCCGATGGATGCAGATTTCAGCCATGTTAAGTGGTATGGGCTTGGACCAGATGAGACATATAAGGACAGAAAGCATGCAAAGCTTGGCGTTTATGAAAATAAAGCTGCTGACAATATGGCGAAATATCTTGTTCCGCAGGAGACAGGCAATAAGGAAGATGTAAGGATAGCATCTGTAACAGATGACAAGGGACACGGACTTGAGTTTATAGCAAGCGAGGAGACTTTTGGATTCTCAGCATTGCCATACAGCCCTCATGAGCTTGATAATGCGGCTCATCCAAACGAGCTTCCGCCGGTTCTTAAAACATGGGTAAGAGTAGGTACACAGATGGGTGTTGCCGGAGACGATACATGGGGCGCGCTGACACATCCGGAATTCATGCTCGATAACAGCAAAAAAATGCATTTAGGTTTTTCTTTCAAGGGTATTTGATATAGAAGAGAGAACCGTGGAACAATTTTGTTCTGCGGTTCTTTTTGTATGTTGAAAATATATTAATTGCACCCTTTTGCATACACACTATTTGTGATAAATTATATATAGGGTTAATAGCTGATATGGTCAGCATTAAAAGTTTAGAGAGGGAATAGGAAGCTTATGCAGACAGTGACAGAGAAACTGGATCGGCAGGCTGAGAAGCAAAGACTTGGAAGGGAAATGGAGTTTTTGCAGCAGGGGTCATTCCAGTACGTTTATCGTGAAGGAAAAATCAAGGCTATAAATGAAGAGGAAAAAGAGGAGCCGTTAGAAGTGGCTTCGGCAGGTCTTTCTTATGATGTAGTAATGCTTACAAGAGAGAGAGAGGATGCACCGGAAAGCCTTTTTGTCGTTTTTGAGGGAGACACAGAAGTTCCATGTCTTATAAAGCATAGACTTTATGCGCCTGAAAACAGGAAGCTGAAGCTTGTGCTTGGCATATCATATACAAAAGAACATTCCGATTTTCAAAAAATTGACGCGGTAGGTATCGATCTCCCATATGCAGTGGCTAAGGGGGATAGGATAGATGCGCTTTTTTATCTGGTAAGTTTAAGTGAACTTAAGGTTAAGCTTGTACACAAAGGTATGAGCGTTGGAGAGTGTGAGTTTACACTTCCTGAAAGCGCTGCAATGCCGGAGGAGAAAGCTCCTGAAAGTCAGAAGTATCCTGACTTTATCGAGAAAGAATTTGCCAAAGCAAACATCATAGGTACAGAGCAGGTTAAAGAGGAGCTTTTGAAGCTCAATGAGCAGCTCAAGGAAGAGAGACTGCAGCGAAATATCGAAGGCGAAAAACATAATTACAATTTTGTCCTCAGGGGTAATCCGGGGACAGGAAAAAATGTTATAGCCAAAGTTATAGCAAAGATACTCTATGAAAATGGGATAGTGAAATCTGAAACGCTTGTCGAGGCAGACAGAGAGAAGCTGGTTTCGGATGAAGCGGGAGAGACTGCAAAGAAAACCGAGAGTGTGCTCGCGGAGGTTATTGAAAAGCATGGTACGCTCTACATTGATGAGGCGTTCAGACTTTATATCAAAGGCAACGGAAAAGATCACGGAAGAGAAGCTATAGCGGCAATTTCAAAGGCTTTAGAAGAGCATTCCGGTGAATTTTCGGTCATTATATCAGGCGCTCAGTCAAAGATCGATGAAATGCTTGAAAAGGTCAACATCGGCTTCACATCGAAATTCGAGTACAGCATGGATATACCGGATTACAGCAGCGATGAACTGATGACTATTTCAGAGCTTATAATGCAGAGCAGAAGTTTATTTATGTCGAGAGCTGCAAAGAGGGCTTTTGCGAATAAGCTTGAAAAAGAGCGAAGCGGAGAGAGTTTCTTAAATGTAAAGACGGTTAGAAATATTCTCGATGAAGCTGAGGAAAATAAGATAGTGAGACTTGCGGAGCTTAAAAAGAAGAACGATTACGTAAGTCCGGAAGAGTTCTATATCTTAGATAAAGCTGATTTTGCAGAGAGTGAGACTGAAGATAAGGAAATCTCACTCGAAGAAAAAATGGCAAGACTTCAGCAGATGGTAGGTCTTGCGGATGCGAAAGCAAAGATCAAGAAGATAATAGCATCTACAAGGGTAGTTCACGAGCTTATCAAGCGAGGTGTCAGAAGCAAGGATGAGCCTGTGATCATGCATATGTTCTTTAGCGGAAATGAAGGAACAGGAAAGGCAGCAGTTGCAAGACTTCTTGCAGGGATTTACAAGGACTTGAAATTTTTATCACAGGGGCAGCTTGTTGAATGCCGCTCTGAGGAACTTCTGAAAGGCGATGTGGAAGAGGCTTCTGAAACTATCAGGTCAAAATTTGATGAGGCGAAGGGCGGACTTCTATTTATAGAGGATTCAGAACCTTTTATAAATGCCGCAAGCGAAGAACTTTTGGAAATCTTTGCGGAGAATGCAGTTGAATACAGCGCTGACATGATGATAGTTTTGTCAGATACATTGGATAATCTTAAAAAGCTTCTTAATGAAAAGCCTGTATTAAAGAAAGTTTTCGCCAATAATGTAAATTTCGCTGACTATACTACAGCTGAGATGGTGGTTCTTGCGAAAGCATTTATCAAGGCAAAGGGCTATGTGTATGACTCTGCGAATGATAAGATGCTCGCAAAGCTTATAGATAAAGAGAAGTCTGAGACGGAAAACTTTGAAAATGTGAAGGGTGTACGAAAGGTTGTTAAAAAGCTCCAGAAGGCGGCTGGAGCCCGCGTTGCACAGGCGTCAGAGAGTGATGAGGACAGCAAAGTGAGCGATGTCAGAGCAATCACGGGGGAGGATATACTGGCATGTATGATGTGATTAAATGGGGTAATTTTGATAAAAAATATAATATCGACCCGACAGAAGGTAAGTTTGTTGCGATAGAGAAGATCGAGAAGCAGATCAGCGAGATAGAGTCAGAGCTTGAGCGGTGTGATGAAGGAAAAAAGGAAGAGCTTGAAGAGAGACTTGTACACTGCGAGACAGCGCTTCATCTTGTGAAGGAGAGAGACTTTGAAGATATGCTCTCAGGGCTTCCTTCGACAGTTGGCAGCGGAGAAACGGTTCAGGAGATATATTTAAGCGGACTTAGAGAAAAGAAGGCAGGAAACTTCGATGAGGCAGCAAGGCTTCTGAAAGAAGCAAGAAATCTCGGAAGCGTTGAGGCAAGCGTGACGCTTGGAACGATGGCTGAAGACGGAACACTCTTTGGGGAGCCGGATATGGATGCTGCAAGGACTTACTACGAAGATGGCGGAGAAGAAGGTCTGAAAGCACTTGAGAATTTCGACGAGAGATATGAAACAGTTGCGGAAGAAAAGAGATCAAGGAACTTCAAGGAACTGGACGAGGTAGCAGCTTCGGGAGAAGATCTGCAGAGAATGGAAGAGCTTTTCGACGAATGCGGTATCTCAGAGTATGACAAGGTTGGATACTGCCTGAAATTTTATCGAAGCTCAGATGATAAAGAAAAGTACTATGAATTCCTTGAAAAATCCGCAGAGCAGGGTAGTGAAGAAGCGAAGAAAGAGCTTGCAGAGCACTACATTTTTGACTGCAGGACTGCTGAGGCCGGGGAGAAAGCGCTTAAGCTGGCAGAGGAGCTGAGTGAGAAAAATGTACCGGAGAGTTCTTATTATCTGGGATTTATTTATGCTGACGGCAAAGGCACAGTGCGAGATGATGACAAAGCGACAGAGTATTTAAGCAAGTATCTTAGTGAGTGCAGAGATGCACATGATAAATATGCAGTAAAGTGCGAAGAGAGACTTGGAGACATATATTTTGTTAAATCAATGCCTGATATTAAAAATATCGAGCTTGCAAAAGAGTATTATCAGAAGGCTCTCGAAGGCGGCTCATCTACTGCACAGGAAAAGATAGTTTCCTGCGATGAAGAGCTTGCGGACATAAAGCGCACATCTCGTGCGAGGGTATTTAAGCTGGCAGCGGCAGCGGCGATACTCCTGGCTCTTGTGGCAACGATAAGGTTTTCATATAAGAAATATACGTCAGAAGCGCAGGACGCAAAGGCAGCTGAGTCTTCGAAGGTTGAGAGCACTATTTCGGAAGAAGCGCAAGTCTCAGAAACAGCTGAAAGAGAGACAACAGAAGCATCTGAAACAGAAGCTTCTGAGGCAAGCGAGGTATCTTCTGAGAGCGAAGAGACAGATCCATATGCTTTCAGCCTGATAGAAGGAGATTATGAAGGAGATGCTTTAGAGATCAAGCATTTGACAGCTTCATCTACGCTTGAAAGCAAGGATGGACAAAGCTATGGCCCGGAAAATATGATAGATGATGACCTTGAAACATGCTGGCAGGAAGGTGACGAAGGAACAGGTGTCGGCACAGTCATTGGCATCGAGCTTGGCGAAGCCAAGGCTGTGAGTGCTATCAGCTTCAATGTGGGAAATCAGGAGAAGGAAGAGAAATTCAGTGCGAATAATCGCCCGAAGAAGGTAAACATTGTGATCAAGGGCGTCATCCTCCCTGTGGAATTTGCTGACAAGATGGAAACACAGACTGTAGTTTTTGATAAGCCGATCAATGCAGACAGGATATCTGTGGAAATAACAGATGTATATAAGGGAAGCCTTTATAATGACACCTGCATATCAGGTATAAAAGTTCACTGAGAAAAAGTAAATTTAACTTGGTGAAAATATTGACAAAGTGATAGTTATATGTTACTATACTCAAACACAGTATGTAACTTTAAGTAGGCATTAACTGATATAACACTTAACCAATGGGATAAGTTTATATTGTTAGTGCCTGCTTTTTTGTTTTAAAGCAGGCGCAAAGATGTAAACTCCCCTAGCTTTTTCAGAAAGGGAGAACTAACTATGAAGGACAAAATTTTTGGTGTACTTCAGCGTGTAGGAAGAAGTTTCATGCTTCCAATCGCAATTCTGCCGGTAGCAGGTCTTCTGCTTGGTCTTGGCAGCTCATTCACAAACGAAACAACAATCGCAACCTATCATCTTGAAGGTATCTTTGGCAATGGCACATTTATGCACAGCCTCATGCTTATCTTCAATGATGTAAGTAATGTTATCTTTGGCAACCTTCCGCTTATCTTTGCAGTAGGTGTAGCTATCGGTATGGCAAAGAAAGAGAAGGAAGTATCTGCTCTTGCAGCTATGATCGCATACTTCGTTATGCATACAGCTATAAGCACAATGCTTACTATCTCAGGAATGGTCAATGCAGACGGAACAGTTGCTGATACAGTTCTTTCAGGAACAGTAACAAGCGTATGTGGTATCAATTCACTTCAGATGGGTGTTTTCGGCGGTATCATCGTAGGACTTGGAGTTTCAGCTCTTCACAATAAGTTCTATAAGATTCAGCTTCCGGCAGCTATCTCATTCTTCGGTGGCTCAAGATTCGTTCCGATCATCTCAACACTTGTTTATACATTTGTTGGTATCCTCATGTTCTTTATCTGGCCTACAGTTCAGACAGGTATCTATGCACTTGGCGGACTTGTTACAGGCAGCGGATACTTCGGAACACTTATTTTCGGTATCGTTAAGAGAGCACTTATCCCATTCGGACTTCACCACGTATTCTACATGCCTTTCTGGCAGACAGCAGTAGGTGGTACAGCAGAAGTTGCAGGACAGGTAGTAGAAGGCGGACAGAATATCTTCTTCGCTCAGCTTGCAGACTCAGCTAATATCGCTCACTTCAGCGCAGATGCAACAAGATATTTCTCAGGTGAGTTCATTTTCATGATCTTTGGTCTCCCGGGTGCAGCTCTTGCTATGTATCGTACAGCAAAGCCTGAAAAGAGAAAGGCAGCAGGCGGTCTTCTTCTTTCAGCAGCACTTGCTTCAATGTTCACAGGTATCACAGAGCCTATCGAGTTCTCATTCCTGTTCGTAGCACCTATCCTTTTCGGTGTACAGGTAGTACTTGCAGGTGCGGCTTATATGATCGCACACATGCTTAATATTGCAGTTGGTCTTACATTCTCAGGCGGACTTATCGACCTTCTTCTTTTCGGTATCCTTCAGGGTAACGCAAAGACAAGCTGGATGCTCATCATCCCGGTAGGTATCGTTTACTTCCTGCTTTACTACTTCATTTTCAGCTTCCTTATTAAGAAGCTCGACCTCAAGACACCTGGTCGTGAAGATGATGACGTAGAGACAAAGCTTTATACAAAGGCTGATTATAAGGCAAAGAAGGCTGGAGAGGCTTCTTCAGACGAGCTTAGTGAAACTATCACAAATGGTCTTGGCGGAAAGGCAAATATCTCTGATGTTGACTGCTGCGCAACAAGACTTCGTATTACAGTAAAAGATTCTAACCGTGTTAATGATGCAATCCTTAAAGGAACAGGCGCTTCAGGCGTAGTTCACAGAGGAAATGGTGTTCAGGTCATCTATGGACCTCACGTAACAGTTATTAAGTCAAACCTTGAAGATTATCTTGAAACAGCACCTAACACATACTTCGAGGGTGCAGGTGCAGCTGAAGCTGATGCTTCAGAAGCTAAGGCTGATACAAAGTCAGAAAAGAAGCTTGTGAAGACTGTAGTTATCTCAAGCCCGATCACTGGTAAGGCAGCTGATCTTTCAACAACTCCTGACCAGGCATTTGCAGAAGGAATGATGGGACTTGGCGCTGCAGTAACTCCAGAGGATAACATCGTTCGTGCTCCTGAAGACGGAGAAGTTGCTTATGTATTTGACACAAAGCATGCTGTTGGTTTCATGACAGAGTCAGGTGTGAGCATGCTCATCCACGTAGGTGTGGACACAGTTAAGCTTAATGGTCAGGGATTCAAGGCACTTGTTGAAAACGGTCAGAAGGTTAAGAAGGGTGATCCGCTTCTTGAGCTTGATCTTGACTTCCTCAAGAAAAATGCTCCTTCAATCGTAACACCTGTTCTTGCAACTGATCTTGACGATGAGAATCAGGATGTACGTCTCATAAAGACTGGCGAAGTTAAAGCTGGAGAAGAGCTCTTTGCTGTAGATTTTTATGAATAATTATGAATTATTTTCTTGCATGAAATATCACTAATTGCTATCATGGTTTGAGTAGGAAAGAGGTTTCGTATGTATAGGATTACAAAAGTACTTAACCACAATGCCGTGATAGCAGTGGATGATGAGACAAAAGAATATCTGATTATGGGTAAGGGGATCGGCTTCGGGCGCAAGATCTCTGAGGAACTGGGTACTGTTGAAGGAACTACTGTATACTCTTTGCAGAGTGATACTGACAGAGGTACAGCAGAGGATATCGTAAAACAGGTAGATCCTATATGTCTTGAGATTGCGGACAGCGTATTAAACGAAGCTGAGAAAAATTTTGGAAAGGTAGACAGGAAAATACTCTTTCCAATGGCGGATCATCTTCAATTTGCTATCGGTCGTATGACTAATAATGAAAAGATAAAAAATCCGCTTACAGATGATATCAAAGTTCTCTTTCATGTAGAATATAAAACGGCTGAGATAGCGAGAAAACTCGTTAAGGATAAGTTTTCGGTTACGATAACGGATGACGAAGTGGGTTTTCTTGCACTCCATGTTCATTCTGCTATCGAGGATGAAAGTGTATCTCAGGCGATGCAGACGGCACACGTCATAAATGAGTGTATAGAAGCTATTGAGAAGAATACAGGGGTACATTTGGAAACAACTTCTCTTGGATATAATCGTTTGATGAATCATATCCGTTACATGGTAGTGCGCATGAATACCGGAGAGAAGTTAAAGCTTGATATGAATGACTATATGAAAATAAAGTATCCGGAAACCTTCGCAATAGCGCAGAGAATTTGTGATGAAATGGCAGTCAGCCTGAATAAAGAGCTTCAGGAGGCTGAAATTGGTTATCTCGCTATGCACATTGAACGTGTCAGTGGAGAAGGTTTTAACGAATAAATTAAAGACTGTAATTAGGGTTGTTTAATAAATCCCCCTCAAGCAGACAAGATAAATGATCGAGTCTGCCTGAGGGGGATTTTTGTATTAAAAAATAATGTCTTAATTACATTTCTTTAAGTTCTTCCTCAGCCTGTTTCATCTGATTTAGAGCTTTATCGTAAATGTCTTTTGAATATTTGCTGAGAATTTTATCTTCCGAAACAACAAAATAAATCATGTTTTTAACATCCTCTATTTCTTTTTCTCTGGCAATTCTTTTTGCCTCATAATCTAACACTTGTCCGCCCATAATCTCCATAACTCCTTTCTGCACTCTGCTATGTGTTAATGAGAAGGCTTCTGCGACCTGATCACACATAGCCTTTATAGCACATTTTTCGAATTTTTGAAATCGCCAGCATAAGGCACATTCAAGCTATGACATAAGTTTAATTATAAATGTGCCAAAACACTAAAATTGGTTAAATATTTTACCGATATATATGTAGAAAAACATAATAATGCTTGACGCATGATAGTGTTAGTTTTATTGAATGCGGAGGTTTTTATGGAAGTACGACAAAACGCAAATATTCCTGTTTTTCATGTTCAAAATCAAAATAGTCGTCAGAGTGTTGGTGGCACAGGTAGAGAAAAAAAGAAAAATGAGAATCCGTTTTTGCTTTCCGCAGCAAACCTTAATGGGGAAAGCTTTATCCAGCAGAGGCAGAGACTTGCCAGAAATCAGGCGCGCAGGGTGGTGCTAAGGGCTTTTAGCGGAGAAAAAAAGTTAGACGATCAGATGCAGTCAATTAAAGAGGAGATAGCGCGCCTTCGTGATGAAATTAAAGAAAAGACTGCAGACACTATGGATAATGATGCCAGATTAAAAGAGCTTCAGGATGAATATAACATTGATCCTGATAGTAAGGAAAATCAGGATTTAAAAAAATTGGCTTATAAGGCAACTTTTTCTGAGGATGGGCTTTCGGAAAAGGAAATAGAAAGTATGTCGGAATATCAGAAAAGAGCTCTTTTGTATGTTTCCAAGAATTTGCAGAATTCCGCTGACATACGAACTAGCAAAGCGCTGCAGGAAGCTAATGTTCAGGCATATTCCGAGATGAACAAAGAGCGAGATAAGTCTCGGGACATGCGAAATGCGCGTGAAGCGGCGGAAGACATAATGGAAGCATCTAATGGTGAAACGATTGCTCTTTTGAGACAAGAAGCAGTTGAACATGCTGAGAGCGAAAGAAAAGAGCGAGAGGAAAAAGCAAAAGAAATTGTAGAGAAGAAGAAAGAAGAAAAGAAGGAAGAAGCGAAGAAACTTGAAAAAGAGGCTGCTCAGCAGGAAGTGCTTGAGAGTATTAAGGAACATGCAGGGGAGAATCAGGATACCAGCGCGGATGTAAAGCGAGCCATAGCAAGAAGAAAACGTACAGAAGCTGATGACTTGGAAGTAGAGGATGTTCAGAGAGCTACTATTTCAGATGGAGCATCTATGGATGATACACAGGATGCTGTTAACTCTGAGATTAAAAACATCCTTAATAAACTGAGTTTACTTTCAGAGGATGTTAAGGGCGGTAGTATAGACAGCCAGATATAGGAAAGCATATATGTTCAGATATGCAGGACATGCGAAAGATTATAGATGAAATTATAGCGATAATGCGACAATTACAATTGATAATGGATCTGCAGAAGCCACTGAGCACAATAATAGTGTTTCAGTGGCTTTATGTGTAATTAGATACTTCGATATCATATAAAAATTACTTCGCAGTTAGGAAGAATATTTTTAACATTAGAAGTAATCGCATCTTTATTAAGGTTAGTGGCATATGAATCGATAATCACTTTTTGAGTATGAGAAAAAGCTTTTAGAAAGTCATAATTATCATTAGTACCATTAATATTATTGGCAGCACCTGTGACAGCACCTTCGTCAATAAAGATAATGACATTAGGAACATCGAAGCGACATCCATCATCAACGATCCAATTTGGAGGAAATAACAAATTTACATATGCAAATTTTATGATGTTATCGTAAGATTCTCCTAGAGTTGCCATAGTTTCAGCATTATCATATGCGCTCATAAAAGCAATCTCAGGACGTCCTGGAGCAGCAAATGAAGCATTGAATTTAATGATACTTTCAGGTGGAAAGTAATCTTTGTGATAAGTCACAAAGGCATTGTGAGCATCTATGATGGTATTTAATTCGTCATAATTTTTTTTACAATCAAAGACTTTTTGATCGTATTCTCCCGTGAAATCTATGGTAATTGTTTTATCTTTAGTGTCTTCATCGTAACCAAAAACGTGAGTTGTAGGAAATTCGGTCATTTTGGTTTCTGTGAGCCATTGAACGTAGTTGCTGCTAATGTCATTTAATTTTAAGTAGCGAAAATGGTTTACGCCACATCCCTGAAGCATAGATAAGTATGAGAAAAGAGCGATTAAAAGTATGGATATATGGTAGATAGTTTTTCTTTGCGCTAACATATGCAGAGTTCCTTTCAGTTTAGTTTCATTACGCTTGAACCTACTCGATTTTCAATCTTGCCTGCTTTTGATTTTGCATCTACAAAAGCAAGGTATTCGTCCCAATTGGCATATGCGTAGTTCACTTGGTTTGTATTCCGTGGTTGTGAAGACTGGCAATCAGCAGATCATAATTCGTATAGTATCGGGTTATTTTACAGGGAATTTTTATAAGTTTATCATCATGGTACAGAAATAAAGCCTCTACATGTATATGCATACGTTCGAAGCCGCTGACTGTTATTTTCTGTGCCTTGGCATTGGAAATCTGACCAAAAGGAATAAATTTTGTTCCTAAGAAGTTCTTCACCTTGAGACCATCATGAGATACATTAATTTTTATAAAAAGAGCGTTTATGTATTGCGTAATACAGATTACTGATAAAAGTAGTAATACGATATTTCTTGGTGATAAATCGACTTTATCAAATGTATAAGACAGGAATACAATAAAGAAGAAAAATGCAAAGATAAAGTTCATATAGTCCGGAAAAGCTAAAGTTTTTCTCATGACAAATTCGTCCCAGGGAAAAGAAACCGGATTACCATGACCGGTGGTCTGAACGTGGGTGATAAGTATATTATGTTTCTGAAGCTTATCTATGAAGAGGTTTGAATCACTGTTTGTGCCATTGCTGAAGTCTAATCTGATCTCATTTCCGTTGAGCCTGTAAAGAGTAATGTGATTATTGAGCAAAGTGCAGAAGTGAATATCATGCAGTTTGATCAGGTTAAAACTAAATCCAATTCTTGAAAAAACATATCTGTCGTTTATGACATAATGAGATGAAGTTCCCCACAAAAAAACAAATGTGACAGAGAAAAAAAGGACGAATATGATGAAATTATTATATAGATCGATATTTGTTAAATGATTGATGGCAACTGCTATGATAATGTAACAAATTAACATAATGATTCCTATATATGTATATTCACAATATGCAGCAGTGGCTGTGTTGTTTCTTAATTTAGCTTTATTAAAAAATTTGATCATCCGTATATTCTCCGGTTTCATTTATCTTGTGTTTGAGTTTATTCATGTTTATACTATCTCTCCGTTGTAAATAAATATGAGAAAAGAGCAATAAAAAGTATAGATATATGGTAAATAGTTTTGTATCGAGATAGCATATGCACACTTGTCCTTTTTTAAATTATCTTTCCAAGATAAATAAAAATTACTTCGGAATTAGGTAGAATTTTTTTAACATTAGAAGTAATCACATCTTTATCGTGGTTATTGGGGCATGAATTGATAATTATTCTTTTAGCATGAGAAAATGCTTTTAGAAAGTCATAATCATCAGGGACATCTACGACAGTACTTTCGCTAGTAACGATAATGACGTTAGGAATATCGAAGCTACATCCGTCATCAACGACCCAATTGGGTGGAGAGAATAAATCTACATATGCAAATTTTATGATGTTATCGTAAGATTCTCCTAGAGTAGCCATAGTTTCAGCATTATCATATGCGCTCATAAAAGCAATCTCAGGACGCCCTGGAGCAGCAAATGAAGCATTGAATTTAATGATACTTTCAGGTGGGAAATAATCTTTGTGATAAGTCACAAAGGCATTGTGAGCATCTATGATGGTATTTAATTCGTCATAATTTTTTTTACAATCAAAGACTTTTTGATCATATTCTCCCGTGAAACCTATGGTAATTGTTTTATCTTTAGTGTCTTCATCGTAATGAAATACGTGAGTTGTAGGAAATTCGGTCATTTTGGTTTCTGTGAGCCATTGAACGTAGTTGCTGCTAATGTCATTTAATTTTAAGTAGCGAAAATGGTT
>FOSY01000013.1:0-13675 GCA_900114405.1 Lachnospiraceae bacterium KH1T2 | reverse complement strand
GTAGGAAATTCGGTCATTTTGGTTTCTGTGAGCCATTGGACGTAGTTGCTGCTAATGTCATTTAATTTTAAGTAGCGAAAATGGTTTACGCCACACCCTTGAAGCATAAAAAAGTATGAGAAAAGAGCAATTAAAAGTACAGATATATGGTAGATAGTTTTTCTTTGCGCTAACATATGCAGAGTTCCTTTCAGTTTAGTTTCATTACGCTTGAACCAGCTCGATTTACAATCTTGCCTGCTTTTGATTTTGCATCTACAAAAGCAAGGTATTCGTCCCAATTGACATATTCTTTTGAGCCACAGTTGGAGACTTCGACATAACGTATATTCTTCCCGTTATCATCGACAGACTCATATATTCCAGTGACAACAATATAATGACTTGTAGCTGTACCACTTTTCTGGTATGAGTTATTACCTTTATTATATGTGTAAAATTGTAGTTTTTCCCCTTCTGAGTCATGTACTGCCCAAATGACCGGACGTCCTTTTTCGAGTTCCTTTTTCATATACTTATAATCTGATTCATAGCTATCGGTGTAGTCCCAATGAGGTATTTTAAAGAAATTATGTTTTTCTACGAGTTTTTGTAATATGAAATCTTCCATTTGTGGTGGGTAAGCACCGCCCCATTCTCTTACCGCAGTTTTCCTGAAAAGTCCAATCTTATAGAAATCCATGCACTGATCCATAAACTCCTGCTTGGAAATTTCTCTAACTCCGTTGAGGTAAAGAGCATAGTTTACAGAGGCTACAATTCCGCAGCCAAAGCCCTTAGTATTGTTGCCATCAGTATCATTAAACCAATCCTGATTTCCTCCATATGATACGTGCCCTTTTTCATCCGTTACGCGTATAAAGTGTTCATCTTCCGGAAGCCCTATTCGGGTTTCTCCCTTATGAAAATCGGGAGTTATTTCGCCAGGATCATCATTATTTACATCAATTGAGTAAAAGTCTAGATTAGCTTTATTTACGATGATTTTTTCTCGACTATCATAAATATCTGCAATTTCAGTAAGTGCTTTTGAAAATTTTGTAGTTTTATCCGCTAATTTAGTAATTTCATATGAATTTGCCATTATAATTGGAATAATATCATAAAAGTCAGGTCGTAAAGCCTTTGTGATAGCATCTACTTCTGAATAAATGTTATTTAATTGAGTTACATAACTATCCAATTCTGAACTTCGTGTTCTTAGTTTACTTGTATTAACCTTAAAACTTGACATAGTAAATTCCCCTTCCGTCTGTTTACGAATATAATAAAACTTTTTACGGGTAAAATGTTGCTTATCTGACGAATGACACTCTAAAAGGGACGAAATGCAGAAAATCAAAATTTATGAGAATTTTGTATACATCAAAATATTGTTTGCCCATATACCTTTGTGATAAAATGCTTGTATAAAAATAAGTACAAAAAGGAATATTTATAATGGGAATTGTCTTGTCGGTTTACTGTGGCAGTGCATTTAAGGATTTTCTTTTGCCGGCAGTAAATAATGCTAACCACTCAGTGGTTCTTTCAAAAAGTATATTTGGACTCGAAAGTGATCTGGAGCTTAAGATGGAAGTTCTGGATCATGAATGGTCATTTAAGAATTCGTCAAAGTATGAGCTTTTAAATGAAAATAATACAGCAGTCAGAGAGTCGTTCGCAGGGAAAATTCTGGAAGACGGCGACCTTATCAGGCTGGAGGTAAATAACCGTCATGTAGTTACTATATTAGTAAAGTCTGCGGAAGACCTGTTCTCTGTATATGAGAAATATTATACAGGTGATCTCAAAGGAGTTATTAGGATTGGCTCTTCTGAAAATTCTGACATTACATGTGATTTTCTGAATCTTATCTCAAGCGAACATGCGCTTATACGGAAGGCAGAAGGTTCATATATTTTGGAAGATATAGGAACTAACGGAACATTCGTTAATAATGAAAGGATTCAGGGGTCTATACGTTTAAGCTTTGGCGACAGAATCGATATTTATGGCTTGAGAATCGTTGTACTTGGTGATTTTCTCGCGGTAAATGCTTCCTCATCTGTGGTAAGTGTTCATTCTGATCTTTTGAAAAAGAATGTCTTGAACATTGGCGGACTGATGAAGCATCGCAGAAATACTGAGCGAAACAATGTATTTCACAGATCTCCGCAGCATATAGCAAAGATAGATACAGAGCCTATAAATATAGATGCACCGCCGAACCCGAAGCAGCTTTCACAGCCATCACTTATCATGGCGATAGGTCCGGCGTTGTCAATGGCACTGCCGATGGTTCTTGGCAGCCTTATGACTATGTATGCTTCACAGAAGATGGGGTATGCAGGCTCAGCTTTTATGTACACGGGTCTCATAACATCTTTTTCATCAGCGATACTTGGAACTATATGGGCGCTGGTAAATATGAAAAATGCCAAAAAGAAGTTTGAGGCAGATGAAGCTTACAGGAATGAAGCATATAGAAAGTATCTTGAAAAATGTGAGAAGAAGATACAGGAGAAGTATGACAAAAATACTGCGGCATTGCGAGACAGATATCGTGCGGCAGATGAATGCTGTACTTATAATGAACTTGATGCAAATCTTTGGAATAAAAATATCCATAGGGAAGGCTTCCTTAAAGCAAGGCTTGGCGTGGGAAAAGTGCCGTTTCAGGCTGAAGTGATCATCCCTAAAGAGAAATTTACGCTGATAAGCGATGAGCTGCTTGAGATGCCGGCAAAGATCAAAGAAAAATACGCGGTGATAAATGATGTGCCGGTAACAGTGGACTTTGAGAGAAGGAAGTTAGTAGGACTCGTCGGAGGCGAAAATAAAAAGGGCGCGATCAGTGTGGTACATGATATCGTCACACAGATAGCAGCGGGTAACAGCTACACTGATGTAAAACTGCTTATTGTATATGATAAGAATGAGACCGGTTTTGAAGGAAACTGGAACTTTGCAGAGTGGCTTCCGCATGTATGGAATGGAAATAAGAACTTTAGATATGTAGCAGACAGCAAAGAGACCGCAAGTGATGTTTTCTATGAGCTGACAAAGCAGCTTAGAATCAGGATGGAAGAGGCTGAAGACAAAGAAAAGGAAAAAGCAGCAATTCCGCGCCCGTACTATATCCTGATATTGGCCAACCCTGAGATGCTTGAAGGAGAAGTGCTTTCAAAATATGTGCTTAAACCTAAGCCGGAATATGGACTTTCTACAATACTTTGCGTGGAAAACTATGAAGAACTTCCGAATGAATGTGAGTTTATCATCGAAAATGATGAGCGTTTTCAGGGTGTGTATAATATCTACGATGATCCGGAAGACCGCACAAATATACGTTTTGATGCGATTGCGCCTGCAGTGCTTGAGCAGTTTGCGAGAAGGATCTCCAGATTGGAAGTCAGAGAGATGGAGAGCGGCGGCGATATTCCGCAGTCTTTGACTTTCTTTGATATGTACGGAGTGCAGAAGCTTTCGGAATTTAATGTGCTTGACAGATGGAAGAAGGACAGAACCTACGACAATATCAAAGGACTCGTGGGACAGAAGGCCGGTGGTGTGCCGATGTACCTTGATGTGCATGAGAAATATCATGGTCCGCATGGACTTGTCGCAGGTACTACAGGTTCCGGTAAGTCAGAAACTCTGCAGACATATATACTTTCTTTGGCGATAAACTACAGCCCGGATGATGTGGGATTTTTCGTTATCGACTATAAGGGCGGTGGTATGGCGAATCTGTTTACAGGACTTCCGCATTTGATAGGACAGATCTCAAACCTTTCAGGTAATCAGGTTCGACGTGCGATGGTTGCTATCAAGAGTGAAAATGTCCGCAGACAGAGAATCTTTAATGAATGTGATGTAAATAATATCAATAGTTATACGAAACTTTATAAAAACGGTGAAGCAGAAATCCCGGTTCCGCACATGTTTATCATCATTGATGAGTTTGCCGAGTTGAAACGTGAAGAGCCTGACTTCATGCGCCAGCTTATAAGTGTTGCGCAGGTAGGACGAAGCCTTGGTGTACATTTGATACTTGCGACTCAGAAGCCGAGTGGTACAGTAGATGATAATATCTGGTCGAACTCTAAGTTCCGACTCTGCCTTAGAGTACAGGACAGGCAAGACTCCAATGATATGCTTCATAGACCTGATGCGGCATATATCACACAGGCTGGACGATGCTACCTGCAGGTCGGAAATGATGAGATCTTTGAGCTGTTTCAGTCAGGATGGAGCGGTGCGCCGTATAGTGAAGACATGGCGGCTAACCGCATAGTTACTGCGAAAATGCTTACCATAGACGGTCAGGCGGCACTAGAAGGAAATCTCATGAAACAGAGGCATAAATCAGCTGATTCAGAGAATAAGAAGGAGATCACACAGCTCGATGCCGTGGTTGAGTATCTAAACCAGATAGCAGAAGAAAATGGCTATAATCATGGATTCCAGCTGTGGCTTCCTGTACTTAGAACCGCGATATATATCGAAGAACTTAAGAATCCTGAAACAGTCTGGTTTGATGGAGAAAAGTGGAAGGAATTCGGCGGCGTATGGGATATGTCTGTAAACATCGGTGAATATGATGACCCGGCTAATCAGTATCAGGGAAAGGTCGTGCTGAATATTGCAGAGACCGGGCACGTTGCGATATGCGGAACTGTAGGCACAGGCAAGAGTACCTTCCTGCAGACATATGCTTATGTAATGGCGCAGAGCTATTCGCCGGAGGAGATAAACTTCTACGCGATAGATTTCAGCGCCAAGATGTTTTCTTCATTTGAGGGAGATCCTCACTTCGGCGGAATCATGTTTGAAGATGACGAGGAAAAGATCGACAAGTTCTTCACTATGCTTGCGGAGATCATAAAGCAGAGAAAAGAGCTCTTTAAAGGCGGTAACTATGCCCAGTATGTGAGAGCTCAGGGAAAGGTGACCATACCGGCAATAGTTGTATTTATCGATAATATTTCAAATTTCCGTGATAAGACAGAAAATAAGTATGACGATACATTGATACAGCTTTCAAAAGATGGTGTGGGATACGGAATCATGCTCATGGTCACAGCGGCAGGCTTTGGTTCAATGGAGCTTCCGTCGCGTATGGCAGATAACTTCAAGACTACGTTTTGTCTTCAGATGACAGATAAATTTGCTTATACGGAGATCATGCGTACTATGCATCTGGAAGTTTCTCCGGAAGTGGATGTACGCGGAAGAGGTCTGGCAATGGTGGATGGCCGCGTACTTGAATTTCAGACAGCACTTTCGCTGCAGGCAGACGACGACTTTAAGAGAGGCGAGGCAATAAGTGCAGAGTGTAAGCGTATGGCAGAAGGCTGGAAGGGAAGGCGTGCCAAGAGTATACCTGAGATTCCCGAAAAGCCTGTTTGGCAAGACTTTGCACAGAATGATGATACCAGAGACCTCATCGAAGATCCGAGATATCTGCCATTTGGATATGACTCAAGATTTGCTGTTCCATTTGGTATTGATCTCGCTCGTACATATTGCTTTATCGTTTCAGGTAAGGCTCGTACAGGAAAGACAAATATGCTTAAGTGCCTCATGCTTGCAGCGCAGATGAAAGGCGGAAAGCTCATACTCTTTGACTTTGATAATGAACTTGGAGCATTTGCAGAACGCTGTGGTGCAGTACACATTACAAGCTATGGTGAAATGTTTAAGTGCTTTATGGATCTCGTACCAACCATTAAAGAGAGAAATCAGGCAAAACAAGAGCTTATGAAGCAAGGGCTTGAGGAAGAAGAAATATTTAATGCCATGCAGAAATTTGAAAAGATCTATTTCTTTGCAGATGATCTTGGAGAACTTATCGATAAAGTCTATCACCCGGATGAGGGTATGGACGGATGCAGTGGATTTGTTGAGAATATTACAGATAAAGGTGTACTTCACAACATGTTCTGGTTTGGAGCTATCGCGCCTGAAAGGATTGGTGACAGCGCGGGTCGTCAGATGTATATAAACTTTGTAAGGGATAAGAAGGGAATACACTTTGGCGGCTGTGTTGATGCACAGCGTGCTCTGGACTTTAACAATATACCGTTCCTTGAAAGATCGAAGTCGCTCAAGGCAGGTATAGGACTCATGTCAGGCTATGAAGGCGATGAGGAAGAAAATGTAACAGAACGAGTGATAGTACCTCAGGTAAAGGGGCAGTAATGGTATCGATGCTGATTTTGGATATGGATAGTGCAGAGAGAGTGAAGATCTGCGAGGCTATATCCGATTTTACGATAAGAAAAGGTAAGGAATCTGTTTCTTATCTAATCTGCGATAGTAAAAATGAATTTGAGGAAATTTTAAGGGCTCAGGAATATTTAGAGCTTTCAGCGGTGGATATTGTAAATAACGATATACAGTGTGCTGTGACTTTGAGGTCAAAGTATGAAAGTGCAAAAATACTGCTGATAGCAGATGCAAGTATTTCACCTATGAAATATCTGAGACCGGATATCCTGGCGTCTTCTCTATTGCTAAGACCTATTAAAGAAAGAGATATGGACAGGGTGATCCGTGACTTTGTCGGTGCATACTATGAAGAAATGGATGCAGACACCGAAGCATACTTTAATATGGAGACGCGAAATGGGGTTTTGAATATCCCATACGACAGGATATTATACTTTGAAGCAAATTCAAAGAAATTATATATACGTCTTGCTGATGAGGAATATAACTGCTACATGACATTGGATGAGTTAACTCAGATGGCACCTGCCTTTTTTGAAAGGTGCCATAGGAGTTTTGTTTTCAATACCAAAAAAGTCCGGAAGTATGTTGCATCAGAAAATGTCCTTATAATGGAAAATGGTATTGAGATACCTATATCGCGAACATATCAGACAAAAATACGAAGGATGATGCGAAGATGAATAATAACGGGACAGAGTTAAAGACTTTGATCTTTTCGACAACAGAAATATGGGCAGCACTTTTCTCGCAGAGAGTAGACAGCCTTGTGATGTTTGAAGATATCAGCGCTCATCATCCTAAGGATGAAGAGATGATATATGCACTGAGGGACATGGTCAAAAGAGAGTTGATGGAATATGCGGACGATAAGGTAAGGCTGACTGAGCTTGGAAAGAAGTATTTTGCTCCTTTCAAAGCTGTAAGCTATTGCTTTTTTGAAAACTCAAACGAAAATCTGAGACCGACCAGAGGTGTGTATTTTAGCGGTGATGAAGTGAGGATACTTGAGGCGGATGAGAGAAAACAGGGATACTTCAAACTTTCGGCAGAGACTATTGAAATGGCAGCAGAGGACATATTTGATCTGGACTTTATACCGAAAGATAATTCTGACGAAGTGGAAGAAGCGGATAACAATAAATATGAAGCTATCACTCCTGATGAACTGAAAGATATGCAGGAGATACTTTATATGATCGACAGATATCCTGTAAATATGGCAGAAAGAGACTTGAGAATTGTTATAAAAAGAGGAAATGTATCCGACAGCATATTGCTTATGGGAGACGGAAAGTTAAGAAACCTGCCTTTTGACAAGGAAAATATGAAACTCATATACCGTATGGCAGGAAGCTGCAGCGCAGAGGAAATATTGAATTATGATTTTAGTTGATATTTATGTACCATCTATAGATATGACATATAATTTCAGCCTGAATGAAGAGATCAAAGTTCAGGATATAATCGATGAGATAACTGAAATGGTAGAACGTAAGGAAGGACTTAAACTTAATGGGGACTCGAAAGATCTAATCCTTTGCAGTCGGAAAAATAATGAGATTTTGTCAAAAAGTGATACACTTTTTCGATGCGGAATTGATACCGGGGACTCATTAATTTTAGTTTAAATTGTGAAAAAAGTGCATTTCGTCCGCTGACGGCTACCATTCGTCAGGTTTTAAACACTTAGAGCAAAAAATGAAGTAATATACAGATGTCAGGGAGAGAAAGTTATGTTCAATGTAAGAACTAAGGAGATTTATCTTGCAGGTGAGAGTCTTGAAGAGGACAGCCGCAGAATTCAAAAACTAAATAATGGTTTGGAAGATGTGATCTCGAAACTTTCAACTTTGTCAGGAATGGAAGAGGTCGTTAAAAGTCTTAAGACCACCAGTGACCAGATGGTGGAAGAGAAGGACGACTTCAACAGAATGGCACAGGCCTTGATCCGTATCAGCCAAAGCTATGATCGATGTGAGAACAGACTTGCGGAAAACATCGAGATGAGCAATCAGGTCTATAAAGCCCAAAAGGCGTCGCTGTTTAGATCTGACGAGGCAAATGAAACGGCGTGGTCGATACTCAGATAAGCTAGTGCGCACCCCACACTAGTACGATACTTGCACATGTTGTACTAGCGCATAAACTTAGCTGAAAATGACTGGAAATTATGAAAGAAGGGATGGAAGGAGGACGATGGCAAGCAAAGAAATAGCTAATGACCTTGAAAGGTTTGCGGCAGATATTGAGGCTTATAATACGTCACTTACCGGTGCGACGAATGAGTATAAGGGAGTATTTGATGAAATAAATTCTCTTAACACTATGTGGACAGGTAATGCACATGATACTTTTATGAATCAGTTTAATGCAGATGCCAATACGATGAAGGAGATGCTTGATGTACTTAAGCAATTTGGCACAGACCTTGAGACTGCTAAGAAGGAGTACACGCAGTGCGAGCAGAGTGTTGAACAGATTATAAGCGCAGTAAAGATTTGATCATTTATGAGAGGTTACAATGGCAGATTTAGGTGGTAGTTTTCAGCTGAAGGTAACGCCTGAAACTCTTGAACAGAGAGCAAATGCAGCGGAATCGAAAATAGCCAAACTCAAGAAGTATTTTACTGAGATGGATTCGGTTATTTCTAAAACGTCAGGTTACTGGCTGGGAGAAGCGGGCGAGCTGCATAGAAAGATTTACAAAGAGAAAAAAGAAGAATTAGATGCGATAATAGCGCGCCTTGAAAAGCACCCTGTGAACCTTATGCAAATGGCAGGTGTATACCGAGAGGCTGAGGCAGATAATGTTGAAGCTTCATCACCACTCATGAGCGATATCATCGTCTAAAAAAGTAAAGAGGGATTTGGTCGTTATGAGAAGCTTAGCAGAAATCACAATGGACTTTGCGCTTGCAAAAGCGCAGGCAAGCAATCTGGAAGAACTTGCAGAGCAGCTTAGCAAAATGGCAACAGATAAGCTGGACAGTACTTTGATACAGATAGCAAAGGACTGGACAGGGGAGAATTCACAGAAATACCTTAGAAAAGGCAGCACGCTTGAGGATAAGGTCAAAAATACGGCGACGAATCTGAAAAACATCGCCGCTTTGGTCAGAACTATAGCTACAAATTTGTATAATGCAGAGATGGAAGCATATAGGATAGCACATAGGAGATAAATTAGGGTATATAAAAGGAGATTGAAATGTCAGAAATTCTTGTTACAGCAGCGCAGTTAAAGGCAAAGGCAGACGAGCTTAATAATCTTAGAAACCAGTATAAGAATCAGATCGATAAGCTCACACAGACAGAGAATGCACTTAATGGTATGTGGGAAGGTGAAGCTAGAAAGACATTCCACACAGCATTTACAGCAGACCAGACTCACTTCCATGAGTTTGAAAAAGTAGTTCAGCAGTATGCACAGGTTCTTGATCAGATCGTTAAGAAGTATGAACAGTCTGAGGCAAAGAACGTACAGATCGCTCAGAGCAAGTAATCATTTAGTCGTTAACATATTAAGAATTAAGGGATAATCATATATACGGAGGAAGTTATGGATAGATTAAAGGTAGCACCGGAGAGAGTACGCAGCACAGCAGAGCAGTTTAACGAGCAGGCAAATCAGGTAAAGAACCTTGCAAATACAATTTCACAGATCATTTCTGCGATGAGTTCAATCTGGCAGGGCGAAGCTGCTTCAGCATATACAAACAAGATTAAGAGCATGAATGAGAATCTTACAGTTATCTGTACTAAGATCACAAAGCATGGTACACATCTTCAGGAAATCGCTGCAGAGTACCAGTCAGCAGAACGCGCAAATACAGAAGCAAGTTCAGCACTTTCAAGTTCACTTATTTCATAAATTTAACGCTAGGCGCTCAGCTTATTGCTGGGCGCCTTTTTAAGTGAGTAATTTGGGAAGAGTCAGGAACTTTTAAGTGGAATTACAGAAGGACGGAAGTGTTAGGATCATTTACTAAATTTATGATAATTGCTTTATCTGCTGCGATGCTTTGTGGGTGTAGCGCCGGTGAGATAAAAGAAATCACGCAGGATAAGTATGAAGAGGCAGCAGGTTCTGAAGATGCTAAGATAAGTGTTGATGATTTAAAAGAAGAACTTTCTAAGGATCTATTAGAAAAAAATAATGACAGGCTGATGGAATTCTTTTCGGAAAGTACTATCGAAGAATATGGTGAAGATCATATAAGAGACAGGCTTGAAAAGGCAGAAGAACTGCTTGACGGAGAGTATGTTGAAGAAGAGATCGAGTCTGACGGGAAGACCGGTACACGAGGAGGAAAAGGAAAAGATATTGATTATTACACTATTGAGCTTACAACAGATTTAAATAAATATTCTATCTGTTTTAGCTGGTCAAATGGTGATTCTACAAATGGATATTTTTCAGATGACTATGAAGCAAGTAAAAAACTTATACATTTAAGTATTTTCCCTGAAAGTGTTATGTATGATGAAGAGGGAAATTATGATCTGGATCTTGTAGATGAAATAAATGATGAGAACAGTTGTATATGCTTTCCTGAAAGCTAAAAAATAATCTTGATCTTGGGCAAGATTTCAAGATCAGGATTATTTTGCATATGAGGATTTAGCTTATGGCATAAATATCGTGATAAATTCTATTAAAAGTAATATATTATGTTAACTAAATGCATTTCATCCCATTTAGATATACCATTCGTCAGAAATTGTACAAATATGTATCCATATGTGATAAATTCTATATGGAAAAAATACAATTCAGCTGTAAGCAATAGGTCAAAGGAGAAAATATGAGATATATAAAAAGATTTGGCGAATATGAACTTCCGGATGAATGGGTAGAAACTGATTATAAGTCACAGAAAATGTGTATTTATACGCATAAAAATAACATAGATAAAAATGTGAAGGATCATATAAGTATAACATTTGGCGAGAATAATTACTCTGCAAAGGAACATAGAGAATTCAGAAATTCTATTTTGGAAAAGTTTGATTCTAAATTGAGGCTATATGATAGACCAAAGGTAAATGCATATGGAGAGTACAGCAAAAAAGGTCTTACTGTGTATGTTATGAAAGTAATTGAACCTTCTGGAAGAAGGATGGCACAGTATTATATTGTCGGAGATCATCGTTTCTGTATGGCACAGGAAATCAATTATGGTGGAGGAAAATCAACCGACAAAGTGGCGAAAGACTTTGTGGACAGCTTTGAGTGGAAAACTGCAGTTAATGAATATTAATAGTTGAAAGAAGAGAAAATAGGGATGTTTAACACATTAAAGAGAAGACTCGCAGTCCTGATGGTTCCGGTAATAGCAGTTGGAGGATTGTATTTCGCAGAGCCGGTAAAGGCGGATGAAGATGTTAAAGATTTAAATGAAAATGTGATGTCCGTCAATTCGATGGAAGATGATGAGGCATTTGAAACACAGTCTTTTTCGGAGAGGAGAAGAAAAGGTGATCCGAATGATCCTGACTTTGGAAAGCAGTGGTTTCACTACATGATCCATGATGAGGAAGCATGGCAGAAGTCAACCGGAAAGGGTGTGACCGTAGCGGTCATAGATAATGGCTTTAATGCAGAGCATCCAGACCTCAAAGCAAATGTCAAAGGCACATATGATGCCACAGGAAATAATAACTTCGGACCTGTAAGTGGAAGATATGCTTATCAGGGAACGCATGTAGCCGGAGTGATAGGCGCGGTAAAAGATAATGGAATAGGAGGATGCGGAGTTGCACCGGATGCTTCTCTTTATCTTATAAAAGTAGGAGACAGCGCAAATACGGAGTACATGGTCAATGCGTTGAAAAAGTGCGTAGAGATAAAGGCGGATGTGGTAAATATAAGTGTTTGCGGATATAAAGACTCACCAGAGCTGAAAGCGGCGATAGATGAGGCAGTGAATGCGGGATGTGTGATTGCAGCGGCAGCAGGAGACGGTCAATCATCTAACGTGGATTACCCGGCAGCGTATGAAAATGTGATCTCAGTTGGAGCGAGCGACTATGTATCTTTACGTGGAACTGTTTATTCGGCATATGGAGATGCGGTAGACATCGCAGCACCGGGAGGGTGTGGAGATGGTTCAGACTATGGAATTTACAGCTTAGACAACAACGGCGGATATTTTGCGGGCTATGGTACTGCATTGGCAAGTCCGATGGTCTCTGCGACTGCAGCATTGGTGATCTCGGCGGATAAAAAGCTGCTGAGTGACCACAGCAAAAAGAGAGTAGAAGCGGTTAGAAAGCGGATACTTGATAATGAAATAAAAGCAAGGTATAGCTGCGAACTTGGAACAAAGAATGCCGTAGATGGCGGGCTTGACTGTGAAGGGGCCGTTAAAAATAAGTCTATAAAGCGTAAATTCTTTGGAACAAGGTACTTCAGGATAAATATTGGAAGATTTGGAAGTCAGGATACTGTAGCTATTGGAAAAGGTCGCTCAGTAAATCTTCCACTTATAGATTGCAAAGGGTATGAGATAAGCAAGAAGGATGCTAAAGGCGCTTATAAACTAAATACATCAGCCAATGGTATAACACTTTCTGACACAGGTAAGCTTAAGGTAGACAAGAATGTTGAAGCAGGAACAGAGTTTTCCGTAACGGCAACATATGATGGAGATAGCTTCACAAAAAAATTTAAGGTATGCGAGCCGGTAACCAAGATGGGCTTTGAAGAGAATGGAAAGATAAAGAGCAAGGCTACAGTTACAGTCTCAGATGGAACGCTTATAATTGCAGATGCACCTTGGGAGACCTTGAATAAAGAGATAAGAAGCTATTGCGGAAGCTCTTCATCTGAAAATTCAACAATTGTAAATTATGAATATGGCATCGGAAATATAGATATAAAAACTTCTAAAGATCAATATATAAGTTATTATTGGCTGACTGGAACACCGGAAGAATTTGTAGCACAGAAGGGTAAAAAGTACACGCTTACATATACGAATCCTGATGGATCACATAGAAAATTTAAGCTGGTTATTAAGTGTAAATGATAGTGATTAAATGGCTTAAAGGAGAGAATAAGGATGTTTAGTGCATTAAAGATAAAACTCGCAGTCCTGATGGTTCCGGTAATAGCAGTTGGAGGATTGTATTTCGCAGAGCCGGTAAAGGCGGATGAAGATGTTAAAGAATTAAATGAAAATGTGATGTCAGTTAATTCGATGGAAGATGATGATACATTTGAAACGCAGTCTTTTTCAGAGAGAAGAAGAAAAGGTGATCCGAATGATCCTGACTTTGGAAAGCAGTGGTTTCACTACATGATTCATGATGAGGAAGCATGGAAGAAGTCAACCGGAAAGGGTGTGACAGTAGCGGTTATAGATAATGGCTTTAATGCAGAGCATCCAGACCTCAAAGCAAATGTCAAAGGCACATATGATGCCACAGGAAATAATAACATCGGACCTGTAAG
>FOSY01000016.1 GCA_900114405.1 Lachnospiraceae bacterium KH1T2 | reverse complement strand
GAGAGCTGTCCTTAGTACGAGAGGACCGGGATGGACGGACCGCTGGTGCATCTGCTGGATACCAAATCCACGACAGAGTAGCCAAGTCCGGATCGGATAAACGCTGAAGGCATCTAAGCGTGAAGCCGACTCCAAGATGAGATATCCAAGAGGCTACGAGCCTCGGGAGACCCCCTGAAGAGTACAGGGTAGATAGGATGGAGGTAGAAGTGCAGTGATGCATGTAGCTGACCATTACTAATAGGTCGAGTGCTTGTCCAAAGAAATCGGGAAGCAGAATGGATGTAGTTAATGAGGTTTGATGTTCGGTTTTTGATTTTCAGTAGTTTGTTAAGAGAGCAGGTTCACCTGTTCTTTTTTGTTTGCCAGATAAATAAAATAATATATAAAAAGCGGTTTCCTGTTTGGGAAACCGCTTTTTGCATGTATATATTATAGTTTATCAATTGATTGTAGAGTATCCGAAACTGTTGCAGATAGCATCGATCTTTTCGCCATTCTGGCAAAGCTTACAGTTAGAACTGTCGTAAGTGATATAGTCAGGTATGTCGGATGTATCAAATAAGTGGAATATAGGCATACCGCTTACAGAGTTTGCAGCTGAGAAAATGGCTGAAACACCGCTGATCTGTCCTCCATAGTAGCGGATAGTATCGATCGCATCAGCAAGTGTTTTTCCGGTAGTTGCAGAAGCAAGGAGTAGGAGAACATGTTTGTCTTTTATCATCGATCTGATGTTTTCACGGAAAATCATTTGTCCATTTGTTGTAAACTCAGGAACTGTTATGTAGATTGTTTTGTGTGCATTCATAGATAGAACACCTGCTTTTGCAAGATGATCTGCGAGGTATGCACCAATTACTTCACATCCATCGAGACAAAGAATCGTATCAACGATAGTTGTTGAACTATATTGTTCGGCAATTGCTTCAGCTACAGCATTTGCTTCTGATTGACGAGCTTTCATTGCGGACATGTCTATGTAATAATTGACATGAGAATGTGGAGTTACAAAGTGACCTTTCAATACTCGAAGAAGAATGTTTGGATAGCGTTCATTATAAATTTTGATAACATGTTCCATAAATAATTGTATCCTCCTTATGATGTATGAATTTCTTTGCATCATTGAATCAACATAGTTATATAAAATGCTTATCACAGTCGTGATTACAATTTTTGACTGTGATGAACGCTCCGCGAGGATGCACAGGGAACTGTATGTGAAATATGTCAGCTGTACTGACACAAATCCCAGATCAAGTTTCATTATTCTAGAATTTGACGGAGCACGTCATTGGATGTAGATGAAATCTACTTATAATATATCGAACGTTTACTTAATGAATATAATAGGTTTGCTTAATGTTTTATGTTTTAATAAGAAACTTATACGGAATAATTAGAGTAAAGAAATAAGAGTGTGGGTTTACTTATATAATAGCTGTTTTTTGTCGATAAATATGATAATATCAGTTTAAGTCTTTGAGGGGAGACAGAATAATGGGTAAGATTAGTGAAGGTGGAGAAATCAATATGACATATTCGGGTATTCTCCACGATAAGAATGGTGATCGTTTTGTCAGGATCAGATTTGAAAGGATTAGCAGATCGGGCAAGGTAGCTTTTGCAGAGGCTATAGTGCCGTCCGGGAAAATTACTGCAAATGAAGGATTTGATCAGGATGAAATAAGACGTATGGCAGGATATCTTAAGGATAATAAGGAAGATATAATGTCGAAGGCATTTAAGATTAGTTCTTTTATGCATATTTTCAAATAAACAAGGCAAAGGATTTTATAATGCGAATTTGGTGTAAAGAATGGCATAAGGGCAAGGTGTTGAGAGATTGCGTTATCGAGGATTATGAAAATGATACAAGAACGCATAAAATTATCAGAGGACTTGAAAAGGCATGCCATGAGTTGGATCTTGCTGTTCCTATTTGGTTAGATTCCAATGTAGGTGAATTTAAGCGGAGTTCAAAGACAAGATTTCGAGCAGATAGCTTTATAGAAGAAATCCCCTTCGATTATCTTGAATTACAGATAATTGAAGAGGACTACTAAAATTACAGTATTAAATCGATTTCTTTTTCGTCTGCGACATTCACAAGTTCATCAAAGAGATCAGATTCTCTGTCAGCATTACGACCTACGTATATTTTTCTTGGCGATATCGAAGAAACAAGCTTTCCAATGTCGTTTGAATGCATATCTACTTTCCATAGACGCCATTCATATTCGTTGGATTCGTATTTTGGCTTTGACATCATAGTCATGACTGAGCTATATTTGCTTGAAATATCAAGCGGATTGTCTGCATATCTGACAGGCGAAAAGAACATGTCATTATCAGTAGCGAACTGTGCAAGGTCATCTGCCGAATATTCAAGGCATATACCTTTTGCATTGTTTGCATACTCGCTCCACATGCTAAGAGAAAAACGGCGATCTGTAAAACATGCGACATAGCTTTTGAACATGGCTATATCGTTTGGTTTTTTATTTCCAAAACGTATGGCTCTGCACAGGTATAGCTGATCAAATCGGATAGTGGATATCTCTGCCATATTAAGGTCACGATATCTGTAGAAAAAACCAATATTTTTCTCCACCATCAGCTTTGCGATCAGCGAATTAGCAGCCTGCTTGTTATTTGCAAGAAATGCATTAAAAATATCACTTCTAAGTTCGTATTCCCAATTTTCCATTAAAACCCCACTTCAACCCTCTTTATAAAATAAATGCTTGGAAAATATGCTGTATCAAAACACGACAGCTCTAAGCATAATAGATTTATGACTTAAAGACTCCATCTGCCGCTTGCACCGCATGGGAGGACAAGACCGGATTCTGTGACCGGAAGTCCTATTTCCTGAGCTTCAACTTTGCCGCCAAATTTAGGCTTGATGACGGTAGAGAGCATGTAGTTTAATACAGCCGGCTGAAGACCAGTTGTATATGAATTTACAAGGAAAAAGAGCGGTTTATCGCTAAGCAGCTTTGAAGCAAGCTGAATAAATGGATATACAGACTCTTCAATTTTCCATATTTCACCTTTAGGACCTCGACCATATGAAGGAGGGTCCATGAGGATTCCATCGTAGTGATTTCCACGACGAATTTCACGCTCAACAAACTTTGTACAGTCATCAACCAACCAACGGAAACGATCTTCCGGAAGCTTTGAAAGTGCAGCATTTTCTTTGCCCCAAGCTACCATACCTTTTGAAGCATCGACATGTGTGACATGTGCACCGGCTTCAGCACAGGCAAGTGTTGCACCGCCAGTGTAAGCAAAAAGATTGAGGATTTTCACAGGACGATTAGCGTTGTGAATCTTGTCGCGCATCCAATCCCAGTTTACAGCCTGCTCAGGGAACAAGCCTGTATGCTTAAATGAGAAAGGTTTAAGGTTAAAACGAAGCTTTCCATAATTAATGCTCCATTCTTCAGGGAGATCAAAAAATTCCCAATTTCCGCCGCCTTTGGCACTGCGATGGTAGTGCGCATTGCACTTATGCCATCCTTTATGATGCTTTGGTGTATTCCAAATTACCTGAGGATCAGGACGTACAAGGAGATATTTTCCCCAACGTTCAAGCTTTTCACCTTCAGATGTATCTATTACTTCATAGTCTATCCAATTATCTGCGACCCACATATGTATCCTTTCATAATACAAAAAACTATAACATTACAATAATAATGTATAGTCAGCCTACTGTCAAAGTATATTGCAGAAAGGATTCTTAAAATATATACTAACAAGAAAAGAGGTTGAGTAATGGAGGAAAGAAAGTTGATTAATAGAGACAGAGTCAGAAAAACTTTTGCGGATTATACGGATAGTTATAATAGTAGTGATATTAAGATAAAACTTAAAATTGACCATACATATAGAGTAGCGGAAATAGCGGATAGGATAGCAGTCAGCCTGAATATGAGTGATGAAGACAGAGATGTGGCATGGCTTTTGGGAATGCTGCATGATGTCGGAAGATTTGAACAGCTTAGAAGATATAACACATTTGTAGATCGTGACTCTATTGATCATGCAGCGCTTAGTGCTGACATACTTTTTGAAGAAGGCAGGATCAGGGACTATATTGATGACAGCAGTGAGGATGAGCTGATCGAAAAGGCAATACGTTTGCACAATGTATATATTTTGCCGGAAAATCTTACTGAAAGGGAGAGAACTTTCACAGATCTTTTAAGAGATGCGGATAAGGCTGATATTTTAAAAGTTAACTGCGATATCCCATTAAATGAGATATATGGATGCAGTATGGATGAATATAAAAAGTCTGCGATCAGCGATCATGTTTTAGAAGATGCACTGGCTCAGAGAAATGTTGACAGAAATTATGCGAAGACACCGGCTGACAAGCTTGTGAGTACGATTTCTTTTATCTATGGTGTTGTATATGCTGAGAGCTTTAGGATCATTGAGGAGCAGGGGTATCTGAATGAAATGATGTCTTTTGCCAGCGAAAATAAAGATACTGTAGATAAGTTAAAAAAGATCAAGACTTGCGTAAGTGACTACATGACAAAGAGAATGTGATATTAAAGATGTGATACTGTTTAAAATGTGCACACATATGTTCGCATTGCGTTTTTTATGATATAATTTAGGGTATGGATGAATATTATAGAAAAATTCAATTTAGGATAATAGTTCTTTTTTCGGTAGTTCTTTTGTTGCTTACGTTTTTTCTGACAGTTGTGCCATATAAGCGTTCTGTAGCGTCTATACAAAATAATTTTTCTAAGCTTATGAATGGCGGAGGCGGACAGCTGCGGGCAAATGTTGATACTTTTTTTCAATGGACAGAAAAAACTGCGTCGCTGATGTTTTCGGATGAAAGTATATATGAGTATGATCCTATAAATTCATCATATGATGAGTATGAGAAGATTCAGGTTAATTCGAAAATACTTAATCGTATTGATGAATTGGGGACTATGGGGAATTATGTTGATTTCGGAGTGATCTACAGCAATGATGAAACTGCAGGGTGGATATCTGAATCTATGGCTACGCAATATATAAATGGTGGGTTATATAGTGAATTTGAAAAAACAATTTCTCTGGATGGCTCGCAGGATGGATGGTCTTTTGCGCATAAAGGAAATTATGATAAGCTTTATTATGCAAAAAGGCTTAATAAACATGCGATACTTATCATGTCGTTTTATGGTCACGAAATGGAAAATATTTTTAAATTTCCTGAAAGAATCAGCAAGGACATGATAGCAGTACTGGTAGATTCTGATAATAGAATTCTCTATGCGAATAATTCTGAGATCGTTGGAACTATATTGGACCATGAAATAGCTGAAATGACTTCATATGATTCAGACAGAACGATTGTGGGTTCTAAGTATATGGTAATGACAACTGAATGTATGAATGGATGGAGGGTCATTTGCGCAGAGCCGGTTTCTTCTATGCTTGAAAATATGGTAAAGTATCAGCGCTTCATGATGTTTTTTGCTTTGGGATGCTGTGGAATGTTTATTTTGGCAGCGCAGTTTTTGTATTTTAAGATCTCGAAACCAGTTAAGGGACTTGTTTCTGAATTAAATATTCAGGCAAGTGTAGACCAATTGACGGGTGTTTTTAATAAAAATGCATTTCGCGAGCATGTGGCGAATCGATTGTCACAGATGAAGCATGGCACTATTCATAGTTTTGTGATGCTTGATATGGATAATTTTAAGCAGATAAACGATAACCTTGGACATGAATATGGTGATGAGGTTATTGCAAAGCTTGGAAATATATTGAAGGAATTGGCCGGCTTTGACGCATATATGGGCAGAATGGGCGGAGATGAATTTGCTGCGTTTTTAACGCTTTCGGGAAATCATCTTTTTTCTGCAGACAGGGCAGCTCATGATTTTGTTGATCAGCTTCACATGGCATTTGATAGGACATTTGAGGAAGAACGGCGTAAATATGGCCTTTCGATAAGTATTGGTGTGGTTACATCAGCGGAGCACCTCACATATGATGACTTTTATCGTATGGCTGATGATATGATGTATCAGTCTAAACGTACGGGAAAAGACAAGACAACCTACTGCGTATATCCTGATGAGGGAGGAATAAAGTAATGAGCGGCGATATTTTAAGGAAAATTGCGGCTGTATTTATAATGTGCATTCTTTTCGCAACAGGATGTGGTAAGTCGGAAGGTACCTCTGTGCTTTACGAAACAACGGTAGAGCCATTGAGATTTTCGTGGTGGGGAACGGATGTCAGACATAGATACATGCTTGAAGGCGTAAGCCTTTTTGAAGAAAATAATCCCGGAATGATGGTAAAATGTGAATATAGTGTTTGGGAAGGCTTTGAGAGAAGAAACAGGATAGCAATGGCTTCTCGAACGGCAGCTGATGTGATGCTTATAAATTACAACTGGCTGGACGTATATTCGAAAGATGGGGATGGATATTATGATATATATGACTTAAAGGATATTGTAGATCTTTCTCAATTTGATGCAGATGACCTGAAATCAGGAGAGCGTGAAGGCAAATTAAATGCTCTGCCTTTAGCATATAATGCTACTGTATTTTTTTATAATGCAGATATTTATGATAGTTATGGGCTTGAGATACCTGAAACGTGGGATGATCTTTTTGAAGCAGCCAAAGTTATGAGAAAAGATAATATTTATCCTTTGGGTATGGTTAAAAAGCATTTCTTCCTTTCTATGGTAGCTCATTATGAGCAGGTGCAAGGGAAAAACTTTTTTACAGCGGATGGAAGGCTGAATGTAACAGAAGAAGAAATGCAGGACGTTCTTAAGTTTTATAAACAGTTGGTAGATGAGAAAGTTATTTGCCCTGTAAGTCAGTTTTCTTCGACTGATTTTCTGAGGAATAAGACTGCAGGAATTGCATGCTGGGTGAATGATGGAATGAAGTATGGCCGTGATCTTGAGGAAAGAGGCAGTACGATGGTGTGCGGTAAGATGCTGAAAGAAAATGAAAGCCGGCTCTATGGATGGTATAAAAAGCCGGCAACCATGTATGCGATAAGTAAATATACTGAAAATCCAGATGCAGCTGCGGAGTTGCTTGAATTTTTAGTTAATAATGAAGATATGGCAAAGATCCAGGGAGTAGAAAAAGGATTTCCTGTGAGCAAAAAAGCACTTGCAGTAACGGAGAATTCTATCGATAGTCCTGAGTATGCAAAGCAGGCCAATAGCATGCTGAAGAGTTCTAAGCAAAAATTTAAGAATATGAATTATCAATTGGAAAATCCTAATATAATAAGGATTTTTCAAAATTACACAGACAAATACATTTATAATAAGCTTGATCTTGAAGATTGTGCAGCTCAGCTTGTGAGTGATATTAAGGCTGTAGTGGAGGAATAGTAGATGGATCATTTTGAACTGCATTCGCAATATAAGCCTACCGGTGATCAGCCACAGGCAATCGAAGAACTGATAGAAGGTTTTAAGGACGGAAATCAATGTGAAACACTGCTTGGAGTAACAGGCTCCGGTAAGACATTTACCATGGCTAATATCATACAGGCACTCAATAAACCTACATTGATAATTTCGCATAACAAAACTTTAGCAGGTCAGCTGTATTCCGAAATGAAGGAATTTTTTCCTAATAATGCAGTTGAGTATTTTGTGTCTTATTATGATTATTATCAGCCGGAAGCTTATGTACCATCTACTGATACATATATAGAAAAAGATGCTTCTGTAAATGATGAAATTGATAAATTAAGACTTTCTGCAACTGCAGCATTGACTGAAAGAAAAGATGTTATTGTTGTGGCTTCGGTTTCGTGTATATACGGTCTTGGATCACCTGATGACTATATGGCTATGATAGTTTCACTGCGCCCTGGTATGGAAAAAGACAGAGATGAAGTGATAAGGGAACTTATAAATATCCAATATGAAAGGAATGAAATCGATTTTCACAGAGGCACTTTCAGGGTACATGGTGATGTGCTGGAGATATTCCCCGCTGAAGCTGATGATACGGCTGTGAGAGTGGAATTCTTTGGAGATGAGATCGACAGGATCGTGCAGATAGATGTTCTTACCGGTGATATAAAGGCAGAGTTAAAGCATTTATCAGTATTTCCGGCATCTCATTATGTTATTCCAAAAGAAAAAATAGAAGCCGGAATTACAAGGATCAAGGCGGAACTTGAGGAGCAGGTACGCTTTTTCAGGTCAAATGACAGGCTGATCGAAGCGCAGCGTATTTCTGAGCGAACTAACTATGATATGGAAATGCTCATGGAGACTGGGGTGTGCAATGGCATAGAAAATTACTCCGGACCACTTTCAGGCAGAGAGCCTGGAACACCTCCGACTACGTTGATGGACTTCTTTCCTGATGACTTTTTAATAATCGTAGATGAGTCACACATTACGATACCGCAGATCGGTGGAATGTTTAATGGAGATAGATCAAGAAAAAATACGTTGGTTGATTTCGGCTTTAGACTTCCTTCAGCTAGAGATAACAGACCACTTTGCTTTAGTGAATGGGAGGAGAGGATAAACCAGATACTTTTTGTGTCTGCAACCCCTTCAAAATATGAAGCAGAGCATGAAATGCTTAGGGCAGAGCAGATCATCAGACCGACAGGATTGCTCGATCCGCCGATAGTTGTCAAGCCTACGGAAGGTCAGATTGATGACTTGATAGGTGAGATAAATAGTGAAGTTAAGCGTAAAAACAAGATACTTGTCACGACATTGACTAAGAAAATGGCAGAAGACCTTACGGATTACCTTAGAGAAAATGGAGTACGTGTAAAGTATCTGCACTCAGATATCGATGCGCTTGAGAGAGCAGAGATAATAAGAGATATGCGGCTGGACCTTTTTGATGTATTGGTTGGAATCAACTTATTGAGAGAAGGTCTGGACATCCCTGAAGTGGCATTGGTTGTGATATTAGATGCTGATAAAGAAGGCTTTTTACGAAATACTACGTCTTTGATACAGACTGTCGGCAGAGCAGCGCGTAATTCGGAAGGTCGTGTTATAATGTATGCGGACTCTCTTACGGATTCAATGAAGGTATGTATAGAAGAAACTGAGCGCCGTCGTGAGATTCAGAAGAAATACAATGAAGAGCATGGCATTACTCCGCAGACTATAAAGAAAGCGGTCAGAGATCTTATCAGTATTTCGAAGAAAGTGACAAAAGCACAGGTGGCTCTTGAAAAAGATCCTGAGTCCATGGGAAAAGAAGAGCTTGAAAAGCTTATAAAGGATGTAGAAAAGAAGATGCGCGCGGCAGCTGCAGAGCTTGACTTTGAAACAGCTGCGGAACTTAGAGATAAAATGGTAGAGTTGAAGAAAAATCTTCAGCAGTTATAGGTTTTAGAAAGGAAAGACTTGTAAGTATGGCAGGAGAAACACATTTGGCAGTGGGAGTTGCTTCGGTTTTGGCAATCACACAGCCTACAACATTGAGAGGCGTTGTTCTGGCAATAGGAACGGGCGCTATAGGTGCCGTGATCAGTGATATTGATGTGGGAAGCAGTGGGTCAAGGAAGGGGGCAGATAAAGTAATTGCGTTGACCGGACTGGTTACAATATTGATTTTTTGTGCTGATTATTTTTTGCATACCGGGATCTGGAATAGGATGGTTCAGAAGCAGGGGATACCGGAAATTCTTATTGGTATGCTCCTTTTTGTCGGAACTTGTATATTTGGCATGGAACAGCCTCATAGGACGTTCATGCATTCATTGTTAGCCCTTTTGATGCTTGAGATCGCACTTAATATAATGATGCCGTCAGCAGTGGTATATTTTGGAATTGGTTTTCTTTCGCATATAATAACGGATTTTTTCAATTTCAAAAAAGTGCGTGTTTTTTATCCTTGTAAAAAGGGAATATGTTTTAAAATGTTCCATGCATGTGGACTTGCTAATTCCATTTTTCTTGGGATTGGTATAATCTTGAGCATTTATGAAATTTTCGTGCTCGTAATTCTTAAGAAATTATAAAAAGATGCCGAATATATACTACGAAGGAAGCATGTGTTTCGGTGAACTTTTTATGAATTTAAGATTAAATTTAGAAAACACTGCTATAATGAGGAGAGTTAAATAAGGAGGAAAGAAAATGGTTTCTAAGAGATTTCGCAAGTCACTGACTGCGCTTCTTACAGCAGCAATTGTTGCAACAACACTTGTTCCTGTATCAGCAGCTGAAGCAGTAAGTGCAGATGCAGCAGCTACTGAGGAGGTTGTTGAAAATACTACTTCAAGCAAGGAAGAGGCTGAAGTTGAGAACACAAAGGATGAAGAGGTTGAAACTCAGTCAACAAATGCTCAGATTAAGGGTGTGACAGTTTCACTTGATGAGCCTGTTTACAAGAAGACAGGTTCAGAGATCAAGCCTGTACCTCATGTTACAGTAAGTGGTCAGACAGTTAGCGCTGGTACTTACACAGTAGCATATTATAACAACACAAAGGTTGGTACAGCAGCAGTTGTAGTTAAGGGTGCCAACAAGGGCGATGTTAAGTGGACCGGTACATATTCTACATCATTTAAGATTGTAAAGAAGAAGATCAGTCTTTCAAGCAAAGAGGTAAAGATTCTTGGCGTTGAAGACAGACAGTATGTACAGAGCGGAAATTATAAGCAGGATAATGTAAAGGTTTATTATGTTGACCCTGTTTCCGGTGCATATACAGAGCTTCGTGAAGGCGTTGATTATACTAAGACGATCACAGGTAAAAATGCTGAAAATAAGAAGCAGATGAAGGTTGTTATCGATGCTGCAAGCTCTTCAACAGTATTCAAGGGTAAGAAGACTATTAAATTCAGAACTTACTCTAAGAAGAAGGTTTTAGCTGATCCTGATAATATCACAGTAAGCGTAAACTACAACAATAAGCCGCTTGCTGATTATGAAGCTATAGATCCAGTATTTAAGAGTGCAACAAGCCTTACACTTACAAAGATCAAGCCATCAGTAACGCTTACAGACTCTGAAGGAAAGAAGCTTTCAGAGGGAACAGATTATAAGGTATCTTATAAGGCTAATAAGAACCCGGGTCTTGCTTCTATAGTTATCAAGCTTAAGAAGTCAGGAAAGCAGACATACTACGGAAACATCACAAGATATTTCAAGATTGAGCCAGTTGAGCTTACAACTTCAATGGTTACAAAGTGTCAGACAAGCTCAAGCAGCTATAAATATACTGGTGATGATATCATTCCTACAATGAGCGTTAAGGTTAAGATCAATGGTAAGACAAGAACTCTTAGTCAGGGTACAGATTACTATGTAGTATGTATCAATAATGTAAAGAAGAGAAAGTCTACAGCAGATAATGCACCTGAGGCATTTGTATTTGGAATGGGTAAGTACAAAGGATATTTAGGTTCTGACACATTCAGAATTAAAGATTGATGTCTGAGGCATGATTTGAGATAGTCAGAAAGAAGAGTATTTCATAGTGAGATACTCTTCTTTTTTTGTGCAGAATGTCAAAAAGTCAGGCTTGACGTTTGACATATATGACATTTATAATTATATGGCTAATATTAGATAATAAGAAGGAAATTTCCATTATGAAAAAATTGTCAGTTGTAGTACCGACATTTAATGAAAAAGGTAATGTCGAGAACCTTGTTGCGCAGATTGGGGCTGCCCTCGAAGGCATTGAATATGAAATAGTTTTTATTGATGATAGTAAAGATGAAACACCTGAGATTTTGGAGCGTCTTTCTAAAGAGAATGCACATGTAAGATATGAGCATCGCGTAGGAGAGACTGGACTGGCTACGGCAGTCATAAGAGGCTTCAGAATTGCAGAAGGAGATTTTCTTGCATGCATGGATGCGGATCTTCAGCATCCGCCGGCTATTTTAAGACCGATGTATGCAGCTCTGCTTTCAGGTGCGGATTTCTGCATACCGTCACGTTTGATTCCGGGCGGAGATGATGGCGGACTTAACTGGTACAGAAAGTTTGTATCAGGAACAGCCAGATGGATGGGAAAGATAGCACTTCCTTGTCTTAGAAAGATTTCAGATCCGACAAGCGGACTTTTCATGTTCAGGAAGGAATGTATCGCAAATGCAGACCTTAGACCGGTAGGTTGGAAGATCATGGTTGAAGTCCTTGCAATGAGCGAGTATAAGAGTGTTATAGAAATTCCTTATGCATTTCAGAACAGAACTTCAGGAGAGTCAAAGCTTTCATCAAAAGTTACAATGCAGTATCTTGAACAGCTTTGGAAGCTTATGTTCCGTGCTACAAAACGTGGTGGATACACAGTTACTAAGTGGACTAGTGAACATACTGATGAGATGGTCAAAAAATATATAGGATAAAATGGCTGATTATAGAAAATATATAAAGATCAGAGGGGCACGCGCCCATAACCTAAAAAATATAAATATAGATATACCGAGAAATGAGTTAGTGGTGCTTACCGGGCTTTCAGGGTCAGGTAAGTCATCGCTTGCTTTTGATACGGTATATGCGGAAGGACAGAGACGCTATATGGAGTCTCTGTCTTCTTATGCCCGTCAATTTTTAGGTCAGATGGAAAAACCGGATGTAGACTCAATAGAAGGCTTGCCTCCGGCTATTTCGATAGATCAGAAATCGACAAATAGGAATCCAAGATCAACGGTTGGAACAGTTACTGAAATTTATGATTATTTCAGATTGCTCTTCGCAAGAGTGGGTATACCTCATTGCCCTAAGTGCGGCCGGGTTATCGAGAGGCAGACTGTTGATCAGATGGCTGACAGGATAATGAAGCTGCCGGAAAAAACGAAGATTCAGCTTTTAGCGCCGGTTGTCAGAGGACGTAAAGGAAGACATGAAAAAGTTCTTGAACAGGCAAAAAAGAGTGGATACGTAAGAGTCCGCATAGATGGAAATCTTTATGATCTTTCGGAAAATATAGTGCTTGAAAAAAATATTAAGCATAATATTGATATCATAGTAGATCGTCTTGTGGTGAAAGCGGGAATAGAGTCAAGACTTTCTGATTCGATTGAAAATGTTCTTAAGCTATCAGGCGGATTAATGACAGTTGATGTGATCGACGGTGATGAGATTCATTTTTCTGACAGTTTTTCGTGTCCTGACTGTGAAATAAGTATTGATGAGATCGAGCCGAGAAGCTTTTCATTCAATAATCCTTTTGGAGCTTGTCCGGATTGTGCAGGTCTTGGATACCACATGGAATTTGACGAGGATCTAATGATCCCGGATAAATCGCTTTCTTTTAATGAAGGATGTGTTCAGTCTATAGGCTGGCAGTCTTCGTCGAAGCCGGGGAGCTATGCACATGCTCTGTTAGAAGCGTTGGCTGAGAAATATGATTTTTCGCTTGATACGCCGTATGAACAGCTTAGTGATGAAGTTCGCAATATGTTTATTCATGGTACTAACGGCGATGTAGTAAAGGTTCATTACAAGGGAAAACGTTCAGAAGGTGTTTATGATGATGCTTTCAACGGGCTCATTAACAATATGGAGCAGAGATACAGGGAAACCTTCTCAGAAGCGCAGAAGGCTGAGTACCAAAAGTACATGCTTGTTACACCTTGTTCTACCTGCCATGGTCAGCGATTAAAGGCGACTTCGCTTGCTGTTACTGTTGGAGATAAGAATATTGCAGAGGTTACGGCTCTTTCTGCAAAAAACCTGCTTGACTATATGAATGGTCTTCAGCTTGATGAACATCAGCTGATGATTGGAAAACGTATAATCAAAGAGATAGACAACAGAGTGCGTTTCCTTGTGGATGTGGGTTTGGAATACCTGACTTTATCGAGAGCAACAGCTACTTTATCAGGCGGAGAAGCGCAGAGAATCCGACTTGCAACGCAGATAGGATCCGGACTTGTTGGAGTTGCATATATTCTTGATGAGCCTTCAATCGGTCTGCATCAGAAAGATAATGATAAATTGCTCGCGGCGCTTAAACGTTTGAGAGATCTTGGAAATACGCTTGTAGTCGTTGAACATGATGAGGATACGATGCGTGAAGCTGATTTCTTAGTGGATATCGGACCAGGTGCCGGAACTCATGGCGGTGAAGTGGTTGCATGCGGAACTGCAGAGGAAGTTATGCAGAATCCTGACTCGCTTACAGGAAAGTATCTTAAAGGCGAGTTGAAGATAGAGGTTCCGGGAGTAAGGCGTGAGCCGACCGGATGGATCAAAATCCGCGGAGCGCGAGAGAATAATCTTAAAAATATAGATGTCGAGATACCGCTTGGAATCATGACTGTTGTTACAGGTGTGTCCGGCTCAGGAAAATCTTCATTGATAAATGAGATTTTATATAAGAGTCTGGCGAGAAAGCTCAACAGAGCTTTGACTAAGCCGGGTAAGCATGATGGAATAGATGGAGTAGAACAGCTTGACAAGGTGATAGATATCGATCAATCGCCGATAGGGCGTACACCGAGATCAAATCCTGCCACTTATACAGGCGTTTTTGATCAGATACGAGATCTTTTTGCAAATACTGTTGATGCTAAGGCAAAAGGTTATGCAAAAGGAAGATTTTCATTTAATGTAAAAGGCGGGCGATGCGAAGCCTGTGCCGGGGATGGAATTGTTAAGATCGAGATGCATTTCCTTCCGGATGTATATGTTCCATGTGATGTCTGCCACGGTCAGAGATATAATAGAGAGACTCTTGAGGTTAGATATAAGGGTAAGAATATCTATGAAGTGCTTGATATGACCGTTGAGGAAGCACTTGGATTTTTTGAAAATATTGAGTCTATACGAAGAAAGATACAGACTTTATATGATGTAGGACTTGGCTATATCAAACTTGGGCAGCCATCGACTGAACTTTCAGGTGGTGAAGCGCAGCGTATAAAGCTTGCAACAGAACTTTCAAAGAGAGGTACAGGCAAGACAATTTATATTTTGGACGAGCCGACTACAGGTCTTCACTTTGAAGATGTAAATAAGCTTGTAAAGATCTTGAGACGTCTTTCTGAAAGTGGAAACACAGTAGTGGTGATAGAGCATAATCTTGATGTTATCAAGTGTGCTGACTATATTATCGACATGGGACCAGACGGAGGCGATGGCGGTGGAACTGTAGTTACTTATGGAACACCTGAAAAAGTCGCAAAGAGCCGTAAGTCATATACCGGTAAGTATATTAAAAAAATGCTTGACCGTGATAAAAAATAAAAGAAAATGTGAACTATGCATACATGGGGTTTATAAAAACCTCAGACCGACCGATATAAAGTTAGAATAAAGTATTATAACGTTTTTGTGAAAAAAATAATGTGAATGTTGTAAATACATCGGTTTCGGTTATAATTAAGAATGTATGCCTGTAATCAGCGCACGATCATCTGTCGGATGGAGTGGCTGAAGAGGTTCGTTTTATATAGATCGAAAGGGGAACCGAAATGGTTGCAACAGATATCGGAATTGATTTAGGAACAGCAAGTATTCTTGTATATATCAGAGGCAAAGGAGTTGTGCTCAAAGAGCCTTCAGTAGTTGCTTTTGACAGAGATAAAAATACTATTAAGGCTATTGGTGAAGATGCAAGATTGATGCTTGGACGTACACCTGGAAACATCGTAGCGGTAAGACCGCTCCGTCAGGGTGTAATTTCTGATTATACAGTAACAGAAAAGATGCTTAAGTACTTTATTCAGAAGGCTGTGGGAAGAAGAACTTTCCGTAAGCCTCGTATAAGCATATGCGTACCGAGTGGTGTAACAGAAGTAGAGAGAAAAGCGGTTGAAGACGCTGGATATCAGGCAGGAGCTAGAGAAGTAAGTATCATTGAGGAGCCAATCGCAGCTGCTATTGGAGCCGGAATTGATATCTCTAAGCCTTGTGGAAATATGATCGTTGATATAGGTGGTGGTACATCTGATATCGCAGTTATTTCCCTTGGCGGAACTGTTGTATCTACTTCAGTTAAGATCGCCGGAGATGATTTTGACGAGGCTATCGTTCGTTATATGAGAAAGAAGCATAAGCTTCTTATCGGTGAACGTACAGCTGAAGATCTGAAGATCAAGATAGGCTGCTGCTTTAAGATGGCAGAAGCTGAAGAAATGGACGTTAGAGGACGTGACCTTGTTACAGGTCTTCCAAAGACAGTTAAGGTTTCGAGTGTTGAGACAGAAGAAGCACTCAGAGAGACTACTTCCCAGATTGTGGAGGCAATTCATGGAGTTCTTGAGAAGACTCCGCCGGAACTTGCTGCAGATATTGCAGATAGAGGAATTGTTCTTACCGGAGGCGGAAGCTTACTGCGTGGTCTTGAAGAGCTTATTTCTGATCGTACCGGAATCAATACCATGACCGCAGAAGATCCGATGACAGCAGTTGCTATCGGAACAGGACGATATGTAGAGTTTATCGCTGGGGATAGAAGCGATTTCTCAATAAAATAAATCCTGACCTGCGGCGATTTACGAGGGGGTAATCGTTTATGGTTAAGGGACTGTACACAGCATATACCGGCATGGTCAATGAACAGAACAGGCTGGATATCATGACTAATAACCTGGCGAATGTAAATACGACAGGTTTTAAGAAAGAAGGATCTACTTCGCAGTCATTTGCTGATATTCTTGCATATAATATCAAGGATAGATCAGAGTTTTATCTTGCGAAACGCATGGGTGTAAATAATCCCGGCGTTCGTATAGGTGAAAATTATACTGACTGGCAGGAAGGTCCTATAAAAAACACAAATAATACGTATGACCTTGCCCTTTCAGGAAATGGATTCTTTCAGATAGAATTTACTGATAAGGCAGGGAATACTTCTACAAAATATACCCGTGACGGTTCATTCACATTGAACAGTAACGGCGATCTGGTTACAAAGGACGGAGATTATGTCCTTGATACCAATGGTGAACGAATCACAATAGATCCGACTCAGGAAACAGAGATCAATGGGCAGGGGCAGATATGGCAGAATGGAACACTTCGTGCTACTGTAGGTCTCATTGATTTTGAAGATTATAATTATATAGAAAAGTATGGTGAGAATTTATACCAGACTGTAGATGGAGCTACTGAGCAAGATGCAACAGCAACTGTACATTCAGGTTATTTGGAGCAGTCCAATGTTAATGTTGTTTCTGAAATGGTAAATATGATCGCAATACAGAGACAGTATGAATCTAATCAAAAGGTAATCAAGACCATGGATGGTTCCTTAGATGTAGCAGTTAATAATCTTGGAAGAGTCAATTAAGACATGACAATGTGAGGAGGTTTTTATGGTACGTTCACTTTGGTCAGCAGCCAGTGGTATGATAGCTCAGCAGAATAATGTAGATACTATTGCAAACAATCTTGCAAATGTAAATACAACAGGTTATAAAACTGAGGTCAATGAATTTAAGTCTTTACTTTATCAGACATTGCAGACAAATACGACTACGGCAAATGGCGAAAATAAGCCAATTGGTGCTCAGGTCGGCTTGGGTGTAAGGAATTCGTCTATTACATCAGAATTCACACAGGGCTCACTGCAGGCTTCTGATTCCAATACAGCACTTGCTATAAGCGGCAAGGGCTTCTTTGCTATACGTGGTGCAGATAGTAATACTTACTATACAAGAAATGGTGATTTTACATTTGCACTGCTTAATTCTGGTGAAATTACGCTTACAACAACAGATGGACTGCAGGTATTAGATACAAGTGGAAATCCGATCTCATTCGGAAGTTCTTATATTGCAACCAGATTTACAGTCGGTGATGATGGAACACTTTATTATCCGGATGGAGATGGTGTGCCGCAAACGACAGGTAAAACTATTGGATTATATCAGTTTCAGAATCCTAAGGGTTTAAATAAAATTGGAAACAGCTTGTATTCAGTAACAGCTGCGTCTGGTGAAGTACTGAATGAAAATACCAATAATAATCTGGAAAAATCTACTCTTGCGGTAGGTTATCTTGAAGCTTCAAATGTTCAGATCGCAACAGAGATGGTTAATCTTATCATCGCGCAGAGAGCGTATGAGTCAAACTCAAAAGCAATCACAACTACTGATGATATGATGGCTCTTGCTAATCAGTTGAAGAGCTGATAGGAGGCAATTATGAACATTTCGACAGATTATATTACAGGTATTGCTGATAATGTTCTTAGCGATGCTGCCGTTAAAAAGGCTTCGGCGTTGGGAAATGCTGAAAAAACAGCAGAGTCGGATAAAGAACTTTTGGAAGCATGTAAATCTTTTGAACAATATTTCCTTGAACAGATATTCAAGGAATCACAGAAAACTATAATGAAGGATGACAGTGATATGGCGGCTTCTTCTAAGACTTTGCAGGGATTTTATACGGATGGACTTGCAGAGCATATTGCTTCGGCTTCTGTAGAACAGGGCGGTATCGGTCTTGCCAAAATGATGTACGAACAGATGAAGCGTACGGAAACTTACCTGACTCCTTCGGAAAACTAGGGAAAAGCACGTGACAAATCTTGAAGGTTATGTAGAACATATAATATATAGAAATACAGAGAATGCCTACACAGTGTTGGATCTTTCCGTAGGAGATGGCGGAGAGATCACGCTTGTAGGTATTTTTAGCTATATCGATGAAGGAGATTATATTGAAGCAGAGGGCGAATTTATAAGGCATCCTTCGTATGGCGAGCAGTTTAAGATCTCTTCATATACGGTCAAACTTCCTGAAGGAAAGGAAGCGATGTATAGGTATCTTGCATCAGGAGGGGTAGATGGAATAAGAGAAGCGACTGCTAAGAAGATCATAAAGAAATTTGGCGATGATACCTTCAGGATAATGACTGAAGAACCGGAGCGACTTGCTGAGATTAAAGGAATCAGTATAAAGAAAGCAATGTCTATACATGATTCCTTTGTAGCAAAAGCAGGAGTTCGTCAGGCAATGATGTTTCTTCAAAAGTATGGCATATCAAATGCTATGGCACTTAAAGTGTATGAGAAATATCATGACCAGATATATAGGATAATTGAAGAAAACCCTTATAAGATTTCGGATGATATTGCTGGAATTGGCTTCAAAAAGGCAGATGAAATAGCTGAAAAGGCCGGAATTGAAAGACATTCAGAATTCCGGATCAAAGCTGGTATCGCATATGCATTGAGGCTTGCAATAGGCGAAGGAAATGTTTATCTTCCACAAAGAGAGCTTGAAATCAAAGCTTCGGATCTCCTTTCGGTAGGTGTTGATGAAGTGAGCTCGGAGCTTAATGATCTTGCTGTAAATCGTGAGATTATTATGCGTAAAGATGAGGATGAGTATAATGTCTACCTTCCTCAGTTTTATAATATGGAGATCGAATGCGCTAAAATGCTTGACGCACTTGATCTAAGGACAGAAGTGCCTCTTGAAAAAACAGAAGATGATATCAAGAGAGTTGAGCTAAGAACGGGGCTTGAACTTGACGAAGATCAAAGAAAAGCGGTTGTTGCAGCTATTGAAAATGGTGTATTTATCCTTACCGGTGGACCTGGTACGGGAAAAACTACTACGCTTAAAGTTCTTATCAAGTATTTTATAGTGCATGGAAACAATGTCATGCTGGCAGCACCTACAGGGCGAGCTGCAAGAAGAATGAGCGAGGCTACAGGGATGGATGCCAGAACCATTCACAGAATGCTTGGGGTTGACGGTTCTACAGAGTCTTCGGCTGATGCTGATGCATCGAGAAGATTTGCAAAGAACGAGGAAGATCCACTCGAAACTGATGTGGTGGTAGTAGATGAGATGTCGATGGTAGATATCCGTCTTTTTACATCGCTTTTGAGAGCTATAACGCCCGGAACCAGACTTATAATGGTCGGTGATGAACATCAGCTGCCAAGCGTTGGACCGGGAATGGTTCTTAGAGATCTGATAAAATCAAAGAAGTTTAATGTGGTAACGCTTGAAAAAGTTTTCAGACAGGCAGAACTTAGCGATATAGTAATGAATGCGCATGCTATATTGCATGGCAGAGAACCAAAATTAGATAATCAAAGTCGTGATTTCTTCTTCCTCGGAAGAGACGACCCTGAAACTATAATTCAAGGTATAATATATCTTGTCTCTAAAAAACTTCCGCCATATGTAAAGGCTGAGGCTGCGGACATTCAGGTTATGACGCCTATGAAAAAAGGAATGCTTGGCGTTGAGGTCTTAAATCAGCGATTGCAGGAAGCCTTGAACCCTAAGGAATCATGGAAAGCAGAAAAGCCGCTTGGAAATGGTGTCTTGAGAACCGGTGATAAGGTTATGCAGATAAAGAATAACTACCAGATCGAGTGGGAACTGGTGAGAGAAGATTCAGCTTTGAAAGAGACCGGAACCGGAGTTTTTAATGGCGACATGGGAATAGTAGAGTCAATCGATCCAGGTTTTGGAAATGTTACGGTGCTTTTCGATGATGGACGGAGAGTTGTGTATCCGGGGGCTGATCTGAGTGAATTGGAGCTTGCGTATGCCATAACTATTCATAAGTCGCAAGGCTCAGAGTATCCGGCGGTTGTTATGCCGATTTTTTCGGGACCTGAGATACTCATGAATCGAAATTTGCTATATACAGGAATAACAAGGGCTAAAAACTGTGTAGTGATAATCGGAAGACGTGAGATTGTCGACAATATGATCAGAAACACTCAGGAGCAGAAACGATATACAAGTTTGGCAAAGCGGATCACAGAGGTATTTGAAAGATAATTGATTATGGCAGTTGAGAAGTTGATCGAATTTGGGAAGGATATTTTATTCCCGAGAAGGTGTCCGGTTTGCGATGATGTTTTGGAATTTAGAAGAGGGCTTATATGTGCTAAATGCAGAAATAAGATAAAACCACTAAAAGCGCCTTTTTGTGCGGTGTGTGGTCAGCCCGTCCGGAATATGGAAGCAGAACTTTGTGATCTTTGTAGTCTGGGTATCCATGAATTTGATAAGGCGCGTGCGGCAGTTATTTATAATGATGCTGCTGCGAGGGTCGTGCTTGATATGAAAAATAATAATAAACGAGAAAATGCAGACTTTATGGCTTCATGCATTTTAGAAAGGCTTGGCAGGGATATTATAAACTTCAGGCCGGATGGTATAGTACCGGTGCCTGCTGCAGAGAATGTTCTTGCAGAGAGAGGTTTTAATCAAGCTGAAATAATAGCATTAAAGATTTCTAAATATCTGCACATTCCATTATACAATTCTTATGTAAAACGGCTGAAGGCCGCTAAACAACAGAAAAGTCTTGATTTAAAAGGCCGACGCAAAAATTTGAAAAAGTCTTTTATAATACAGAAAAATGATGTAAAATTAAAAAGAGTTATACTCGTTGATGATGTTTATACAACGGGTTGTACTGCGGATGAACTTACATCCGTTCTTAAAAGCAAGGGGGCAGATTCGGTCATGTCAGTTACATTTGCAGCCGGTGTGCCGAGATAGAACGCTGAAAAGACGAGGGGGTAAACAGAATGAACGTAAAGAACTGCAGAAAGTGCGGAAAGATTTTTAACTATATTTCCGGACCGCCAATCTGTGATTCCTGCAAAGCAAAGATGGAAGAGGATTTCCAGAAGGTTAAGGAATACATCAGAAGTAATCCACATGCAACAGTAGTTGAGACTGCTGAGGAATGTGAGATCGATGTACAGCAGATAAAACAGTGGATCCGCGAAGAAAGATTAGAGCTTTCTACACCAGATGCATCAGGTGTTGTCTGTGAACATTGTGGAAAGCCTATAGTTTCAGGTCGTTTCTGCGATGAATGCAAGAAGACTATGGCAAATGGACTTGATGCTTCTATCAAGAAGCCGGAGCCAAAACCTGAACCTATAAAGAAGAAGGAGCCAAGTGGAAACAAGATGCGTTTCCTTGGAAGAAACAGCTGATTAGTTTATGTTAAACAAAGATAAGATTATCTTGATGACAAGAATGGCGTCATATGAGGCAACCGAGGGAAAGGATATGGTAAAGATCACAGATTACTTCAGAAGTGATTATGTGTGTATCAATATTCTTAAGACGGCTGTCTCTGTGACGTTGTCATTTATTATGATTGTTGGAATTTATGCACTTTGCAATGCGGATACATTTATTGGACAGTTCTATCAAACTGATTTTAAGGCTTTGATCGGACGTATATTAAATGTGTATGCGCTTGTAATGGTTGTATATATTCTTTGGGCTTTTGTGCTTTATTCATATCGATATACACGGGCCAGAAAAAGTGTCAGAATCTACCAGAAGGCACTGAAAAAGTTAATTTCGATGTATGGAAGGCAAGACTGACATGGACAGTATGATTTTAATTAGAGATCAGATAAAAACAATATATTCACGGTATGCTGTTTACATTGATCCGGTGTTGAAGTTTATGCTGGCACTGATAACATATATCGCAATAAATGGAAGTGTAGGCCATATGCGGGTTTTGAAGAATCCGGTATTGGTCGTACTTGTGGCGCTCCTTAATGCAGTGCTTCCGGCAAGTGCAGTGCTTCCTATCGCATGTATATCAGTTATTCTGCACATGTATTCTATATCGTTGCTCTGTGCGGTCATAGTCGGAGCACTTTTCACGCTTCTTTTTCTTTTATATTTTCGGTTTGCTCCGAAGGATTCGATGCTGGTATTGCTCACGCCATTGGCATTTATTCTGCATATTCCATATGCGCTGCCGATATGTGCAGGTTTGCTTGGAAATGCTTATTCATGTGTGTCAGTGGTTTGCGGAGTTATTGCATATTATGTTATCGTATATGTTGCCAATAGTGCTCTTTCGTTAGAAGGAACAGATGTAGAAAAGATGACAGCATCATTCAGGACGTTTTTTGGAGGAATTATTGGGAATAAGACAATGCTGCTGGTTTTAGTTGCATTTGCGGCGACGACTTTGCTTGTATATCTAGTACGACGTCTGAGCATCGATTATGCATGGTATATTGCGATCGGCGCAGGTATCGTTACAGATTTTCTCATAATCCTGATAGGAAATTCCATGATGAATCTGGAAGTATCTGTTTTTGCACTCTTTATAGGTTCAATCATAGCAATACCAATAGCATTGATCGTTAAGTTTTTCTGTTTTTATCCTGATTATGCTAAAACTGAGATTCTTCAGTTTGAGGATGATGAATATTATTATTATGTAAAAGCAGTTCCTAAGCTTAAAGTGATAAGTGGAAAAGAAAATACGAACCGATCTGCAGAAAGGAATTTCAGGCGGGGTTCATGACTACTGGATTAAATGCAATTATTGATACAATAAGAAAATATATATCATTTGACTCGTTGCCGAGAATGGTGATAACGGATTATGTTGAGATTCTGATCATTGCATTTCTTATTTATGAGGTAATGGTTTGGATCAAGAATACTAAGGCGTGGTCGCTGCTTCGCGGTATTATTGTCATTGTGCTTTTTACGCTCTTTGCATACATCTTTCAGATGAATACTATCGTTTGGATAGTTCGAAATGCATTGAATGTAGCAATTATGGCTGTTATCGTTATTTTTCAGCCGGAGCTTAGAAAAGCGTTGGATGTTCTTGGAAGAAAAAATATTATAGCTTCCTTTGTACAGCTTAATCCGGTGCAAAGTCCAAAGGGAAGATTTTCAGACAGAACTATTTCCGAAATAATTAAAGCAAGCTATGAAATGGGCCGGGCAAGGACTGGAGCGCTCATCGTTATAGCGAAAGAAGATCCGCTTGTGGAGTACGAAAGAACAGGTATTCCAGTGGATGCGATCGTCAGCAATCAATTGCTGATAAATATTTTTGAACATAACACTCCGCTTCATGACGGAGCTGTGATAATAAAAGGTGATAGAGTTACATCGGCAACATGCTATCTTCCGCTTTCTGATAATATGGATCTTTCCAAGGAACTTGGAACAAGGCACCGCGCAGGTGTAGGTATTTCAGAAGTTACAGATACATTTACGATAATCGTTTCAGAAGAGACAGGTTATGTATCAGTTGCATATGGTGGCGAACTTTATAGGAATGTTGATTCGGATTATCTAAGAGAAAGAATGGAAATGCTCCAGAATAAGCCCAATGAGGAACCACGTAAGTTCCGTCTTTGGCATCAGAAAGGGAGGGCTGGGAAATGACCACATTGAAAGCTTTCCTTAAAAAAATCACGGAGAATGTTTCTTTGAAGCTCCTGTCATTGGGATTTGCGGTGCTGCTGTGGATTGTCGTAGTCAGCATTGATAATCCGGTAATGACGCTGCCGTTCTCGCCGATAACAGTTGATGTTGTAAATGCTGATATAATGGAGAGTGAGGGAAAAGCTTTTGAGCTTTCGGACTCTTCAAGGTCGATAGGCATCAGTGTAAAAGCGGAGAGATCAGTGCTTTCAGAGCTTTCCAGAGATGATTTTGTAGCTGTCGTCGATATGGAAAATATCGAGGGTAATCGTGTGCCGATAGAAGTTAAGGCAACGCGATATGCTGACAAGATTCAGAGTATTACCCCGAGACAGAAATATGCAACTGTTCTTGTGGAAAATCTTAAATCACAGCAATTTAAGATTCAGGTTGTGACAACCGGTGAAGCACCGGAAGGTTACGCAGTAGGATCATCTTCACTTACGACAAATGTAGTAAGGATATCGGGACCTGAGTCAATCGTATCTACTATAGATAGAGCAGAAGTTCATGTAAATGTTTCAAATATGACTAGTGAAATTCACTCTATTGAGAAGATAATTCTTTATGATAAGAATGGAAGTACGGTTGATGCGTCAACTCTGACATTCTCAATTACTGAGACAGAAGTAACGGTAGATATGTGGAAGACAAAGGAAATTGCTGTCAGAGCGGGTTATACAGGAAATCCGGCAGCGGGATACGCTGTATCGGGAACCATGAAGCAATCATTCTCATCAGTGCTGGTTAAAGGTACGGATAGTGCGTTGAGTGAAGTCTCTTCGATCTCGATACCATCTAATCTTTTGAATATTGAGGGAGCGACCGGAAAGGTAAGCAAGGCGATAAATATCACCGGATATCTTCCGGCGGGACTTTATCTTGCAGATTCAGAAGAAAATTATGAATTGGTTCTCACGGTAAATATTGAAGCTTTGCAGGCGAAAGAGATTGAGGTTCCAGCTTCCAATATCTCAATCGTTAATGTGCCGGAGGGATTATCAGCGTCGCTTTCGGAATCAGTTACTGCGGTGAAAGTTGCAGTTACAGGACTTGCAACTAATCTGGCTGAAATAAATGCGGCTTCTATCACTGGTACGGTTGATGTAGCAGCGTTGAAACAGCAAAAAGGTGTTGACACGTTAACTGCAAATGTATATGATGCGAATGTTGTCTTTAGTTTACCGGCAGGAGTTACACAGGGAACTGCGCCTTCAGTTTCAATCGTGATACAGGGTGCAGAAAAGGCTGCAGTATCTGAGAATAATGCGGATACTTCTGAAAACGATGATAATACATCTGATAATGAAGCTGAGAAGAAAGAGGAAGAGTCAGAGGATGACTCTGAAAAAAAGTCAGATGAGGAAACTCAGGATACAGACGGAGAAAAGGCAGACTCAGACGCTGACAGCGAATAAAATTTAATGAATGGTTAGTATATGCGTTATGCAGTATACGGAAGGAGTATAATGGCTAGGTTATTTGGAACGGACGGAGTAAGAGGTGTAGCAAATCAGGAGCTTACACCACTTCTTGCGATGCAGCTTGGTGCAGCTGGTGCTTATGTGCTTACAGAGCAGAATGATTATCGCCCGACGATCATGGTAGGATGCGATACCAGAGTTTCTGGTGACATGCTTGCAAATGCACTTATGGCTGGTATCTGTTCCGTTGGAGCAAATGCGGTGTATGTTGGTGTTATTCCAACTCCGGCAGTTGCTTATCTTACTCGTAAGTATAAAGTTGATGCAGGTGTTGTTATTTCTGCGTCACACAATCCGGTAGAGTTTAATGGAATCAAGTTTTTTAATGGAGATGGTTACAAACTTTCTGATGAACTTGAGGACAAGATAGAGTCTTATATTAAAAATGGTAATAAGGATCTTCCGCATCCGACTGGCTCAGGAGTAGGTAAGATAAAGTATCGTCGTGATGCAAGGGAAGAATACATCAATCATTCAATGAAGCAGATCAACACAAGTCTTCGCGGACTTAAGATCGTTGTGGATTGTGCAGAAGGAGCGTCTTCTTATACATCAGTAGAGACTCTTAAAGAGCTTGGAGCAGAGGTTATTGCAATACATAACAATCCTGATGGAACAAATATCAATGCTAATTGTGGATCTACACATATGGAAGAGCTCTGTGCAAGAGTAGTAATGGAAAAGGCTGATCTTGGTCTTGCATTTGATGGTGATGCTGATCGTCTTCTTGCAGCTGATGAAAATGGTAAAGTTGTTAATGGCGATGAGATCATGGCTATCATTGGAAATTACATGAAAGAAAGAGGAGAGCTTACAAATAACACAATAGTTGTTACAGTGATGACTAACCTCGGCTTTATTCTCATGTGTAAGGAAAAGGGAATCAAGGTAGAGCAGACTAAGGTTGGAGACCGTTATGTTCTTGAACGTATGAGAGAAATTGACGGTGCAATCGGAGGAGAGCAGTCAGGACATATTATTTTCCTTAAAGAAAATACTACAGGTGACGGACTTCTTTCAGCACTTCATTTGCTTGAAGTTGTAAAAGAAAGCGGAAAGAAGCTTTCTGAGCTTGCAAAGGTTATGCAGATTCTCCCACAGGCACTTTATAATGCGACGGTTCCGAATCACAAGAAGGATAAGTATCTTGAATACCCAGAGATCAAGAAGGCAATTGATGATCTTGAGGCTAAGTATGCAGGTGAAGGCAGAGTGCTGATCCGTCCTTCAGGTACAGAGCCGCTTGTTCGTGTTATGATCGAGGGTAAGGATCAGGCAGTTATTGATGCCGACGCGAAGAAGCTTGCTGAATTGATTGAAACAACAGTTATTTAAGCTAAATTTTCAAAGGAGTTGGGATGGTTAGTAAGAGAGTTGTTGTTAAAAATCCTACTGGACTTCACCTTCGTCCCGCAGGTATTTTGTGTCAGGAAGCGATGAAATTTCGCTCATTGATCACATTTAGATTCAGGGAGAATACAGCAAATGCAAAGAGTGTGCTTAGTGTTCTCGGTGCCTGTGTAAAAAGCGGAGATGAGATTGAACTTATGTGTGAAGGCGAGGATGAACAGGAAGCGCTGAACGCCTTGGTGGGTATCATAGAAGACGGATTAGGCGAATAAGAAAGGCATAATTGTAATGAAAAAGCTTTTAGTAACAGGAAGCAATGGCCAGCTTGGTCGTGCTATCAATCTTGAACTTGCTGGAAACAGCGAATTTGAAATCTATAATACAGACGTGGCTGAGGGAGACGGCATTCATTCTCTCGATATTACAGATGTTGATGCTGTAACAGCACTTGCAAAAGAGATCAAACCATATGCGATCATCAACTGTGCAGCATATACTGCTGTAGATGCGCAGGAAAAGGATAGGGATCTTTCTTATAAGATCAATGCGATCGGACCCAGAAACCTTGCAATAGCTGCAACAGATACAGGCGCTAAGCTTGTGCATGTTTCTACGGACTATGTATTTCCGGGGAATGCATCAAAACCTTATACAGAATTTGATGAGGTCGGACCTGTAAGTGCATATGGAATCACAAAGCTTGCCGGAGAAAACTTTGTAAAGCAGTTCGCTAAGGAATTCTTCATCCTTAGAACAGCATGGCTTTATGGTGACGGAAAGAACTTTGTTAAGACAATGCTCAGACTTTCTGAGAATCATTCAGAAGTAAGTGTAGTTAAGGACCAGCTTGGAACACCTACAAGTACCAAGGAGCTTGCTCGTGCAATACATACTTTACTTCCGACAGAGAACTATGGTCTCTTCCATGCAACATGTGAAGGTGATACAAACTGGGCTGATTTCACAGAAGAGATATTCCGCCTTGCAGGCAAGGATACTAAGGTAAATCATGTGACTACAGCCGAGTATACAGCAATGAATCCACAGAGTGCACCAAGACCGGCATATTCAATCCTTGATAACTATATGCTTCGTCTTACAGGAAGCTATACATTTGCTGACTGGCACGATGCTATTGCTGATTACATTAAAAATCTTGATATCTAAGTAGAGGACGAAATATGATTTTCCGTGCAGGACTGATTCTAATCGGAATAATCCTCATTTTGACACAGAAGAAAACTGCGCCGCTGCTCGACAGGCTGGCGGCGCTTTTTTTGTTCAATGATTCAGAATCGAGGGAAGAAGATACAACAGCGGAGGATGACATCTTGAATAACAAGACGAAGTGGAGGATGATTGTTATTGGCTATGTAGTTTTCATTCTATTTGCCATTTTTGCAGTCGTATCCATATTTACGCTGAATAGCAAAATCAATACACTTTATGGCAGTGTTCAGAATCTTGAAGAGACTGTTCAGGAAATGCAGGCAGTAAGGGAGAGCACAGAGTAAGTGACACTTCAAATGTTAATGGGTATCATGATGATACCCGTCAATTTAATTTTATACTTTATATTCGGTTCACTTATTACAGGCAGGCAGAGTAATAAAGATTTTTCAATCTCGACGACGGTTTTAAGTGGTTTTTTTGTATATTATTGTTTATTTGATATACCGTGTCTTGTGATCATGCTGAACTGGCGCCCATTAAGTTGGCTCGGAAATTTATGGGGAGTCATGATCGGAATCATTTGCATAATTTCATGCATACTCAACCATAAAATATGGAAAGATAAGTTTTCAGAGGTTTCAGCAGTGCTGTGCAGGCATAAAGCATTTGCTATAAGTGTAGCTGCGATTGTTCTGGTACAGCTGGTAATTATTCTTAATGCATATCAGTTTACATTAGATGCTGCATATTACGTCGCAAATGTAACTACATCATTACAGACAAATACCATGAATATATATGATCCATATACAGGAGACTGGCTGAATCATTTTGAAATGAGATATCTTTTTTCAACCTATCCTATGAATGATGCTGTGTGGTGCTACCTGACGGGGATACATCCGCTTCTTTGGACTAAAACCATAATGGCGGGGACGGCTTTCGTTATCAGTAATATCATTTATTATCGTATAGCTCTTGAACTTTTTGGAAAAAAGACATCTGCGATAAGCCTCATGCTTTTCTTTGCAGGTGTTGTAAATTTCTTTTATATTTCAATATTTACAAGTTCAAATTTTATGCTTACGAGAACATATGAAGGAAAATCTCTAATCGGAAATATTGTTATACCAATGGTCATTTATATATTTATAAAATTAAATGATGATCATAGAAAAGGCAGAAATTGGAGATTTTTGTTTTTGGTATGTTTAGGCTCAACAATTCTTTCAAACTCAGCTAATATGCTGGTGCCGGCGACAGTCGCAGTTCTAGGTCTGCCATTGGCTGTAAGAAAGAAAAGCGTAAAAGTGATCATTAATTGTGCACTTTGCGTTATTCCTTGCATAATACTTCTGCTTGCATATGTTGGTTATGTTAAAGGTTTGTTTGTGTTCTATACATATCCGCCACTTTTTGGAAAACATTGATAGGGAAATAAAATATGCAGACATTAACTGTCGCTGAAAGCGGCTTTTTATATATTTTTAAGTGCATAGGTTACTATAGCGGTGGATGCTTATATTTGCTGTTTTATGTTGCAGCTCTGCTATTCATATTGCTAAAGGGCAGTGAAAAGGAAAAAGCAGTTTTTTTCTGGCCCGGAATAGTAACGTTATTGACTGTTTTCAATCCGGTCACACCGGTAGTTATAAATACTCTGTTTGATATAAATAAAGAATATTATAGATTTTTGTGGATTGCGCCTGTGACATTGGTTTTGTCATATTTAGCTGCAAAGTTTGTTATCCAGAAAGAAACTATAGGGGAAAAAATAGTTTTAACGGCAGCGTTTTGTATGATACTTGCAGGAAGCGGTGTGTACTTGTACTCTTCTGGTTATACGAAGGCAGCCAATATATACAAAATGCCGGAAGAAGTACTTCAAGTGGCAAATATTATCCATAATGACAGTGATCATGAATATCCAAGGGCTGTATGTGATTACAACATGAATATGGAGCTGCGTCAGTATGACGCGTCTATAATGCTTACGGTTGACCGTGAAGCCTATATTAATGCGGTTGCCGGAAAAATAACAGATGATATGCTTGCGTATGACGAAAATCCTGTAAATCGTATTTTGGGAGTTATTGTGATGGGAAGGCAGATTCCTAAAAGTGATTTCATTAAAGCTATGGATGACAGCAATACAGAGTATATTGTGCTGGATCATTATAGTTCCATGCAGTATTATCTTGAAAAAGCCGGATTAAAAAAGATCGGCGAGACCGGGACAAGGGTTGTATATAAGTATACTTCAAATAATACGGAGGTATTTACTCTGCCTGATTACAGCGAAGTCTGGAAACAGCAGAAGTTTTTGAGTTTATGGCAGAATTAACGGTATTTACACCAACATATAACAGGGCTGAGCTTCTAAATAGAGTATATGAAAGTCTTGTAGATCAGACAAATCATAACTTTGAATGGCTGATAGTAGATGATGGGTCGACAGATTCTACAAGAAATATTGTAAATAAATTTATTTCTGAAAAAAAGATAACAGTTCGTTATTTATACCGTGAAAATGGCGGGAAAATGCGTTCACACAACGACGGAGTTAAGAATGCAGCTTCGCCTCTTTTTGTGTGTCTTGATTCAGATGATTGTTTTACAAAGAGTGCAGTTGATGATATATTGAATGCATGGAATAGTTGCAAAGATGATGATAAATGTGCAGGAATCGTGGCGCATAAGGGAATCAGTGAGACAGAAATACTATATAATGAGGAATTTCCTGATGTAGATAAGACATCTTTGCTTGATCTGAGAATAAGGGGTTTTAACGGTGAAACGACACTCGTTTTCAGAACTGACGTATTGAAGGAAAATCTTTTTCCTGAGATAGAAGGTGAGAAATATGTTCCTGAAGATTATGTATATGACCTTATAGGACAAAAGTATTATCTTATGGTGATGCCTAAAATTTTAACTATATGCGAGCTTGAGGATGAGGGCTATACAGCGAAAGTTGATGAGCTTAGATGGGATAATCCGACGGCATGGTATCTGTACTATGTAAATAGGGCGAAGTTTACACCATGGTCAAAACTCAGGCTTAAATATGCAGCGCATTGTCTAAGATTTGCACTAATGGCAGAAAGTGATCATAAGCAGAAAAATCCGCTTCCTTTATTGCTGGTATTGGCCGGGATACCGGGGTTTTTACTGCTTTCATTGAGAAGAAAGCTATAAATGAGACGAATAAGATCAGAAGAGGCGATGAAACGCCTATATACTTTAGCGGCATGCACTATAATGATTGCCGTGGATGCACTGCTCATATTGTATGTGCTTCATAATGTTTATAATAATGAATTCAGAACTCAGCTTTATTTCAAGGGACATCTCTTTGTAATGACGATGTACGTTGGAGTGGTTCTCTTCCTTGGACAGGTTTTTGGAGGCCTGCTTGTCGGAGTGAGACGAGCTGGGGAAGTTATGTTTTCCTTCGTGTTTACGGCGATAATGTCAGACGCTTTTTTTTATCTGATAGCGATGCTGCTGTCATATAAAGTTCCAAATCCGCTTTCATTATTGGCTGTATTCGGGATACAGCTTTTATTTAGCTGCGGATGGATTTCAACGACGGCGGCTTTTTATAGGAACAGGTTTAAGCCATATGATGTTCTGCTTATATATGGCGGCGAGTCGATACATAATTTCGTAGAGAAGCTTGCGACAAGAAAAGATCAATTTCATATAGCAGAATCAGTAAATGCCTGTGAAAGCGATGAAAAGATAAAAAGGCTGATCGAAGAGTATAACACTATCATGCTTTGGGATATTCCGACAGATCAAAGAAACCCTATTTTTAAGTATTGCTATGAATGCTCTAAACGTATATATGTGATGCCGAAGATTTCAGATATCATATTGAACGGCTCTGAGCCGGTGCATTTGTTTGATACGCCGCTGCTTCTTACGGATTCAAATCCTTTGCAGTATGAAGAACGTGTGATCAAGAGATTGATGGATATAGTTATTGCAGCGATTCTTTTGATCATAACATCGCCTTTCATGATAATCACTGCATTAGCTGTCAAGCTTTATGATGGCGGACCGGCTTTGTATAAGCAGGTTAGATGTACGATAAATGGACGTAAATTTTATATTTATAAATTCAGAAGCATGATAATGAATGCTGAAAAGGCTGGTGTGGCAGTACTTGCGGCAGAGTCTGACCCGAGGATCACTCCGGTAGGGCGTTTTATAAGGGCGTGCAGGCTTGACGAGCTTCCACAGCTTATAAATGTGTTAAAAGGTGATATGTCTTTTGTTGGCCCAAGACCGGAAAGACCAGAATTTATAGAAAAATATTCCGAGACGATGCCGGAATTTAGATATAGGATGAAGGTTAGAGCCGGAATAACAGGTTATGCTCAGCTCTATGGTAAATATAATACGCTGCCATATGATAAGCTTAAGTTTGACCTTTACTATATTGAGCAGTATTCGCTCTGGCTTGATATAAAGCTTATGATATTGACAGTTAAAATACTTTTCATGAAGGAAAGCACAGAGGGTGCACATGAAAAGGTAACTGCTGGGGGGCAAGAGAACCCTTCAACAAAGGGAAATTGACCCGGAGGGGGAAGAGAATGGCAGAAGTTTCGGTTATAATTCCGGTTCATAATGCCGGACGGTTCATAGAAGATACAGTACGTTCTGTTATGGCAGAAACCTATGAAGATTGGGAAATACTGCTTGTGGAAGATCATTCCACGGACAATAGCGTAAAATGTATAAACTATATAATTGAAGAGTTTCAGGAAAAAGGACTTGGAAATAAGATCCGTTTGCTTATCACAGGTGAAAAAAAAGGAGCTGCGGCAGCGAGAAACTTAGGAATTGAGGCTGCATCTGGAAGATTTATTACTTTTTTGGATGCGGATGATCTTTGGGAACCGCCAAAGCTTAAGATGCAGCTGAATTTTATGCATAAAACGAACGCTGCATTTTCATTCACCGGCTATGAGTTTGCTGACGAGACAGGTGTCGGAATTGATAAGATCGTTAAAGTTCCGTTGAAAATGAATTATGAGGATGCTCTCAAAAACACCACTATTTTCACAAGTACTGTGATGTTTGACATGACGAAGATTGATAAGGAAACGATAATGATGCCGGATGTTCCAAGTGAAGATACAGCGACTTGGTGGAAAGTGCTTAAAGAAGGTTATACGGCATATGGATTAAATAGGCCACTTACGCTGTATCGCAGAAGTAGTGGAACACTATCGTCTAATAAAAATGAGGCAATAAAAAGAATTTGGAATTTATACAGGAACGTTGAAGGTATGGGGATTCTGAAGAGTGCCTGGTGCTTTTCTTTTTATGCACTGCATGCGGTCTGGAGACGTTTATGAATAATGAAAAGAGTACCAGCCGTCTGGAAGTATTGCTTTCGTGCATGCATCTGGACGGCTGGCGTTATATTGACTGCCTTAATATTAAAGGTAATGTTACATTAATAAATCAATGTGATCAGAATTTAACCGAAGTTATAAATGAAGGCGGCAGGAAGATAAATTACATTTCAACAACAGAAAGAGGATTATCAAAGAGTCGAAATATGGCATTAAAAAATGCTTCGGCAGAATTTTGTATATTCGCTGATAATGATGTCTGCTATGTTGATGATTATGAGAAGCTGATCACGAAGTACTTTGATGAAAATCCTGAGGCAGATATAATCGCTTTTTTTATAGAAAGGCCGGAGAGACATTCTCCAATTTATGATAAAGTAAGATTTATGGAGCCTCTTCACACGATGAAGATATTTTCGCCGGAAGTCGCATTCAGGCTTAGCACAGTAAAAAAATACGGTCTGAAAATGGATGAGTTGTTTGGTGCGGGATCTGAGTTTGCTATGGGCGAGGAAAATATTTTTCTCTTTGATGCGTTGAGAGCTGGGTTAAAGATATTATATGTTCCGGTAAAAATTGCAGGATTGCTTGATACGGAATCTACATGGTTTAAGGGATATAATGAGAAATTTTTCAGAGACCGTGGTGCCGGATACTACAGGATGTGGCGAAGAGGATATCATTTTTTGATATGGCAGTTTGCAATCAGAAAGTATAAACTTTATAGAAAAGATATTTCCATGTATAGAGCAATAAGGTGTATGTATAAGGGGGTATTGGAGTATGAGCGGAATAAGGTTGTTTCTGATAGGAGATGATTGGTCGGGAACCGGCCCTGCAAATGTAACTAAGGCATATCGTGAGCACTTGCCGAAAAATACACTTTACCTGGAAGAACGTATCAAGGTAAAAAGGGCGATAGAGCTTGCACTGAAGATGAAAAAAGCTGACTGTGCATTTTTTTCGGGGCATTCAAGGCAGAATATATTGGGAATGAAACTGGCCGCTATGAGGGGCATACCAAGCATATATCTGATGCATGGCTGTGTGGAATTTGAGAACATACTTAATAAAGTTCCAAATGATAAGATGGCTGATGATGAAAGAGAAATGATGAAGGCAGCAGATCTGATACTTGGTGTTTCAAGGCAGTTTGAGACATGGCTTAAAGACCACTATCCCAAGTATAAGAATAAGATAATGCATCTGACTAACGGTATAGACTGGGATAGTTTGAAGGTTGATGATTCTGAGGAAGAGCGTGAAGACTTTTCAATAATAAGTGTTGGCGGAGGTATGCCGAGAAAAAGGATCGTTAATATATGCAAGGCAATTGAATTACTCAGAAAGTCGGGTATCAGTGGCATCAAGCTTACAGTAGCGGGTGCTGATGGAGCTGATACGGAAGAAATCAATGGGTTTGAATTTGTAGAAAATGTAGGTCTCGTTGATTCGGTAGAATTATTTAAATTATATAAAAAATCAAAGGTTTTTGTGCAGAATAGTATATTTGAGACGTTTGGACTTGCGCCGGTAGAAGCGTTGCTTTCCGGTTGCGATGTATTATTGTCAAAAGAGTGCGGAGTTTTATCGAGTCTTGGTGGAATAAAAGATACAGACGTGATAAATGACCATGAAGATATAGGTGAAATAGCTTCCAAACTCAGAGAAATCATGCTCAAAGGCAATAATTCCAGAATTTTGTCATGCACAGATAAGGAGCATACATCATGGGAAAATCGATCGAAGGAATTAATGGCGATCGCAGAGAAAATGGTAAAACAAAAAAAATCCTCACGTGGACAGCATTAATAATATTGATGATCTTTTATATGGGAACATGGACGTTCCCATTATTTTATCACTACACAGAGAAATTCAATACGCTGATAGTATTTGTTTCGTTGGGAATGCTTTTCCTGGCAAATGTAGATATTTTTGGGAAAATAAAGTCAAAAGAGCCTCAACTTATCGTGCTGATAATAACTCTTTTGCTTGCTGCAGCGAATTTATTCATAATTGGTTCCAATAAGGGCTGTATATTGATATTGGCGAATTTTTTGCTGATATGGTATTTAGCGCCATTTATTAAATTTGATGAAAAGCAGCAAAAAGCGCTGGAAATCTTTTTCCTGCTTATGTTTGCTTCATGGTTCGTTTATGATAGAGCATTTTCATATAATTCAAACACAGGTGCAACGGTTACGGTATTCACCTTCTTAGGCGCTATGATTTTGCTTACAAAGCTTACATCAAAGAAAGAAATATATGGATTTTTCATTGTTCTGGCATCGATAAGAGTTGTAACGCTTGTTTTGTGGCACCTGGCAAGAGGGGCATTTATAGCATTTGCTCTGTTTATGATCTTTTATTACATTATTCCTAAAAAATGGTGGTTGGGTAAAAAAAGATACATGGCATTATCTCTTTTTGCAACGTTTGGCTCGATAGCATTTGTAATCTTTTATGTTGCACTTGCATCAACCGGATTTAATATGCAGCTTCCTTTCTTCTATAAGAGTATATTCTCAGGCCGAGAGCAGATCTGGCTTGAGGTATGGGATATTCTTAAAAATAATATATTTACCGGCATAGGATCAGGAAGGCAGCTGAAATCATTTGTGGAATATAACATGCACAATGCAATGTATGATATATTGGCAGTACATGGACTTCCAGTATTTTTACTGTCCATGTATCTGATAATTTCAAGGTTAAAAATGCTTCAGACAAGACTTTCGGCGCAGGGAAGCATAAGAATATGTGCGGCAGCTGCGATATTTGCAATATTTATAGAATCATTTATAGATATGGATCTTATGTGGGCAGATTATTCTCCTTTGCTTTTATTCCTCACGACAACTGCATTTAGCGGAAAAGAGGAATGTAATGGCTGAGGGTAAATATAAATATTTATTTAAGAATATGGCGCTGTTCACAATAAGCAGCTTTGTGTCGAAAATGCTTGTTTTTTTGCTGGTTCCGTTTTATACGTCGGTGCTGTCAGAAGCAGAATATGGAATCGCAGATGTAATGCAGACGACATTGCTGCTGCTAATACCGCTTCTTACGCTTAATGCAGGAGAAGCAGCATTAAGATTTGGTCTTGATCCTGATGCTGATCGGGCACAGATCTTGAAGGCTGGGATCAGGCGTGTGGTCAAGTCGGATATTGTGACAGCAGCGATATGTATAGGGGCTGTTCTCCTTTCGTCTGCGGGCATTATAGATATTGAGAAGCAGTATATCGTGTTCTTTGCAGTACTTTTTATTTGTGACAGTTTTTATGAATATATGCTGCTCTATTGCCAGGGAACAGAAAAAGTTCAGATAATGATCGTGGGAAGCGTATCATGTACTTTCCTTGTGATTGCATCGAATCTTGTGTTTCTTTTGATACTTGATCTGGGACTTTGCGGATATCTCTTTGCTCAGATGATTGCATACGTCGGAGCCGGTAGTTTGATGTTGTTCCTTTCAGACGGAGTGAAGATGCTTAAAGAACCGTCAGGAGAAAGTAAACTTGCGGCTGAGATGAAAGAGTATGGCTCATCAATGCTGATGTATTCTACGTCAAGCTGGATAAACAATGCATTGGACAGATATTATATACTTGCGCTCCTTGGAGCAAGCCAGAATGGACTGTATAGTGCGGCGTACAAGATACCGGCTATACTTCAGGTGTTTCAGCGGATTTTTGCACAAGCGTGGCAAATGTCTGCGGCGAAAGAATATAAAAAAGAGCAGAGAGATAAGTTTTTCTCTACAATGTACAGAGTTTACAATGCGTGCCTGGTCGTTGGGTGCGCAGGTATAATATGGCTGCTGAAGATAATAGCAGGATTTATGTTCCAAAAGTCATTTTTTGAAGCTTGGGTGCTTGTGCCTCCACTCCTTATATCAGTCATTTTTGGCGCGCTTGAAGGGTTCCTTGGTAGTATTTGCCTCGCGTTTAAGGACGGAAGAAGTATAGGACGTGCAACAGGTGCAGGTGCTATTGTAAATATCATCTTAAACTATGTATTCATAATCGAGTTTAGTACGATGGGGGCTGCAATGGCTACGTTGGCGTCGTATTTCACGATGTTTGTGCTTGCGTTGATAATGGTTAGAAAATATGTAAAGCTTAAAGTGCACTTTTTTAGGGATATAGTGGCATATTCGCTGCTGATAATTGAATCATTACTTGTAATATTTAATATGAAAAATTACATGATGCTGAACGGAATGATCGTTGTTATATTGGCGGCTATGTATGTACAGGAGTTAACGGAAATGGTGAAAAAATGTCTGAAAAAGTAAAAAATGCTTCTAAATATATTTACTGCAGTCTTTTTATATGGTTTATAGTATCATCTTTCATAACACAGAAATTTTACGGAGTGACAACAAAATATGCGACACTGATAATTTTTGCAGCATTTGCAGCTATGACAGCTATAAATATAAATATTCGTGAAATGCCCAAAATTGAAGCCGGTGCGGTTATATTGACAGTGATCGTATCAGGTATAAATCTTGCTTTGATCGGTTCAAATAAAGGCGCCATGCTTGTGCCTTCGGATATGGCACTTATGCTGTTTGCGGCCAGGTATATACCGAATGATATAAGGGTGAATAAGATCATCATGGGAGTGGGTGCAATGCTCATGTTTTGGTGGTATGCATGGATTCACTGGGAATACGGTTTTAATATGTCGGGGCTTGCATTTATGACATTTATGCTGTGTGGAGAGATATTTCTGGAGTATGTTAAGAAAGATCTGGAGGTCGCCTGCATACGATATGTGCATTTTCTCTTGTGGATAGTGACGATATTGTTCTGCGTGTGCTATCATGCCAGATCTGCAGCGATGAGCTGTCTTTTATATGGTGTACTTTGGCTGGTGATGCCAAGGGTAAGTGTGTCAAAAGTATTATCATGGTTTTTGATAGTTGTAAGCACTTTTGGAAGCCTGCTTTTTACAGCATTTTATATCATGCTCGGAAAGACCGGTATAGATATCAATATATTATATAAGAGCATTTTATCCGGAAGACAGGATATATGGAATGAGCTTTGGGGAGAATTTTTGAAACATCCTATTACAGGGATAGGTTCATCTTATAAAATGAAAAGTTTTTTCATCTTCGAAGTCCACAATGGAATGCTGGATATACTTGTAGTTCATGGGATAGTGGTTTTTGCTCTGGTCACATATCTTCTTATAAAAAGATTATGGGAAAAAACATTTTTGAATAGGACATGCACTACTGTCGAAAGACTTGCAATAGCAGGAGTTTATACATGGCTTGCAGCGTCTTTTTTTGAAAATGGCTTTATCGTTCCGCCATATAGTATTATATTTTTTGCATTATTAAATCAGATTGGAAAACGAGAACAAAGTAGTATGTAATAGCGCTGGATAATGGCATGTAAAAATGATGCAAAAAACAAGAAAAATAAAAATATTTTTGTACAAAATTTAATTTGGAAATTTGTAAATAGTGCTTGAAAAACTGGGGAATTACATGTATAATAGCACTTGCTGTGACATTGATAGCGTAGAAGCGTGAAGTTGCTGACATAGTCAGGTATCTCCGTGGAGCGAATGTCAAGTTAGGAAACTGGCGACAAGTCACTGTACGTAATTTAGTTCACTTAGTTGGAGAACGGCCGTTTTGTGTCTATTGCAGCAAGGACACACACGGGAACGTGTACAGTCACCGCTTGTCGTACTTAAAAAAGTGCGAAAAGGAGGCGACTTTTTTTATGGCAAATCAGGTTATGAGAATCACATTAAAAGCCTATGATCATCAGTTAGTTGATGCATCAGCCAGAAAAATCATCGAAACAGTCAAGAAGAACGGATCTGAGGTCAGCGGACCAGTACCACTTCCTACAAAGAAAGAGGTAGTAACAATCCTTCGTGCTGTACATAAGTACAAGGATAGCCGCGAGCAGTTCGAACAGAGAACTCACAAGAGACTCATCGACATCATTGCTCCGACACAGAAGACAGTTGATGTTCTTTCAAGACTGGAGATGCCCGCAGGTGTCTATATTGACATCAAGATGAAGAACAAGTAATTAAGATTATTGTATGAACGTATCTCGGGCGATATGTTCCAATGCAGAAAGGTGAAAAGATGACAAAAGCTATCTTAGCAAAGAAAATCGGTATGACACAGATTTTCGATGAGAACGGAGTAGTAACACCTGTAACAGTTCTCGAAGCTGGTCCATGTGTAGTTACACAGATCAAGACAGAAGAGAACGACGGATACAACGCAGTTCAGGTTGGATTCGGCGAAAGCAAAGACAAGGTTGTTGAGAAGGATGCAAGCGGCAAGGTTAAAGTTGCTCATGCACACGGAACAACAAAACCGCTCGTTGGCCACTTCAAGAAGGCTGGCGTTGAGTCTAAGAAATTCGTTAAGGAATTCCGTTTTGATAATGCAGCTGAGTATCAGCTTGCACAGGAAATCAAGGCTGATATCTTCGCAGCCGGCGACATGATCGACGCAACTGCTATCTCAAAAGGTAAAGGTTTCCAGGGTGCAATCAAGAAGAATGGTCAGCACAGAGGACCTATGATGCACGGTTCTAAGTTCCACAGACATCAGGGTTCAAACGGCGCAAGCTCATATCCTTCAAGAGTATTCAAGGGTAAGGGAATGCCTGGTCACATGGGTGCTAAGCAGATCACTGTTCAGAATCTTGAAGTTGTACGTGTAGATGCCGAGAAGAACCTCATCCTCGTTAAGGGATGCGTTCCGGGTGCAAAGAAGGCACTTGTTACCATCAAAGAGACATGCAAGAAGAATAAATAATATTCGAAGGAAGGAGGATTCAGATAATGGCTAACGTATCAGTTTATAATATGACAGGAAGCGAAGTTGGAACAATTGAGCTGAATGACGAGATTTTCGGTATTGAAGTTAACGAGAACCTTGTACACCAGGCAGTTCTCCAGCAGCTCGCTGACAACCGTCAGGGAACACAGAAGGCTAAGACACGCTCTGAAGTAAGAGGCGGCGGAAGAAAGCCTTGGAAGCAGAAGGGCACAGGCCATGCACGTCAGGGATCAACAAGATCTCCACAGTGGACACATGGTGGTGTTGTATTTGCTCCAGTACCAAGAGATTATTCTTTCAAGATGAACAAGAAAGAAAAGAGAATCGCTCTTAAGAGTGCTCTTACATCTCGTGTTCAGGACAACAAGTTTATCGTTCTTGATGAGCTTAAGTTTGAAGGCATTAAGACAAAGAAATTCCAGGAGGTGCTTGATGCACTCAAGGTTAACAAGGCTCTTGTAATCCTTGACGAGATGGATCAGAATGCAATCCTTTCTGCTAGAAATATTCCTAATGTCATCACAGCTCAGATCAATACGATCAACACTTATGACATTATGAAATACAGCACAGTAATTGCTACAAAGGCAGCTGTTGCAAAGATTGAGGAGGTATACGCATAATGGCAACTCTTAATTATTATGATGTTATCCTTAAGCCAGTAGTTACTGAGAAGTCAATGAACGGCATGGCTGATAAGAAGTATACATTCCTCGTTCACCCTGAAGCTAACAAGTCTCAGATCAAAGAGGCTGTTGAGAAGATGTTTGATACAAAGGTTGCTAAAGTCAACACAATGAACATCCAGGGCAAGAAGAAGAGAAGAGGAATGGTTGTTGGAACAACTGCTAAGCAGAAGAAGGCAATCGTTACACTTGCAGCTGATAGCAAAGATATCGAAGTATTCGCAGGTCTTTAATTTATAGAAATGCGATAACACCGCGTACAGGACAAAATTAAAATTATCTGTATGTGAGAAATAAAGGAGAACAAAATGGGAATCAAAACTTATAACCCATATACACCTTCCAGAAGGAATATGACAGGTTCTGATTTCAGCGAGATCACAAAGAGCACTCCAGAGAAGTCTCTTATTGTAAGACTTGCTAATAAGTCAGGACGTAACAACCAGGGTAAGATTACTGTTCGTCATAAGGGCGGCGGAAACAAGGCAAAGTACAGAGTTATCGACTTCAAGAGAAACGATAAGGACGGAATGGTAGCAAAGGTTATCGGTATCGAGTACGATCCAAACAGAACAGCTAACATCGCTCTTATCTGCTATGAAGACGGTGAGAAGAGATACATCCTTGCTCCTCAGGGTCTTACAGATGGTATGAAGATCATGAACGGACCAGATGCTGAAGTACGTGTTGGTAACTGCCTTCCACTTTCAGCTATTCCAGTTGGTTCAAGCATCCATAACATTGAGCTTCATCCTGGCAAGGGCGGACAGATGGTTCGTTCAGCTGGTGTAAGCGCACAGCTTATGGCTAAAGAAGGTAAGTACGCTACAGTTAAGCTTCCTTCAGGCGAAATGAGAATGGTTCCGATCGAGTGCAGAGCTACAATCGGTACAATCGGTAACATTGATCACAACCTTATTAACTATGGTAAGGCTGGTCGTATTCGTCACATGGGCATCCGTCCTACAGTTCGTGGTTCTGTTATGAACCCTAACGATCACCCACACGGTGGTGGTGAAGGTCGTGCACCTATCGGTCGTCCAGGTCCGAGCACACCTTGGGGCAAGCCGGCTCTTGGTCTTAAGACTAGAAAGAGTAAGAAGGCTTCAAACAAGCTCATCGTAAGAAGAAGAAACGGCAAAGCTCTTAGCGTATAAGGAGGATTAATATGTCACGTTCACTTAAAAAGGGACCGTTCGCTGACGAGAGCCTTCTGAAGAAGGTCGATGCGATGAATCAGAGCGGCAACAAAGAAGTCATCAAGACTTGGTCTCGTCGTTCAACAATCTTCCCATCATTCGTTGGTCACACCATCGCAGTACATGATGGAAGAAAGCACGTTCCGGTTTATATTACAGAAGATATGGTTGGACACAAGCTCGGTGAATTTGTTGGTACACGTACTTACAAAGGACACGCTTCAGTTTCAACTGTTAAATAATAGGATAATCTGAAAGGAGGTTTTATCCATGGCAAGAGGACATCGTTCCCAGATTAAAAGAGAAAGAAATGCAGTTAAGGATACCAGACCGTCAGCAAAGTTATCCTATGCTAGAATTCCAGTACAGAAGGCATGTTTCGTACTGGACGCTATCAGAGGCAAGAGCTATACTGAAGCAAAAGGTATTCTGATGTACAATCCGAGATACGCTTCTAGCGTTATTCTGAAGCTCCTCGAATCTGCTGCAGCAAATGCTGAAAACAACAATGGTCTTAACAAAGCTGGTCTTTACATCGCTGAGTGCTATGCAAGCCAGGGACCGATCATGAAGCGTATTCAGCCTCGTGCACAGGGCAGAGCTTACAGAATTGAGAAGAGAATGAGCCACATTACTCTCGTTCTCGACGAGAAGAACTAAGGCGTAGAAAGGAGATCATTCAATGGGTCAGAAAGTAAATCCCCACGGCTTAAGAGTCGGTGTTATTAAGGATTGGGATTCTAAATGGTATGCAGAAGGCGACTTCGCAGATTACCTTGTAGAAGATTACAAGATCAGAACATATTTGAAGAAGAAGCTTTACTCAGCAGGTATCTCCAAGATTGAAATCGAGAGATCAGCTGGTAAGGTTAGAGCTACAGTTCTTACATCAAGACCTGGTATCATTATCGGTAAGGGTGGTAAGGACATCGAAGCTACAAAGAAACAGCTTGCAAAAGAAACAGGCAAGAACGTAGATATCGAAATCAAGCAGATCAAGCGCCCAGATATGGATGCTCAGCTTGTTGCTGAGAACATCGCTAGCCAGCTTGAGAACCGTGTATCATTCAGACGTGCTATGAAGTCTGCAATGCAGAGAACACTTAAGAATGGTGCTAAGGGTATTAAGGCATCTTGTTCAGGACGTCTTGGCGGTGCTGATATTGCTCGTCGTGAGTTCTACTCAGAGGGTACTATTCCTCTTCAGACTCTTCGTGCTGATATCGACTATGGCTTCGCTGAAGCAAACACAACTTATGGTAAAGTCGGTGTAAAAGTATGGATCTATAAGGGTGAAGTACTTCCTGGAAGAAAACAGACTGCTGATCGCAAGGCAGGTAAGGAAGGGAGCGATAAATAACTATGTTAATGCCAAAGAGAGTTAAGCATCGTAAGCAGATGCGTGGTTCACTTAGAGGTAAGGCTAACAGTGGTAACAGAGTTACTTACGGTGAGTTCGGTATGGTTGCTCTTGAGCCTTGCTGGATCAGATCAAATCAGATCGAGGCAGCCCGTGTTGCTATGACTAGATACGTAAAGCGTGGTGGTCAGGTATGGATTAAGATCTTCCCTGACAAGCCGGTTACAACAAAGCCCCTCGGAACTCGTATGGGATCTGGTAAGGGTGCTGTTGACCACTGGGTAGCAGTAGTAAAGCCAGGCCGTGTAATGTTTGAAATCGCAGGCGTTCCGGAAGATACAGCAAGAGAAGCACTTCGTCTTGCTTCACATAAGCTTCCGTGCAAGGTTAAGATCGTGTCCAAGGCTGATTTAGATGCAGCCGTAGCAGCTAAAGAAGGCGGTGAAGCATAATGAAGACTGATAAGTATGTTGCAGATTTAAGAGCAAAGTCAGTTTCTGAGCTTTCAGAAGAGCTGACAGCAGCAAAGAAAGAGCTTTTCAATTTAAGATTCCAGAATGCGACAAACCAGCTTGACAACACCAGCAGAATCAGAGAAGTGAGAAAGAATATCGCAAGAATTCAGACAGTCCTCACTGAGAATGCTGCGAAGGCCTAAGGCGTCGGGAAGGAGATAAAATGGCAGAAAGAAATCTCAGAAAGACACGTACCGGTAAAGTTGTCAGCAACAAGATGGATAAGACCATCACGGTAGCGGTTGTCGATAATGTTAAGCATCCTCTTTACAAGAAAATCGTAAAGAAGACATATAAACTTAGAGCTCAGGATGAGAACAACGAGTGCAATATTGGTGATACAGTAAGAGTAATGGAGACAAGACCTCTTTCAAAGACCAAGAGATGGAGACTCGTAGAGATCATCGAGAGAGCTAAATAACTCAGGTGAAAGGAGAATTGTCAGCATGGTACAGCAGGAAACAAGATTAAAAGTCGCAGATAATACCGGCGCCAAGGAAATCCTTTGCATCAGAGTTTTAGGCGGCTCAACAAGAAGATACGCAAGTATCGGCGATGTTATCGTTGCTTCTGTTAAAGATGCAACACCAGGCGGTGTTGTAAAAAAGGGTGACGTAGTTAAGGCTGTTGTAGTACGTACAGTAAAGAGCGTTCGTCGTAAGGATGGTTCATATATCAGATTTGATGAAAATGCAGCAGTTGTTATCAAAGATGATAAAACACCAAAAGGAACTCGTATCTTTGGACCGGTTGCTCGTGAACTTCGTGATAAGGGCTTCATGAAGATCGTTTCACTTGCACCAGAAGTATTATAAGGAGGTGTCACCAAATGGCAATGTCAAAGATCAAGAAGGGTGATACCGTTCAGGTAATCGCCGGTAAAGATAAAGGCAAGAGCGGAAAGGTTCTTTCCGTTGATGTAAAGAAGAACAAGGTTGTTGTTGAAGGTGTCAACATGATCTCTAAGCATGAGAAGCCTTCAGCAGTTAACCCTGACGGTGGTATCGTACACAGAGAAGCAGCATTTGACCTTTCTAACGTTATGTATCTTGCAAACGGAAAGCCTACCAGAATTGGTTTCAAGGTTGAAGGTGACAAGAAGGTACGTTTCGCTAAGTCAACAGGCGAAGTAATTGACTGAGGAAAGGAGGAAATAAATGAGCAGACTTAAAGATCAGTATAAGAACGAAATCGTTGATGCAATGACGAAGAAGTTCGGATATAAGAATATTATGGAAGTCCCGAAGATCGTTAAGATTGTCGTAAACATGGGTGTTGGTGAAGCTAAGGAGAACGCAAAGGTTCTTGACAGCGCTGTATCAGACCTTGAGACAATCACAGGTCAGAAGGCAGTTACAACAAAGGCAAAGAAGGCTGTTGCTAACTTCAAGATCAGAGAGGGTATGCCAATCGGATGTAAGGTTACTCTTCGTGGCGAAAGAATGTATGAGTTCCTTGATCGTCTTGTAAACCTTGCTCTTCCTCGTGTACGTGACTTCCACGGAGTAAATGCTAACTCTTTCGATGGCAGAGGTAACTATGCCCTTGGTATCAAAGAGCAGCTTATCTTCCCAGAAATCGAGTACGATAAGATCGATAAGGTAAGAGGTATGGACATCATTGTTGTCACAACTGCAAAGACAGACGAAGAGGCTCGTGAGCTTCTCAGACTGTTCAATATGCCTTTCCAGAAATAAGGAGGATTAATTCATGGCTAAGTTATCTATGAAGCTGAAGCAGCAGCGCAAACCTAAGTTTTCTACAAGGGCATATACACGCTGCAGAATCTGTGGCCGTCCGCACTCAGTTCTTCGTAAGTATGGTATCTGCAGAGTATGCTTCCGCGAACTTGCATATAAGGGACAGATTCCTGGCGTAAAGAAAGCGTCTTGGTAAGTTCGATAAGTACTGACAGATCATAAGGAGGTTAAAATGACAACAAATGATCCGATTGCAGATATGCTTACAAGAATTCGTAATGCAAATACTGCAAAACACGATACAGTTGATATCCCTTCATCTAAGATGAAGGTTGCTATAGCTGATATCCTTGTTGATGAAGGTTACATCAAGAAATATGAGATGGTAGACAACAAAGGTTTCAAGGATATCCGCATCACTTTGAAGTATGCTGATGACAAGCAGAAGAGAATCATCACAGGACTTAAGAGAATCTCTAAGCCTGGTCTTCGTATTTACGCAGGCAAGGATAAGCTTCCTAGAGTTCTTGGTGGACTTGGTATTGCTATCATCTCTACAAACCAGGGTGTTATTACAGATAAAAAAGCAAGAGAACTTAATGTCGGCGGTGAAGTACTCGCCTTTGTTTGGTAATTAATTAGGAGGTAGCGGGCATGTCACGTATCGGAAAAATGCCTATCGCAATTCCTGCTGGTGTAACAGTAGAAGTTGCAGAAAATAATAAAGTGACTGTTAAAGGACCAAAGGGAACTCTGGAAAGAGTTCTTCCTGCAGTTCTTACAATTAAGATTGAAGACGGTCATGTCGTTGTAGAGAGACCTAACGATGAGAAAGAGACAAAGGCTCTTCACGGTCTCACAAGATCCCTCATCAATAACATGGTTGTTGGTGTCCATGAAGGTTATAAGAAGGTTCTTGAAATCAACGGTGTTGGTTTCAGAGCTCAGAAACAGGGCAAGACATTGACAATGTCTCTTGGTTTCTCTCATCCTGTAATCATGGAGGATCCAGAAGGAATCGAGACTAAGGTCGTTGATAATAAAATTGAAGTCGAAGGTATCGACAAAGAAAAAGTCGGTCAGTATGCGGCTGTAATCAGAGATAAGAAGAGACCTGAACCATACAAGGGTAAGGGTATTAAGTATATCGATGAAACTATCAGACGTAAAGTCGGCAAGACAGGTAAGAAGTAAGGAGGAGCGATAAGAAATGATTAGCAAGAAATCAAGAACTGAAGTTCGTGAAAAGAAGCACCTTAAAGTTCGCAATCGTTTCAGCGGCACACCTGAGAGACCACGTCTGTCAGTTTTCAGAAGCAATAAGCACATGTATGCTCAGATCATCGATGATGTTGCTGGAAAGACACTGGTTGCTGCTTCTACTGTTGAAAAGGCTGTAAGCTCTGAGCTTAAGTTCACAGACAATGTTGAAGCTGCTACATATCTTGGATCAGTAATCGGCAAGAGAGCAATCGAAAAGGGTATCAAGCAGGTTGTCTTCGACAGAGGCGGTTTCATTTACCAGGGTAAAATTAAGGCACTGGCAGATGCAGCAAGAGAAGCCGGACTCGAATTCTAATACGAAAGGAGAAGACAATGAATCACTCTAAAATCGATGCAAGCAGCCTTGAGCTGATTGACAGAGTAGTAACCATCAAGCGTGTTACAAAAGTTGTAAAAGGTGGACGTAACATGCGCTTTTCAGCTCTCGTTGTAGTTGGCGATAACAACGGTCACGTTGGTGTTGGCCTTGGTAAGGCAGCTGAAATTCCTGAAGCAATCCGTAAGGGAAGAGAAGATGCATCTAAGAAGCTTATCAGCGTAACACTTGATAAGAACGGATCAATTTCTCATGATTTCATCGGCAAGTTCGGTGGAGCTTCCATCCTTCTTAAGAAGGCTCCGGAAGGTACTGGTATCATCGCTGGCGGTCCAGCACGTATCGTTTGCGAAGTAGCAGGTATCAGAAACATCCGTACTAAGTCACTTGGTTCAAACAACAAGCAGAACGTAGTTCTTGCAACTATCGACGCTTTATCACAGCTTAAGACTCCTGAAGAAGTTGCAGCTAACCGTGGTAAGTCCGTTGAAGAAGTACTGAGCTAAGTTCTTACGAGATGGAGGTTACAATGGCTGATAAGAAATTAAAAGTTACATTAGTTAAATCAACAATCGGTGCAATCCCGAAGCACAGAAAGACTGTAGAAGCACTCGGACTGCACAAGACTTACAATTCGGTTGAGCTGCCTGATAACGATGCTGTTCGTGGCATGGTTAATGCTGTTCGCCACCTTGTAAAGGTTGAAGAAATCTAATTATAGGAGGTGTAGAGATGGAATTAAATAATTTAAGACCAGCTCCTGGCAACAAGCACACAGCTAACTTCAGAAAAGGCCGTGGTCATGCTTCAGGAAACGGAAAGACAGCTGGATATGGCCACAAGGGTCAGAAGGCTCGTTCAGGCGCTCCTCGTCTTGGATTCGAAGGTGGTCAGATGCCACTGTACAGAAGACTTCCTAAGAGAGGATTCACAGATCCTAACTCAAAAGAGATCGTTGCTATCAATCTTAGCACACTTGAGTATTTCTACGAGGATGGAGAAACTGTAACAGTTGAGAATCTTCTTGAGAAGGGTGTCATCAAGAAAGTAAATGATGGCGTTAAGATCCTTGGTAACGGCGAGCTTACAAAGAAGCTTACTGTTCAGGTAAATGCTTTTTCAGCATCTGCTAAGGAGAAAATTGAAGCTGTAGGTGGGAAAGCTGAGGTGATCTGATGTTTCAGTCGGTTCGTAATGCTTTCAAGATAAAGGACGTTAGAGACAGAATATTCTTTACGTTTGTAATGCTTATTTTTATAAGAGTTGGATGTCAGCTCCCGATTCCGGGTGTGAACAGTGAGTATTTCTCTCAGTGGTTTTCAAATCTGACAGGAGATACATTCACATTCTTTAATGCATTTACAGGCGGTTCATTTGAGAACATGTCTATTTTTGCTTTGAACATCACGCCGTACATTACATCATCTATCATCATAGAGCTACTTACTATAGCGATTCCATATTTGGAAGAAAAACAGCGTGATGGTGAGGAGGGCCGAAAGGTTCTCGTCTCCATCACGCGTTATGTAACAGTAGGACTTGCGCTGATTGAATCTGCTGCAATGGCTATTGGATTTTACAATCAGGGAATTTTCGATGGTACTATGAATCCATGGCTTACAGGTTTCATGATTGTGACTGGACTTACTGCTGGTTCTGCATTATTAATGTGGATAGGTGAGCAGATTACGGAAAATGGTGTAGGAAATGGTATATCAATCGTATTGGTAGTTAATATTATTTCCAGAATGCCTTCAGATCTTTGGAGCCTTTTCAACATGTTTGTAAAGAGCAACTTTGATTCAGGCAAAGCACTTATGGGCGTCGTAGCTGCAGTTGTAATAATAGCTATTATTCTTGCAACAGTTGTTCTTACTCTAGTTCTTAATGGAGCAGAAAGACGAATTCCGGTACAGTATGCGAAAAAAGTTGCCGGAAGAAAAATGATCGGCGGTAATTCTACTAATATCCCGCTTAAGGTTAATACAGGTGGAGTTATTCCTATCATCTTTGCATCATCATTGATGCAGTTCCCGATTGTCATTTGTCAGCTTTTTGGTATTAATGGCGGTGATTCATTGGGAGGAATGGTCCTTCGTATGTTGAATTCCGGTAACTGGTGTGATCCATCAAAGCCGGTATATACAATAGGACTTCTCGTATATATTGTCCTGGTTATTTTCTTTGCTTACTTCTATACATCTATTACTTTCAATCCACTGGAGGTTTCAGATAATCTGAAGAAGCAGGGTGGCTTTATTCCTGGTATTCGTCCGGGTAAGCCTACCAATGAGTATCTGACAAATATATTGAATTATGTAATATTTATCGGAGCAGTAGGACTTGTCATCGTTGCTGTAATTCCGATTTTCTTCAACGGTGTATTCGGTGCAGATGTTTCATTCGGTGGAACTTCACTTATCATCATCGTAGGAGTTATCCTTGAAACATTGAATCAGATTGAGTCAAGAATGCTCGTAAGAAGTTACAAAGGATTCCTTGGATAAGAAATATTCAATGTTGGAGGATTAAATTAATGAAGATCATTATGCTTGGAGCACCTGGAGCTGGTAAAGGAACTCAGGCTTCCAGAATTGCTGAAAAATTTGGTATTCCACATGTTTCAACGGGAGATATTTTCCGCGCGAACATAAAGAATGGAACTGAACTTGGCAAAGAAGCAAAAAAGTATATGGATCAGGGCCAGCTTGTTCCTGATGAGCTGACAGTTAAAATTCTGCTGGACAGAGTTGCACAGGATGATTGCAAGAACGGATATGTTCTTGACGGATTCCCACGTACGATTCCTCAGGCAGAGGTACTTGATTCTGAGCTGACAAAGCTTGGCACAAGCGTTGATTATGCAATAAATGTGGAAGTGCCTGATGACAACATCATAGGAAGAATGTCTGGCAGACGTGCTTGTCTCAAGTGCGGTGCAACATATCATATTGTTACTCTTAAACCTAAGAAAGAGGGAATCTGCGACAAGTGTGGCAGCGAACTCGTTCTCAGAGATGACGATAAGCCAGAAACTGTTAAAAATCGTCTGAGTGTATATCACGATCAGACACAGCCGCTCATCGATTACTATAATAAGAAGGGCGTGCTTAAAGAGGTTGATGGTACAATTGCTCCGGACGAAGTATTCAAAGCAATCGAAGAGATATTAAAGTAATTGCTTGGCAGGAGTTGCAATGCAGCTCCTGCAACTGACATGGAGGACTTAATGTCAAAAGCAGATGTAATCGAAATTGAAGGCAGAGTAGTAGAAAAGCTTCCCAATGCCATGTTCCAGGTTGAATTGGAAAATGGTCATCAGGTGCTTGCTCATATCAGTGGAAAACTTAGAATGAACTTTATCAGAATTCTTCCAGGTGACAAAGTTACACTTGAGATGTCACCTTACGATCTTTCAAAAGGAAGAATCATCTGGAGAGACAAGTAATTCATTAAATTTTATTAAAATTGCTTGCAGTAAAACACTGAATATGTTAGTATTAAATTCGGCTCTTTTCGGAGAACCGTATCCTCGTGTGCAGTTTTTTAAATGAGATTGGAGGAAGACAATGAAGGTAAGATCTTCAGTTAAGCCTATGTGCGAAAAGTGCAAGGTTATCAAAAGAAAAGGCAAGATCAGAATTATCTGCGAGAACCCAAAGCATAAGCAGGTTCAGGGATAATATTTTTGCGTACTATATGTAGAAAGAAGGAGGTTCATACTCACTATGGCTCGTATCGCTGGTGTTGATTTACCAAGAGAAAAGCGTGTTGAGATCGGTCTTACATATATTTATGGTATAGGTAGAGCAAGCTCAACAAGAATTCTGGCTGAGGCAGGAATTAATCCTGACACACGTGTAAGAGACCTTACAGAGGAAGAAGTAGCAAAGCTTCGTGATGTTATTGACAGAACACAGACTATCGAAGGTGATCTTCGTAGACAGATTGCAATGGACATCAAGAGACTGACAGAAATCGGTTGCTACAGAGGCGTTCGTCACAGAAAGTCACTTCCATGTCGTGGACAGAAGACAAAGACCAATGCAAGAACATGCAAGGGTCCAAGAAGAACAGTAGCAAATAAGAAGAAGTAATTCTCTTATCGGCGTAGTTACTTATTAACAAGATTAGAGAAAGTAGGTTAGTTTTAATATGGCTAAACAGCAGGCTAGCGCGAAAAAGGTTACAAAAAAGCGCGTTAAGAAAAACGTTGAACACGGACAGGCACATATTCAGTCATCTTTCAACAACACTATCGTTACTCTGACAGATGCACAGGGAAATGCTCTTTCATGGGCTAGTGCCGGCGGTCTTGGTTTTAGAGGTTCAAGGAAATCTACTCCATATGCAGCTCAGGTAGCAGCAGAGACAGCTACAAAGGCAGCTCTCATCCATGGACTTAAGTCAGTTGACGTTATGGTTAAAGGTCCTGGTTCAGGAAGAGAAGCAGCAATTCGTGCATTATCCGCAGCAGGTCTTCAGGTAACAAGTATTAAGGACGTAACTCCAGTTCCTCATAACGGATGCCGTCCACCTAAGAGAAGGAGAGTGTAAGCATATGGCAGTTAATAGAGTACCTGTTCTTAAGAGATGCAGATCCCTTGGTATGGAACCGGCATATCTTGGACTTAGTAAAACATCCAACAGAAACCTTACCAGAGCCAACAGAAAGGTAAGTGAGTACGGACTTCAGCTTCGCGAAAAGCAGAAGGCTAAGTTTATATATGGTGTTCTTGAGAAGCCTTTCCGTAATTACTATAAGAGAGCTGAGCGTATGAAGGGTATGACAGGTGAAAACCTTATGACTCTTCTCGAGCGCAGAATCGATAACGTAGTGTTCCGCCTTGGTTTCGCTAGAACAAGAAGAGAAGCTCGTCAGATGGTTGCTCACAAGGCATTCACACTTAACGGAAAGATTGTTAACATTCCTTCAATCCTCGTTAAGGCTGGCGATGTTATCGAAATCAAAGAGAAGTCAAGAGCTTCTCAGCACATCAAGGACATCTATGATGTTACAGCAGACAGAGCAGTTCCAGCATGGTTAACAGCTGATCATGACAACTACAAGGGAACTGTTAATGAACTTCCTTCCAGGGACCAGATTGATGTTCCTGTAAATGAATTGGCTATCGTCGAGTTGTATTCTAAGTAAGATGTTATAATCAGGTACGCATACTATGCGTACCTGACATTGTTTTCTTAGAACCCCAAAGGAGGTACATAGTTTGTTTGAGTTTGAAAAACCTAAGATTGAGATTACTGATGTATCAGAAGATAGTAAATATGCAAGGTTTGTTGTAGAGCCTCTTGAGCGCGGTTACGGCATTACACTTGGAAATTCGCTCAGACGAATCATGCTTTCATCTTTGCCTGGCGCAGCAGTAAGCCAGATTAAGATCGAGGGAGTTCTTCATGAGTTCAGTTCTATTCCTGGAGTTAAGGAAGATGTAACTGAAATAGTTCTTAACATCAAGAATCTTGCAATCAGAAACAACAGCTCTTCTGATGAACCTAAGACTGCTTATATTGATTTTAGCGGTGAGGGTGAAGTCACAGCTGCTGATATTCAGGTTGATCAGGATATTGAGATCATTAATCAGGATCAGCACATTGCTACTCTTAATGGTGGTGCTGATTGCAGACTTTACATTGAATTGACTATCACAAAGGGTCGTGGATATGTAAGTGTTGACAAGAATAAGTCAGATGATCTTCCAATCGGTGTTATAGCTGTCGATTCTATCTATACACCTGTAGAGCGTGTAAACTTAAGCGTTGAGAATACACGTGTAGGTCAGGTTACAGATTACGATAAGCTTACACTTGATGTTTATACTAACGGTACTTTGGCTCCACAGGAGGCAGTAAGCCTTGCAGCTAAGGTTCTTAGCGAGCACCTCAGCTTGTTTATCGATCTTTCTGATGCAGCAACTAAGGTTGATGTAATGGTTGATAAGCCAAATGATGAGGCAGCTAAGGTTCTTGAGATGAATATCGATGAACTTGAACTTTCAGTTCGTTCTTATAACTGTCTTAAGAGAGCAGGAATCAATACCGTTGCAGAATTGATTAATCGTACACCAGATGACATGATGAAGGTTCGTAACCTTGGTCGTAAGTCTCTGGAAGAAGTTCTTGCTAAGCTTAATGAGCTTGGACTTGAACTTAATAAAAGCGAAGAATAACTTATAGACGGTTTTCACAATAAGACCGTAGGGCATGTGAACACCACTCACGCACAAACTATAAGACCAATAGGCATGTTTGTGTACTATAATGAGAAAGAGGAAATAATTATGGCAATGTACAGAAAGCTTGGTCGTACAGCATCTCAGAGAAAGGCTCTTCTTAGAAGCCAGGTAACAGCTCTTATCGCTAATGGTAAGATCAGAACAACAGCTGCTAAGGCTGAAGAAGTTCAGAAGATCGCTGAGCGTCTTATCACAAAGGCAATCCGTGAGAAGGATAACTTCGAAACAGTTAAGGTTTCAGCTAAGGTTGCTAAGAAGGATAAGGACGGACGCCGCGTAAAGCAGATCATCGACAAGGATACAAAGGCTGTTCTTTCTGAGACTCACCGTGATGAGAACGGTAAGATTAAGAGAATCGAAAACGGTAAGACAGTTACTGTTTACGATACAGTAGAGAAGGAAATCAAGAAGGATCTTCCTTCAAGACTTCACGCTAGACGTGAAATGCTCAAGGTTCTTTATCCTGTAGTTCAGGGTGAAGGCAAGAAGGCTAAGGAAGTTGATCTTGTTGCAAAGCTTTTCGATGAGATCGCTCCTAAGTATGCTGACCGTAAGGGTGGTTATACAAGAATCGTAAAGATCGGCCTTCGTAAGGGCGATGCAGCTATGGAAGTACTGCTTGAGCTTGTATAATTTTTTTGCACATTACTATGAGGAAGAGCTTCGGCTCTTCCTTTTTTTTATATGTCAATGTATAATGACGTGGTAGAAAAAAACAGGTTATTAATACTGCACGCATCATAGCATGCTATGAGCGGGACAGGACGGGACATGGGAATAGTAGAGACTAAAGATTTAAGATTTGAATACATTCGCAGAGATGAAGAAGGCAATGTCGAAGGCATAACGAAAGCAATTGATGGAGTTTCTCTTAGTATTAAAAAGGGAGACTTTGTTGCTGTACTTGGCGGTAATGGCTCGGGAAAATCAACTTTTGCGAAGCATATAAATGCAATTTTATATCCGACAGAAGGCAGAGTCATGGTAGACGGAAAAGATACATCTGCAGCAGAGAATACTTGGAGTATCAGACAGCTTGCAGGTATGATCTTCCAAAATCCTGACAATCAGATAATAGGTAATGTAGTTGAAGAGGATGTTGGCTTTGGACCTGAAAATATTGGTGTTCCGACAGAGGATATATGGAAAAGGGTAAAAAATGCTTTAAAAACTGTTGGAATGACAAAGTATAGTAAGCATTCTCCAAATAGGCTTTCAGGCGGACAAAAGCAGAGGGTAGCAATAGCAGGTGTGGTTGCTATGCAGCCTAAGTGTATTATTATGGATGAGCCTACGGCAATGTTGGATCCATCAGGTAGAAATGATGTTATAAACGCTGCATGTGAGTTAAACAGAAATGAGAAAGTTACAGTAGTTTTGATAACACACTACATGGAAGAAGTAATCCATGCAAATCGCGTTTTTGTAATGGATCATGGTAAGCTCGCAATGGAAGGAACGCCTAAGGAGATTTTCTCAGATGTAGATAAACTCAGAGAACTTCGATTAGATGTTCCTCAGGCAACATTATTGGCGTGGTATTTAAAAAATGCCGGATTGCCAATAAAGGATGCGATTTTGAGTAAAGAAGAGCTTATAAGTGAATTAAAACGTATAAAGTCTGAATCATTTAGACTGAAAAATGCTGATAGTATTATTTCGAAGTATTTAAGAGAAGAAAAGAGTAATGAAACAAAAATTGTAAAGGATAAGAAACCTTTGCTTATACTCGATCATGTCAGCTACGTGTACAGTAAGGGAACTTCAGACGAGATAAAGGCTTTGAATGATGTTTCTTTCTCTATAAATAAAGGTGAGCTGATAGGTATTATTGGTCATACAGGATCAGGTAAATCAACGCTTGTACAGCATCTCAACGGATTAAATAAGGCAACATCAGGTACGGTCTACTTTGATGGTAAAGATGTTTACGATAAAGATTATGACATGAGATCACTAAGGTTTCATGTTGGACTTGTTTTTCAATATCCGGAGCATCAGCTTTTTGAGGAAACTGTATTTAAGGATGTTTGCTTTGGACCAAAGAATATGGGAATGTCAGATAAGGAAGCGGAGCTTGCAGCATTTGCTGCACTTAGAGCAGTAAAACTTCCGAATGAGTGCTATTATGCATCACCATTTGAGCTTTCCGGTGGTCAAAAGAGACGAGTAGCCATCGCAGGTGTTCTTGCCATGAAACCGGATATTCTGGTACTTGATGAGCCTACAGCAGGGCTTGATCCACAAGGAAGGGATGAAATACTTGGACTCATAAGAGAGTTACACGATGAACAGGGAATTACCGTGGTTCTCGTATCACATAGTATGGAAGATGTAGCAAATTATGTGAATAGGATCATGGTTGTTGATGATGGAAAGATACTTATGGATGGAACTCCGCATGAAGTATTCAGACATTATGAAGAGCTTGAAAAAGTTGGACTTGCGGCACCACAGGTAACTTACATTATGAATGATCTGAAAAAAGAGGGATTTGATCTCAGCACTGATGTAACAACAATTGATGAGGCGATTCCGGAAATTCTTAGGAGTTATAAGTAAAATGCTGAGAGATATAACGATTGGACAATACTATCAGGCTGATTCAAAAATACATAAGCTTGATCCAAGAACAAAGCTCATTGGGACTTTGGTATTTTTAATTTCACTGTTCCTTTTTAGAAATGTTACTGCTTTTGCTATAGCGACAGTTTTTTTGGTCGTGATGATAAAAATATCAAAAGTACCATTTAAATTTATGATGCGTGGTATGAAGAGCATATTTGTGATCATGCTGCTCACAGTAATATTTAATATGTTCATGACACCGGGAGACGCATTATTTAAGCTTTGGAGATTTACTATTACGATTCAGGGACTTGAAAATGCTGTTTATACTGCAGTGAGACTCATCTATCTGATAATAGGTGCATCTCTGATGACATTGACTACTACGCCAAATCAGCTTACGGATGGACTTGAAAGTTTAATGGGACCGTTTAAGCTGTTTAATCTTCCGGTCCATGAAATTGCAATGATGATGTCTATCGCATTGAGATTTATCCCAATACTGCTTGATGAGACAGATAAGATCATGAGAGCTCAGGCTGCGCGAGGCGCTGATTTTGAACATGGAAACCTTATACAACGAGCAAAGGCACTGGTTCCGATACTTGTTCCATTGTTTGTTTCGGCATTTAGAAGGGCAAATGATCTTGCAATGGCAATGGAGGCCAGATGCTATAGAGGCGGAGACGGTCGAACAAAAATGAAGCCGCTTAAGTATACAGTTGGAGATAGAATTGCATTTTTGATACTTGTCATATATTTTGCTGCGGTAATTGCAGCAGGCAGGTTTGGTCTTATATGAAAAGAGTGATGTTAAAAGTAGCTTATGATGGTACAAACTATCATGGTTGGCAGGTTCAGGATGGTGCAACCACGATAGAGAGTGAATTAAACAGAGCTATCGAAGAAATTACACATGAGAAAATAGAAGTAAGTGGAGCCAGCAGAACCGATGCAGGGGTTCATGCGATGGGAAATCTGGCGGTATTTGACACGGAAGCCAGAATGCCTGCTGAGAAGTTTTCGTATGCGCTGAATACAAGGCTTCCGGAGGATATACGTGTAGTCGGAGCTGAGGAAGTTCCGACTGATTTCCATCCAAGGTTTACAGATACAGAGAAAACATATATGTATCGTATTTGCAATGGGGAATTTCCTGATCCGATAAAGCGATTATATACGTTTTTCTCATACACAAAATACGATGTTGATAAGATGCAGCAGGCGGCAGATCATCTTGTGGGAGAACATGATTTCAAGAGCTTTGCGTCTGTGCACACCCAAGCTAAAACGACTGTCAGAGAAGTGACAGGGGTCAAAGTTGAACGCGTGGAAAATGAGATACAAATCACAGTCAGGGGATATGGATTTCTTTATAATATGGTGAGAATCATTGCGGGTACATTATTGGAGGTTGGAGCCGGAAAATATGAGCCTGAGCATGTCAGGGAGATATTAGAAGCCTGTGACAGATCTAAGGCGGGGCCGACAGCACCGGCACATGGACTTACATTGATTGAAATCAAGATATTAGGCAACATCGTGTGATATAATTGTTAAAGAATTATCAATCAAGGGAAAGTTTGTATGTTAAAATTAGCAATTTATGGAAAAGGCGGAATCGGAAAATCTACGACGACTGCGAACCTTGCAGCCGCCTTTTCTCTATTAGGGAAAAAGGTTATACAGATAGGATGTGATCCCAAGGCAGACTCAACTATGAATTTACTTGGGGGAGAGCCTGTAGGTTCAGTAATGGATTACATGCGTGAAAATGATGCTCTGCCGGAAGACTACCACGAAGTTGTAAAGGAAGGATTCGGTGGAGTTCTTTGTATAGAGACTGGCGGTCCGACACCGGGGCTTGGATGTGCGGGACGTGGAATTGTTACAACATTTCATCTTCTTGATGAACTTGAGCTTTTCAAGAAAGAAAAGCCGGATGTCGTCTTATATGATGTTTTAGGTGATGTCGTGTGCGGTGGTTTTGCAGCACCAATCCGGGAAGGCTATGCAGAGCAGGTTCTCATAGTAACCTCAGGAGAAAAAATGGCTCTTTATGCTGCAAGAAATATTAATGAAGCAGTTAAGAATTTTCAGGATAGAGGTTATGCAAAGGTTCGTGGAATCATCCTAAATCATAGAAATGTAAAAGACGAGAATGAGAAAGTGGAAGCTTTTGCAAAAGAAAATGGACTTAGTATCATCGGAGAGATTCCGAGGAGCGATGACATAATTCTTTATGAGGAAGCAGGTAAGACGGTAATTGAAGGCAATCCTGAACTTGATGTAAGCAGGCACTATATTGAGCTGGCAAGAACACTTTTAACGGAGGAAGAGTCTAATGAGTAATGAGGCTGTTTACTATACAGTTGAAGAGCTTGTGAGCAGAGAAGATATTCCGGCGGAATTTACTCTTTCATCGCATCTTATATACAGTTCTCCGGCGACACTTGCTTATAACTCTCCGGGGGCGAAGGGATTTGGAGTAAAACGTGCCGGACTTTCAGTTCCGGATTCGGTAATGCTGATCATTTCGCCGGGCTGCTGCGGTCGTAATACGTCAGAACTCAGCAGTCTGCCGCAGTACAAAAACAGATTTTTTTATCTTACGATGAGTGAAACAGATCTCGTAACGGCAAGACATTTGACGAGCATTCCAAAAGCTGTATCCGGAATTCTTGAAAGCCTTGAGAAAAAGCCGTCAGTTGTGATGCTATGTGTCACATGTGTGGATGCTCTGCTTGGAACTGATATGGACCGTGTTGCAAAGAAATGCGAGGAGCAGTGTGGTGTGAGGGTAAGACCATGTTATATGTACGCTCTTACCCGCGAGGGAAGGAAACCTCCGATGGTTCACGTGAGATCATCAATCTATTCGCTTCTTGAAAAGCAGCGTCGTCATAGTAATGCAGTAAATATTATGGGCTTCTTTGCAAAACTGAAAGACTCTTCGGAATTATATGATCTTTTAAGAAACTCTGGGGTAAGACATATCAGGGAAATATCCAGATGTGAGAGCTTTGAAGCTTTTCAGGAAATGGCAAGTGCCAGCTTTAATATAGTATTAAATCAGGAAGCAAGAAATGCAGCAGATGAACTTGCTGAAAGGCTTGGACAGCCGTATATAGAGCTTAAGAGATTTTATAATGCAGAACGTATCCATCGCCAGTATATGGCATTTTTGAAGGCGATAGGCTCAAGTGTAAGTGATGAAGAGCATTATAAAAAGGCTAAGGAAGCTGAGGAAAGATTCAGAGCGAAAAACAGAAGTTTAAGAGTTTCGATAGGTGAAAGTGTTAACGCTGATCCATATGAGCTTGCTTTTTCGCTTGCCTGTCTCGGAGTGAAGATTGAAGAGATATTTGGTGTGGTAACAAATGAAGCAATGGTCTGGTTAAAGAAACTTTCAGAAATCAGTCCGGAGACAAGAGTATATTGCAACCAGGATCCGTCAATGCTTAAATATTCACCGGAAAATACCAAAGTAGACCTGACAATCGGTAAAGATGCTGCGTATTATCATCCGGAATGCAAACACTTGCTGTGGAATGAAGATGAGCAGCCGTTTGGATTTGATGGGCTTATCAAGCTCCTGGACAGTATAGATGAAACGCTGGAAAGCTCATCAAATGATGATGCCGAGAGTCCGGAATTTGATAAAAGCAATACATTAAAGCTCGTAAAAACAGGAAATATCCGTGGATTTAGAAAAGTCCTTACACCATTTGCGCCTGATCAGAGTGGAGCCGTTTCCTATATTTATAATAAGGGCGGAATGATAGTGATAATTGACGCCGGCGGATGTACCGGAAATATATGCGGCTTTGATGAACCTCGTTGGATAAGCGCTGGAATGGGAGCCAGAACAGCAGTATTTAGCGCCGGCCTTAGAGACATGGATGCGATACTGGGGCGAGATAAGGAGCTTGTAGCCAAGCTTAAAAGCGCTGCCGAAACTATAAAGCCTGAGTTTATTGCACTTGTCGGTACACCTGTACCGGCGGTTATAGCGACTGACTATATGGCGCTTAAACGTATGAGCGAAAAGGCCTGTGGAGTAAGAACTATAACTATCCAGACAAACGGTATGGAACTTTACGATAAAGGCATTGAACGCGCTGTAAAAGCAATCGGAATAGAGAATGTTAATGCAGGAGATATAGTTGGCTTTACGCCGATGGATTTTGCTGACATTAGTGAAGCTGAGGTCAAAGAGGCTTGGAATAAGTCGAAGCGTGCTGATATACTTGCGGTATCGCCGGCAGCGCTTAAAGCTGTCAGAGAAGCCTGTGAGGAAAAAGGACTGACTTACGAATATGGTTTCCCGCTGGCTTCAAAGTGGCTTGAATACACTCCGGAACTTTCAGGTAAGAAAGTACTTATTGTACATCAGCAGGCAGCTGCTCATTCTCTTAGAGAAGAGATAGAGAAAAAATATAGTGATGTGGATGTCACTGTTGCCTCATTCTTTATGATGGATAGAGAATTTAAGCGAGAGGCTGATATCAGGCTTAAAGAAGAGTTTGACCTGACGGAGCTTACTGAAAAAGAGAATTATGATGTGATTTTTGCTGATCCTGTCATGAAACCGCTTGTAAGTATAGAGTGTGAATGGATCGATATGATGCATTTTGCAGTGTCTGGACAGAGACCGGAAGGAACGTGAGTTAATGGAAACGCATAGATTAAGAGTGTACGGGATCGTTCAGGGGGTAGGTTTTCGACCGACGGTAGCAAGACTTGCAGAATGCCATAAGCTTAATGGAAGTGTCAGTAATAGAGGACCTTTTGTAGAAATATTGCTGCAGGGGGAGAAAAACTCTATAGCTGAGTTTGTAAATGATCTGGAAAGCAATCCGCCTGACAGGGCAATTATAATACGTATAGACGAGAAAATCTTAAGTAAATTTGAGAAATTTGAAAATTTTTCCATTGTTGAAAGTGAAAAGACGAAGGGAGAAATATTCATACCTCCGGACATAGCAATATGTGATAAATGTGCAGAAGAGCTTTTTGATCCGAAAAACAGAAGATACCTTCATCCGTTTATAAATTGCACATCATGTGGCCCGAGGCTGACAATATTAGAGAGGCTTCCATACGATAGAGAACGGACATCGATGAAGCATTTCCCTATGTGTGTCAAGTGCCGTGAAGAGTATGAAACATCAAGATCACGAAGATTTGATGCACAGCCGGTATGCTGTAATGAGTGCGGACCTGAGGTATATTTACTTGAAAAAAATGGATCTATCGCAGTCAGGGGAAATGACGCTATTGTCAAGACCAGAGAAGTTATCAGACATGGAGGAATCGCTGCTATCAAAGGGATAGGAGGATTTCATCTGTGCTGCGATGCATCAAATGAAGATGCGGTAAAACTTTTGCGCAAAAGAAAATGTCGGCCGGTAAAGCCTTTTGCTGTGATGGCAGCGGATGAAAGCTCTGTAAAGCGGATAGCCGAGGTAGAGCCTGAAATGGACAAAATCCTTAAGGGACATCAAAAGCCTATACTGCTTATGAAGAAGAAGCAAAATGCTGCATTGGCAGAGTCACTATGCCCTGGAAATCCGAAAATTGGAGTAATGCTGCCATATACACCGCTTCATATGCTTATTTTTAAGTATCCTGATGGAAAAGAATTTCCGGAAGTTTTGGTAATGACTAGCGGGAATGTATCAGGAGCTCCGATCTGTGCAAATGATGAAGAAGTACTTAAAGAGCTGTCGTTGTTTGTTGATGTTATTCTTTCACATAATCGTGAGATACTTACAAGAGCAGATGATTCTGTGATGGACTTTTATAAGGGAGAGCCTTATATGATAAGACGTTCTAGAGGATATGCACCATTGCCTGTTGATGTGAGCTCTATTGCTAAAGGTGAGGTCCTTGCAATAGGTGGTGAGCTGAAAAATACGTTTTGCGTAGGAAAGAATGGTCTTATGTATCCGTCGGCTTATATAGGCGATCTTGCAGATGTAAGATCACTAAATGTCCTTGAAAAGACGGTTCTCAGGATGGAAGATATGCTTGAGGCTGAACCGCAAGTGGTAGCCTGTGATATGCATCCGGCGTACCATTCGACGGAATTTGCGGAAAGCCTGGGCAGGAAAGTATTGAAAGTACAGCATCACTATGCGCATATATTGTCATGTATGGCGGAGAATGACACAGCAGAAAAAGTTATAGGAGTGGCTTTCGATGGTACCGGATATGGAACGGACGGAACAATATGGGGCGGCGAAGTGATGATAGCTGACCCTGACGGCTTTGAGAGGGTTGGCAGTATTGTTCCATTTAAGCAGGTCGGAGGAGACAGCGCTTCACGTACAGGCTGGAAGATCGCTGCATCAATGCTTAATTCTATATTTGAAAAGAAGGATGCAGAAGAGATCGCAGAAAAGCTTAAAATCACTGATAAGATTCAGCTTAATGTATTAGCTAAAATGGCTGAAAAAGGCTTAAATACAGTGGAATCTACAAGTGCAGGAAGGCTTTTTGATGCGGTAAGTGCAGCGCTTGGGATAGTTATAGAGTCATCATTTGAAGGTGAAGCATCCACAGCACTTCAGTATGCGGCAGAAAGCTATGTGAATCGTGATATAATGCAATTGTCAGAACTGGTTACAGACGAGGAAGGCTTTTTACATATAAGAACTGATAGAATTTTCAAAAAATTGATCGAAGACAGAATGTCAGGAGTGTCGATTGAAAAATGTGCTTACCAATTCCATGCATGGCTCGCAGACGGAATTGTGGAGGCCATTAAACGTGTAAACAGCTCATCTGGTATAAATGTTGCGGCTCTGAGTGGAGGTGTGTTTCAGAATACTCTGCTTCTGGAACTTGTGGAAGACAGGCTTGTCACAGCAGGAATTAAAGTATTGAAACATAGTCTTATACCGCCTAATGATGGAGGTATAGCTTTAGGACAGGCGTTTGCAGCAGCGAGAAGCTTGCAGCGGATGACTGAGAGATAAGGAGTAATTATGTGTGTTGGATTATCTGCTAGAGTATTAAAGGTTAGTAATGGAACAGCAATAATAGATGCGTCAGGAGCAAAGAGAAGCGTATCGTCAGAACTTATTGCAGACCTGGAGCCAGGGGATTACGTAATGGTTCATGCAGGTTCTGCAATAGCTAAGATAACAGACGATGATGTAAATGAATCTGAAGAACTGATGAAGGAGTTCATGGACTGATGACAGAAGAAGTAAGAAAAGGCGCGGAGCTCCTTAAAAATTATGATGGTAAGAAGATAAGGATAATGGAGGTGTGTGGTACACATACTCATGAAATATTCCGTCTGGGTATAAGAAAGCTTCTTTCACCTAAAATAGAATTGATATCAGGTCCGGGATGTCCTGTGTGTGTAACGCCGGCAGGATTCATAGACTGTGCAGTAGAGCTTGCGCTTAAGCATGGTGTTACGATATGTACATTTGGAGATCTGGTGCGTGTACCGGGGTCAGAGACAAGCCTTCAGAAAGCCAGGGGTCTTGGTGCTAAGGTAAAAGTGGTGTATTCGCCGCAGGATGCAGAAAAATATGCAGAGGAGCACCCGGAAGAAGAAGTAGCGTTCCTTTCAGTTGGATTTGAAACTACTACTCCGTCTTCGTGTATAGCAGTAAGAGATGCAGAGGCAGCGGGAATAAACAACTTTTCATTGGTAACTGCAAATAAGACTATGCCCGGAGCATATCAGGCAATGGCTGATTACACTGATATCTATTTGTACCCGGGACATGTTCATGCGATCACTGGCTTAAAAGACTGTGAAGATATGCTTAAAAAGGGAATGAGCGGTGTCATAGCCGGATTTACGGCATCTGAGCTCATTTCTGCGCTGGCGATAGCTGTAAAAAAATATCAGTCAGGAGAGCCGTTTCTCATTAATGCATATCCTAGAGTAGTCAAGGAAAGCGGAAGTGAGAAGGCTATGGAGCTTATCAATCATTACATGAGGCCTTGTGATGCGGAATGGCGTGGAATAGGCGTGATAGAAAATTCCGGACTTGAGCTGCGTGATGAATTTGCAAAGTATGATGCGCTTAAGAAGTATGGTGTCGAGAAGACATCAGGGCATAGTAATCCTGGATGCCGATGCGGCGAAGTGCTTCAGGGTAAATGTCAGCCTGAGCAGTGTCCGTTATTTGGAAAAGTCTGCACTCCGGAGCATCCTATCGGTGCTTGTATGGTCTCAAACGAGGGAACATGCTCTGCGCATTATCTCTATGGTTGATGTGAATTTATAGGATTTGAGAGGAAGAGGAAATGACAGAAACAGTAACACTTGCACATGGAGCCGGTGGAAAGCAGACTTCAGAACTTATCAGCAAGGTGTTTAAGGAACATTTTTCAAATGAATATTTTACGGCAGATGATGCTGCAGTATTACCAAGGCCTAATGGCAAAATTGCAATGTCAACTGACGGTTTCATTGTATCGCCGGCATTTTTTAATGGTGGAAATATAGGAAAGCTTTCAATCTGCGGTACAGTTAATGACCTTTCATGCATGGGAGCAAAGCCGCTTTATCTTACATGCAGTTTTGTCATTGAAGAAGGTTTTAAGCTTGCTGATCTTGAAAAAATAGCTGCAGCAATGGAAGAAACAGCCTCTAAGGTTGGAGTAAAAATAGTTGCCGGAGATACAAAGGTTGCTGGAAAAGGTCAGGTAGACGGCGTCTTTATCACAACCACCGGAGTTGGAGAGATAGTTGAAGGTGCGGAAACATCCGGCGCATTTGCAAAGCCTGGAGATGCAGTCGTGGTCACCGGCGATGTAGGACGCCACGGTACAGCAATCTTACTTGCTCGTGATGACTATGGAATAGAAGCCGAGGTTACAAGTGATTGTGCACCGTTATGGCATCCTGTAGAGGCGGCTTTAAAGCAGGTCGGAGATATACATGTAATAAGAGATGCAACTCGCGGCGGTGTAGGCACAGTTCTTTATGAGATAACTAAAGAAGCAGGAGTTGGTGTAAAGCTCGATCAGACTGCTGTTCCGGTAGCGCCCGAGGTAAAGGGAGTAACAGGAATGCTTGGACTTGAGCCGCTCTACCTTGCGTGTGAAGGACGACTTGTTATGATCCTTCCTGAAGAAAAGGCAGATAAGCTTATAGAAGTTCTTAAAGAATTTCCGGATACGGCAGGTGCAGCAAAGATTGGTGTAATAACCGAGGAAAACAAGGGAAGAGTCATAATGGAGACGGAGATCGGTACTGAAACGATTCTTCCTGAGCCTGGAAATGAGCTTCTTCCTCGAATTTGCTGATAATATGAGCAGAAGGTTGTTTTTTATATGAATAATCATGAAAGAATACTGAAGCTAAGAGCGAATCGGACATTAGAAAGAGAAGAGCTTAAACAGCTTTTACTTACTATGAGCGTTGAGGACGAGACTCTGCTTTACAGCAACGCTTGTCAGGTACGAGAAAAGTATTATGGTAAAGATGTCTATCTTAGAGGAATAATAGAATTCAGCAATTATTGTCGAAATGACTGTTATTACTGCGGAATCAGGAAAAGCAACGCGAATGCAGAAAGATATCATCTGACTAAAGAAGAGATAGTCGCATGTGCTGATCAGGGTTATGAGCTGCAATTCAGGACTTTCGTTCTGCAGAGCGGTGAGGATATGTCATACAGTGATCAGGACATAGCTGATATTGTAAGCGAGATACGCCGCAGGCATCCTGATACAGCAGTGACACTTTCTATAGGTGAACGTTCGAGAGAAAGCTATCAGCTATGGTTTGATGCAGGGGCAGAACGTTATCTTTTAAGGCAGGAAACATCTGACCCGGAGCATTACCGAAAACTGCATCCTGAGGAGCTTACGATAGAGCACAGAAAGCATTGCCTTGATATGCTTAAAGAAATCGGATATCAGGTGGGATGCGGCATCATGGTAGACTCGCCATATCAGACAATTGATAATGTACTGGATGATCTGTACTACATGAAGGAATTTGGGGCTGATATGATAGGCATAGGGCCTTTTATACCGCATAAAGACACTAAGTTCAAGGATGAGCCGGCAGGAACATTGGAGCATACTCTTCATCTGCTCGGTGTCATAAGACTTATGATGCCTGAGGTACTGCTTCCGGCGACTACTGCGCTTGGAACTATCGACCCTAGAGGCCGTGAAAAAGGAATTCTTGCCGGTGCAAATGTTGTGATGCCGAATCTGTCTCCGACAGCTGTACGAAGTAAGTACCTTTTATATGATGGAAAGATATGTACAGGTGATGAGGCAGCGGAATGTCGAAGCTGTATGGAGAGAAGAATTTCTACAACAGGTTACAACGTAAAAGTTACTCGAGGCGATGCTTTTCGCATTGAAAAAAAAGCTTTAAAATCCCTTTAAAATCGGCGTTTCTGCCTTGACACACGGGTATATGTGCTGTAAAATATTACATGCTGCAAACCACAGCCCCGGTTTTGCACGAACGTTACGATTAAAAAGATTTCTACTTTTATTTGGAGGAAAATAATGAATACATATATGGCTAGCCCAGCTACCATCGAAAGAAAATGGTATGTTGTTGACGCCGAGGGTCAGACACTTGGACGTCTTGCTTCACGTGTAGCATCTGTTTTAAGAGGAAAGAACAAGCCTACTTACACACCATTCCTTGACTGTGGTGATAACGTTATCGTAATCAACGCTTCTAAGATCAAGGTTACAGGTAAGAAGCTTGAGCAGAAAGTTTACAGAAGACACTCAGAGTATGTTGGTGGTCTTAAGGAAGAGACTCTTCGTGATAAGCTTGCTAATAAGCCGGAAGATGTATTCGAACTTGCAGTCAAGGGCATGCTTCCTAAGGGAACTCTTGGACGTCAGATGTTCAAGAAGCTTCACGTTTACGCAGGCGCAGAGCACAATCAGGCAGCACAGCAGCCGGTTGAGCTTAAGTTTTAATTGATAGGAGGACAAAGCATTGGCTAAAGTAGCAAATAGATATTACGGCACAGGCAGAAGAAAGAGCTCAGTTGCTAGAGTATACCTTGTACCTGGCAAGGGCGAAATCAAAATCAACAAGAAGAGCATTGACGATTACTTCGGTCTTGATACACTTAAGATGATCGTTCGTCAGCCACTTGTTGCAACACAGAACGAAGAGAAGTTTGATGTACTTGTAAATGTTTACGGTGGTGGTTATACAGGTCAGGCTGGCGCTATCCGTCACGGCATTTCACGTGCTCTTCTTGAGGTTGATGCTGAGTACAGACCAATCCTTAAGAAGGAAGGATTCCTTACACGTGATCCACGTATGAAGGAAAGAAAGAAGTACGGCTTAAAGGCAGCTCGTCGTGCTCCTCAGTTCTCAAAGAGATAATCTTTCGAGATTCAAAAAGAATTTACAAACCTCAGAAACTCAGTGTTTCTGGGGTTTTTCTTTTATCTATAATTGTATTCAGTTGTGGTGAAACGCAGAAAATTTTGTACCGTAAGCAGCGAGTAAACAGCAGGTAGACAGCAAAATTATCAAGTCTTAGATTTTATTTATTGCTTCTACCAGAGACTGAATATCAAGGTGTGTGTACACTTTCTCTGTCAGAGACATTGCTCCGGAGTGTCCTACGATTTTCTTGATCATTGTAGGATCCACATGAGCTTCCGCCAGCATTGATATGCAGGTGTGCCTAGTATCATGAGGATTGTGCTCCATACCAAGGTTTTCTATTAGTGTTGTCCAGTAGCTGTCTTTATAGTTCCTGTAGGTGAATTTTTTGTTGTCATCTGTGTGAAGAAGGTATTCACAGTCAGAGGATTCATACCAGGCTCTGTAGAATGGTAGAACCTTATCTGCTATAGGAACCTTTCTGATACCATTTTCAGTCTTACTTAGTATCACATCGAAATACTGTTCTTCAAGATGAACATTTTTCTTTTCCAAATCCAGTAGTTCAGATATTCTACAGCCGTTGTAAATCAGCATCAGTACTGTCTGGTAGAACGGATCATCCTTGAGTTCCCATAACCTGTCAATCTCAGCTTTTGAAAAGATATCTCTCTCAACCTTGTTTGGATTTTTATCCTTATACTTGAGGATATCTACAAATTCGGAATAGTCCTTGTTACAGATATCGTTCTTAAGAGCGTAATCGTAAAGCTGATTGAAAAGGACTTTGATCTTACGGAGTGTAGGATAATTTTTTCCGCAGGTATCAATGACATTCTGAAGCTCTGCCAGCCTTATATCTCTAAAAGTTTTGTTGTAAAGGGTGCCACATACGTTATATGAGGCTGTATACCCATGCACATTGGATTTAGAGATGGTAGGATACTTTGCTTCAGACCAGGCATTATATACGTCTGTGAATGTCATTTTGGCTGCTTTTGTATCAAATGGATTCTGATGATAATCTGATAGCATTTGCAATCCTTCCTGCTTGGTTTCAGCATATCCTATGACATTGTACGTCTGCTTTTTGGTACCTTTTTCCGGATCAATGGTCCATCCGGTGGTTACTCTTACCATATAGGGCTTTCTGCGTTTCCCGGACATTTTCATAACACTTCCATATCCGTTTGGTAATTTCAAGTATTATCGACCGCCTTTGATGCTCAGGTAATTTATGAAAAAGGGGATAGTCCCTTAATCACCTTTCTTATCGGGCAATGCTACATTTGCGTAGTATGCAAGTTCTGTTTCAAACCAGTGATTAAATCTATCTTCATTTGATAGGCCTTGTTCAAGGCTTTCTCGTTCATCTGCGTATCTTTCCAGAAAAAGGCAGAGATCTGCGTTGTTTTCTGCTATCTCATCGTTTCCCATGAATTTAAGGCTACAGCTCCACTCTTCAGTTTTTGGTGGGCGATTTACGTCTATATTGAAGTGAAGACCTGCTTTTTTATTTAATTCGTTTAGAACATAGAGGACATCTGAGAGAGTATCTAAAGTGATGTTCTTCTTCTGATATCCAATTAGTTCTGCTGGGGAGATATTAAGAATATTTGCGATCTCATTCAGTATACCTATTGAAGGTTCTATTTCACCGCTTTCATATTTCTGTACGGTACGCATAGTTTTGCCTAGCCTGTTAGCCAGTTCAGTCTGACTGAGGTGCTGAGCTTTGCGGGCCTGCTTAATTCTATTTCCAATATCAGATCTATTATTCATCATACTGACCTCCTTGTGTGAATTGTAACATGTAGTAATACGAATTGCAAGAACGTAATACGAATTATAAATACATATCTTGTGTTGACAAATGAATTACTAAGACGTATTATCAAAATACGAACTGATAATTCGTATTTTGAAAGAAGGGAGGTGAAAAGTATGGAAGACAAAAAGTTATATGTAGAACTACCAAGATTTACCGGTAGAAATGTTCCTATAACTGAGGTTGCCGAGGCAATGCACAAGGATGCACAGTTCGTAAGAATTGGAATCCAGCAGGGGATATTCAAATTTGGATATGCCATGAAGAAAGAGAATTCCAGTGAATACAACTACTATTGTCCAGACAGAAAGGTATGGGAAGAGATTGGATACTTTAGTCCAGAAGCAGTCTAAAATGAAAAAACTCTCTTGCTGGTAACAAGAGAGTGAATGAAAAGCCGGAGCTTTTGTAAATTCGATTAAATAAAGTATAGCAAGGGTTCCGGCCAAGTTCAACAAAAAAGTAAGATTGGAGGAATCAAAATGGAAACAAGCAAACCAGAATTAAAGCTTATCCAGATGTCAGATGTAGAAGCTGAAGAAGTTTCCTGGCTATGGTATCCGTTTATACCATATGGAAAGCTTACCATCATTCAGGGAGATCCCGGGGATGGAAAAACAACTTTTGTACTAAATGCAGCAGCGAAGTTATCAAAAGGAATTTCGTTAGATACAGGTCTGCAGAGTGAGGAACCAATAAACATCATATATCAGACAGCAGAAGACGGACTGGCTGATACGGTAAAGCCAAGACTTGAAGGTGCCGGGGCTGACTGCTCCAAAATCCATGTGATAGATGAGAGTGATAAATCGCTATCAATGGTAGATGAGAGAGTTGAACAGGCAATCATAAGGACTGGAGCAAAACTTTTGATTATGGATCCACTACAGGCATATCTCGGAGGCGGAATGGATATGAATAGAGCTAACGAAGCAAGAGATATGACTAAGAAGCTGGGAGCTCTGGCGGAGAAGTATAAATGTGCAATCATCCTAATCGGACACATGAACAAAGCTTCCGGAAACAAGGCAGCTTATCGAGGGATGGGATCAATTGACTTCTACGCAGTAGCAAGAAGTGTCCTGCTGGTAGGAAGGATAGAAGGAGAACCGGAACTAAGGGCAATAGTCCAAATAAAGAACAACTTAGCAGCATTTGGACATTCAAAGGCTTTCAGATTATCAGAAAAGGGATTCGAGTGGATTGGAGATTATGAAATAACCGCAGACGAAGTTCTCGGAGGAATTGCACCGAAAGCGAATAAGCAGGAAAAGGCGATAGCTCTTCTGAGAGAATTGGCTGAAGACCATAATATGATCCCAAGTAACGAGGCAGTAGAACTGGCTAAAGAAGAGGATATATCAAAAAGAACTCTGGAGATAGCCAAAAATGAACTTGGGATAAAAGCCAGGAGAATCAACAATACCTGGTACTGGATATTGAAAGAGAACGAATGATAATCAAGACCGCAACAATGTAAGGTATCTGAAGTTACACTCTTAAGATTGCAAGGTTGTAAAAAGATAAAGACACTGCATTGTTGCGGACTAGAAGAAAGGGACGAATGAAAAACGTACAGATATCACAAGAATTATTTATAAGGCTGGTACGATTACTGGTCTTTGAGTTTGATGAAGATACTGATCTGATCAAAAAAGAACTTGAAGACAAGATGGAAAAACTAGTGAGGCATGAAATCTATTCAAAGTTCAAGACAGCACCCACAGAAGAGGAGAAGGAAAAAGCTCGTCAGGACTACCTCGATATGGTGGGAATGCACAGGGATTTTAGATGGTGATTTCCCTTGATGGATTGAACGGGAGCGTGACACGCTCCGGTAATAATCAGCCAAGGAATGAATGGCTTGGCAGGCGAGCGGAGCGAGCTTCCCCATAACGTGTCGTTATGGGTAACCCCCTATGGATAATGACATTACACATCATTATCCGGGGGCTCTCCGAGGGGCCTGCCAGCGGCAAAAAAATATTACGAAAGGAGTTTGTTTATGATAACAGTGACATTTCACATTTCATGTAAGAAGCATTCGCTCACTAAAACGCGAGATGTGGTTTCGGTGAGCAAACACAATCTTCGATTATTTCAAAGCGAAGAGTATAACGAAGAAATGATCGAAGTGGAAGTCGGGAGTGAAGTAAATGTTCTCGATGATGTAAAAGAGATTTATGAAAGGGAATTCTCTGAGGCACTTGCGGAATACAACAAAGGTAAAAGAAGTGACAGACAGATTCCTGACTATCTGGAGTATGTATCCGAAAGTAAAAAGAATGATGTGGCTACGGAGGTAATTCTCCAAGTAGGGGATAAGGAATTCTGGGCAGATAAGACGAGAGAGCAGTGGAATGCAATGAAGCCACTCTTGAGAGATCAGCTTGAATATGTAAAAGAGATAGTTCCGGAATTCAAAATCGCATCGGCGGTAACACACTTGGATGAGGATTCACCTCATATGCACGTAGTAGGAGTTCCGGTAGCAACAGGATACAAACGAGGACTAAGCAAACAGGTGGCAAAAACAAAAGTGTTTGATCAGGAGAGACTAGAAAAAATACAAGATCTAATGCACGATTTTGTAGAGCATCAGATGATAGACCACCCGGAGATCTTTGGAGATGAAACCTTAAAGCCAAAGGAAAAAGGAAGGAATAGCAACTTCTCAAAAGAATTCTACTTAAGGCTAAAGCAGCAAGAATATGAAAAGCTGGAAGATAAGTGCCAGGAGAAGGAGACACAGATTGAAGCTCTGGACGGAACGGTTAAAGAAATGAAGGAGGACATTGAAAGCACAGTTAACCAATATGTGGACTCAGTGGTAAATACAGAAATGAAAAAGGAATTCATGAGATACGCAACACTCGAAAATCCTAAGACCACACTGGGAAAACTAGTCTCGAAAGCCTTCAGAACATTCAAGGAATGGTGGGATAAGACCAAGAAGCCTGAGGTAGCTGAAAAGGCTAAAACAAGCATTTTGCAAAAGCTAAGAGAAAGCCAGACGATAGTTGATCAGAGGAAGGAGCAGCAAAGTCCAAATCTTAATAGGAATAATCTAAGACCTGAGAGATGAATAACTGATAGTGCAATAGGCAGGGGCGTGAAAACGCCCTTGTTTTATGCACATAATATTGAACAGGATGGTAGATATAGGTATAATTATAAACAGTTGCTACAAAGAAAAAATTTAAGTATTTCTGAATAGATTAACTTTCAGTATTATAGACGATGTTAAGTCGGAGGTAATAATTCTTTTCGAGACATTTTAGGGAACTTTCCTTGCTGATTATCGAAAAAAGTTCCCTATTTTTTATTTGAACTTTAGGGAACTTTTTGATATATTTCTATTAGAAAGGTTCCCTAAAAGGAGAAATCGATGGATAATAAGTTGGAAACAATTAAGAGCCTATTGCAGGATAAAGCTGACCTTCAGGCCCGTCTAAATCTCATACCTTATGACGGCTCACCGGAAGTGAAGGAAAACTCCAGTGGCAAATACTTGTATATAAGAAAAAGAGTAAATGGAAAACTTACATCAACATATGTTGATGTTTATTCAGATAATCTGTATCAGTTGCTTCTTAGGAACGCTAGAGAAGCCAGAGAATTAAAAAAGAGTATTCGAAAAATAGATAAGCAGCTTGCAGAAGTTGGATATAGCCCTACTGAACTATCTGCAGATGTTGTTATGAATTTGGATTTCGCCAGAGCCAATATGAAATCAAATATCTATGATCAGGCTGTGTTGGAGGGAGTAGCAACGACCTTTCCACAGACAGAGGAAATATTGGAAAAAGGTATCGTCAATGGCATGACAGCAGATGATGTGCAAAAAATCCTGAATCTTAAGCATTCTTGGGAGTTTATTCTTGACCAGGATGTTATACAGGCTGAAACTGATTATCATTTACTTTGCCATGTAGCAAAGCTTGTTAATGAAGGATTTTTCTCTTATGGGGGAAAGATACGGAGTGTGCCTGTAACCATAGGCGGAACCAGTTATGTACCGCCTATTCCTATAGAGTCAATGGTTATAGAGAACATAAACGAAATAAGATCATCTGATAAGGTGGATATAGATAAAGCTATAGAATTATGCATGTATTGCATGAAAACGCAGGTCTTCGTTGACGGTAACAAAAGAGCTTCAGTAATATTTGCTAATCATTATCTTATATCCCATGGGCAAGGACTTCTTGTCATACCAGAGAAAGATGTGCCGGAGTTCAAGAAATTATTGGTTGCATACTATGAAGGTGAAGACATCAATGTGATAGCTACTTTTCTTAAAGAAAAATGCTGGAAACGGATGGACTAAAAATAAATTCTGTTATTTTATATTAACAAAATTTCCATAACTATGAAAAAATATGAATTGTGGAAGAAATGTTATCGTTTATATCCGAAGATAAATTGCCACGGAGGAGACAGAGTTTTAAAAGCTCTGTCTCCTTTTTGAAATAATACATTGACGAATATCTATGTATATGCTTTATCAACACATAGATAAACATCTATATAAGGAGAAGATTATGGCCAAATTAGACGAAGTGCTGATATGTAAGGCTCTTGGAGATCCCAACAGAATGGAAATAGTTAAGATGCTTTCTGATCAGGAGAAATGCGGATGTAAGCTTCTTGAAAAGTTTGATATTACACAGCCGACTCTCTCTCATCACATGAAGATACTTGTGGATTCGGGCTTGGTTAAAGACAGGAAAGAAGGTAAGTGGCACTACTATTCAATAAACACGGACATCATGAAGGAATTCTGTGGTTTTATAAAAACTCTCTGTAATGAAACCACCGGCAAGTGCTGTAAGGGAGAACCGTAATGTGGAACTTTATTCAGACTCAGGTCTTTACCATATTCCCATTACATGCTGCATCAAAAGGCAGACAACTGTTATTCCGATCCAGCAACAGCCGCCAAGCAAAATCGGCTTCCCACCTGATTTAATTAGTTTGATTATGTTACTGTTCAAGCCAATAGCAGCCATGGCCATTATTATAAAGAACTTGCTAAGTTCCTTAAGTGGCTTAAAAACATAAGAAGGGACACCTGCTCTCAAGCAAATAGTTGTGATAATTGAAGCAATCACAAAGAAGACTATGAACATCGGAAATGCTCTTCTAAAGCTAAAGCCATTTGTCGAACTTCCATCCTTTTTTGCTTCCCTTGCCCTCAGATACGCAAGTACCAGTGTAATAGGTATGATAGCCAGTGTTCTTGTAAGCTTGACCGTAACTGCCTTATCAAGAGTCTGATTCCCCAGGTTCCACATACTATCCCAGGTTGATGCAGCTGCGGTGACGGAAGAAGTATCATTAACTGCAGTTCCCGCAAAAATACCGAAAGTCTCTCCTGTTGTGATATCAAAACCTATAAGCTTTCCCAGCGAAGGAAAAAGAAGTGCTGCCAGCACGTTAAAGAAAAATATCACAGAAATTGCCTGTGCCACTTCATCATCATCCGCATCAATGACAGGAGCCGTAGCTGCTATTGCTGAGCCGCCGCATATTGATGAGCCAACTCCGATAAGAGCAGCTGTGTTTCCTTTGATATTCATAACCTTATGAAGAATCCATGATAGGATAAGCGATGTTGAAATCGTGCAGATAATTATAGGAAGTGACTGTTTCCCGGTCTGAAGAACGACCGAAAGATTCATACCAAATCCAAGGAGGACAACAGCCTCCTGCAGAATTATCTTTGATGTGAACTTTATTCCATCAGCCGCCTTCCCCTTGTCATTCCAGAACAGGGCTATTATCATGCCCAGAATGATTGCAATCACCGCTCCGCCAACGACAGGGAAGCGCTTTCCCAGGAGCCATGAAGGAACTGCAATAGTGAAGCATACTATTACTCCCATGTAATTCTTTTTCAAAAAATCCATCTCAAGACCTCTCTCTCTTTTTAATCTGTTCTTTCGTAGGTCTTATTATATTCTGTCTTTTGAAAAAGATAAAATTATATATTATTATATATCCATAAACATTTCTTATCGTTAGGGAGGACTGATTATGCTGGATTTCAGAATAGATACTTTCCTCTGCGTTTGCAGACACCTCAATTTCACCAAGGCGGCTAAGGAGCTGAATATTACTCAGCCCGCTGTTTCTCAACACATACATCATCTTGAAAATGAATACGGGACAAAGCTGTTTACTCAGGATGGAAAAAAACTTTTTCTAACTGACAACGGAAAACTCCTGTATAAAAAAATGAATCAGATAAAAAATGATGATGAAAGTCTCAAAGAAATACTTTCACAGAATAACCATGGCTTAAAAGACATCTCTTTTGGTGTCACCATGACCATAGGAGAATACATAATTGCTGATCCGATCAGTGATTACATAAAAAATCACCCGGATACTAATCTTAAGATTACATTTGGCAACACATCGGAGCTTCTTAAAAAACTCTCCGAGGGGGTTATAGATTTTGCACTTGTAGAAGGATATTTCCCTGAAAATGATTATGAAACGCTGCTTTTTAGCAAAGAAGAGTTCGTTCCTGTCTGTTCGGCAAAGCACTCTTTCAATCAGAAGCCACGCGTGATAAAAGATCTCTTTCCCGAGCGAATTCTTATAAGAGAACCCGGTTCAGGAACGCGCAATATATTGGAAAGAGCTCTTGCCCTGAACAATTACTCCACAAGTGATTTTAGGAATTTTACCCAGGTGGAGAACATGCATACCATAATAAGCCTTATTGAAAAAGATTGTGGCATCACCTTTTTATATAAAGCAGCGGTTGCATCCGGACTGCAGTCCGGATATCTGAAAACAATCCCCCTTGACGACTTTAGGGTAAAACATGATTTTACCTTCATCTGGCCAAAAGATACTGTTTTCAGTGAAGAGATCCGTGCAATATGTGAGGAAATCCTACCGGTGGCATAAACATTTTAGTAAAATGAATAACGATAAGCATACCTATTCTTAAAAAAGCATTTAATGAGGAAGAGATGACCGCACTTGCATCATGGGACATATCAGATCTATGGGCGAACTGGCAGGGCGCATGTATCAATAGTGGAAGCATCTGGTTTAGGGATGTGGATACTGAAAAGAAAGAGTTTAAGATCGTTTCATTGTTTGATCTTAGAGAGGCTGGAGGAGAAATAACGGATTAATTAGAGCTGTGGGTACATTGTGAACCTTTGGTTTAAGTCCCGTGTGCTCCGCTAAGAAAGATATATTCGAAGATAATCATACAAAAGACAAACAAAGATTTAATGAGTAGAAAGTAAAATCAGAGTATTATTTTTGATCGCAGTTATTAAAGTTGCCACCAGCCGCATACAGTAGCCCTGAGCTTTCTACCGTACGCAGCAGGTAAACAGCAACTCGTCCTAGAAATGCCACAAACACAGCACTTAGGACATTGAAAAAGTTCTCAAAGAGATAATATTTCTGCAATGGCAGATTTCAAAGGCTCGGTACGAAAGTACCGGGCCTTTTTTGTGTGCCGTTGAACAGGATGGTAGATATAGGTATAATTATAAACAGTTGCTACAAAGTAAAAATTTAAGTATTTCTGAATAGATTAACTTTAAGTTTAAAATATCTAACAGGGGAGAGTATGAAGACTATCATTAAATCAGATATAGTAAGTGCATTAAAAAGTGTTGGGCTCCAGAATGGTGATTCAGTAATGGTACATACATCACTTGGACAAATTGGATATGTATGTGGTGGTGCACAGACTATTATTGAAGCTTTGATTGATGTTGTGGGGCAGAATGGAACTATTATGATGTCTACACAATCATGGAAAAACCTTGATCCGGAAACAGGAGTTCATTGGGATGCAGATGAGGCTGACTGGGATACAATACGCGAAAACTGGCCGGCATATGATAAGGCAATTACTCCGACAAACACTATGGGTGCGGTTGCCGAAATGTTCCGTTCATGGCCTGGAACATTAAGGAGTGACCATCCTGCCAGATCTGTTGCGGCTTGGGGAAAGAATGCTAAGTATTTAACTGAGAACCATGATCTTTCGAATATATTTGGAGACTCATCACCAATTGGGAGGCTTTATAAACTCGATGGGAAAGTTTTACTGATTGGAGTTGATTATGATAAGAATACTTCCATTCATTTAGCGGATGCGCGTGCAGAATACTCAAGCAAACATACCTGCATTGAACACAGTGCAGTCATGGAGAATGGTGTTCGGGTCTGGAAAGCGTATGAAACATTGTATGTTGATGGAGAGGACTTCAAAGATATAGGAAGGGCATTTGAAGTAGCCTATACCACATGTAAGGTAAAAGTGGGCAATGCTGACATAAAGCTGATGAACCAACGTGAATTAGTAGATTTTGCTGTATCGTGGATAGAATGTAACAGAAAATAACTTCCAGTATAACTTAGAATAGGAAACAGTATTTGTAGGGAGAATTATATGTGCGGAATATGTGACAGAATTAAAGAAACAAAGGCTGGCAACAATCCATTTCTTGTAAAAGAACTTGAAACTGGATATGTGGTAATTGGAGATTTTCAACATTTTAAGGGGTATACGCTTTTTTTATATAAAGACCATGTTGTTGAACTGTTTGATTTGGATGAGAAGACAAGGGCAAAGCACTTATATGAAATGACACTGATTGCTGAAGCGGTGAAAAATGCTTTCGGAGCCGAAAAAATGAATTATGAATGTCTGGGAAACGGTGAAGGTGGTGCACATATTCATTGGCATCTGTTTCCAAGAAGGGCTGGCGACATAGATAACTATGGAAACCAAGGCAAGGGACCTGTCTGGTGTTATCCAAGCGAAAAAATGTATGCTGACATAAACAGACCCAGCAGTGAAGAACTAGGAGAAATGAAAGAGAAGCTCCTTTATGAGCTGGATAAACTATTGATGATGTGATAAAACTGTTTTGTAGGTATATTACGACGTAAAATCAAACGAGGAAAAGAGGGGATTTTTGAAGATATTGGAGGACAGTATGTCTGAAAGACCTACACTAACGTTGGGATTAAAGAGACAAGATTTTCTTGAATATTATTACCTGAAGGAAGAACTTGTAAAGTTCTGCCACGATAACTGGTTGCCTGCTTCCGGCGGAAAACAAGAGCTTACTGAGAGGATTGCATACTATCTTGATACGGGGAAAATCAAGAATTCATCGGGGACAGCATCTACTAAAAGAAAGGCAAAGATAACCACTATAACAGAGGCCGGTAAAATTGAAGAGAACATTATTTGTTCGGAGGTTCATAGAGCCTTTTTTAAGAGCAAAATAGGGGAGTCATTTTGTTTCAATGTGACATTTCAAAAATGGCTCAAAGCGAATTCCGGGAAAACATATAGTGATGCCATTGATGCTTATTATGAGATCAAAAGAACAGTAAAGCAGGGGCAGACTGTTATTGGAAAGCAGTTTGAGTATAATACCTATATCAGGGATTTCTTTGCAGATAACAAAGGTGCTTCGCTGGATGATGCTATAAGATGCTGGAAGTATAAGAAAAGCCTCAAAGGTCAAAACAAATATGAGAGATCTGATCTTAAAGTGTTGGAACAGTAAACCGGAATATATTTCAGTAAAAACGACTAAACTTTAATTCGAAAAAAGTTAATATTTATTTTCAATCGTATAAATGTCTAGAAGCAAGGAGATTTATTATTTGATTAAAATAGAATTATTATCAGAAAAGAATTTCTCTATTAATTCATTGGATTCATATAACAGAAAACAGGATGTAAATAAGGTATATCGCAGAATTGACGGGGAATATATATTGATTGAATGCAAATATACCGAAGATTGGGATCTAAATAAAAAACGTTCAGTAGCCAAGCAAATAAGCAGTGATGAATATATTACATACATTGCATTAGAAAATGATAGAGTTGTTGGTTTTATAGGACTATTAAAACAGCTAAAAGGTCGATATATGATTCTTGATATGATGCAGGTATCTTCTGAATGTAGAGGTCTAGGCATCGGCAGACGATTATTTGAAGTAGGAAAAGATGAAGCAAGAAAAAATGGTGCGGAAGCTTTGTACATATCTGCTTGCTCTTCAGAGGAGACGATTGCGTTTTACAGAGTGATGGGGAGTGATTTGACAGTTAACCCAATAAAAGAAATTGCTGAAGAAGAACCATTTGACCTTCAGATGATGTGCCCTGTGTAAGATTAATTTCAGTTTTATTTACGATGGGGGATTTTTATATGATAGTGATGAAAGAAATGGAAGCAATATTTGGAGAAAGTTCATATATCGATTCGTGGATGCAGCTTGTTCGAAAGGTTAGCTGGAATTTCCCCGGGCTCGAAACAGAAGAGAATTTAGAAGAACATAAGCAGACTGTATTGAAGTTTATGAACAAGCTGCAAGCTGTATGTGTCAAAGACAGTGAAACTATTGTGGGAGTTCTTCTGTTTTCACGTAATAGAAATATGATCTGTTGTCTTGCTGTGGATCCTGAATACAGGCAGCAAGGGTTGGCTTCAATCCTTCTGAGAAAAGCGCTTGCTGAATTGGATAGAAGTAGGGAAATCACGGTATCAACGTTTCGTGAAAATGATGAAAAAGGAATTGCTCCGAGAGCTTTGTATAAAAAATTCGGATTTCAAGAGGGCGAAATGACTGAGGAGTTTGGGTATCCCAATCAAGTATTTGTTTTACATCCTTAAATTCCAGGATAACTGAGAAAAAACGCTGTTTGTAGGAAGGGGATAAGGATGTTTTATTTTATATTTAATCTTATTATGGCACTCATTATGTTTCTGCTGGGGATATGTTTTTATAAATCTAACGGAAAAGCTGCTGAATTTTTAACCGGTTATAATTCAAGATCAAAAGAAGAACGAAAAAACTATGATGAAAAAACTATGTGCGAGGCTTATGGAAGAAGGATTATGTTTATGGCTTTTCCTTTTATAGTTGGGACAATTATTGATTTTTTCTATCAAGGAATTGGATGCTTGATCGCGTGGGCAATATGGTGTGTCATGTTTGTTTTATTACTTATTAACAGACATATGACAGAACACTAACTTCAAGTTTGCTGAGGAAATAAAAATGGAAATAAGATATGTGGAGCTAAAAGATAAGGAAGAGTGGTATTTGCTGGATAGACATTTGCCTGATTCTGGATTTGAGGAGAAAGTCAGAAACAAGCAGGGTTATGTTGTGGTTGATGAGGATAAAATTGTAGGCGTTTTACGTTACAACCTTTTCTGGGATAATACGCCTTTTTGTACTATGCTTTATGTCGACGAAAAATATCGGAGCCGTGGATATGGAAAACTCCTAATGGAACACTGGGAAAACGATATGAAGGCCATGGAATATGGAATGCTTATGACTTCAACACAAGTTGATGAGAATGCGCAGCATTTTTATCGAAAGTTGGACTATAAGGACTGCGGAGGCTTCATTGTTGATGTGCCGGGATATGAGCAACCGATGGAAATGATCATGATCAAGGCTGTACAGTAAAGCTTGAAGAAGATATCTTGCAGAATAACAATCGAAAGAGGAGACAAACTAAATGGCTGAAATAACAGTAAAAGAGGCAAATCCATCGGATGCTCAAAAGATACTTGATTATATGAAAATAATCGGTGGAGAGACAGATAACCTTACTTATGGGGCAGAAGGAAGAGATATTTCTGTTGAGAAAGAAGCAAGTATTCTGAAAACTATGCATGATGATAATAAAAGCGTATTTTATTGTGCGTGGGATGGATCAGAGTTAGTAGGAACGGCTAATATGAGTGGGATGCCACGAAGAATGGCGCATAGGGCTGAAATAGGGATTTCTGTCCTTAAGGCATATTGGAACAGAGGGATAGGCACTAAGTTGCTTCGGCATCTTATAGATTATTCCAAGGAACATGAAATTGAAATAATAAACTTGGAAGTTCGAAGTGATAATGCAGCGGCGATTCATCTTTATAAAAAATATGGATTTGATAAGACTGGAACAATACCGGCTTTTTTCAAAATTGGAAATGAATATATTGATTTTGATCTTATGAGTTTGGATATGAGGAAATAAATATATGACACTGAATGTGTAGATATTATTAAATGTAATAATAACCGGAAGATAATCTTACAAAAGACAGACAAAGATTTAATGAGTAGAAAGTAAAATCAGAGAATTATTTTTGATCGCTGATATTAAAGTTGCCACCAGCCGCATACAGTAGCCCTGAGCTTTCTACCGTACGCAGCAGGTAAACAGCAACTCGCCCTAGAAATGCCACAAACACAGCACTTAGGACATTGAAAAAGTTCTCAAAGAGATAATCGTTTTACAATGTATTACGTCTCTGGACAATCATATACGACTTATTACACCTCAGGACATTTGTTCTTGGGGTGTTTTTTATTAAATTGTGATAATCGCTAAAAGTGTAGAATTCTACAATTTAGGAGATTATATGATAAAGCGAGATAGATATCTAAATCAGTTGATTAATGCCAGAAATAACGGATTTCCGAAAGTGATAACAGGTGTAAGAAGATGTGGAAAATCATTTCTTCTTAAAGAAATTTATAGAGAATACTTGCTTTCTGAGGACGTTCCAGAGAGTAGGATAATTATCCTGGAATTGGATGATGATAAAAACAGCAAGTATCGCGATCCTTTAGAACTAGGAGCTTATATAAGGGAAAAATGCAAAGAAAAAGATATTTACTATGTTTTCATAGATGAAATACAGAAGGTATATTCTATAATCAATCCAAATTTCACTGATGGTAAACATGTTTTGGCTGATGCTAATGATACTGAGGTAATCTCATTTGTAGATGTTGTGCTCGGACTCTCAAGAGAAAAAAATATAGATTTATATGTGACGGGTTCAAATTCTAAAATGTTGTCTTCAGATATAGTTACCGAATTTAGAGATAAGGCGACAAACATAAAGCTGTCTCCACTGTCATTTGAAGAATATTATGGATATGTCGGAGGATCAGCAACTGAAGCAATATATACATATATGCAATACGGTGGAATGCCGTTAGCTGTATTAAAAAGCGACGAAGAGAGAAAAGAATATATAAAGAGCTTGTTCGCTACGACATATTTTGCTGATATTGTTGAAAGAAATCAGTTGAAAAAAGGAGAGGCCTTGGATGAACTCTGCAATATTATTAGTTCTTCAACAGGCTCGCTACTTAATTCAGAAAAAATAG
>FOSY01000020.1 GCA_900114405.1 Lachnospiraceae bacterium KH1T2 | reverse complement strand
AGCTGTCCTTAGTACGAGAGGACCGGGATGGACGGACCGCTGGTGCATCTGCTGGATACCAAATCCACGACAGAGTAGCCAAGTCCGGATCGGATAAACGCTGAAGGCATCTAAGCGTGAAGCCGACTCCAAGATGAGATATCCAAGAGGCTACGAGCCTCGGGAGACCCCCTGAAGAGTACAGGGTAGATAGGATGGAGGTAGAAGTGCAGTGATGCATGTAGCTGACCATTACTAATAGGTCGAGTGCTTGTCCAAAGAAATCGGGAAGCAGAATGGATGTAGTTAATGAGGTTTGATGTTCGGTTTTTAGTGTTCATCATTTCCGGCCCGGTGGTCAAGAGGTTAAGACATCGCCCTTTCACGGCGGTAACACGGGTTCAATTCCCGTCCGGGTCACTTTGGATCACAGATAGATGTTTCTCTGTTGATCCACTTAACTAAATAAGCCGATGTGGCTCAATTGGCAGAGCAGCTGATTTGTAATCAGCAGGTTAACGGTTCGAGTCCGTTCATCGGCTCTATTTTAAGAAAAGCGAAGATTTATTCTTCGCTTTTTTCTTGTGTAAAGAATTAAACATGAAATTCTTTACTTAAGGCATAAGTATTACGATAAGACGAAGGGCTTTGGCCGGTTAACTTTCTAAATGTGTTAGAAAAACTTTGACAATCAGAAAATCCAAGATCAAGTCCGATGATTCCTATGGGCGTGTGACTGTCTGTGAGTTGTGCTTTGGCGATATTTATTTTTTCTCTTAAAATATATTGCTTTATCGACATTCCGCTTCCTCGTTTGAAAAATGTGGTGATGTATTTAGCATTGAAACCAAGATAATCAGCAATATCGCTTACTTTTATATTTTCATTTATCCGCCATGAAATATAGTCTAGTATATCCGAATATAGCCTGCTGTTTTTATAAGTATCATTGTTTGAAGAATGAGTGAGGTATATTTGAGAATATAATTCACTTAAGGCAGATGTTAAAATATATGAATTTAGATTGAGATTTTTGTATCTGCGATCATCATCCTGTAATTGTTTGAGCAAAATGATTAGACGTTCTTGTTTAGGAACGCTTCCGGTTATTGGTAAGAATATCTTACTGGAATTTAATGGGTATGGTATTTGAGGAAGGTTCTGATTAGTGTAGACTTTAGGATTATTCTTTACCTCATTATATGAAAAGTGACTCCAGTAAAACTCACATAATGATGAATTATAGCCATATTGCTGACATATCGGCTGACAGATCAAATATTCTCCTTCATGTATAGCGTATTTGATATTGTCGGTAGCGATGTATAAGGTGCCTTTAGTTACGAATATAAACTCGAAGTCATATAAAGTCCTCGTCATGTGAATCCAGTTCTTATCAGGAGCTATAAATTTACCTGTCATATTAAAATTTAATGGATTAGAAATTTCGAATTCTAAATATTTCACGATAATTCACCTGCAATTTTTGATTAATATTTGGTTATCAATAGTGTTTTATTCGTGCCTCACAATTAAAGTAATTAGTATTGTAACTGTTATATTAAAATACATATTCATTAAGCTAATTATAATAATATATATGTAATATTGCACATATTTTCAGACAAATTGGTAAAAAAATGTAACACAATCGTACAAAAACACAACACTTCCAACCAAAATACAAAACCTTTTTATAAAAATTAAAACTTGTAGCTATGTAAATTTTATCTATTTGTATTTACATTAATACATAGAGAAGGAAATAAAAATTATTTGGAGGTATTAAACAGAATGGGGAAAAGGAAAAAGGTCATGAATGGGAAGAGAGGAGTTTCACTTTTGATGAGTGCAGCTCTTGTTACTTCTCCGCTTGCTGGCAGTGTGGTGTATGCAGATACAACTGCAAAACAGGATAATTCGAATAGTTCTGTGGTCTATGCGGTTGACTGTGGAGATATCAACACATCAACTGCACCAAATGATGGAAAGCTGGGAAGTCATAACTCCGTTACCGATCAGATTTATGGGAAAGATGCTAAGACCGGCTATATGTGGGGCATAAATGACAAAGACGTTGGCGATGGTTCTAATAATGGAAAATGTTCATTAGGCGGCGTTTCTACAGCATGGACATGGCCGTTTGAATATGTTTCAGGGGATCAGAGTTCTAAACTCAGCACAAATAGATATACAAAAAATCAGTATGAAAGTGGTATTACGACAAGGAATTTGTCATACAAATTTGAGCTGGAGAATGGTTCATATCTACTGGAGGTAGGATTTGCAGATCCATGGGGATGTTCTAAATCTCCGTCGCTTTATATTAACAAAGGGCAGGATGATGAAGAATTAATAAAAGAGAATATTGCTGTTGGGAATGGAGAAACAACTGTTACTGCAGCAGTAGAAGTTAAAGATGGAGAGCTTACAGTAGATGCCATTGGAACAGGAAGCTCCAATCTGGCTGTCAATATGACATATATCACTATTAAGGCTGGTGGTGAAGAGTCAATATTGGAGACTGATGTAGATGCAGTAAATGTGCCTAAAACAGCTATAAGTGATATAGCATTGCCTACAGAAGGCAGTGCAGGAAGTACGATTTCGTGGGAATCAAGCAATCCGGAATATATAACTGATGAAGGTAAGGTTACAAGACCGGCTGCAGGTAGTGATGACGCAGAGGTAAAGCTTACTGCGATATTTAAATATGGAGAATCAGAAAAAAAGGTAACATACACTGTAAAGGTATATGCATTAAGCAGTTCGACTGATTCAGAATCAATTAAATTAAGTAATGTTGAAGTGACAGATGAGTATTTTGATGAAGCATTGGAATTAGATGTCAGCAATATGCTTAAGCTTGATGCTGATAGACTTCTTGCGGGATTTAGAGAGACAGCTGCATATGCATCAGGAATGACAGATACAAATAAGATAAATACTTTTATGAAAAATAAGACCAGATATCCGGGAAGTTGGGAAAATGGTCTTATAGGTGGTCACATCTTAGGTCACTACATTTCAGCATTGTCTACCGCAGTTGTAAATCCGGGACTGGATGAGACAAAGAAGAAGGAGGCTATTGAGAGGCTTGACTATATCATAAGCTCGCTTAAAGAATGCCAGGAAATGACAGAAGGAACAGAGTATGAAGGATTCCTTTTTGGTGCTTCACTTCCGAATGACTCATTTAAGAATGATGTAGACTTGCAGTTTGATAATGTAGAAAGAGGAAGCACAAATATTATCACACAGGCATGGGTTCCGTGGTATACAATGCATAAGATCCTTGCCGGACTTGTTGATGCATATGAGATTGGAGGAAATGAAGAAGCACTTAAAGTTGCAGAGAAGCTTGGAACATGGGTTGCAAATAGGGCAAATAACTGGTCTTCGTCAACTAGATCAAGAGTTCTCGGAATAGAATATGGTGGAATGAATGATGCACTGTATGAGTTGTACAAGGTATCAAATGCATCTAATAGAGAAGACTTTAAGACTGCTGCTCATCAGTTTGATGAAACGGCATTATTTGAGGCAGTAAAGGCAAACAAAACAAATATATTGAATGGCAAGCATGCTAATACGACTATTCCGAAGTTCCTTGGTGCGCTTAACCGCTATGAAACAGACAATACTCAGACCGAGTATCTGGAATATGCAGAAGCATTTTGGCAGATGGTTATTGATAAGCACACTTATGTAACAGGCGGAAATAGTGAAGATGAGCACTTTGGTGCTGATAATGTATTAGAGGATGAGAGGACAAATACCAATAATGAAACCTGTAATACATATAATATGCTTAAACTGAGCAGAAAGCTTTTCAGAATTACAGGAGAAAAGAAGTATGCTGATTATTATGAGAATACATTGATCAATGCTATCATGTCTTCACAGGAACATAAGACAGGTATGACAATGTATTTCCAGCCAATGGATACAGGTTATCAGAAAGTGTATAGTTCGCTGGATACTAACTTCTGGTGCTGCACTGGTACGGGATATGAGAACTTTACAAAGTTGGAAGACAGCATCTACTTTGAGAATGGTGATGATGTGATCGTAAATCTCTACCTTGCATCGAAAATGACCGGTGACGGATATACAATTACTCAGACAGGAAGCCTTGCGGAGTCTGATGTAATGAATTTTGAGGTTTCAGGAGAAACAGATGTTGACCTTAGACTTCGTATTCCGGATTGGACAGATAAGGATGCAGTAAAGGTTAAGTTTGATGGAGAAGAGTACGATTTTGATACAAACGGTGGTTATATTATAATACCTAATGAGAAGATTAAAGATGGTGCTACGTTCACTGTAGAGCTTCCAATGCATGTTCAGGCATATGGTCTGCCTGATTCAGACAGCGCTTATGCATTTAAGTATGGTCCATTTGTTTTAAGTGCTCAGCTTGGAACAGATGCACAGACTACAGGATATCATGGAATGGGAGTTAAGGTTCCTACAACGAAGGCTGTTGCAAGTGACGCTATAGCTATTAAAGCAGAAGATTCTGTAGAAGATTTTATCGACAATATCGATAAGTATCTGGTAAAAGATGATGACTCATTAACATTCAGACTTGAGGGAGTGTCACCTTCATACACATTTACGCCTCATTATAAACAGAATGAGCAGAGCTATGGTATATATTGGAATTACTATATTGATACCGAGGGAAGAGCTTCTGAGCAGGTTATTTCTGATAAAGAAAGCAACAGGAAGAACAATTCAAAGATAAGCGCTGTTGAACAGATTGGTAGAGGACAGTATGAAAATCAGTATACTCTTGCTGATGGAACTGCATACGGTCTGATCGATGAGAATGGAACGTCTATAGGAGAAGATGCACCAAAACTTACAAGAAAGACAGTTTCAGGAGATTCTTTCAGCTATGTTCTTGAAGCACGTGAGAATGAAGATAATTATCTGCTTGTAACTTATCCTAAGGATGAAGCAGGTAATAGGATCAAGATCAGCGTTGGAGATTATGTTGTTGAAGATGAGACTGTAGCAAGTGAAAATGCTAAGGCAGACAATAGAACTCTTTCGGCTGAAGATGAGAAAAACTATTATCAGAAACTTTATACGATCCCGGCAGATGTGATAGATGAAAATATTAAGGACCTTGACATCTCAGAGGACGGTGAGGAAAAGACTATAAAGGTAATAGAGATCAAGTTCTCTGCACCGGAAGATGAGGATTCGGCTAAGATAGCAAAGAGCCTTGCTCTTTACAGAGCATTTAGGTCAGAAAATGCTCTTAGATCGATTGAATGTAATGGTGAGGAATTTGAAGTTGATAGTAACGAAATAGTAGTCAAAATTCCTTATAACGAAGTTCCGACAGTTAAGTTTAATATTGAAGATGAGAATGGTTATATTGAACTTAATGGAAGTGCAATTGATGAAAAGTCAGAAAGAGAACTTAAATTCAGCGGAGAGTCAAATGAGTATGATTTAAGAGTTTATGCGGAAGATTTTGAAAATTATACAGATTACAAGCTGAAATTGGAAAAAGACTTCTCAGGACTTGACCTCACAGATAGCCTTGTAAAAGCTGTTACTTTTGATGGTGAAGCTCCAGCTGCAGTAGATAAGTCAATTAAGCATGTCGAAGATGCGAAGTATGAGTACACAGAAGGTGTATTTGATAAGGCAATTTCACTTGACGGTAAATATGGATTAGAACTTTTGGATGATTCTTCTGTTCTTGGCAAGAATTATACTATCAGTGCATGGATCAATCCTGATGCTGTAGGAAGTGATGTTAACCCTGTTATAGCAGGTGGTACATTCAGACCGGAGTATTGGCTTAACCTTACAACAAGCGCAAGAATTTGGTCTCATAATGCTAATGAGTATGTAAACAATAAAGCAACAGGAGCTTACAAGAAGAATGAGTGGCAGAATGTTGTGTTTACAGTTGAACAGAGTGATGATTCTGCTAAATATGCAGTTGGAAGACTTTATCTTAATGGTGAACTTATTGAGGAAGGTGATGTTGCAAAGGACATTATGACACAGTCAGGCGCAGGACTCTATTTCGGAGTGAATATCTGGGATACGATTTATAAGGGTCTTGTAGATGATGTTTTATTATTCAATAGTACACTTACAGCAGATGAAATTTCTGCAATCGCTTCAAAGAGAGTGAGCTCTGCGTCACTTAATGTGGAAAAGCCGGAGGAAGAGATTTCCTATACATTTAAGAATGCCTGGGGACATACTTACGTATATGACAATAACGATGAGCTTGTAACAGGATTCTTTAAATGCGAAGGAAATAAAATGTATGCTAATGATAAGGGTCAGCTTATCAAGAATAGTAAGGTCACAGTTGATGGTGTAACTTACTTTGCGGGCAAAGATGGAGCTTTGGTAAGTAATGCTATAGTGAATATCTGGGGTAAGGGATATTACTTTAATGCTGAAGGAGCTCAGGAAACAGGTACATTCTTCGAGCATGATGGTGATACATACTATGCAGATGAAAATGGACAGATTGTTAAGAGCAAACTGCTTGAAGTTGATGGCGACAGATTCTATATGTTCAAGGATGGTAAGCTTTGTAAGAGTAAATTCGTAAATGTATGGGGTTCATATTACTACGCAAAGGAAGATGGAAAGCTTGCATCTAATGAATTTGTTACCGTAGATGGTAAGAAGTATTACTTCAATGCAGATGGAAAGAGAGTTAGCGGCTGGCAGACAGTAGATGGTGTTCGCTATCATTTTAATTCAAAAGGTGTCATGGACAAGACTGCCGAGGAATGAGTGAAAAAAGAGCTTGTAGAAAGTCTTTAGAAATGTTATTCTAAAAGAAAATTTTGACGAAAGGAGTGCACTATGACTTGGAAAACCAACAATATCCATCTCATGAAAGGTGATGTTTTGGCAATTCAAGGGGATAGTGCGCTCTTTTTTAGGTAAATCAGCTTAAAATGATCTGCACTATCTCCTTAATCTTTTAAATAAAAGACTAAGGAGATTTTTTTATGGAAAGAAAAAGAGTAAAAGAACAGATAAATAAGTTACTGCTGCTTGATGGTATGGGAAATTTGATGTTTGCCAGCGCTTCGTGGGTAGCATTGCTTTCAGCGAGAGGATTTTCTACTGTGGAGATTGGAGCGGCTGAAAGTGTCTTTCATACAGCAAGTATGATATTTGAAATTCCTTCAGGGGCTATGGCGGATGTCTTTGGGAGAAGAAAAATCTTGATTGCAAGCAGGGCAGCGGCGCTATTAGCTGCAGTGCTTATGATTTATTCGAATTCATTATTATCAGTTATGGCAGTTATGATCTTGAGTGCTTTGAGCTATAATCTTGCATCGGGAACCAGAGAAGCATTAGCGTATGATAGCCTTAAGGAAGTCGGATCAGAGGACGAATATGATAAGTTTGCATCAGATGATATGGTGATATATCAACTCACAAGCTCATTAGCAGTATTAATGGCGGGGGTTGTACTTAGGCTTGGATATAAGAAAGCTTATATGATAGATGTGATCGCAGGTATGATAACTCTGATTATGGCATTTACTTTAAGAGAAGCATTTGTAAATACTAAGAGAAATGTAAATATCAGGAAGTGTTTTAGTGATGTTTTTAGTGAGAGTGCAGCATTTATATATAAAAGTAGAAAGGTTCAGATCATTATCTTCTTTAATGCAGTGATAGGTGCGATTTCTGTATTGATATTATTTTTTCTGCAAGCAAAGCTTCCTGAGATTGGATTATCGAAGCTCCTGCTTGGACCTGCATTGTTTTTTATGGGACTTGGAGCAGTGCTTGGTGCGAAGATTGTAGTTCGGTTCAAAAATAGCAGATATAAGAGCATATGCTTGATAAGCGTTGTGGGGATAGCAGCTGCAATGCTGTCACTTATAAGTCAAAACTGTCTGATAGTGATAGCTGGGGGATTTGCAGGCGCTTTTGCAGATAATTTTTTGGAAGTCAGAACTGATATTTTGCTTAATAGTATGATACCTTCGGAACAGAGGGCAACATTGATTTCGGTCAATTCATTTGTGTTTTCGATGATTATGATAGTTTTGTCTCCGATATTTGGAATCATTCTTTCATAGTGTGAATAATTAAAAAAGGAATTTAAAAGCTTTGATTTTACTGGGTTAAAGATTCCGAGAGATTATTGTTGAGATAGGAGGAAAAACATATTATTTTGACGCTGATGGAAAAAGAAAGTCTTGACTGATCATATCTAAATAAGTACAAAAAATGAGCGCATTGGAATTCTAAAACGTTGTTTATAAGTTTTGGAATGACGGTGCGCTTATTTTTTACGATAATTTTGCAAAGATTTGCCCTGTTTTGAATTGACATATTGATCATTTATAGTGTAGTTTATTAGTGATTGTTCTATTTGATGTACAATTTTGCAATCGATAGAAGATTCTTTAAGGGAGATCTAAAGTGATGAAAAGGAATTGTAACAACGGGAATGCTGTCAATTCAGAAGTATTTATTCATGAAAATGGTGAAAAGGCTGCGCCATGGACACGTATAAGAATAATTGCACTTTTGGCTTGCTTTTTCTTTTTTACCATTACATATTTTTTCATTCATAATGTCCTTATTCAAAAGGACAATTCAAAATCTACCAGTGTCTATGTACGTGGAAAGGTAGTAGATCTCATTCAGGATAATACAAGTGTCGATCATTCCACAGAAAATGTTCTGCGTGGAGATCAGGATGTTATAGTTCAGATCTTGAGTGGTGCACATAAGGGTGAGCAGTATGAAACAGTTAATTACATGAGTGCACTTTATAATATTAATTGTCAGGAAGGAACAGGAGTTATAGTGAGGCTTGATCCTATCGAAGCTGGCGGTTACAGTGCTTATATTTATAGTTATGACCGCAGTGCTGTTATCGCTTTTTGTCTTTTATTCTTTGCACTTTGCCTGATCGTTATAGGTCGGCGTAAGGGTTTAATGGCTTTGATCGCACTTATTGTGACAATGGTTTCTATATGGGGAATTTTGTTTCCTCTTCTTGAGTATGATTTTCCGGTGATGGCTGTTTCTATTGCCATTGTATTCTATGTTATAATTCTCACTTTTATATTACTTGAAGGAATCAGCACTAAGACTGTGAGTGCTGCATTAGGGACTCTTGCAGGTGTTGTTATTGCAGGTGTATTTGCTGCTATAGCAGGACATTTTGCACATGTTTCAGGGTTTCAGACTACAGAAGCAGAAGAGCTTCTTATAATCGGCCGAGATCATGGTATGAAGATCAGATATCTTTTTACAGCGGGAATACTTATAGCTGCGCTGGGAGCTGTGATGGACGTTGCCATGAGCATTGCGTCATCTGTGCATGAACTTCATTCTGTGAATCAGGAGCTTACCCAAAAAGAATTGTTCAATTCGGGAATGAATATTGGACGAGATGCCATGGGAACTATGGCTAATACATTGATACTTGCGCTTGCAGGATCTTCATTTACATTGCTTTTACTTATCTATTTTTATAATATAACCTGGACACAGCTGCTTTCTACTGATTTGGTGGCACGTGAGGTAATTCAGGGCATTTCAGGAAGTATAGGGATCATACTTACGGTCCCAATTGTAGCATTTCTTTCCGCTACTATCGAAATACATTATCACCATAAGCTTTTACAACATTAATATGTGGATTACAGCATCTGAAAGGATGCTGTTGATCTTATATAACGTAACGAATTGTTACAAGAAGGAGAGGAACTGGAGTTTATGAGAAAACGAGGACGTTTGCTTGCTGTACTGCTTGCGGTCAGCATGACAATGACAACTGCCCTTCAGTCTGCAATGCCTGTAATGGCAGAGGAATCAGCATCGACTGTTTCTGAAGCTGATATCAGTGTTGAGGAAGGCGAGGAATATGCGTCAACTGAGTCGGATACATCGGAATCGGATGAATCAAGTACTGAATCATTAGATGCAGAGGCTGGAAGTACAGAGTCAGAGGAAGACACAAGGGTATCTGAAGATGCTGTGTCTGAAGATAATGTATCAGAAGAAGCAGAAAGCATATCTGCAATAGCTGATGTGCGTAATAAGGCTACAGACAATGCTTCATACACAGTACAGGGTGTTGTAAGCTACATCAATGGAAAGAGTGTGTATATTCAGGATGATACGGCTGCAATTGTCGTATTTCTTGCAGAAAAGAATGCTGATATCAAGATTGGCTCTCTTGTTACAGCGACAGGTACACTTACAGAGTACAATGGGCTGATCGAGCTTAATAAGGCTGCGGTAGATAAGGTAGAAGATACTGACAGATCTTACGACTATAAGATCATCAATGCTGATGAACTTTCTGATTTTGCGGAAAATTATAAAGATTATGAGGCTCAGAAAGTTAAACTTGAAGGCGTAACTTTTGTATCAGTTTCAGGTAAAAAGGCTATCGTAAGTGCTTCTAATACAGAGGTTGTTCTTTGGTATACTTCGGCATCTGATTTTGAGAATATTGCTGAGGGTTCAAAAGTAAATGTTTATGGTGTTGTAAGTGATTATAAGGGACTTCAGGTAATTCCATGCGGAGAGACGAAGATTGAAGCTGCAAAGTCAGCTGATGGATCTGATGAACTTACAGCTGATAAATCTGTTACCTGTACAGCTGCTTCATGGGCAGGTACAGGGGAGGTTACATTTACTGATGTATATGCGGATCTTGATGCAGCCAATGATGGTAAGGATAAGTCAAATGTTCTTACAGCTGTTATAGATGGTGAAAAAGTAATTCCTGATTACAGTTATACAAGCGGCGGCAATAAATGTCACCTGATCGGAACAAAGGGAATGAATTCAGATGATTATTATCAGCTGTCGGTTGATGGGACAGGCTATGGTAATTATAAGCTAAATTTTACAATGAGAAGTTCCGGAACAGGAGCTGCTAATTGGAAAGTTTCATATAGCACAGATGGAGAAGAATTCACAACACTTTCAGATGAGATCAAAGTCATAAATAAAGCTCAGGAATATAGTGTGGAACTTCCTGAGGCTGTTATTAATGCAGAAAATCTTTTTATTCGTGTATTTCCTGCAAATGATACATCAGTAAATAAGAAGACTGTTGCAGCGGGAGGTGTTAACCGTTTTCAGAATATTTCTGTTACAGCAAATCCTGCAAAGGGAGGAAAGCTTACAGGATATGTTTCGTTTGAACCTGAGGATGGAGAAGTTGCAGCAGGAGATGATATAACTCTTACTTGTGCCTCATCAGATGCTGATATATATTACAGCATTAATGGTTCCGAATATGTGGAGTATGATCCAGAGAAGAAATTTTCTCTTTCATCAAATGATTTTTTAGCTGAAAATGCTAATTCAACAGCAAAAGCAATTGTCCGTGCATATGCTGTAAAGAATGAGCAGAAGAGTGTTGTTACAAAGGTGGTTTATACACCGTCTACAACAACTTCTGTAACCGCTGCTCCTAATGGTGGTGCGGTAAAGCTTGGAACTAAGGTTAAGCTTTTGACAAAGACAGAAGGTGCAGTGATCACTTATTCACTGGATGGTGGTGAGACATGGAAAGAGTATACAGAGGAGATAACTTTAGATACCCTTCCTGCATCGATCATAGCTAAGGCTTCAAAGCCTGGATTTGTTGAAAGTACATCATCTAATTTTACATATACTGAGAGAGAAGGTGATAAATATAATATTTACTTCGGTCAGCTTCACTCTCATACATCATATTCAGATGGTGCAGGTACAGCAGATGATGCGTTCAGCTATGCAAGTAATAATGCAGAGCATGTGGATTTCCTTGCAGTAACTGATCATTCTAATCTGCTTGACAATGATACATCAGTTACTATTAATGATGGATCAGCAAGCTCAGAGTGGAAAGAAGGACATCAGCTTGCAGATAACTATACAACAGATCAGTTTGTTGGAATTTTTGGATATGAAATGACATGGTCAGGCGGCGCACCGGGTCATATCAATACCTTTAATACTGATGGATTCATGAGCCGAAATATGTCAGGTTATGAATCACAGAGCAGAACAGCTCTTCAGAATTACTATTCACAGCTTAAGGCTACACCGGACTCAATGTCGATGTTCAACCATCCGGGTACAACTTTTGGTGATTTTTATGATTTTGCATATTATGATGAAGAAATTGATAAGCAGATCACACTTATTGAAGTAGGTAATGGTGAAGGTGCGATTGGATCATCAGGATATTTCCCTTCATATGAATATTATCAGCGTGCTCTTGACAAGGGCTGGCATCTTGCGCCTGCAAATAACCAGGATAACCACAAGGGTAAGTGGGGAGATGCTAATACCGGACGTTCCGTAGTACTTGCAGATTCTCTTACAAGAGATAATATTTATGATGCGATCCGTAATCGCAGACTTTATGCAACCGAAGACAACGACCTTAACATCTATTATACTCTTAACGGCAATGAAATGGGCACCATTCTTGATGAGAAACCGGAAAAGGTGAGCATTTCTGTTGATCTTCTTGATAAGACAGATTCCGGAAAAGAGAAGGTTCAGGTAATTGCCAACGGTGGCGTTGTGGTCGCAGAGACTACGGCAAATGAAGCAGAGGATACAGTAACATTTGAGCTTGATCCTGATTATGCCTTTTATTATATAAAAGTAATTCAGGCTGATGGAGATATAGCTGTAACAGCACCTGTATGGCTTACAGATGTTGAAGCGATCGGTGTTAGTTCTGTTGAAACAGATGCTTCACTTGAAGTTGCCGGTGAAGCAATTAATGTTAATACAACATTCTTTAATAATGAAGCTGATGATTTTGAAGTAAGTTCGATCGTATATACAGCAAACGGTCAGGTAATTCATACAACAGATCTTACTGATGATCTCAAAGTCATGGAAAAGCAGTCTGAGATGTCAGATTCATTTAGCTTTACCTATGACAAAGCGGGAGCAGTAACTATTGAGGCAGTGATCACAGGATATCTTAATGGTCAGAGCAAGAAATATACAGGCTCTCTTGCGCTTAATTACATTACAGAGGACATGGTCACACATGTAGTAATAGACGGTTCTCATCATAATGATTATGTAACAGGCTATTACGGTGGAAATGTTGGTAATTTTGCAGATATCGCTGCTGCGGATTATGTTAAGGTTGATGTAGTAACAGACGAGATCACAGATAAAACCCTTGAAGATGCAAGTGTATTTGTTGTAAGTGCACCGGCTAAAAAGAGCGGAAATTACGGTGAAATAAGTTATGCAGCAACACATTTTGAAGATTCATTCCTTAAAGTAGTTAAAAATTATGTTGATAATGGCGGTAATCTGATAGTTTGTGGTATTGCAGATTACAGTGACAGTAAAGATACCCAGTCTTCGACTGAAATTAATAAACTTCTCTCATACATAGGTGCAACCACTCGTCTTAATAGTGATGAGATGTGTGATGATGAAAATAATGGCGGTCAGTCATATCGTTTATACTTTACAGATTTTAATACTGATAATTATCTTCTTGCAGATGTTACAAGTGAGCAGAAGTACAGTGCTTACAGTGGTTCATCGGTAATTGCTGATCCTGCTGCTGTTTCTGCAGGAACTGCATCAGTACTTGTTAAAGGACATCCTACAACATATTCTTTAGATTCTAAGAAGTATGATGATAATTACGTAGCAGTAAATAAGGGTGATGTATCGGCACTTGTTTCTGAAAAGCTTTCAGGTGGTGGAGAAATGCTTGTGGCAGGAACAGTATTTGTTTCAAATTTTGAGGTTAAGTCAGACCTTGATAATGCCGGAGATTCTTATTATGCTAACCGAAATATCCTTTTGAATTATCTTGCTGCACATAAGAAGGTTGCTAAAGTTTCAACTATTGCTGAGATGCGTAAAGGAAATCAAGGCGATATATTTACCATTGAAGGTTATGTAACAGCCGGAACAGCTGTTGAAGGAAATAAGTTCTTTGATACGATCTATGTTCAGGATGAGACAGCCGGAACTACAGTATTCCCGATTTCAGAGGAGGGAATAAAAATTGGCACAAAGCTTCAGATAACAGGATATGTTGATGGTTATCAGGGTGATAAAGAAATTCAGGTAATGAGTTATAAAGTCATTAAAGATGACACTTGTGTATATGAGCCAAAGAAGGTTACTACAGCACAGGCTGCTGACTATGATACATATGGCGGACAGCTTCTTGAAGTTGAAGGAGAAGTTACTAAGGTAATTACAAATTCGGCAGGTGTTGATTACTTCTTTGTACGTGATGAAAGCGGTAAAGAAGCCAGAGTATTCATTGATGGATATATTCTTGCAGCAGATGGAAAAGATACTGTAAATGAAGATGTAAAGGTTGGAAATACTATCAGGGCAGCGGGTCTTTGCTACTATAATCCGGATGGTGCATGTCTCAGAGTCAGAAACAGAGATGAAGTCGTAAAGACAAATAGTTTTGAAAAGGTTTCCGGAAAATTTGTGAAAGCATTGGGACGTACCTTCTTTAAGACACCTGAGGGAGAACGTCTTAAAGGACTTCATTTGATTGACGGAAATTATTATTACTTCCATGAAAATAATGGACACATGGCTACAAGTGAATCTATTAAGATCGATGGAAAGACCTATCACTTTGCTAGAGATGGTAAGAGATATTCAGGACTTTTGAATTCATGGGGCAGAACATATTATTATGCTGCTGATGGAGCTCAGGTGTTCAATGATTTTGTTGTTATAGATGACAAGACATATTATTTCAATGAAAAGGGTCAGATGGTAAAATCTAAACTTCTTGAAATAGATGGAAAGAAGTATCATTTCAATACTAAAGGTGAAATGACAAGAGGAACTACAATATCAATTTGGGGTAAGAAATATTCATTTGATGAAAATGGAGTTCTGATTTGAATTAGATTCAAGTAAAAAGAAACGTGAAAAGTAAGCATTAAGCCTGCTTTTCACGTTTTTTTATGTGGTGGCGGATAGTGTATCACGTGGGATCAGTATTTTCCAACAGAAATGATTATCGGTACTTTCACAGTTTGAAATTGCGCTAAGATCTTTTAGTATGCGCCGTATTATCCGAATACCTTGTCCATGAAGACTTGGATGGTCAAGTTTACTGGTCTTAAATGCAGGATTGGATTTCAATACGTTTTCATTAGTTCTATTGCGTACAAGTATAGATAAAAAGCCTTTTTCGTCTGCCATTGAAACCTGTACTTTAGGATTGGATACATTTTCACTTGCTTCGATTGCGTTATCACATAGATTTGCTATGAGAGTGCATAAGGAAACAGTATTATTCAGCGGAACATCAGACAAGTGAACATTGATTTCTATAGGTACATTCGCATCATCAGCTTTTTTCTTTTTCTGATTCAGCATTACATTAAGACTTTCTTCTTTGCAAAATCTTTCGGTAAGCTTCATGAATTTCATATCTTCAATTTCTGATATGTATTTTTGCAGTTCATCATATTTTTTCTCGTGAAGAAGTCCTTGCATGCAGAATATATGGTTCTTAAAGTCATGCCTGAAACGCCGGGTTGCGATATTTATTGAAATCTGTTGTTTCAGATATTCTGACTGCATTTCAAGTTCTTTTTCGTGTAGAAGGGCAGCGGTCTGCTCTTGAAGTTTATATATTGCAGCAAAGAAAAAGTGATAGATCATAAAGGTAAGAGAGGTTGTAAATAAAATTATGATGAGCTGCAGTGATATAGAGTGATGTCCCATATAATCAAGGCGATACATGTAACATGACATGAAGATCATTGCAAAAAATAATTGATAAAAGCTAAACATCATCATTCCGGTGAGGTATGCGCTGGGAATCTGCGTAGGCATACGAAATGGTGATGAGTCCATACGGGATATCAAAAGATATGCGATGATCTTTGATATCACACGTCTAAAGAAAAATACTAATAAATAACCGGATGCAGTCCTCACAAATGAAGGAAAGAGTGTATTTAAGGTGAGCGCACTCAATAGATCACAGTATATCAGCGCAGAGCCAAGGAATGAAGAAAAAATAAGCTTCATGTAAATACTGCATCGTTTGGTTAAAGCCCATACAAATGCACATATAAATAATGTTAATGTCCAGACATTGGAATTAGAATTTGAAATTATGTGAGTAAAGCTGAGTGATAACAGGCAAAATATCGAAAATAAAGTGATAACGGTTTTTGTTTGAAATTTTGGAGCTATCGGCTCAAAGAGAAAATTTAATACACTTGCAATGATTGCAGCATCTATCAAGTGTCCGCCATATTCCAAGATAAAATATATCGTCTGATAAACAGCTGCGTGCTGCATGAATAATGAATCCATTACCGGAACAGTCCCCTTTCAGTATTGATCTTCGCTTAGAACACCTGAATGTTCTGACATATAAAGCATAAACTGCTTTGAAACTTCGCCTGCTCGATAGCGGCTTATGGGAAGATGTATGCCTGTATCTAACTGGACATCTTTTCCTTTGATAATATAAATATATTTACAATTAACCAGATAACTTTTATGGATGCGGATAAAGTCATATCCGTTTAATAAGGTTTCTATGTCAGACATTTTATATCTTATGAGAAGATTTTTTTCTGTCATAACTATGTTTAAGTATTTGTCCTGCGCTTCGATGTAAAGAACTTCATCTGCATTAAAACGTATCAGTTCGTTTTGAGCACGAAGAGTGATGATATTGCTTTGACTGCTGCAGTGGTGGCTTGAGAGGAAGCTTGTGACCGCTTCCTGAAGATCATTCTCAAAGTTCATTTTCCGTATGAAACGGTAACTGTTCACGCGGAAAGTGTCAAAGACATATTCTTCCTTTGCTGAAATAAAGATGATAACTGCGGAATTGTCTGTTTCACGTATCTCAGAAGCCAGAGCAAGACCATTAATTCCCGGCATGTCTATGTCCATGAAATATATATCATATTTTTCTCCGTTATGTATTTTTTTTGCAAGTCTTTCTGGCGAAGAGTAACGACTCAGGTTGAATGATATATGTTCATTATCGAATTTTTTTTCTATCTCATTTCCTACATATGATAATATTGCTTTTTCATCGTCACAAAGTGCAGCTCGGATCTCTTTCATAGACATCTCCTTGGGTACACGATTAAATTTGTTGAAAATGTATTTATTTTAGTGCTAAATCCTAAATAATTTTAATATAAAAAGTCAAATTGCGCAATTAATGTGGCATAAATGAAAGAAAAATATACAAATTTACTATTTGCGACATAGAAATGCTATTCACGACATAAAAAATACACAAAAGGCTTTTGGTTTTAAAATGATACATGAAAAGGAACTGCAATTGGGGATGCAGTTTTGGATTTGTAACTATAAGGAGGTAGGTATTTGATGTTCAACAGAAAAAGTAAAATGTGGCGTTCAATGAGCGTGATGCTCAGCGCAGCAATGGTTGTCGGCTCTGCGACAACGGCTTCGGCAGCGATGACAGATGCCGATGAATCATGGGAATTAGCTGAATCACATGTGGATACAGCAATTCAGGTGGCTTCGGAAGGCATGGTTCTTTTAGAGAATAAAGGTGCACTGCCTTTGAAGGGTGATACAGTTGCACTTTATGGTGCAGGCACATGGAATACTATCAGAGGAGGTACGGGCTCAGGCGCTACATATCTTAGAGAGTCTTCTGATAACGTAACAGTATATGATGGATTTAAGGATGCAGGATATACTATTGCAAATGAGGGATATGTAAAAGAGTATACGGAAGCTTGGGAGAAGAGCGGTGCAGACAGCAGTTCATCACTTATGGGAAGTGCTACAGTTGCAAAAGATGTAGCTTTCAGTGATGATGAGCTTGCTGACATTGAAAGCATTGATCCGTCAGTTCCGGCTATCTACACACTTAATAGAATTTCAGGAGAAGGTTCTGACAGAACACTTACAGCTGGAGACTATTATCTTACAGAAGATGAGAAGGCTAATCTTAAAACTCTCGGTGCACATTTTGATAATGTCATCGTTGTATTAAATATCGGTGGTGTCATTGATACATCATTCTTCAATGGAAGTGGTGAATCATATTATGAAGACATTACCGATGAAGTAAATACATTTTCAGCAAATGCGTACTTTACAAAGAATTCTGATGGCGAATATGAGCCGGCTTCAGAGTATGATGAGGATGAAAACTACTACTCTTTCACAGAAGTAGGTAAAAATGAGACATTCTCAGAAAATGATATGCCGCTGTATAAAGAGGCAGATGATGACTCAGAAGATACAGTTGAGATCAATGGCGTAACTTATGAGATCATAAGAGAAGTACCTTCTGGTGATGATATTCTTTATAACAAGTTTTATAAATTTGTAGTCAAGAATGATGTTAATACATTTGCTAAATACGTTAAAGATGGAGTTCTTTATGTAAAGGATGGCGAAGAGTACGTTCTTGTAACAGAGGATGATACATATGACAGCAGTACGGCTTATTATATCGCTAAGGATAATGATAAGATAGAAGGTCTTACAGCTCTTGTAGATATGAGTCAGGGTGGAACACAGTCAGGAACAGCATTAGTAAATGTTCTTTCAGGCGAAACACCATTCTCAGGTAAAACAGTAGATACATGGGCAAAGGAATTTTCTGATTATCCATCATCAGAAGGCTTTTCATGGCTTGATAATGATACTGTAGAAGAGAATTATAATGATGATATCTATGTCGGATATCGCTATTTTGATACATATGGTATAGAACCTGCATATCCTTTTGGATATGGTCTTACATATTCAGATTTTGATATAAATGTAGATTCAGTAGAAGCTGATGCAGATAATGTAACTGTTACGGCAACTGTAACTAATACTGGTGATGCAGAGGGTAAGGAAGTTGTCGAAGTATACTTCTCAGCACCGCAGGATGGTTCTATCGATGTTCCTTTCCAGGAACTTGCTGCTTATGGCAAGACAGAGCTTCTTGCTCCGGGTGAGTCTAGTGTATTGAAGATTTCGTTCCCTACAGAGGACCTTTCAAGTTATGACGAGGCTAATGCTCAATACGTTATCCAGAAAGGTGACTATAAGATCCGTGTAGGCAACAGCTCAAGAAATACTGTTGTAGCATCTGAGATCTCATTTGACGATGATGTAGTTACAGAGAAGTGTGAAAATCTCTTTACTCTTACAAAAGAGAATATGGAGAACGGCACATATGATTCCTCAGCAACAATGTCAAGCAAGTCATATGCTATTGATATGCTGGATGGTTCTAAGGATGAAGACTATAACCCTATCGAGCCGACAACAGAAGGTCTTAGCACAAGTGCTTCAGATGTAGAGCTTTCAGCCTCTTCTTTCCCAGAAGCAGTAGAACACAATTATACACATGGTGAAGTTACAGCTTATGTAGGTGCTGACTCTGACTATGAAGCAGGTGAAAAAGAGAAACTTGAGACAGTTGAGACAAGTGGTGATGGAAGCTACACACTTGCAGATGTTTATGAAGGAAAGATAACAGTAGAGCAGCTTCTTGCAGACCTTAGTGTAGATGAGCTTATCGACCTCACACAGGGTGGAAGCGATACAAGCGCAGAAACTTCAACAGCAAATTCTGATGTGATCGGATATCAGGCTCCGGCACCTTATGGCGGAACAGGCGGAACAACAACAAACCTTTATAACAGCCGCTATATCCCTAATACAGAAACTGCAGATGGTGGTGCAGGAATACGTATAAGCACAGATTACAGCCTTTATGAAGCAGTACCTCAGACAGCATCATATGATGAAAATGAGACATACTATACAATGAAGGACAATGCTTACGGCGGAGACACTTATAATAAGATCGAGATCAAAAATGAAGATGAGTTTAATGAAATCCTTAAATCTTCAACAAGGATTTACACATACGTAAGTGAAGCTTATCAGTATTGCACAGCTACACCTATCGCTACAGATATTGCACAGACATGGAATGCAGAGCTGGCAGTTGAGGAAGGTCGTGCTGTTCAGGAAGAAATGCTTGCATATGATATCACATATTGGCTTGCACCGGCTATGAATATTCATAGAAATCCTCTTTGCGGACGTAACTTTGAGTATTATTCAGAAGATCCTATCGTAACTGCTGTACAGGCAGGAGCTATCACACATGGTGTAATGACAAATGAGGATGGAACATCTTCAGGAATTACAACAATGATCAAGCATTATGCAGCAAACAGCCAGGAAAATAACCGTATGGGTTCTAACAGTATGGTATCTGAAAGAGCTCTTCGTGAGATTTACCTTAAGGGATTTGAGAAGATCGTAGAAAATGAGCAGCCATATGCGATCATGACAGCTTACAACCAGATCAATGGTGTTCCTACATACAATAACTACTCACTTATGACAGAGATCACAAGAAATGAGTGGGGATTTGAAGGCTTCTTCTGCTCTGACTGGTATTCATTCTTTGGTTCACAGAGATGTAATGCAGCTGCTACATCAGCTACAAAGCCGGGAACAGGCGCTGAAAGCTATGATTCAGGAAGTGAGTATTCTGTGACAGGAGCTGACTCTTATAAGACTCAGGGATGGCAGATAGAAGCAGGACTTGCACTTCAGATGCCGGGATATATGGAGAGCACAGTTAAGACAGCATGGAACAAGGGAACATTCAGACTTGGTTCACTTCAGGCTTGCGCAAAGAATATAATTGATGCAACTCTTCGTTCAAAGCAGTTCTCAGACCTTTATGAGAAACTTGATGCAGCCGGACTTAGAGAAGAAGTTTCTTATACATTAAAGAATGTATGGGGAAAGACATATGTATATGATCAGAATGGAGAAAAGGTAACAGGATTCTTCGAGTATGACGGCAATAAGATGTATGCTAATGAAAATGGCCAGGTGATCAAGAATAGCAAGGTAACTGTTGATGATTCAGTATACTACCTTGATAAGAACGGTGTAGCTGCAGCTGATACAGTAGTTTCAATCTGGGGCAAGGATTATTACTTTGACACAGAAGGAAAGCTTGTTAAAGATGCATTCTTTGAGCATGACGGAAAGACTATGTATGCAGATGAGAACGGTCAGGTAGTGAAGAGCAAGCTTATTGAAGCAGACGGTGCTAAATATTACATTTTCAAGGACGGCAGTGTTCTTAAGAACAGGTTCGTAAATGTATGGGGAACATACTACTATGCACATGAGGATGGAAAGCTTGCAGCTTCAGAATTTGTTGAGGTAGATGGAAATAAGTATTACTTCAATGCTGAAGGTAAGAGAGTTACAGGCTGGCAGACAATTGATGGGGCTAAGTATTATTTCAATAATAAAGGTGTTCTTACTAAAGGACCTGTAACAGAGTAAAGTGCAGGCTATACGAATAAAGATGAAAACTCCGTGGGAATTTCCTGCGGAGTTTTCTTTTTATGAAACAGGGATATTTTTAGAAAATTATAATTTACTATCTTTTGTATTCTGTGTATAATTAGGAAATCTCGTATTTAGTATAGCAAAGGAAAGTAAGATTATGAGTTTGTTTTGGTTAGGGAATATTGTAACTTTGATTGGTGCGTTGTTTATGGTTGGAATAGGCTTTATGCATAACAAACGCAAAATATTAATCTGTCAAAATCTGCAATTTCTCATTATGGGACTGGGAAATCTTTTGCTTGGCGGAGTGTCAGGCTTTATCGCTGATATGATAAGTATATTCAGAAATATATTTTGCCTTAAAAGAGAGCTGACTAAAGGTTGGAAAGTGTTTTTTATAATACTTCAGGTTGGTGCATCAGCTATATTTCTGGGATTCACAGGTTTTGTTGCGCGTGAGATATTGCCAATCGCGGCAACACTTACATATACATGGATGCTTGATACTAAAAAAGAGACTGTATTAAAGATCGTTATGCTTGCTACACAACTTATGTGGCTTGTTTATGATATATCACTCATGAATATATCAGGTATGGTATTTGATATTTTGACATTCTGCTCTAATATTGTAGGATTTATGAGGGCTAGGAAGCATGAAGCTGTTGAAGCTTGACAGATGATAGTTTAAGAGGCGCTGTGAAGATGATGATTCATTTTTACAGCGCCTTTTGATTTTAAATATGTGTTTTGAACGTTTCCATTTAATTTATTCTGCAGAATGGTACATCAGACACCCTTAGCGGCATTCTTTCCTGCGACATAGCCATAGTACATAGCCATGCCGTGAGATACACCTTTAAGGGTGATAGGGTACTCATGTGAAAATCTGTCGCCTTGAATATTTCCTGCAACATAGAGTCCTGGAATAATGTTTCCATCGGGATCGAGAGTGTGGCTTTCCTCGTCGGATTTAAGTCCGCCGCAAATTACAAGGAGTAAAGCCTGCTCAAACTGATCTGCGTAGTAAGGAGCAGTGCTGAGAGGGAAGAGACGGCTTGAAACCTTGCCGAAATCCTCATCGTTTCCTGCTTCAGCAAGCTCATTGTAGCGCCTGATAGAGGCAAGTGCTGTTTCCTGAGCATTTGTGTCATCCGGGTACATCTGTGCAACGAGGTCTTCTAAAGTGTCAGCTTTGAGACATCTTCCGTCTGCGACAGCAGCATCAATCTGATACTGGGACTTGTAGTTGCGATAGGTCTGATTGTTTCTTGGACCTTCTTCATCAGAATTATAGTGCTCTACATAGCATGCACCACCGTGGGCAGCGGGCATGTAGGGAAGCTCGTTTTCCCAATTGCCGTCAAATATCTGCCATGTTTTCTTGTCTTTCTGAATCTCAATCTGGTTTTCAATCTGCTGGCCCGGAAGATCCTCATTCATGAAACGCTTGCCGTTCATATCAAGGTTCAGGAAACCTGCATTACCCATTACACCTACGCCTGAAAGGTCTGCGCCACCGCCCATGTGATGAATCATAGGAGCATGATCGCCCTGAACGCCGGCGCCTGCCCACATTCCGAGTTTGATACCATCGCCTTGATTGGTCATATTGCCTTCTACGTCCATGCTTGTGAACATACGCTGGATGCCATTTGAAATTACGTCAGGACAGAAGTGCTTGACCATGGCTTCATTCTGTGAATAGTCTCCGGTTGAAAGGATTACACCTTTTGAAGCATTGACACGGATGTAGCTTCCGTCAGATGAATTTTTGATGTAAGCACCTACGCAGCGCCCGTCTTCCATAATGAGTTTTTCTGCAAAGTGACCATATCTTGCATCTACGTTGCCTGTATCAACTGCAGCCTGCATATTTTTCTCTACTGTTACATGCTGGTCTGGCTTAAATTCAACAGATGTAGGATAACAAGGGAAAGCTTCCTTTCTCCAATCATAGTGCTCAGGGAGCGGATTAAAGATAGGGATAAGGTAGTTATCAGCATACTCATCAGGAATATCCGCACGTGTTGTATCAGCAATGTAAAGATCAGGGTTGGCTGCAATCCACCAGTCAAAGGTTTCGCCTATGTTATGGATATATTTAGAAAAAATAGAACGTCTGACTTTATAGCCGGATTCCATCATATGGAAATCTATCATTTCATTCATATCATCTTCGGTGTAAATATCTCTGCCCCAACGAGCTTCGACATTTCCGTTAATTACAGCATATTCGCCGGAACGACACTGAGGTCCGTCGGCCTTTTCGATACCGACAACTTTGACACCTTCTTCGGCGGCTGATCTTGCGGCTGCAACTCCTGCGAGACCGAGACCGATGATCAGCACGTCAGTATCAAGAGTTTCAGAACAGTCGGAATCTGTGATCTCAGGAGCTTCTCCGAGCCAGTCTGAATCATCTTCGGCAGAGGCTGCCGCTGCAGTTCCTGAAGTTTCTCCGCTTGCCTGAGCTATTACATCGTCAAGACAGGTCTTGACGGCATTTGTTGTGATAGTCGCGCCTGATACACCATCGATGTCACTTGACTGGGCAGCAAGGGCCTGTCTGATAAGTTCGTCACCGGCTGCTTGACCAATGTCTGGAGTTTCACCAGAGAGATCAAGCTGGATATCGGTGATAGAAGATTCATTGAATGTGGCTGTCATTGTTACAGTTCCCATTCCCTTGGCTGTTGCTGTGTATGTACCCGGAGTAAAGGCTTTTCCGGAAGCTTTGGCAGCTTCATTGGCAATTTTCAGCGTACTGCTGGAAGCTTTAGAAGTACCTGCTTTGTCAGCAACTTCTAAAAGACCGAATGCTGCGATTGATGCTACACCTGCAGCCATGCCCTTAATAAAAGTTTGTCTGCTGATTTTGTCACTCATTAATAAATTTCTCCTTTTGAAAATATTGCTGTTTTTAATGCTTAAATAAAAAGACACAAAAGTTTGATAACATAACGTAATTATAAAGGAAACGGGTTTGCTTATATATTTGAAATATGTTACAAATATTAGAGAGAGGCTAATACCATATTAAATTATTGTTAAAATACATTAGTATATTTCGGATAATTTTAGGAATTAAATAATAGATTTTAGAAAGGAAAGCAAATGAATACACAGCAATTACAATGTTTTTGCTCTGTTGCTGAACATCTGAATTTTACGAGAGCTGCAGAGGAACTTTATCTTTCGGTTCCGACAGTAACACATCATATACAAAGCCTTGAAGCAGAGCTTAATACAGTGCTTTTTGTGCGAAGCAGGCATGCGGTTTCGCTGACAAAATCCGGGGTGACTTTTTATGCTGATGCAAAAGAGATCATGAGCAAGATAGAGGTTTCTAAAGCTCATATTATAAGCAAAGATGAAGAAGCGCTTAAAGTTGTAAGACTTGGCATTACTAGCAGTGTTGAATTGGAATTTGTTGAAAATAAATTGAAGAAACTTTGTGTTGAGTATCCGTTAGTTATGCCTGAAATTATAATAGATTCATATGAAATTCTTTTGAGGATGCTTAAAAACTATCAGATTGATATAATGCTTGCCTCAAAGTATATGCTTAAAAACCATCCGGAATTATATTTTGCAAAAATTTATGAGTATAAGACATGTGTAATACTTCCAATCGACCATGAGCTTGCGAAAAGAGATGAGATCTCGGTATCAGAAATAAAAAAAGAAAGACTGATAATACTTCAGTCAAAAGAGATTCCATATTCGATACAGAAACAATCACGTAATCCGTACATTTTTTCAGATCAGGAATATATGACTATCACACAGGGCAGCAGCGTAAGCTGCATGACACTTGCCTACGCGGGCTATGGGCTGGCGATTCTTCCGGAATTCTATATACCTATGGACATAGGCAAACATGGAATGACGAAAGTTCCGTTAAAAGAAACAGAGACAGATGACTATGGAGTAGCTGCTATACAGAAGAATATTATAGTTTCGGCTTTTTATTCTGCATAAATAAGCCGATACAATCTACGAGAGTAAAGTTTCACGCAGGAGGTGGAATATGCCGGTAGTAGGTGGAATAATGGTTCCTCACCCGCCGCTCATAATTCCGGAGGTGGGAAATGGCAGAGAAGATGTGATCAGAGCAACTGCAGAAGCGTATAAAAAAGCTGCAAAATTCGTAGCGGAGCTTGCTCCTGAAACGATTGTCATAATGTCGCCGCATAGTGTGATGTATGGAGATTATCTGCACATTTCTCCGGGAAAGGCAGCAAGAGGTGATTTTGGAAATTTTGGTGCTTCGGAAGTAGAGATATCCAGAGAATATGATTGTGAATTATCAAAGCGACTTTGTGAGCTATCCATAAAAAATGGAATAACAGCGGGATATGTGGGAGAACAAGATCCTTCGCTGGATCATGGTACGCTTGTGCCGCTTTATTTTATAATGAAAGAATATAAGGATTTTAAGCTTGTCAGGACAGGGATATCCGGAATGCCGTTAGATGAACAATATAACTTTGGAATGCTTATTAAGCAGGCGGCGGAAGAACTTGGAAGAAGAGTGGTAATAGTTGCAAGCGGTGATCTGTCGCATAAATTAAAGGAAGATGGACCTTATGGATTTGAGCCTGATGGAGTTGTATATGATGAAAAAATCATGAATGTAATGAAGACAGCTTCGTTTGGAGAACTGCTGGAATTTAACAGTGTATTCCTTAATAAAGTTGGAGAATGCGGTCATAGATCATTTGTGATAATGGCAGGTGCGCTGGATTCTTTTGCGCTTGAAGCTCAGATGCTCTCGCACCAGTGCGAGACTGGTGTGGGCTATGGGATATGTACATTCAGGGTGACGGGATGTGACCCTGAGAGAAACTTTCTTGAAAAGTTTTATGAAAAAGAAATAAGGGAAATTAAAGAGCGAAAGGAACGTGAGGATGAATTCGTCTCATTGGCGCGGCAAACGGTGGAGACGTATATCAGCCGCAGGCAGATAATAGCAACGCCTAGAGACCTTCCTGAAGTGATGTATGCTGATAAGGCTGGAGCGTTTGTTTCGCTGCATATTAAAGGTGAACTTAGAGGGTGCATAGGAACTATAGCACCTACAATGGACTGTGTGGCTGAGGAAGTTATTCATAATGCTATAAGTGCAGCAACTAGAGATCCGCGTTTTCCAGAAATCAGAAGAGATGAACTTCCGATGTTGGAATATTCGGTTGATGTTTTAGGAGATCCGGAAGTTGTTTCTTCTATGGAAGAATTGGATGCAAAAAAATATGGTGTTATAGTTTCTAAGGGGCACAGGCGAGGAATATTACTTCCTGATCTTGAAGGCGTCGAAACGGTTGAGAGGCAGATAGGTATTGCGAAGCAGAAAGCCGGGATACCGGATGAAGATGACGATATTATGATTCAAAGATTTGAAGTTATAAGGCATTATTAAAGTGGAAAAAATTAGCAGGATGTCGAAAGTGTAAATTCGATATCCTGCTTTTTGAATTATCTGAAATAAAAAAAACTGCAAATGACTTTGCAGCTTTATAAGTGCGCCTCCAGGGACTCGAACCCTGGACACCCTGATTAAGAGTCAGGTGCTCTACCAGCTGAGCTAGAAGCGCATAAGTGATATTTGATTGAAAAGTGCGCCTCCAGGGACTCGAACCCTGGACACCCTGATTAAGAGTCAGGTGCTCTACCAACTGAGCTAGAAGCGCATGTCCTTGATCTTTTTTGTTACGCTTGCCGCGCAACGAAGATAATAATACTCGCTTTGTACAAAAAATGCAAGCTTTTTTTGAAAAAAATTAAAAAAATTTGTTTTTTATAAGAACAGACCGCATTCTCGCGGGGCGTTTTAACTTAGTCGGAGCTTGTTATAATTTGTCATATCCCCCACCTGCGCCAACGGTTAGAGGTGGGGAATCTCTCTGACTGAGTTAAAACATTAGCAGTATGAGATTTACAACATAGACAATAAGGAGAGTCGGGATAGAGCCTTTCCAAAAGTTTTCCATATCTTTCCCACTTAAAGTCATATGAAAGAAAATGCTTATTGCAACATAACAATACAGAACGTGATGCCATACTTCTGTACAGTTTGGAAGTACCAGCAGCTGCATCAGGCGAAGCGTGAGTCCTCCGCAGAGGATAGGTGCTATAGCTGTCAGCGAAAGCTGAATGCCTTTGAGGATGTGAGGACCCCTAGTGAGAAATTCTACACTTCCGAGGGTTTGACCTTTAGGAAAAAGATTTATCTTTGTGACTTTTCCTCCGGTTATGACAGCTACGATCGCATGTGCGAATTCGTGGTGAATAGTGCCGATATATGTAATGTAATTGCGAAAGATGAAGGCTGGCTTAGGACCGATGAAAGAAGCGAGTATTGAAGTGGTAAACTCTGAAACAAGGCGTATAAACCAACCTACAGCAAGCACTGCAATAAGTATCAATAATGTGCTGATAAGTGCTTCTAAGAAAATATTGTTTGGCAGATTAAAAGATGTAATTATTTTTTCTGATGTTTGATATAGCATAGCTGTTCCTTTGCGTTTTTTATAAATAGCTTAACACGTAATTGTGTATTTTTCATCAGCATTTAAGCTTTTATAAAACGTCAGATGAATCAGCCTTTTACTATAAATTATGATGTTTTTAAGTTTTCAGGTGGTGTCATGTATGATATAATCGAAAACATGTTCTGTAATGTGGATAAGATCATAAAAATTGAATATACGAAAAATGGTGTGCCGTTACTGGCATCATGGATGATAGACGATGCGGCAGAGCGTATAGTAAGGGCTGTGTGTCCGGAAAATTTCAGAAGCCAGATAGATGCGACTGACTTGAGAAAACTACTAAAGTCACTTGATGGGTGGCATTATACCGGTCAATATCTTTCGAGTAATGGAACTCTACTTGGAGCTGCGGTTTTTAAAGGAGGGAATATTGCCGTAGTAGATGAGGCACGACAGAAAGATGAAATGATCACAGTAAAACCGAATACGATCCTGATTGATAGGGGTCTGTATAAGGCAGAGTGTGAGCATATTTTCAGATTTACACTTGCTCATGAGATAGGTCATGCACTTATGCACAGAAAATTCTGTATGACAGAGGAAAATATGAAACGTTATGCGGAAGGAAGCAGGCAGAGATTTCTCATGGATGCAGAGAGCAGATTTGAGATACGTGACAGGAAAAAGCTGCAGTCAGACTATGATTGGCTTGAGTGGCAGGCAAATGCGTTTGCGTCAGCTGTGTTGATGCCAAATAGTCTGGTGAGAAAAGTAGCTGCTATGGTGAGAGAAGGATATAGCTCTGAGATTGAGTACTATAATGAGTTAAACATCACGCTTATGGATGTATTTAGGGTATCTGAAGTGGCTGCATTTTACAGGATGAAAGAATTAAAAATTGTTCCGCCTCAGGCAAAAAGGGTAAATAATGGCGTTATTGTTGTTTAGGAGTTAAAAATGAATTTTGTGTCATTTGAATTTATTGGTTTTGTAGTGGCAGCAGTTTTACTATATTATTTGTTTCCGATAAATAAACGATGGATTGTACTTTTGACAGCAAGTATAGGTTTTTATGCTATCGCTGCTTTTAAGGCATTGCCTGTGTTTTTGGCAATGATAGCAGGTTCGTATATTTTTTCCGGGTTGATAAGCAGATATAAGAGCAGGCTGCTGCTTGCTGGGGCTATAGTTTCAACAGCGTTTCCTGTGCTCCTCATCAAGAATATAGAGCATATCTGGGTAGCTGATCTTCATCTTAAACCTCATAATTTCGTGACGATTTTAGGAATATCATTTTTTACGATGCAGATGATAGCATATTATATTGATATATACAGAGAAAAAGTGATTCCTGAGAAAAATGTGCTTAAATATGCTTTGTTTGTGTCATTTTTCCCACAGATACTTCAAGGCCCTATTCCGCGGTTCGAGCAGCTCCATTTGCAGTTAATTGAGGGGCATAAATTTGAAGCAGAAGAGTTTAGTAAGGGATTGCAGCTGATCGTGTGGGGATTTTTTCTGAAACTTATGATAGCTGATAAGGCAGGAATCATAGTTGATGAAGTTTTCTCAAAATATGATACGTATAAAGGGGCGTATATATGGGTGGCTGCCGCATTGTATAGTGTTCAGTTATATACGGATTTTTCTTCATGCGTGTCGATCGCTCAGGGTGTTTCGGAGCTTATGGGTATAAAGCTCGCAGATAATTTTAGGCATCCGTACTTTTCCCTATCGGTAAAAGAATTTTGGGGAAGATGGCATCTGTCACTTAGCAGCTGGCTTAAAGACTATATATACATACCTCTTGGCGGAAACAGGAAGGGAAGATTTCGTAAGTATGTAAATATAATGCTTACGTTTATCGTCAGCGGTATATGGCATGAAGCGGGGCTTAATTATATTGCGTGGGGAATTATGCATGGAATGTATCAGATAATGGGAGAGTCTGCAGAAGGCTTCAGAAATACAGCGTACAAATTGGCAGGGATAAACAAAGGAACTTTAGGATACAGATGGCTTAGACGGACAGGAACATTTTTCTGGGTGATGATCGCATGGGTGATGTTTCGTGCTGAAAGCTTAAAAGTTGGAATTAAAATGATATATTCCATGTTCACATGTTTTAATCCATGGGTTATTTTTAGTGATGCGCTGCTGGAGCTTGGACTTTCGTGGAGAGAATGGTGTGTTTTGGGACTGTCTGTAGGTGTTCTTATCAAAGTGAGCAGGCTTCAGGAAAAATATGTTATAAGAGATAAAATTTTGAAACAGCCATTGATCCTCAGGTGGATGCTTTATATTGCGATCATTGTCGTGATATTGATTTTTGGAACGTATGGATATGGCTTTAGTGCTAAAGATTTTATATATGCCGGGTTTTGATATATGAAGAGTAAGAATTTTAAGTTTATATGCAGTGCGATAGTTTTTCTTATTATTTTGGCAATAATATTTACAGAACTTACGGGTATCATGATACCTAAATTTTTTTATGATAATGATTGGGCGACTACAAATACATATACCGGTTTTTACAAGATGAAAAAGGATACCGTGGATGTTTTGTTCCTTGGAAGCAGTCACGCGGCTTCAGCGTTTGATACACAGGAGTTATACGATGAGGAAGGTATCAGAAGCTATAATCTGGCATGTGAAGAGCAGAATGTGCTTGTCTCATATTATTGGCTGAAAGAGGCATTGAAATATCAGTCACCAAAGGCTGTGATATTGGACAGCTTTTTGTTTTTTGATTATAAAACAGAAGAGCCATTGAATTCTGAAGAAGCATGTACGAGGAAAGCAATCGATTTTATGAAGAATGATATGGTCAAGCTGAGTGCGATCAAGGATATCACAGATATAGATAAAAATCAGGATATTTTGAGCTACTTCATGCCGAATATTCGTTTCCATTCAAGATGGGAAGAATTGTCAAAAGATGATTTTAATTATAAAAAAATGGAAGAGCGAAATGAGATGAAGGGCTACAGTCCTTTGCTTGAAAGTGATGGAAGTAAGGACTTTGAAGCGTATAGTGCGGAAGAAAATGCTACAGCTAAACCGATGACAGTGGTGATGGAGCTCTATCTCAAAAAAATAGTTGAATTATGCAGAGAGAAAAACATTACTCTCATATTGGTCAAAACACCGACAGAATCGTTTGATATGGCAAGGCATAAGACAGTACAGGCATTTGCTGATGCTGAAGGAGTACCTTTCATAGACTATAATGAAAAAAATACCTACAGCACGTTAGACTTTGACTTTGCTGAGGACATGAATGAAGATGAACATGCAAATATGGAAGGTGCCAGAAAACTTACTGATGACATCGGAAAGAGGCTGCATGATGAATATGAGATAAGCGCTGTAGAAGATAAGCAGTGGAGCTCTACAGAAAAGTTTCATGATGAATATAAAGAAGATTATAAACTTCATCATGAAGAGGATATATATAAATACTTTGAAAAGCTTGATAATGACAGATATTCAATTTTTATCGCAGCAAAAGGCAACAGCGGAGCAGCAGTTACGCCAAAGCTTATAACTCATTTTAAGAAAATAGGTCTTAATTGCTCATTTGCAAGAATTAAGAATCCGGGATATGCGGCAGCTGTTGTAGGCAGAGAGCGTAAAGAGGTGTTAAGTACAGGTCTTAATGCTCCTGCTATGATAACAGGGGTTCTTCCTGATGGTGTGACGACTTATAAGGTTACAAGTCAGGTCGGAAGTTATTCGGAATATAATGCAGAAGTAGAGATAAACAATGATAAATGCTCTACAGAAGATGTAGGTATAAATATAACGGTTTATGACAATACCTTTGAAAAAGTCATAGATAAGGTTTGCTTTGATACGTCAGATAGTGAATTAAAGGCGTCGAGATAATTTGACGAGGTAAAAACGTATATATGGATGATGAAATCTTTTATGAATTGAATGATGAACAAAGCCAGGCTGTTGCTGAGACAGAAGGGTATATTCGTGTGATTGCAGGTGCAGGAAGCGGTAAAACCAGAGCTCTTTCGCACAGGTTCGCGTATCTTGTAAATGAATTAGGTATATTGCCATCACATATTCTTTGTGTGACATTTACCAATAAATCTGCGAATGAAATGCGCCAGCGTATTCATAATCTTACCGGTGATAATGATACAGGCTATATAAATACCTTTCATGGTTTTTGCGTATCGGTGCTTCAGGAGGAAAGTTACGCTGTCCAGTATCCTAAAAGTTTCATGGTTCTTGACAATACAGATATTAATGACATGTTGAAAGTCATATATGAAGAGAGGAACATAACTCTAAGAGAAATGACGTACAGCATGGCACGAGACATGATAGAGATTCGTAAGCTTTTTACTGAGCCGAATTACTACATGGATATGATAGCTATGTCATTAGAAAGTATCCATGAGAAGTACATGAAGGCTGTAGATATAAAGGATATAATTTTTTACGGCTATCTGTATCAGGAAAAGAAAAATTTTGCTTTGGACTACAATGACTTGATCAAATTTACACTATATATTTTTAATGAGAATCAGGATATACGTCTTAAATGGCAGAAAAGGCTTGAATACATCATGATCGACGAATTTCAGGATATCGATTCGCTTCAGTACAGGCTTATGGAAGTGCTTGCGGCATATCATAAGAATCTTTTCATCGTGGGTGATCCTGATCAGACTATTTACACCTGGAGAGGCGCAAGTGTCAAATACATTATGGAATTTGATAAGGAGTTTCCTGAAACAAAGACTATCATTATGACAAAGAATTACAGGTCTGTTCCGGAAATACTTGCATGTGCCAATTCATTAATAGAGAAGAATGATTACCGTATTAAGAAAGATCTTATAGCTGTTCGTGAAAGCGGTGAAAAGCCTTTGATCCATCATGCGGATACACCTGATAAGGAGGCAGAATGGATAGGGAAGAAGATTGCTGAATTACATGATAGCGGTAAAGAATATAAGGATATAACGGTACTTTACAGAGCGCATTATGTGACAAGGTCGCTGGAAGAGGTATTATTAAAGCAAAAGATCCCATATAACATATATAGTGGAGTGCATTTTTTTGACAGAATTGAGATCAAGGATGCACTTTCATATTTAAGGATGATCGCATTTAAGGATGATATGTCGCTGAGACGTGTCATAAATTCTCCAAAACGTAATATAGGGCAGAAGAGAATTAAATTTTTGGAAGACTATGCGGCAGGAAATAAAATATCATTGTATGAAGCACTGCTGGAATCAAGGGAGAATGCAATTTTTAAGGGAACCGGGGCGGATGAATTTATCACTCTTATAGAAAAATTCAGTGCAGAGGCAGAAAAATATAGAATATCAGATCTTCTTGCATCAGTGCTTAATGAATCCGGTTATGAAAAAGCTCTCCGCACAGAAGGAAATCAGGAAAGACTTGATAATCTTGCGGAGTTGAAGCAGGGCATTTTTGAATATGAGATCAACTGTGGTGAGGAAGCTTCACTTATAGACTACTTGAATCATGTAGCTTTATTCACAAATATGGATGTAGAAGATAAAGAAGACAGGATAAAGCTGATGACTGTGCATACAGCAAAGGGATTGGAATTTCCGATAGTCTTTCTGTGTGGAATGAATGAAGGTATATTCCCATCGAGAAAGATAAAGAATAAGGAGGGAATGGAAGAGGAGAGAAGGCTGGCATTTGTTGCATTGACAAGGGCTCAGGATATGCTTTTTATGACAGAAGCCATGGGAAGAAATTTCGACGGCTCGCCGCGTTACCCTTCCAGATTCCTTTTGAATATTGAGCCTGAGCTGGTGGATGAAACACGGAAACCTGATGAAAAACTTATTAAAGAGGCAAAGCGCTATATAGGTTATCAGGAACAAAATTCCGGAGATATAAAAGAAATGCTGGAAATTGGGCAGCGGGTCCGTCACAAGGTATTTGGAGAGGGAGAGATAGTTGAGATAAATACAGAATTAAATGCCTATATGGTACGGTTTGAGAAGCTTGCAACAGATAGATCTGTTTCATTTAAGGCTAAATTGGAAAAAATTTGATGAGGGTGTTGGCTGGATAAACAAAAGTGAAATTTGCATGATTGTACATGCTTAATATTGTTGAAAATTCCAACTTGTCTTCGTGCATTCCTTTAAGTACAATATTTTTAATGAAACGTTTAATCAATGTATTGATTTAAGGGAACCATCTGACTGCGATTTGCTTGTATTGTGAAATTGCGGTTGTCAGGTAAAGGAGAGGGCAAAATGAGAAAAGATACAAAGGGTAGAGTACATAAGTCTGCAGCAGTATTGCTTTCTGCAGCTATGGCTGTGACACCGGTCGGAACAGGTGTCGCTGCAGCAGAGAAAATTCCAACTGACAGAGAAAACGATTTATCAAATGAATCTAAAGTGGAAATTGAGTCAGAAAATGCCAAATTGGCTGAATCAGCCATAAAATCAGATGCCAAGATCGAAAAGACAGCCGAAGGGTACAGGATGTCTAATGATTACTTTACTGTGGAAACAGGAAAGTATGGAGAAATTTCTTCATTAAAGATCACGGATGATGAATTTGATACAAACTATGTAATGAATGCCGAAAATGCTTCTTCACAGAATACATCAGGACATGAGTGGCTTGGAGAGCTTATGTTTCAGACTAGAAGTGCAAATGAAAAGGCATGGACAAAGGAGCGTACTCAGGCTTCAGACAGTGTAAGAAATGTCGAGCTTAAAGGAAATAAGGTAATAGTTACATATGAAGGGGCTGAGGAGAAAAACGGTATAAGCCGACTTAAGGTTACAGAAACCTATTCACTTGTAGAAAACAAGGTGAATTGGGAGATCAAAGTCGAGAATGTGACTGATGATGAGCTGGAAGTAGGAGATATAGGACTCCCGCTGCCATTTAATGAATTCTGGACAGCAGGCGACCAGATTTATGAAACTCGTACTGTAGATCATAGTTTTGTCGGACAGAATGGTTCTTACATATATATCACAAGACCAAGCGGAGAAGGTAAATTCCTTCTTATGACACCGGATCAGAGTACAGATGCGGGCTTTGAATATCAGGACCATTGGCGTACTGCTGAGCATCCGGATGCAGGTGAAACTGCATGGTGTCAGGACCAGTCAGGCTGGCAGAACGGCTTAAATGTATTTTATATAAAGTCAGCAGCGATTAAAGAGACGGGCAGAGGATACCTTGAAAATACATCATTGAAGCTTGAACCCGGAGAGAGTAAGACATATTCTTTTAATTTTCAGGCAGTAGAAGATGAAGCAGATATGAAGTCTGCACTTTATGATGAAGGACTTATAGATGCGGTAGCTGTTCCGGGTATGGCTTTTGCAAAGGATATGCCGGCTAAGATGTACCTTCATACCAAGTATGATCCTGATGAGCTTGATGTAGAAGTAAAATGCCCGCATGAGCTTGATCTGTACGAAGGAAAGAAAAACTTTGTGAGCTCAGAACTTGAGCATACGGCAGATGATGAGAATACATACGCAAGATATGAGAAGACAGTAACGATAGATGGTGAAAAGTATCATATCTATGATCTTAAATTTAATGAGCTCGGTCAGAATAATGTAGTAGTCTCATATGATGGTGATAAGCAGACAACATTGCAGTTTTATATAATGGATAATGCAGCGGATGCACTTAATACTCACTCTGAGTTTATGGTAGATAAAACACAGCTCAATACACCGGGAGAAACCGGAGATGCGGTGTTTGATGACTGGATGATGGACCAGAAGACCACCAGAAATAATGTTGAGTCAAATTATTTCGGAATGAGTTATTGGGGTTGGGGTGATGACTGGGGACTTACGCATGGAACTTTCCTTGCGGAAAAGAATGTTTTTCAGCCTTCAGCAAAGGAGATCAAAGCTCTGGATAAGTACCTCGATACAGCAATCTGGAATGGGCTTATGCAGGAGCATCATGAAGATTATCTGATACATGATTTCCTGGTGGAAGAGCCTAATCCATCACCGATATACAGAGGCTACGCATATCCGCATATCTATAATACATATTTTATGATGTATAAGATTGCGAGCAGATATCCGGATATGACAGATTATATCGAAACACCTGATACATATCTCATGAGAGCATATAACATCATGATGGCATATTATTCAGACGGTGTAGGATATAACTGGGGAACAGGTGTCATGGGTGAAAGTACGACTCCTGACATAATTGCAGCTCTTAAAAAAGAAGGACATCTGACAGAAGCCAAGAAAGCAGAATCCATTATGGATAAGAAGTATGACAGCTTTAAGGCGCAGAAGTACCCTTATGGCTCTGAGTACTCATATGACAATACCGGTGAAGAGGCTGTGTACGTGCTGGCAAAGATGCAGAAGGAAAAGGGAAAAGATGTCAGCAATGCAGAAAGAATGATGAGAGCGATCAACACCAAGACAAGAGCCTGCCGCGGAAATCAGCCAATCTGGTATCATTATGCAGATCCTGTTACAAATTGCGGTGAGAACTGGTGGCAGTTCCAGTACTCTGCTTCGCTCATTGGCTATTGTATGAATGATTATCTCTTAAATGAGGATAATGAATATGATACGGCAGATAAAATTGCAGAAGCTGAGAGAATGAACTACGCTGCAAAGCTTGCTAACCTTACATGTATCAACTCAGGACAGATAGACTCTGACCCTGAAAATATAGGCGCAGCAGCATGGACATATCAGGCAGAGATGGGAAATCTCGGCGGACAGGGAACAGGCGGAGGAAAGCTTCATAATGGCTGGAGACAGATGACAGGAGAAGCTGACCTTGGGCTTTTTGGAGCACTTCAGATATTATCATCTGATGTGGCAGTTGACCCTGTATTTGGACTTTTCGGATATGGATGTGAAGTGAGCGAGAACGGTGACGCTTATGATGTAACACCTCTGGACGGTCTTTATACTAAGCTGAATCTTGTTAATGAAAAACTTTCAATAGAACTTGAGAGAGATCAGTACACACATGCGATCGTGAATAAGTCTGCTGATGGATTGACGCTGAACTTTAAGAATCTTGAAAAAACAGAGCATTCATCTGACCTTTCGATCACAGGATTAAAGAGCGGAAGCTATATTCTTGTTGTAGATGGAGAGTCACAGGGCAGCTTCAGAGCAGAAAATGGAAAGAAGACTACGATACCTGTTAAGCTTGCGGCAGAAGATACAGCAGAAGTAAAGATAGTAAAAGGCGAGAGCGAGGACGGAGAGGTAACAGTAAGCGCAGGTGATGATGTAACTACGGCTATTTCAGATGAGTTTCATCTGGAAGGTCAGGCTGTAGATACAACTGATATTTCTAAGACACCGGCTGTAAAGTGGACTATTGCGGAAGATTCGCCGTGTAAAGATGCGGAGATAGAAAATGATGAGAATCTTCGTACGCTTGTAAAGTTCAGTGCTGAAGGAACTTATAAGTTTGTTTTGACAGCTTCTGACGCAGGAGTTTCAGATGAGATAGTGGTAACTGTCGGTAAAGATGCTGAACTTGCGGAAACTATCGCAGAATATAGTTTTGATGATATTGATGGAAATGTTGTAACAAATGCTGCAGGCGGAGCAGCGGCAACGCTTGTAGGAAAGACGGAAATAGGTGAGGGCGCTGAAGGTACTAAGGGGCTTGTGATCCGCGGAAGCAATAAAAATGGTTATGTGAGACTTAATTCAGGGCTTACGAAGAGGCTTGATGAGGCTACAGTGGCAGCGGATGTAAAGCTTGCAGACAGCCAGACTACAGGAGCAGCAGCCATTAATTTTGCAGATACTCTCGGACATAGCCTGATAGTTGAATTTGTAAATGGAAATGAAATAGCACTCAAGATAAATGGGGAAGAGAAAAAAACCGGAATTTCCATTGCAAATGGTTATTGGAAGAATATTGCGGTAACTGCAGATGGAGAAAAGGTAGTTCTCTATATTGATGGTGAGGCAAAATATGAAGTAAAGAGCAGCTTTAGATTCAGTGAATTAGGAAGTGTTCAGACAGATTATCTTGGAAGAAATACTTCTCAGACAGATGCATTCCTGAATGGAAGCATAGATAATTTTGGAATTTATTCTAAAGCATTTGATGCAGGAGAGATAAAGGAAAAATTTGGATCTGATGAAGCTATAGAATTTGTTTCCGCTGATGGCGGAACTGTAGTTACGGAAAAAGGAAAAATGCCTGTACTTCCACAGACGGTTACAGTGCTTTACTCTAATGGACTGTATGAGACAAAGACAGTTGAGTGGGATGAGGTAAGCGAAGAGAGCTGCAAGAGTGCAGGTGAATTTGCAGTTTCAGGAAAAGTCGATGGAAAGGAAGCGAGTGTAAAGGTGCTTGTAGTTGACGGAGTGCTGATGAATATCGCACCAAACGCCGAAGCAAGTGCAGTTTTTGAGGATAGGAATGATCTTGGTGGAGCACCGACGATCAATGACGGATATGACCCTGAGAGCTCAGCTGATACAAGTCATGGAACATGGCATAACTGGAATGGTGGAAACCAGAGCGGCTCTGCATGGGTACAGCTTACATGGAATGAAGAGCAGACGATAACCGGCTGCGACTCATACTATTTCAGGGATGGCAATGGAAACTTCTATCCGGCTTCTGCTTCTATCTACTATCTTGATAAGGATGGAAAGACATGGAAGAGTGTGACAAATGCTAAAGGGCTCGGAGTTGAACTTGACAGATATAATAAGACAACTTTTGATGCTGTAAAGACGAAGGCACTCAGAATGCAGATGACACCGGGCAAGCTTGCACTCGGCGTTATAGAGTGGAAGGTCTATGGCTATGGCGATGAGCTGACACAGCTTAAGGCTGAACTTAATCAAAAGAATACAGCAATGAGTGCTATTGCTGAAAAATCAGTAGAAGAAGGATATCAGGATCTTCAGGAAGCCATAAAGAAGGCGGATAAGGTACTTAAGGCTTCTGAAACCACAGAAGATGAGATTAAGGAAGCGTCTGAAGCACTTGATGAAGCATTTGGCGCAGTCAGAGCTAAAGGAAATAATCTTGCGCTTATCGCTCAGTCTTCAGCAAGCTATACATCAAGCTGGGAGAGCCTTGCAGCAGTAAATGATGGAAGACTTCCGATCAATGCCCATGATTCATATTATTCACATTGGGGAACATGGGGAAATACTTCTTCTGAGGAAAGTATTACTTATACATGGCCGGGAAAGGTAAGTTTCAGCAGCTCAGACATTTACCTTTGGTATGATGGCTCAGAGATAAGGAATGGCGGTATCAAGTTCCCGACGAGCTATAAGTACGAGATTATGGATGAGAATGGAAATTGGACAGAGCCTGTAAATGTTTCAGGACTTGGGCTTGAAACAGATAAGTTTTCTTCAACCACATTTGATGAAGTGACTACTACAGCTATCCGCGTTACTTTCCAAAAAGAGTCATATGATGGAAATGGAGTTGGGGTACATGAGTGGAAAATCACGGGAACTCCGGCAAAAGAGAAGAGTATCTACACTATTTATACCAAGTATGGCGCTTCTTACTGCAAGGATGAGAAAGGAAATGCAGTGACTGGCTTTGTCACTATAGATGGGGCTAAATACTACTTTGATCCGGCAAACAAGGGAATAATGAAGAAATCCGCACAATTCACTGCCGCAGATGAAAATGGTGATGAGAAGAAATACCATGCTCTTAGTGATGGAAAACTTGCAGTCGGCTTCTTGAAAGCATGGATGAAAACGGAGTATTATGATGAAAACGCCTGCCTGGTAGAGGACGGATTTGTGACATATGATGGTGAAACATACCATGCCGGCAAATCAGGAAAGATAGACAAGTCAAAGTTTGTTGATTATACTGATGCAGATGGAATTGAAAGAACCTGCTATATGGATAAAGAAGGCAGGATGGTTAAAGGGCTTCTTAAGAGCTGGGGAAGAACATACTACTTCTATGAGGACGGTCACATGGCAAAAGATGAGGATGTGACGGTAGATGGTAAAAAATATCACTTTGATACAAGAGGATATGGGAAGTTAAAGTGATTGTATATTTGCAAAAGGCTGAGAAGTATCAGCCTTTTGTAATGTAAAAATAACTGGAGTGTGATGGCATATGGCAACTATTAAGGAAGTGGCGAAGGAATGCGGCGTTTCAATAGCTACAGTTTCTAACGCTTTAAATGGAACAGGACGAGCATCGAAGGAAACAAAAGAGCGTATTATAAAAATTGCAAAGGATATGGGGTATGTTCCTGACCTTGTTGCCAGAAATCTAAAGCAGAAGCGGACGAAGGTAATAGGCATAATAACTGAAGATATCACAGTTTTTAATACTGTGGGAATAGTCGATGGTATACATGAGTATCTTGAAAAATGCGGATATTCATTTTTGCTTGGAAATCTTCGTCTCTTTAGGAAATATGATAATGATTTTTACAAAAATAACTCCTATGTGGAAGCTGCGAGGAAGGAATTTCGCATTATGGAGTCGCAGCGTGTGGCAGGAGTTATTTATGTGGGTGCACACTGCAGAGAAATAAACGTGATACCGAAAAATTATAAGGTACCTACGGTAATAGCTTATGGATATGGGAAAGCTCCTTCAGTTCTTTATGATGATGAAGAGGCTGCGTATGAGGCTGTAGAACAGCTCATTAATTCCGGGGCTAAAAACATCGGTATGATACTTGGGGAGCAGACATCTCTCCATACTATCGAGCGTAGGCGTGGATTTGAAAGAGCTATGTTTGACCATAAGCTGCTAATGAACCCGAATCTGATAGAGGCTGGAAACTGGCATCGGAGAGGCGGTTACGAGGCAGGAAAGAAAATACTGTCGAGAGGCGCAGATGCGATATTCTCTATGAGTGATATCATGTCTGTCGGCGTATATGACTATGCATATGAGAATAACTTAAAAATTGGAAAAGATTTTTCGATTGTAAGTTTTGATAATCGTGAAATAAGTGCGGAACTCTCTCCAGGGCTTTCAACTATGGCGATTCCGCTGACAGAGATAGGAAGAGTGGCAGCGCAGACGATGATCGGCCTTGCAGAAGATACAGGGAAGGCAGAAGGTGTAAGTAAACTCAGATGTTCTTTCCTTAGCAGAGGTTCTGTGATGATGAAAATAATGTAGTAAAGCTATAACAGAAATACTGTATAAAGGGTCTCCCGGTGTTTATCTGGAGACTCTTTTTTGTTTTTTTTTAATTATTGAATCAAAAGTTAATTTTACGTAGTATAATGGTGTATGTTTTATCAATTTTGGAAGTGAAAAAGTCAAATGGTTTTGCTGACAAAATGTTAATCTTGTAAATAAAAAGGGAGAGTAATAGGAAATGAACAAAAGACGCAGGAAACGCAGAAAACAGAAGAGAATGCTGATGATGATAACAATAATTCTGACGATCATTCTCTTAATAGTGATAGGAGTTTCAGTTTATTTGGTTGTGAATAAGCTGAATGAAAAACGTGAGAACGTAGTTACGGAAGAGACGACTGAGAATAATCAATTGCCTTCAAATGCAGAAGGAAAAGAGCAAGATGGTCAGCAGACTTCCGGCAAGGCCGATGAAAAGACGGAGGATAGCCCTCAAAAGTCGAGCGAAGAGGGTAAATCTTCTGATGCAGAGAATACTTACGAAAATCTAATAGCAGGAACCGGAAAGCTTAATTTTTCTTACTACATGGATAATATCTATGTAAATTCAGAATTTAAGGATTATCAGGATGAGCTTTTTAGTCATTTGAAGTCAAGAGAATATACAATTTCTGCTCTGATCTCAGAATTTAATGATATTTTCATGCATAGCGGAGATTTCATAAGTGAAGGTAAAGTAACTTACGCAGGATATTCTTACTTAGATTGCGGAAACGATGGAAGTAAAGAATTAGCGCTGCAGTTTGTATGTCCTGTTGTCGAGGAGTCATCAAGTCTTACTCTGATCCTTAAAGATATGGGAGGAGATATTCAGGTAGTATATGCATTTTGCTGCTGGTCACGAAGTGAGACAAATATAAATGAATATGGCGTGCTCACAGGAGGCGGAAGCGGCGGAGCCAGCTTGCATGGATGGGATTTAGGAATTATCGATGCAAATGGTAAATATACTTTTGGATATAGTGAAGAAGAACAACTTGACATCAATATGTTCTATACGGGTCAGGATCATCCGGAGATAGATACTTCATCTTATGATGGCTCGATCTATGCGTACTCTTTACGCACGAAAGAAGCTGCCGGAGAGGATGCATGGCCGCAGTACTATTCTTATGCAGTATTTGATGATAATGGTAATGAGATGAATATACCTAACCTTTATACAGATAGTGAGTATAAGAAGGTTATGGATGTTTTTGGTCTGAATTTCATTCCTAAAGCTGAGTTTGATAAAAAGGCAGAAGACAGAGCAAATGAAATTGGAGCTACTTCGCAGATGCGAAGCGGAGCAAATCTGGAGTATAAAGAACTCAAATTCTGAACTTCAGAAATAACTTATTCATCATAGTTTCAGACGAAGTGTTGCTTGTGCAAAACATGCTGCGTACACTGTATTAAGTATGATATTTAGAACCACCATAAATGCTGATATATGCTATAATTGGCCCGTGGGTAGTTTTATATTTTTATTACAAGTGATTTGTAGTATGAAGGAGGTACTGAACTAATGAAGAGTAAGAAATTAAACAAGGTTATGGCAGGAATGATTGCAGCAGCTATGATGGCTAATGTGCCAATGGCTGGAGTTGGCGCTGTAACCGCATTTGGAGGTACAACTGCAGCAGAGGAACGTGTAAAGGACGCTGAGAAGGCTTTAGAAGATGCTAAGAAGGAAGCAGGAAAAGCCGAGAAGAAGGCTCAGGAAGAAGCTAACAAGAAAGCTAAGAAAGCACGTGAAGAGGCTGATAAAGCGATAAAAAAGGCCGAGAAAGAACTTGATAAGGCTAAGGATGCTGCAGCTGATGCAGCTAAAAAGGCAGCCGAAGAAGAAAATGAAAAGGCTGAGAAAATAGCTGAGGAAAGTGCAAAAGAAGCTAAGAAGATAGATGAAGCTCAGAAGAAGGCGAGAGAGGCAGCAGAAGATGCAGCTAAGAAGCAGGCAGATGATGCTGCTGATGCTATAAAGGATGCCAATGATGAAGCAAAGAAAGCAGCGAAGGATGCAGCTGAGAAAGCTAAGAAGATAGCAGACAAGGCAGCTGAAGATGCTAAGAAGGAAGCAGATAAGGCTGAGAAGAAAGCCAAAGAAGCAGCTGATGATGCCAAGGATGAGGCTAAGAAGGCTAACGAAGCAGCAGATAAGAAAGTAGATAAGATCGATGACAAGATCGTTAAACTTAATGACGGTGTTGTAGATGTACAGGACGATCTGAAGAAAGCAAAGAAAGATAAGGAGTCAGCTGACGCTATAGCTGCTCTTGAAAAGAAAATTGCTGATGTAAAGGCAGATACAGCTAAGAAGATTGATGATGCAGAACGCGATAAGGAAGAGGCTTATCGTAAGGCTGCAGAAGATGCCGATGCAGCTGCTCGCAAAGCTAATGATATCGCAGAAGCTGCATATAAGAAGGCTTCAGATGCTGCAATAGCTTCAGATGAGAAGACAAAGAGAGCAAATGATGATGCTGCTGCAGCAGCAGATAAGGCTTCTAAAGAAGCTGAGATCAAGATCGACAAGGCAAACCGTGATATAGCTGATGCAAATGAAAATGCTGTTGATGCAGCAAAAGAGACAGCAAGAATCTCTGCAGAAGCATATAACAAAGCTGTTGTAAAGGCAGAAGAGGCTAAGGCTGATGCTATTAAAGCTATCGCTGAAGCACAGAACATAGCTGCTAAGGCAATTGTAGATGCTGAAACAACAAATAAGGCTGCTGTTGATGAAGCAAATCTTAAAGCTGAGAATGCTAAGAAGGCAGCTCAGGAAGCAGCAGATGAAGTAAAGGTTGCATATGAAAAAGCTACACAGGATGCAGCAGAAGCATATCAGATAGCTTATAGAGCATGGGTTGAATCAAAATAAGTTATTCAGATAAGTAGGCTGGCACCTACCCACTTAATAGAGAAGGACATTAGATCTTTTTAGAACTAATGTCTTTCTTTTGTTTTAAAAGATTAAAAGAAATTTTCACAAAAATACATACTGATTTCTGTCTATTCTTTAGTATTTACTTTCGTACAATTGAGTGTTATCTTTGAGTTAAAGATAAAACGATTAATCAAGCAAGGGAATCATAGAATATGCAGAAAAAACTTAAAAAACCTGATTTAAAGAGAATACGTATAACCGACGAGCTTTTTGGTCAGTATGCAGGTAGGATTGGAGAAAAAATCCTTGATTATCAGTGGAAGATACTTACGGATGATCTTGAGGGAAGTGAGCCTACATATTGTATAGAGAATTTCCGGATTGCTGCGGGGGAGAAAAAGGGAGAACGAAAGGGTGTCGTTTTTCAGGATACTGACCTTTACAAGTGGTTGGAATCAGTAGCGTTCAGCATTGCAGGAGGTATGGCCGGTATATATGAAGAAAAAGCGGATGAAGTCATAGACCTTATTTCGAGAGCACAGGAAAGTGATGGATATCTTAACACTTATTTTCAGATAAACGCACCGGAACGCAAGTGGAAAAACCTGATAGAAGGGCATGAGCTTTACACCTCAGGTCATATGATGGAGGCAGCAGCTGCCTATTATGTGATCACAGGAAAAGAAAAGATACTTGAGGTAGCCAGAAAGAATGCTGATCTTATATGCAGGGTGTTTGGAAAAGAAGAAGGTCAGATACATGGTTATCCTGGACATGAAGAGGTTGAAGTAGGGCTCATTAAGCTCTATAAGGTCACAGGAGAAAATAGATATCTTGAGCAGGCGAAGTACTTTATAGATGAGAGAGGAACTGAGCCAAACTATATCAGAAAAGAAGAGGCTGAAAGGAATGGGGAGCCAGAGTTCTTCCCTGAGTTTAAGGACTATGATCTGGAATACTCGCAGGCTCATAAGCCGCCGAGAGAGCAGACAGAAGCTGTAGGACATGCTGTAAGAGATATGTACATGTGTGCAGCAATGGCTGACCTTGCGGAAGAGTATGAAGACAAGGAACTTGAAAATGCCTGTATAAAGATATGGGATAACATGACTAAACGCCGGATGTATATAACGGGAGGAATAGGAAGCAGCGGCTTTAGGGAAAGATTCACAACTGATTATGATCTTCCAAATGACAGCGGATATTGTGAAACATGCGCTTCGATAGGTCTGATGATGTTTGGACAGAGAATGGCATCTCTTACAGGCAAAGCCTCTTACTATGATGAGGTGGAAAGAGCACTTTATAATACAGTTCTTGCAGGTATAAATATCGAGGGAAACAGGTATTTTTACGTGAATCCGCTTGAAGTAGTGCCGCAGTTTTGTACAGAGCATACTTCTATGCAGCATGTAAAAGCTGTGAGGCAGAAATGGTTCAGCGTGGCATGCTGCCCTCCAAATATTGCACGTACATTGGCATCTCTTGGGCAGTATATATATGCGTTGGGAGACGATGCACTATACATTCACCAGTTTATTTCGTCATCGATCAAAACAGAGGTCAATGAAGCAAATATTTCACTTGAGATGGCCTCAGATCTGCTTGAAAGCGGAAAGGTAAGTATCAAGGCTGAGGTTTCGGCAGAGACAGCGCTGATGATAAGAGTTCCGGGATTCTCAAAGTCAGGAGATATCAGGGTAGACGGAACTGAAACAGATGTGGATGTAGCTGACGGCTATGTGAGACTTGGTATTTCGAGCGGAAGTCACACGATAGAGCTTAAATTTGATACAGCACCGAAGTGGCTTGCAGCAAATAATAATGTGAGAGAAAATGCCGGAAAAATGGCACTTATGAAAGGACCTATGGTTTACTGCCTCGAAGAAGAAGATAATGGGGATCATCTTAGTGAGGTTTATGTTAAACAGGGGACTGAGATTGAAGTAGATAAGCCTGACGAGAGACTTGCCGGAAGACTTCCGGTGCTTAAGTACAAGGGCTACAGAGTTAAGAGCGCAGGCGTAGGAAGTGATGAACTTTATGGAGAAGTGAAGTTCGAAAAGGAAGAGACTGAGCTTAAAGCCGTTCCTTACAGTCAATGGAATAACAGGAGTGACGGAGAGATGCTCGTTTGGCAGAAGGCAGTGATCTAAGCCGTGAAAGTGGGTAGTTTGCGGTTGAGATAAATTTTAAGCAAAGGGTATAGTTGGTAAACAAAGGGAGGTATTACAGTGAAAGTAAGAAAGGTTGGAAGTGTATTTTTAACAGCAGCTTTGGCATCATCAATGCTTTTGAGCGGATGTGGATCGAGTGCATCAGGAAGTCAGGACAGCAGTGCATCAGGAAGTGCTGCAGCTGAGGCGGGTACAGCTGAAAGTACTGCTGATGATGGCAGAGTGCATATAACATATGCACAGTGGGGAAATGAAGAGGAGACAGCTACAACACAGAAAGTTGCAGATCAGTTCAATAAGTCTCAGGATAAGATCGAAGTAGAAGTTATGAAGATCGACCATGACACATATGTTACAAAACTTAATGCCATGGCAACAGCCGGTGAGCTTCCGGATACAGGAATCATGTCTGAGGCAGGAGTTCTTAAATTCGCAGAAAATGGACTTCTTGCAGATATCAGCGACATGTATGGAGAGGATGAAGCTAAGCCGCTTGACTCACTTGCGTTTAAGTTTGAGGGAAATACAGTTGCTTACTCTGCTGCAAATGAGGTACTTAATCTTTGGTATAATGAGGACCTTTTAGCTGAGGTAGCAGAAAAGCAGAATCTTGACATTTCAGAAGTTACACCTCCGGCAAATGCTGATGATGCCTGGGATTGGGATACATTCGTTAAGACAGCGCAGGAACTCACAGTCGATGTTAATGGAAAAAATGCGCTTGATCCTGACTTTGACCCTGATAATGTAGATATTTATGGATGTACGGTAAATACTCTCCCATGGCAGCTCGAAGTATGGGCAAAGTCAAATGGGGCAGGATATTACTCAGAAGACGGCAAGCAATGCCTGATAGATGACCCGGCAACTATAGAAGCGCTTCAGAAGATCGCTGATCTTTCTAATGTTTATCACTGCGCACCTCCGGTTTCATCTGCAGCGAATGCACTTGAGTCATCACTTGGAAGCAAGAAGGTCGTTATGGCTACAGACGGAGCATGGAATGTAGGAACATATCTTGGACCTAATGCAGACTATAAGTATGGAGTAGGTGTGCTTCCATACATGAAGGAAAAGGTTACTATCTGCACAGGAGGACCTAATGTTGTCTTTGCTACAACAAAGCACCCGGAAGAGGCTATGGAATGGCTTAAGTGGTATTCACAGGAGTCTAACAACTGGACATTGATCGAGAACGGTACATGGATGCCTATCTTAGAGGATTGGTACACAGATGGAGAGAAGACAGATAAGTGGATCAATAATCCAAATTATCCGGATCACGATATGTATAAGAGTGCAGTTGTTGACTATGCGAAGGATTATTCAAAGTCAACAGCCTGGTACTATGTAAATGGTACAGAAGAATTTAATGCAACACTTGATACTATTTTCTCAGGAGTATGGTCAGGAGATCAGACAATGGAAGAAGCAATAACTGAGAATAAAGATGAACTTCAGAGCATTTATGAGGAGAGCAATCCGCAGTAATCGTAACTTTGTCTGAGATTGAAGCTGTTCGGGGTTCAAAGACCCCGGACAGTCAATAAATGGAGAGAGGCTTTATGGAGTATTCAGTATTAAATTCAGAAAAGGGTATGGAAAAGAAAAATAATCAGAATAAGAAATCGCATTCCAGAGCATCTAAAGAGGAGGCGAGAGTTGCAAAACTCTGTCTTATACCTGCTTTTTTAGGCGTTACATTTATAAGTTATGGTCCGACGATAGCAGTTTTTGTTCTTAGCCTTTTTGACTGGAACGGTCTTACGACACCGAAGTTCATTGGACTTGAGAATTTTGCAAAGATTTTTACGAAGGACATCTATATTGTAAGTTCGGTCGAGTCAACAGTGCTTTATGCTCTGCTGGCAGTTGTGGGTTCAATTGTGTACTCACTGGCGATCGCACTGCTGCTGAATATGGATATTAAAGCAAGAACGATTTTCCGTTCTATATTTTTTATTCCATACTTACTTCCGGCAATAGGTGTTTTCAAAGGTTGGCAATGGTTATATGAGCAGAATTTTGGTCTGTTTAACTTTATATTCAGAATGCTTGGACTACCACCGCATAAGTTCTTAAACAGCCCGGCAGAGGTTATTCCTGCTCTTGTAATGATTGCTGTGTGGACAAGCGGAAATCTTATAGTCATATTCCTTGCAGGACTTCAAAATGTACCGGGTGTTTATAAGGAGGCTGCGATGATAGATGGTGCTAATGCATGGGAAAGGTTTATCTATGTGACTGTGCCATGTATAAAGCCTATTATTTTTTATAATATCTTAACCGCGCTTATAACACATCTGCAGGTCATCAACCCTGCTTTAGCACTGACAAATGGCGGCCCTGCGAAGAAGTCGATGTTTATGTCATATGTGATATACATGTATGCGTTTAAGAAGAATAAGCTTGGATACGCTGCGGCTTACTCAGTAATTTTCTTTGTTATAGTTGGAATATTTACATTCTTCCTTTTCTATACACAGCGTGAAAGTATTTTTGGGGAGGGTGATTAAATGACGAAAGTAATCAAAACAGCTTCTATGAGCGGCAGAAAAAGAAGAGAGAATATTCATAATTGGGCGGCGACGATCGTTGTTTTCTTTCTGGCATTAGCTGCGCTGCTCCCAATATGGTGGATATTCAGATCATCCCTTATGAGTGTGGCGAAACTAAACGAGTATCCTCCGGCATTTATTCCGAATGAATGGCTGTGGTCAAATTATTCAAAAGCACTTGAAACCTTTGAGTATTGGACATATTTTAAGAATACTTTTTCTATAATCATTCCGGCGGTGCTTTTTGGAACGGTAACTGCGATCTTTTGCGGTTATTCATTCGCGAGGCTTAGATTTAAAGGGAAAAATGCATTTTTCAGTATATGCGTGAGTACGATATTGCTTCCGGGAATGGTAACGCTGATACCTCTTTACATCGTGTGGACGAAGTTTTTAGGACTTGGAGATACATATTGGCCGCTGATACTTCCCTTCCTTACAGGCGGCGGCTTTTTCAATATCTTCCTCATTAAGCAGTTTATAATGACGATCCCTAAAGACCTTGATGAAGCTGCGGCTATCGACGGCGCAGGAAGGATGCGGATACTCTGGACAATAATTGTGCCTGCGATCAAGCCGGCGATCGTTGTTGTTGCAATGATGCTCTTTATCCAGATATGGAATGACATGCTTCAGCAGATAATTTATATCAATAGTATGAATAAATTTACCTTTGCAATCGCACTTACTAATTTTACAGGTTCATTTGGAACTAACTGGCCTGTGGCACTTGCGGCGACATTTATGACCATACTTCCGGGCATCGTCATCTATGCGATAGGGCAGAAGAGCTTTGTAGAAGGAATTGTCCTTACAGGAATGAAATCATAGATTTTTGCAGCAAAGCTTCAAAAATCCCGCAAACAAGCCATTTAAATGCAGCTGCGCTGCGGGCTTGTTTGCCGCTTGTTTTTTGCTTTCAGACGGAACCCGCAGTAAATGCGTGTTCCTGTAATTTACGTACAAGAATTCATAAACTTTGGGGCGGACTATGAATATTTTTAAGAAGATCACAAATTGGTATCTTGGAAATAACGATAGAGAGATAGAAGTTCCGAGAGAAGGGCTTTCGAGGATAGTATATCTATTGATAAATTACACAGGAAGGCTCATTGCTGTAAATATTGTTTTTATTGTTTCGTGTATCCCGATAATTACGATACCAGCGGCGATAACAGCTCTGAACCGTTATCTGACAAAGATGTTCATTGACGGCATTGCTTTCGACTTTTCTGACTATATCAAAGAATTCAGGTCAAATTTTGTGAGGAAGACCTTACTGGGAGCTTTTGCGGGAGTTGTAATGTTTTATGGTTATTATCTAATGAGCCTTGCGGGAAATTTTGAAGGACAGATTTCCGGGATCTTCTTTGGTGTAGGAACAGCAGTGCTGATAGGAGGCTTGATCTTTGGTGAGTTGAGCCTGCTGATAGAATCCACGTTTACACTTGATATCTCATACCTTATTAAAGATACATTTTTCTTAAGCTTTATCATGTGGAGAGAATCGCTGGCAGCGGTAATTGCCGCCGCTGCTATGTTCTTTCTGATTCTTACATTCATGCCATATTCGTTATTGATCGTTATTTTTATGCTTTTTTCACTTTTTCATACAACTTTAATAGGAATTTATATTCCCAAGTTAGTAAAAAAAGATATATAATAAAAAGTGGGTTTTACGCCCACTTTTTTAGTGTATAATCATAATAACAAACGGGTCTCTTAAAGCTTGCAATATAGAAAGGCGTTTGGAAAAGCGAGATAAGATTGGGAGTATGGTAAATGCATAAAGCTTTGAAAAAGAAATATCCTCATTCGATTGGAAAAAGACTGATAACAGGTGTAGTAGCAGCGATCGTAGTTATTGCTGTTATGATCGATATGTTTGGTGTTTTCTCTACGTTTTCGATAAATATAGCATATGATAAGAAATCGATAGAGGGGATAATCGATCTTGCGATGCGCAATATTGATAGTGATGACCTTTTGGAATGTATTGAAACGAAGCAGCTAAGCGAAAAGTTTCGAAGAAGCAGAGGCATTTTGGATGAGATAATAGAAACTCATGATATACATTATATCTACCTTATCAGACCAGTGGAAAACGGCGGAAACGGCGATATGATGGAGATAATGAATGGCGTCACGCAGGAAAGACTGCGTAAAGATCCAAATGCTCGTGCCACTATAGGAAAACTTAATGGGGATGATTTTTCACCATATATAATTAAGACAGTATTAAATTTCATTGGAAAAGGCGATGATATCTTATATTTCTTGAATAAGTCGTCTTATGGAGTGGATTATACAGGGCTTAAGACTATTTATGCATCTGATGGAACTCCGGTATGCGTAATAGGTGTTGATATATCCATAGAAAGCATGCTGAGTAAAATTTTTGAATTTCAGATAGGAATGCTGCTTTCTGCTGTAATCCTTGTAATTATGGTTCAGTTTATAATATCCAGATGGCTCAGAAGGTCTGTTGTAATCCCGATGGAAAATATCGAAAGCTCGGCGGTAGACATAGCTGAGAAGTTTCAGGTAAGTACTGATCCAAATGATATAGTGTTTAGAAATCCAAATATCAATACGGGAGACGAATTAGAGTCGCTTTCAAGATCGATAATGATGATGTCTGATGAGATGAAGACATACATGGCGAAGCTGCTTTATGAAACGGCTGAGAGGGAGAGAATCTCATATGAGCTGAGTGTTGCGGCGACGATTCAGAGTGATCTGCTTACGAAAGTATTTCCGAACCTTAAAGAGTGTGAGGAAGTTGAGATATATGCTTCTATGAATCCGGCAAGGGAAGTCGGCGGAGATTTCTATGATTACTTTATGATAGATGAAAATCACATGGGACTTGTGATTGCGGATGTTTCAGGTAAAGGTATATCAGCAGCACTTTTCATGGTCATAGCAAAGACACTTTTGAAAAACGAGGCACAGTCAGGTAAGTCTGCTGCCGAAATACTTGAAAGCGTAAATAACAGACTTTGCGAGAACAGTACATCGGAAATGTTTGTCACGGTATGGATAGGTATATTGGATGTACGTACAGGAGAGTTGAAAGCTTCGAATGCAGGGCATGAATATCCGATCATCTGTAAATCGGGCGAAAAGTTTGAATATTATAAGGATAAGCACTATTTTGTACTTGGCGGCATAAAAAATATGGAGTATAAGGAATATACTCTTAAGCTTAGAGAAGGCTGCTGCCTGTTTTTGTACACAGATGGTCTTACAGAAGCAAATGATGTAAATGAGCAGATGTTTGGCATGGATAGGGTGCTTGAAATCTTAAATAAAGTTGAGGATACTGCTCCGGAGAATATAGTCAAGAGTATGGAGAAACAAGTTTTCGATTTCATCGGAAAAGCAGAACAGTTTGATGATATCACGATGCTTTGCATAAGGTTAAATAAGTTAAAAAAGTAATTTCTAAATGATAAATTTTTGGATAAGAGCTCCCCATCAGGGAAGCTCTTATTTTATGTTGTGCGCCTAGCGGCGCACGTTTCTAACGGGTTCAAGTCCCGAATCCGCCCGGTAGTGGGAAGGATATAGCCGAAGGCAAGGGTGTCCGCC
>FOSY01000030.1 GCA_900114405.1 Lachnospiraceae bacterium KH1T2 | reverse complement strand
ATTTACACTTGTAACTCCAAAGTCTGAAAATGATGTACGATTACAAGCTACACTTGCCAATCAGAGCCCCACGGGCTTGCCCGTGGGTACAGTCAGTTTTTTAGTTCCCAAGGGTAGACGATCCAGGAAGTCGGTTGATCACTGAAAATGTCTATAAAATTGTCAGTATCATCATCATATTCTGGCGGAATGAGGCATTCAGCTTTGAAATGTTCGATTTCAACTTCAGAGAGGCGCTCATCATCACAATTTTCAAAATAGAGGTTACAAAGCCTTTCTTTTAGATTGTCAGTATAATCAGAGACAATTTCGAAACTTCTTTTATTAATTTCGTCAAAAAGCTCTTCGGCAATTGTTTCTATGCGGTTATTTAATGCATCGGTTACAGTATCACAGGCATCACTTAATTCAAAGTCGTATCGTTTATCATCTTCATCAAAATCAAATTCACATTCGTTCATAAGAGAATCGACAGAAAAAAGATCTTCCGGAAGCTCAGGATTGTATGAATCAAGAACTTCTGAAATACAATGGCTGAGTTCTGCTTTCATCTTATTGATGATTGAATCTGAAAGAAGATCATCGAAATACTTTTTTCTTTGAGGAATGATTTTATCTGTAAGTGAAGTATCTTCAAACTCGTAAGTGTCAAAACTATCAGAAAAATCCTCTATAAAGTCTGAAATATATTCAACATAGTCATCCAATTCTTCGCAAAAATATTCTTTAATTTCTGAAATAGCATCCTTTATAGTGATCTTAAATGACTTTTTGGCTATGCGTAGCATTTTTTTGAGAGAACGCTTGCACGCGCTTACAGCACCAAGTTTGGTCAGATATTTGTATTCGCACTCACCAAGTTCATCGGTATCAGGCTCATCAATTTCATCGGAATCATATGCAGAATACACTTCATCTTCATAATAGTCATGACAGTCTATGCATAAATCATTGATGGAATCATTCAATTCTTGTATGAATTCATAAAATTCAGCTTTTTGTGATGCATTCATCATTTTTATCTCCATATCTTTGTAATTTCGATAATTATAGCATCAAATTTTTAAATAATAATAAACAAATTAAAAATTATTAATTAGAGTTTGGCTGCATACTTAAATTAACCGGATACTGGTTAAACTAATGTCCTTCCCTGAAATCGCCAGCATAAGGTTCATTCAAGCTATGACATATGTTTAATTATGAATGTGTCAAAACATTAGTATTGCTGTTTTTAATTAGCTCTACTTATTCTAATGATGTAAATCCTCTAATGGTGAGGGTTTGCATCATTAGAATTTAGTCGAGGTTATTAAAAATAGTTATACTAGTATAATAGAAAAAAATTGATTTATTATAGGAATATTGTTATTATTTATCTCAGTCGGCGGTTGCAGCCTCCGACTGAGATAAACGCCCCGTGAAGATGTGCAGAGGTTTTCACATGAAATATGTCAGCTGTGTTGACGTGGATCTAGCGCTAAATTTTTGGGACGAGAATTGAATATGTTGATTTTGGTAGTTGAAAGAAGTAGGAGATTTATTTATGAAGATAGCAGTAACTTATGAGAATGGCGAAGTTTTTCAGCATTTTGGTCATGCAAAAACTTTTAAGGTATATAACGTTTCGGAAGGAAAGGTTGTTTCAGATACAATACTTGATGCAGCTGCTTCAGGCCACAGTGCTATGGCTGCGTTTTTAGCTGAAAATGAAATTGATGCTGTTATATGTGGAGGACTCGGTGACGGAGCAAAAGATGCACTTTACGAAGCAGGTATAGAGGTTGTTTCAGGTGTTTCAGGCAATGCTGATGAAGCTGTAGAAGAGTTTCTTGCCGGAAATCTTGTATCTGCAGGAGTTAATTGTCACCATGAAGAAGGTGGCTGCTGCTGTGGGTATGGAGAAGAAGGCGAAGGATGTGGCTGCGGTGGAAGCTGTGGATGTCATGCTCCTGCATTTGATGGCGAAAATGTAGGAAAAACAGTAAGAGTTCATTATCAGGGAACACTTGATGATGGTACACAGTTTGATTCTTCTTATGATAGAGGTGAGCCACTTGAATTTATCTGTGGTGCAGGTATGATGATTTTAGGATTTGACAAAGCTGTAGCAGACATGAAACCTGGCGATGTGAAAAATGTACATCTTATGCCAGAGGAGGCTTATGGGGAAGTTGATGAAAGTGCTATCATAACATTAGAGATAGCGCAGCTTCCAGGTTCAGAAGATCTTGAAAAGGGGCAGAGAATTTATCTTCAGAATCCGGCGGGTCAGCATTTTCCGGTTACTGTACTTGAAAAAGATGATAAAAATATAACATTTGATGCAAACCATGAATTAGCTGGAAAGGCACTTAATTTCAAAATTGAGATGGTAGAGATTCTTTAATTTCTAAATTTCTGGATAAATATCAGGCTGAAGTGTAACTTAGATGAATGCTTTGCGAGGTTGCGCATGGATTTGCATATGAAATATATCAGCTGTGCTGGCGCAAATCCTGCGTAGGATGAGACTTGAAGGAAAATTAAAATTTAAGAATTAATGTTTATATAAGGCTTCGGAAAAAACTTCCGGAGCCTTTTTGTCAAGAATTCAGTTCCTTTATGTCAGATGACCATCGCTTAAGCAGATCTACTAAATCAAGAGTTGAAATTGTGAATGGTAATAGGTTAACTTCATCTAGAAGACTTTCAAACGTAGATGATTCTGATGTAATCTTTATCATAATGCTGTTGCCTGAAAATTCGGTACTATATGATTTCTGGCTGAGAGCTAGAGACAGGGATTCATCAATTTCTTTCTTAAACATTGAATATTCTGAAACTATGAAAGATGAAACAATCTGCATGTCTGGATCTTCAAATATTGGAGAATATATGGTCCTAGGATGTTTTTTCCCTAGAGTAACTGATCTGATAGTGTAATTTATCATTTAACATCATCTCCTTCATATATTGGAAAAGCAGATATTATCTTATCATCATCTGTGAGGTACATTTCTATTAGCATACCATTATTACTTTCGCCGGCGTAGATGTTGCCTGTGTAGTGCTCACGATCGTTATAGGCTTCATTTATTGAATTGATTACATCCTGAGGAGACATGTCATCAGGGTAAAAAGATGAGTATCCTTTATTGCCGCTTTTGGGGATTCCTTTGACTTCAACCTGTGCTTTATATATTCCTTCACTATCAGGAACGCTTTTTGTCCCATCGACGATTTTTCCATCACTATCTATAATTCCGTCGTAGTGATATCCGGTAGCTTGTCCTTTTTTATTTATAGTTCCGTTGAAGATGTGTTCAATGGCTGACTTTACAAAAATATCTGTGTTTTCAAGAGAATTGAGATCAGAGAGTGTGTATTCAGCAGAAATGGGATTTTCTGAGAATTCTGAGCTGCCTTCTAGTTCAGTTTCTTCGGTAGTTAAATTATCTTCTGAAGCCTGATCTGTTGATGCAGCAATTTCAGCTTGAGTAGCAGAGGCTTCAAGTGAACCTTCATATAAAGCGTTAGTTGCTGTACAGCCGGTTAAAAGGCTAATGGTAAGTCCTGCTGTTAGTAAAAATTTAATAGTATTATTCATATATTTTCCCTTCTTTGCTTGTTTTATTAATTATACTACGGTGTAAAGTTTCATGTATAGTTTTACGACGTCCTATTGTGTTTACTTTATACAATTTTTCAATTAAAAGGTATCAAATGTATATTAAAAATGGTACAATAATTTGTTGAATATTAATGAAATATGTGGAGTAGTATATGCAGGGATCAAATGTGGCAGTAAGCGAAGAGGACAAGAGAGATAGGGTTATTTCGCTGTTTCAGTATATTGAAGAATTAAATAAATTGAAGCAAAGACCTGTACTGAATATAAGCGAATACGTTAAGACAGGAATGGTTCTTCCAGCTTCAGAAATTCCTGAAAAATCAAATGATATTTATATAGGTTACGAAGAGAAAGAGGCCGGTGTACTGTTGGCAGTGCATAGACCAGATTACAAAGATTATCCGGAAGAAGATGTTCTTAAATGTAAAACTATAGAACAGACAGAAAAAATATTTACAAAACTGTATGATGCTTATTTCGAATTAAAAAAGAATCCTGAAACTATGGAAATTATTGTTGCAGATGGATTTATAAGGGACAGGAGCAATGATAATATCGATCATCCATTACTTACTAAGAGAGTCAGACTGGACTATGATGCGGAAAAAAATACCGTTTATGTAATGGATTCTGATGCTCCTACTGAGCTGTACAATGCAGCTTTTCAAAATATAGAAGGAATTAATCATAAGGCAGTTGAGCAGCTTAAAGAAACTCTTTTGGAAAATGAGTATCATCCAATAGATAGGGAGAAGACGCCTAAATTTATAGAAGGAATGGCACATAGTCTTTCGGCAGAAGGTGCATTTTCGAAATATGGTATTCCGGAAAAATGGAAAGAGCATAATAAGATACTTGTGTATCTGAATCTTTCATTTATCGTTAGAAAGAGATTTGATGGAACTGTAAAAGCAGTAGAGCAAATAATCAGTGCAGTGGAGAATGGTGCTGAAATCCCATGTCCGATCATGGATATTGTGTGTGGTGGTGCAGAAGAGTCCTTAGAGAGTGATGAAACTACATTAGAAGAACGATTGGCTGCTATAGATGGAGAGAGTACGGACATTTTACTGTCGAAAGCAGCAAATCGTGAGCAGCTTGAAATAGCAGGTAAAATTGAAAAGAATGATGCAGTTTTAGTTCAGGGACCTCCTGGAACAGGAAAAACACATACAATAGCAAATTTACTTGGACATTTTCTTGCACATGGGAAAAGTGTACTTGTTACAAGCTATACTTCAAAAGCACTTAGTGTTTTGAAAGATAAAGTGCCTGAGGGATTGCAGGATCTTTGTGTTGCAGTTTTGGAAGACTCAAATAAAGATATGGAAAAGTCTGTTGATGGTATTACAGATTTCATGAGTGCAAATACTTCGGACGAGATACATGAGCAGATGGAACGCCTTGCGGCTGAGAGAGAATCGGTTATACGAGAACTTGCTATAGCTAGAAGAAATATATTTAGGATAATAAAGAATGAAAATGAGATAGCAGTTTTGGACGGAACCGGATATACGCCATCTAAGATAGCAGCTTTTGTTGCAGAGCATAGTGATCTGGAATATATCATACCTGGAGAAGTTGCGGATCAGCTTTCATTTCCATTGAATAGAGAGGAACTTGAAATTTTATATAAAAGCAATGATGAGGTTTCGGATGAAGATGAATCAGAAGTCTATGTTAATCTTCCAAGGTCAAATGAAGTTTTAGCTCCAGAAGATTATAGAAATCTGATAAATACGCTGGAGGATTTCGAAAATCGTCTTGGTGAGCTTGAAATAGATTCAGGATGGATGGGAAAAAATGACCCTGAACATGAAAGTTTTTTGGTGAGCAAGGGCGGAAAGAGCTTTAACATTGCATATGCTGCTAAAGATATTTTAAATAATCTTAAAGCGTTGATAGAGCAGGATAATCCGGACGGTCTTATAAAGATTGCAGTTGTAGATGGTATAAATGGCGGCGTATATAAGGATAAATGGGTTACACTTGTAAAGCAGATAAAAGAAACTGAAAGGTATGCAAAAGCGGTAAGCGGCAGTCAGTTTGGAAAAAGGATACAGATTCCTGAAAATGAAAATCTGGAAACATTAAAATACCTTATCGAAAGGGCAGAGATAATACTTAGAGATAAGGGCAGGTTTCCACTTTTTATGAACGGGAAGACCGAACTTCAAGAGGCTATGGCAAAGACAACGATTGATGGAAGGATTCCTGTAACTGCTGACGAATGTAAGCTAATAATAGGTTATATATCACTTATACAAAAGAGACAGCTTTGTGGTGCGTATTGGGATGAGCTTCTTGCTTCAAGTGGAATTCCTTATTTTGAATCATTAGATCCGGAAAAGCCAGAGCGGATTGCTTCAAGCTGGATTCCTTTTATAGAGAGTTCCTTATTTTGGGAGAGAGACTTTTATGCGCCTATTGCAAATGCTTTGTATGCTATGGGGATTGATCCAGATGAATTATTTGATATTCGTCTTCCGGATAGTAATTTGCTTAAATTGGATAAAAAGATCAAGGGAATGCATAGGATAATCCCGATTTTTGCAGAAATGACGGATATTTATGAAAAAGAAGCTATTTGCCATGATCTTGTCAGAAGGACAGAAGAAGCATTAAGTGAGGGGACACGAAAAGAAAGTACCCTTTGTAAAAGGATGTTGGAAGCATTCAAAGAAGAAGATGTTGAAACATATGCGAAAGGATTTGAACGCATATGTAAAATAACGGAGAAAAAAGAATTTATAAAGGATCGGCAGTTTATACTTGAAAAATTGGATAGTGCTGCACCTGAATGGAGCAGAGCTATAAGAAATCGAGTAGGCATACATGGCGAGAATAAGCCACCGAAAAAGATCATTGAAGCATGGAGATACAAGCAATATCTAAGAGTGTTAAACAAACTCTATGAGCAGCCGTACATTGAATTACAGCATGAATGCTTGAGATTGAACCACGAATATCGAAGAATTACAGCTGAATATGCCGAAAAATCTGCATGGTATAATTTACTTTGCAGAACGGAAGGAAATTTGGATATGCAGCAGGCATTGAATGGCTGGAAACTTACGGTTAAGAAAATCGGCGAGGGAAATGGTAAGAATGCGTCGGCACTTAAGGCGGAGGCCAGAAGATTAATGTCGGTGTGCCAAAAAGCTGTCCCGGCATGGATTATGCCGATAAACCGTGCGTTAGAAAATCTCGATCCTGGTAAAAATCAGTTTGATGTAGTGATTATTGATGAGGCGAGTCAGTCGGATATTTCGTCATTGGCAATTCTTTTTATGGGGAAAAAGCTTATCATCGTAGGTGATGATAAGCAGGTAAGCCCGATGGCAATTGGCGTTGAAACGGAAAAGATTGAAAATCTAAAAAAGCTTTACATAGATAAAAAGATTCCTAATGCACATCTATATGATGGAACAACTTCGATTTATGACATAGCGTCAACAACATTTCAGCCATTGATGCTTACAGAACATTTTAGATGTGTCCCTGATATAATCGGATTCAGCAATATGCTCTCTTATGATAATAAGATAAAGCCTTTAAGAGAAGCCGGAAGCAGTAAGCTTATTCCTGCCGTGATAGATTATAAAGTGCCTGATGGCAAGCGTACAGGTAAGGTAAATCGTAAAGAGGCAGAGTGTATTGTACGACTTATGAAAGAATGTATCTCGAAGTCGGAATACAAAGGCAAGACAATGGGTATAATTTCTTTACTCGGAGATGATCAGGCTAAAATAATTCAGACAATGATCTCAAGAGAAATCGATCCGCTTGAAGTAAAAAATCGAAATATACTTTGTGGTAATGCATCAAACTTTCAAGGAGATGAACGTGATGTGGTCTTCCTCAGTATGGTAGACAGCCCGGATGAAGCGGGATCTTTGCCAAGAACGGGATTTGGTGCCGGAGATGCATTTAGAAAAAGATATAATGTTGCAGTAAGTCGTGCAAAGGATCAATTGTGGATTGTAAATTCTTTGGAGGCTCGAAAGGATTTAAAACCGGGAGATATTAGAAGGCAACTGTTGGAATATGCGGAGAATCCTTCGTTGTATGAAATAAAATATGAAAGGAATGGTCGTGAGTCAGATTCTGAATTTGTAGTTGAAGTTGCTAAGAGACTGTTGAATGCAGGATTTAATGTTATTCAACAGTATGAAGTCGGAACCTACAAGCTTGATATTGTTGTTGCGAGCGGCAAGAAAATGGCAGCGATTGAATGTGATGGAGAGAGACCTCACAGCAGCGATTCTATGATCAGAGATGCAATGGAAAAGCAGTCGATACTTGAGAGACTTGGCTGGAAGTTTATCAGGATCAGAGGATGTGAGTACTATCGTGATGAAGATGCAACGATTGAAAAAATAATAGCAGAGCTTCGTGATGCTGGATTTTGATGAAAAGACCCCGATTGGGGTCTTTTTACGTTTGGTAAATTTGATTTATGACAGCTGTGCTTCAATTGCCATCAGAAGATCATCAAATTCCTCGAAAGCTGGGATTTCAGGATTATCGAGCTTGATTTTTTCTGTGGATTTAAATAAAAAGCCTGCTTTACTTGCTTTGATCATAGCAAGATCGTTATATGAATCGCCGCAGGCTATGGTATTATAACCTATTGATTGAAGAGCTTTTACAGTACTGAGTTTGGAATTTTCGATACGCATTTTGAAGCCTGTGATCTCTCCAGTTGGCGCTACTTCGAGTGAGTTGCAGAAAAGAGTAGGAAAGCCAAGCTTTTCCATTAAAGGTTTTGCAAATTGTGTAAAAGTATCACTGATTATGATAACCTGTGTTTCTTTACGGAGAGTATCGATGAATTTTTTTGCACCAGGAAGAGGATCTATTGTAGCTATAGTATCCTGAATTTCTTTAAGACCAAGTCCATGTTGCTTAAGTATCTCCAGACGCCAGTTCATGAGCTTATCATAATCAGGTTCGTCTCGAGTTGTTTTTTTTAATTCAGGTATTCCGCTAGCTTTGGAGAATGCGATCCATATCTCTGGAACGAGCACACCTTCCATATCTAAACATACGATGTCCATAAGAATCCTTTCTGCGCACGAATGCGCGTTCCAATTCATAATATTTTAAAAATGTGTAGTAAGAGAGCACTTTACAGCATCAACTTATTAAAGTGCTTTTCTATGAATTATATCAGAATGTTGGTGATGAATCTATAAAAAATTGCTTTACTTTTTATACAATTAGAGTAGAATTAAAAACGTTAAGGGAGCTGACGGTGGTCGGCTGAGAGGAAACCCAAAGGTTTCGACCTATACCTGATTTGGATAATGCCAACGTAGGGATTACATTCAATTGCATTTTGGTTGATAAAAACGGGCTTATCCAATGGATATAGCCCGTTATATTTTAAATAAGGAGAAGTAGATCAAAATGTTTAAGGAATGTCTGGAAAACGTTAAAAGTTCTACACCGTTAATCCATTGCATAACAAATTATGTAACGGTAAATGATGTAGCAAATGTATTGCTGGCTTGTGGAGGCAGCCCAATAATGGCAGATGAACCTGATGAAGCGGAAGATATAACAGCTATATGTAATGGACTGGATATAAATATTGGTACGCTAAATAAAAGAACTATAAATTCTATGCTTATAGCAGGTAAAAAAGCCAATGAAATGAGCAAAGTTGTTCTTTTAGATCCTGTTGGGGCAGGTGCAAGTAAACTAAGGACAGAGACAGCAGTTAAACTTATGGATGAGATAAAGTTTGACGTAATTCGAGGTAATGTTTCAGAATTTAAGGCACTGGCACTTGGATGTACTTCTACTAGAGGAGTGGATGCCGGCTCTGCAGATAAAGTTTCAAATAATAATCTAGATGAGATGGTTAAATATGCAAAAGACTTCGCAAGATCAACACATAGTATTATAGCAATTACAGGGGCAATTGATCTTGTTGCGGATGAGAATACGTGCTATTGCATACGCAATGGCAGACCTGAGATGTGTAAAATAACAGGAACAGGCTGTCAGTTATCTGGAATTATTGCGGCTTATGTGGCTGCAAATAAGGAAAATAAACTTGAAGCAGCTGCAGCTGCGGTCTGTTTGATGGGCTATGCCGGTGAACTTGCTTTTGAACGTTTAGCGCCGGAGGAAGGAAATATTGCGTATCGCGGAAAGATAATCGATGCAATTTATAATATGACAGGTGAAATGCTTGAGAGAGGGGCTAAATATGAAATTAGATAAAGAATCACTTAAACTTTATGCAGTGACGGACAGACATTGGTTAAATGGGCGCAGACTATATGATGATGTAGAAAAAGCGTTAAAAGGAGGAGTTACATTTGTTCAGATAAGAGAAAAAGATGATATGGCATTGAGCCATGAGGATTTTTTAATAGAAGCTAAAGAAATACAGGAACTTTGTAAAAGGTACAGCGTTCCTTTTGTCATAGATGATGATGTAGATCTTGCGTTAGAAATAGATGCGGATGGTGTTCATGTTGGACAAAACGATATGGAAGCAGGCAAAGTTAGAGAAAGAATAGGTAAAAATAAGATCCTTGGTGTTTCAGCAGGCACATTAGAGGAAGCAATCCTTGCGGAGAATTGCGGGGCTGATTACCTTGGAGTTGGAGCTGTTTTTCATACTGATTCTAAAAGTGATGCCGAGTCTGTAAGCCATGAGGTACTTGAATCGATATGCAGTGGAGTTTCAATACCGGTTATAGCAATAGGCGGAATAACTAAAGAAAATGTTATTGAATTGAAGGGAAGCGGAATTGTAGGTGTTGCTGTGATATCTGCAATTTTCGCAGATGATGATATAGAAAAAGCTGCAAAAGATTTGAAAGATCAGGTAGAAAAGGTTGTTAAATGATAGAAGGTATTATTTTTGATATAGATGGTACTTTAATAGATTCGATGATTATATGGGAAAAGTTAGGCGAAAAGTACTTAGAAAATCAAGGGATAGTTCCGGAGGAAGGTCTTGACGATATACTTTTTTCAATGACAATTGATGAAGGCGTTAAGTATTTGAAAGTTCATTATGATATCAGTGCATCTGAAGATGATATCAGAGATGCGCTGATAAATATAATCAGAGATTTTTATAATAATGAGGTACAGTTAAAAGCAGGAGTAATTGAATTCTTGCAAAATGCAAAGAATAATGATATTCCTATGGTACTTGCTACCGCAGGTGATGTGGAATTAGAGAGAGCTGCATTGGTGAGACTTGGCATATGGGAATATTTTGAAAATATATTTACCTGTGAGGAACTTCATACTTCAAAAAGAGAAGCAACAATATATTTGAAAGCAGCAGAATATATTGATAAAGAACCAAACAATATATTAGTTATAGAAGATGTATATCAGGCTGTTCATGCGGCTCATCAGGCAGGTTTTAAGGTGGCAGCGATTGAAGATTGTTCAAGCATAAAGGATAAAAGCCTTATTTTGAATGAAGCGGATTATTATGGTACATTTGATAATAGCTGGGTTAAATAAAAAAGAGGAAGCGACCAGACAAACTGGCTGCTTCCTTCTTTATTATCAGGTAAGGTTCCAAGACATTTCCCAAAATTCTTTTTCATATCGAGTGCTTATCTCGAAAATTTCAATAAGTTTTTGAAGATTATCTTCTGCATAATTTTTGGTAAGTTGATTTAGAATAGTAGTTATCTGCATCAATGTTGACTCCATTGCAGGATTACTATACGTAGTGATCCATTCTCCGTACAAAGGATGATTTGCAGAATCTGGATAATCTTTTAATAAACGCTTTCCAATCATGTAATATGTTGATTCGCATGGCAGAATAGCTGCCAGAATCGATGCAAAATCGCTTTCGTAGGCAGTTTTCAGCATGAAGGAAGTATAGGAAATATTAGTTAAGGATTGCTTTGCGGTTAATACTTCGTTGTCGTTTACGCCAAGTTTATGCAGGTAATCTAAATGCATATCCATTTCATCATTTATCGCATTAGATACAAGGTTCAGGATGAATTGCATTTCATTTCGGTGTGGCGCTTTGGCAGCACTGATAGAAAAGACTTTTAGGTAGTCAATGAGATATGAATAGTCCTGAATCATATAATATATAAATTTTTCTTTAGGGATTGAACAGTTACCGATTCCCTGCACGAATGGATGCTTATATATTTCTTCATAAAGATTCTTTGTTGAATCAAGCATTGCATTATACAAATTCATATTCAGAGATCGACTCCTTTGCAAATTCTCCGGTGAGATTAAAAGCATGATTCATTGGTCCATCACCTTTTCCAAGATCAAGCATTGCATTTAAAGCTCCGGAAATGTAGTCTTTTGCACGCTTGACGGATGTGCTGAGGTCGTATCCTTTAGCGAGGTTAGAGGCTATGGCGCTAGAAAGGGTGCATCCTGTGCCATGGGTGTTATGCGTGCAGATTCTTCGGCCATTAAACCATTCAAAGCTTCCATTGTGATAGAGAAGATCATTTGCGTCATTTAATTTATGACCGCCTTTGCAAAGTACAGAACAATGATATTTTTTACTGATCAAAGCTGCAGCTGTGATCATATCTTCAGACGAAAGAATCTTCATATCAGCAAGAACTTCAGCTTCTGGGATATTTGGAGTTATAACTGATGCAATAGGAAGTAATTTAGATTTTAGTGTCTCTATGGCATTGTCATTTATAAGTTTAGCTCCGCTTGTTGCAACCATTACTGGATCAACCACGATGTTTTTTGCATTAAATTTTATAAGATCATCATGGATAACAGTTATGAGTTCAGATGATGATACCATGCCGATTTTAACTGCATCAGGAAAAATATCGTTAAAAATCATTTCAAGCTGTTGGTGCAGGAAATCAGGTGTTGAATCCATAATTGCAGAGACACCTGTAGTGTTTTGAGCCGTAAGGGCTGTGATCGCGCTCATTGCGAATACACCGTTCATGGTCATTGTCTTGATGTCAGCTTGAATACCGGCGCCTCCGCTGGAATCACTTCCAGCGATTGTTAATGCTGTTCTCATGTTTAGTCTCCTTTTCTTAGTTAAATGCATTAATTTACTTTCTTTTGTTGTATGAAAGTATTGACTTAAAATCAGAGGTGGTGCCCCCAACTGATTTTTATTAAGAAAAAAACTGCGTCATGACATTCCTCATTTGGAATACATGGCGCAGCTTAAATGGCAATCATATGTCTTATTCATTATCCCTACGTTGGCATTATCCAAATCAGGTATCGGTCGAAATCGGCAGATTTCCTCTCAGCTAACTTCCATTAGCTCCCTTAAACAACAATTCATATTTTACTCTTATTTTAATAAATGTAAATAGAAAATGTAAAAAATGTATAAAAAACAATCCATTATACAATAGTTAATTGGCAAAAATGTTGATAAAAGTGTTGGAAAATGGCTGGCTATATGTTATAATCTTACTAACAGAAAAGATAACACGGATGATAATTTTCTCTCTTGCAAAAAGTTTAGGATTACATAATGCGATGTATCCTAAACTTTTTGCTTTTTAAATGATTATACGAGTGCCTGAGGTAGAGTACCTTGGATCAACTCATCATAACTTGCATTTATTTTCAGATGATCTTTTTCAGTATTTATAACCAAAGCTACACGATACTGTTCATGTTTTGAAAAAACAGGTATTCTTACTATGAGTTGTTTGTTATTATCAGCATCTGAGTCAATATAGACATATTCTATGTTAGAATCGATATTTGTTGAGTGATCATTTAAAGTATTTTGAGTATAGTCATATAATGCATTTTCTATTTCGGAGAGGCTATAGTAGCTGCCTGCTTTGAGTATTTTGTTTAATTCTATATATTCTGTAAAATCGTCACATCCAGTAAATTCGGCTTTTTCTTTATTTTCAATAAAACTCTGATAAATAATTTCCTGATCATCAGAGTTATTTGAATTGATATAGCTTTCATAATTGGTAGATAAAGGCTCAGTTTGTATCAGATTTTCGTATTGAGCATCTTTAGATGTATTCAAAGCAACGAAAATTTTAGAAGAGTTATATGCAGCAATTATAGCTAATAGTAGTATTATTGATATTAAGGCTTTTATCTTCATAAATATATTCTCCATAAGATACGGCGATATGAGTATAACTGTTTTTAATTTAGAGGAAGGAGTCTTTTTAAACTAAGATTATAAATGATGTAACCCGCAATCCTAAAACACTCGCATTCCGTGTAATAACGCTACTTGCTCGTGTTTTGCGGGTCAAGAGGTCTCAATCCTCTTTGTGCAAGCACAATCGGATTTTGACCTTTTGACCCTGACATCTTATAAATTAATATTAACATAAGAATATTACGAAAAGCTAAAGTATACCTTTTGATATAAAAAAGGTATAATTGTATTGTTTTTGTATATGCTTAAAGCACACACTAATTATATGACTGGGAGGATCAGCAGTAATGAGGTACTACACAATAGTTAAGGATGATGGTATAGGATATGTTTGTGCCAGTCCTGATGGAAAGACAGGAATGATCCTGAGACGCTTTATGACAGTAAGCATAATGATAATGAAGCATTTTAATGGTAAGCTTCCGGGTTTAGCAGAGGAAGTGGATCTTGAAAAAGTAAAGAAAATAAGCCCGATACCTCATCCTCGTTATGATGTTATCGCGGTTGAAAATATATCTGAAAATCACATTATTTATTCAAGGCATGCAAATAAAATTTTGGGAGATGGTGAGTCTCTTAAGATACATTCAGATGTTGCTGAAAGTGTTGAATGTTATCCGGAGTTGGCAATTGTTATAAGCAGAAATGCAGATCATGTCAAATCTGAAAATGCGCGTGACTATATTTTTGGATATACAATAATCAACAATGTAAGGGCAAATGGCAATGTAAATGATATGTTCATAAGAAGCAGCATGGATGACAGCTCTGCTATGGGACCTTGCATCGTGTCGGCAGATGAATTTAGTGCTTTTCCGCCGAAGCTGGAAGTAAAGTGTAAGGTTAACGGCAAATTGAGAATGTCATATAATACTGAGGAGCTTGCGTTTTCTTTTGGCGAGATCATAGAAGAGCTTTCATCAAAGATAGTACTTGAAGCAGGAACTATAATATCTTTAGGTGCGATAAAAGGCTCTGAGAAGGTTAAGCCGGGGGATATTGTCGAGTGCGAAATAGAAAATATAGGCAAGCTTAAAAATATTATTGCAGAGTGATCAGAACTTGATCAATTGATGGGGTAAATCGGGGAAAAATGAAAAATAGAATATTTATATTGGGAATCATTTTGGTGCTTGGTGCATTTGGATGCAGTTCATCATCGTTAGATTCTTCAGGATATGATGAAGGGAGTTCTGAGGAGGATATTGAAGAGGCGATTGTAGAAGCACCTACTGATTGGTCTGGACAGCAGATTATTCATAAAGATGACAGATATTATATATTAAGCACATATGATAACTGTATCAGAAGTTATGATGATAGATTTGAAGGTGAAAAGCTTGTTGCAGAACCCGGAAAAGGGACACCTGCATTTTACAGAATAAATGAATTTACAGTAGGAAAAGGTGCTGTATATGTCTGTGGAACTTATAGTGAAAATGACGCAGAACAGCATATTGTGAAGATCCTACTCAAAGATGGTGAAGCAGGAACCACAGAGGAAATATATTCGTTTTCTGCAAATAGTGAGACGCAATTGGAATATGATAATGACTCGGGTGTGCTGAATATCTTTTATGTAGAGGATGCTGATTCTAAGTGCTTAAGTAAGGTTTCATATGTTGACGGCAAAATTTCTACTGATGATAATGCGGGTGATTTTATTTCCACGCTGCAGGGAACTATACTTACCAATGAGTGGCAGAAGAAAAATTTGAATTATCGTATTTACATTTCTGATAGCAATCCGCAAGAACATGAGTATTTGTATTCAGTAAAAGATGGTGCAGCACAGATGAAAATAGATGTGTCGTCTGATGCAGAAATTGTTGCAGTGATGGAAGATTATGTTTTTTTCTATGAGAGTAAAGAAAACAGATATCTGCTATTTGAGCTGGCAAGTGGAAATGTAAGTGATATTACAAAAAAGGTCGGCAATATAGATGTAAAAAATGTTAACGTAAATGCCGGAAGAATTTTCTATTCAACATCTATTGGCGAGGAGAGCGTACTTAATAGTTATAATCCGACAACGAATGTTGTAGATACTATAATAGACAGTAATTTAGAAAATGCTGCAATCATAGGAATTATTGACGGGAAGATCATTTATGAAGCAAAAAAAGATTATGATACGTATATTTTCAGCTATAACATGGCAGATAGAACTACGATAGTTGTAGGAAATCCATTGGACACAACTTATATAACAGATGTTGGTTATATTGAGAAACGCAGTCAGAATGTAATGTGGAGTGAGAATTCCGGAACTGTCGTTGGCTACGCAAAGCTGTCAGTACTTGTCTTAAATGATTATGAGAAGCATGCAGATAAAATTAATGCTGAGATAACGCAAGTATATCAGGAAATTGTAGATGATTTTGCTAAAGAAATCACGGAGGAACTACCTGATGAAGATGCAATTCCTAGTGAAGATAAGGATGCATACAAGGGCAACACACTAACTCTGGAAACGGCAAGAATTTCATATTTAGATGATGAATATTTATCTTTTTGCATTGATGGATACAAGCGTTTTAATAATGGTTCAGTAGAATTTTATGTAAGAAAGGATGTGATCATAGACAGAAAGACAGGAAAATTAGTTCAAATACCAGACATAGTTGATAAGTCAAAAAATGAGATTTTGGATAAGGTTAAAGCGCATATTGAGGCAAGATATAAGCTTAGTGAAAATAATGAAGAGGATATATCACTTTTGGATAGGATATCAATGGAGAATTGCAGTTTCCTGATGTGTGATGAGGGATTCCTTGTTCATGCGGCACCCGGATTTGAACCGGTTTCTGAAGCGGATTATCTTGAAGTAAATATACCTTATAGCGATTTCTGATTTAAAATGCTTCGCGAGGATACGCACGGATTCGGATAGGAAATATGTCTGCAAAGCAGATAAGAATTCGGCGCGCAATACTCGCAAGCGAGCATTGGCAAGCTGATTTCTTTTTGGGGAAATTGTATGGGTGGTACAAAAAATTATAGGAGTGATAACAATGAAACCGGAAAAGAATATTAGAATGTCTGAATGTTTTATAACAGTTGTTTTTCTTGTTTTATCTGGAGGCTTTCAAGATGCATACACTTATTTTATGAGGAATCATGTATTCTCAAACGCGCAGACAGGTAATCTTGTAATCATGGGTGAACGTTTTATGACGGGAAGGTGGAGAGAAGGTCTCATGTATCTTTTTCCGCTGTGTTCATTTGCTCTTGGGGTAATTGTTGCAGAGCAGTTTGAAGGTCACTTTTCGAAGACAAAAAGTATCAGCTGGTGGCAAGGCATTGTACTAATGGAAATGCTCATATTGTTTGTAGTAGGATTTATGCCTGAAAAATTAAATACAATTGCGACATCGATGGTATCATTTTCTTGTGCAATGCAAGTGCAGAGTTTCCGTAAAGTAAATAATTATCCATATGCAAGTACAATGATAATAGGTAATATGAGAAGTGCGGCATCGTCACTTTCAGAATACATTAGGAATAGAAATAGAGAAGTATTGAAAAGAAGTGCGACATATTTTGGGATAATATTTGTATTTTTCATTGGTGCCGGCTTCGGAGGTGTTCTTTCTCCAAAGATTGGAATGGGCGCAATTTGGATATCCGATATATTGCTGTTTATTGCATTTCTGCTCATGTTTGAGAAAAATAATAAGAATGGAGAAAGTTAAGATGGATGGAGCAATCTTTGACATGGATGGTCTTCTGTTTGATACAGAGACTGTATGGCAAAAAATGTGGCACGAGACTGCGCGGGAGAGAGGGATAGAATTATCTGACAGGTTCAAGTACGAGATAACAGGAACAAGCGGTGAGTACATGCTTGAAATTGTAAAAAGACACTTTTGTACTGAAAATGCAGAAGAAATCGTGAAAGAATGTCGTAAAAAGGTGCATGAGGAAACCCAAAGATGCGTTGAAATGAAGACTGGTGTGCGAGAAATACTTAAATATCTTAAAGATAGTGGATTTTTGATAGCTGTTGCAAGTAGTTCTTCGAGAGAACAGATATTGCATAATTTGGAATTTGGGAAGATAAAAAATTATTTTGATGCAATTGTGAGTGGAGTTGAATTACTGCATGGAAAACCTGCACCTGATATTTTTTTGAAAGCGGCAGAACAGATAAAGTGCAGACCGGAAGACTGCTATGTATTTGAAGATGCGTATAATGGCGTAAAAGCAGGCTACGCTGCAGGCTGCAGGACGATCATGGTGCCGGATCTGCTTGAACCAACCGATGAAATACGAAATATGACGGTGATGGTTGCAAGAAATCTTATAGAAGCAAGAAATGCTATCAGAGATGAAATTATATGAGTACTAGAGAAAATTATTCTAAACTTACAAAATTATTAATAGAAAAAAATCTTAGTATCACTACAATGGAGAGTTGTACGGGTGGGCTAATAGCATCGCTGATAACGGATACTGAAGGCTCGTCGGCAGTGTTGAAAGGAGCATTTGTTACTTATTGCAACGAGGCTAAAGTGCTGCAAGGCGTACCTGCCGCTATAATAGAAAAGTATTCTGTATATTCCAGGGAAACTGCAATTGCGATGGCAAATGCATGTAGAAAAATATATAAAGCAGATATTGGCATAGGCGTGACCGGAACTATGGGTAACATTGATCCCATGAATGCCGAGGCTTCGGAACCTGGAAAAGTGTATTTTGCATTAAAGATCAAAGATGAAAACTATAGTTATGAGGTAGAAATATTGCCGCAAAATTCGCGATTTGAATATAAGATGTTAGTGGCAGATCATATCTATGAAGAATTGATAAAGCACATATAGTAAAAGGTCGCATAATTCATTTTAGTATGAAGACTAATGAATCATGCGACCTTTTTATTTATGCTTACATATGAAGTAAGAGCTGTATGAAAGTATATTAATCAAGTGCGAGATCTCCGCTCTTTACCCATCCGATGCGGATAAGAATTTCATTGATAAGAGGGCATATGATCGCTGGAAGAATGAATGAGATCATTATTAGTCCAAACCAATCAAAGCCGGTTATAGCTGCTTTATTACCTACAGCAATATCATTGAGCCATCCGGTATAAACACCAATCTGGCCAACAAGTCCACATGTTCCCATTCCTGATGACACAGGAGCTCCGTTCATTGTAAGATGAAATACACAAGTAGCAAGAGGACCTGTAATTGCACTGGTTATTATAGGTGCGATCCAAATTCTTGGGTTTTTTACGATATTTCCCATTTGAAGCATACTCGTACCTATACCTTGCGAAACAAGACCTCCGAGCTTATTTTCTTTATAAGACATAACTGCAAAACCGATCATCTGAGCACAGCATCCTGCAACTGCAGCGCCACCGGCAAGTCCTGTTAATCCAAGAGCAGCGCATATTGCAGCACTTGAAATTGGAAGTGTAAGAGCAATACCTACGAGTACTGAAACAAGAATGCCCATGAGGAAAGGCTGAAGCTCTGTGGCCCACATAATAAGGTCACCAACGTGCATAGCTGCTGAACCAAGTGCCGGTGCCCACCATGCAGAAAGGCCTACACCCACACCTATTGTTACCAGCGGAGTGATAATAATATCTATTTTTGTTTCTTTAGAAACAGCTTTTCCGATTTCAGAGGCGATGATCGCTATAAAAAGAACAGCGAGAGGCCCGCCTGCGCCTCCAAGAGCATTGGATGCGAATCCAACTGTTATAAGCGAGAATAGTACAAGCGGTGGACAATGAAGGGCTGAACCAATCGCTACTGCCATTGCCGGACCACTCATAGCTGTGGCAAGTCCTCCAATAGTGTAATCTGCGCCTGAAATAGTTGCTACAGTTTTTGTAAGTGCCTCGATGTGGAATTGACTTCCAATTGTATTGATTATTGTGCCGATAAGCAAAGTGCAAAAAAGACCCTGAGCCATAGCACCGAGTGCATCAATACCGTATCTGCGGGCTGAAATCTCTATATCCTTTCGTTTAAGAAATGCCTTGAATTTTTCCATAGTTTTCTCCTTTTTTATAACAGTGAAAATATAGTGATATAAAATATTTTTACTGACAAGACAGCTGTAAACATATTATATTCTGCTGATGCAAGTGTGTCAAGAACGAAGAGAACTATGTAATTTTGTGGTTTGTCAAAATTGAATTAAAATTTTTGCATATTAGCGTATATCTTTAAGAATGTTCGTAAGAATATATCTTTTTCTTCAGAAGTTAATCCTGAAAGTGCTATTTTGTTTAAATCATTAAAAATGTTTTCTGCTTCGTCGGAGAGTTTTCGTCCTTTGTCAGTAAGATAGACATGTATTTCTTTCATATTTCCATTTTCTCTGCGGCGTTCTACCATATCAAGTTTTTCCATACGGGTAAGTATAGTTGTTAGCGATCCTGGTGTTAGAAAGCATCCGTCAGCAATTTCTTTTTGAGTTGCTCCATTATTGCCTATCAGATAATTAAGAACTTTAGGCTGCCCGGGAGAAAGCTCTGAACCCTTGATTCGTTCATGAAGTCCTTGATTTAATAAAGAATAATTTGCAAGAAGCAGATTATGATAGTTGATGTCCATATTTCCCTCTTTAGTTTTAATTCAAAATAATTATAAAAGTATTAACAGTATCTATATTACAAGGGATAGAGACTACTGTCAAAACGCTTTTACATCTCAAATATACATAAATTTAACAGCGTGTTAAAAATTTCACGTTGACATGAAAAATTTACAGGACTATAATCTATAAAAACAAATAGTTTGAATTCAAACAAAAACAGCTATTAGTGATAGGAGAAAATCATGAGATATCAGAAACTCTTTACGCCGCTAAATATTGGCAAACTTGAGATTTCAAACCGTTATGCTATGGCTCCGATGGGACCTTTGGGTCTTGGAGATTGCGAAGGTGGCTGGAATCAGCGTGGAATCGACTATTATACAAGACGTGCCAAAGGTGGAATAGGACTTATTATCACAGGTGTTACATTTAGTGATACAGAAGTTGAGAAACCTTCTTTTCCTAATACACCAAACAGTACATATAATCCTGTTCAGTTTGTACGTACAAGCCGTGAAATGACAGAGCGCGTGCATGCATATGGCTCTAAGATATTCCTTCAGATGAGTGGTGGCTTCGGACGTGTAACTATTCCTACAAATCTTGGAGAGTTCCCGCCGGTTTCTGCATCAGAGATCCCTCATAGATGGCTCGATAAGATGTGTAGACCACTTACAGTTGAGGAAATTCACGGAATTGTAGAGAGTTTTGGTAAGGGTGCATATAATGCTAAGCGTGCAGGATTTGATGGTGTTGAAATTCATGCTGTACATGAAGGTTATCTGATCGATCAGTTTGCTATTTCATTCTTTAACCATCGTACGGATGAGTATGGTGGAAGCCTTGAGAACAGACTTCGTTTTGCAAAGGAAATCCGTGAAGAAATCGCAAGAACATGTGGACCTGACTTCCCGGTTGTTATGAGATTTTCACTTAAGAGCATGATCAAAGACTGGAGAGTAGGAGCTCTTCCGGGTGAGGAATTTGAAGAGAAAGGCCGCGATATTGAAGAAGGTATCGAGGCTGCAAAACTTCTTGAAAAATTTGGTTATGATGCTCTTGATGTTGACGCTGGAACATACGATGCCTGGTGGTGGAATCACCCGCCAATGTATATGGAAAAGGCTCCTTACAAGAAGTTTGCCAAGATTGTTAAGGATAATGTAAATGTACCTGTTATAATGGCTGGTCGTGTAGATAATCCAGAGACAGCTATGCAGTGCCTTGATGATAATATTTGCGATATGATAAGCCTTGGCAGACCAACACTTGCTGATCCTGACATTGTAAATAAGATTCGACGCGATCAGGTCGAAAGAGTTCGTCCATGTATCTCATGTCAGGAAGGATGTATGGGTCGTATCCAGACTTATTCACTTATAAACTGTGCAGTTAACCCACAGGCAGGTAAAGAGAGAGCAAACGATTATCGTCCTATTACAAAGAAGAAGAAAGTTCTTGTTATCGGTGGTGGTCCGGCAGGATGCGAAGCTGCAAGAGTACTTGCGGAACGTGGACATGAACCTGTTCTTTTCGAGGCTACAGATCGTCTTGGCGGAAATCTTATCCCGGGCGGTGCGCCAAGCTTTAAAGAAGACGATATTGCTCTTGCAAAATGGTATGAAGATGAGCTCAAACGTCTTGGTGTTGAGATTCATATGAATACGCGTGTTGATGCTGATCAGGTGCGTAATGGTGAATATGATAGCGTTATTGTTGCCACAGGATCACGCCCTAAGATGTTTAGTCTTGGTGATGATGAGAAAGTATACGCAGCAGAGCAGGTACTTCTGGGACAGAAGGAAACAGGAGATAATGTAGTTGTAGTTGGTGCCGGACTTGTAGGATGCGAGCTTGCACTTGATCTTGCTCAGAAGGGCAAAAAGGTTACAATTGTTGAAGCTCTTGATAAGATTATGGCTGTAAATGGTCCGCTTTGCAGTGCAAATAAGGAAATGCTTGAACGCCTTATACCTTTCAATGGAATTGAAGTTCAGTGTGGTGCGAAAGTTACTGGATATAAGAATGGAGTTCTTACGGTTGAAGTTGGAAGTGATAAGAAGGAATTCAGCGCTGACAGCGTAGTTCTTTGCGTAGGCTATAGAAGTGAGAATGCTCTCTATGAAGAACTTAAATATGATATAGATGAAATCTATCAGCTCGGTGATGCTAAAAAGGTTTCAAATATAATGTATGCAATCTGGGACGCATTTGAAGTTGCTAATCACATTTGATAAATCTGCTATCGTTTTCGAGACTTGAGTCAGCGCAGCTGACATATTTTGTAAAACAATCTCCGAGTATTTTCGCAGATTGTTTATCTCGGTGGGGCATCCTTGGTTGAGATAAAATAAACTTAACTTAAATTGAGACAACAAAAAAGATAATCTGGATTGAATGAAGCACACGCCATTCTTTCTGATTATCTTTTTTGCTATATAAATATATAATTGATAAATCGCATCCCGGTGAAGCACTCGCCACCTTTGTTTGACTTATCTTGTTGTCTTTATTTTACTATACAACAATGCAACTTGCAAGTATTTTTGTAAATACAATTATGGTTAAAGAACAAAAAAGTATATACAATTCAAAAATCTGATTATGCTATAATGTTATAAAGTAAATTTTAGCTTAACGTAGGCGAAAACCCACAGGCTCGCCTGTGGGATGAAGCCGTTTTCTTTTTGACACATACATAGAAATAATATATAATCTATGTAATAAATACATGAGGTACACAAAATTATGGATAAAACCTACAAAGCAATCCAATACAAAGTAACCACACATCATGATGCAGTTGTGGACAAAAGAGAAGAAAGTTTGGAACCCGATTTTACAGCTGGTGAATTATTGAAAGTATGGAGGGGCAGATAAATGGCACGACCTAAAAGTAATAACGTAC
>FOSY01000056.1 GCA_900114405.1 Lachnospiraceae bacterium KH1T2 | reverse complement strand
ATGAGTATCTGATACTTTTATGAGCTTGTAATACAACAGATAAATACCTTTATATTCACCACTTAATGCTTCCTGGATATTCTGAGGTAAATTTTTTATATCCATCCCAAGGAAGTAATCTAGCCAAGTCGTGATTTTATCTTTCCATGTTTCAGGTTCGATATCTTTTTTACTTAGCTTTTCCAAGTAAAGATTAAATTGAAAAGCTACAGCCACAACACCGTTTTTTCTTATATGGCGATTGAGATAATATGGCTGACTTTTTATATATTTGAGACATCTATAGTACGCAAGCGACCCTTCGTTGGTTTCTGTAATTATTTTCTTAAAGTTATTTTCTGTTTTTAAGCACGAAATTTTTATATTGGTATATTGCATATAAATCACCTATATTTCTGTTAGCGGTTCACTCAAGTGAACTCATTGTTAAATTTATGTCAAGTGGTTCACTTCAGTGAACCAATAACTTACTCTATTATTTCTGCTGCCAACTTAGACATTTCATTTATTCGTGCCTGACCAATCAGTATTGCGTCAGACTCATTATCATCTACAGATAGTCCAAATAGCTGCTGGCATTTCTTAATAGACCACTTTTTGCACTCATCTCGTTTAGTTGGAGCTTTTTCATTAGTCTTACAGACAAGCTTTCTCCAGACACTAGGACTGTAAATAACGAATTCTACTGGAATTTCATTCTCATAAGTATTAGCTGCTGCCCAACCTCTAACCGCTCCAACTATTTCAGACAATAATCTTTGCGTCGCTGTACCTCTGTCTACAACAGTAAGTTCAATTACAACTGTTCCTGGTTTAAGTTTATCCATCAGCTTTAATTACTCCGTAACTTTTTCTAATTCCTGCTTCAAAATATGCCCATCCCGAATTAAAAGAAGCTGTATCAAGAGACACCATTCGATAGCTTTTATAAGTTTTTTCTATTGTCTTCACCAACCTTTCATCGTTAATTTTCCGTTAAGCAAATTGTTTCATGCGGGCAATTTGCTCTTAAAAGTATTTTTCGTATATAATATGGGTAGATCTAAGAAAACTATAGTTTTTAAGGGTTTCTTATAGGTTTTTAGAGGTTCCTGACAGGTTTTTAGAGGTATTTTTCAGTCCTTTTCTTCTCTTTTCAGATATTCTTTTATAAGCAAAAATTCCCGCACAAAACAATTTGATACCAAAACTGCTGTAGGTCATTTCGAGAAAAGCCTTATATTATCTGATTTTCTCTCTTTCGCCCTCTTTCGCTCGATATAGAATTTGCGACAATCTTCTACGGAGTATATGTATGCGCGCATTTTTAAGGTCTAAATTTATGTTTCAGACAGGCAGATAATGTCCTTTCTGAGAGTTACTTTTACATTTTTTAAAAAGATAAGATCAGAGCAGTAAAAGATACTACTTTAGTATTTAGTAGCTTTCCTGCCCCTTTCCTTTTCTTCTCCATCTCTCTTAAAAACCAATTAACTTCCAGGTGAACAACATTAGCTCCTTTTCCTAATCATTTCCTACCTTCTTTCCCTTAAAACCTCATATTTCTGATACTTTTCTGAGTCTTTTTTCAATAAATATAAAGCTACTTTAGCTTTTTTTGAGAAAAAATTAAGAACCGGAGCAGGAAAAGATGCTGTTTTCCTGCAATATTCCTGCCACGACATTAAAATTCACTCAAAGGTGACTGTGTTTTTCCTGATATATAGCGAATATCTCAGACCTAAGGCTAATGCCATAGAGAGGCTGGTTTTCTGCGGAATCTAAGATAAAGAAACTGCAAAAGGTGACATTAAAATCCACCCCAAAAGGTCACATTTAAATCCACCCAAGGGTAACACTAAAATACATCCAAAAGTGACTGTGTTTTCCTGATATATAGCGAATATCTCCGACATAAAGGCCATAGAAAGGCTGGTTTTCTGCGGAATCTATTATAAAGAAACTGCAAAGGTAACACTAAAATCCACCCCCTAAAGGTGACACTGAAATCCAGCTGCAGCTAATCTTATAAAGTTCTGTAGAT
>FOSY01000007.1:117559-138509 GCA_900114405.1 Lachnospiraceae bacterium KH1T2 | reverse complement strand
ACTTAAATGTATATTTTAATTCCAGTTTGCAAGAGTAAATTCTAGAGGTCTAGAAGTAACTCTTACACATATATTTTTGCCATATTGCTCTTATGATATTTATCTCTATATAATGTTTGGGCAGCTGATTGCCTGCCTGTGCAGATTGGAGATAATTATGAATAATGGCAATCAGAAACACTTAACTTATGATCAAAGAGTAGAAATGGAGAAAGGTCTTACCAATAATAAATCTTTTGCAGAAATAGCAAGAACCATTGGAAAGGATCCTTCGACCATTTCCAAGGAGGTAAGGCTTCATTCTAAGACCAAGGAGAGGCCTGACGCTGGATATACCAATCCACCATGCATTCACAGAAAAAACTGCGAAATAGTATGTCTATGCAACGAACAGTGCGGTATCAAATGCAAGATATGCCGTCGCCCGAATTTCAGATGCATAGATGTTTGCCCAGGTTACGAAACCGCTGAATGCGAGAAGCTTAAAAAGCCTCCGTATGTCTGCAATGGCTGTGGCAAAAAGGTGAGCTGCCTTATGCCAAGGAAATTCTACTCCTCAAAGTATGCTCATGATGAATATCGCAGCGTACTTGTAGACTGCAGGACAGGAATAAACCAGACACCTGAAAGCATACAAGCAATGAATGATATACTTGTTCCTCTTATCAGAGACAAACATCAGTCTATAGGGCATGTTTACGCAACTCACGCAGAAGAACTTGGCTGTTCAAGAAGAACGCTTTATTCCTATATCAATGACAGCGTTTTTGAAGTACGCAATGGTGATCTAAGGCGTGCAGTCAGATACAAAAAGCGAAAGAAAGCGACCCAGACAAGTGCCAGAGACCGCTCCTACCGTAAAGAGCACAACTACGAAGATTTTCTCAAGTTCATGAAAGAAAACTCAAACATAAATGTAGTTGAGATGGACTGTGTGGAAGGAATGAAAGGTGAAGGAAAAGTAATCTTAACTTTCACATTTCGTAACTGTAATCTGATGCTTATGTTCCTCATGGAGCATCAGACTCAGGAATGCGTCGTGGCCGTATTTGACTGGCTTAAAGGTGTTCTTGGTGCAGATTCCTTCAAGAAGCTGTTTCCTGTAATACTTACAGATGGCGGCTCTGAATTTGCAGCTCGTGAAGCCATGGAAAACCTCAGCGATGGTACTCAGGTAACTACTGTTTTCTACTGTGATCCTTACTGCTTTTGGCAGAAAGGAGCTTGTGAGAAGAATCATGAGTACATACGGTATATAAGACCAAAGGGAAGCTCATTTGCAGACCTTGATCAAGATAAGGTTCGTCTTATGATGAATCACATAAATAGTGAAAAAAGAGACAGTCTCAATGAGCACAGCCCATATGAACTATCTCTTTTACTCCTGGACAACAAGATTCATAAAGCATTGGGACTAGAACTGATAGCCCCAGATGAAGTAATGCTATGTCCAGCCCTGTTGAAATAAAATAGTATAAAGCACAGGCAGATTTCACTGCGCCAGAATTTAGTCTTACACAAAAGGCATGTGGAATTTAGTCTCGCACACTATTTTCCAGGTGCCCCATTAGCATGCAAAAAAATAAATATCTGGGTGCTTATGGGCTCATTATATGGCAAAAATATGAAGTTGTTAAGGTGCCAAAGCGGAATTTAAATCCGCATTTTATCGATAATTTCTGAAACTGGAATTTACTATTTCATTTAAGTTATAAATAAGGAACGGATTTGGTAATGCCTAAAATAAATAAAGGTTCTAACATAATAAATTCAATTTTTAATATACAGTCTTACTTTGCAGATTTTTGTGAGAAGCATTACAAAGTTTTAGATGTAGTCTTTACTTTGCTTTTTGCAGTTACATATACGTATAATTTCTTTATCACCACCATGTTTCAGGAAATAATGTCTGATTCTGTCATGGCGGTCTTATTTAATGTATCGAGAGTTTGTACTCTTGGTGGTGTTCTTTTTGCAATTATCGCGATTGCATCGACAAGGGACAGGCGGAAACTTTTTATAGAAGGACTTATATTTTTATTTTTGATGCTGTTCTATGTTAAGGGTTCGTATCATGAAGTATTCACGGTGTTGATATTTGCTTTGGCAGCGGGAAACAGATCTGGTCGTAAACTTGTCTGGACAACTGCCATCATCGGTACGATAGGCATGATTGCAAGTCATAGAGCCTCCATGATGGGAATCATTCGCTATTTGACGTATGCTAATGATACGAAGCATGCTTTTGGAATTGTCTACCATACGGATGCGGCGGCACATATCCTCAATCTTATGCTTGCCTATTGCTTCTTAAAACCAAAGAAAGGTGATTTTTGGCTGACTATTGATTTTATAGTCATTGGTTTTGGGTTATTCATCAATTATCGCTACATCGGTGCAAGAGCAAATCTTATCATGATGCTCCTCCTTTTGGCTGGGACAATGATCTTTGACATAGTTAGAGATCTTAATCTTGAAAAAATCAAGCCGCTTGCAAGAGTTAATCATGTATTACATACGATAATCGGTTCGTCATTGGGACTGTTTCTTACATTGGCATGCTTTGTCGGTACGCAGAATTACACTGAAGATGGAGAGCTTCCATTAGAAAGCATCATTAGTAAGGCGATGGATCTTAATACATTTAAGCTTCGTCTCAAGTATGGTAATCAGGCATTGGCAGAGCATCCGTACTTTAGCATTTTCGGACACTTTATAGATGAGCAGGGAGCCGGAGGCATAGTTGATTCATCTAAGCCATATTACTTCCTTGATAGCTCATATATCAGAATTCCGATTTTATATGGAACCGGTATACTTATAATTTTTCTTGGACTTGTAACATATTATCAGATAAAAAACATTCGTAAACGTGAGTATTACAGAATATTTTTAGTTTCTGTGGCGATGCTTTCAGGTATTATGGAACACCATTTGATAGATTTTTCATATGTGTTTATTCTTTATCTTGTCTTTGCAAGAGATAATGATAAATCAGATGAAAACTCTGAAAATAATAAAGTATCTAAAGCTAAGCAAAAGCCAAATGAAATTTCTCCGGCAGGCTCTTCTAACGAATCTTTGCTTTTGATGGATGTTTCTTCATACATTGTAGCATTTGCATCAGGTATGATAATGCGATATGGGTTAAAAAATGTATGGACTGTTCTTTGGGATTTTAGGTATGGGGAAAATATACGAACGCTGCTGCTAACAGTAGCGTTGTATTTTTTTATCTATATATTTTTAAGCTATGCCTCAAAATATGAATTAGGTAAAGATGCGCTTAGCCAGATTTTGATAGTGCTTAGAAATCATCTTTTTTTAGCCACAGTTGCAATGTTTATGATCTTTATCGGTCAGCAGGGAAGTATAATTTCGCGCAGGCTGGTATTTTATATCTTTTTCTTAAGTATTCTTTTGGATGAAGTGTGCCGTGAGATATACAGGAGTTACCTTGAAAGAAAACTTGCAAAATATCCTCAATTTACACAGATGGTCTATACTGGTGCAAATGGGCGTGTGAGATGTCCTGCGGTTACTATCAATGAAAAAATAGTACGTATACTTTCGGGTGATACTATACCAGGTTCAGAGAAGGATCTTTCTAAATACAAGCATGTTTTTGCAATCGGAAGCAAAGGTATTCCGGCAGATTATGGCGGATTTGAAACTTTTATGGAGAATCTTACTCTCAGGCATGAGAGTGATGAGATTATGTATCATGTAGCCCGTATTTCAGCCGATTCGTTGAGGTATGAATATAATGGTGCAGCATGTTTTGATCTTGCCATTCCGGATATAGGTAATGCAAAGGCGATTTATTATGATTGCCTTGCTTTGAAAAACTGCATTAATTATTGTAAGAGAAATCCTGAGATCAAGGAGCCGGTATTCTTTATCATGGCATGTCGTATCGGACCTTTTATAGCGCATTACAGAAGACAGATACATGCGTTGGGAGGAAAGCTTTACATTAACCCTGATGGACATGAGTGGAAACGTGCAAAGTGGAGCCGCTGGGTAAGGGCATATTGGCATTTTTCAGAGAAGCTTATGGTCAAAAATGCAGATTTTCTCATATGTGACAGTAAAGGCATCGAAGAATATATAAAGCATGATTATGCTGCATATGATCCTAAAACCACTTTTATTGCTTACGGAAGTGATCTTGTTTCTGAAAAGGATCTGACGAGTGATGAAAAAATGCTTGAAGAGTACCGTAAATGGTTGGAGTACAATGAGATAAGGCCAAATGAATATTATTTAATAGTCGGAAGATTTGTACCGGAAAATAATTTCAGAACTATGATAAAAGAGTTTATGGCATCTGAGAGTACTAAAGATCTCGTTATCATAACAACGGAAAATGAAGGTCTTATGAATGAACTTGAGGCTGAATTTGACTTTATGGCAGATCCGAGAGTGAAATTTGTCGGCACAGTTTATAATGCGCCTTTACTTCAGATGATTAGAATAAATGCTTTTGCATATCTTCATGGTCATTCTGTAGGCGGAACAAATCCAAGTCTTCTTGAGGCATTGGGAAGTACAAAGTTAAATCTCCTTTTTGATGTGAACTTCAATACTGAAGTTGGTGGAAATGGTGCTTTTTATTGGAGTCTTGAAGAAGGAAGCCTTAAAAGCTTGATCGAAAGAGTTGAAAAACTTACAAATGCTGAAATAGAGGAAATGGGTGTAAAAGCTAAGAAACGAATAGAAGAAGAGTATTTATGGAGTCATATTGTCAAAAAGTATGAGGAAGTATTCTTGAGAAAGAACGAGATATAATTTTATGATTATAGCGATTGATGCACATATGCTTGGAGACCATTCTGGTGGAAATGAAAGCTATTATACAAATATTCTTAAATGTATGACAGTCAGAGATGAGGATACGGTTTACCTCTTTGTTAAGCCGGGAATCGATGTATCTGAGTTTGAAGACAGATTCAAGATCGTCCGCTTCAAGGAAGAGAACAGCTTTAAGAGAAACTTTATAGAATTAGATAAGCTCTGCCGGGAATATAAGGTTGATGTGCTTCATACACAATATTTCATACCGTTTATAAGATCATGTAAAATTGTTGTGACTATTCATGATATCTGCTTTGAGCATTATAGTAATATTTTTACTAAAAAAGAGTATATTACGCAGAAGCTTTTGATTCCTTATGCGGCAAAGCATTCAGAGTATGTTTTTACAGTTTCAGAGCATGCACGAGCTGATATCATAGAGCACTATCATCTGAAGCCAGAGAAGGTGATAGTCACATACAATGCAGTGAATTCAGGATTTAGAAGGCTTTCAGAAGATGAACTTAAAGAAGAAGAGTTAAGAAAAAAATTTGAAATAGGAAATTTTGATTATATTCTTTCTGTTGGAAATCTTCAGCCACGGAAAAATCTTGTGAGGCTTATCGAAGCATTTAATAAGTGGAAGAGTAAAACAAAAGCGGATTCAAGCCTTGTTATAGTTGGTAAAAAAGCGTGGATGTTTGATGGAATATTAAAGGCAGCTATTGAAGGTTCAAAAGACATTATATTTACTGATTATGTTTCAAACGAAGATTTGGTGAGATTGTATAACGCTGCAAAATGCTTTGTGTATCCATCTTTCTTTGAAGGCTTTGGGATTCCTCCGCTTGAAGCGATGGCGTGTGGGACGCCTGTAGCAGTGGCTAATACTACTTCGCTGCCTGAGGTTGTTGGTGATGCGGGGATGTATTTCGACCCATTTAATGTTGATGAGATTGAAATGGCAATTGAAAAAATGATGTCTGATGAAGGACTTAACAATAAGTACGCTGAGCTTGGGATGAAACAAAGCAGGAAGTTTAGTTGGAAAGATTCGGCGGATATTATAATGGAGACGTATCATAGGTGATTGAAAAAAATAAAATTCCTAAAATAATTCATTATTGTTGGTTTGGAGGAAAAGAGATTCCAGATAAGCTCAAAATGATCATGTCCACGTGGAAAATCTTGGAAAATTCTGGATATGAGCTAAAATGTTGGAATGAATCTAACTGCAGTTTTGATGAAAATGAATTTGTGCGCAGAGCATATATGGAAAAGAGATGGGGATACTTAGGGGATTATTATAGAGCAAAGGCTTTATATGAATATGGTGGAATTTATCTTGATACAGATGTGTTTATTCATGATAAATTTGACGACTTACTTAAATTACCTGCTTTTATAGGATTTTCAAGTGATTGCTTGATAGGAACTGCTATTATAGGGGCTGAAAAAGGTTCGTCTTTTATGAAAGGCATCATGAATATGTATGATAATGATGCTTTTGCTACAGAAAAATCATATCTTGGTGAGTGTAGTGTCGAAAATATTTATTCAGGTGAAAACTGGGTTCCGAGTAATGAACCATGGACTTGGTATATGCTTTCTAATATAAAAGGTTTCAAATTGAATAATAGAGTTCAGAGCTTTGATGAAGTCGTGGTATTTTCAAAAAAATATTTCGAATTAGGAAATCCATTTGGACATTATTACTGTAGACATGATAATACAAACTTATGGAGAGAACAGGCATTAAACGTTCATCCTGTGGTGAAATTTAAGCGTTGGCTGGAAAAAAATCCTTTTTTTTGGATGATGATTCGTAGGTGCAAAAGTAAGTATATTCAGCGTAAATCTTCGCTTTATAAATACAGAACAATGTAAAGGTAAGTTATATATGAAAAAGATAGCAGCATGTGTTGTAACTTATAATAGAAAAGTGAAGTTAATGCGTTGTTTGGATTCGCTTAGAAAACAGACAGCAGAAGGCTTGGATATTATCGTTATTGATAATGCAAGTACTGATGGGACAGAGCAAGAGTTAAAAACTCTGATTTCATCAGGCGCAATAAAGTATTTTAATACAGGGAAGAATCTTGGTGGTGCAGGGGGATTTTATACTGCAATTAAATACGCAGCACCAAAATATGAATATATTTGGATCATGGATGATGATACATATCCTGAAAGCGATGCACTTAAAGAACTATTAAATGCGGTAAAACTATTAAATGATGATTTCGGATTTCTTTCAAGTGTTGTTAAATGGAGAGATGGAAGTTTTTGCAAGATGAATCGACCATGGCTTGGAGAAGATTTTTATGAACATATTTTGGCGATTGAGAATGGGCTGATACCAGTTGTAGAGGGCTCATTTGTGTCGATGTTTGTAAAGTCTGATACTGTAAAAAAGAAAGGGCTTCCAATCCCTGAATTTTTTATTTGGGGGGATGATGCAGAATACTCTATGCGATTAGCTGATCTAGGTGGATATCTAGTTCCTAAAAGCAGGGTGCTTCATGATATGGAAGAAAATGATTCTATTGATGTTACAACAACGGATTACCGTAGAGTTACGAGATATAGATATTATCTGCGAAATCGTATTTATATAGCTAAAGAGCATCATGATTTCAAAAAAGTTATAAAATATCATTTGTCGTGTGGAAAGCAGATATTGAGAGTTTTATTACATGCAAAAGATCATAGGTTACTAAGGATGGTGACGATTTTAAGAGGTTTTTTTGAGTCACTTTTTTTTAATCCTCAGATTGAGTATTTAGATAAATGAAAAAACAGGCATCACTTAAATTAAATTTCATAATGAACACGTTTCTCACGCTTTCGTCATTCCTTTTTCCACTGATAACGTATCCCTATGCTTCAAGGATACTTATGCCGGAAGGAATAGGAAAGGTATCATTTGCGACAACGGTTGTTACGATATTTTCTATGTTTGCAGAGCTTGGTATACCGACATACGGAATCCGTGAATGTGCAAGGGTGCGAGATGATAAACACAGGTTATCGTGTGTTGTTCATGAGTTGTTTTTGATAAATATAATTACATCCATATTTGCATATGCAGTGCTTTTCGTGATGTGTTTCACGGTTGAAGAGTTTGAAACAAGGCGTGCGGTCATATTTGTAATGAGTAGTATAATTTTCTTAAATATGATCGGGATGGAATGGATGTACAAAGGGCTTGAGCAATATACCTATATAACTGTCAGATCAGTTATTTTTAAGTTTGTTGGACTTGCGATGGTATTTGTTTTAGTCAGGAATTCAGGAGATATTCTTCAATACGCAGCGGTTACGGTGATTGCCGGATATGCTTCGCAAGTACTTAATTTCTTTTATATAAGGCGTTTTATAAGTAAAGTATGTATAAAAGAGCTTTCATTTAAGAAACATTTAAGACCGATTTTTGTGTTCTTTGCAATGTCCTGTGCAACGACTATCTATACGAATCTTGATACGATAATGCTTGGATTTATGACCAGTGATACGGATATGGGGTATTATCACTCTGCGGTTCGCATAAAAACGATACTTGTTGGAGTTGTTACGTCACTGGGAGCTGTTTTACTTCCACGAGCGTCATATTATATTGAAAATAAAATGTATGATGAATTCGTGAATATAGCGGGTAAAGCATTGAGATTTGTGATGTTTTTTGCGTTTCCATTAATGGTTTATTTCATCATTTATGCGTCGGATGGAATATATCTTTTGTCTGGAACGGATTATACGGGCGCTATTCTTCCGATGCAGGTCATCATGCCTACTGTGCTTCTGATAGGAGTCACAAATATTTTGGGAATACAGATGCTTATTCCTTTGGGACAGGAAAGAGCAGTACTCTATTCTGAAATTGCCGGCGCAGCAGTGGATCTGGTCTTGAATGCGGTGTTTATACCTGTCTTTAAGTCGACCGGAGCAGCGATAGGAACACTGGCAGCAGAATTTGTAGTGTTGCTGGTACAGTTTTATTTCATAAAGCGGAAAGTTAGAATTAAGCATATACTTCCACAAATGCCGTTATATATAATTGGAACTACTGTCGGAGCTGTGCTTTGCATTAGTGTCAGATATCTTTTGCCATCTGAGAATACTGAAATTTTTGAATTTCTAAGGCTTTTGATTTCTTCGCTAGTATTCGCAGTCGGCTATGCAGCTGTATTGATCATAGCGAAGGATGAAATGCTTTTTGAGATCGTTGGAGGTATCATTAAAAGAAGGAAATGAGTTTTATCGAAAATACCTAAAGGAAAATCAGCTCAACCAAAATTAAAAGCGAAGTTTGAAAAATGTGATAAAAGTGACATGTATCATGGATACGTAGGCGTTATTGCGTCTTTTCAGTATTCAATAATGATCACCATGATTTTCTGTATTTTGTAGGTGACATTCCCTCAACCTTTGAAAAAACTCTGTTAAAGTAATTTACATCTGAGTATCCAATCTGATCTGCAATGTCGGTCAATGAATTGTCAGTAAAGCGCAGGAGCTCCTTTGCGTGATCGATACGGATTCGTGTCAGATATTCAATAATGCTTGTATCATATTCAGTCTTGAAGGCTCTTACCATATAGTATTTATTTATATAAAAGCTATTGGCGAGGTCATCAAGGCTGATTTTTTTATTGTAATTATTGTCAATATATTCTTTGATGTTTACTACATGAGCTGATTTCAGGCTGGTCGAACTTGCATTGGATGGATGCCAGCTTTCTCCCATGATAAAAACAAGAAGCTCGGCAATAAGCGAATTAAGCTTCATATCTCTGGTATAATCTTCAGATTTTGCGGTTTTATATATCTTGTTGAGTAGTCTTATAATTTTATTACTGTCAGATGGCTGAAAGACAGGAAGACCACCGCGGTTAACATATTTTTGATAGATTCCAGCCATAGTTGGACTATTAAAGTGAATCCATTGAAGCTCCCATAGAAATTCCGATGTAGAATGCGCGTATGGTCTGCTGCAGTCTAGAAAAATGCAGTCGCCTTCAGAAAGTTTATATTTATTTGAGTTATATTCAAGGAGGCCTGAACCTGATTTAACTATAAAAAACAGATAAGAGTGCAGATTGTTACGACGTGAAGTGTGTGGCTGTCTGGCAGAGAGTGTTCCGGTTTCCTGCAGATGAAAAAGAAACTCCTTGGCAAACTGTGAAGGAGTGTATATTATGCGATTGCTAGAAACCAGTTCATTGTGAAAAAGTGATTTTGAAGTCATCTGTTCCTCTTTAACCATAAGTCAATATTATGCTTAAAATAGTCAAAATATGCTCTAGAAAAATGATTTGACTACATTTATTATGTTACTATATAAATCAATTTTATCCTTTAATCAGGAATTTGGAAAGAAGGCAAATTATCATGATGGAAAAAAATGCAAAAATATATGTTGCAGGTCACCGCGGAATGGTTGGCTCAGCAATCGTCAGAGAGCTTGAAAGACAGGGATATACAAATATCATAACTAGAACTCACAAAGAACTTGATCTTACACGTCAGGATGCTGTAGAGAAGTTCTTTGCTGAAGAAAAGCCTGAGTATGTTTTCCTTGCAGCTGCTAAAGTTGGCGGAATTGTTGCAAATCAGGAAGCTCTTGCTGATTTCATGTATGACAACATGATCCTTGAGATGAACGTTGTTCACAGTGCATGGCAGAATGGTTGTAAGAAACTTGAATTCCTTGGATCTTCATGCATTTATCCGCGTATGGCTCCGCAGCCTATGAAGGAAAGCTGCCTGCTTACTTCTGAGCTTGAAAAGACAAACGAGGCATATGCACTTGCTAAGATCTCAGGTCTTAAGTACTGCGAATTCCTTAATAAGCAGTATGGTACAGACTATATCTCAGTAATGCCTACAAATCTTTACGGACCTAATGATAACTATCATCCTACACACAGCCACGTACTTCCGGCGCTTATCCGCCGTTTCCACGAGGCTAAGGAGGCTGGTCTTGAAACAGTTACATGTTGGGGTGATGGTTCTCCGCTTCGTGAATTCCTTTATGTTGATGATCTTGCAAATCTTTGCGTATTCCTTATGAATAACTACAGCGGAAACGAAACTGTAAATGCAGGAACAGGTAAAGAGCTTACAATAAAGGAACTTACCGAGAAGGTAGCGAAGATCGTTGGATACACAGGAAAGATCGAATGGGATACTTCAAAGCCAAATGGTACACCAAGAAAGCTTCTTGATGTATCAAAGTCAAAGAATATGGGATGGGAGCCGAAGACAAGCCTTGATGAAGGAATCAGACTTACATATGAAGACTTCCTTAATAACCCAATGAGGGCTGAAAGATAATAAAGAAAATCTGGGCGGCATCGAAATGATGCCGCCTTTTTACAATTATTTTGGGAGTTTTTAACAAAAAGTTGACAAATTTAAAAAGTTTTTCCTTTTTTTAAAAAAGTCTTGTATAATAGGAAAAGTGAGTGCCATAAGAAAGTCTTAGGCATAATATTTGAAGCTTTTAGAGGAGAGTAACGTATGAAAACTACATTAGTTATTATGGCAGCTGGAATTGGTTCAAGATTTGGTGGTGGAATTAAACAGCTTTCGCCTGTAGGACCTAACGGCGAGATTATAATGGATTATTCAGTTCACGATGCAATTGCTGCTGGATTTAATAAAGTTATTTTTATCATCAGAAAAGACATTGAAGCTGACTTTCACGAGATTATCGGCAAGCGTATAGAAAAGGTTTGTGCCGATGTTGATGTTGAAGTTGAATATGCATTTCAGAGTATAGATGATTTACCAAAGGGGTATGAAGTTCCTGAAGGAAGAACTAAGCCTTGGGGAACAGGCCAGGCTGTACTTGCCTGCCGTGGTATGATCAACGAGCCATTCTGTGTTATCAATGCAGACGATTATTACGGAATAAAGGCATTCAAGCAGGTTCATGACTGGCTTGTTGAAAATTATGATGCCTCACGTCCTTCTGATTTCTGCATGGCTGGTTTCATTCTTAAAAATACTCTTAGCGATAATGGTAGTGTAACAAGAGGTGTCTGCAAGGTTGACGCAGATGAAAATCTCTTAAACGTTGCAGAAACATCAAATATCGTTAAGACAGCAGATGGTGCAGAAGCAGATGGTGTTAAGCTTGATCCTAATGCACATGTCTCTATGAATTTCTGGGGATTTACACCTGAATTTATGGATACTCTTGAGAAGGGATTTGATGAGTTCCTTGCGAATGTTAAGGCTGGAAACGGAGATCCTAAGAAGGCAGAGTATCTTATCCCGATTTACATCGGAGAACTTCTTGAGCAGAAGAAAGCTTCTGTTAAGGTTCTTGAAACTACAGATAAGTGGTTTGGAATGACATACAAAGAAGATACACCAATCGTTAGGGAGTCATTCAAGCAGCTTATCGCAGACGGTGTTTATAGCGAAGATCTTTTTGCTTCTCTTTGCAAATGAATATAGCGTTTTTTATAACCAATCATGGTTTTGGACATCTGATGCGAAACATGCCGGTTATAATTGAGATTCTTGGCAGTGGTCATGATCATTTGGTCGTGGTCGCTGCCAATCCTCATATTAGCCTTGCAAAAGAGTATTTCAGATATGAAAAAATCGATGATTCGAAGATTGAGTACGTTCCTTTCGATACAGATATGGGATGGATACTAGAAAGCGGAAGCTTAAAGGTTGATGTTCCGGAACTTGAAAAGGCTGTAAGCAAGTACACCACTGAGTGGCCTGAAAGAGTGGAATGGGCAAAGAAGCTTTTTGCCGAGAAGGATATTGACAGAGTGGTGGTTGATATTGTTCCGTGGGCACTGACAGCAGCAAAAGAAGCTGGGATAAAAAGCTTTCTTATGGCCAGCTTCACTTGGTTAGAGCAGTATCAGCCATATCTGTCTGAGGACATACTTGCAAAGTATAGAAAAGCCTATAAAGATGCAGATAAGGTTTTGATGTATAAACTGCATGATGAAATGATTCCTGAGCTATATGCGGAACGCATTGATGTGGGTATATGTGCAAGGACAATGCATCCTGAGCAGGTAGAGGAGATAAAAAGAAAAGCCGGTATGCCAATCGTCTTTATGTCTATAGGTGGAAGTAATGATGGTATTAAAGGTGAGATTGAAGTCGGAAATCTGCCATATATTTTTATAACTACACCTGGGTTGAAGCTTGTTGGTAAAAATGTATGGAATCTTCCTAAAGAAATAAATAATACACAGGACTTTATAGGTGCAGCAGATTACTGTATATCGAAAGCCGGATGGACGACGGTAGCTGAAATGCTTGCAGCAGGAAAGCCTATGGCATTGTTGAAAAGACCGGATGTTATTGAAGATACACAATATATAAAAAGACTTGAAGATAGTGGAAATGCTATTGGGATATATACATCAGAATTAAGCCATATTGAATCTGTTATCGAGAAGCTCAAGGTGGTTAAAAATAAAAAAAATATCTATAAAAATGATTATATAGCTATAGCAGAGATTATCAGTCGCAAACTTTGATTTATCAAAGCTTGCGGCTTTTCTTTTTAAAGATTGGTTATTTCTCACGAAAATTTAGCTTAAAAAATTTGCAGTTTTACTTGTTTTAAAGAATGGAATAGGCATTGGTGTTAAAAATGTCAAACGGTTGACATTTTTAATAGTGGAAAATGTACAAAAAACGATTCATTTTGTGAAAAACAATAGTGCATTAGAGTTTAAACAAATGTGCGTTGTTCCCATAACTACTGGATTTATTGCTGAAAATATGGTACTATGTTAAGGGGTTGACATACTTTTAACGATTAAGTAGAATATTGTACTATAAATAATACAATATACAATATCCATAAAAGAGGAACAAAGATGGACAGAAAACTTCTTTTCGTTGACATTGATGGCACACTTGTTGAGGCCGGTACAAATGAACCGCCGAAGAGTGCTCTTGAAGCAATAAAAAAGACACAGGAAAAAGGAAATATGGTTTTCCTTTGTACAGGACGTAATCTTGACATGCTGAAACCACTTCTTAAATACGGATTCGATGGAATAGTCGGAAGTGCAGGCGGTTATGTAAAGGTTAGGGATGAAGTAATTTATGATTGCCCGATGACTAATGAGCAAAGAGATATTGCAATAGAAAGTCTGCATAAGCATGGCGTTTTCTGTACGCTTGAGGCTGCGGACGGTTCATGGGGAGATGAAGATCTTGGAGATTTTCTTGAAGGTCAGAGTGAAGGCAATTCGGAAATAGAGCGTTGGAGAAAGGCTCTGAAAGGCGACTTGGGTATCAAACCCTTTAAAGAGTATGACGGCCGGCCGATATATAAAGTAGTCATTATGTGTACAGATATGGCACAGTTAGATGAGGCTAAAGAAAAACTTGGCGATCAGTTTAACTTTTGTATGCAGACAGTAGCGGCTCATGGAAACTGCGTCAATGGAGAACTTATCAATAAAAAATTCGATAAGGGACGTGGTATTTGTAAAGTGGCTGAGTATCTTGGAGTTCCGCTTGAGAATACATATGGATTTGGAGATTCGATGAACGATCTTGAAATGATTCAGACAGTTGGAACAAGCGTATGCATGGCAAATGGTGCAGAGCCGCTAAAAAAGATTGCGGATGTAGTATGTCCGGCAGTCAATGAAGATGGTCTTGCCCGAGCTTTTGAGCAGCTCGGTTTATGAGATAAACCATAAACAAGACTGCGTGTGCAGTCACCAATATTAATGTGTAAGGGAGAAAACACTATGGCACTTGATTATCACAAGTGTGCGGAGGAAATCGTAAGCCATATTGGCGGACGAGATAATATCGCACAGGCAGCGCATTGCGCAACGAGACTCAGACTTGTTATCAAAGATAACTCAAAAGTTGAGAAAAAGGCACTTGAGAACGTAGATGGTGTTAAGGGCATGTTTGAGTCAAACGGACAGCTTCAGCTCATCATCGGTACAGGCACAGTAAACAAGGTTTATGATGAATTCCTTGCAATCACAGGTATGTCTGCAGCTACAAAGGATGATGTAAAAGCAGCAGCTGCAGCCAAGGGACCTCTTTGGCAGAGACTTCTTAAGCCAATCGGTGATGTATTTGTTCCTATTCTTCCGGCAATTGTAGCTTCAGGTCTTATGATGGGTCTTGTTGAAGCTCTTGCTAAGATTCCAGCACTTGGATTTGCTGATTCAGATTGGTTTGCATTCCTTGATATGGTTGCCAATACTGCATTTGCATATCTTCCTGTTATTGTTGCTATTTCTGCAGCTCGTGTATTTGGCGGAAATATCTTCCTTGGAGCAGTTATCGGTTTGTTAATGATTCATTCTAATCTTACAAATGGTTGGAATGCGGCTAACGGCTATGATGTATGGTATCTCTTCGGGCATATTAAGATTACAGATTCATACGTTTTAGGTCAGATCAATCAGCTTGGTTATCAGGGACACGTTATCCCGGTAATGTTATCTGTATTCTGTATGTGTAAGATAGAGAAGTTTTTCCATAAGGTTGTTCCTGAGATCATCGATCTTTTCGTAACTCCTCTTTGTACTGTATTCATTACAGCAATGCTTACATTTACAATCATCGGACCTATCTTCTCAGGTCTTGAGACAATGGTTCTTAGCGGTGCTGAGGTTCTGGTTCAGAATCCATTTGGAGCACTTATCATGGGTGCAATCTACCCGGTAACAGTAGTTATGGGTCTTCACCACATGTACAATGTTATTGAGTCTGGTATGCTTGCTTCTGTAGGACTTAATACATGGATGCCTATTGCATCAGCAGCAAACTTTGCTCAGTTTGGCGCCTGCCTTGCAGTAGCATTCAAGACAATCAACCCTAAGAACAGAACTATTGCAGTTCCGGCATCACTTTCTGCAGCTCTTGGTATTACAGAGCCAGCTATTTTTGGTGTTAACTTCCGTTACCTTAAGCCTTTTGCTGGCGGTATGATCGGTGGAGCTATCGGTTCACTTATTGCAGCATTTATGAAGATTGGTGCTACAGCTTACGGTGTAACAGGTATCCCAGGATATCTTATCATTAACGATAAGCTGAAGTATACAATAGTTATCTTTGCAGCAGCTGGCATTGCATTTGCTATTTCGTATGTGCTTTTCCAGGACGAAAAACCTGAGGTTGAAGTTGCTCCTGCAGGTGGTGTTGCTTCTGCGGCTGCAGCAGGTGTTGAGGCTGAGGCTTCTTTCACAACAGATAACTCTGTTATCAGCTCAAATGCAGGTAAGCTTTTCCTTCCTGTAGCAGGAAAGGTAATCCCTTATACTGAAATTAAGGATGCTACATTTGCATCAGGTGCACTTGGTGAAGGCGTTGGTATCGAACCTACTGGTGAAGTTGTTTATGCTCCTTGCGATGGTTCTATCTCAATGGTTGCAGAGACAAAGCATGCGGTTGGTATCATGGGACCTGAGGACCAGGAGATTCTTATCCATGTTGGTATCAATACTGTTGAAATGAATGGTGATGGATTTACACCACTTGTAGCGGCAGGTGATGAAGTTAAGAAAGGTCAGCCATTGCTTAAGTTTGATAAGGCGAAGATTGCTGCGGCAGGTTATCCTGATACAGTTGTATTCCTTCTTACAAATTCTGATGATTATTCAGATGTTAAGTATGGAGACCATGTATAATCTCGCTGAGACTATGCAGATAATTTAATATGTGATATTATTCTAGGGATTGCCGATCTGTAAGGCAGTCCCTAGATTTTTTTGAAAAAGGTAAGTAGATGATAGAACTTCAAGAAACGATAAATAGAAAAACAGTATTGGTCGGAGCTAGAATGAGCTCTGATTCGTATGAATCTTTTGATATAAGCATGGAAGAACTTAAAGGACTTGCTGAGGCTTGTAATCTGGAAGTTGTAGGTGAAGCAAGACAAAATATGGATACAGAAGATTCTGCGACTTTTATAGGCATTGGTAAGGTGGATGAGGTGAGAGAAATCATCGAATCGACTGGGGCTGATGCAGCAGTTTTTAATAATACACTATCACCATCACAGTTAAATAATCTTGGAAACGCCTTAAAGGTTGAAGTTCTTGATAGAACTGGCCTTATATTAAATATCTTTGGTAAAAGAGCACGTACGAAGGAAGCAAGGATGCAGGTAGACTATGCTGAGCTTAAATACATGCTTCCGAGACTTGTGGGTTTGAGATCAAATCTTTCGAGACAGGGCGGAGCGGGCGGCTCGCTTTCAAATAAGGGCTCTGGTGAAAAGCAGATAGAGCTTGACAGACGTCGTATAGAAAAGGAAATGTCTGCGCTGCGACGTGGATTAAAAGAGATAGAAAAAACACGAGAGGTTCAGCGTAAACATAGGCAAAATTCCGGCATACCGTTAGTTTCGCTTGTGGGATACACAAATGCAGGTAAGTCAACACTTCTCAATAGGCTGATTGATGATTACAGCAATGAAGTCGGGCAGAAGGTTATGGTTAAAGATATGCTTTTTGCGACACTTGATACGACTGTTAGACGTATAACTCCTTCAGGACACAGAGAGTTTTTACTGAGTGATACGGTAGGGTTTATCAATGACCTTCCGACAGATTTAGTAAATGCATTCCACTCAACATTGGAGGAAGCACTTTATGCAGATCTGATAATTGAAGTTGTTGATTACTCTGATCCTAATTATCTAATGCATATGGATGTTACTGATAAGACACTCAGGCAGCTTGGTGCGGGCAATATTCCGAGAGTTACGGTATTGAATAAAGCAGAAAAAGTGCTTGAACCGTCTGAATTACCCAGAATGCGTGAGGACAGAATTTATATTTCTGCGCATGAAGGTATTGGAATAGAGGAGCTGTTGGCACTTATAGATGAAAAGCTTAATGAGGCCGCAGAAAAAATGGAACTTTTAATTCCTTATGATAAATCACGCTTGGAAAATGAGATTAGATCCCATGCACAGATTTTAGCTGCTGATTATAGAGATAATGGAATCTATATAGAAGCGGTCATGAAAAAAGAATATGTGTCAAAGTATCAGGAATTCAAGCTTTGATGTTAAACAGCTGTGTACTTTACATGGCTGTTTTCACATTTTAAACATCTGTATTTCACAAAGACTTACAAGTTGTTACAAATTTTCTTCAAAAGTACTGGATATAATCTGTAACATACACAGGAATGACGCAGAAATCTATAAAGCATATATGAAGGAGTTGCAGATATGTTAAAGAAAAATTTGATAAAAAAACTTGGTATTTCAGCGATTGCAGTATTTATGGCAGCAATGCTTATAACTGGATGTGGTAACACGGTAACAGATTCAGCGCCTACAACAGCGACATCTTCTACCTCGGTAGCTGAGGCTGATCCGTCAGGTGAAGTAGACAAAGATATGCCTGACGGACAAGCGCCTGATGGTCAGGGCGGACCTGGCGGACAAGCGCCTGATGGTCAAGGTGGACCTGGTGGACAGAGCTCTGCACCGACAGAGTATGCAGCTGCTAATGAATATACTTCAGATGAAACAGTAGATGACCTTACGGTGGAATCTACGGGATCAGATGAAAACGCTGTACATGTGCTTAATGGCTCGCAGGTTATTTTTAATAATTTGATGATAAGCAGAAATAGTAGTGATTCGTCAGGCGGTGATTCAGCAAGCTTTTATGGTGTAGGCGCTTCGCTTCTCACTACAGATGGTACAGCTATTGTAAACGGCGGTACGATAACTTCTGACTCAAAGGGTGGTGCAGGTCTTTTTGCATACGGAGATGGAACGATTTATGCTCAAAATGTAAAAATAGATACAAAGCAGGATACTTCGGGTGGTGTTCACGCAGCAGGCGGCGGAACATTCTACGGATGGGACCTTACGGTTAATACAGAGGGCGAATCGTCAGCTGCGATACGATCAGATAGAGGCGGCGGTACAATGGTCATAGATGGTGGAACTTATACCGCAAATGGAAGCGGCTCGCCGGCTCTTTATTGTACAGCTGATATATCAGTAAATAATGCGACTCTTGAAGCGACAGGATCGGAGGGAGTCTGCCTTGAAGGTCTTAATACAACAAGGCTTTTTGACACTGATCTGACTTGCGATATGCCTGATCAGGAGCAGAATAATAATCTTTCATGGTCTGTCATAGTTTACCAGAGTATGTCTGGAGACTCTGAAGTGGGGGCAGGAACCTTTGATATGGTCGGTGGATCGATCACATCTAAGAATGGTGGATTGTTCTATACAACTAATACTGAAAGTAATTTCTATCTTAGCGGAGTGAATATCACTACTGCTGATGATTGTGAATTCTTCCTTAGGGCTACGGGAAATGCTAATGGAAGAGGTTGGGGAACTACAGGCGAGAATGGAGCTGACTGTAATTTCACTGCAGATGATCAGGATATGAAAGGTGACGTTCAGTGGGATTCTATCAGTAAGCTTGACTTTTATATGCTGAATGGTTCAACTCTTCAGGGCGCATTTGTGGATGATGAATCTGAAGCAGGAAATGGAAGCGATGAAGGATATGCTAATCTTTACATTGACTCTTCTTCAACATGGACAGTGACAGGTGACAGTACACTTACAGCACTTCATAATGCAGGAAAGATTGTGGATGAAAGCGGAAATAGTGTGACAGTGAAAGGAACTGATGGAACAGTATACGTGGAAGGTGATAGTGAATATACTATTACGGTTGACTCATATGATACAGAGGCAGACACTTCCGAAGCACTGACAGCGCCGGTTTGGTCAGACTACGCGGTTGAAAAGCCAGAGGCTTTACAGTAAATTGGTTTTTGTGGAGACGTGATTCTATTTAGAATTGCGTCTCTTTTTGACTGTAAGATATCATAAAAAATGCTCTAAAGAGGAGAATTTTGAAATTGGGGCATATATAGCAGAGAAAAGTTTACAAGAATATGCCCTAAAGAGAAGAATCATGAGATTAGGGCATATATAGCAGAGAAAAGTTTACAAGAATATGCCCTAAAGAGAAGAATCATGAGATTAGGGCATATATAGCAGAGAAAAGTTTACAAGAATATGCCCTAAAGAGAAGAACCATGAGATTAGGGCATATATAGCAAAGAGAAGTTTACAAGAATATGCCCTAAAGAGAAGAATTTTGAGATTGAGGCATATATTAAAAAAGATTTGGATAGAATATGTTTCACAGTGCTTGATTAAATATTGACATAAGCTAGTACTGATTGTAAGATTATCAATACGGTCGTTCTGATCGATAATGGCTGCGTTCGTGGTCAAATTTAACCCCAATAAGGATTATGTATGTTAAATAGAATTTATGAAAATATGAGAAGAGAGTATTTGCGAATTTGTAATGAAATCGTAGATATCGTTAATAAACTTGAAGAAATGCCTGCTGAAGATATTATTTGTATAAAGAATAAACGACAAATAAAGTGGTTTCTGAAGTCGACTGATGAAAAAAGATATATTAGTAAGAAAAAAAGAAAATATGCAGAAAAATTAGTTGAAGCTAAATATTTAAAACTTAAACTTAAAGATTTAGAGAATGAGAAAAAGGCTTTGGAATGCTACTTTAAGCATTGTAAAGGAAGTCAACTAGATAAGTTATTTGATGAAAACAAGGCATATTTTGAGCTTTTAAAAGAAAGCATGAAACCTGAAGATATCAAAGCAAGAAAATGGATTGAAGAGAGCTACGAAAGAAATGAAAAATATCCGGAAAAACTGAAATTCAAAACATACTCAGGGTATAAGGTGCGGTCAAAGTCAGAATTACTTATTGATACTGCTCTGTTTTTAAGAAAGATTCCATTTAGATACGAATGTAAACTTAAATTAAAAGAGGGAATTTTCTATCCAGATTTTATGATTTATGATCATGTAAAAGATGAAGTTAAGTACTGGGAGCATTTTGGTATGATGGATGAGACGTCTTATAATAAAATGGCGACGCAAAAGATTAAAAGGTTTGTTGATAATGGAATCATTCCGGGGATTAATTTGATAATAACAACAGAAACAAAAGATAATCCGTTAACGAGTGAATTTATTGAAAGAACGATAGATTATCATTTTGGAAAAGGGTGAGCTGCTTTTTGATGAATGTGCAAAAGATATTTTGCGAAGTATGCCCTAAATCAGAAAAAAGAAGTCAAAAAGCATACC
>FOSY01000007.1:0-117428 GCA_900114405.1 Lachnospiraceae bacterium KH1T2 | reverse complement strand
CAGAAAAAAGAAGCCCAAAAGCATACCGCATCAAAGAAAATAAGGAAATGCATGTCCTAAATCAATACACATCTTCAAGTTTTCCAATATATAAATGAACAAAATATGAACACGAAATATAAAAATGACTAAATGAAAAGTATATAAAATCGCACAAACATATAAAAATGTCCAAAAGCTAAGGGGCAAAATTGGATATAAATCACAATTATGCACAAAATAAAAAAGGATTTCTAAGATTTAAAATAGGATTTTGTATGTTTTTTTAACGAATTGTGAACTATAATTCTATATGTAAACAGAAGAGCTACTCGATAGAGTAGTACAAAGTTTTGGGAGGACAAATAATAATGAAGAGAAAAGTAGTAAGCGTACTTCTTTCAGCAGCAATGGCAACAACAATCCTTGCAGGATGTGGAAGCTCAGCTTCAACAACAGCATCTGCACCAGCATCAGAGGCAGCTCCAGCAGCATCAGAAGCAGCTTCAACAACAGCTGATGCGGCTTCAACAGCAGCAGACGATGCAACAGCAGCTGCAGCTGATGGTATCACAAGAGCAACAGCAGAAGCAGTTCCTGATTCAATCGAAGCAGATACTTCTCTTGCAGATAAAAAAGTTGGTGTTTGTATCTATCAGTTCTCTGATAACTTCATGACACTTTTCAGACAGAAACTTCAGGAAGACCTTGTAGCTATGGGCTTCAAAGAAGAAAATATCACATTCGCTGATGGTGCTAACGATCAGGGTACACAGACAGGTCAGATCGATAACTTCATCGCTGATCAGGTAGATGTACTTATTATCAACCCTGTTAACTCTTCATCAGCAGCAACAATTACAGATAAGGTTGTAGCAGCTAATATTCCTCTTGTTTACATCAACCGTGAGCCAGATGAAGCAGAAGAGACAAGATGGGCTACAGAAGGTCTCAACGTATGTTACGTTGGATGTGATGCTCGTCAGTCAGGTACAATGCAGGGTGAGATCATTGCTGACCTTGGCATTGACACAATCGATAAGAACGGTAACGGACAGGTTGATTACATCATGATCGAAGGCGATCCTGAAAACGTTGATGCTAAGTATCGTACAGAGTTCTCTGTAAAGGCTGTTCAGGATGCAGGTCTTGAAGTTAACGAGCTCGATGATGAGGTTGGTAACTGGGATCAGGCTACAGCACAGGGACTTGTTGCTAATGCACTTGCTTCACACCCTGAAACAGAAGTTGTTTTCTGTAACAATGATGCAATGGGACTTGGAGCTCTTCAGGCTATCCAGGCAGCAGGTAAGACAGTTAACGAGGACATCTATCTTGTAGGTGTTGATGCTCTTACAGAAGCTCTTGAGGATATCAAGGCTGGTACATACACAGGTACAGTATTTAACGATCACCTTTCACAGGCTTACAATACAGCTCTTGCAGCTAAGAACTTCCTTGACGGAACAGGCAATGCACAGTATATCGGATGTGACTATGTAAAGGTTACAACAGATAATGTTGATGACATTATGGCATCAGTTCAGTAATTTCTGAAAGTATTTTATCTGAGTGCGGGTTTACTTGCATAAGCCCGCACTCGATTTATGAAAAAGAGAGAGTAGTCTGACTTATATAAAGTTTTACGGTTTATATATAAAACATAAAAACGAAAGTTATTTAGGTATTTCATAGGGGTATGGAAACCTGTTACTTTATAAATTTATCGCAAGGAGGAGAAATACATGGAAGGAAATGCAGCAAAGCCTGAATACAGACTTGAATTAAAAGGCATCTGCAAGTACTTTCCGGGTGTAAAGGCTCTGGACGGTGTCGACCTTCACTTAAGACCCGGCAAGGTACTTGCCCTGATGGGAGAAAATGGTGCCGGCAAATCAACATTGATGAAGTGCCTTTTTGGTATATATCATCCGGATGCCGGTGAGATATACATGGAAGGAAAGAAAATCGAGGTACACAATCCGGATGAGGCAAGAGATTTAGGTATTGCCATGGTGCATCAGGAACTTCAGCCAGTGCTTGACAGAAGCATTGGTGAAAACATGTATCTTGGAAGATATCCGGTACATAAATATGGCCCACTTCAGGTCATAGATCATAAAAAGATGTATGAAGAAGCTGCGAAGTGGCTTAAGGACATCGGACTTGACTTCGATCCAAGAGCAAAGCTTTCAACACTGTCTATCGGACAGATGCAGTCGGTTGAAATTGCAAAGGCAGTTTCACAGAATGCAAAGGTTGTTATCTTTGATGAGCCTACATCTTCTCTTTCTGATAAAGAAGTAGAAATTCTTTTCCGTATAATGAATGACCTTAGAGACAGAGGTGTTTCAATGGTCTACATCTCACATAAGATGGACGAGATCAAGAGAATAGCAGACGACGTTCAGATCATGCGAGATGGAACATATGTAGGAACATGGCCGGCAGCGGATCTTACAATTGACGATATCATCGCAAAGATGGTTGGTCGTGAACTTACAAATGTTTATCCGCATAGAGATAATACTCCGGGAGATGTCATCCTTGAAGTTAAACATCTCAGTTCTATCAATCCTAAGTCATTCCAGGATGTTTCATTTACACTCAGAAAAGGTGAGATCCTTGGATTTGGCGGCTTGGTCGGAGCACAGAGAACAGAGCTTATGGAAGGTATCTTCGGTATCCGTATTGTAGCATCCGGAGAAGTTTGGATGAATGGAAAGCAGGTAAATATCAAGAAGCCTTCACAGGCAATGAAAGCCGGAATCGGTCTTATCACAGAGGACAGACGTGGAAGTGGTATTTTCGGATGTCTTTCCATTAAGGATAACGTAGGTATCTCAATCTACAACAAGCATCTGAAAGCTGGAATCGCACTTGATCATCCAACTATAAATAAGATCGTTGATGATTCTATCAAGCAGCTTTCAATCAAGACACCGAGCATGAATGAGCACATCATCAATCTTTCAGGTGGTAACCAGCAGAAGGTTATCGTTGCAAGATGGCTTGCAAATGATCCTGATGTATTGATCATGGATGAGCCTACACGTGGTATCGATGTAGGTGCTAAGTCTGAAATCTATGATATCATGGCAGACCTTGCAAAGCAGGGTAAGTCGATCATCATGGTATCTTCAGAAATGGCTGAACTTCTTGGTATGTCAGATCGAATCTATGTAATGTGTAATGGTAAGATCAGAGGAGAGCTGACAGAGCATAATGAGATGACTCAGGAAAGAGTTATGTCTTTTGCAACACAGTTCAACGAGAAGAAAGAAACAGAGACAGCCTGACAGCTGCTTGAAAATATCTACTTTAAGGAGAAAGAAAATGGAAAAGACAAATAATAAAAAAGTCACCGATTTCCTTATTAACAACGGTGTTATCATTATCATGTTCATCCTGGTTATTTATACATGTATCGCTTCACCGAATTTCCTTTCATCAAATAACCTTATGAACATCCTTCTGAATATGTCATTCAGACTTGTTATCGCACTTGGTATCTCAGGTTGTGTAATCACTGCAGGATGTGACCTTTCAGCAGGTCGTATGATCGGTCTTGGCGGATGTATCGCAGGTACACTTCTTCAGAAACTTGATTACTCAGGAAAGTTTGCATTATTTAAGGATATGCCGCCTCTTAATCCATTCCTTGCATTGCTCATAGTTATCTGCATTACAGGATTCTTTGGTGCTATCACAGGTTTCTTCATTGCTTACCTTTCAGTTCCGCCTTTCATTGCAACACTTGCAATGATGGAAATTGTATATGGTCTTGACCTTATCTACACAGGTGCTTCACCACTTGGTGGCTTCACACAGGAGTACACAGTTTGGGCAACAGGTAAGTTTATCGGAATCAACTACCTTATCTGGATCGCATTGATAATGGCAGCTATCACATGGTTCATCTATAACATGACTCGTCATGGAAAATATATGTATGCTATCGGCGGAAACCCGACAGCTGCAGAAGTTGCAGGTGTACCTGTTAAGACAACACTCCTTCTCATCTACATGAAGGCTGCAATGTTCTATGGTATCGCAGGATTCATGCTTGGCGCTAAGTCAGGTGGTGCATCAGTTAACCTTGGTCTTGGTTACGAGATGGAAGCAATTGCTGCTTGTACTATCGGTGGTGTATCAGTTACAGGTGGACGTGGTAAAGTTTCATCAGCATTCATCGGTGTTGCAGTATTTGAGCTCCTTAAGGCTGCTCTTCAGTTCCTTGGAGTAAACCCAAATGCACAGTACATCGCTCTCGGCGTTGTTATCTTCATCGCAATTTCACTTGATATCAGAAAGTATGTTGCTAAGAAGTAAGTTCAATGCTTGCTCTGTAAAGACAATAAAATGTATAATAAATGGGCTGGGGTGTATCCACTTCAGCCCATGTCTATTTTAAAGGAGAGTAACAAATATAATGAGTCTTTATTCATGCATGCTTGTTGATGATGAGGAAGATGTGATCTCAATCATCGAGAAAAAACTTAACTGGGAAGAAATGGGCTTCAAAGTTATAGGAAGTGCCCATAATGGCGTCGAAGCATTGGAATTGGCAGAAGAAATGCAGCCTGACGTCGTGATGACTGATATAAAAATGCCATACATGGATGGACTTCAGCTAGCGCATAAGCTAAAAGATCTAAATCCCAAAATTAAAATTATAATCTTTTCAGGCTTCGATGAATTCGAATATGCGAAAGAGGCTATACGAGTGGAGGCAGAAGAGTATCTGCTTAAACCGGTAAATTCAGAGGAACTTGAAAGTGTTTTTGAACGGATAAAAACCTCACTTGATGAAGAGAGAAATGAAGAACAGAATATAGATCAGCTTGAAAAGTACTATATGGAAAGCTTACCGATATTGCAGGAAAGCTTTCTGACACTGCTGCTGCAGGGACAGGTGGCACAGGATTCGATAGCATCACTGAGTAAAGATTACAGGATAAGTCTGGATGGACCATTTTTTACAGCAGTGCTTCTGCATATCAGCTCTAGAGAAAAGCCGGCGGAAATTGATAAGCAGCTGCTCACAGTTTCTGTAAGAAAGTTATTACAAGAAGAATTTGCAGAAAAGTGGAATGCAAAAGTAGTTACGTGGTTTGGAGATGCGATACTTATAGTTCAGCTTGATGATAAAGACAAAATTCGTGAACTTACTGATGATTGTGACCGTTTTTGCAGAGTTGCGAGAAAGATATCAAGAGCAATGGTCACAGCTGGAATTGGTAATATTGTTGAAACACCCTCAGACCTTTCGCATTCGCTTGAAGGAGCGCAGAATGCGGTAAATTATCGCGTGATATATGGAGTAGGGCGGGCAATCAATATTGCTGAGATCGACCCGGTCGGCAGCGAAAACACAGTATCTATAGAGGAAGATATCCAGAGACTTTTTAGAAAGATACGAACAGGAAGCGAGGAGGAAGTACTTGAGGAAGTTGGGATGCTTTCGACTAAGATCACAGACGGAAGACCTTCTATCCAGCAATACAGGATGCTCTTGCTTGAGCTGGTCTCAGACATTTATCGCTTTGGAAACAGCTGTCATTTGAATATGGAGGAAATCTTCGGTAAAGACAACGATGTATATTCTTCAGTTCTTTCGATAGATTCAGTTCATTTACTAAGTGAGTGGATGAAGGATATTTCTCTTAAGATGAGAGGCGAGATCAGCAACGAACGGCAGAGCTCTACTCGCTCGTTTGTAAAGAAGGCAGAAGAATATGTAAAGGAGAATTTCGGCGATAAAAACATGACGATAGAGTCTGTCTGCAGTCACTTGGGCGTAAGTTCTGCATATTTTTCTACCGTATTTAAGAAAGAAACCGGCAAGACCTTTATAAATTTTCTGACTGAAAAAAGGATGGAAAAAGCGGTAGATCTCTTAGTCAATCAGAATGAAAAGACTTATATAATCGCAGAAGCGGTCGGATATTCTGACGCTAATTATTTCAGCTATGCTTTTAAGAAGCAATTTGGTATGAGCCCTTCAAAATATAAGGCAATGGCGAAGAACGAAAAGTCATGAAAAGATTAAAGAATATTAGAAAAAAACTAATTTTATATATAAGGCGGCACGTATATAAATCTGAAAACAGAACTATACAGATGACGATCTCGCTCACCTTTACAGTAATAGCGATATCCATGATATTTGCGCTGTTCCTTACGCTTTATCAGCTTTTTGTCCATCGTGACCAAAATACAAGGATAACTTCGGCAGAGCAAATGCTTGACCAGACAGCACTTAATCTTGAAGATTATCTGCGAAATATGCGGCGTATATCCGATGCGATATATTATTCTGCGATCAAGGACAAGGATATGTCGGAAAATTCAGTAACAGAAGACATGGACTTGCTGTATGAGGCAAATATTGATTCACTTTTAAGCATTGCCACCTTCACAAAAGACGGCGAACTGCTTAATGCTGTACCTAACTCGACTGCAAAAGATTATCTCGATATTCAGAAGCAGGAGTGGTTCAGCCTTGCGCTTAAGGAGGTTGAAAATCTTCACTTTTCACGACCTCATATAGAAAATCTCTTTGATGATCCGGCATATAGATATAAGTGGACGATATCACTTTCAAGAGCGATAGAGATAACGAGGAATAAAACGCCTGAAGTTGGCGTACTCCTTGTAGACATGAACTATAGCGGAGTTGAGGAAATTCTCGCGAAGGCAAACATGGGAAATACAGGAGAGTATATCTACCTGATCGATGGTAATGGAAATATCATATACCATCCGCGTCAGCGGCTCATATCGTCAGGCATCGCAGAGGAGAATAATGCTGAGGCAGCAACGTATTTTGATGGAGTTCATGAGGAAAAGTTTAATGGAGAGAAGCGTGTTGTCGTTTCAAAAAGCATAAGCTATACAGGATGGAAACTCGTAAATGTGATACCGGACTCATCATTCAGACTAGGGATCAGAGGCATACAACTTTATGCGATATTGACAGTTTCAGTCGGGATTGCGGCGATAATTCTGCTGAATCTCTTTTTGTCATATGTGATAGCTCGCCCGATAAAAAGGCTCAATGACTCGGTAAAAGAGTGGGAAAGCGGAAATATGAACCCGAAGATATACGTGGGTGGAACTATAGAGGTCGAGCATCTTGGAAGAACGTTGTCACGCACTGTCCGGCAGATCAGGCAGCTTATGGACAGGATAGTCATTGAGCAGGAAGAGAAGCGAAAAAGTGAACTGGATGCGCTTCAGAGCCAGATAAACCCGCACTTTTTATATAATACGCTTGAATCTATCATATGGATGATAGAGGGAGAACGTTACAAAGAAGCTGTATATATGGTCTCTGAGCTTTCGAGCCTTTTCAGGATAAGCCTTTCAAAAGGTAAAACGATCATAAGTATTGAAGATGAAGTTAAGCATGCGAGAAATTATATGAATATTCAAAAAATCCGTTATAAAAATTCATTTACGGTGGATTTTGATATTCAGGAAGAAATCTTAAAATGCTGTACAGTAAAGCTTATAATACAGCCGCTTCTTGAAAATGCTATCTACTATGGTGTAGAAGGAATGGATGGAGAAGGCGAGATTTATGTAAAAGGTTATCGCAAAGAAGATGACATTTATATAGATGTGATCGACAATGGTATCGGCATTCCGCAGGAGAGCGCACAGCTGCTTTTGACAGAGGATAATCATGTACATAAGCATGGTTCCGGAGTGGGAATCATTAATGTGCATAATCGTATAAAACTCAGGTTTGGTGAGCAGTATGGACTTGAGATAGAGAGCGAGCCGGATGAAGGCTCTACATTCAGGATACATCTGCCATATATTCCCTTTGATGCAGAAAATCAGGAATTCTATGAGAAGGGAGGCAGGCACAGATGAAAGCAGATAAGATATTTATAATTTTGCTGATATTCATACTTGCTGTGATCGGAGGTACTGCCGCATGGCAGCTAATGAATATAAGTGCTTCCGGTGAGACATACAATGTAACTGTGGTCGTGAGTGATTCAAGCAGCGCACGATGGGCGAATTTCAAGGAAGGTCTTAGTCAGGGAGCTCAAGATTACGGAATAATGCTCAATATGGTCACTACGACAGATTTCACAGGAATGAAGCAGGAGAGAAGCCTTATCTCAAAGGAAATCGAAAATGGTGCAGACGCGCTGATCATCCAGCTATTTTCGAGCTACAATCAGTCGGAGTACCTTGATAATCTAAATGTTGATACGCCATTGGTATTGATTGAGTCGGATTCAAATCCTGAGGATGTTTTCAGCTCTATAACTCCTGATAATGAGGCGATAGGAAAGGAACTTGGAAGTCTGATAGTCAAAAAAGCTGATTCTTATGAGGAAAGAAAGCTGAAAGTAGGAGTGCTTGCCGGAAATCAGGAAGAACTGGCAATGTATCAGAGACTCAGCAGTTTCAGGGATACTATAAAAAATAAAAATGTGGATATAGCGTGGCAGATTTCCGGATATACTGACGATGACATTGAAATGCAGATGAACAATTATCAAAAGCAAAATCACGCAGATTGTGTTGTTGCTCTTGGAAATGATCAGCTGGAATCTGGTATAGACTATTATGTTTCGTATGGAAGCCAGTTCAAAGACGTGCTTTATGGAGTTGGTGCTTCGGAGAAGACAGTATACTACCTGGAAAACGGTATGATAAATTCACTGATAGTCCCTGATGAATATACCTGCGGATACTTTGCGGTAAAAACAGTTTATGAGAAGCTGACACACGCACAGGAAACAGCAAAAAATAAACAGATAGGATATAGAGTTGTAGACAGAGCTTCAGTATTTAGTGAGGCGGATGAGATGATGATTTTTCCGAGGACACAATGATGAAACTAAATGCTAAAATAATTCTTGGACTTGTGGCAGCAGTAACGCTTGTGCTAGGTACAGGCTGCGGAAAAAAAGAGGAGCAGATAAAAGGGATAAAGATTGGCGTGTCGCTGTATGATGCGCACGATACTTTTATAGCTGAGTTAATGAATGAATTCAATAACGATATCACAGAGGAAGCAAACAAGCAGGGAATAACGATAAGTGTTGAAACAGAAGATTCCGAAGGAAGTCAGGCAAAGCAGAATTCTGCTGTGCAGAGACTTATAGAGCAGAAAGCATGCGATATACTGTGTGTTAATCTGGTCGACAGGACAAACCCGACTGCGATCATAGACGCCGCGCAGCAGCATGATATTCCGGTGATATTTTTTAACAGAGAGCTTGTAGAGGGAGATCTGGAGCGATGGAATAAGCTTTACTACGTAGGAGCAGATGCGAGACAATCCGGAATCTATGAAGGAGAACTGGCGGCAGAGGCATTTCTGGAAAATCCTTCTTATGATAAAAATGGTGATGGAGTAATACAATATGTTATGTTTGAAGGTGAAGCAGGCCATCAGGACTCTATCGTGCGTACAGAAACATCTGTCGGAACTCTGATGGAAAAAAAGCTTAAAGTCGACAAGCTGTCTTCGGTGATAGCGAACTGGAACAGAGCTCAGGCATCTTCTAAAATGAGTACCTTGATAGAGGAATTTGGAGATGAGATAGAGCTTGTGCTTGCAAATAATGATGATATGGCACTTGGAGTAATAGATGCGTATAATTCAGCACATATCATGAATTCAAAACGTCCTGTAATAGTCGGGATAGATGGAACAAATGATGGAAAAAATGCAGTAAAAGCGGGCGATATGTATGGAACGGTGTATAATGATAAAGAAGGTCAGGCTAAGGCAATGATCGATCTTATAACAGCGCTTGCTGTAAAGAAAGATACTTCGGAGATTCAGTTCACTAACGGAAGATACATAAGGCTTCCATATGTGAAGATAAGTCAGCAGGACATGCATTAAAGAAAGGCAGGTATTGGGGAATGTATTTAGCAGATCGTGAGAGATATGAGAAAATTGACTATAAAAGATGCGGTGAAAGCGGTTTAATGATGCCTAGGTTCAGCCTGGGACTTTGGCATAATTTTGGAGATACGGCTAATTACTCAAATATGGTCGAACTCTGTGAGACGGCTTTTGATAATGGAATAACTCATTTTGACCTTGCAAACAATTATGGCCCGGAGCCGGGGAGCGCTGAAAGAAATTTCGGAAGGATACTTCGAGAAGAGCTTGGAGCATACAGAGACGAGATGATAATAAGCACAAAGGCCGGTTATGAAATGTGGGAAGGCCCTTATGGAAATTGGGGGTCAAGAAAATATCTGCTGGCAAGCCTCGATCAGAGCCTTAAGAGAATGGGGCTTGATTATGTGGACATTTTTTATCACCACAGGATGGATCCGGAAACTCCGCTTGAAGAGACTATGGGAGCGCTTGCATCTGCAGTTCAGAGTGGAAAAGCATTATATGCAGGACTTTCAAACTATGATGGGGAAACGCTTGAAAAGGCAGCGGCTATATTGAGCGAGTTGAAAGTTCCATTTGTAATAAATCAGAATAGATATTCGATATTTGACAGGACTATAGAGCGCAATGGACTTCTGGAAACATCAGGAAAACTTGGTAAAGGCATCATCTGCTTTAGCCCGCTTGCACAAGGTATGCTTACAGACAGGTATATCAATGGTATTCCGGAGGACAGCCGCGTTAAAACAGATGGAAGATTTTTAGGCGAGGGAGCTTTTACTGAAGAGAGAATTTCACAGATAAAAGAGCTAAACGAGCTTGCGCTTGAGCGAGGCCAGACACTTGCGGAAATGTCTCTGGCATGGGTTTTGAACCATGAGAATGTCACAACTGTTCTCATTGGCGCATCAAAATCGTCACAGATACTTGATAATATACGAGCACTTGAACATCCGGATTTTACAGATGAGGAGCTTGAGAAAATAGATAAGATAGCCGAGAAAGTCCCATATTTTACACGGTGATTTTAAAAGTTTATCGCTTTAAAGTTAAAATGTGTTGACGTGTGACGAAATGTCGGTCTATAATAGACGATAAGTTTTGAGAGAAGAAAATAAGTTTTTTATATAGATTTTGGAGATTACTTTAGTTATGGAAGAAAATAGAAAATCCATCCGTGCGGATATTATGAAACGAGAGGAATCAAAGAAGCCGGAATGGAAGAAGAAAAAGCCGGTGTTTGATGGGTATTTTGCGGCAGAAACATTTACACTGATCGCGCTGGCTGTGATCATTCTTGTCACTGTTATCTGTACATTCCTTCATGTACAGATGCATACAATGTCAGCTTTGGCTTTGGTGATCACACTTGTGATAGAGATAGCAATGGGAATTTTGCTTGGGAATTCACCTTCATGGGTTGCTCTTCTTATAGTAGCGGCAATTATGATAGCAGGTGCTGCTACAGGAATGTTTTCTGAGGTTGTGACAGGTTCACTTGTGTTTCTTGGAACATTTATAACTATAAAGGAAAAGAATTCAGAATATTAGTCTAATTATTATCCGGAGGTTTGCAAATGGCTCAGCTTTGGGGCGGAAGATTTAAAAACGGAACAGATCAGAATGCTTATGATTTCAACGCATCCATCACTTTTGACCGACGTATGTACAGAGAGGATATTCAGGGAAGCATCGCACATGCGACTATGCTTGGAGAAGCAGGGATAATCTCTGATGACGATGCACATGCGATAGTGGAAGGTCTCAAAGGGATACTTGAGGATGTGGAATCAGGCAAGCTTGAGATCACTTCTAAGTACGAGGATATTCATAGCTTTGTGGAAGCTGTACTTACAGAGCGAATCGGTGATGCGGGCAAACGCCTTCACACTGGCAGAAGCCGTAACGATCAGGTTGCACTCGATATGAAGCTCTATACAAGAAGAGAAATCAAGTCTGTCGATGAAAAGCTTGCTCGATTACAGAAAGCGCTGCTGACCATTATAGAGAATAATCTGGATACATTCATGCCGGGATTTACGCATCTTCAGAAGGCTCAGCCGGTTACGCTTGCACATTATATGGGTGCGTATATGGAAATGTTCATAAGGGACAGAGCCAGACTTGCGGATATCATAAAAAGAATGAACAGCTGTCCGCTTGGCTCAGGTGCACTTGCAGGAACGACTTATCCGTTGAACAGGAAAAGGACAGCAGAGCTTCTTGAATTCGACCTCGGACCTACAAGAAACAGTATGGATTCGGTTTCAGACAGAGATTACCTTATAGAGTTTCTTGATGCATTAGCTATTATAATGATGCATCTTTCAAGATTTTCAGAGGAAATCATCATATGGAATTCCAACGAATACCGATTTGTGGAGATAGATGATGCATACAGCACAGGCTCAAGTATAATGCCGCAGAAGAAGAACCCGGATATCGCTGAGCTTGTGAGAGGCAAAACGGGACGCGTATATGGTGCGCTGATAAGTCTTTTAACTACGATGAAGGGCATACCGCTTGCATATGATAAGGATATGCAGGAGGATAAAGAAGTGGCTTATGATGCCATGGATACCGTAAGCGGCTGTATAGAATTGTTTACAGGGATGATCGAGACGATCAGATTTCGTAAAGACGTTATGGAGAAGAGTGCAAAGAATGGCTTCACTAATGCTACAGATGCGGCAGATTATCTTGTAAAAAAAGGTGTTCCTTTCAGGGATGCACATGGTATTATAGGAAGACTTGTATTGAAATGTCTTGATGAAGGTAAAGCACTGGATGACCTTTCACTCGATGAGTGGAAGAGCGAGTCAGAAGTATTTGAGGATGATATCTACGATGCGATAAGCCTTCAGACGTGTGTGGAGAAGCGTCTGACAGATGGTGCGCCGGGACATGCGGCAATGCAGAAAAACGTAGATTATTATAAAAGCTATCTTAAAGTCAATGACTGACTTTTAAAACTAAAAGAGGAGCAGCGCAAGAGCGCAGAAAGTGAGAAGATCAATGGACAAACTGAAAGTAGCAGTACTCGGCGGAACAGGTATGGTAGGTCAGAGATTTGTATCTCTGCTTGAAAATCATCCGTGGTTTGAAGTGACAACTATTGCAGCCAGCCCAAGAAGTGCAGGAAAGACATATGAAGAAGCAATCGGCGGACGTTGGAAGATGGATACTCCAATGCCTGAGGCTGTTAAAAATATCATTGTAAAAGACGTAAGTGATGTAGAAAATGTTGCAAAAGAAGTAGATTTCTGCTTCTCAGCAGTAGACATGAGCAAGGATGAGATCAAAGCAATCGAAGAAGCTTATGCAAAGACAGAAACTCCGGTAGTTTCAAATAACAGCGCACATCGCTGGACACCGGATGTTCCAATGATCATCCCTGAGATCAACCCTGAGCATGCAGAAATTATCGAGGCTCAGAAAAAGAGACTTGGAACAACAAGAGGATTCATCGCAGTTAAACCGAACTGCTCAATCCAGTCATATGCACCTGTTCTCTATGCGTGGAGAGAGTTTGAGCCGACAAAGGTTGTTGTAACAACATATCAGGCTATCTCAGGTGCAGGAAAGACATTTAAGGACTGGCCGGAGATGGAGCACAATATCATCCCATTCATCAGCGGCGAAGAGGAAAAGTCAGAGAAAGAGCCGCTCAGAATATTTGGTCATATTGAAGGTGATCATATCGAGCCTGCTTCTGCTCCGCTTATCACAAGCCAGTGTATCCGTGTTCCGATCCTTAATGGTCACACAGCAGCAGTATTTGTAAGCTTTGCAAAGAAGCCTTCAAAGGAAGAGCTTATCAAGAAGATGGTAGAATTCAGCGGTGAGCCGCAGAAGCTTGGACTTCCATCAGCTCCAAAGCAGTTTATCCAGTATCTTGAAGAGGATAACCGTCCTCAGGTACAGCTTGATGTTGACTATGAAAATGGATTCGGCGTTTCAATCGGACGTCTCAGAGAGGATACTCTCTTTGATTATAAGTTTGTGGGACTTTCACACAATACAGTACGTGGTGCAGCAGGCGGCGCTGTTCTTTGCGCAGAACTTCTTAAGGCAAAGGGATACATCACAAAGAAATAAATATAAAAATAAAAAACTATCGACAGTCGGGGAGAAATCCTCGGCTGTTTTTGCTATAATGGATATAATTATCGTAACTTTCAGATCGCAGCACTTTAACATTGTTTCAAGTGTTTAGAATAGATTATGGAGATTATTGTATGAATTTATCCGGGCTTATGATGGCGGTATTCTGTTTTGGGGTGATGTGGATAATGCATCAATTAGTTAAAAGAGCGGAGGGATGCTTTTCGAAGAAATGCAGACCTGTTTTTTTTATGGCGGGTATAACATTCATGCTGATAAGTATCTGCGTAAGAAGTCCTATGCTGTCTGTGATGTTTGGGATAGCATCATTTGCGTGTTTATGGAACATAGTTATATTGTATGAACATGGGAAAATTTGGATAAAAGACGTTGAGCAGGCTGAGGTAAGGCCTCAGGAAGCCGGGGCAGACGAGGAGTAGATCGTAATTCATTGGATGGGAGCTTCAAATGTGATACAATATAAGTTATGGGAAAAATTCTAATTATAACGGAGAAACCGTCTGTGGCTCGCGAATACGCTCAGATCTTAAAGGTGAGCGGTCGTCGTGACGGTTCGATTGAAAATCAGGATTATGTGATAACGTGGTGTGTAGGACATCTGGTATCGATGAGTTATCCTGAAAAATATGATGCCAAATATAAAAAATGGACAATGGCAGATCTGCCATTTCTTCCGGGTGAATACAAGTACGAAGTTATCGACAGCGTAAAAAAGCAGTACAAGATAGTAAATGAAGCTCTTCATCGTGAGGATATCTCAACTGTACTCTGGGCGGGAGACTCAGGACGTGAAGGACAGGTTATAGAAGAGCTTATCCGCATGTATGGCGGAGTTAGAGAAGGCATGGAGGAAAAACGTGTCTGGATCGACTCATGTACCGAAGAAGAAGTTTCAAGAGGTATGAGAGAGGCGAAGCCCTACAGTGCGTATGATAATCTTTCAAAGGCCGGTATAATGCGTGGAATAGAAGATTATGCCATGGGTATAAACTTTTCGAGAGCATTATCGGTAAAGTATGGAAGACTTCTGAATGATACAGCCGGGACAAAGAAGTACTCTGCGATAGCGGTAGGGCGTGTGATGACGTGTGTCCTGGGAATGGTAGTTCGCCGTGAACGAGAGATACGTGACTTTGTTGAAACCTTCTTTTATCGCGTTATAGCTACTTTTTCTGTGGGTGACAATTCCTATACCGGAGAGTGGAAAGCAGTCAAAGGCTCTGACTACTTTGAATCACCTAAGCTCTACAGTGAAAAAGGTTTCAAGAAAGAAGAAGATGCTAAAGCTATGATAGAGGTGCTTAGACTTGCCGGAGAGGGAAAGATAGCGTCAGTCAGCAAGTCTCAGGAGAGGAAAAAGCCTCCGCTTCTTTTTAATCTTGCAGAGCTTCAGGCAACATGCACTAAGCGCTTTAAGATAAGCCCGAATGAAACCTTGAACATTGCGCAGGAGCTTTACGAAAAGAAGCTTACTACGTACCCAAGAACGGATGCGCGTGTGCTTTCGACTGCAGCAGCTAAAGAGATAGCAAAGAACCTCAATGGTGTTGTCAAATATACACCAACTGCGTCATTTACTAAAAAGATATTGGATGAAAAGCTTTACTCAGGGCTGATAAAGTCGCAATATACAGATGATTCAAAGGTTACGGATCACTATGCGATAATACCGACAGGAAATTTGAGCGAATATAATAAACTTTCGGATATAGCAAAGCGGGTATACGATGTGATAGTTAGAAGATTTCTCTCAATCTTTTATCCGCCGGCTGTATATGAAAAGTTTGCAATTGTCACTACCGTCGGAAAGGAAAGCTTCTTCACTTCTTCAAAGGTTTTGAAGGAGCCTGGTTACTTTGTGATAACCGGGCAGAATAAACCTAAAGATAAAAAGAAGTCTGCTGAGGATGAGCAGGAAGAAGAGGATGAGGGAAACGAAGGACTTGCTGCATTGGCAGATGTCTTGAAGAAAGGCATGGAAGTGCATCCGGCAGATTTTAGCATCAAGACCGGTAAAACTTCTCCTCCGAAGAGATATACATCGGGCTCTATGGTACTTGCTATGGAGAATGCAGGCCAGCTCATCGAAGACGAAGAACTCAGAGCGCAGATAAAAGGCGCGGGGATCGGCACATCGGCGACAAGAGCCGGAATCATAGAAAAGCTTGTAAAGATAGGATATCTTGCGCAGAATAAGAAAACTCAGGTGCTCACACCCAGGGAATTTGGCGAGATGGTATATGAGGTAGTGTATCTCACTATGCCGTCAATGCTCAACCCCGAAATGACTGCCAGCTGGGAGAAGGGACTCTCGATGGTGGAAAAAGGGGAGATGACGTCTGACAAATATCGTGTTAAACTTGATCAGTATGTTGCAAAATATGTGGAAAATATCAGAGCGAGAGACCTGAGCGGAGTGCTTGGAGGCAGGATAAGGCAGATCAAGTCACTTACTGCGGCAGCGGGCTCTAAGAAAAGTAAGTAAAAGGAAGGCTTTAGCAAAAATGGAAGAAGCAAAGATAGTAAATTTATATGACCTGAATGAAACAAGAGCATCGGAGTATCTGAAAGGATTCACTTACCCTTGGGAAGCACTTGCAGGTATTGGGGAACTTATAAAGAAGATAGGCGAGACACTTGACCCTGAAGTTTATGAGAAGAAGGGCGAGGATATCTGGATCGCAAAATCTGCAAAGGTCTGGCCTACTGTTTCTATCACAGGTCCTTGTATAATCGGTGAGCGCACAGAAGTTCGTCAGTGTGCATTTATCAGAGGAAAGGCACTTGTCGGAGATGACTGTGTGGTTGGAAATTCGACAGAGCTTAAGAATGTTATAATTTTTAACCATGTGCAGGTTCCGCATTATAACTACGTGGGTGATTCTATACTTGGTGTATACTCACACATGGGAGCAGGCTCTATCACATCAAATGTAAAGTCAGACAAGAAGCCGGTTGTTGTAAAAAATCAGGCAGGTGAAAAAATCGACACCGGTCTTAAAAAATTCGGTGCAATGCTCGGAGATCATGTCGAGGTTGGATGCAATAGCGTCTTAAATCCTGGTACTGTGCTTGGAAGAAATACAAATATTTACCCTACATCATGCGTAAGAGGTGTGATTCCTGCAAATTCTATATATAAATCACAGGATAACATTGTTTCAAAAACGGAATAAATGTAAATAAATTATAAATAAAAGCCGATTTATCAGTTGTTTATTACATTGATGGATCGGCTTTCTCATTTAGATTTGTCACATTTACGACAGTTTTGAACGAACTTGTATCAAAGTTTATACATTGTTCATAAAACTTTTATGAATCGTCATAAAGGTGTGTAAAAGATATTGCAATTAAAAAGAATTTGTGAGAAAATTATCAAGATTCCGGGAATGGCTCACGCGGATTCTTAAGTATGTTAAAATGGCTCGTTCACATCTGATTACGAAGTAGTACTTGAGAGAGTGTCGCCCGGAGAGCAATCATTTTCTGAAAGGAGATTTCACATGATTTACACAAAAAAGGTCGAAGATATGTGCAAAGTGCACCAGGACGTGCACCATGGCTGCGCACCTATCCCAGAAGAAGCAAAATGGGTTCAGGCTAAGGAAGTAAAAGATATTTCCGGTTTCACACACGGTGTGGGCTGGTGTGCTCCTCAGCAGGGTGCCTGCAAACTTTCTCTCAACATTAAGGAGGGTATCATTCAGGAGGCTCTTGTTGAGACTATCGGATGTTCAGGTATGACACAGTCAGCTGCTATGGCAGGCGAAATCCTTCCTGGACTTACAGTTCTTGAAGCACTTAATACAGACCTTGTATGTGATGCTATCAATACAGCTATGAGAGAGTTATTCCTTCAGATCGTATACGGACGTTCACAGTCTGCATTCTCTGAGGATGGACTTGCTATCGGTGCAGGACTTGAGGATCTTGGTAAGGGATTCCGTTCACAGGTTGGTACAATCTACGGTACACTTGAGAAGGGACCACGTTACCTTGAGATGACAGATGGTTACATCACAGATCTTGGTCTTGACGCTGATGACAATATCATCGGTTACAAGTTTGTCAACTTCGGTAAGATGATGGACTTCATCAAAGCAGGTGATGACACTAACACAGCATTCGAGAAGGCAAAGGGCCAGTATGGTCGTGTTGACGATGCAGTTAAGTTCATCGATCCTAGAAAACAGTAATTAAAGAAGGAGGACAGACAATAATGGCTGACGAGAATATTGTATTTGAGTCTAAAGAAAGACGTTATGATAACATTATCGCAGTTCTTAAGAACTACGGTATGAATTCTATTGAAGAAGCTGTACAGGTAACAAAAGACGCTGGTCTTGATGTTTACAACCTTGTAAAGGGAGTACAGCCAATCTGTTTCGAGAACGCTTGCTACGCTTACACAGTAGGTGCTGCAATCGCTATCAAGAAGAACTGCCGTAAGGCTTCAGAAGCTGCTGCAGCTATCGGCGAAGGTCTTCAGAGCTTCTGTATCAAGGGTTCTGTTGCTGATCAGCGTAAGGTTGGTCTTGGACATGGTAACCTTGGTAAGATGCTTCTTGAAGAGGATACAGAGTGTTTCGCATTCCTTGCAGGTCACGAGTCATTCGCAGCTGCTGAGGGTGCTATCGGTATCGCTACAAAGGCTAACAAAGTACGTCAGAAGCCTCTTCGTGTAATCCTTAACGGTCTTGGAAAAGACGCTGCTAAGATCATCTCACGTATCAATGGTTTCACATTCGTTGAGACAGAGATGGATTACCACACAGATGAGCTTAAGATCGTAAGCGAGACACCATATTCTAATGGTCCTCGTGCAGCAGTTAAGTGCTACGGTTCTAATGACGTTCGTGAAGGTGTTAAGGTTATGTGGCACGAGAACGTAGACGTATCTATCACAGGTAACTCTACTAACCCTACACGTTTCCAGCACCCAGTAGCAGGAACATATAAGAAGGAAAGACTTGAAGAAGGTAAGAAGTACTTCTCAGTAGCATCAGGCGGTGGTACAGGTCGTACACTTCACCCAGATAACATGGCTGCAGGTCCTGCTTCTTATGGTTTCACAGATACACTTGGCCGTATGCACTCAGACGCTCAGTTCGCTGGTTCTTCATCAGTTCCGGCTCACGTTGAGATGATGGGTCTTATCGGAATGGGTAACAACCCTATGGTTGGAGCTACTGTTTCACTTGCTGTTTCTATCGAGGAAGCTGCTAAGGCTAACAAGTTCTAAAGAAAAATCAATAAAAAACGTAGAAAATACCGCAATTCTTAGGAATTGCGGTATTTTTGTTTCTTTTCTTCCATTTTTCTCTATTTCTTTCTTAACTTCAAGATAGATTTAGCAATAAGTGCAACACCGGAAGCACCCAACAAGATACGGTATGCCGAACACCAAGCGGGATTTTATGAAAAAAGCATTAAAATAGTTGTAAAATGAATGATAATTGTATATATTTAAGCTGTGGAGGTGATGTTTATGAAAACAGTAACATTGAGATTAGAAGATGATGTGAAAGAGCAGCTTGATAATATGCTTGAAAAGATGGGAATGAATATAGCCACATTTTACAATATTTACACCATGAAATCATTAAGGGAAAAGAGGATACCTTTTGAAATAACTGCACCGGAAGATCCATTTTATTCAGAGAGCAATATGGAAAGAATAAAACAATCGGTCAAACAGGTAGAAGAAGGGAAAGTAATTGTAAAATCAATGGAAGAGTTGGAGGATATGGCGCTTGGCTGATATAGTATTCTCTGAAAATGCTTTTGAAGAGTATCTGTATTGGCAGACACAGGACAAGAAAACTCTAAGAAAGATAAATTCATAAAGAATATCTTTAACACAAAATAAAGGCGCTTAAGTAAATCGTAAAATCTGACGATATAGCAAATAGAGATGGATGCGTGTTTTTCAAAGGATTGAAAGAACTTTGAAAAATGCGCTTTTTCTTTTGTGTAAAAAGTACATGAATATTTGCCGCTTGAGTCTATATAAAACAGTTATACTAGTCATTTGCTGTACTGTGGAAAGGGCAAATAATGATAATAAAAGAAAACCAAAGTGTAAAAGCTCTTGACCTTTTAGCACCGAGAGAGAAGGCAAAGGTTGATTCAACTGCCAAGAATGCTCCTTTTTCGGAGATCTTTGGCGAAGAGCAGAAGATATGTCCGTATAGTCATCTTGATGTAGGAGGCTACATTAAATATAACGGTGTTGTTTTTGTCTGTGATTATAGGACAAATTCTATATGTCTTGGTGATATGCTGAATCCGAAAAAAGTTTTAAGAATAATCCTTCCGAGTGGTGGAAAGCTTAATGTAAATGAGGATAACTTTGAGGATCTTTCAAAGGCTACAAGTATGTTTACTCCTGAGGATCTTAATGCTATTATGAGAGCCATTGCTCATTACAATTTCAGCAAAAAGAAATTTGATGAGTTAGATGAGAATGAAATAAAGACACTTAAAAACATGATCAATGAAGCAGACACGCGGGCAGAGGCTTCTGATATAAGGAAAAAGGAGGCGGGGCGATGATTAAGGCTGATGTGATAAAGCAATTAAACATGAAATTAAGAGAAATACATACTGATCAGAGTGTCATTTGTAAAAAACGTGCTGAAATACGCAAGAAGATGCTTGAAGACCCTGCAAATTCTAAGGATTATGCAAAAGAGATCAATTCATTAGATCTGTCGTATGATGCTAAGGGTAAAGCTTTGAGTGCATATAAAGCATATATAAATGACCTTATGAATGTGCAGAATGAGTATGCGAACTTGCTGGCAAGAAGAAAAGCGGCAGATAATGAGGCAAAAAAGGCTAAACTGGAGGCAAAGTGCTTGAAAATTGCAAGGAAGATTGCGAATGGAGTTAAAGTTTCCTCGGAAGAAAGAAATCTGCTTATGCAATATGATCCGGAATTGTACAGACTTGCAGAGGAACTTGCGATGATGGTGAAACGCAATAAAGAGAATCAAGATGAAACAGAGCCTATGAGTGATGAAATAGAGCAATACGGAACAGTGACAGCGGAAACTGCTGAAAGCGTAGACGTGGGAGCTGTTTCAGAGGGAATGACCGGTGGTGGTTTGCTGTAAAATTGTATATATTTGGAAAATATCGCGATGATTTGGTTAAGTTACAGTCACGCGATATTTTTGTAAAAAAAGATGAAAAGTATATAGTAAATACTTATAGTGTAATCTAAAATTTGTAAAATGCTGATCGTTGTAAAAGCGTTTAATAAGATAACATGAAAATGTGTATAATAAAATTTAAGTATGTCAGTAATGCCACAATGCAATAAAATATAAAATGAGTTTCGTGGTAGATGAATGTTGTGAAATTTTCATTATGCTTGGAGTATAATTCAAAATCATTGAAAAGGTGTAAAGATGGAAGAAGAAAAACTGTATAAAGCAGCTGTAACTTTATGGGGAAAAGCTGATCCGTATAAATCGTTGTTGCATCATATGATTGATGCAGGGGTATGTGCTATTGAATATTTAAGCGTTGTAAATAAATCACTTTTGGAACTGATGAGCGAAAAATGTAATATGGAACATGAGATGTTATTACATGTTGTTGGATATCTTGTTGCATGTCATGATATAGGAAAGGCACATCCTGATTTTCAGTCTAATACAGATGTTTTTATGCGTTTGCCTGATGAGGTTCGAAAAATAATTAAAGATGTTGTCAATAAAGAAACAACTAAAATCTCTTTTCGACATGAAAAATATTCTTCGAAAGTTTTGAACCGCATTTGGGAGGATACAAGAGAGCTTGATGAAAATTTTGTTGATAATATAACTTCGGTAATTTCAGATCACCATCAAAAGGCTGGTTCATTTAATCAGGTGGCTCCAAACTTAAAAAAAGAATATGAATATATGCAAGACTGTTTAGAAAATATAGTATATTCTTTGTTTTGCCCAATCGAATTTCCTGAAGAATGCGAAGATTGGTCGGTATTTTGTGAAGCATTAAATGGTATCTTAATATTATCTGACTGGATAGCCTCGAATGAGAATTTTAGTGTAGAAGATAGTTTGGATGATCGAGAATATTTTGATAATGCCAAAAAAACTGCTAAGAAAAATATCTATTCTATTGGATTTGTAAATAGCAAACTTCCTGACCCTAAAAATTTGAATGAATTATATGGTTGGGAAAATAATCATATGAGACCGATGCAGACTTTAGTTAATGAAGCAGCTGATGAGTCACCTATTTTTACAATTATAGAAGATAGCCCTGGAGCCGGTAAAACTGAAGCGGCAGTTTACTTAGCAGTTAAAATTGCAAAAGAATATAAAAAGGACGGCTTTTATTTTGCGTTACCGACATCTGCAACTGCAAATCAAATGTGGGAAAGATTAAATAATATATTTGGCAAATTTGAAATTCCGAATTTTAGGCTTACGCATGGAATGGCGTGGTCAGTTATTGAAGAAGAAAATAATGAAAATTTTAAATATGGCTCTGAGGATGAAATTGGACAAGAATGGTTGAGACCGACTAGGAGAGCTTTATTATCACAGTTTGCTGTCGGTACGGTAGATCAAATAATGATGGCCGTCATGAATATTCGGTTCAGGCAATTAAGAATGTTGGGACTTACTAATAAAGTAATAATTATTGATGAGGTTCATGCTTATGATGCCTATATGTCTAGAATTCTTGATAGACTTTTAGAATGGTGCAGAGTGATGAATATTCCTGTTATTTTATTATCTGCTACACTTCCCAATGAGAAGAAAAGAAATTTTATTGAAGCATATACTGGTGCAGAAATTGAAGAAGAACTGGAAAAGGATTATCCATTATTGACGTATGTGAAAGATAATATGTACGAAGAAAAGCATTGTGTTCCATTTAGAACTTCTCAGTATAGTATTCATTTGTTGGATATCTTAAATGATATAGAAAAGACGGCTGATAAAGCAATAGAATTAGTGAAAGGTGGTGGAAATCTGTGCTTGATGTTAAATACAGTAAATGACGCACAGCAAGTATATAAAATATTAAAAGAGAAGGTTGGGACGGATAGCAAGATTGAACTGATGCTTTATCATGCCAGATTTAAAGCAAAAGATAGAGCGAATATTGAAAGAAGGTGTTTAGAAGAATATTCGGGCAAAGGTCAAAGACCAAAATGTTCGATTTTGGTATGTACACAGGTCGTTGAACAAAGTCTTGATGTGGATTTTGATATTTTGATGACTCAGATATGCCCTATTGACTTGTTAGTGCAACGATTGGGAAGAGAGTGGAGACATGAGTTAAAACGTCCGATACATGTAACTGAAGCAGAATGTTATGTACTGGTGGGTGACATAGAAAAGTCTTCGATAAAGAAAATATATGTACCGTACATTTTGCATAAGACAGAAGAATATTTAAGAAATAAGAATGTGTTAGTAGTTCCGGATGATTTGCGTGATGCTATCGCATATGTATATGACTCTTCTGAAGAAAGCTTGGAATATATTGAGAAATTTACAGAAGAATTATTAAAAGCAAATCAGGCAGAGGGAAGTGTAATAGAGGAACCTGATGAAAGTCTGTATTATCTTGCAGATAAGGATTCGATTTTTCTGTCAGAAGATGAGTCTGATAATCTTCAGGTTGCAACAAGATTGGGCGAGAAATCGGTAAGAACTGTACTGTGTTCATCTCAGTTGTATGAAAGATTTATGGAGAAACCGCAACTTAAGAAAAATCAGAATGAGATGTTGGAAAACTCTGTTTCATTAAATTTAAGGAATATATCTTATAAAGATTGCGTGCAAAATGGCGCACTTAAAGGAATGTTTATAGCGGTCAGTGATACAGATGAATATAAAGTATCAGAAGAAACTGAAATAATATATGATTCTGAATTTGGCGCAATAGTTAAGCGAGGATAAAATGCCTAAAAATCTGAAGCAATTACCTAAAATTAAAGAATCAATAAGTTTTATCTATGTTGAACGCTGTCGTATAGAACAAGATGCTATGGCTATTGCAAAATGGGATAAGGATGGAGGGAAAACATCTATTCCAATTGCAAATATAACTTGTCTGCTATTAGGACCGGGGACGGTGATAACTCATGCGGCGATCAAAGCAATCGCTGACTGTGGGTGTTCGGTTGTTTGGTGTGGGGAAGGTGATACTCGCTTTTATGCATATGGTAGAGGTGAAACGAGAAATGGAAAGAATCTGATTCTGCAAGCAAGGCTATGTATGAATCAGGAACTTCATATGAAAGTTGTATACAAAATGTACACAATGAGGTTTGGTGAAAAAGTGACAGCCGGATTGAATCTGAATCAATTGAGAGGAATTGAAGGAGTCAGAATGAAAAAAGCCTATGCGTTGGCTGCCAAACAGACAGGCGTAGCATGGAAAACGCGTGATCTTGGGAAAAATAAGGAATGGAATGAATTGTCACCATTAGATAAAGCGCTTATTCATAGCAATAAGTTACTGTATGCAATATGTTCTAGTGTGATTGTTTCTATGGGATTTTCTACAGGATTGGGATTTATTCATACTGGAAGAAGTGAGTCTTTTGCCTATGATATTGCAGATTTATATAAAGCGGAAACAACAATACCTGCATCATTTGAGGCTGTTAAAATTGCAGAAGAAACGGGCGAGGATATAGAGGTTTTAGTTAGAAAACAGTGTCGTAAGTATTTTCATACAAAAAAGCTTATGAAGAGAATTCCGAAGGATTTATTAACGTTATTTGATGTCGATGAAGATCAAACAGATGAGCCTGATTCAGAACTGTGGAATGGTGGAGAGGAGACAGTAAAGACAGGAAGTTGGAATCTTTCTAAACTATTAGATAAGGATAATGCCGATGGTTGTAATGGTGATGGAGAAAGTAAGTGAATCACTTCGCGGAGAACTTACAAGATATATGCTTGAATTAAAAGCTGGAGTTTTTGTTGGTCAGCTGAATGCTAAGGTTACAGAATTGTTGTGGAAAAAAGTTTCTGATGAGATAAAAGAAGGAAATGCGATATTAGTCAGAAGTGATAATTCTGAACAAGGATATTCGATTAAGGTGGTTGGCGAATCTAAGCGCAGTATAGAAGATTATGATGGTATATCTTTGATAAAAACATATTCAAATTCTTTCAGTTAGTATGTTATAATCGAAGAAAATTCATTTAATCATTAATTATAGTTCCCGACGTTGGTGGGGGTAGCTCAATTGATTAGAATATGATTACATGAAAATTTTTCATTTCCTCACATTGGTGGGGGTAGATATCCTATTCTATGCCTAGAATAGGATATCTTTATTTTATACATTTATAAAAAATGACATTGAATAGAAAATGATATTGACTGATTGCGTTTATAGTATTATATTGTTTGTATGGGGTCGATAAAAAGACTATTAAAATATTTTAATGAAAGGAGTGTAATTATAAATGTGTGACCAACAGTATGTTAGTACACTGAATGTATTAAAAGATCCGTGGATTCCAGTTGTATTTTTGGATGGAAAGATAAAAGATGTTGGAATCATTGAATGCTTTAGAAATGCAGAAAAGATTAAAACAATATCGAATTCTAAGCCATATGAAAAGATTGCGATACTACGGTTTTTGACAGCGTTCATTACGGATGTATATCAACTGGATAGACGTATTGAACGGCAAAAGTTATATGATGCGGGATCATTTGAAATTGAACGTATTGAGAATTATGTTAAAGAATGTGAAGAGAAGAATGGAGCTTCATTTGTTTTGGGTGATTCTCAAAGATCTTTTTTTTGCTTTAACTATAATCCGCAAGTTGATACAGAGGGAGTGAAATTATCTGCAGCGTATTTGCATTTGGAACTGCCTCATGGCAATAATCCTATTCACATAGTTGCCCAGAGAGAGGAAGATTTTGAAGGTGATACGCTGCCTCAATTTTTGAGGGCTGCATTAGCGTTTAATTTATTCCCGACTGGAAACATGTTAAAGGGAGCGAATAGTAAAACGGGTGATAACTGCTATATAGACGGTGTGGGGAAAGATGGCAAACCTAAATATACAGCTGCGTATGGCTCGATGGGAATAAATGCAGGAAGTTCAATGGCAGCGGCTGAACCGGTTTTCTTTTGGCCAGAATGTGACAATTTGTTTCATACACTTGTTATGTGTATGCGCAGTCAAGGAGAACTACAGAATAATTTAAAATTAAATGATCCACCAGCTTTTTGGAATGCCGATGCAGAACCTAATCCTAAAGCAGGAAAACGTGGTGATATAGTAACTTCAGTCTCTTTTGTGTCAGGTCTTGCTTTTCAGGCAAGAAGAATTGTACCGGTCATTGAAAACGGAAAAGTTTATGAATGCTATATAAGTAATGGTTATACCAATTCGAATGAAAACGTGTGGCATGATCCTTTTGCTGTTAGATTGAGAAATCATAAGTCGGGAGAAATTTTTCAGATGCCGGCTAAAGGGGATCGAGAAATGTGGAGAAATATTGGAAATTTGACTGCATCTAGAGAAGAAAGCTGGCATTTAATGCCGGATGTCCTTAGACCAATTAAAAAAAGTGCAGATGCTACAGATTATTATGAGAATATTTCTTCTCTTGCAATGATACCTATGACCCAGAATGCAGGATACAGTGCTATGTTCTATGATGATACAGTACAAATTCCGAAAGAATATTTGGAAGACTCATATTTGGGTGAATATTTAACTACAAGAATGGAAATAGTAGAAGAAATTTCTAAGATGTGGGACAAGCTTAAAATATCGGCGCTTCTGGATAATAAGGATAAATTTTCAGGACATTATAGAGATGATGCACTGCAAGAGTATTGGGTCAAGATTCATCAATTTTTATTTGATGGCGATGATAGCTTCTTAAATCATGTGATAAGAATGTATCATGAAGATTCTTCTTCTTTTGAAAAAACGGCAGATAAAGCATTATTTGAATATTTAACGAAGAGTGTTAAAGAAATATGCGAAAAAGAAGAGAAGAACACGAATTCATGGAATATGTTGGTGAAAATAATCAGGCAAATACATGGTAAGAATGGCTGTCTTCATATTTTTTACGGAACGTTAAAGAAATATTGGAAGAAGGAGGGAAAGGATAAGAATGATACAGGAAGCATATGAAAAACTTGCACATGAGGAAAAAAGGTTGTTTGCTCATTGTGCAGGTAAATTAATAAAAGACGCTCCAAAAGCTATTATACCGTTTTATAAGGTGGTGCCAAGTGAAATTGAAAGTAAAAACGGGAAAAAGTATACAGTTGATGAAGATGCTTTTTTTGCTGCTTTGTGTGTAAGATGCCTATTCGAAAAAATTGAGGGCGTTACATTAGAACCTGACATATTAATTAGTGAAGGAAGAAAAAATCCTAAAATATCTTTGGAAGGTTATGATAGAAGAATTTCAGCATTAATGTCAAATACTGAAGCTGAATTTTTTATTCCAAAACTTGCAAAGTTAATGAATTATACGCTAAAAATTACTTCTAATAAAATACCGGATTGTGATCAGTTATATTGGGATATTCATAATATTGGAAGCAATGAAAAAGATGTTCAGCGACGTTGGGCACGTACAATATATGTAAATAATGAAGAGTGAGGAGAAGAAAAATGAGTAATTCAAAGTATCAGTTCTTAAATGGAAAGAAACTTGCAGAGTTTCATATGTTGAAGCTATATCCGTCATCAGCATTAAACCGCGATGATGCAGGTGAGCAGAAAACGGGAATGTACAATGGCACGCTTAGGAATAGAATTTCAAGTCAGTGTATTAAACGTTCATGGAGGCTTTCTGAAACTTTCGAAGATGTTTTTGATGAAATTGGAATACGTACTAAGAGAATGCCAGAATATGTTGGAAAAAAATTGGTTGAGAATGGAGTGCCGGAAGAGGATGTAATCAGTTTTAAGAAAATCCTTTCTGGTGAAAAGGTTGATGAAAAATCATCTAAGAAAAGTAAAGCTGATCAGGCTATAGACGAAGGTAAGCCAGTAAAGACTGCTGCATTGTCATTTTATTCAGTGGAGGAACTTGATAAAATTGCTGAGATATGTAAAAGAATTTATGATGATTTGGAAGAGCCTAAATCCAAAAATCTGAAGACAATAAAAATTGACAATATTCAGAAGGAAATGCGTAAGTGCGTTCATCCGATGAATATTGATGTTGCAGCATTTGGGCGTATGGTAACTGACAACATGCTTCGTCCGGTAGAAGGCGCAATGCAGGTGGCACAGGCATTATCAACTAATGCTGCGGTCAAGGAAAATGACTATTTTGTGGCTTGCGATGATCTGGTAAAAGGAGAAACCATTGAAGATGTCGGTGGTGAAATGCTTGGAGATATTGACTATAATTCTGCATGCTATTATATTCATGCAAATGCAGATTTAGAGCAGTTTGCAGAAAATTTGAAGGATTGTGAAAACATGGAAGAAATAGTGAAAGCATTGCCTTCAAATATGGTGGAAGTAATGGCATATACAGATCCAACAGCGAGACAGAGTACAATGGAGGCGCATGTTCTTCCAGAGGTTATTTATGTGGAACTAAAGAGTAAAAAGCGTCCTTTGAACAGAATGAAGGCATTTGCGGAACCGTGTAATAGAAATATTGCTGAAAAGAGTGCTAAAAAACTTGCTGATTATATAAATTGCACAAACGAAAAAGCTGATTTAGGAATAACAAATGCACTGTGGTATTGTGAGGATGAAAGTGTTAAAGCGCCTGAAAATGTTACTGTAGTGAACAGTATAAAAGAACTTGAGCAAAAGCTTAATGAGTGGATGAATGAATGATGAAAATAAAAATTGTTTTAGAAGGTGCATTTCAAGCCTGGGGAGTACCATCTGAATATACTTGGAGAGGAACATCGTATTATCCGACAGCTAGAGGAATTGTAGGTTTGATTGGATGTTGTATGGGTATACCAAGGGGAGATGATAGGCTTGAGCAGCTATTATCGGTGTTAAAAATAACATATGATATAAACGAAGATGATAATGGGAACAGAAAATCAGGATCAATACTTACAGATTTTCAGGTTGTGAGAAAGGAAGATGGCGGCAAGTTAAATGCAGCGAATGGAGGAACTGGCGATTCATATGGAATCATATTGCATAAATCCTACATAAATGATGCATCATTTACGGTTCATATAGAGGGTCCTGATGATCTGATGAAAGATGTATATGATGCAATGCTTGATCCAGTTTGGGTTCCATATCTAGGAAGAAAAAATTGTCCGCCTACAGAACCACTTATTCCTGAAATTGAATAGTATTAGAGAGGCATATTTATGTATTTAACAAAATTAGAATTAAATATACAAAACAAAGCTGTTCTTCATAATATGTCAAATTGTGAATGGATGCATAAGCTGATTCTTGAAAAAGGATTTGGACATATTCAAGCCGAAAATGCAAGACAGACGTTAAAGATATTATATGCTGTAGATGGCATAAAAGTTTATGTTCAAAGTGCTGTAGAACCCAAATTTGAAAATTGTTCATATTGGATAAGTACTCCGGCTACCATTTGTATTGATGCGATGAAAAAAATTTGTGGGACAGGTATGGCTGTACATTTTAAATGTACGTGTAATCCAACGAAAAAGTTGATCGATGGCGGAAAGCGTATTTTTCTATCATCTGAGAGAGAGAGAGATGAGTGGATTAAGCGTGTGATGGAGCGTTCCGGAGCAGAAGTTTTGGTTGAGAGTCAGACTTCTGACTTTACGGTATGGGGAATGAAGAAAGATAAAAAAACAGATAAATCTCACAAAATTTATGCTAAAGCGGTCACATATTCAGGTGCACTAAAAATAACAGATGAAGAAAAATTTTGGGAAGCATTTTGTAATGGCATAGGTCGAGAAAAAGCTTATGGTTGTGGAATGTTAATGATACAGGTTTGATGTTAAAGGTGATATAATATACCCTAAATAGGGATTTGCATATAACAAATCCCTATTTTATCGGATTTAGTGAAGGGTATTCCCCACGCACGTGGGGGTAAATCCGCTGAGTTTAATTACGCAGCGGAAGCCGGAGCGGTATTCCCCACGCACGTGGGGGTAAATCTGCTTGAAAATGCTGGCAGAAGTCGTACTTCGCAGGTATTCCCCACGCACGTGGGGGTAAATCTGATTGTGAAAAATTTTTGAGTAAGGCAGTTGAAGTATTCCCCACGCACGTGGGGGTAAATCTTACAACAAAGTTGAAAGGCGAGCGCCTCAAAAGGTATTCCCCACGCACGTGGGGGTAAATCTGCAGTAGAAACAATCATAAACGGCTTCGACGGAGGTATTCCCCACGCACGTGGGGGTAAATCTAACGCGGGCGCAGCACTTAGGAGGTAAAAATGAAGTATTCCCCACGCACGTGGGGGTAAATCCTAAATGTGGAAGGAGTAATCCGTCATACCACAGGGTATTCCCCACGCACGTGGGGGTAAATCGGAGGAAAAATTGGAAAAAGCCAGACAACACCAAAGTATTCCCCACGCACGTGGGGGTAAATCCGGTCAGATTTCAGACGGAATTTTTGAAAATGCTCGTATTCCCCACGCACGTGGGGGTAAATCTAGCCTCCCAGTTCTATCATGTATTCCTCGAATAGTATTCCCCACGCACGTGGGGGTAAATCCAACTTTACAAGATTCTGCTAACGTTTAAAATACTGTATTCCCCACGCACGTGGGGGTAAATCTAAGTGGAAAACTGTAAAAAATCCCCTATTTATGTATTCCCCACGCACGTGGGGGTAAATCTGCAGGAGAGAGCGCACAAAAAGCAAGTGACGGCTGTATTCCCCACGCACGTGGGGGTAAATCTACTTCCTCTACATAACCGTCAAGAAAAACATCAGTATTCCCCACGCACGTGGGGGTAAATCCCAAATCAGGACGTTTATCATTTATGATTCACTTCGTATTCCCCACGCACGTGGGGGTAAATCTTGAAACCAAAAAAGCCAAAGAAGCAAAGAAAAAAGTATTCCCCACGCACGTGGGGGTAAATCTAGTACGAAAAATGCAGTAAAAAAAGCTGTAAACGGTATTCCCCACGCACGTGGGGGTAAATCTGCGGCAAAGAAAGCCCTCGATTCAGCGAAATCGGTATTCCCCACGCACGTGGGGGTAAATCTTAATCAAGCCTTGACGCGATAGGTTGGTGAGAATGTATTCCCCACGCAGGTGGGGGTAAATCCAAGCACACCAGTGCAAGGATTAATTACCCTGATAGTATTCCCCACGCATGTGGGGGTAAATCTCACAATACGCTTGTCATCCTGCATGTAAGCAAAAGTATTCCCCACGCATGTGGGGGTAAATCTATTGACTACTTCAACAAAGAGCGGTTTGTGTGTGTATTCCCCACGCATGTGGGGGTAAATCTTACAACTCAGACATGCTCAAAATTGATACAGGGCGTATTCCCCACGCATGTGGGGGTAAATCTCCGGAGAGCTGCAAGCAGAAATTGATCAAGATGAGTATTTCCCACGCACGTGGGGGTAAATCTACAATGACTCAGTATCCAACTAGGACTGTTTATGGTATTCCCCACGTACGTGGGGGTAAATCTAAGGCATAGCTGGACAGATTTCTATCCCATAAGTATTCCCCACGCACGTGGGGGTAAATCTCACAGCGATTCCGTCGATATACTCAGCCCACAGGTATTCCCCACGCACATGGGGGTAAATCTGCAACAGTAGGAGTCGGCAGGTCAGAAGATGATAGTATTCCCCACGCATGTGGGGGTAAATCTCTAAATCGTTGTATATGCCGACCGCCAATTCTAAGTATTCCCCACGCATGTGGGGGTAAATCTTTAAGAATCGTAATTGCACCATTGAGATTGTCGGTATTCCCCACGCACGTGGGGGTAAATCTGGGTGAAAGCTCCTAAGAAGTGGATCGACCCGGCGTATTCCCCACGCACGTGGGGGTAAATCTAGTCAGATCAGGCTCAGAGGGTGAGAGCGTACTGGTATTCCCCACGCACGTGGGGGTAAATCTGTTACACAAAGCTTCGTTTTCACCTGCATCAAAGGTATTCCCCACGCATGTGGGGGTAAATCTAAATTTTCCCACTTGGTCGCGGAACACACGAGAGTATTCCCCACGCATGTGGGGGTAAATCTAACAAAACCGTGGCGCAGTTTAAGAAGAGCATCCGTATTCCCCACGCATGTGGGGGTAAATCCATGGTTACAGATGCTCAATCAGCGTTAGGACTGAGTATTCCCCACGCATGTGGGGGTAAATCTGAAAGTCTTTGGCAAAAACTACCTCTAAGCCGCTGTATTCCCCACGCACGTGGGGGTAAATCTGGTAGTAATAGAGTGCTTTTTAAGGCAGGCTCAGTATTCCCCATACACGTGGGGGTAAATCTATACGATAATTCGCACAACGTCCAGAATGTAAGGTATTCCCCACGCACGTGGGGGTAAATCTATGGTACGTATACCTGTAACTTGGTGCTACAACGTATTCCCCACGCATGTGGGGGTAAATCTGAAATGGGAATAATACAAAAAGCAAAAAGCTTAAGTATTCCCCACGCACGTGGGGGTAAATCTGAAAATTCGCTTGATAATCTTTTCAAACTTACTAGAGCTCACGGCGGACCATTGAACTGTCGGTAACCAATCCACGTATATCAGAGTGGCCAATGCCGAGAACTGATACCCCGAGGCTCTTTCCAGATGCCTTCATAAATAATTAAATAAATTTGTGGTGACTTCCTGTAAGTTTTCTCTTGACAGAAGGTCATTACATATCAGTGTACTGACACGTTCTAAATTAAACTAATTCCATATCTTGAAATCGTCAACATAAGGCTCATTCGAGCTATAACATAAGATTAAATGTGAATGGGGCAAAACACTAGAATGATTTTTTTACATTTTTTCAGACCTAAAATCACACCAACCTTACATTTTTTAAGACCTGAAATCGCACCAACCTTACATTTTTTCAGACCTAAAATTACATCAACCTTACACTTTTTAAGACCTCACCACAATCTTCTGTCCCTTTCCTGCGCGTTTCCTGTAGTCTCGTGGAGAGCAGCCGTACTTTTCAGCAAATTTCCGGTAGAAGTAGGCACTGTTTTCGTAGCCGATCTCTTCGATGATTCGTTCTGTGGTGAGAGTTGTATTTTCGAGGAAGTATGCTGACTGCTGGAGCTTTCGCTGCTGCAGGAGCTGCTTGAAGTTCTTGCCGGTATTGCTCTTTAAGAGCCGGCTCAGGTATGCAGTAGAGTATCCGGTTTTGCTTGCAAGCTCTTCCAAAGTTCCATTTCTGAAATTTTGGTCTATATATTCAAGTGATGAGATAGTTATATTTCGCGCCTTTGAGCCCATATCTTTAAGTGTATCACCGGAAAGAGCCGCCAGATTCATAAGCAGCAGATCCATAGTTGAATTAACTATCTGATTCATTTCATTATGAGACTCAGAGAGCGTCCACAGCAGATTTTCCATGAGGTTCTCTACTGTAAGTACTCCTTTTGTGTGATAAAGTATGTAGTCACTATATCTTTTCTTTTCAGAAAGTGATGAGATGATGAAGTCTCTAAGTACATTTTCCCTGTCATATGAAACGCTGTTTCTTGAGAAAAATTCCGGAAGGATGATGAGATTTACAGCGATGTCGTCTGCTCCGCATGGCATTATCTCATGTCTTGCGTGGCGGTTCATTAAGAGTATATCCCCGACATTTAGCTTTATGGTATCACCGTCAACGATGGAAGTAGTGAGGCTTCCTTCCAGCATTACAAGCATTTCGATGTAGTTGTGCCTGTGCTCCGGGAAGTAGGCGAAACGCGTATGAGGGCGCATTGCTATGTATTTACCTCGTTCGAGAAGCTTGGCTGAGTCTACGACGAAATCATCTTCGGAGCTGTACAGTTCCCTTGAAATCGTATGATCTTCTGAAACTATCTTTTTTTCTTCTGATGTTATTGTCTTAAATTTATCGATTATTTCTTTTTTCATAGTTGCTCTTTAAAAATGTCAAATAAGGTCCTATTTTATATGCTCTTTCGTCCTTAATTATCAGCTGTATTTTGTATATTATGATGCTGTGGTCAGGATAACTTTAACACCACATTATAACAAATCTTTTGAGGTATAGATATGGGTAGATATTTTCTGGCAATAGATATAGGAGCATCCAGCGGCAGACACATGATCGGATACATGGATGATGGAAAGCTGCAGCTTGAAGAGATATATCGCTTTGAAAACCGCCAGCTTGAGAGAAACGGCCATCTCGTATGGGATGTAGAAAACCTGTGGGATGGGATAATAAATGGACTTAAGAAATGCAAGGAACTTGATAAGATCCCTGAGAGTGTCGGCATAGACACGTGGGGTGTTGACTATGTACTGCTCGACAGAGAAGGAAGTATGATCGGTGACGCTGTAGCTTACAGAGATGACAGGACTGCGGGTATCGATAAGGTTCTAAATGACATCATCCCTGAGAGCGAACTGTATAAAAAGTGCGGCATCCAGAAGCAGCTTTTTAACACCATCTATCAGCTTCTTGCGTTGAAAAAGGAAAGTCCGGAAGAGCTTGAAGCTGCAGACTCTTTTCTTATGATCCCTGATTACTTTAACTACAGGTTAACGGGTGTAAAGAAGCAGGAGTATACTAATGCGACTACGACAAATCTTGTCAATGCTTATACGAAGGAGTGGGACTTAGAGCTGATTGAAAAGCTTGGCATTCCGAAGCATCTTTTTAAGAAATTATCGCTTCCCGGAGAAGTTGTCGGAAGATTTACAGAAAAGATCGCTGAAGAAGTTGGATTTTCAACTACTGTCATTCTTCCTGCAACTCATGATACCGGTTCGGCATTCCTTGCGGTACCGAGTAAGGGTGAAAATTCTGTATATCTTTCAAGCGGCACATGGTCGCTTCTTGGGATCGAGAGCAGTACACCTATTACTGATGCGAAAGCGGCAGAGAAGAATTTTACAAACGAAGGCGGAGCTTTTTATCGCTATAGATTCTTAAAAAATATAATGGGGCTTTGGATCATTCAGTCAATCAGACGTGAACTCAATGGAAGTGAGTATGTGGAAGGCAGGAAGAGCCGTTACGCTTCAGGAAGAGAGTACAGCTTTTTAGAGTTAAGAGAGGAAGCTGCAAAGTGCGCTGACTTTAAGGCAGATATAGATGTTAATGATGAATGCTTCCTTTCACCGCTGAGCATGATAGATGCGATAAAGGAGCATTGCAGTAAGCGTGGCGAAGCAGTACCCGAGAGTGTTGGGGAGATAATGCAGTGTGTTTACAGAGGTCTTTCTAAGTGCTACGCGGATACTATTAAAGAAATTTCAGAGATCACAGGCAGAAGCATCGAGCAGATTAATATAATCGGCGGAGGATGTCAGGATTCATACCTGAACGCTATGACGGCAAAAGCAGCGGGAATCCCGGTATTTGCAGGACCGATAGAGGGTACGGCTATTGGAAACCTTGCGATACAGATGATAAGTGCAGGAATCTTTAAGGATTTAGAAGAAGCGAGAAGTGTGATCTTTGAGAGTTTTGATATAAAGAAGTATTGAATCAAGGATGGAGGTTTTATATGAGCTACGAGAAGGCAAGAGAGAAATATTCTAAGATCGGTATAGATACAGAGGCAGCGATAAATAAACTTAAAGAGGTGAAGCTTTCACTTCACTGCTGGCAGGGTGATGATGTGAGAGGTTTTGACACAGACCCGGAGAAGCCGCTTACAGGGGGAATCCAGACTACCGGTAATTACCCGGGCAGAGCGCGCACTCCTGAGGAGCTTATGGCGGACATTGATGAGGTCTTAAAGCTTATCCCGGGAAAAGCAAAGCTTAATCTTCATGCGAGCTACGCTATATTTGATGAAGAAAACGGCGGCTGGGTTGATAGAGATAAGCTTGAGCCTAAGCACTTTAAGAAGTGGGTTGACTTCTGCAAGGAGAGAGGTCTTGGATGTGATTTTAACCCTACATTCTTTTCTCATCCAAATTGTGATCCGCTCACACTTTCTTCGCCAAATGAGGAGATAAGAAAGTTCTGGATAGAGCATGGTAAGGCATGTATCAGGATCTCATCTTATCTGGCAGAAGAGCTTGGCGAGACTTGTGTTATGAATATCTGGAGCGGTGATGGCTTAAAGGATGTTCCGGCTGACCGCAAGGGACCGCGTGACAGATATAAGGACTCTATTGAGCAGATATTGTCAGAGCCTTTTGACTTTGAGAAGGTTAAGCCATGTGTGGAGTCTAAGGTTTTTGGTATAGGCGTGGAGTCTTACACGGTAGGAAGTGCAGAGTTTGCTCTTTCATTTGCGGCAACTCACCCTGATAAGTGCATCCCGCTCATGGATAACGGACACTATCATCCGACAGAGGTTGTAAGCGATAAGATTCCAGCACTTTTATCATTCTTCCCAAATATCGCTCTGCACATCACCAGACCGGTGCGCTGGGACTCTGACCACGTAGTACTTTTTGATGATGAGACAAAGGAAATCGCTAAAGAGATCGTGCGTTGCGGCGGACTTGACGGCTCAGTATTTATGGCGCTCGACTATTTCGATGCTTCTATAAACAGGGTAAGTGCATGGGTAACAGGCTACAGAAATACTCAGAAAGCGCTTCTGAATGCACTTTTAACTCCGAACGATGAGTTAAAGAAGCTTCAGGATGAGAGCAATTTTACAAAGCTTATGGTATGTCAGGAAGAGATGAAGACAATGCCTTTCGGCGATGTATGGAATGAGTACTGCAGAAGATGCGGAGCACCGGAAGACGGAGAGTGGTATCCGGAGATAGAAAGATATGAGAAAGAGGTTCTCTTAAAGAGATGAGAACGGCTTAAAGATATACAAGGAGATAAGGCAATGAAAGTATTAGATGCAGAATTTACACAGGGATTTATACGTATGGCAAACGATGGCTGGGAGCAGGGATGGCATGAAAGAAACGGCGGAAACCTCTCCTACAGGATGAAAGAGTCTGAAGTTGCTGAGGTCAAGGATGACTTCAGCAATGGCGAGTGGAAGCCTATCGGCACGACAGTTCCGAATCTCGCAGGTGAATTTTTCATGGTGACAGGCTCAGGAAAGTATTTCCGAAATGTCATCATCAAGCCTGAGGATAGCTTCTGCATTATAGAGCTTGATGATAAGGGTGAGAACTACAGGATCGTCTGGGGGCTTGTGAACGGAGGCAGACCTACATCAGAGCTTCCTTCACACCTTATGAACCATGAGGTTAAAAAGCTCAAGACAAATGGTGCTTACAGAGTGATCTACCATGCGCATCCTGCAAATACTATCGCGCTTACCTTTGTACTGCCGCTTACTGACGAAGCTTTCACCAGAGAGCTCTGGGAGATGGCAACAGAGTGCCCTGTAGTATTCCCTGACGGAATCGGTGTAGTTCCGTGGATGGTACCGGGAGGAAGAGAGATCGCAGTCGAGACCAGCAAACTTATGGAAAAGTACGATGTGGCTATCTGGGCACATCATGGAATGTTTGCTGCGGGTGAGGACTTTGACTTGACTTTCGGTCTTATGCATACGGTTGAGAAATCTGCGGAAATACTTGTAAAAACACTTTCAATGACAAATGTAAAGAGACAGACTATCAAGCCTGATGAATTCAGAGAGCTTGCAAAAGATTTTAAGGTTTCTCTTCCGGAAAGATTTCTATTTGAGAAATAAACTGCTATTATAAATGATGTCAGGAATGCACAACTGCATTTCTGGCATTATTTTTGACTTATAGGAATTTTGGAAATATGTATAGAATTGCAATTGTAGAGGATGACGTATCATACAGAAAAGAGCTGGAGGATTTTCTTCACAGATATGAGGATGAGAATAGGACAAAATTTAAGATAGTTTCTTTTTCTGACGGGGATGAGATAGCAGCCGGATATAAAGCAGAGTATGACATAATCTTGATGGACATCGAGATGAGGTTCATGGATGGCATGAAAACTGCAGAGTATATCAGAAAGTTAGACGAAGATGTGATCATAATCTTCATCACGAATACTCCGCAGTACGCAATGAAAGGCTACATGGTCGATGCTCTGGACTACTGCCTGAAACCGCTTGGCTACTACGCATTTTCACAGCGCATAACCAAGGCGATAGGCAGGCTTGGTCACAGAAGCAGCAAGTGCATTGTGGTAAATCTGAAAAATGGTATGCAGAAGGTCGAATTGTCTAAATTGTACTATGTCGAAGTTCTCAACCACGATCTTATATTTCACACGATGGATGAGGAAATAGTGACGCGCGGCACGATCGCAGGGATTGAGGAAGAGCTAAAGAATGAGCACTTTTTCAGATGCTCAAAGTGTTATCTTATAAACCTTGCCTTCGTGGAGAATATAAAGGAATATGACGTCGATGTCGCAGGAACAGTTTTGCAGGTGAGCCGTTCCAGAAAGAAGGCGCTTCTGGATGAACTTAATAAATATGTAAGTGAGGCAGAAGTATGAAAGATATTATGGTCATTAATACCCCGGGAATCTACTATGCGGCGGCTTATTGGATAAGCTTCACGATATGCGGTGCGATAAGTATGTATAAAAGCTTTTCTGAAAAGAAGGATTTTGTTAAAGGTCTTATCGTGCATTCTCTGCCGGCGCTGGTGATACTTTCCGCGTATATGGTACTGACGGATGGAAAGTCAAAGGCTGCATTTGTACCGCTCATGCTGCTCACGATAGCGGGGCTCTGCATCTATATTAAGATATTAAAAAAGTGCTCTGCCGAGGAAGCGGTGTATCATGCCGCGCGTGCATTTTTGGTTGGAGAGTTCATGGCTTCGTTTGGGTGGCAGGTCTACTTCTATCTCTTTAAGATGAAAAAGGTGAGCTGGAGCATACCTTCGCAAGTGCTGCTTGCTTTACCGATATATATTTTGATCGCTGTTATAATGATATTGCTTGAAAATAAAAGCTATGAGGAAGACATCGAGATAGATAAAAAAAGAGTATTTCCGGTGATGATAATAGCTGCTGCGGCGTTTTTTATAAGCAATATGGGCTACATCTATGGAGAGACACCCTTCAGCAGCGGATTTTCGGAGGGGCTTTTTATAATCAGGACCAATATAGACCTTGCAGGCTTATCCATGCTGTATGTGTACCATTGGCAGCTTGCACAGCTGAATTCGAGAGAGAAGCTTTCAAGGCTTGAAAATATCATGGCAATGCAGCATGCAAATTATAAGATATCCGAGGAAACTGTCGCGCTGATAAACAGGAAATATCACGATATCAAGCATCAGATTGCCATACTCAGGATGGAAAACCGTGGAGAGAATTTCGATGCGTCGCTAAGGCGGATAGAGAATGAGATAAAGTCCTATGAAGCGCAGAATAAAACGGGAAATGAAGCACTAGACATCATACTTACTGCGAAAAGCTTACTGTGTCAGAAGGATGGCATCGAGCTTACGGTAGTGGCTGATGGAGAAGCACTGGGCTTCATGGATGACCTTGATCTGGCGTCGCTTTTTGGAAATGCGCTTGATAATGCTATCGAGGGCGCGCTGGAGGTGCAGAATGAGGAAGAGCGTCTGATACATGTGAGTGTGTCGAGAAAGAAGGCATTTTTGGTGATTCGCGTAGAAAACCGCTACATGGGGGATATAAAGTTTGTGAATGGAATGCCTGTGACGAAGAAGAAGGACAAGCGCTATCATGGATATGGAACGCAGAGCATCAGAAGTGTAGTAGAGAAGTATGGCGGCTCGGTAAATTTTGATGCAAAGGATGAATGGTTTAAGCTTAATATACTGATACCACAATGATTTAACTCAAGTTTAGACGGAGTTAAAACGCTCCGTGAGTATTGACTTTAGAGAACTATGGAGAATATCTCTGTAGTTCTTTTTTTGACTTATTTAACGTATTTTTATACAAAATGCAGTGGACGATATTGTGAAAATTTACTAATACAATTGATTGTTTACGTCATAAAATGTCGTTTTGCGACAAACGAGGTTTATTGGTAAAACATAGTGTTATTATACTTTTAACAAAAGAGGAGAAGGCTATGTTAAAGATTTCTAAGGTTAAAGTAGAGGGAATGCAGGGGAAATGTATAACTGATAGTAAAAGACCTCATTTTTCTTTTCAACTTGAAAGTGATGGAGAAAATGTAAAGCTTAAAAATGCAAAAATATCTGTCAACGGATGGGAAATAAATACCAGCGAGCAGATAAGGATCGCCTATGAAGGGCAGGCTTTGAAGTCATATACGGAGTATGAAGTAAAGCTTGAAGCGGAAGATGATAAGGGTGAAAAAGCGGTCGAGAGTGCTGTTTTCGAAACCGGAAAGATGGATGATGCCTGGACGGGCTCATTTATAACAGATTCTTCGTACCATTTCAAGGAAAAGAAAACATCACCTATACCTATGACATTTAGAAAAAAGTTTTCTTGTGAAAAAAGGGTTGCAAGAGCAAGGCTTTATGCAACAGCGTTGGGGATTTATGAGATCTTTCTGAATGGAGAGCGTGTAGGTGCTGAGTATTTTAAGCCGGGTCTTACGTCATATAAGCACACGATGCAGTACCAGACTTTCGACATTACAGATATGCTTGCCGGAGAAAATACTCTGTATGCTGTAGTCGGCGGAGGCTGGGCAGTAGGTGCTTTCACCTTTGGCTGGAAAAACCGTATCACAGCTGACAGACAGGCTTTGATGGCGGAGATACGCATAACATACGAAGACGGCAGCAGTGAGATCATCGCAAGTGACGGTACATGGGACGTGAGCATGGATGGAAATTTCCGTTATGGAGATTTTTATAATGGTGAGGTTTACGACTCAAGGATCGATCTTGAGAAGATAAAGTATGAAAAAGCTGCATTGGAAAAGGTGAAGATCAGCCCGGAGTTTATTGCGGATTATGGTTCACCGGTAAGAGCTCATGAAGTGATGAAGGCAGTTTCAGTAAAGAAACTTGATTCAGGAAGACTTATATACGACTTCGGACAGAATTTTGCAGGTGTCATAAAAGCTTATATCAAGGGAAAAGCAGGGCAGAAGATAACTTTTCGACATACTGAGATACTCATGGACGGAGATCTCTATACTGAGCCTCTGAGAGATGCAAAGGCAGCGGCAGAATACATATGCAGGGATGGAGAGCAGGACTATTCGCCACTTCTTACATACATGGGATTCAGGTATGTGGGAGTAGATGGCATAGATGAAGCTGATATAGAGCTTGAAGCTCTCGCACTTCATTCTGATATGGAAAATACGGGAACTTTTGAATGCTCTGATGAGCGTATAAACAGGCTGCAGCAGAATATCAAGTGGAGTGCGAAGTCAAACTTCATGGATATTCCGACAGATTGCCCGCAAAGAGATGAGAGGATGGGCTGGACAGGCGATATTGCATTATTTGCCCCTACTGCCTGCTACAACTTTGATACAGACAGATTCTTGCGAAAGTGGCTCATGGACGTGAAGAGTGAGCAGCGACCGGGCGGCGGCATAAATGTCGTGATACCGGAGCAGGGCTTTAACTATCCGCCGGCCGTGGTAGCTTTCTGGGGCGACTGCTGCATATTGGTACCGTGGGCTATGTATATGGCATATGGCGATAAGGACATACTTCGCGAGATGTACCCTGTAATGAAGAAGTATCTCGGTGCAGTGAAGTTCTGGGCAGGATTTGCATGTGTGGGAAGGACAAACCGCCACACATGGAGATGGTTTCACCAATATGGAGACTGGGTAGCGCCGAACGTTAAGATGTGGGCGTGCATGAACAGAGGCTTATGGACTGCTACGGCAGATTGGTCAAATTCCTGCAATATAATGTCTAAGATTTCAGAGATACTTGGTGAAAATGAAGATGCTGAGTACTACAGAGATTTGAAGTCGGAGATCGACAGAGCGTATTCAAAGCGCTTTTTAAGAGAAGATGGTCATATGAAACAGCAGATTCATCCTTTTTCAAGGCATGGAATGGGAAAAGAAGGAGAGTTCCAGACAGGTTATGTACTTCCGGTAGCTTTTGACATGCTTGAAGGAGATATGAAGGAAAAAGTCTTAAATCAATTGGTGAGAATGGTCAAGGCAGCCAATCATCACATAAGAACAGGCTTTCCGGGGACACCGTTTATACTCTTTGCGCTGGCTGACAATGGCAGAGTGGATGACGCTTTCAAGATGCTCACGACAGATACCTGCCCTTCATGGCTTTATGAAGTTAAGAGCGGAGGCACAAGTATATGGGAAAGATGGGATGCGCTCAGGGAAGACGGCACATGCAATACCGGAAGTGATGACGGTACAAATGGTATGACTTCATTTAATCACTATGCGAGCGGTTCTGTAGGAAATTTCCTTTATACAAGAGTAGCCGGGATCGAACCTGTGGAGTGCGGCTATAAGAAATTCAGGATAAAGCCGCTGATTGGCGGAGGCATCACTTATGCTAAAGGTGAGGTGGAAACTCCTTATGGAAATGCTGCTTCGGAATGGAATGTGAAAAATGGAAATTTTGAAATAAAAATCAAAGTACCTGTAAATACAGTTTGTGAGCTGGTGCTTCCTTCCGGAGAGAATAGAGTTTTCGGAAGTGGAGAGTACAGGATAAACGAGGTTTATAAAGATGCTTGAAAAAATTTTACCAAAAACAAAAGTAAAAACGGATGAAGTCAAGCTCCCTGAAATGGCACTTGGATACTTTGTGGGTCCATTTGCAGCATTTATCTCAAATGCGATATTCGGGTCATATCTGAATAGGTACTACTCGGATGTACTTGGCTGGACAGATGTTCAGAAGTTTGGCGTATTTTCTGCGGTTCTACCGATAGCATCGGTGATATGCGTCATCATAGGAAATCTTTTTGTCGGACATCTGATCGATAATACGAGGACAAGGGAAGGAAAAGCCCGTCCATATATGTTTATTTCGCTGCCATTGGTGGTACTTGCGATAGCGCTGCTCTTTCTTACACCGACGTCGATGAGCCCGGCAGTACAAATGATATGGATAGCGGTATCTTACAATTTATATTATGCGGTTGCATATCCTTTCTTCTACACGTCGCACAGCTCGATGGTCGGGCTTTCGACGAGAGATTCTGATAAAAGAGGACTGCTTGCAACACTTTCGAATGCATCGGGAGTAGCGGCAGTAGGAGTGGGAGCAAGCATACTTGTACCTATACTCCTTCAAGGATTTTTATTCGTAAGCCGCGATGGAGTGATCGATACTAAGACAAGCTACTCTAACTGGAGAATATGCATGATCGTCCTTTGCATAGTTTCAGCTTTGGGAATTTTGATAGAGTATTTCTTTACACGAGAAAGGATAACGGAAGAAAATCTGAAGCTTGGTATCAAGGAAGAAAAGCTCCCTATGAAAAAGCAGATAAAAGCATGTGTGAGCGATAGATACTGGTGGATAATAATCGCTTACTTCTTCCTTTTCCAGCTTGGCGGACTTATAAAAAATGGTTCGATGAGTTACTACTGCCGCTGGATGTTTGACGGTATCACAGGTGAAGGCGGAGCCGGAACTGCGATGGGTACGCTCGGTCTTATCGGCGGTATACCGACTGCGATAGGCATGGCGGTAGCGTGGCCTATAGCCGGAAAGATCGGTAAAACGAAGGCTGTTACCTATGGAATGATCTTTTCTGTAGTGGGTGGTCTCGTGAGCTTTATAAATATCCATAATTTCACACTTGTATGTGTGGGTGTGATACTTAAGGGAATAGGTTCTATCCCGGCAATGTATGTCACGCTGGCAATTCTTTCGGATGTGCTGGATCATCTCGAAGCTAAAAATGGTTTCAGAAGTGACGGATTCACGATGTCAGTTTATGGCGCGATAATGGTCGGCATGGCAGGACTTGGGAATGGAATAATAAATGCACTGCTTACTGTGAGTGGATATGATCCGTCACTTGCAAGTCAAAATATGGCAGTTCAGAACACGCTTTCGCTGTGTTATCTGGGTATGGAGCTGATCTGCTATGCGGTGATAATCGTATTAATGTGTTTCCTCGATGTGGAGAAGCATGTTAAGGAAAATCAGGAGAAGATAGTTGCGAATCAGAAGGCTGCTTTGGAAGCCGGAAGAGCGTAAAAAATTTGTAGCTGGAGGGTTAAAATGTCAACAAGAAGGTATTTATGGCGTGGACTTACAACGGTATCTGCTTCACTTTTGGCGATCGCTGTTGCAGCGACACCTATCGTGGAAAGTTCAAGAACAGATATTGATAAGTTCCTTGGAACAAAGAGCTCAAAGATAATCACTGATGAGAATGAGGACAAGAGCAAGATCTACACTTATAAGTCTGACTATAGTTCAACAGATGAGCTTTTGAAGTCAATAGCAGACCTTGGGGAAAGGATGAGTGAAGAAGGAAGTGTCCTTCTGAAGAATAATAATTCTGCACTTCCGCTTAAGTCTGATGAATTACAGAAAATCTCGCTTTTAGGCTACAGCAGCTACTACCCGGTGCAGGGTGGCGATATGGGAAGTACACTTGCTGAGAATAAGGGTACAAGCGCTGATACAGTCGATTTTCTTGGAGCATTAGCGGCTAAGGGCTTTAAGATCAACCCTACACTTGAGAAGGTATATACAGCATTAAAGGAAGAAATAAAAGGCGAGAGCGTGATGCCGTGGGGGCAGACATTTTCATATTATCACGCTGTAGCACCGGCGATCGGAGGTAAGTTCTCGAATCCTGAACCTACTCTGGAAAGGCTTACGCAGGAAGACTCTTCATGGGAAGCTTCACTTGATGAATATAATACCATGATAGTGACTATAGGCAGAGGCGCAGCAGAAAATGCTAACTATACTCCGGGAGAAGAAGGAGTAAATGCGGGCTCAGGACAGGATGATCCGCTGGGGCTTTCGGACTCTGAAAGAGCTGTCATCAAAGCAGCAGAGGAAGCAAAGAAGAGCAATGGCGGAAAAGTGATCGTACTTTTGAATAATGCCAGCGCTATGGAAATAGAAGAACTTAAGAATGATGATGGCGTTGATGCGATCCTTGAAATAGGTCTTCCGGGTGGATATGGATTTTATGGAGTATGTGATGTGCTCAGCGGTGCAGAGAATCCATCAGGTCGCCTTTCTGATACTTATGCTGTAAAGAACGCTGCTTCTCCGGCAGCTCAGAATTATGGGGATTATGAATATACAAATGCTGACAGCAGCTATGCCATCAATTCAGCAATAGTTGAGGCAGAAGGTATTTATGATGGCTATAAGTACTATGAAACAAGATATGCTGATCTGATGCAGGGCAGAGGAAATGCTGACAGCACAAAGGGAAGCTCTACAGGTAAGAGCTGGAACTATGATGATGAAGTAACTTATCCATTTGGATATGGTCTTTCTTATACAAGCTTTGAGCAGAAGCTTAAAGATGTAAAGGTTGACCTTGAAAATAAGAGTGTGACTGCGACAGTAGATGTCACTAATACAGGTGATGTGGCTGGTAAGGATGCAGTAGAGCTCTATGTTTCTGTGCCTTATACAGACTACGATGTGCAGCATAGTGTTGAAAAGTCTGCGATACAGCTTCTTGACTATGCTAAAACAGGCGTACTAGAGCCGGGTGAGAGTGAAACTGTAACTATCACGGCAGATGCTCAGTACATGGCAAGCTATGACAGCAGTATTGCAAACGCAGATGGCACAGAAGGTGCGTATATTCTTGATGATGGAGAATATATCTTCACAGTAGGAGACGATGCGCATGATGCTGTGAATAATGTGCTCAAGTCAGTTAAAACAGGCGATGAAGAAACTCTGGATGAAGAGCCTGAAGAAGCTGTAAATGCTATAAGCTGGAAACTTGATAAATTCGACTCAACAACCTTTGCAAAGAGCAAAAACGGTACAGCTGTTTCTAATCAGCTTGCTGATATGGATGTAAATTATTATATGCCGGGAACAGTGAAGTATCTCACGAGAAGTGACTGGGATGCAAGCTGGCCTAAGACTTATGATAATCTTACTGCGAATACTAAAATGCTTGACATCATGCAGAATGGAACATATCAGATCGCTGAAAATGGAGATACGTCTGAAGTTAAGTTTGGCGAAAAGAATGGACTTACTCTGGCAGAGCTTAAAGGCAATACAGATATTAATGATGAAAAGTACTCAGAGCTGATGGATCAGCTGTCGCTTGAAGAAGCAATGATACGTACTGCATTCGGCGGAACAAGTACTAAAACTATAGAGTCAATACTTTCGCCTGAGGCAATTCAGAATGATGGACCTAATGGCTTTGGCTCATATACTCTTGGTCAGTATGCGAATACAGACGCTTCAAGTGGTGATCCATATGTGGTAGACAAGGATGATCCAAACCTTAATTACAAATTTGGAACTATGTGTAATGAGACTGTCATAGGACAGACATTTAATAAAGAGCTTGCAAGAGAGTATGGTGAGATATGCGGTAATTATTCAATCTGGGCTAATACTACGATACTTTGGGGAGCAGGCGCTAATCTTCACAGAGTTCCATATAATGCAAGAAACCACGAATATTATTCAGAAGATCCAATCCTTACAGGATATCAGGCAGCGGCATTTGTAGAAGGCGGAAATGAATATGGCTGTATCATCGCGCTCAAGCATTTTGCATTTAATGATACAGAGATCAATCGTACAGGACTTTCAGTATTTATGACAGAGCAGAAAGCCAGAGAAGGCGAGCTTAGAGCAATGCAGCCGGCCGTTGAGAACGCAGGAGAACTCGGAGTTATGACAGCCTACAACAGAGTAGGTGTGACGGCTGATAATGCTCACTATGGACTTATGATGAATATTCTTCGCGGCGAGTGGGGCTTTAAAGGACTTATGAGCGAAGACTTCATACAGGACCCATTCTATGCTTCACTTAAAGATGCTGTACATTGCGGAGTTACAATGACCTGCAACACAGGTGATAATAAAATGGATGCTGTCGCATCAAAGTGGAATTATTGGACAAAGGAAAATGTTGAAAAAGATGCAGTTCTTATGTCTGATCTAAAGAGAGTAATGCTTTATCAGAACTATGCATTAGCAAATTCTAATGCTATGGACGGTCTTGGGGTAACTTCAAAGATAGTTTCTGTCAATACATGGTATGACAATGCTTTGCTGGCAGCTAAGATACTTATGGCTCTTTTGACCATACTCTTTGCATTGATGTATATCAGAAGAAGTAAAGAGGAAGTGGCTGTCGTAAGTGAATATGGAGAGGAGGCATTTTCGTGAAAAGAACAGTAGGTTTTTATATGTCGGTTTTGGCGGTGATATCTGCCGTCGCCGGCATGGCAGCATATATTATAAATTGTCAGACAGCTTATTTTTCCAAAACAGGAGTTGATCCGTTGATCATTATTCTGGGAGCAGTCGCTATAGTCAGTCAGATAGCTTACCTGCTTATGTCATCTAAGGCAGAAGATAAGCCTGTGACAGACCTGATAATGGTTATTTCCGGAGCAGCGATAAGTGCAGCTACCATATGTTTTGTCGGAAGCAGAGTATATGGTGCAGCTTCGATAATGACATTTGAAATGAGCGACCAGAACCTTGCGGATCTGACGGGTGCTTTCATAGGAATTGGCATATGTTTCTTATCCTTGATACTCACATTGTTGACTTCTTTTGTTAAGAGTTATAAAACTGCATAAAATTAAGCAGGAAATGTAGGATTTGTCCTACTTTTCCTGCTTTTTATTTTTGGAATCAGGCGGCTTTAGAAATATATTTATCGAAAAGGGCGTCATACTCAGCTATTTTATCATCAAAAAGTTTCTGCAGGTCGCTATCGCTGTATAGGCCGTCAACATTTGGTTCTATATTGCTGAAATTGATATGGTAGATTGCCGGAGGCTCATTTAAGCTCAAAATAGAAATATTCCTAAGCTGCTCAGTTTTTTGATAAACGATATCTGCTGACCAGAATATGTCGCCGGACGGATTATACCATTTAGATAAAACTAATTTGCTTCCAATAGGAGTTTTCTTTTCGATAGTTTCCGGAAGGCTATAATCTTTGGCTTCTAAAGCAGCAAGTACACTTCCGATATTTGAGTCATGTCCGCATAAAAATGTAAATTTCCTGCCGTCAGTATTCATTTCTGAACGGATTTCTTGCAGGAGAGGATTTGCAACATTTACTGCGATCAAAGGCGCTGTGAATAATACATCTCCGTAAATATCCTTTATTTCTGCGATGTCTTCCCACTGTTTGAGAGTTAGATTGTGATTAAAGGCTGCTTTTTTAGCATCACTTTCCTCATAATATTGCAGTACTAAAGCATCACTTGCTGAGCAGGCTGTCTTTAGCGAGCCGGCTACGGATGGCTCGGCACCTTCCTCAAAGGTGAATATGCTGTCGGATGTATCTAAAGCGGCAATTTCACCATTTTTGAAGCCTTCTGATTTTTCAAAATCCAATGTTTTCAAAAGTAAATCATAATTGTCAGATAGTTCTGCGATAGTATCTGCGTACATATCTGTTATCTGTTCTTCGGCGTCTTTAGCATAATCAGAATTGCAAAATGTAAGCTGTGGATTAAAGACCGGGTCCATTTTATCGAATTCTTCATGATATTCGACAGCCATATTAGCAGTTGGAAGCATTCCTGCTGAAAAATATTGAGCAGTAGCTATGGTTCTCTGCTTTGAATTAGCATATATCCTGACTTCATCGGTGGTCGGATGATAGTTTTCGGGAATCAGTTCTTCTGACTCAAGCCATTTACGGAAGTATTGTCCCATCTCTGTTTCAAGGATACCTCCGCGAGTAGAGAGCTCACTTGTGCCAGAGGTCCACTCAAACCACTTATTTGGAGTGATGGTGTATAAGACAGAACCGGGACTGCTCAGCGGAGACCTGATATTATGTCTGCTAAGTACTATTACCTGATCTAAGACATATCCCGCATGAGATAGACTTGTCTGCAGATTTTCTTCTGTGGCAGTTTTGCTGCTTGCATTATTACGCCCGCATGAAGTAAGCAGAAAAATTATACACATAGTTATAGAAATTACACAGGTCAATTTGCTTTTCTTTTTAACTAACATTTTGTGACACCCCCTTTCAATATTTTTCGGTTTGAAAATGTTTTTTTTAGATAGTTTTTGGAGAAAAATATGAAATTCAAGATTTATTTCGATGATAGGAGCAACGCAGCTGAGTGGAAAGAAATATTCTGCGAAGTCATACCGCTGAAAGGTACTGAACAGCTATGAATTGTCTACTTATTATAAAGATAACAAAATATAACAAATTATGACAAAGCATAACAAAAGATAACAAAATATAACAGATTATAACAAAGCATAACAAAAGATAACAAAACATAACAAATATTATGAATAATACCAAAGGAATAAAAATGATAAAAAAGACAGATCCATTTACACGTACTCCTGGACTTGCACGAAAAACTGGCTTGTGTATACGCTGTCGGCAGAAGGTGATGTTATATCAAATATTACAGTTTTCTGAAAAAAATGTGTATCTAAAGAAATATATTCACATGCTTTCACCCATTAAAAAAATAAAGAAGGGCGTTCAAATGTTGAACCGCCCTTCCTTTATTTTTTGCATATATTATTTTTGTACAATAGCAAAACCATTTTTAAATGAAGATGCATAATGATATTTAGGTTTTTCTATCCAATTATTATTAATATCAATATATCCCCATAATTCATCAACTTCAACTGCAATAAATCCATTTTCAGAAATATCACTGATATTTTCGTATATGCATGGAATAATTATCTTTCCTTCAGAATCTAGTAATCCCCATTTTTCATTCTTATCTTTTACTGCAAAATAACCACACATGCAGTTACGTATTTCTGTATACTTTTCTTTCGTTATATCTTTTCCATTCGAATTTATTATTTTCCAATATTGACCAGTAGTTGAAACTGTCGTAAAGCCATTTTCATCAAACATGTTTGCTTCAGTATATATTGAAGGTATTACATATTCATTTGAAACATTTATGTATCCCCATTTTCCGTATTGGTCTTGAACTGGTGCCAAACCACACAAAGAAAAGTCTTTTGCATTTTTATAGGCATAAGGAATCACAAATTCATTATTTGTATTTATATATCCATACAATTGACCATCACCAACAAGGGCTAATCCATTTTCAGAAAATGCTGAAGCATACTTATATTGTGGCTCTATCACAAAATCTCCATCAAAATTAATGTAACCATACAAATATAGACTATCAAAATTATTATTTGAATCATCAACCTTACAATACTGAACAAGAGCTATACCATTATGAAATTTGCAATCAAACCCCCAACCATCAAGTTGATAATAGGGGTATATACAATATTTTTCGCCTTTTATATGTATTGTATCTGGAATCTTTATAACTGCTTTCCCTTGTCTATCAATTATTGCATATGGACTTTCCGATTTAATTTTTGGGCCAACACGTGCATAGCCCTCAGAAAAATCACTTCCAATAAGATATTCTGCATTATTAAATAAATATTTACCATGACTATTTATGTACTTAGTATAAGCAATTGTACCATCATAAATAACTACTTTTGCTATTCCCTCTTCTGAAAAAGGAAATGCATAGTAAAATCTTTTATTTGTTATGGAGTTAAAGTTTTCATTAATATAGTAATATCCTAAAGTGTTCTCAAAATCATTATATCTATTCATACATATATACGTTATAATGATTAAAATAATGATAATTAAAAAGCATTTTGATTTTTTTACAAATGTCAATTTATAATCCTACCTTCCTATAATTTCAAGCCATAATTGTTGAATTTATAAGCTTTTTTCAAAAAATATCTCAAAAAAAAACAATAGGTGTATGACAGCCATAGTATCAAGTACTTGCAGCTTTAACGAATCATATTTGATTCCCTCTTAAATACACTATTAACCACAAGTGACACAAATCTTGGATTCAATCATATTTGCAACTTCATAGACTATGCTGGCATGAATTCTTGATTGCGGATACTTTTTTCTAAAAAACATCGGTGTGATTCATAAACAGTATATCTGAAGTTAGCTATCATATAAAAACATGTGATTGAGCTTTTTTAACAGATCCATATTTTTTACAATATCAATCACCAAATACAGATAAGTAGCCATAATATTGGTCAATTATACCATCATCTATTGGATAGTTCCTCAAGTCATCTGAATCATATCTAAAAAAATAATAATCCATATCATGTAATATATAATAGACTTTTTCAATATAACTTATCTTGTGAGTTTCATGTGCTTTTTCCTCATAAACTTTTAATTTACCAAAATCTTCATCAAGAACATTTGATTTTACTTTATCTTGAATAATATTTATTATTTCAATGCACTTTTTATAATTATATTTATTGTCATCGTACACTGGACTTCCATACTTATCGCAAAATTCTTCATAGGTCATATCCATTTTTTCATCATATTCAACATCATCTTCAAATGCATAACCTATAATTATTTCACCCTCTATGTCAATATAATTCCAATATGGATCATTCGGATTTGAAAGTTTCTGAAAAAGATTATTATATATATACTCATGCTCTATAGAAAGATTTGCTTTTTTTATATTCTCAACTACAAATTGAATATCTTCATTTGACATCCCTGCAAGACACTCTTTCCTTTTCTTAATAATCTGCTCCTGAGTAGGTTTCTTCATACATTCAGAGTCAGAAACTGTTTCTTCTATATCATTTTTGCTATTCGAATTATCATAATTATCAATCAACCTAAATAGATGATTCGATGTGATTTTCCCACCTACAATACCAATTATAACTGCTAAAAGAATAATGCTTAATATCTTATTTTTTTTCATTAACATCTCTCCATAATATAATTGATTATTATTATATAACGTAATTAAATCTTACACTATATATTGGGTATATCTTTTAGACTGTACTTGCGTCTGTTGCGATGATTATATCTGTTGTCCATAGGATGTATTTACGGCAAAGCTTCGATTTTTACAGCGACTCCATTATTGGTGCCGTAATTATCTGCTATGAGAATTCTGTTATCAATTTATGATCTTGAACAGAAACTTATCTACAAAGCTAAACAGAATCAGTCTACTGTTATATTGACAGATAGGAAGATGAGTGGTATTTTAGTATTAGCTAAAGGGTTGTGGGTATTCAAGTTATTCACAAAAAATAATCCCCATAGAGACGGCCATCTCTACGGGGATTTTTGTATGTTCAGAGTACATACCGACTCAGGCTGATTGTCACTTAATGTGGCTGTCCAACCATTTGCAGATGCAATGGCCTATTACATTAGCCATGACAGCCACTAAAAGGGTTATAAGTAATTCCAAGTTATTCACCTCCCTTCCGTGTCGGACTGGAGTGTGACAACGAGAGCCATTATACAAGAGTTTGAAGGGCGTTGCAATATTTTGCAGCGCCTTTTTTATTTAGCGGACAATACGTGTCCGTTTTAGATGCGTTATTCTTTGACAGCAAATGATCTTGACGTAAGGTGGAACAGGCAGCAGATTCAATCTGTGATGATGCAGGCGATTCTCTTGGGCGACAGCATTCCTGAGATCGCTCACAAGCTTGCAATGGCCGTGGGTGTTGATTTAATCAATCAGGACATGACAAAGAGATATGGATGGTTGTATAATAAATTTACCGAAGAAGAGCTTACCGAGGAACTTGAAAAGGCTTTTGATAAGCTATCAGGAGGTGATTTACTGTTATGACAAAGCAGGAAGCAATTGATGGGATGACCATACCTAAGACAAAGGAACAGTGGCTTGCTTTTGAAGAAGAATTTTATAATACTCTTACAAAAGAAGAGCGTGATGAGATTGGTGCCGGAGCAATGCCAATGGTAGAGACGTGTGGGTACATAAGGAACTTTATGAAGTAATGAATTGTTATTTGAACGCCTTTTTCATATATCTCCATATAAAACATTAAATCTATTCAAAACCGCATAAATACTTCATTTGCGGAAATCCCAACTCTGATATAACTTGATAAAGATTCATATATTTTATAAAAAAATGGCACTCGTGTGGCACTTGGTGGCACTCGATGGCACTCGTTTTTGGGTAGTCCTATGAGGAAATACTTCATGCCATTTTTGGTAACTTTCTAGTTTAAAAGTCCCAAATTAGCATTTAACAAATCAATTTTGAAAAATGGTATTTGTATCTGACCGGAAATATTGAATAATCTATGTTGTTTGGTTTAAATATTGTATGATAGTTACAACAAACATGGTAAAAAAATACATAAACTTAACTTGACAAGGCAACTCTATGATGGTAAGTTAAAAATATGTATAGAAATGACATATAATAGAGTAAAATCCGACAAATAATTAACATCATGGAGCGAGTATATGAACTTATATTATGAACTGTTACAATATCCAATTTTTTCCATGAAAGAGGTTAATGGTCTGTATTCAAGTGAACGGACAGCAAGGATTGCATTAGGAAAGCTTCTGAAGGAAAATATGGTGCTGAAAATTCGAAATGGGTTATATACGTGTCTTAGCGGTGAAAATGGCGGACCAGTGGCTAACAGATTTCAAATTGCCAGTGCTATCACTCCATCTTCATATGTATCACATCATACAGCATTTGAATATTATGGAACTGCCGATCAGGTTTTCTATGAGGTTTATGTTGGCTCAGAGACACGTTTTCACGATTTTGAATTTGATGGGTACACTTATCATTATGTAAAAGAACAGATGAAGGAAGGTATAGTTATTCCGGAATTTGGTGGCGGTGTAAGGATTACGGATAAGGAGCGGACGATAACAGATTCCATAAGGGATATGAATCTCATTGCCGGGCTGGAAGAGGTGCTTTCATGTGTTGTGTCCGTGAACAGTATTGATGAAACAAAAATGTTAAGGTATCTGGCCTTATATGACAATGCCTTTTTATATCAGAAGACAGGTTTTATCTTTAGTGAATATCAGAGTGAACTTGGCATATGCGATGATTTTATAAAGATATGTAAGGATAGGAGCGGAGATTCAAAACGATATCTGGCAACCGGTGTAAATGAGCCTGCTTATTCCGGAGAATGGAAGTTGGTCTATCCAAAGAATATTAAGAGAATGAAAAATGGAGGGCTAGAAGATGCCGCAATTTAATAGAAGAGAGCTTGATGTAAGATTCTAAATGAAGGTGTGAAGGCAGTAGCTGAACAGCTTAAAGCAAATAAGATATACTTGGAAGCTCAGGAATATGCTATAGGGTATTATGCAAAAGAAGGCTTTGAGGTGGTATTAGATCCATTTATGGAAGATGGATATATGCCACAACTTGCGGCAAATTTGTCTGCTGAAGAATTATTATCTGTTCAATGGGGATATCATCGATTGATAATAGACCGTTGCAAAGAACTATTTTAGTCATGAGTCCTTTTTATATCTTGACCTGTAGTCAATGACTACATTATAATAAAAAATGAAAAACATACACGCATTGACTACGCGAAAGGACGTGATCATTATGGAAAGAGAAAGCTTTAATGTGGAAGGAATTGAAATTGAGATTGAGAAATACGATAAGGAAGATTCTGATGCAGATCGCAGAAAGATTGCATATGCATTTAAGATGATCAGAGAAGAGTCCGGGATGAGCCGTAATGAGTTTTCAGCGTGGCTTGGGGTTCCGTATAGAACAATGCAGGAGTGGGAGCTTGGCAGGCGAAAGATGCCGGAGTATGTACTTCGTTTAATAGCATATAAAGTTGTAAACGAAAAAGAAAAAGGAAGGATTGGCCAGGATAAGTCTTAAGCTTATTGGGAATATCGCAGTATTGCCAATGTGCATAACAAGAAAGTATACGTAGATACTTTTATGATTAAGACACTATAGAAATAACGGTGGGAAGATAATAGAGAGGAGAGTGTGCATAAGGTGGTTGATATTATTTCTATATTATTAATGGTTACTGCAGCTATCGTTTATTTTTTGATGAAGACAGTATTTAATTGGCTTCCTTATGCATCAGGGTTTATAGGAGCTATTTTTCTGTCATGGTCATTTCCAGCATTGAGAAATATTGTTCCGGGTGAAGGTAGACTTAGCTTTATTATGCTCATTCTTCTAATAGAAATCTTAATAGGTGTTCTTGTAAATATCCCGCAGACGAGTGGTCCAGTGATTTTACTGACATCAATGATTTTTGTAGAACTTGCAATGGTGGTCGCTAGCAGTGGTATAAAATGTGCATCGTGGCAGAAGGCTTTAGCAGTTACGATCATTTATCTGATATCAGTTAGTGCTATACTGTCTGCAAATCATTCTTACAATGCTACTAAGGGAGCTGTTAAAAGAAACATATTTGCCAGTGGCATTGTATCCGTAATGTATGCAGCTACTGTAGGTATCAATCTTTTTATAATCTTGGGTGAAATCTGGGCCAAATATGTAAAAGTTGCAGCGTCTGAAGAAGTATATAAAATTTATGATAAAGTGGGACTTATCGTTATAGCGATTGCAATGGCAGGAACAGCAATCTTGAGTTTTGTCCATGACAGGAAAAAGAATGGGGACGCGATTGTAATAGAAGTATCAGAAGAGGAAATTGAAGCCATAAAAGTGGCTAATAATATAAAAGAGGACGTAGAACATGAAGTTTGATATAAAAAAATATCTGGGTGAATCAACAGAATACGATAAAAAGGAAAAGCTTGAGGAAAGAGAACCGCTCAGTTGGCTTAAAAGCGTTGTGGCTTTTGCCAATACGGATGGAGGGTCATTGATTTATGGAGTAGCAGATGATGATACAGTTGTAGGTTTGGATGATCCAAAATATGTAGCTGATAAAATCAGTGATTTTATTAGAAATCGTATTGATCCAAGTCCGGAAATTCAGCTTTCTTTTGAAAAAGTGAAGGATGGTGATGTTGAAAAGGTATTAACTATCCTATATGTTCATCCGGGTTCAGAGACACCATATTTTTATAAATATAAGGGCGAGATGCTTGCGTTTACACGTGTGGGAAATTCAAGCGTAAAAGCAGATGCTGTAACTATCAGAAGACTTGCACTTAAAGGTAGCAATAAATCTTGGGATTCACTATTTTCGGAATTTCAAATGAAGGATTTTAGCTTTTCTAGATTGAAGTCTTTGTATCATGCAAAGTCAGGAAAAAGTTTTGAGGATGATATGTTTCAGTCGTGGGAGATATGTAATGGTGACGGCAAGATAACAAATGCTGGTCTTCTTTTGTCGGATGATTGTCCCATAAGGTATTCTCGCCTTTTTTGTACTAGATGGGCGGGAAATGACATGTCGGGAGGATCATATGATGCAATGGATAATGCTGAGTATCAAGGAAATGTATTGTTACTTCTTGAGGCAGCGGAGGCTTTTGTCAAGAAACATAATAATTTAAAATGGAAAAAACTTCCAAATTCACGTATCGATTTACATGATTATATTGAGAGACCAATCCATGAGGCATTGGTAAATGCTTTTGTACATCGTGATTATATGGAAATCGGAAGCGAAGTACATGTAGATATTTTTGATAACAGGATAGAGATTACATCTCCTGGTGGAATGGTTGAAGGTCTTCCTATTCAAAAAAGAGATTTGTATCATATAGCATCAAGGAGGAGAAATCCATATTTGGCAGATATTTTTCACAGATTGCATCTCATGGAGAGGTCAGGTAGTGGAATTAAGGAAATAATGAATGATTATAAAAACTCTGAAAATATGACAGAGGATCGCTTGCCGACTTTCTTTTCGGATGAATCAGACTTTAACGTTACTTTTTGGAATCTGAATTACGGCATAATTTTCAAAAGTAGCGGAGAAAGTAGCGGAGAAAGTAGCGGAGAAAGTAGCGGAGAAAGTAACAGGAAAGTGGCGGAAAATAGCAGTAGCAACAGTAGTTTGAACATTACTGAAAAGCAGATAATTAAAATTGTATCAGAAAATGGCAGTATTACTCAAAAGGAGTTATCTATTAAGATAGGAATGTCTGAAGGAGGAATTAGAAAAGCCATGTCTAGGCTTAAAAAGGATGGTGTTATTGCGCGAGAAGGTTCGACAAAAAGTGGAAGATGGATTGTTCTTAAGTGACAGACGCAAAGATAAATTTGCAGCAGTGTGCTGCAAATTATGGAGATGAGTAATAATAAGATGTAAGGGCCAAAAGTAAATTTTGCCCCTTACTGATGTCATGGATTGCTTCATTGCTACGCAATTCCCGCAATCCTAAAACACTCACATTCCGCGTAATAACGATACTTGCTCGTGTTTTGCGGGTCCCAAGGTTTCAATCCTCTTTGTGCAAGCACAATCGGATTTTGACCTTTTGACCCTGACATCATAATAACGGAGACAAAAATAAAACTTGCGCCGGCAGTTATTTTCCACTAATATTCCACTAAAAGTCCACTTATATTCCATTTTCACAAGAAAATCAGTGTGATATTATTATCAAGGATGGTAGCGATACCCCTTGAGTTAGACGATTAAAAACCGCTCGAACTTTCCAGGGTCGGAGCGGTTTTTATTTTCTCTTAATTTTTATTATTTCGAGAATGAGCCTTATAAATTTCAAGGCAAGCATAGCCAAAGCTACAATGTCCTGAATATTCATAGGCATCACGTTCCTTTCCCTATTATTTCAAGGGAGCCGCTACCACCTCGGGTATTCTACCACACTTGTTACTGTTCACTCGCTTCTAGCTCGCTCACGTAACGGATTTTGCCAATTAAATCGCCTCCGGCGATGAGCAAAATCCAATGGCTTTTCATCTTTCTTGGTCGTAAACTCCGCAGCGTAGTGCTCCGTTTACGTGTGAACTGTTACCCACACTTATCTCTTAATAGACAATAAAAAGTTCATACTTTGCTATAATTCTATTTTTATGTTAGTGTTTCTTTGGAAGAGTTAGTGCATTATAGCATGCTTGTGGCAAGGCCTTTGCAGAGGTCTTGCCACATTTTATTTTATGAAAGGGGGAATTCCATGCAGACAGTAAGTTTCAAACTGACGGATAATGTTGATCAGGTTAAGAGGTCGACGCAGGCATCGATCAATGCGGCACTTGAAGGAATCGGCATCCATTTGCAGGGTGAAGCGGTAGAGGAGTTAGAAAATAATACTCGTAGAGTAGATACTGGAAACTTAAAAAACAGCATTACACACAGAGTAGTGTCTGAGGGAAATCGCTGATTGACAAATGAGTATGCATATGCATATCAGGTACTTGGTTCTTTATACTTTAGGAAAAAAGAAAAAGGACTTTATCCGTTGTATATGCAGGACTAAAGATGGAAAAGCGGAAGAAGTCAAAAACTATATGAATAATAGCAATTCATATTCTGTGTTAAGAGCAAGGCTTATGAATAAACATATAATTGATGGTGAAAAAAGAGGATATTTGATGATAAAATTACCTAGATTCAAGGAATTTGTAGATTTATGGGGAGATATATAAATCTAAGCATAAATCGTAAATATTAACAGTGAAATATAAAAATAAAGCTTGCTGTATTGAGAAAAATTATCAATACAGCAAGCTTATTTTTGTGGGATTTTAGCGTATTTTAAGGCTTTTCATACAATTTTTATTTTTATCTGGTATTTTGTGTACAAAAAAATGAATTGCATTTTCATTAAATCCATGAAAAAATCATGTTGCTGATTGCTAACTTGGACGAGTGAATTCTTCACGATTAAATGTAGTGAATTAAAAGGAATACCGTTATAAGTAGATAGCAATTGATAACAAATGTGGATACACAGAGAGGAAAAGTATCATGAAAAAAAGTTTTAAGAAGACCCTTTGTGCATTCCTTTCAGTCAGCATGGTTTTTGGAAATCTAATGACTAATGGAATTTACGTAAGTGCAGAAGAGGTCAAGGGCACAGATGCTGTGTCATCGGCGACAGTTTCGAAGTTTTCGAATGAGCTGAATTTTAAGTCAGCCAAGAGCTATGGCGGATTGTATGAGGATAAGTTTGAGGGTGCAGCTTATCTAAAGACAAAGAATGGCGAAGAGGAGTCCGCATTTGTTGCAGTAGGTTATACATTTGGTGAAAGCAGCGATCCGGAATGGACTTTCAGCGCAAATGACAGTTATGGAAAATCCAGACATTCATATAACGAAGCGTTGATCGTGAGATATGACGAAAAGCATGATGTAGACTGGGTTTGGACAGCTTCGAGAGTGGGAGTATCATACTTCCTTGCAGTAGATGTTTTGGAAGACGGAAGAATCGTTGCTGTAGGACGTGCAAGAGACCCGGAGAGCACTACTGTAGCGATGGAAATCGTAGTTATAAATCCGGATGATCCAAGCGATTACACGGAGTATGCTATTCAGGGCGGTTATGAATTCAGAGATGTAGTTGCTACTAAGGACGGAGGCTTTGCTGCAGTAGGTTATGCAGCAGGTAGTGACGGATATATTCTTGAGAGGACGAGCAGTGAAAACAGCTTTACTAAAGTGACTCAGGCATGGCAGGGAGTAGATGGAAAAATTGAGTCAGTAAATGCTAAGCGTGCATCAAGTAAGGGCTTTAACGGCGTATTGATGAAGTTTGATAAAGATATAAATATGCAGTTCACTTCATTGGAAAGTATCGGTGCAACCGAGGATGGTGCTGCTGATCCTAAGTATTCATCAATTTCACAGAAGTTTAGTGGCGTAACAGAGGATGCAGAGGGAAACTTTGTTACAGTTGGTGTTGCTAACGTTTCAAAGTATAACCAAAATGCAGTTATTTCTAAGTGGAATGGTGAAAATGGTGAGCTTATGGCACACAAAACTGCCGGAACAGCTACACCGGCTGCCACAGAAAGTATCCTGCGCAGTAAGTCAGAGTATCTGGGTATTGATACGCTTAAAGACGGAAGTTTTGTAGTAACAGGCGTTACAACTAATGATGCGACTACTGATGAAGCGTGGAAATGCTATGGCTCTACTGATGTTGTAGTTGTAAGATATTCTGCTGACTTGAGCGAAGTAGAGTATGCTCAGAATATCGGTACTGTAGATGGACTTTCAGGAAGTCTTACAGCCAATAACGGAACTCAGCTTGAAGGCGTTAAGGCAACTTCTGATGGCGGTTATGTGCTTTATGGAACGTCAAATACAACGTTGATTGAGGGTGATCTTCTTTCAAAAGGCTTTGATTGGGACAATTATGGCTCAAATGATGGTGTGATCGTCAAGTGCGATGCGGATAATAATGTTTTATGGGCGAAGAATTATGGAACAACAGCCGGAGACTGGATTTACGATGTCATTTTCAGAGAGAATGAAACTGAGGTGACAGTTGTAGGTCAGTCGAGCGGCCAGTATGGAACTCCTTCATGGAGCTGGCATGGACAGGCGGCAAGCTCAACTAATCCATACGATGCTTTTGTAATGTGTACAAACTATTACGAGGCAGCGTATACCGAGTCTAAGGCATCGTCAACACTCAGCGGTGTGACATGGGCGAATGGAACTTATACCGGTGAAGGTACAGGACGCGGCGGTGTAATGAAATTTGAAGTTACTGTTGCCAATAATATGATCTCATCGGTGGTTTGTACATCTCAGAGTGAAACGCCAGATAATTATGCGAAGGCTTCAGTGCTTTATGATACTATAGTTAACCAGCAGTCAGTTGAAGTAGATGCAGTTTCAGGCGCTACACTCAGTTCAGCAGGTATCAAGTCAGGTGTTACTCAGGCTCTTGCGAAGGCTTCGGCACAGACTGCGATCAATGCGATAACAAAGATCGAAGGCTACACAGCTAAGAATACTTCTACAACAGGAAATGTAAATAATGTATTAGCAGCAATTAACTACTATACTTCCCTTACTGATTATGAAAGGGAGTTTGTGACTAATGCAGATAAGCTTTACGAAATTGCAGATATATTTGGCTTTGAGATCGAGATAGAGGAAAGTGCAGAGGAAAATAAGAAAGAAGCTCTTGATACTACACTTAATGATACTTACTGGAATCTGCAGAGCAAATATTATAAAAATATTAGTGCAAATGCACTTGCAGAGCATGGCCTCACAGGCGAAGGCGTAAAGATCGCAGTTATAGACAGCGGTCTTATCGGTAATTCCGCTGATCTTGACTATAGCCACATCCTTGCAGGGTATGACTATGTGAATGACTGCCCGATGAATGACACACAGAGTGCAAACAGTGAGGCTTTGGTCGATGAGCTTGGTCATGGAACTATGGTTGCAGGCATCATTGGAGCGATTCGTGATAATAATGTCGGTATCGCAGGACTTTTGAGCAAGGCTGACCTTATACCTCTTAGATGCAGTTCTGCATTTACTGAAGATACAAGTATCAAATTTGCGCAGATAATCAGAGATGCAATTGATACTTATGGAGCAGATGTCATCACGACAAGTATCAGTCTTGTGGATACAGAAGAACTTCAGGATGCGATCAAGTATGCTAAAGAAAAGGGCGTAATAGTCCTTGCTGCATCAGGTAACTCAGGTACAGCATGCAGTGTAAGTGATGATTATATTTATCCGGCTTCTTATGATGATGTGATAAGTGTAGGCGCTGTGGACAGCACTGGCACTATCAGAGCAAATTCTACAAAGAATGATAAACTCGACGTGGCAGCTCCGGGACAGCAGGTAGTAAGCCTTGGAATCAGTGCAAGAGGTTATAGATGCTCTGTTAAGTCAGGAACATCTTATGCGTCACCGGTGGTTGCGGCTATGGCTGCAGCAGCTAAGCAGGTAAGTGCAAATATGACTGTGGATGAGTTCAGAGACGTACTTATCGAGACAAGTCAGGATAAAGGCGATGAAGGATATGACAATGCCTATGGTTATGGGCTTGTAGATTTTGCAGCCTTTGCAGAAAAGCTTGCACCAGCTGCCGATGGTACTACTGAGGGAGGTACGCCTTCAGGTAACGAAACACCTTCAGGCAACGAAACACCTTCAGGCAACGAAACACCTTCAGGCAATGGAACGCCTTCAGGAAATGAGACAATTTCAGGCAATGTGACTCCTTCAGAGAATGAGGCAATATCCGGAAACGAGGCTGTGTCAGAGGTTTCAAGAAATTCTGCAAATGCATCTGCAGCAGGATGGACAGTTTCAGCAGGTGAAGTAAAGATAGGTGATACAGCATATAAGGTTGAGTATAATCAGTCTGTGCTCACATTTAACGGCAGAAGTCTTAAGAACTCACTTAAGGATTGCCTTACATTTAAGGATGATGCCGGAAATGTAAAGGAGATCAAGTCTATAGCTGTAAAGAATGCTAAAAAAGCCGGCAAGGTCACTCTTACAAAAGTCAGGTTCAAGGATGGAACAGTGCTTAAGAAGAGTGCTCTTAGTGGACTTGATATAAATATCGCAGCGAGAGAAGTTTCTGCAAATGCAGTAAATGCCAATGGTGCAGTGACTTATGCCAAGGCTGTGAGTGCTAAGGTAAATAAATCAGGTAAGAAGGTTACGGTCAAGGTTGAGCTCGCACAGTGGAAAAAGAACGCTTCGGATATTTCTGAGGCAAGTGTGAAGAAATACGTAACCAAGAAGATTTCAAAGAATGATATTGAAAGCTTTGAGGTCAAGGAAAATACTGTCACAGTTAATTTTAAGAATAATTATGCCGGAAGTGCAGTATTGGAGCTTAGATAATATCCATATCTTACTAAAATGGTATAAAAGATCCGCATGTGTAGTTGGAAAAGCTATGCATGTGGATTTTTTTATAAATTGATTATAAATTTATGTATTTTTTAATAAAATGTTCTGATTTAGTGTATAATAAAGTGATGCTATTCAAGGAGGAATATTTATGCCTATTATTTCTGTAATTAAAAATAATTCGCTGGGGAATACACTGTGCAGCAAAGTGCCTTATGAGGACTTTAATAACGGATCACAGCTGATAGTCTCTGAATATGAAGAAGCTCTCTTTATGAAGGATGGAGTCATAGAGTGGGTATTTGGACCGGGAAAGTATACACTTACAACACAAAATTATCCGTTCCTGACAAAGTTTGTTTCTAATATTGTTTCAGGCGGAGTAAGTGCATATAACTGTAAAGTTTATTATATTAATAAAGCTCATCATTTAGAGCTTAAATGGGGAACAGGTACCGCATTACGTGTTATAGACCCTACTTGGGGGATTGAGGTTCATGTGCAGGCACGTGGTGCATACTCTGCAGCGGTACAGGATTCCAAGAAGTTCTTCCTGAAATTTGTTGCGGCTAATATTAATGCTGTAGAGGCTGATATTGTAAAGAATTTTAGAACTGCTTTTGTTCAGAATATCACCGATGAACTTGCAAGTTACCTGACATCAAGCAAAGAAGAGGTTCTTGTTGTCTGCAATAAAAAGAAGGCTCTTGCAGATGAAATGCTTCCGATACTCAATGGTGTGCTTGATGAGTACGGTATGGAGCTTGTTAATTTTTACATCGAAAGCATAGAAGTTCCGGAAGATGATCCGTGTATGACAAGAATTCGTGAGCTTAGAATCAAGCGTCAGGAAATGATGTTCAATCGTGAACAGAGTGCTGCTGATGAGAGACTTAAGTTTAATCTCAGACGTGAATCTTCTGAAGCAGACAGATATGTATCAGGTCAGAATGCACAGGCTGATTATGAGAGAATGTCTATCAGAGATCAGGATGGAAATAATGGCTGGGCAAGGCAGGAATATGCTGAGACATTAAAGACAATCGCGGGAAATGAAGGTGCCGGCGGTGCGTTTATGAATGCCGGAATGGGCCTTACAATGGGCGCAACTGTTGGAAATATGGTCGGCAGCATGGTAAGCGGAAATGCAAATGGTACACCGCTTGCATCTGCGGCAGCGGGAGTTCAGAAGAAGATATGCCCTAAGTGTAATGCTGTAGTTCCGGAAGGAATGAAATTCTGCGGAAATTGTGGAAGTCCTGTTGAGCAGCCAAAGCCTTTGTGCCCTAAGTGTGGTATGGAGCTGATTCCGGGAATGAAATTTTGTGGACACTGCGGAGCACCGCTTGCAGTAAAGCGTATTTGCAGTCAGTGTGGAAAAGAAATTCCGGAAGGATCGGCTTTCTGTGGTTTCTGTGGAACTAAATACGAGGGATAAGAGGAGAGCATATGAATAAAATGGTTATGAAGGGTGCTATTGCGGCTTTATTGATCCTTTTCTATAACGTTTGGTCATTTATTTTTGGTGGAGATCTTGTTATAACATTTTGGATCACTTACGCATATACAATGCTTGCTGCGATTTTGGCTTCAGTTGTGCTTGTTTATGTGATAAATGATAAGCCGGTTATGCTAAAGACAGCGCTTTCGATAGAAACTGCGCTTTATCTTGCTGCGCAATTGATCGCCGGTAATTACAGCAGAAAACTTTTTTGGCTTTTCCCAAGATTAGCTTTTTTACTGCAGTTAGGCGTTTTGACAGCATATGCTGTGGTTATACTCTTTACTATAATGCACAATTCGCAGATAAAGGATCAGCAGCAGGTAAGTGCCAGAGAGCAGATGAATTTCAGATTCATCATTGCACAGATGAAAACAGCTGTTGGAAAAATGGAATATTCAAACCCTCAGAGAAAGCTTGTTATGCATGCATATGATGCTCTTGCGAGCGGACAGATAGCAAGTAATCCCAACGCAGCTGAAACAGAGCAGGAAATACTTTCTAAAATTGAAGCACTTTCACGTGCTATCACAGATGGAAATCAGGAAAAGATTGCGCAGGTTTGTGCAAATATTGAGGAGCTTGCTGCTGAACGTAAGCAGAAGCTTAGTATGATGAATCCTTTTTGAGTAAATAAAAAAGTTTTTAGGGAGATTAGAAATTATGAATAATCATGTAAGACCGTGGTACTATTCCACATGGTTTATAATTGTAATGTTTTTTGTTTGTTGGCCGATAGCTATCGGGCTTTTGATCTTTAGAAATAAAAATATCGCAGCAAGCGGTAAAAAGACACTTTTTATGGGAACTACCGACAGAAAAAAATATATAATTGTTGGTGTAGTGATGGCTCTTGTCGGGCTTGTATCTATTAAAGAGCATACGTTCATGGGAATTGCTCTTATCGCAGGCGGAGTAGCTCTGTATTTTTATTCTACTGAGCTTGCTAAGCGTTCAGAGAGAAATAAAAAATATATTGAGCTTGTCGTTAATCAGGGTGAAACAAGCATCGATAATATAGCCGGTGTCTGCAATACGTCATATGATAAGGCAGCTAAAGAGCTTAGACTTCTTCAGGAAGTTGGAGTTTTGGAAAATGTTTTGATAGATGAAGTAGCTCGTACAATCGTGCTTAATAAGAGCCAGCCGGTAGTAAATGAGCCTTCTGAAATTGACTTGGGTGGAATCTTTGGCAAGCCTGCAGAAATGGTGACCTGCACATGTTCAGGCTGTGGAGCTAAGGTTGCTATCCCTAGAGGAAAAACTGTAAATTGTGAATATTGTGATTCGCCGATAACAGCTCAGTAAAAATGAGAGAAACGAGAAATCGTTTCTCTTATTTTTTTTGTGTGTATACATCAACCCGAGATACATATGGGCTGAGTTGTTACTTCAGATGGAGTCTGGAGTATACCTTCCGGAAGGAGAGGGATAAGGTTTTCAGGATATTTATCACCGTCCAGATGCTTTCTGAAAGCTGAAGGAGTAACTCCTTCTACCTGGAGAAAGGCGCGGTTAAAAGATTGTTGATTATTAAAACCGCATTCATATGCGATTGATGTTATATCTTTATCAGTATTAGTGAGAAGGAAAGCAGCGTTGTTGATACGCTGCTTTTTTAAATAGTCCGGAAAAGAGATTTTCAGCGTATTGGAAAATATTCTTGAAAGCTTGAATTTACTTATGCCAAAGTTTTTAGAAACTATATCAAGTGTTATATCTTCAAGAGCATGCTTGGATATGTAAAAAACAATCTGCTCGGTCAGATCCTGAGTTTCGTTGTTTCTAAAGGGTTGCAGGTCGAGGAGAGGGTAGGCATGGCATAGGAGGATAGAGAAAAGTGTACCTACAAAAATCTTGTTGTCTTCTTTGGGATTTACGCTGTAAAGGCGATTTTCTGCCCATGTAAAGTCATTGTGAAGCTGATTTTGATGAAGCACCGGCACAGCAGGTCTATTGTTTGTAAGGATATTTTTATGCAGTGGAAGCAGGTTTAAGACACAGTTGGTGATTCCAAGATTTGTGTGATGATTGTCTGAAATTGTGTGATAACTATGCTGTACATTAGGGAAGATCACAGCGTAGTCATTCTTATATAGCATGTACATTTCTGTACCAATCTGCATTTCTACCTGCCCTTCAAGTACGTGGACAAGCTCGATATAAGGGTGGATATGTAAAGGAAACTGAAGCGAGTCATGCTCCTGCACAATGAAGTAATTATCAAGTTTATCCTCAAAAAGAGGAGTTTTGTCCATATATTGCATAAGCCCTCCATGAATATCAAAACATAATGAAGACAAAAATAACAAAAACGTCTGCAATAATTGTGTTGTTTTGTCTAATATTTTTGTATCAATTAAAATACTATCTTTATATACTTAAAAATGTCAAGAGCGTTTGTACAAACGGGAGGATCAAATGAAGAGAAGGTTACTGTTCACTCGCTTACAGCTCGCTTCAGTAACGGGTTTTGCCATTAGAGATTGCCTACGGCAATGGGCAAAACCCAGTGGCTTACCAAGTATATTGGGGCATAACTGCGCAGCGTAGTGCGCAGTTTGCCTCTGAACAGTAACAAGAGAAGGTCATTTGATCAATGTGATATCGGGCATTTATAAAAGGGAGGTATTTTGATGAAAAGAAAGACTATTGGTAAGTTTTTGAGTGCTGCACTTGCAGGAACTATGATCTGCTCACTTACTGCCTGCGGAAGTGCTGCGAGCGCAGATGTAGCGGTCAATCAAAATGATGATACAGAAGCAAGCGTTACAACTATAGAAACTACAGGTGCTACAGGCGCAACTATCGAGATGGAGTACAGCGTTACCGGTGATCAATTAACAGCGTTTCAGCAGCTGGTTCAGAAATTTACGGATGAAACAGGTATAGGTGTTTCGATAACACAGCCGGGCAATGGCTATGAAGATGCTATGAAAACAAGAATGGCTTCGGGAGATCTCCCTGATGTGTGGGTTACACATGGATGGAGTGTTGCAAGATATAGTGAATACCTTACACCGCTTGAAGGAGAAGATTGGTTTGGAAAAATTGATGAGTCACTTCTTCCTTCGATAACGGATGAAGAAGGACATGTCTATGTTTTGCCTATAACCGAGGCTGTCTGTGGAGTTATCTACAATAAAGACGTTATGGATAAAGCAGGTGTGGATGTGACAAAAATCCGCACATGGGATGATTTCACTAAGGCGTGTCAGGCAGTTAAGGATAATACGGACGCAACTCCGATAGAAATGAGCTGTAATGCTTCAGGTGTTAATAGCTACTTACTTGAATGTATGCTTCCTACATATCTTTCAAACGAGGATGCACCGGGACAGCAGGCAGAAGCACTGATCGATGGCTCATTCGACTTTACCAAAGATGGAGGAGAAGCTTTTACACAGATTGCTGAGTGGTCAGATGCAGGCTTCTTTAATGAAGACAGTATGACAGCCGACCTTACGACAGCAGAGAAAGCTCTCTCGAATGCAGAAGCCGGATTTCTCGTTTATTCAACAGAATGTATCCCGGCGATGCTTACATATACACCTGATACAAACTTAGGTGTAATACCGTCACCGGCAGTATCTGCTGAGGGGAAGAGCTACTATGGAGTTGGTGAAGGAAACTTTAGCTGCTTTGGAATCTGGAAAGATACAGAGCATATGGATGAGTGTAAGCAGTTCTTAGAGTTCCTTGCCCGTCCTGAAAATGCTGACAAAATTGCAGTAGATGTAGATGGCGGTATCCCATGTCTTTCAGATACAGAAATAACTGATGCCTACGTACTCAATATCTTTAAGGAGTCTCAGGAACAGTTCAAGGATGATCTGATCTATGATAATTTCTTTGATCGTAAATATCAGCCGAGCGGAATGTGGGGAGTATTTGATGACTCAATGGATATCCTTTTGGATGGAAATGCTTCAGAAAATGTTTCGGCAGCGCTTGAGAGTATGCAGACAAATTATTCTGATCTTCATGAGTGATAAGTTTTAGAATTTATTGGGGCTGCGCTGATGCAGCCCCTTATGGAGAAGGGTTATGAATAAAATTCAAAAAAGAATGGACTTGTTTTATATTCCGGCACTATTGTTTTTGATTCTTTTTGTAGCATATCCTTTGGGAAATGCATTCAGAGTGTCATTACTTAAGTGGAATGGTTATTCTACACATAAAACTTTTGTAGGTATTCAAAATTATATTCGAATGGTCGCTGATCCGACATTTTGGGTTTCATTTAGAAATACATGTCTTTATGGCTTTGGTTCTACATTATTTCAGCAAATATTGGGATTACTGCTGGCGTTATTTGTTAATTCCAAGATAAAAGGCAGAAATCTAATCCGTACGATAGTCTATTTACCGGCTATGATGTCAGGTTTGGTTATGGGTTATATACAGTACTTCTTTTTCCAATATGACAAAGGGGTTCTTAATGAAATTATAAGCTGGTTTGGCTTTGCGCCTGTTGACTGGATGGGACAGGGCAGCCGTGCGGTTGCGATAATCATATTTGTCAATGTTTGGCAATTCACAGGTCTTTCAATGATCATTTATCTTGCAGGACTTCAAAATGTTTCTGCGGCGTACTATGAAGCAGCAGAGATAGATGGCGCTAATTCCATGCAGATATTCAAGTACATAACGCTGCCGTCGCTGTATCCGTCTATCGTTTCATCAACTATGTTTAATCTCATAGGTGGTCTGAAACTCTTTGATGTAATTCAGGCGATGACAGGCGGTGGTCCGGGAAATGCGTCACATTCATTGTCTTCATACCTGACACGTGAATATTTCGGCGCTGAAAAAGCCGGATATGCCGGAGCGCTTGGTGTATTTATTTTTGTATTTATCATGTTGGTTTCATATTGCATAAATACGGCATTTAGAAAAGGTGGAGAGAGGTTGAGCTGAGTATGGATGTAAACTTAAGAGAAGAGCCTAAGGCAGAGGGACAGTCATCTGAAATCAGACATAAAAGAAATTCAAAGCTTATAAGCTATTGGAAGGTCAATTGGTGGAAACACTTGCTTCAAGTCGCATTGTGTGGGCTTTATGCAATACCTTTTTATGTGATCATAGTGATGTCGTTTAAGCCCATCACAGACAGGTCACCGCGGCTTTCACTTCCGAATACTTTGTATTTAGAAAATTACATAGGTGTATTCCAAAACGGCATGGGACGGGCAATCTTTAATACGGTAATTGTAACAATCTCAGTTGTTTTGATCGAAGTAGTGCTTGGATGTATGGCGGCATATCCGCTTGCAAGGCATAAGTGCAAGAAGAATACCATCATATCAAATATCTTTTTAGGGGTAATGATGATCCCGGGATTGTCAGTACTTGTCGGTGTTTATTCGCTTTTAGCTCACATAGGAGGGATAAATACGTATTGGGGATTGGTAATGGTATGCGTTGGATTTGGACTTCCGACATCTATATTTTTGTATCAGAACTTTATCAGCTCGATACCAAAGGAGCTTGATGAAGCTGCGTACATTGACGGCGCAGGAACGTTCAGGACATTTTGGAATATAATTTTACCACAGCTTAAACCGGTGACAGTAACGGTCGTCATCCTTACCGGTGTTGGGATTTGGAATGAATATATGTCAAGTTTATACATTTTGCAGAAGTCAGATATGTTTACTGTGACGCTGAAGATAAACTCATATTTTTCAGCAGCAAAGCAGGATTTCGGCGGAGCAGCAGCGGCAGCGATAGTAGGGATGCTTCCGGTTATTATCATGTATCTGTTTTTGCAGAAATACTTTATTAAAGGTGCAGTAGATAGTGCAGTTAAAGGTTAAATTCAGGAGAGGAATATAATGAAAAACATCGAGATCGTTGAAGGCAAAATGCATGTTCTTTTTAGAGTTAACGATGATAAGACAGTTGAACTTGTGGACTTTTCTGCAGAGGGAGCAGCAGAAAATGCGCTGGAGAAAGATGAAGTGCAGTCTGGCTTTGTAAGAACACACCAGCTGATAGCGCTTCAGCTTACAGACGGCGGTGCAGGGGATATGCACGCTTATAAGCATAATACAGGCAGTGAATCAGCACTTTTTCGGTACGTAGACCATGAAATCGAAGAAAATGAGAAGGGCAGATTATTGAAGCTGCAGCTTCACTCAGATCATGGAATCCATGCAGAGTATAGGATGCAGTTCTATAAGGGAATTTCTGTGGCAAGGGTGCAGACGGAAATCAGGAATGACAATTATGAGAAAATAGGCATAGAGTTTATTTCTTCTTTCTATTATGGTGGACTCTCAAAGAATGGTGCAGGCAGATATTTTGATAAAACGGATATATATATACCGCGAAACAGCTGGTCAAATGAGGCGCAGTGGCACAGGTATGATGCAGAAGAATTGGGACTTTCGCACATGCCGATCGTGGGCTATAATCTGCCGGATAAAAGCAATAACCGGTTTCATTATGGAAATGCAGGTTCATGGTCAAGTTGTGAATATCTGCCGATGGGAATGACAAGAAATCGTGAAAGCGGTGAGATAAGCTACTTTCAGATAGAACATTCAGGCTCATGGGAGATAGAGTATGGCTCTGATATAGGCAGAAATCTTTACCTTGCACTGCTTGGTCCTAATGATGAGAGTGCATGGTGGAAAGAGCTTAATCCGGGAGAGAGCTTTAAGACTGTACCCGCTGCATTCGGTGTTTGCAAGGGAGATATCTCGGAGGCAGTCGGAGAGCTCACGAAGTACCGCAGGGCAATGCGCAGAGCCAATAGTGACGATGAGAAATGTAATATTGTTTTTAATGATTACATGAATTGCCTGATGGGAGACCCGACAGAAAAGAAGGAAAAAGAGATAATTGATAAGGCTGCAGAGCTTGGATGCGAGTACTATTGCATGGACTGTGGCTGGTATGATGACGGAAACTGGTGGGATAGAGTAGGTGAATGGAAAGAGTCGAAAGCACGTTTCCCGGGTGGGCTTAAAGAAGTCTGTGACTATGCGCATTCCAAGGGACTTAAGATGGGATTGTGGATAGAGATTGAAAGCATGGGAGTAAAGTGTGAGCTTTCACAAAAACTGCCTGACGACTGGTTTTTCTGTACACATGGAAAGAGGAGGACAGATAATAAACGTTACCTGTTGGACTTTAGGAATCCGGATGTAAGAAAGTATTGTACTGAAACTATAGACCGCCTTATAAATGACTATGGAGTTGACTATTTCAAGATAGACTACAATGTAACTACAGGACTTGGAAGTGATATTGCTTCTGACAGCCTTGGTGATGCTATGCTTGAACACTACAGAGCTTTGTATGACTGGATAAGAGATATTTACAAAAAGTACCCTGAGCTTTTGATCGAAAACTGTGGTTCAGGCGGTCAGCGTATGGATTATGGACTTTTGGAACTGCACAGTCTGCAGTCGACTAGTGACCAGACAGATTATATCAGTAATGCTAATATCGCTGCGAACGTTGCAAGTGCTCTAACACCTGAGCAGGCTGGAATGTGGGTATATCCTTATGAGGACGAGAGAGAGCATGTTATCTGGAATATGGTGAATGGACTGCTTTTACGACCATATATAAGCGGACTTATCTGGGATATTTCGGATGAGAATTTTAATCTCATGAAGGAAGGAATTTCTCTATACAAAAAGATAAGGTGTGATGTGAAAGAAATGCTTCCCTTCTGGCCGGAAGGCTTTAATACGGTAAAGTCAGATGTTCTCACATATGGTTTGAAAGGGAATAATAAGGCTTATCTGGCTGTATTTATGGTGAAGAAAAACGAGGCAGTGGTCTCGATTAAGAAATTTCCAGAGATAAAAAGTGCAAGAGTAATCTACCCACAAAATTCAGGCTGTGAGCTGGAATTAAAAGGAAATAGTCTTAGAATACAGACAAATGATGTGAAAGAAGCAAGACTTATAGAAATAGAGTGGTAAAATGGCGCTGCGGATTTACTTCGCAGCGCTTTGTCTGCTTTATTAGTGTCAAAAATCTGAAAAACTAAAATCAAAGGATTTTATTGATAGTTTTGCCATAAAGTATTTGTAATAGCACTAGTATTGCTGTTTTTAATTATCTGGACTTATACTAACGATGTAAATTCTTTGCTGATGAGAGTTTGCATCGTTAGTGTTTAGTCCAGGTTATTAAAAACAGTTATACTAGTGTACCGATATTCATTTAAGTTCAGATGTTTGAATTTCTGAAGTGCGCCTTCGGGATATGACTCGTAGCAAGTCTTGAAAAGACATAGCATATGTTCATCTAAAAAACCATAATGTTGTACGCAATTTTGTTGACAAGGTATGTATATATGTTTAAAATTTCTATATATTACATACGTACATTACTGTGGCATTGTTATTTATTCAGGTATTTTTTCTACTCTATATAGTGGAGCATAAAGAAGGCGGTGTCCTATGGTCAATCTGGAAAACGGGGTAATTAAACTTGATCAGCTTGAAATGTCTGATATTATCGATATAAAAAAATTGCAGGCATTTCTTGATAATTTTGCACTTGGCATGAATTGTGCCGCAGTTTCCGTCGACAGAGACGGTAATGAGGTTACAAAGCCAAGCTATTATCGGCCATTTTGCAGTAATTTTATTCATAGGAGCACTATCGGAGATGCCAGATGCGCAAAATGCCACAACCAGTTCGGAGAACAAGCTGTAAAAAACGGAAAACCATTTGTCGGAACCTGCCATGCGGGAATGATAGACTTTGCGGCACCTGTTATTGTTGAAGGTGAACACATCGGAACCATTCTCGGAGGTCAGATTCTTGATAAAGAGCCGGATGACAAGATGATCAGAAGAGTTGCAGATGAGATCAAGGTCAATCCGGATGAGCTGTCGAATGCATCCAAACAGATAGATATTGTTTCCCGCAAAAATATAGAAGCTGCTGCGGAAGTTCTGAATACTGTTGTGAACCAGTTTGCGCAGAGTGGTTACAACAAGCTGCAGATTGAGATTGTCGTAAAAGATCTGATGGAGAACCTCAATCAGATTTCGGCAACCATAGGGGATCTTGCGGAGTCGGCACAGACGATCACGGAAAATCAGAAATCACTCAGCGAGGAGATTCTTGACATTGAAAACGCGGTTCGGGAAATTGAAGGCATCGTAACCTTAATAAGCGGAACTGCTGATAAGACGAATCTTATTGGTTTAAATGCCTCCATTGAGGCAGCGCGGCTTGGAAATGATGGAATGGCCTTCGCTATAGTTGCGAGAGAAATCCGTAATCTGGCCGTTAATACCAAGAAAACCTCGAGCCAGATTACGCAGCTGAATGAAAAGATCTCAGGTAAGGTTAATTCGACATCTTCAAAGTCGGATGAATCTCTGGAAGCGACTCAAAATCAGTCGGCTGCCATGCAGCAGCTTTCTGCTACGGTCACGACCCTGCTCACATTTGCTGAAAAGCTGAATTCACTTTTCAGCTGATAATGGTAGAAAAATATGAGAATTATTAAAGAACCCGGACTATTGACAGCCCGGGTTCTTTTATGCTGCCTGACTTTAGGGTTTGAGATGTAAAATATAGTTCTAAGCCACGAATTAGAATATGATAAGCTTTATAAATTTCCTGATCAGACATCTTTCTTCATACTCGGATTTCTTTGCTTGTGATGTTTTCAGATTACGTGCTTTTTCGAAAGACGGATTTACTTCGCAGCACTCTGTATTTGAATCGAACAAATTTTCACTAAAATCTGAAAAAAAACTAAAATCAAAGGAATTTATTGATAGTTTTGCTGTAAAGTATTATTCTAATAGTAGATATTTTTAGACATATGTACTAAATTTACGACATTGATGGAAACTTAAAGGAGGGGTTGCATGCGCAAGAGGATTCTTTTGGCTGATGACACAAAACTTATGAGGGACATGCTTCGGGCAGCATTAGATAGTGAAAAGTTTCAGATAGCGGGCGAGGCCAAGGATGGTGAGCAGGCAGTAGCAATGTTCAAGGATCTGAAGCCTGATCTTGTGATTCTTGATATAAATATGCCAAAGTTAAATGGAATTGATGCTCTGTCAGAGATGATAGAATATGATCCGAAGGCTAAGATCGTTATGTGTTCAGATCAGAAGTTTGAGAATATGATCGTGCTGGCACTGAAGCGTGGAGCATGTGATTTTATCGTAAAGCCATTTAAAAATGAAGATGTAATGAGAGCTATGAAACAGGTCTTTAAGGATCTGTAAAGGATTAGAACCGGGGAAAAATTCTCCGGTTCTTTTTTTGACTTATAGGAAATTTTCGTTGGAATTCCTATAAATACTCAAGAGAGTGAGAAAAGTATCCTTTACACTAAAATGAAAATACCGTATATTAAAAAATTAATAGTAAAGACTGTGCTTGACCTGATCGGCTGCAAGGGTAAGGGGAATAAGACCGGTGGTACAGCATTAAAAATAGTGTAAATATTGAGTAACAAAACAGGCGGAATGGGAGAAGTCCTATTCCGCCTGTTGTTTTGCAAGTCTGATAAATTCAGACATTTCACGTGTTTTCCATTTATTCTTATTATAAAAGATCTGCCTGTACATTGATGCGTGAAAATCTTTCACATCAAGTACGGAGAGATAACCGTTGTTTACGGAATCTTCTACTGTGAAATATGGCAGATAAGATATAAAATCACTTCCATGCAGCATTCGCTGAATAAATTCAATAGAACTAATCTCTAAAAAAGGCTTGAAAATGAATCCTTTTGCAGCTAAAAGATTATCAAGTGAGCGCCTATGGGCAGAGCCGGACTCCGGAAGTATGAAAGAGTGAGTGAGCAGAGAGTCAAGCTCAATATTTTTCTCTTGGGAAAGCACTGAATCAGGAGATGCAACGAAAACTACCTTTTCTCTTACTTCTAATTCTTTCACCCAGTTATTGTTGTAGCTTGGCTGATCGAGTATATAAATGATATCTGTTTCGCCTTTATCCATCATGTCTATCAACTGGTCGGTATCATCAACGGTTATGCTGATATTTACCTTTGGATAATTTTCGTGAAAATATTGAAGTATAGATGGTAGTTTATAGAAACAGATAGAATCTGTTACACCTATATGAAGCGCATTACTAAGCTCAGAGTCGTTTTGAAGCGCAAGATGTGCTTCGTTGACATCGGAAAGTATCTTATGTGCATATATCAAAAATCTCTCTCCGGGCGGAGTGAGCAGTGTCTTTTTACCGATGCGGTCAAATAGCTTTGTACCGAGCTCTTTTTCGAGCTGCTGGATCTGTACAGTTAACGCACTTTGCGAATAGCCCAGACTTTCTGCGGCTTTTGAAAAGCTATGAAGCTGAGCAATCTTCATAAAACTTGATATGTGCCTTAATTCCATATTTCTCCCCTAAAAAACGATTAAAATAATTAATCGACATTATGAAAACAATGAATTTGATTAATTGTATCATTGAGTATACAATGTGATTATAAGATAAGTCAAGTTAACGGCCGGCAGACTTGAATGAATAAGGAAGGACGAAAGTTGTATTTTTCGGGGGTAAAATGGTATGGAAAAGAAAAAGTTAGGGCTTGTACCTAAGCTTATAATTGCAATAATTTTAGGTATTGTGATTGGTCAGTTTATGCCGGAGGGCATATGCAGGCTCGTAGTTACACTGTCAGGTATTTTCAGCAGTTATCTTAAATTTGTGATTCCGCTTATGATCCTGGCATATGTCACAATGGGTATTGCAGACTTGTCGCAGGGAGCAGGCAAGCTTTTACTTATTACAGTGGCTCTCGCATATGGCTCAACATTGATATTTGGTTCAGCTTCTTATTTGGTTTCAAGCACTCTTTTTCCAAGTTTCATGAGTCCTGAGGCGATGGATCAGATTGCAGCGACAGCAGACAATTCTGTAAGTGCTTATCTTTCAATAAGCATCCCGGCTCTTATGGATACTATGTCAGCAGTTGTATTTGCATTTATGCTTGGACTTTCGCTTTCTATTTTAAGAGGAAAGACTGTAGGAGATACTCTTTACAATGGAATGCATGATTTCTCAGCTATAATCGATGCAGTACTTCATAATACGATAATTCCTGGACTTCCGCTTTATATTTGCGGTACTTTTGTAGATATGACACGTTCAGGCAAGACATTTGCAATCTTGGGAATACTTTGGAAAGTATTTTTGGTTGTTATAATCATGCACTGGGTAACTATCCTTATTCAGTTCACGATCGCCGGTACAGTTTCTCATCAGAATCCGCTTAAGCTCATCAAGTATCAGCTTACAGGTTATGCAACTGCACTTGGTACACAGTCATCAGCAGCAACTATTCCTGTTAACCTTCAGTGTGCTGAAAAAGAAGGTGTAAGCGAGCAGATTAGAAACTTTGTTGTTCCGCTTTGTGCAAATATTCACATGTGTGGTTCTATGATAACTATAGTTTCATGTGCTACAGCAGTTTGCCTTATGAATAATCTGCCAATAAGCATGGCAACAGTTGTTCCTTTTATCGCGACTCTTGGCGTGGCAATGGTTGCAAGTCCGGGAGCTCCGGGCGGTTCTATCATGACTGCACTTCCGTTCCTTTACATGATCTTTGGTGCAGAGGCAGGAAATCCGGATGGACCTATATGTGCTATCATGGTAGCACTTTATATCACACAGGATTCATTTGGAACAGCATGCAACGTTTCAGGTGACAATGCTATCGGTCTTTTAGTTGAAAATATTTACAGAAAGCACATTTATAACAAAAATAATGATAAAAATCATGAAAAGCTTACAACGGCATAAATGATGATGACGGGGTCTGAAGAGTTTAACTCTCAGACCTCTTTCAGATTAAAAGTACAGATTTTTGAAGCATTGCTGCAAAAATCTATGGTTTAAGAGTAGGAGGAAATATGGCTTCAATAAGTGTATTTGATGTTTTGGGTCCTAATATGATAGGCCCGTCAAGTTCTCATACAGCCGGCGCAAGTTCCATTGCGTTTCTTGCACAGAAGATGGCTGGCGGCAGTATAAAGGCAGTAGTGTTTACTTTGTATGGTTCGTTTGCAAAAACATATCATGGACATGGTACAGATAAGGCTTTGCTTGGTGGAATTCTTGGTTTCAGGACAGATGATAAGCGCATAAGGGATTCTTTTAAGATCGCAGCGGATAGAGGCGTGAAATTTGAATTTGTTACAAACGAAATCGAGACAGACGTTCATCCGAATACAGTAGATATACATATAGAAACTGAGGATGGAAGAGTACTCGATGTGAGAGGAGAATCTATAGGTGGCGGAAAGTGCCGTATAGTCAAGATAGACAATGTTCCGGTAGATTTTTCTGGAGAATACAGTGCAGCGATCATCGTTCAAAAAGATATGCCGGGTGTCATTAAGCATATCGCGGGAGCAATGAGTGATAGAAATATCAATATCGCTTTCATGAGACTTTTCAGAGAAGGAAAGCACGGGAGAGCATACACTATCGTTGAGACTGATAGTTCGCTTCCGGAAGAACTTAAAGAGGCTATCATGCAGAATAAATATGTTGAAGATGTAATGTTAGTGCAGATATAAATTAAGAGAGGCAGAGATATGGATTTTAAGAAGGCAGAGGAATTACTTGAGATCTGTGAAAGCAAGGGAATGTCGATTTCAGAGGTCATGAAGCAGCGTGAGATCGATCAATTTGAAACGACAGAAGATGAGATCATATATAAAATGCAGAGTGCCTGGAAGATAATGAAGGAATCTGCACAGTCACCGACTAAGAATGCTGTAAAGTCTATGGGCGGACTTATCGGAGGCGAGGCAAAGAAGCTCAATGAGCATAGGATAAAGGGAAAAAATATCGTTGGCGGAGTTGTAAGTAAAGCAATCACTTATGCAATGGCAGTCCTTGAAGTGAATGCTTCTATGGGACTTATAGTAGCTGCGCCAACAGCAGGTTCTTCAGGAGTTGTTCCAGGTGTTTTACTTGCGCTTCAGGAAGAGTATAAGATTTCTGATGACAGGATAATAGATGGACTTTTTAACGCAGGAGCTATAGGATATCTTGCGATGCAGAATGCTACTGTTGCGGGAGCTGTAGGAGGATGTCAGGCTGAAGTAGGTGTTGCTTCTGCGATGGCTGCCAGTGCAGCAACAGAGCTTATGGGGGGCACACCAAGGCAGTGTACATATGCGGCGTCCACAGTTTTGATGAATATGCTTGGACTTATCTGTGATCCTGTACTTGGGTTGGTAGAGTACCCATGTCAAAATCGTAATGCTGCGGGAGCAGCAAATGCACTTACGGCAGCTGAAATGTCACTTGCCGGTATCACTCAAATGATACCTTTGGATGAAATGATAGACTGCATGTATAATGTCGGAAGAAGGTTGTCAGTAGACTTCAGAGAAACTGCAAAAGGCGGATGTGCAGTAACACCATCTGCTTGCGCTTTGTGTAATAAATGTAAGTGATATTTAATTGAATCAGAGGATATTCAAAAGAAAACGCCCTTCCCAAAAGAAAAACTTGGGAAAGGCGTTATTTCATGGATTACATCTTTTGCATGGTACATAGCCCTGAGATATTAATTCATCACGGCTTCCGCTAAATTCCATTTTATTTGAAGGGTTCATCTGATCAACACTTGAACAGCTTGGATAATGGAATTTCATAGTATTTGTATTTGCAATGTAAGTTGAAGAGGTACTCTGAGCTTCGGCAGGAGCAGAAGTCTGTGTTTCTGCGGCAGGGGCAAAGGTCTGTGTTTCTGCGGCCGGAGAAGTTTCAGCTTTGGAAGCAGAGGACTCATTGCCTGTGATAGCACTTCCGATAAGCGATTCTGAAGAACCGTCGGCATAGTCAATAGCGATATCAGGCTGAACGTTGTAGACAAATACATTAAAGAGGACGCCGTCGCCTGAGTCTTCGACGCTTTCAGCCTCCATTAAAACTCCATCAGCGACAAGATTATTTCCGCTAAATATAGGTGTTACACGGTACAGTACATGATTTCCGGTTTCTTTAACGTAGTCTGCTGTCATGTTTTCAAAAGGCAGCATTCCTTCGACATTGAGGTAGCGTGTACCTGTTATGAGGTTTTTAGGGTTCGCATTTTCTGCAGAAAGCTGATATCCGATGAGGTGGCATCTGTTCCATAGATATTTACCGTCAACGTTGCTGTATTTTTTCTGATTCCAGCCTGAAGGCTTTACAGATCCTATCTCGCCGCGCTTTTCAGTCGGCATTATCTCTTTGCCGACACAGGCATAAGCAACACCGCATCTGCCAAGTGAGTCAAGACTGCTGTAAGATTCAAAAGCTTTCGTGGTGAGCTCGGAGCTGCCGAAAAAAGGAACGTTATCATTTACTGCAACATATGGCTTCCCTGAGTACTCAGGTATAGATGAGAGATCAAAGTCTGCTGCAGATCTTTGAGCCAAAACTCCTGATTCATAGGTGCTTTCGGAAGAAGACTCTGCTGATGCTGAGGCAGACGCTTCTTCTGCTTCAGATGATATAGTAGGTGCTTCGGAACTTGCCGCAGAACTTTCTTCAGAAGAGGCTTCTGCAGTGCTTTCAGAGGAAAGTTCTGAAGGTACTTCAGAACTTTCGATACTGCCTGCTGATGAGGTCGGCACTGCTTCTGAGGTACAGCCGGTAAAGACTAATCCGACAGCGATTAATAGTGCTAAGATACGTTTTTTCATTTTTCAAACTTCCTTTTCATAGATATAGAACATTTATACATGATCCACACTCATGCATTAATATTAAGTATAGTATGTATTCAACATACATTCAACTTGGCGGAGAAATTCCACATATCTAAGGGTTTGCGCATGGATTCGTATAGGAAATATGCCGGCAAAGCAGATTCGAATCCGGTGAGAAATACCCGAAAGTGAGTATTGACTGTAAATAAAAATAAAGTAAAGTTAAAAAAATTTAAAACTTTATGAAGTTAATTAGTGATTTATTACCAAGACTGAGATAATATATAAATGTGTGTGTTTACAAACATAACATAAATATTCAAATATTTATAAAGAAAGGGAATGTAATGTACAAAGACGAATACGAAAAATGGCTTCATGCTGACCTGATTGATTTTGACCTTAAAAAAGAGCTGCTTGATATTGCAAATGATGATGACGCTATAAAAGAGCGCTTCGCAGTTGCACTTAAGTTTGGTACTGCCGGACTTAGAGGAACTCTTGGAGCCGGAACAAATAGAATGAACATCTGGGTTGTACGTCAGGCAACACAGGGTGTAGCTGACTGGGTAAAGACTCAGGGAGGAACACAGACAGTAGCTATCAGCTATGATAGCCGTCTTAAGGGTTGGAATTTTGCAAGAGAGGCAGCAGGCGTACTCGCTGCAAACGGTATCAATGTAAGGATATATGATGAACTTATGCCGGTTCCTGCACTTAGCTTTGCAACAAGATACTATAAGTGTAATGCCGGAATCATGGTGACAGCATCACATAACCCTGCTAAGTACAACGGTTACAAGGCTTATGGACCTGATGGCTGCCAGATGACAGACGATGCTGCTGCAGTAGTTTATGAGTCTATACAGAAGACAGACGTTCTCACAGGCGCTAAGTATATGGACTTTGCAGAGGGCGTTGAAAAGGGTCTTATCAAGTTTGTAGGCAATGATTGTAAAGATGCACTTTATGCAGCTATCGAGGATAGACAGGTTCGTCCGGGCCTTTGTAAGACAGCAGGTCTTAAGCTTGTTTACTCACCACTTAACGGAACAGGCCTTGTACCTGTAACACGAGTTCTTAAAGATATGGGCATCGAGGATATCACCATTGTACCAGAGCAGGAATATCCAAACGGCTATTTCACAACATGCTCATATCCTAATCCTGAAATCTTTGAAGCTCTTGAAAAAGGACTTGAACTTGCAAAAAATGTTGGTGCAGACCTCATGCTTGCAACAGATCCTGATGCAGACCGTGTAGGTATTGCGATGAAGTGTCCTGATGGCTCTTATGAGCTTGTAAGCGGAAATGAGATGGGCGTACTCCTCCTTGATTATATCTGTGCAGGCAGGATCGAAAAAGGTACTATGCCTAAGAATCCGGTAGCTGTTATGTCTATCGTTTCAACACCGCTTGCAGTTAAAGTGGCTGAGCACTACGGAGTAGAGCTTCGCCAGACTTTGACAGGCTTTAAGTGGATCGGCGATCAGATCGCTCAGCTTGAAGCAGCAGGCGAAGTTGACAGATTTATCTTTGGATTTGAAGAAAGCTATGGATATCTTGCCGGTTCCTATGTAAGAGATAAGGATGCTGTTATCGGCTCTATGCTTATCTGCGAGATGGCAGCTTACTACAGAAGCATCGGCTCTTCTATCAAGCAGCGCCTTGAGGAGATCTATAAGGAGTATGGCAGATACCTTAATAAGGTTGATAGTTATGAGTTCCCAGGTCTTACAGGCATGGATAAGATGAATTCGATCATGGCATCACTTAGAGAAAATGCACCTAAGGATTTTGCAGGTGATAAAGTAGTTTCTGTTACAGACTATACAAAGCCGGAAGAGACAGGACTTCCTAAGGCTAATGTTCTTATCTATGGTCTTGAAAGTGGTTCTACAGTTGTTATCCGTCCTTCAGGCACAGAGCCTAAGATAAAGGCATACTACACAACTAAGGGCAAGGATCTTGCAGAGGCTCAGGCTGAAAAAGATAAACTTGCAGGTGCAGTAAAGCCGCTTTTTGATTAATTTAGCGTATATTTATAAAAGCCGTTTGTATAATATGCAAACGGCTTTTATTCATAAAAAGTGCATAAAAAATCAAGAAAAGGGTTTATTTTTGATCAATTATGCGATATTATGCTAGTATTGCTGTTTTTAATTAGCTGAACTTATACTAACGATGTAAATTCTTTGCTGATGAGAGTTTACATCGTTAGTGTTTAGTTCAGGTTATTAAAAACAGTTATACTAGTGCTACTGTTTTTACAGAGCATAAAATAAGTGAACCGTGGATAAAAATTCATAGGTCACAGAGTTAGCAGGAATGTATTGTAATGAATAATATCAAAAATAAGCTTCTTTTTATATTCCCATCATTAGCGGGAATTTTGTTATTTATGGTGCCGGTCAAATTTAATGGCAACTGGACAGTTATCGTAAAAATATTGGCGGATTTTATTTCGGCAAAGATAGGAAGTGCTCTTCCGGGGCTTTGCTTTGCGATACTGACGATCTCAGCGATCATGTCTCTGCTTGCACAATGCAGGGTTAAACTATTTTGGCATAATGAATTGCTTAAAGAAACTTTCATGACGACTCCGTTTTGGGCAATGGTTAGGATTGTTGGATGTATCTTGGCATGGATCACATATTTCGATAGCGGGGTAGGAAAGCTGGAAATCATTTCCGGTGCAGATCAGGGAGGTTTCATTCTCAATGATCTTTTGTGTACTTTAGTTATTATATTCGCTATAGCAGGGCTTTTGCTTCCGCTTTTACTTGATTTTGGACTGCTGGAATTTATAGGCGCGATATTTACTAAGTTTATGAGGCCTATGTTCACCGTACCGGGAAGAGCTGCTGTAGACTGTATCACATCATGGATCGGTGATGGAACCCTTGGCGTAATGCTTACCTGCAATCAGTATGAAGGCGGGTACTATTCAGCACGAGAAGCTGCAGTCATTGCAACAACTTTTTCAGCAGTATCTATCACGTTCAGCCTTGTGGTGCTTGATCAGGTAGGGCTTGTGGATATGTTTGGGATATATTATCTCATCATAGTTGTTGTAGGTATCATCTGCGCGCTTATCTGCCCAAGGATTCCTCCGCTCAGCAGGAAAAAAGATACATACTATGTGGAAGGCAAAAAGATGCCGGAAACAATTCCTGATGGATACAAGAGCTCTGCTGAATATGGCTTGAAGCTTGCAATGGATAGGGTTTCTGAGCAGAAGGGAATTATTCCTTTCCTCAAAAACGGCCTTTTGAATTCTGCGAAGATGTGGTTTGGAGTGCTTCCAACAGTTATGTGTATCGGAACGGTAGCTTTGGTGATTGCAAATTATACACCTGTATTTGAATGGATGGGTATTCCTTTCAGACCATTATTAAGTTTACTGCAGGTTCCGGATGCAAATGCCGCAGCTTCGACAATAATTGTAGGCTTTATCGACATGTTTACCCCGTCGATACTTATAGCCGGAGCAGGCGCTTCAGCAATGACACGCTTTATAATTGCGGTAGTTTCAGTGACACAGGTTTTGTACTTATCAGAAATTGGCGGCTTGATACTTGCGTCAAAGCTTCCTGTCAGTCTTTGGGAGATGTTTGTCATTTTCCTTGAAAGAACGATAATCTCATTGTTGATAGTTTGCCCTTTGGCACATATACTTTTTTGAAAGTAAAGTTAATATTATATTGATAAAAACAGAGGCTATTTGAGAACCTCTGTTTTTCAGTTTAAACAACTTTTTATGTAGTATATTGTTATAATTATTATAAAGTTTTATGCCTTGATGATAGGGGGATCTTGGTATGTATAAAAGAAATGGATTTAAGAAAATATTATCATCGATCATTTCAATTGCATTGATGATGTCATTAGTGCAGACGAATAATGTTTTAGCAGCACCTGAGTCACAGGGTGAAGTGATGAAAGGTGCTGTAATTGAGGAAATACAGGATTTTGAGCCTCCAGTGGGCGGCTGGACTCCACCGGAAATACGCATTATTACGAAGGAACTGGAAGAAGTTGAAACTGCGGGTGAGGGCAGCGAATCATATGAGGATTTAGATGAGGTATTTGTCAAGGGAGCTTCAACTGTGGGTTATGATGCTCTGACGCTTGATGGACAGCGTAAATTCTATCATGAATTAGAGACAGCGGCAGTAAAATTTATGAATTCGAATGAGGATCTTATTACTACTAAAATGTCAACTTCGACGGGAGATGTAGAATTATATGTTGTTTCTAAAATTGAATATAAATCAAAAGGTTTGACGAAAAATGAGGCGATTACAGCTCTTAATGCATTCGATTATGATCATCCAGCTTATTATTGGTTAGGGGCTGATAATAAGCTCTGGTCATCAGATACAGATATTTATTTAAATACAATTCAGATATATGCCTCAGTGTCAGCAAGGGCTGCCATTAATGAGCAGATAATAGACGGGGTAAAAGAGTATGTTGATACAGCGGAGAAGGCTGAGGATACACTTGATAAAATTGCTGTCATTCATGATCTTATCGTTAATGATGTAGACTATGCCTATGAATCTGATGGAACGACACCAGAGAGTGCTAAATGGGCGCACAGCGTTCATGGTGTTTTTGATCAAAAATATAAAAAAGTTGTCTGTGAGGGATATGCTGATGTTTTCTCACTTATTATGAACTATATGGACATCCCTAATTACTATATAGTAGGTACTGCAGGCTCGGGTGGAGCCGGCGGAGGCGGAGGACATGCATGGAATGCAGTTTATGATGAAGATATAGATAAATATATTTATATGGACTTAACGTGGGATGATATTGGCTCGAAATACCCGCAATTTTATTATTACAAGTATTTTGGAATGCCTATGTCTGACTTTGAAAAAACTCATTTTAAGAATCTTCCATCTAGTGAAGGTAAGGATTGGTTATATGAACTGAAAGGAACTTTTGCGGATAGTTTTGAAAAAACGTATTATTATCAAGGCGGATATTATTGTAATACAACAGATTATTCAGAGTTTGCAAAAAAAATAAATACTAAATGCCAACGATTTAAAAAGATTCTTAACTTTATAATTGATGCTGATGATGGTGGTGTTGAAGCTGCTGGTGAAATATTTAAGGAATTTGTCAATGGAAATGGTGAAAATACTGATTATAAGCAGTTTGTAGCAAGTTACAAAGGTAGAGATTTTTTAATCGTCGCAAAAAATATGATCAACGATGTGGATCTTTCATCATCAACCATAAATCTTTCAGGGGATACGTTTGCCTATACGGGAAGTGAGGTAAAACCGGAAGTCGAATCTGTAGTCTGCAATGGAATTAAGTTAATTGATGATAATTACACAGTTTCGTATGAGGATAATATCGAAGAAGGCAAGAATACGGCAAAGGTTATAATAAGTGGAGATAATCGTTTTAAGGGTTCAGCATCAAAAACCTTTACAATCTCAAAAGAAGCACTCAGCTCTGAGATGGTAACTCTTTCAGCAGCTTCATTTGAATATGATGGAAGCTCTAAGAAGCCTGATGTTATAGTGAAAAAGGGCGGACAGACGCTGACTAATGGAAGCGATTATGAGCTGGAATTTTCCGATGATACTGTAAATGCAGGTACAGTAACGCTTAAAGTAATTGGTAAGGGTGAATACATTGGTACGGTAGTAAAGAATTATACGATAACACCTGCATCGCTTAAAGATTATGAAGTTACACTTAAGGATGATGCTGAGCTGACATACGATGGAAACCAGAAGCGACCGGAGGTTGTAAGCGTAAAGAAAGACAGCTCAAGCCAAAATGTTGATGAGAAGTATTATGATACTTCATATAGCGATAATGTAGATGCGGGTACAGCCACAGTTACCGTAAGTGGCAAAGACAATTATAAAGACAGCGCGACGAAGACATTTACCATAGCTCCGGCTGATATTTCACAGGCTAAGATGGTTTTGTCAAAGACAAAATATGAACTGACAGATATCGGTCCTTATGAGCCTGAGGCAGATATTACTTATAATGGTATAAGTCTGGTAAAGGGAGTAGACTATGATCTTTCGTATTCTAATAATGATTCTTCTGGCACTGCATCTGCGACTGCAGTAGGAAAAGGGAATTATACAGGAAAGATAACCGAGAAATTCACTATCGTAGCGAAAGAACAGGCAAAAGTTATCGAAGCTCCTGAAGGCTATAATCTATTATACACAGGCGAAGCCCAGTCTCTTAATTCAAAAGGAAGAGCCAGCGGCGGAACTATGGTATACAGGCTTGAAGGCGGAAGCTGGAGTGAAGAAGTAGCTTATGCTGAAGATGTCGGGAAATATAAGGTTTATTACAAAGTGCGCGGTGATGCTGAGCACAGCGATAGTGAAGAATTTTATGTTTTAGCGACGATATCAGAAGTAAGCACGAGGGATAAAGTATATAATGAACCGGATACTATCGAGGCTGTAGAAAATGATGATGGTACAACTGAGATAACCTTAAGAGATAAAGAGGGCGAGCCAGTCACAGGAGCAACCTTATCCTTAAGGCAAGGCGGTGAAGTTGTGCAGTCGGTAACGTCTGATGAGTCAGGTAAAATGACTTTAGAGCATATCGATAGCGATTACTATAATCTTATTTATGAGAAAAATGGAATCACTAATGTATTGCTGGTTTATCTCGAAGATGGTAAGAGCTTAGAAGATATAGAGCTTCCTTCAAATATGGAAAGTTCAAGTAAGCTGGAACTTTCGAATGAATATGCAAATGTGCTGGTAGGCGGACTGGAACTTGTCGCAGGAAGCTGTGAGGCGGGAAGCTCGATCGAGATGCAGGTCAAGCCGTCAGAGCATATTGGGAAAAATAATGAATTGTTGAAGTCACTTGACAATAGCTACACAGCAAAAGGACGAAATACCGACTTTGTAGATTTTTCTATCATAAAAACTTTTGGCGAGGATTTAAGCTATATTACAGGTACGAGTGATGTGGTTCAGATCATTATTCCTTTCGATAGTAAGGAAAAGAAGAATTTTAAGGTGGCACGTTATCATGAAGAAGATGAGGGTGCAGAAGTTACAAGCTTTGATCCACTTCTTATAAATCCGAAGTCATTTGAAGATGCAACATTTTTTGAAGATGATGAGAGAGGCAGGCTCTTTATTTATGGTGATTGTTTCTCAGTTTATGCTATAAATTATGAAACATCGTCAGGCAGTGAAGACTCCGAAAATAATAATGATGATGCAAATACGCCTCAGGCTGATGATGGTTTTGCAGTCATGAAGTTGAGCGGAGGATTTGAAATTACTTATCCTACAACAGTTTCATATATTGGTATAAATCAGAAAAAGAGGATACTTAAAATGCTTAAAGTGACTGAGGATGGAAAAACTAAGCATATTAAGAAAATAAGCATCAAGAACGCTAAGAATGTTGGAAATGCACTTATAACAAAGATCATTTTAGAAGACGGAGATAAATTAAAGAAATTATCTATCCCGATCAAGATAGTAAGATATAATGTCAGAACAGAAGATATCGTTTCTATGGTTACAGGAAAGAAGATAAAAGTAGCAATTCCTGAAGGCAAAAAGGTGAAGGTAAGTCAAAAATACGTAAAAATCGATGAAGCAAATAAATTGATAACGTTTGACTCAAAATATCTTACGGGAACATGTTCATATCGTTGATGTTCAGCATGTTATACAGAAAAGAACAGGTGCAGCAGCATCTGTTCTTTTTTCTTATAGGATTAGGGTGTCAAAAGGTTACTGATTTTTGACATATTTGTACCTTGAAAACTTAACACGATGATCCATTCGGCCTGATGTTTGATATAATAAATTATCAAATTCGAGGTGATGATCATGGCTTTTGTCTCTAATGATTCCCAGCAAATCAGTTTAAATGATAGTACTTTTAATCTCACTGAAAGAGAAAAAAGAGTCCTTGAAAAGTCATGGGCTAAAGTTTTTGCTGACAAAGTTTTTCCTGCTATAGATGAAAAGATTTTCTCTGTTCTTTACAGTGAAAAAGCTTCACGCCCTAATACACCTGTGAATGTAATTATTGGTGCTCTTATTCTAAAGGAAGCCCTTGGTGATACTGATGATGAGCTGGTCGAGGCTCTTATGTTTGATATTCGCTATCAGTATGCACTTCACACTACAAGCTATAAAGAGCAGCCACTTAGTGATAGAACATTGAGCCGTTTTCGTGCAAGAGTACTTGCATATGAAACAGAACATGATGTCGACCTTATTCATGAGTGCGTTGTAAAAATGGCCAAAGAAATATCTGAATTTATGCAAATCTCTCCGGATATGCAGAGAATGGATAGTCTTATGGTTGCTGCTAATATCAAGAATCTATCTTTGCTCGAACTCTTTTATACATGTACTGCAAATCTTGCAAAGATAATGGATTCAAAAGGAGCTACTCTGCCAGAAGAACAGCACCACTATATTGAAAAAGATGATTTAAACAAATGCATTTATCACAAGCGTAATCTTGATGCTACCGAAAGAACCATTGCTGTAATGCATGATGCGGAAAAACTCATTGAATTATGCGACAAGAATGGCGATTTTGATGATACTAGCGAATATCAGCTTTTGATTCGTTTGCTTAAAGAGCGAACCATTATTGATGATGGGAAGAGACGACTTCGTTCGAAGGATGAAGTAGAAAAACCTTCCGAAGCTCTTATAAACCCTTCCGATTCTGAAGCAACATTCCGCTATAAAGCTGGCGAAAAGAATATTGGCTATGTAGGAAATATAGTAGAGTCCGTTGGAGATACCGGTAGCTTAATCACAGATTATGCTTATGAATGCAATACTTATGCAGATAATCAATTCATGAAGGATTACCTTGATAATCAGTCTAAATATCCAGACGGTGCATATCTAGTCGCTGATGGAGCTTATAGTGGAGAACAGAATTCAGCCATTGCTGAGTCTCATAACCTTAAACTAGTAACAACAAACTTTACTGGTCGTAAACCTGATGAAATATATGCAGATTTTATTTTTACAGATGATGGACATTATCTCATTCAATGTAAAAACAATTGTAAACCAATGGAATGTACTTACGATTCAAGGAATGATAGGTCTGTTGCTTACTTTGAAACAAGAGCTTGTCAATCCTGTCCATACAAAGATATTTGTAAGCCACGCTTCTTAAAAAACAAAGTTCGAAAAGAAGTATCTTGGAAAGCAGTTGGACGGGCAAAGCAGCTACAGTACATGAAAACTGATGAATTCAGTAAATATGCACGCTTCCGAAACGGAGTAGAAGCCATTCCTTCGTTGCTTCGTAGAAGATACAAGGTGGATAAAATTCCTGCACATGGAAAATTTCGAACCCGTTTACATTTTGGTTTTAAAATAGCAGCATTGGATTTTCAAAAGCTATTGTGTTATTCCAATAGCTTGGATAATTGCGCCTCAAAAAGCGAAATAGCATAAAGATTGTCCAGAAATATCATCATATATCAAGTAATAAAACATGAATGCCTCTTCAAATCCAAATCGTGTTAAATTTTCAAGGTACAAATAGTATATAGTAGTCAAAACACACTATCTTTTGACACCCTAATCCTTATAGGAAATTCCGCTGGAATTCCTATAAGTCAAAAAATGCACTACGTGCATAGGATGCGACGCGCGCGGATGGGAAGAGCCTACGGCTCCCGCGCTTGCGCGGAGAATCCGACAAAGTCGGATTCTTTGTTCAATTAAGATTATTTTATTCCATTTTCTTCTATGAAGAGCTCTTCGATCCTTTCGGAAAGCTCTTTGTTACCGTTATTTTCGTACTCAATATATCCGTCCGGCTCGGGCAGAAGTGAAGTGATATTTCCATCCTCTACCATGAAAAACTGTCGTGAAACCAGATCTTTAGTACAGATAAGGTGAAGCTCATTAGAAAGCCCTTCAACCTGATAGTCTGGAAGGGTGATCTTAATATGTGTGAGATCAGCGTCAGGATTGATGAATTCCACACTGTAATCATCAGGATAACAAGCGTCATCTTCATTGCCGCAGACAGATGTAACAGCGGTTGAAAGGAATACCTCACCATTTTTTTCAAGAACCATAAGCAGATCTTTAATGTATTTTGAATTATAAAAAAGAGTCGGAAGCCAGCTGTGCTGCAGAAGATTATGGATTTCAGCTTCGTCATCTTCGTTTTCAGGAACGTGCTCAGGAATATGTGATAATAAATTAAAGCCTGCAGAGCGGATAGTTTCCTGCTCAGCGTTAGCTTCGCCGCTCATGATGCGGGCAAAACCATCTCCGTAGTCGTAGAAGCTGTCTGTACCCTTCTGGATGGTATCAGCCAATATCTGAAATGAAAATTCAGATTCATCGTCGTATGAAAGATGAGTTCTGAAAGTGATCTTGTCATTTAAGAGCATGAATGAACCGAAGTCGATACATGAATTGAGTTTATTCATGAAGCTAAGTATTTCAGCTGTTTTATCAGAAGAAATCTCTGTATGAAAAAGAGTGGTCACCTGCATGTAGCTTTCCTCGAAAGTGATGATACATGCGACACGATCAATGAGGTCTGGAAGCTTTTCTTCGTAAATGATTCGCTGAATCGAGCTTCCTTCGGGCTCTTCCTGAAAAGCTGTTCCCCATTCATTGAGCAGCTCTATGACTTGGGAATAAGCTTTATTTAGTGCATTATTTTCTGATTTATCTGAAAAAATCATATTAATTCTCCTGTAATAAATTTATTTTCATAATTATATAAAAAAATCTGAAAAGAATAAAGAAATACAGTGTCTTTTTCTAAAAATCTAATGTTGCAATGTCGATAAATATATAGAAAAGGAGACATTGCTTATGATCAAATTAAATAACAATGAGTTATCATATTTTTGCTCGCAAATGGCCATAATTTTAAGCTCCGGAATCTCATCAGTAGAAGGTCTCTACATGATGAAAAATGATGAAGAAGTGTCGGCTGAGGAAAAAAAGCTCTATGAAGCCATTATTTCGTATATGGAAAAAGGTGATTATCTGGCGGCTTCACTTGAAAAGGCAGAAGCATTTCCTCCATATGTGATCAGAATGACGGACATAGGTGAAAAAACAGGTACTTTAGATAATGTAATGGATTCTTTGGGAAAACATTATGAAAGAGAAGAGGAGATAAGACAGTCGATACGTCAGGCGGTTTCGTATCCGATAGTTATGGCGGGCATGATATTGGCGGTGATCCTTGTTTTGTTGCTGGAAGTCATGCCGATATTTAAGCAGGTATTCAGGCAGCTTGGAACTGAAATGACTGGTTTTGCCGGATTCCTATATAAAATTGGAAATATCATAGGCAATTACTCTGTTGCCTTTATTGTATTGGCTGCAGCTATAATGCTGCTTATCTTTTGGAGTGTCTGCACAGATAAGGGAAGGATCTGGGGAAGGAATTTTCTTGTAAAATTCAAGTTTTTTAAGAAGGTTCAGGAAGATATATCTACCAGCCGCTTTGCAGGTGGAATGGCATTGGCATTGAAGTCAGGATTTACCTCTGATGCTGGTATGGATATGGTATCCGGGATAATCGATGATGAAGGATTTAATGAAAAGATCAAAAAATGCAGAAAGATGATCGCTGATGGAGAAGTCCTTGATGAAGCGCTTAGAGAGGCAGGCATACTTAAAGGGGTTTATGCCAGAATGATCACCATAGGAAACAGAACCGGTGAGTCAGACGTTGTAATGGAAAGGATCGCAACTCTTTGCCAGAAAAACGCTGAGGCCAGTATTAATAATGCGCTTGGGGCGATAGAACCGGTATTGGTAATAGCACTTTCGATTATAATTGGAGCAATTTTACTTTCTGTTATGTTTCCACTTTTGGGGATAGTGTCATCGATATGAGAAAAAATAAGAAAAAAATGGAACAAATGACGGTAACGATCCTTTTCTTTTGCTGTATTATAGTTGTCCTTTTGTTTTCTGTAAAGAATGCTGCGAAGGGCAATGTTGAAAGGCAGAAAGAGAGCCTTGAAAAAGCAATACAAAGAGATATTGCATATAATTATGCGGTCACAGGAACTTATCCAAAGACACTCATGGCATTGGAAATGGCATATGGACTGAGTTATGATAAGGATCTTTTTGCTGTGGAATACGAGGTGAGAGGAAGTAAAGTTCCTCCATTGGTAACAGTCACTCAGATAGGAGAATGAAAATGTTGAAGAAGAGAACTCGCATTTCTGATCTGTTTCCGATATTGCTGTTTCTTATCTTCACGCTTTGTGCATTGGGGGTTGTGCTTATCTCGGCACAGCTTTATCGCAGCATAGTAAATAGATCGGGCAGTGTTCTTGATGCCGATATTGCGTCAAACTATATGATCGAAAAATTCAGAAGTCATGATGAGATTGGAAAAATAGAGATAGCTGAATTTAACGGTCATGATGCTGTGAAACTTCGTCAAAATAGCTATGGTGAAGCTTTTGTTACATGTATCTATGCGTATGAGGGTTATCTTAGAGAGATATATGTGAAGGAAGATGAATTAAACTCGTGCGATGCAGGCAGCGGTGAAGCGATATTGGAAGTAAAAGACATGAATATTGAAAAATTGACTGACAATGTTTTGAAATTTAATTTTGTCGGTACGGATAACAATATATCGAATGCCGTAATATCGTTCAAATGTGCAGGCAATGAAGGAGGAGGAAAATGAAGGAAAGATACAGGCTTTCATCAGGACAGCTTCTGCTTCTCGAACTTGTACTTGCAATTACGTTTTTCGGTCTTACTATAGCTGTAACTCTTGCAGTATTTGGAAATGCTTATGAAATGTCAGTAAAGGCTGAAGCAGAGGAAAAAGCGGTTTCAGAGACGAATAACGTGATAGAGATCATTAGATCTGCGTCTGATGAAGCAGAGATTGAAGAATTGCTGAAATTATATGGCTTAAGCAAGAAGTCAGAAAATATTTATGAAGAAACTTATGGTAATGATAAATATACGCTTACGGTAAATTCGCATGTAGAGGATAAGCTTTATACCGCAGACATAAGCTGTTTTTCTGCAGATGAGCCGATTTATGCGATAAGCGTTGAACATGCAATAAAGAAAGAGGAAAGGGAATGACAGATAAATCACCGGTTATCATCGGTTTACCAATGCTTGTCGTTGTATTTATGGGAATATGTCTTTTTTCCTTTAGCGGGATTGCATATTCAACAGCAAGGAGCAGTTTGAGGATAAGTGAAGCTATGGCACAGCGTGCACAGGATTATCAGAGCGCATGTAATGAGGCAGAGCGAACACTTGCTGCACTGGAAAAAGTTCCAAAGGAGGAATGCACATATCAGTTTCCATTTGGGGTAAATATGGAGAATCTGGTTGTGACGATCATTCCTGACGAATTGGAAGAGAGCTATAGGATAACCAAATGGCAGGTAAATGAAACAGCTAGCTGGGAAGCACCGGAAGCTGAGGAGGATTCAGGACCACAGGGACCTATGGGACCTGGGGAACCGTAAGAGGGATGTAGATATGGTTACTGACATTTTAAGAAAGGCAGTTCAGGAAAATGCTTCTGATATTTTTATCGTAGCAGGACTTCCTATCTCTTTTTGCAAGAATGGAGTGATAATAAGGACTGGCGAAAAGAGGATGATGCCTGATGAAGTAGAAGAGTGTGTTAAGGAAATATATGAGCTGGCACAGAGGGATATATATTATCTGAATGAAAATGGTGATGATGATTTTTCACTTTCTGTTCCGGGACTTTCAAGATTCAGAGTGAGTGGATATAAGCAAAGAGGTGCTCTGTCGGCTGTGCTTAGGGTGATTTCTTTCGAACTTCCTGATCCTGTAAAATACAACATTCCGGAAAAAATAATAAAACTTTGCGAGCAGCCAAATGGGATGGTATTGGTGACAGGTCCTGCGGGCTCTGGTAAATCTTCAACCCTCGCCTGCATGATAGATTATATAAATAAAACCAAGGATGTACATATCATTACGCTGGAGGATCCGATAGAGTATCTTTACAGGCATGATAAAAGTATCGTCAGTCAAAGAGAAGTCGGCGTAGATACAGAAAGTTATGTTACGGGACTCAGAGCGGCGCTCAGGCAGTGCCCGCAAGTCATACTGCTTGGTGAGATGAGAGACTTCGAGACAATATCCATAGCCATGACAGCGGCAGAAACAGGACATCTGCTTTTGTCTACACTGCATACAGTAGGTGCGGTAAATACAATAAATCGTATAATAGATGTATTTCCGGCAAATCAGCAGAGACAGATCACAGTACAGCTCAGCTCCGTTTTGAATGCAGTTATCTCACAGCAGCTTCTGCCGTCGATTGATGGTGGAGTGATACCGGCATTTGAGATCATGACAATGACCCCTGCGGTTCGAAATATGGTCAGGGATGGAAAAGGGCATCAGCTCGATGGGCTTATCTACTCTAACCCGGATGAAGGAATGATCTCAATGGATGAAAGTATCGCAGAACTATTGAAAAATGGAAAAATAACATTAGAAACTGCTCAGAAATATGCTATTCATCCTGATAGATTAAAATTAAGAAGATAATAAAAGGGATCGGCACTAATTGCGTTAAGTGCCGATCCCTTTAACATTTTATTTCCTCTCGACAGGTCTAAAAAGATGTCTTGGGATTCCATCAACCATGATAGGAGAAACGTCTCCCTGAATAAGTGGGCGTACATATGTTATAAATTCATTAGTTACATATGAACCGTCCTTAGAAATCCATTCTCTTGGAACAAGTTTTTCATCATTTGCGATTTTATGAACATCTTTAACTTCTGTACCGCACTGATATGGATCATCAGAGTGACGAACAAGTGTGACCATTTTGCCTGTATCACCTTCGTCAGCTGCGAGAACAGCTGCACCACCAACCTGATAAGCTTCGAGGATATCAACTCGTGAAGCAAGGTGTGAACCTGATCTCTGGAGCGTAGAAAGCTCGATGGCTCTTGTTTTGCATCCAAGCTCGCCCGCTATGAAACTGCAAAGGTAACTGGCTGTACCGGTGAGCTGCTTATGACCAAATGCATCGACAAAATCAACTGAGCTGCCAAGTTCGCATACATATTTACCGTCAGATGTATGTATACCTTCAGATACGGCAACAACAACAGATGGCTGTTTTTCGAGAAGCTTGATAACTTTTTCCTTAAATTTATTGAGATCAAAAACGACTTCAGGAAGATAAATAAGATCTGGACCGACGCAATCTTCACCTTTTGCAAGGATAGAGGCTCCTGTGAGCCAGCCGGCATTTCTTCCCATTATTTCAACGATAGTAACAACACCCTTGTCATATTCAAGGCAATAGCTGTCACGAATGATTTCCTTTACTGATGTGCCGATGTACTTAGCGGCGCTGCCATAGCCAGGTGTGTGGTCTGTAAGAGCAAGGTCATTATCAATTGTCTTTGGACAGCCGATGAACTTGATCTCTGAACCGGTGAGAAGCGAATAGTCGGAAAGCTTTTTGATGGTATCCATCGAATCATTTCCGCCTATGTAGATAAATGTTTCGATGTCAAGCTTGTTGAGAATTTCGAAGATTTTCTCATAAGTTGACATATCCTGATGGATGTCGGGCAGTTTATAACGGCATGAGCCGAGATAAGCAGCGGGAGTTCTCTTGAGGAGTTCTACATCGAGATCACTCTTAATGTGCTCTGAAAGATCGATGTATTTTTCTTCCATCAAGCCTTTGACGCCGTGAAGCATACCGTAAACTTTATTTGCACCACGATCTCTTGCGGTGCGGTAAACCCCAGCCAATGATGAATTAATAGCAGCTGTAGGTCCCCCAGACTGTCCTACAATTACATTTCCCTTCATAATTGTTTACCCCCAAAATATTTTTTTTATAGAAATTTTATAAATAAATTGTATCACATTATTATGACTGTACAAAGTATTTTTATGCAAAATGACACCTATGTATTTATCTTTATACACATTTAGGGCTATAATAGATGAAATGTATAATTGTAAGGAAGAATTATAATGGATATTTTTGAAATACTTAATCATAAGCAGGTCTTTTCCAGACGAAGCCACAGTTATGTAACATTTGTGGACTCATTCGAAGGCTTGGAACGCGGAGTTTACTGCGATGGAAATCGTGTGCTGGATGACGATGTGGAACTTACTATAGGGCATATGTACTGTCTTTTGAAAAATAATTCTGTTATGAATATGGCGGATTTTTTCATGGAATACGGAGATGATTTTGCAGAAAAAGCAGAAGAAATGATGAAAGACAGATGATATTTTCGACAGATTTTAGTCTTTTTGTGTGAAAAATGAAAAGGAGTTTTGTATATTCCGTTGTGAAAAAGCTGATCAGATGATAAAATTAACAAACATGTCGCAGATCACTATAGCAATTTGAGGTATTAATTTGATTAAATTTGAAAACTTTTCTTTTGGATTCCCACAGAAGGATCTTTATGAAAATATTAACTTTGAGATCAACACCGGAGATCATGCGGTTTTGATCGGAAGCAACGGCTCAGGAAAGAGTACACTTGTTGACCTTATCATGCACGAAGAGAAATATACTTATGACGGAATGATAAGGATGCAGAAAAATTTCAGAATAGGGTATATAAGTCAGTTCGTCGAGCATGAAACGTCTGAGTTCACAGTGTTTGAGTTTCTGGCGGCTCCATTCAGAGCTTTGCTGCAGCAGTCAGATGAGCTGTGTGCAAAAATGAGTGAATCAGAAAATCTTGAAAAGATTTATGAGGAATATCAGAAAGTTCTTGAACGTATCGATGCAGTTGATGCATATAATTATGAGTCAAATATAGGTAAAGAGCTGGCAGCAGCGGGACTTTCGGAATTTGCTGAAATGTCTGTAAATAAGCTCAGCGGCGGTGAATATAAGCTTTTCTTTATTATGAGAAATATGCTTTTGAAGCCACAGCTTTTGATTATGGATGAGCCTGATGTTTTCCTTGATTTTGAAAATCTTGCAGCGCTTATCAAGCTTATAAACACTTATGAGGGAACAGTTCTTACGATCACGCATAACAGACTTCTGCTTACACAATGTTTTGATAAGGTTTTGGATATTGAGAATAAGTCTGTGCGTGAATTCCCTGGAAACTTTGCAGAGTACAATGAATGGATGCTTGGAAACAAGGTTGAGATGTTTGAGCATGCGAAGAATTTCGACGAATTTTTAGTACGACAGGAGCAGATCGTTGGCAAGATCCGTAAAATTGCTGAAATGACTGCTGAGCCGAAGATGGGACGTCAGCTTAAAGCGAGAGCTACATATATTGAAAGACTTAAGAAGATGCGCGGAGAGGATCCATTCATTGAAGAACATGAACATGAATTCACTCTCTGCTTCAAGTCAGAAGAAGAGGAAGAGACTATGCCGTTGGAAGTTGCGGTGGATGGATATTCATTGGCATATGGCGAGAGAAAGCTTCTTGAGAATATTTCGTTTACGGCTGCACCTGGTGAAAAAGTTGCGATTGTCGGAGCAAATGGAACGGGAAAATCAAGTATGCTTCGGGATATTTTTGCGGAATTGGAGAAAAAGTACCTGGGAAAAGCAGGTTATTTTAAGCAGGTTGTAGAAGCAGATGATGAGCTTCTTTTATCCGGCGGAGAGCGTAATCTTAAGCAGATAGAGGAACTTTGCAAGACACCGCACACAGCATTGCTTTTGGATGAGCCGACAAGTCACTTGGATATATATGCGCAGATAGCACTTGAAAAGGCTATCAGAGCGTATGAAGGAACGGTGATTATAGTATCGCATGATCTTTTTGCAGTAACTGCCTGCGCAGACAGGATAATCCTTGTGGAAAACGGTGAGATCCGTGAAATGAGCGGAAGAGCATATCGTAAGTCTATTTATAAGAAGTATTTTGATAGTGATGTGTTTGATGCCGAAAAGAAGCGTATAGATTTAGAAATCAAGGTGACAAAACTGATACGTGCAGGCAAATATGATGAAGCTCGTGAAATATTGGGGATAAAAAAAGAAGATTAAATACTGATTAAAATAGGAAAAAGTCCGCTGTCATAGAATTGGCAGTGGACTTTTTGCATACAGACAGAGGTTCTTGTTTACAAGAAATTTTCTGTTTGTATGACTTTTTACTATTCAAGAGACATAATTCCTGATATTATATGAAGTATTGTTTTTTAAGGATGGTTATTATGACGGATTTAGTAGCTTATTATAATAAATTTAATGAAGAAAAGAGACTTTTGAGCAGGCATGGGCAGGTTGAGTACAATACTTCTATGCACTATATTCACAAGTACTTAGATAAACTTGTCGAAGAGGGCAGTGATAGGGAAAAGCTTAAGATACTTGATATAGGTGCCGGAACAGGGCGTTATTCAGTAGCACTGGCAGAGGAAGGTTATGATGTAACAGCATTGGAGCTTGTGAAGAGTAACCTTGGTCAGCTTAAGAAGAAAGGGAGCTCTGTAAAGGCATATCAGGGAAATGCCTTGAAATTAAAGCGTTTTGAAGATAATAGTTTTGACCTTACTTTACTATTTGGCCCTATGTATCATCTTCATACTGACGAAGAAAAGATTCAGGCGTTGAGCGAAGCGAAGAGGGTCACACGTCCGGGCGGAATATTGCTTGTTGCGTATGTAATGAATGACTTTGCAGTCATCCAGTTTGCCTTCAAAGAAAGGCATATCCTCGAAAGTGTTGAAAAAGGGCACTTGACGGAGGATTTCCACACGACTTCCGGTGCAAATGAGCTTTATGATTTTGTAAGGCTTGAAGATATAGACAGATTGAATGAGGCAGCGGGTCTATGTAGAGAGCAGATCATCGCTGCTGACGGATATGCTGACTATATGCGCCAGACCCTAAATGCGCTCACGGAAGAGGAGTTTGAATGGTTCCTTAAATATACGCTTTCTATTGCAGAAAGAAGCGATATGGTAGGAGCAAGCTCACATACGGTTGATATATTGAGAATATGATAAAAAACACGTGGGGCAGGCACGCTCCATGTGTTTTTTTGATCTATAAAATGAACACTAATATTAATTATCTTATGGTATTCTTAATCTATAAAAAATTATAGAGAAAAGGGAAGTCATAAGCATGAAAAAAAGAAGGTTATTTGCAGGCATTATCATGGCTGCTGTTTTAAGCAGTACAGCTTTTGTGCCATCCTTTGCAGCAGAAGCTACTGCTGAGGTCGTTTCTGATTCCGGATTTACCTATGTTCATGATCCAAGGGTCAATAGCAAGGCGATGAAGGACATAATTGTCAATCCTAAGGCAGTTTATGGATATTCGCCTGATCCTTTATCTGTCAGGCTTGGTAAATTTGCAGCCTATGACTGGTCTGATCCTGCAATTGTTGAGAAGAGTAAGCAGGAGAGAGTAGCTTATCATATAAAAAATGATCGCCTTGTCGATGTTGTAAAAGCTATGAATGCTGAAGGTAAGTCTGTTGAAGAGGTTGCAAGAGAGGTAAGTCGGCTTAGAAATGTAATAAGGCTTGAGGCGTATGAAGGAGATCAGGAAAAACTGGCTTCAGTACTTAAAAGCAACTTAGAAACATATGGAAATGAAGCAGGTCCAACACCGGAATATCTTTATGCAAAGTATGGTTCATGGGAGAAAGTTCTCGAAAGTGCATTTAGTGCCAACTGCGGAATGGACGCTTGCCTCGGATTGTATGATGCAATGTATGAAAGAAATCTTATGACGGGTGAAATAAGTGAGGCACTTCCTGTTACTTATACTATAGAGCCGGGAGATTATCTTGCAAAGATTGCGGAAAAATACTATGGAAGTAAGAAATATTGGACAAAGATAGCTGAAGCAAATAATGTTTCGAACCCAAATGTAGTTTATAAAGGTCAGGTTGTTATAATTCCACTGAATTGATTAAAAAAGATCAAGAAAAAAGAGACATCACATTTTGTAATGTCTCTTTCTTTATGAAGCGGAGAGGATGGGATTCGAACCCATGTGGCGTTGCCGCCAAACGGTTTTCAAGACCGCCTCGTTATGACCACTTCGATACCTCTCCATGTCTGCGTCGCTCCTTGCGACGCATTAAATAATATCAAAGAATTGTTTTTGTGTCAATACAAAATTATGATTTTTTTTAATCATTTTTCAGCAGATTTAAAACGCTTTGCGGATTGTTGTTTGCATTTGCCAGAATTGATTTAGCCGCCTGACTGATTATGCTATTTCTGGAATAGTTGACCATTTCGGCAGCAATGTTGGTGTCGCGTATAACTGATTCAGAGCGCTGAAGATTTTCATGTTCATTCGCATTATATTTGTATGCATGCTCCAGACGATTTTGAGAAGCACCAAGTTTTGTGCGCATGTCGTTTACAGAGCTTATCAGATCTTTGATCACGTCTAAAATTGTATAATTCAGGTCTCCATAATGTTCAGGCGTTGTAGTTGAAGTTGTAACACCGCCGGTATATTTATATTTTGTTACAGTTTGCTCAGGCACAGTAACGGTTTTATATGAGACCTTAGGCGGGAAATATTCGATCTTTTTTTCACCGGCTTCATAGTAAACACGCGGAGGAACAGGAGTATAAATGGCTTTCTGATATGTATAGCTCGGTATTGTCTCGGTGTATGAAATATATGAGCCTCCAGCGGTGGTAGTAACCGTTACCGGAGGGAAATACTCTTCCAAAGTGAGAGAAGCTTCAGGTGAGAGAAATCCGTATTTGGAATATACATTAAACATTGCATTTAAGTTTGGTAAATGGAGTGTTGAATTATTATCGGAATCGTCTCCATGCTGTATATTAAGCGGCTCATGAGTATAGTATGTTCCGTATACGACTTCGGCAACGATGTTGTCTGTACATATTCGACCACTGATAGAACCTATAGAACCGGTTTTTCTGCTGCCATTTGGCGGAATAGTATAGCCATATCTGTAATCATTTGGATCATCTGTGTAGTCCCTGAAATCATAGATAAAAAGTTTATATGGATAGTTGGCATTAGTGACATATCGTGTGTAATGATCTCTTATTGCAGGAGAGCTGCTGGCTTTCGAAGCGATAAGATTTACAAACTGTGTTGTCAATGCCTGTGATTCTGCTTCGGTAGTTGCTGTTTTTGCCTGCTCTAGGAGGTTTGTGAGGTCGACATATATAGCGCCACCAAAGTTTACCTTGTCATCAGGGACAAAATAGTTGTTGTTGCTGCCTGCATTGAAGACAATATTATATTGATTGCTGCAGGTATTGCATGTTGTATAGAATCCAGCACCGACAAATTCATTCAAAGCATTGTAAAACTCCAGATTATCGCCATATGTACCTGCTAATTTGCTGAAATTTATTGAGCATCCATAATTATCATCTAATCCGGTTGACCACTTAGAATTAGACACGGTTGTATTATTTTCGGTTTTGTAAGAGGTTCCGTCCGAAGAAGGCTGAGTGATCTCCTTTGCACCGCCAAGAGTCATAACGTTTTGCCCATTTGAACTTGACACACCTTCATATGATACATATGCGGAAGGCATACCTTCTGCTTCGCGTATAATGTCGACTTTTACGACGTCAGTAGTACCTGTAGCGACTTTGTGTGCGTGAAGTGGATCACCTTGTAGTATATTGAGTTCGTTGAAGGTAGTTGTATCGCCAACTCTTCTTATTTCGGAGTAAAGAGCATTTATCTCGTTCTGTATAGCCTGCCTGTCCTGATGGTCTACAGAGCAAGAGAGCCCTTTAACAGCAAGTTCATTCATTCGCTGCAGCATATCATGAACTTCGTTGAGAGCGCCTTCTGCGGTCTGTACTAAATTTATGCCGTCGATTATATTGCTGCTTCCTTTATCGAGCCCGCGGATCAAGCGACGCATTTTTTCGGAAATTGCAAGTCCTGCTGCATCGTCAGCTGCCCGGTTGATCTTGAATCCGGAAGACAGTTTTTCGCTGCTCTTTGCAAGATTCTTATCAGTAATGCCAAGCTGCCGGCTAGTAAACATACTCGTGACATTATGTGCAATGACGTTTATTTTGCTAGACATACATTTACCTCTGTAAAATTATTTTTAAGACATATATTTTATTAATTAGTTATAAATCATATCGACATTATTTCTTTAATTTTTATAGATAATTATGATAATAAATGAATTGTTTATCGTGATATTATGGGGGGAATACTATGTGTGCCTTAATTTTACTGTACTAAAATTAAGGCATTTTGAAAAAAGAGTAAGAAGAATTTTACGAGCAATTGTAGAAATTTGTGGGTATGAAGTAAATGATTGAATATCACTTGTATGAAGAGAGAATGGAGCAGGCACTAAAAGGCGTCTGCTGTTAAAAATGTAAATAAAAAACTCAGCATATATATAATACAAATGCTGAGCTCTTTACCTTTGTGGATTAAACTTGATCCGCTTTTAATTGAAGCGGAGAGGATGGGATTCGAACCCATGTGGCGTTGCCGCCAAACGGTTTTCAAGACCGCCTCGTTATGACCACTTCGATACCTCTCCATGTTTGCGCCTTTTCTTGCGACGCATTAAATAATATCAAAAAAATGTTTTTATGTCAATACAAAAATAACGAATTTTTTTAGTGAATAACTATTTAACTGATGTGTCGTCATTTTTGCTATAATTATTATGAACGACAAAGATAATATGCCATTCACTGCGCTGGATTTGGAATGCTGAAAGCGGCATATTTTTTAAATCCGGACGCATCATAATGTATTGACTTATAAATGTGTCAAAACAATAGCGGAGCTTCAAACGAAATTATGAATTTCGTTTACTATAATAAAAATGATTGAAAGGATGAGTATGAAAGCAGTAATTTTTGATCTTGACGGTACTTTGATCGACACAGAAAAGTATTATAGGATATTTTGGCCAAAGGCATTTGAACATTTTGGGTATACAGTAACTGATGAGCAGGTTTTAAAACTCAGATCACTTGGCAGACCGTTTTCACCGGAATATATGAAGGAGATCACGAAAGATCCGGAATTTGACTATGCTGCAGTAAGAAACTATAGAATGAAGATAATGGCAGATTTTTTTAATGAGCACCGTATAGAATTGAAGCCAGGTGCTGTGGATGTCTTAAAAAAGCTTCAGGAGATGGGTATCATGACAGCTCTTGCAACTGCTTCAGATATGGAAAGAGCGACAAAATATACACAGGAGCTTGGTCTGTATCCGTACCTTGATATTATTACGTCTGCAGTTATGGTAAAAGAAGGTAAGCCGGCACCGGATATTTATAAATATGCATTTGAGAAAGTTTCGGAAGAGTATTCACACAGACATCCGAATGAAAATCCATTGAAAAAAGAGGATGTCTGCGCAGTTGAAGATTCGCCAAATGGTGCACAGAGTGCGTATGGCGCAGGATTAAAAGTGATATATGTTCCTGATCAGACTCCGGCAGGTGATGATGTGAAGGATATTGTTTATGCAGTTAAAGAAAATTTGACAGGAATATTGGAATTGGCTTAAAAATAAGTACGAGACGGTAAAGCGTATCTGAGAGATAGACGGCTTTATCATAGAGAAGCAAGCTTGCAGGAGAGTGCGGAATTAATAAAAATGAGTGTATTTTTATACATCGTATTCACTTTTTTATAAATAAATGTTATTATAGGGGACAATAAATGCATAAATATACATTTGTTGATTAAAATTTGGAGGGAATTTATATGCCGCAGAGAACAGATATTCATAAGATCCTGATAATAGGTTCTGGTCCTATCATAATTGGACAAGCCTGTGAATTTGATTATTCAGGTACACAGGCCTGCAAGGCGCTTATAAGCCTTGGATATGAGATCGTGCTCGTTAATTCGAACCCTGCCACGATAATGACTGATCCGGAGATGGCTGACATTACTTATATAGAGCCGTTAAACGTGCGCAGACTTGAGCAGATCATTGCGAAAGAGCGGCCGGATGCTTTGCTGCCTAATCTTGGCGGACAGTCAGGCTTAAATCTTTGCGCTGAGCTATATAAAGAAGGAATTCTGGATAAATATAATGTTAAAGTCATAGGTGTTCAGGTCGATGCTATAGAGCGCGGAGAGGACAGGATCGAATTCAAGGAAACTATGGAAAGCCTTGGTGTCCAAATGGCAAGAAGTGAGGTTGCGTATAGTGTTGATGAGGCATTGTGTATAGCTGATAAGCTTGGATACCCGGTTGTTCTTCGACCTGCATACACCATGGGAGGTGCCGGCGGCGGGCTTGTTTATAATAAAGATGAGTTGAAAACTGTATGCGCCAGAGGACTTCAGGCAAGTCTTATACATCAGGTACTTGTGGAGGAATCTATACTTGGATGGGAAGAGCTTGAACTTGAAGTAGTACGTGATAAAGATAACAATATGATCACGATATGCTTCATAGAAAATGTGGATCCGGTAGGTGTTCATACAGGAGATTCTTTCTGCACAGCTCCTTTTTTGACGATTTCAGAAGAGCTGCAAAAAGAGCTTCAGAGGCAGGCATATAAAATAGTCGAGCATATCGGGGTTATTGGCGGTACAAATGTACAGTTTGCGCATGATCCGGTATCTGACAGAGTGGTTGTGATTGAGATAAATCCTAGAACTTCACGTTCATCTGCACTTGCATCAAAGGCAACAGGATTTCCAATAGCGCTTGTTTCTGCCAAGCTTGCAACAGGGCTTACTTTAGCAGAGCTTCCTTGCGGAAAGTATGGAACTTTAGATAAATATGTACCTGATGGTGATTATGTTGTAGTTAAATTTGCCAGATGGGCGTTTGAAAAGTTTAAGGGAGTTGAAGATAAGCTTGGCACACAGATGAGAGCTGTGGGTGAAGTGATGAGCATTGGAAAGAATTATAAAGAAGCGTTTCAGAAGGCAATACGTTCGCTTGAAAAAGACCGCTATGGGCTTGGCTTTGTCAAAAACTTTAATGAATTAAGCAAGGAAAAGCTCATGAAAAAGCTTGTCACCGCATCAAGTGAAAGGCACTTTATTATGTATGAAGCACTTAGAAAAGGTGCTTCAGTAGATGAAATCTTTGAGCTTACAAAAGTGAAAAAGTATTTTATAGAGCAGATGAAGGAACTTGTTGAGGAAGAGGAGAAGATTCTCAAATTCAAAGGCAGTATGCCTGATGCTGAACTGCTCGTACAGGCTAAAAAAGACGGTTTCTCAGACAGATATCTTGCGGAAATCTTAGGTGTTTCTGAAGATGAGATCCGCGCAAGACGTGAGGAACTTGGGGCTGAAGAATGCTGGGATGCTGTGCATGTGAGCGGTACAGAGGATAGCTCCTACTTTTATTCAACATACAATGGTGTTGATAACGACCCGGTGGATACAGAGAAGCCAAAGATAATGATACTTGGTGGTGGACCAAACAGAATTGGTCAGGGTATCGAATTTGACTATTGCTGCGTACATGCAGCGCAATCTCTTAAGAAACTTGGATTTGAGACTATTATTGTAAATTGTAATCCTGAAACAGTTTCTACAGACTATGATACGTCAGATAAGCTTTACTTTGAGCCACTCACTCTCGAAGATGTTTTAAGTATATATAAGAAGGAAAAGCCTGTTGGCGTTATTGCGCAGTTTGGTGGTCAGACACCATTGAATCTTGCGGAGAGCCTTGAAAAGAATGGTGTAAAGATACTTGGTACTTCGCCTGAGGTGATAGCACTTGCAGAAGATAGAGATCTTTTCCGCTCGATGATGGATAAGTTAGAAATACCGATGCCGGAAGCCGGCATGGCGTCAAGCGTAGACGAAGCTTTGGAAAATGCACACAGGATAGGTTATCCGGTAATGGTGAGACCGTCTTTCGTGCTTGGCGGAAGAGGCATGGAAGTAGTTTATGATGATGAAAGCCTTGTCGGATATATGGAAGCGGCGATCGGTGTGACACCTGACAGACCGATACTCATAGACCGTTTTTTGAATCATGCAATGGAGTGTGAAGCTGATGCGATAAGTGATGGCGAGAATGTTTTTGTACCTGCTGTTATGGAACACATTGAACTTGCAGGTATCCATTCAGGAGATTCGGCATGCATTGTCCCTTCAAAGCATATTTCAGAGGAAAATCTTAAAACGATCAAAGAATATACCAGAAAAATTGCAAAAGAAATGCATGTTGTTGGCCTTATGAATATGCAGTATGCAATTGAGAATGATAAGGTATTTGTAATCGAGGCAAACCCCAGAGCATCGCGAACAGTTCCATTGGTATCAAAAGTGTGCGGAATAAAGATGGTTCCGATAGCTGTGGAGATCATTACGAGTGGAATCACGGGAAGAAAGTCTCCGGTGCCTGAGCTTAAAGAAAAGGAGATACCTTATTATGGTGTGAAGGAAGCAGTATTTCCATTTAATATGTTCCCTGAGGTTGACCCGGTACTTGGACCTGAGATGAGATCAACGGGTGAAGTTTTGGGAATTTCAAAAACGACCGGAGAGGCTTTCTTTAAGGCAGAAGAAGCTGCAAAAGCGGAACTTCCGACCAAAGGAACGGTACTTATCTCAATGAATAGAAAGGATCGCCCGGAGGTTCCGGAAATTGCAAAAAAGTTCAATGAGAGTGGCTTTAAGATATTGGCGACAGGCAAAACTTTTGAGCTGATCAGAGAGGCAGGTGTTCCTGCAGAAAAGATATTAAAGCTTTCAGAAGGACGCCCGAATATCCTTGACAGTATTACAAATGGTGAAATTGACCTTATAATCAATTCTCCTGTGGGAAAAGACAGCATAAATGATGACAGTTACTTAAGAAAGGGAGCTATCAAGGCGAGAATACCATATATCACAACTATTGCAGCTGCAAAAGCAGCAGCAGAGGGAATAGGGTATGTAAAGAAAAACGGCGATGATGATATAAAGTCATTGCAGGAGTGGCACGCAGAAATCAGATAAGTAAAATAGCCGGACTGTGCTTGGCACAGTCCGGCTATCAAGTTTTAAGGAAAAAGCTTAAAGACGTTCCATTTTGTCTATGATCCTTTGAGCCATGCTTAAAAACTGGCTGTCGATTTCTTCTTCATGCTGCTTCTGAAAATCTGAAATTACAGATGAATGATCTTTGGTGATATTTACAAATTTTGAAAGCGGGAAAGGTGCATTATTATTAGGGTATTGAAAATATAAACTTGAAATATTTGATCTGTTCATCATATCACGGTGGCCTCTTTTTTTGTTTTTTTATGCTTTGGCATGAATATATGACATATATAATACAACGTTATACAGAAAATTGTATAGTGTTTTTTTATGAATACAGTTAATTTTTATACAGAAGTTGGTTTGTTGAAAAAATAGATAAGTACAATTTTTGTCAGAATGGATATTTGTATAAATTTTCTTATTGTGAAAAAAATAACTAAAAAATAAAGTTGGATATTTTTTTAACGATGTGAATTTTCGCTAATTAAAGTGCGAAAGTGATAAAATTTTTTGTGATAAATTTTTAACTTTGAGTTAACTCATAGATGAATTGCTGTGCATCAAGTAGAGTTGTATTAATAAAGTACAATCGAGTAAACAGATAAAGTGTAAATTTAAGTCTCGTTTTACGAGGCTTGCTGTGAGATTTGTGTCAGTGCAGCTGACATATTAATAGCTGATCCCTGCGCATTCTCATGGAAACAGACGATATATAATTGATACATGTAAACGATTGTAGAAGGTCTGAGAGTATGACCGTATAAATTATTTTGGAGAAAAGAGGCATATATTATGTATGGATTTGGAACAATGATCGATCAGCTTAAAGCTAATCCGAAGACTATCGTACTTACAGAGGGTGAAGATGCTAGAATTCTTGAAGCAGCTTCAAGACTTTTGGCAAGTAATTTCTTAAAGCCGATTCTTCTTGGTAATGAAGAAAATATTCAGAAGGCAGCTGAGGATGCAGGATATAATATCCGCGGCGCTGTTATCATAGACCCTAATAATTACGATGAATTTGATGAGATGGTTAACGAGCTTGTTGAGCTTCGTAAGGCTAAGGGAATGACACCTGAGAAGGCTAGAGAAACTCTCAGCCACACAAACTATTTTGGAACAATGCTTGTAAAGATGGGTAAGGCTGATTGCCTTCTTGGTGGTGCAACATATTCTACAGCAGATACAGTTCGTCCTGCACTTCAGATCATTAAAACTAAGCCTGGTAACTCAGTTGTTTCTTCTTGCTTTATCCTTGTTCGTCCATCTGCAACTGGTGAAAATGAAGTTATTGCAATGGGTGACTGTGCTATCAATATCAATCCGGATGAAGATCAGCTTGTAGAGATTTGTGGTGAGACAGTTGAGTGTGCACGTCGTTTTGGCGTTGATCCAAAGGTTGCATTCCTTTCATTCTCAACAAAGGGTTCTGCAAAAGATCCTACTGTTACAAAGATGCAGAATGCTACAGCAAAGGCTCAGGCTAAGTATCCGGAAGTTCCGATCGATGGAGAGCTTCAGTTTGATGCAGCTGTTTCACCTCGTGTAGCTCGTCAGAAGGCACCTGGTTCACAGGTAGCAGGTCATGCAAATACATTTATCTTCCCTGATGTAAATGCTGGTAACCTTGGTTATAAGATTGCACAGCGTATGGGTAATTTTGAAGCATACGGTCCTATCCTTCTTGGACTTAATGCTCCGATCAATGACCTTTCACGTGGCTGTAATGCTCTTGAAGTATACTCAATGGCTATCATTACAGCTTCACTTGCATAATCTTTGACTTAGCTTCTAAGATCTTAAAAAATGTCTTTCGCAGTTTGCTTGCGAAAGACATTCTTTTACTTAAATATTGTAAGAAGACGTTCGTCTTCAATATTATTTTCCATAAGAATTGAATGCATTTCGGGGTTCGGCATATAAGATACACCTGTGAAAAAGTTTATTTCCCCGGCACGGTCAAAGCAATCAGTAAGTTCAGAAACCACCACTTCATTGCTGAGAACCTGTTTCAGATCAAGTCCATGCGAGCAGAGAACCCTTAATCCGTCTGGGTTTCCATATAATATTGCATTTTTACAACCCATTTCAAATATTCGATCAAAATTGTGGATGCAGCTTGCGATACTTTGGTCGCTGAGCAGGTAATCGAGCATAAATTCATTGGTTCTTGCGGATTCAAGGTAGAGCTTTTCATAAAATCCGGGTTCCTTATCTGAGCTTGTTTGAAGAACGTATATGGCATTTTGTGCCTTTATCGAGCGAAGTTCTTTTGACTCAGAGGAAAGATCAGGCTCCAAGCTTTGAGCATAGGATAAGCATTTTTCAGGTAATAAGCATAGTATTTTCTTGAAGTAATTACAAGGCGCAGCGGAAGCAAGATTAGCTGTCAAAGTATGTAAATATTCTTCATTATCCTGAAGCATAGGGAGTATATTTTTTTCTAAGAAATCACCATATTCCCACCAGCTTTCATTTCGAAGTAATTCCGGAAAAATAACGGTTTTGAAATTTTTTCTGCGTTTTCCCTTGTTAAAAGCTTTCTTGAAAATATCGTAGTTTTGGTGGTGCACAGCCAATGAGATCACCTCGCTGCACAATGCATCATCGAAGGCTTTGCTTTTGGCAAAAAGATAGTACAAAACTTCAAGTGCATCGAAGGTATCTTCTTTATCATTGGAAAAGCGCAAGGACGCATTCTCATAAACATATTCAAGGCTTAGATATTCAGAAGAAATGAAATATTTAAGCACTTTTATGCTGTCGTACTTATATATCTGAGTTAAGAAATGATTTTTGCCAAGTTCAAATTCCTCTTTTATAGACGAAGAGTAAGCTGTGTCTTTCAGCGTATCTGCGTCATCTCTGTAAATCCCATAAGATAAAAGGCAGAATGCAGCTTTAGACGCAGGCTCTTTAGGAAGCAAATTTTCAAAAACCTTTGATGAAAGTTTAATTCTATCAATATTTTTAAGGTAATAGTTTACTATGTTTGATTCGATATCTTTGTTGTTTTCACAAAAAAGACCAAGGAAATCCCATTTTTCTGTTTGAATAGTAAGAGCGCTGGCAATCAGTAATTCACGGCGGCATAAATGTCTTTTTTCTTCAAGTTCTTCATATAAAATTGGAATTATATCTATGTGATCAGAGTAAAGAATAGTGAAATATAAGATTTTAACAAAATCATCTGTATTTAGTTTTATAGAGCAGTTTTTTATGATCTCATAAAGTTTTAAATCATTGCTGAGTATTGAAGATTTAACGATAGTAATAATTTCTTTTTTAGTTATGAGACCGCTATTTATCCCATTTTTCAGATCTGTTGAAAATGACGCATAGTCACCCGAAAAGTGACTAGCGGAGAAATATTGAACGCTGAATATTTTGTTTATATCAGTGCCAATGTTACCTGCATGTATCATATTATCACCCAAACCTTTATAACCATATCCCTCATACTACGCTTGACTTATACTTATCTCAGTCGGTGTTAGACTTTCTGACTTAGATAAACTAAGTCTAAAATCTCTAAATAATATTATAGTGTATTTTCAGCATGAAACAAGTTTTTCTTAAAAACATAAACATATTTACGTGGTCAAAAAGACTTTTTATTTGTGTGGAAAATGCCGAAATAACAGTTAGAATTGTGTTGATGGATGTCGAGGTAAAAAATATTGAAAAATTATAATAAAACTAACGTTATGTTAGTTGGGTGTGTGGCTGTAATTTTATCAATAATTGTTACGGCTTGTACGAATACGACGGGAACTGCAAATGTTAAAACAAAGGTAGATACAGATGGATCAGAAATCAGTGCTTCATCAGATGCGAAAGAGTTTTCAGAACCGTCGGATGAGATAAGGCTGATAGGCTGGGATGCAGCTATAGCGCACATCGACCTTGTAACTGCATATGAAGGGGGATTCTTTTCAGAAGAGGGTTTGACAGCCAAGTTTGTTTTCAATAATTCAAATCCTGACAATATTCAAGCTCTTATCGATGGTAAAACAGATCTCATAGGCGCAGGTATTGCCGCTGAGCTTCAGTATATCGATGAAGGAGCGGATCTAGTGGTGATAGGCGGTCAGATGAGCCTTGGGGAAACAGTGTATGCGCTTCCGGAAAGAGCAGATGAATTTACTGAACTTAATGAAGAAACGTTGACCGGTAAGAGGATAGGCGTTACGAGGATGAACACGGGCGATGTTGCTTTTAGGAAAATCCTTGCAGATCGGGGCGTAGACTTAGAAAAGATAGAATTTGTCGAGTTGGATTCACAGGCAACGGTCATACAGGCGGTCATAAATAAAGAAGTTGATCTGGGAATTAATTTCCTCACATACAGGTCTCTGGCTGAGGGAGAAGGACTTGTTCCGGTAAGTCAGCTTGATGCTGAAGATGAATGGCCGGATTATATATGCTGTCGTCTGGTGACAACGAAGAAAAAGCTTGAGAATGATCGTGAAAAGTTTGTAAAAGCACTTAAGGCTAATATCAAAGCATATGAATTAATAAAAAATAATCATGAAAAAGCACTTGAAGTGGCTGGAAAAGCATTAAATCTAGAAAGAGATGTCCTTGAAGAACAACTTTATAATTATGGACACTTGGGGCTTTCGCCTAATCCAAATAAAAGAAGTATAAAAGAATTTTATAAGGCTATGGTGAATGTTGGGTATATAGAAGGTAATGTTAATATTGATGACTATATCGATACAACGATTTATGAAGATGCGTTGAATGAATTGATCAAAGAAGATCCGGATAATGATATATATAATGAATTGATGAATGAATTTAAGGAGACTAATATCTGATAGTTGCATATAAACCTTGCTAAAACAGCAATACTCGCGGAATGTTTTAACTTAGTCGCGACTAAGTTAAATAATTGTGTCAAAATTTACACAATTTTAAGATTAGGGTATAATTGAAATGCAGCAAGAAATGAATTGGTTGATATGTTCTAATTCTGATGTTGGTACATTTCAGGGGGTTGAATATGACTGAGAAGGAGCAAAGAATTTTTGATCTTGTTAGCCCTAATTATACGGAAGAAGGAAGTGAATACAGAAGTTCACTGATCCTTTGCTGGGAAGATGAGCAGCATGATATTCATAGGTGCGGGGCAGAGAGCGGCGACAGGATAGATGAAGTTATGAAAAATAACGAAATACAGCTGGTGCTCAATTGCAGCGGCAAAAAGCTGTGGGCAAGATCTGAGGGAATCAATATGGAAATGGATATGCCAGAGTACATTAATCGTGCATTAAACAGAATAATATGATGATAAAAGGTCGGAAATGGAAATGTTTCCGACCTTTGTTTATAAAAAATTAATATATGTAGTATAGAGGAATACAGTGGTTACAGAATGTTGTAAAATAAGCACACTATATAGGTTGAAAAAGGATTTTGTGAAATTTATAATTAAGGTAATGTAGATACACTTTACGCGGAATTCCGCTGAGGGGGCAAAGGGTATTTAGATAATGGATAAGCGTAGGATCAAATTTGTGAGAAAAGTAATGATATGCCTTACTTTGCTCGTTGTTATATGTTTTTCTGTTCAACTGGCTTTAGTAATTTCTTTCAATAGTGTGGCACATATTGTAACTGAATCTGATAAGGACAGTGAAGTATATGCTGATATTCACCCGCGTGGGAGTAGTACGTCGAGATGGATAAAGGAAGATTCCGGCCTATATGGTGAAGTATATGATGTTGACATTCATAATAATTCCGGGAATCTTGTAAGTTCATGGACGCTAACTATCAGTATTGTTGAGGATTGCTACGTTAATCAATTCTGGAATGGTGATGTAGAAATACATCAGTATGTTGCGTCTGACCATGAAAACGTTCAAAAGCTTAATCTGGCAAATTATTCTATGGAAGATTTGAAGCTTGATCATATTATGGAAGGCGTTGATCTTTTAATACCTTTGAAAAAAGGTGATTTTATCGTTTATTTTCCCAAAGCAGAATATAGAGAAAAGCCTGTTCCTGAGAGAAATCAGACTTCTGTAGGAGGAGTATTTTATCATAAGTCTGATCTGGATCTTACGAATTATGGCATGAAATACTATTTTTACCGCAGCTTTTTTGAGGGCGTAGGTTTTTATATTCTGATAGTACTTGTAATTTCGTGGATATTTGTATTTGCAATGAATTTCGTTGCGAAATATGTTTATCGTAAGACTGAGCGTGAGAATCAGCTTAGAAATTCCGGCATAGCAAGCCTTTCAGATCTATATGAACTTGTGTATATAGTCGATCTTGTTGAAAATACGATAACTCCGGTAGGAATGGATGAAAAATATGATAGGACAAGACCACGAAATTTAACGGCTCAGGAACAATTTCAAAATTTGTTTTCGTTTGATCCAAAGGAAGAGTATAGAGAGCTTGCGAGAAAATTTGTAAATCTTGAGGATATTAGTGAAAGACTCGAAGGAAGAAGCAGCATTGCTTTTGAATATGAGAGCTTAAGATTCGGCTGGAGTCGTTTGCAGTTTATCGCAATGGACAGAATTGAAGGCGAACCGCTGCGAAAGGTTCTGTTTACGACACAGCAGATTAATGAAGAAAAAAAAGAATTAAATCAAGTGCTCAAGCAGGTTGAGAATGTGAAGATGGAAAGTAATGCCAAGAGTGCTTTTTTGGCAAATATGTCACATGAGATACGAACTCCTATAAATACGATACTTGGACTTGATACAATGATTCTTCGCGAAAGTGAGCAATCTGTTGTCAGAGGATATGCGAGGGATATTAAAACAGCTGGAAACATGCTTCTTGCGTTGATAAACAGCATCCTTGATTTTTCCAAGTTAGAAGCTGGAAAAATGTCACTGATCGAAGCTGAGTATTCGCTTAAGCAGATGATCTATGAGATAGAAAGTGTTGTTAAAACGCGTATACAGAGCAAAAACCTTGCGTTTAAGATTGATGTCGGAGAAAATCTTCCAAATAAGCTTTATGGTGATGATGTACGACTAAAGCAGATCGTGATAAATCTTCTTACTAATGCACTGAAATACACGGAAACAGGCTGGATAAGGCTTGGGGTTTATGGTAAAGAATCTGCTGAGGGTAAGATTCATTTGCTGATTTCAGTGCGAGACACAGGCGCTGGCATAACACCTGAAAACCAGAAAAAACTTTTTGACAGATTTTCAAGATTTGATGAAAAGAAGAATCGCGCTGTTGAAGGAACCGGAATAGGAATGAATCTTGTGAAAGGGCTATTGACTCTGATGGATTCTGAGCTGAAGGTTGCAAGTGTTTATGGAAAGGGAAGTGAATTCTACTTTGAAGTTGAACAAAGAATAATTGACTCAACTCCTATTGGACAAGTGGATTGGGATAATAACGATAGGGATGAAGAGGATAATTATAGAGCATCATTCATTGCTCCGAATGCACATATACTTGTCGTTGATGACAATGAAATGAATTTGATGGTTTTTGAAAACCTCTTAAAAGAAAATCAGCTTCACATAGATAAAGCGCATAGCGGAGCCATGTCATTAGATTTAGCTCAAAAAAATAAATATGACGTTATTTTTATGGATCATATGATGCCTGAAATGGATGGAATTGAGACATTTAAGCATCTAAGAGAAGATAAAAACGGCTTGAATGCGCAAACTCCAGTGATAATACTTACGGCTAATGCGCTGCAGGGAGCTAAAGAAGATTACTTAAAGAGTGGATTTAATGATTTTCTGTCAAAGCCGATAGATGAGGTTAAACTTGAGGAGATCATGCTGAAATATCTTCCTAAGGAGCTTGTGAAGAAGGGCAATACTGTAGGAAATAAAAAATCTAAAACAAAAGACATGAAAGCATTGGTTGGAATTAACTGTGCTGATGTCACATATGCTTTGGAACATACAGGAAGTGTTGATGGTGTGCTCAGAGTCATGAAACAGTTCGTACAGGTGGCGCAGACAGATGTAGAAGAACTCAGAGGATATGCGGCTGCTCTTAGAAATGATGAAAATGATAAAGATGCTTTGAACAGCTATAGGATAAAAGTGCATGCTATGAAAACTTCAGCTGCTTTGTGCGGGGCGCTTCAGGTTTATGGCTCTGCGGCTCAGCTTGAATATGCTGCAAAGAATGGTGCGGTAAAGCAGGTAGTCGATACCACAGAGTATTTTGTAGAGTTTTGGAATCAGGTTTATGAAGGCTTTAAGCATTACTTCGATGGTATTGAACCAAAAGAAAAGAAAGAAGGTAATATCAGCAGAGAAGCATTAAACAGTTTGCTTGATCAATTGGTTACGAGCATGAATGCATACGATATTAAGAGTTCTGATGCAATAATTGAAGAACTTGAAAAATATAGAGATGATGTAGAGTTACAGAATAAAATGGATGGACTGAAAAATGCTGTAGCTAATTTAGATGCTGAAAAATGTGAAGAAATCTGTAAAAAATTAAAAGGGGACTGATATGAGTAATTCTATTGAAAAAAATGATGCTCAGGTGCTTTTCTTGTACCGGAATACCATGCCTTTTGTGAATGGAGCAGTTAAATCTTTTCTTGAGGATGAACACAATATAGTAACGTGCGAGATAGAAATCAAAGACTGTATGAAAAAAGGGGTGGAAGAAATCCCACCGCTTGTATTTTCTGAGGCAGAAATTCTGCTGGAAAACCCTAAGGAAAGAGCATTTATTTATGATGCATGTATTGAGCAGGGGGCTCATTTGGTCATCCTGGATGAGCCGGAAAAAATATCTTCGCTTAAGGAAGTGACAACTCCGGCGCTTATCGCAGAAACATTTGTGAGACCTGTCGATGCAAAGGAAATTACCAAAAAGCTCAAGTCATTGCTTGAAGTCATAAAGAATCGAGGCTTGAGAAAGCTGATAATGATAGTTGATGATTCACCGACTTTTTTGAGAACGGCTTCGGACTGGCTTGAAGAAGACTACAATGTATGCGTGTGTCCATCGGCTTTTACGGCGATCAAGCTCATAAACATTAAAAATCCTGACTTGATTCTGCTGGATTATGAAATGCCTGTATGTACAGGTGCGCAGTTTCTTGAAATGCTCAATGGAGAAAAGGCGCTCAAACATCCTCCGGTGATGTTTTTAACATCTAAAAACGATCAGGAGACGGTTAGGGAGCTTTTAGCACTGAAGCCGCAGGGATATTTATTGAAAACTCAGCCAAAAGAATCGATTCTCAGCAGTATTAGGATGTTTTTCGATAAGGAGAACTAAGAGTTATGGTTAGCAATTATTTTGCTGTCCTATTGATAATATCAATTTTCATAGTTATATACATTGCGTTGAAAAATTATGAAAATATTGATATTTATTATTGGACTATAGTTATTCTTGCGCCACTGATATTGCTTAGCTACTGGCTCATGACAAGAGTCCGAACACGGGAAGGTGCTATGATAGCACTTTGTTTTGAATATCTTGACAGTACTGTGATGTTAATGGTTGTACTATTTGCCATTTTAAACTTTATGAGAGTCACGGTGAATAAATGGATTAAAGGCTTTGCGTATACAGTAGCATTTGCACATATGTTTCTGGTGTGGTGCTGTATAGATAATGCACTGTATTATAAATCTATTAGAATGATCAATACCGGATTGGGAATGACGGTCAGAATAGAAAATGGACCTTTGAAAGTAATTCATTGGGGCTATCTTACAGTAATGATGATCGTACTTCTGGGTGTCATAGCTTTAGCATGGCTGCGGCGAGGAACGTATTCAAGGCGTACTTTAACTGTCTATACGATATTGGTACTTACAGGTCTTAGTCTTTATATAGTAGAAACGGTGCTTAGTGTGTCTTTTTCTCTTTTACCGACGTTATATGTAATCGCTGATATTTTTGTGGCACTCAATTACGACAGAGATCATATATACGATATACCAAATCTGGTTTCAAAGCAGTATGACAAGATGAACAGCAGAGGGTATGTCGCTGTAGATACTGAAGGACTCTACTTAGGTTCAAATATGAAAAGTTATGACTTTTTCCCTGAGCTTGAGCTGCAGATAGTAGATACAAAACTTAAAGCTGGTATGTCTGCAGATATTTTCTATGGACTTATAGAAGAGTTTAGAGAAAATCACACAGATCATAAGATTTTTAATATCGGTGATATGGTCTGCAGGTGTGAAGCAATGTCATTCACTTTAGAATGTGATTTCCTTATATAGTTAGTTATGCACTGACATACTGTATACTTAAGCTTTTTTACAGATTCTATCTAAATACAATTGTCAAAACGGCAGAATATAACTGATTCTATTTGGCTGTTTCAGGAAAAGAGGGTAACCTTAATAAGACTACGAGACATTTTTAACTTCTTGTAGATGGATAAAAGTGTTATAGTTAGTTATGAGTAATGCTTAGTTTCGATAGCAGAAACTCATAGGTAATTTGAACCTTGCTTGGCGGCGATAGGTTCTCTCAGGTCTGATTGGTTCAATGTTATTGGCAATCAGACCTGATGCATT
>FOSY01000018.1 GCA_900114405.1 Lachnospiraceae bacterium KH1T2 | reverse complement strand
AACAGATACTTTCAGGCAAGAGGATATTAAGGTTTGAGGTGGATTTAAGAATGGATATTATAGCAATACAGGAAAAAATTGATGGAACACAATATTGGGATGAAAGAATTCTGGCGGTGAATTTTAGTTATTTTGGGGATGAAGTTGAGATATGGTGGACAATAGTGAAAGAGTAAAATAGTATTTGGAGTATTTCTTTTTTATCGTGTTACAAGGTATCTTATGTAACGGATGCAGATTGGAGACATATAGAAAATGTTAAGGATATGAAAGGTGGTCAATTGGGATATTTTGGACAAAAGATAGAAGTAACAGAATGCGAAAATGAGGAGTTTATTTGTGCGTCGATAGATTTATCTATAATGAGGATGGAAATTACATGTAAAAATATATGGATAGAAGAAAAAGGATCGAAGAATTAAGAAGTTTGAATAAAATACATAAAAGATAGGAGAGATTAGGTGGTGGATAATGAAGTTTTGTATGAGTTTAACACCAAGAATGGATTTAAGGTTAACTTAATTGTGTGCAGTGCTGCGATAGTGGCGTGGATAAATTTAGTGGTATGGCTTTGTTTAGTTATAAAAGTAGGCTGGTCCAGAGGAACGCTTATAGCATTGGTCTTTTGTGCGGGTGTTGTATATGATATGACACCAGAATTAATAAAGTTATTTCCGTCAATAAAAAAGAAGGATATAAGGGAATATGATGCTGTAGTAACAGGTTTAGTGGATGCTAATACTGTTGTTTTTAGATATCTTGATGATGGAAATGGTTATTGCGAGAATTATTTTGCACCTGGGGTGGATAATGAGATTATAAATGCACTGTTTAAGAGTGGTGAGGGATGTCGGATCAAAGTAAATAGTGAAACTTGTGTACTGATCGAAATGAAATGTACCCCAGAAGTAAACTTTGCTAAAGAACGTGAAAATAAAATGAGCTTTGAATCATTGAAGTATAGTGATATATCAAGTGAAGTATGGTATGCCTATGGAGGAATTGCTGAAGTTACATTTTTTATAGTAGCTGCATTGGTGTGTGTATATGCTCAGATTTCAGGGTATGACAGAATGGGGATTTTTTTAGGCTGGTCAGTTATATTTTATATAGTAGAAGATTATAAAGATATGATAAAATCCTTAAAATATTCATTTGATGTAAAGAAGACTAAAGATGCAAAATGTATTAGTAAGACGGGTAAAATAGTAGATACTATTATGATTGAAAATGCCTATGCAAAACTTAAGAAAATACAGTATCGTGATCGTGATTGCATAGAGTTGTCGATTGTTGAGAATACCCCTCAAATTTGTAAATATTATATTTATGTCAAAGATGGAGAATTTTTTAATATTTGGAGAATGTCAAATATGAACAGGAAGGTAAAGTTCAAATTCTTTGAAGGAACAAACATCGTTAGGAAAATCGAAACTATTGACTAATATCATAAGTGTATTGACACGTTCTAAATTAAACTAATGTCCTATTTGAAATCGCCAACATAAGGCTCATTCAAGCTATGATGGAACTATTTATCAGAGACACTATTGCTCAAATGGAAGTGAGTTTTATTATCATGGAGAGGAAATAGAAATCTATGTTCCTCATTAAAGATTATAAGGTGAGAATGTTCGCATTCAGTTATAATTATATTTTTAAGGATTTTATGATTTAGCTAAGTAATAAGATATCAAATTAGAAGGATTAAGGACTCTATGTATTCTGAAAAAATCTTAGATTTGAAAGAAAAGATTGAAATATATTATAGAGAAAAAGATAAGAAAAGTTTATTGGATTATGTTAAGGAAGAACTTGCGCGTATATACAAGGGAATGTATGTAGAGACTGACAGCTTGTGTATATATCCTTTGCTTAAAAAATTAGAGAAGGCTTTGGATGATGAATGTGAACAAATAGATGTGGCTGAAAGCAATCGTAAAGAGATAGAAAGTGTTTTTAGGATAATTGCAGGAGATGAGGATATTAAAGTTGTTGTTGAGGTGGGACTTAATAGAGCTATATTGAACTATGCGGTAAATAAGGATACATGGAAAAAATGGCTTTACGGCTACACGTATAGCATGTTTGAAAAATTTATTGATAATAACGAAAAGTATCTAATTGATATGGTGTTCCAGAGTAAGGATTCAGGAGACTTGCAAAATACGATATTTGAGTTGCTAGAAGGGAAAATCTCTGACCTAGTGGGTTATTATCATCAAGAAGAATGCGAGTTATGTAAACTCTACCCTGTTACGAAGGAGCAACAATTTAAGAGTAAGATAATACGTTATATGGAATGTTATCTTGGAAAGCGTGAAGTAGATATTTTTATAGAATTTAATAAGGGGAATTATAAAATTAGTATATGATTGTGGTAAAAAGATCATATATCTCTTTAACGTAAAAAAATTAAGAACGTAAGTTTTTATTGCATTAAGTGGAAAGCACTGCATACAACAAATGTATACTGTATGTTTATAAAATTTCTCTAAAAACTATTAAAAACAGTTCCGATATAGAAATTGAAAATGTTGGGTAGAAAGCTTGCGATACGGCAGCAGGAGGATTGCGTATGGCGATTGCTATCAAAACAGACTATGGTGTATCGGATCTTTATGCATCATATAGAGAAAATAAGAATGAGAGATTGATAGAAGCAGAGGAAGAAAATATCGCTGAAAGCGAAGATGAGTTTTATACAAACAAAGAATATGCGAGAAGTCAGGCAATGGATATGCTTGATAAATATCGCAACAGTATAGACAGTTTATATAGTGATGCTTTTACCGGAAGGGATATTTCAGGGATTCATGCAGCGAATGCTATGACATCTGTGGATTATCAGGATGCAGCTTTGCGGTTGGATAATTTCATGGAAAATATCGAATCTGAGATACGGACGATCAGGCTGAAAATGCAGAATCTTGGAGATTCTTCAAATAGCTCCGGTATGAAGCTGCTTCAGGCAAAGAGTGTTCGTGAAGCTTCAGAAGCTGCGCAGTCTGTGGAGGCAGCGGCAAAGCGGGAAGTAATGAAGATACGTGCACGAGCAGGGCAGGTTCGCATTAGGGAGAAGAGTGAACGTCTGGAGGAGAGCTCAGAGTTAAAGAAAAATCTTCAAAAGATTATGAAAGAGAATAAAGTTACAGGTGAAGATTTGAAGGGGCTTGAGATAGATATTGATTCATAAGAGCAGGCGTCAAGGTTGACGTCTGTTCTTTTTAATTGGATGGGGAAAATATGAATACAAAGGGGAATATTGCGCAGAATATCGATATAAAGGCGTCGAACAGGCAGATTGTAATTATCTTTGCCATGATAATGATTTTGATAATCGCGCTTTCAGTAACTTATACGCATGTTGGATTGCGTAATGCAGAAGAAAGTTCTGAAAAAATGAGTGAGTTGGTTTCAGGCTATGTTGAGGGTTCTTTGGAAGCGCCTATCCAGAGTGCTATGTTTGCCACAAAGATAATGTCTACTGACGGAAAGCTTTTATCGTGGCTCAGGAATGAGAAGCGTCGTTACAGAGATGTGGCATCTGAGGCTCTTCTGCTGGAGTATTTGAGAAAGTATTCTGAGTACTCGGATTGTGTATATGCGTTTCTTGCTTCGGCACAGACCAATGCGTACTACTCGACAGAAACGAATGGATTTTACTGCGAGATGTCGGAGGATAATCCGAATAATAAGTGGTTTTACGGTTTTCTTGAAGGTGAAGAAGACTATATGATAGATATAAAATTTGATAATGAGAATGGCAAGGAAGAATTTTATACCTATACAGATTATAAAGTCAGAGATTCATCAGGCAAGATAGTGGCAGTTGTAGGGCTGTGCTTTATAGTGAAGGATATAATTCCGGATGTCAGCAGCGATGAGCCTGATGGTATAAAAATGCAGATCTGGATAATGGATCAGGACGGAAAGGCTGTTTATTCTTCAGAATATTGTGACAGCCGGGAATACAATTTATTTAATGACGGCTTCTTAAAAGAATATGATAGCTCTGTATTGAATAAAGAAGGGAAAGTACTTATACGCCTGAAACAAGCAGAGTCATGCAGGATAAGATACATTGGAAGTGCAGATAAATATATAGTTGTTCACACGAGTACGGAAGGAATTGCCGGTAATGAACGGAAAAACCTTATAATAATGGTAATCATCTCAGTTATAGTGGTCTTCCTTGTAATGCTTGTGGTATTCAGGATATTGAATAAATATCAGAGGGAGATAATACGTTATCTGACGATTCAAAAGGACATGCTTGAAACAGATGCACTTACCGGAGTATACAGCCGCCATGCGTATAATAGTGTGCTGAATAGCTTCGGGGATATGCAGGAAGTTCCAGGGGAACTGGTAGTCATCGAGCTCGATATCAATGGGTTGAAGGCTGTGAATGATAACCTTGGTCATGAAGCCGGTGATGAGCTGATATGCGGTGCGGCGCATTGTATTCAGAGCGTTTTCGGAGGGCATGGTAAATGTTATAGGGTAGGCGGAGATGAATTTGTAGTTGTAATGAATATTGATAAAAATCTTCTGCTTCCGCTTATCAAAAAGCTGGATGATGCGATAAATTCGTGGAGAGGGCAGATAGCAAAGTCGCTCAGCATTTCATATGGATATGCAGCAGCGGCGGATAATGAGGATATTTCTGTAGAAAAGCTGATAAATTATGCAGATAAAATGATGTATGAAAATAAGAAAAAATATTACAGAAATCATGAACATGACAGAAGAAATCACGAGAGTATGTAAAAATGTATCGCGAATATGCAATTATGTTTCATAAAAGTTAAAAAATTGACAGATTTGCTTGCGCATTGATTGCAGACAAGTCATAATAGGTAAAGATTATTTAGATGCGTGTCTGAACATAAACTTGTAGGGATCATGTCCTCAAGACAACGCATTCAAAGAGGAGGAATAAAAACATGATAAACTGGAACAATCTGGATACCCTTAAGTCTTTCGAAGAGCTTAATAAGGTTGAACGTGTTAATCTTCAGGAAGTTATGTCTGGCGAGAGCGGTGCAGAGCGTGTAAAGAAGTGCTCTGTAGCAATGGCTGAAGGTATGGTATATAACTATGCTGCAAAGGAAGTTGACGACAATGTCCTTGCTGCATTAAAGAAACTTGCTGAAGAAGCTCAGCTTTCTGAAAAGTTTGAAGCTCTTTACAATGGTGAGGTTATTAATACAGGCGAGAAGCGTATGGTCCTTCACCAGCTTACAAGAGGTCAGCTTGGAAATAAGGTAGAGGCTGACGGCGTTGATAAGCGTGAGTTCTATGTAAAAGAGCAGAAGAGAATCGCAGATTTTGCTAATAAAGTACACAATGGAGAAATCACAAACGCAGCCGGCGAAAAGTTTACAACAGTAGTACAGATCGGTATCGGCGGAAGTGACCTTGGTCCTCGTGCTATGTACCTTGCACTTGAGAATTGGGCTAAGAAGAACAACACATTTAAGATGGAAGCTAAGTTCATCAGCAACGTAGATCCTGATGATGCATCTGCAGTACTTAACTCTATCGATGTTGCTCACTCACTTTTCATACTTGTTTCTAAGTCAGGTACAACTCTTGAGACTCTTACAAACCAGTCATTTGTAATGAATGCTCTTGAGAAGGCAGGACTTAACCCTGCAAAGCATATGATCGCTGTTACTTCAGAGACATCACCGCTTGCACACAGTGATGATTTCATTGAAGCATTCTACATGGACGATTTCATTGGCGGTCGTTACTCTTCTACATCAGGTGTTGGCGGAGCAGTTCTTTCACTTGCATTCGGTCCTGATGTATTTGCACAGTTCCTTGACGGTGCAGCAGCAGAGGATAAGCTTTCTGCAAATAAGAATATCTTCGAGAATCCGGCTATGCTCGATGCTATGATCGGTGTTTATGAGCGTAATGTACTTGGATATGAGAGTACAGCAGTACTTCCTTATTCACAGGCACTTAACAGATTCCCTGCACACCTTCAGCAGCTTGATATGGAGTCTAACGGTAAGCAGGTTAACCGTTTTGGTGAGCCTATCAATTATGTAACAGGACCTATCATCTTTGGTGAGCCTGGTACAAACGGTCAGCACTCATTCTATCAGCTCCTTCATCAGGGAACAGATATCGTACCGCTTCAGTTCATCGGATTCAAGAACAGCCAGATCGGTAATGATGTTGATATCCAGGGCAGCACATCACAGCAGAAGCTCTGTGCAAATGTAGCAGCTCAGATCGTAGCATTTGCCTGCGGTAAGAAGGATGATAACCTTAATAAGAACTTCAAGGGCGGACGTCCTTCAAGCATCATCATTGGTGAGGAAGTTAATCCTAAGACTCTTGGTGCACTTCTTGCTCACTTTGAGAATAAGGTTATGTTCCAGGGCTTCGTATGGAATATCAACAGCTTCGATCAGGAAGGTGTACAGCTCGGTAAGACTCTTGCCAAGAAGGTTCTTGCACATGAGACAGACGGTGCTCTTGCTGCATACAGTGCACTTCTTAACATCTGATAAGTAAAAAGAGCAAACGGCAACTTAGCTTTGTCGTTTACTAAAAAACAGCTATATTGGACGGCTCTTTCGGATTATTTGATATTTTCGAGAGAGCCGTTTTGTATTATTATAGAATGTAGTAGAAGGGGATTTGATATCAGATGCGAAGGATCTGTATATAAAATATGCGGCGGATCCAACGCCAGGTTTTGAACGGCGAGACTTAAATATTTATGAGGGTTATTTATGGGAAAATATGTATACAGCGACAGTCAGTTGGAGCTATGGGAGAGTGACTGCATTCCGTTAGTGGTGTTTCAGAAAGGAAGTGAGAAATCTGAACTGCTCACTATTTCGGAAGGTATGTGTGAATTACTTGGCATCGAAAGAGAAAAAATTTATGAAGTACTAAGATCAGAATATGAAGACATTATCCATCATGATGACATAGAAAGGCTTAAGGGGGCAATAGACAGCTTTGTAAATTCAGAAGATGGAATATGTGATATCATTTGCAGGATAAAGAATTATGAAAGCAGTGATTATACTATAATTCATGCACGAGGTCGTCATATATATAAAGAAGATGGAACGCGGATATCTATGATATGGTGTTCCGATGCCACGGATTTTTTACGTGATGTGAATAAGATCGAAAATTCAGAGCTTATTGAAGCGTTTTCCAAGAAGCTCTATTCAACTATGCCTATAATAAAAAGCTACTTCGATCCCCTGACGGGGCTTCCAAATATGTTTTATTTTCTAGAGCTTGCGGAAGCCGGAAGAAAGGAGATCATTACTCAAAATGAAACGCCGGTTGTTCTTGCCTGCGATCTTTCCGGAATGAAAAAATTTAATAGAGAGTACGGTCTTGAAGAGGGAAATAAGCTTCTCAGCAGCTTTGCAAATATCCTTAAAAAGATCTTTGGGGCTGAGAACTGTGGGCGATACGGAGAAGATCATTTTGCAGTTTACACAGGGAATGCGAAGCTCGAAGAGAAAATAAATAAGCTTTTTGGAGAGTTTAAGCATATAAATGATGGCAAAACTCTGCCTATACGCGTAGGTATATATAAAGATATCATGGCGCGGACGAGTATAAGTCTCAGCTATGACCTTGCAAAGCTTGCAAGTAATTCAGAAAGAAATGTCTATAATTCATGCTTTATTTACTATGATGAAAAGCTTCATGCGGCCATGGAGAAGAAAGACTATATCATAAATCACTTCGAAGAGGCGCTTAGAAAACAGTGGGTAAGGGTGTACTATCAACCGATAATAAGGGCGCTGAATGAGCGTGTGTGTAATGAAGAGGCGCTTGCAAGGTGGTTTGACCCGAATCATGGTGTTTTTGCGCCGGAAGATTTTATACCGGTGCTGGAGAGTATGAAGCTCATCTATAAGTTGGATATTTATATGGTAGACCAGATAATTGAAGATCTGGATATAAAGCTCAGGCTGGGCTTGAACCCTGTGCCTGTATCGGTCAATCTTTCGAGATATGATTTTGAAAACTGCGATATGGTTACAGAAATCACCAAGAGGATAGATGCTGCCGAAGTACCGAGAAGATTACTTGTTATAGAGATCACAGAAACAGTGGCAGGAATGGAGCCTGAGTTCCTTGAAGAGCAGATCAGGCGGTTTCACGAGGCTGGTTTCAAGGTTTGGATGGATGATTTTGGAAGCGGCTATTCATCACTCAATATACTGCAGAAGTTCAGTTTTGACCTTATAAAGCTTGATATGAGTTTTCTGAAAGAATTTGATAAAGGCGGTAAGACAGCAGTTATCCTAAGACGTATCGTTCAGATGGCACGAGAGCTTGGAGTAGAGGTTTTAGCAGAAGGTGTTGAGGATATTGAGCAGGTCAAGTCACTTAAAAAGTATGGCTGTGATAAGCTTCAGGGATACTATTATATGAAGCCGAATTCGCTGAGCGAAGTGGTCGAGTATCATAGGATGAAGATAAATATTAATTTCGAAGATCCAAGGCAGATAGAGTATTATGAAAAGATCGCAAGCATCAATCTGATCGATCCATATACAAATGTAGGCTGGGATTCGATGGTTGGGCGATATTATTCCAGAGCAGGAGCGGCTATCATTGAATGTGTAGACGATAAGCTCTATCTACTGCGGTCCACAGACTCGTATGACCGTTTCTTGAAAGCCTTGTATAAAGTGGATTTTTCGGATACCACGCCGCAGTATCTGTGGCCGGTACTTGAGCATGCTGACCGTAAGCTTCATCAGGTGATAGACAAATGTATAAGATCAGGTAAGTGGGAAAGTATAAGCGATGATTTTCAGGATATATCAGATGTTTACTACAAGGCGAGTATAAAGGATATCGCTACTAATCCTGTGACGGGAGCACATGCAATAGAGATCTTGCAGCTTTCTTATCAGAGATTGGAAATGATAAAGGGTGTTTCTGATGAAAATTATAGTGATTCCGGAGAGATCAATCCTGATTTTTACAAGAATCTTCCTTTACCATGTGTCATTGTGAAGATGGTCAACGATGGAGGGCGCGAAGGCAGTGTTGACTTCAAATTTGTCTTTGTAAATCAGAAGTATTGCGATATGTATAAAAAAGTCTGGGATGACTTCGTAGGTAAAACATATCTGGAAATGTTTCCGGAGTCCGGAGATGAGTGGATAAAGTATGCATATCAGGCAATCGCAGCAGGGAAGACCGTAAATGCCAGAGCTTATGGAAAAATGGTGAAGGGGTGGATAGAGTTTGCGGCGATGCCCACGTCAAAGGCGGGATATTGCGCGGTGATCTTTACAAATGTAGACAGGGGATATTTCATTGAAGATACCCGTGAGAAAAAGCAGGGGACTGAGAATGTCGTGATCAAGATAGTAGAAGCTGTGAATAGGATATCCGACCACGAGCTTGCGATGAATGAAGTGCTCAGAGAACTTGCAGGGGCTATACACCCGTCAAGGATGTATATCCTTGAAACCGACAGGAAGACCTTCAGCAATACTTTTGAGTGGTGCGCACCGGGGATTACCCCAAAGAAAGCGGTTCGCAAGAATATTGACTACAGCTATATAATCGGATGGGAAGACCAGCTAAGGCAGGATTCGTGCATTGTGATAGACAATGTTGCGCTGCTTAAGAAGACATCCCCTAAAGCGTATAAGTTCCTTAGAGGAAACGAGATCGAGCGGTGCATAGAAGTGCCGCTGTATGACGAGGGACGTCTGATAGGATACCTTGGAGCGGATAATTACAGCCTTGACACGCAGATAGAGGTGAGGAAGCTGCTTGAAAGTACCTCGCACTTTGTGGCGGCAAGGATTCTTGTGAATGGACTTCTTGTAAGGATGATGAGGAGAAGTAATTTCGATGAACTTACAAATGTCCATAATAGAAATGCGATGCTTGATAAGGTTGACCAGCTTAAAAATAATCGTGTAAATGTCGGTATCGTATTTGCAGACCTGAATGGCTTAAAAGCCGTGAATGATACGGAGGGACATTTAGCAGGCGACAGATTCCTTAAGCAGACAGCTTCTTTTCTTTCGAAATATTATGGAAATGATAATGTTTATAGAACAGGAGGGGATGAGTTCGCGATCTTTCTTCCGAATATACATGAGAAGGAATTCAATATACTTCAGGAGAGGGTTTCTGACAGGCTGAAAGAAAATATCGCACCGCATATAGCCATAGGCTTTGAATGGTGTGATGATTCTTCAAATCTTGAGGAAGCTATGCGAAAAGTAGATAAAAAGATGTATCAGGACAAGGCAGAGTATTATAAAAACTGCAATGCAGGTCAGTTAAAAAGATGAGAAAAAGTCAGTTGTCAGGGGAATGAGTGACAACTGACTTTTTCATTTATTTATATCGTAAATGGAAGATTTATCTGGCGTTTGCTATGGAAGCGTTAAGGAATGATCGTGTCCGTTCGCTTTTTGGGGTGTTGAAAAGCTGATCGGGTGAGCCTTGCTCTTCGATCTTTCCCTGATCCATAAATACAATACGGTCGGAAACATCACGGGCGAAATTCATCTCGTGTGTAACGATTATCATGGTAAGTCCTTCGTTTGCAAGCTCTTTCATTACAGAGAGTACTTCGCCTACCATTTCCGGATCAAGAGCCGAAGTCGGTTCGTCAAAAAGCATGAGTTTAGGGCTCATGCAAAGAGCTCTGGCGATAGCGACACGCTGCTTTTGACCGCCGGAAAGAGTTCTGACATCTGCACCGGCGAATTTTTTCATTCCGACTTTATCAAGGAATTTAAGTGCCTTTTCGGTGGCTTCATTTTTGGAGATGTGCAAAACCTTAAGCTGTGGTTTGACGCAGTTTTCAAGTACGTTCATGTTGTTGAAAAGGTTAAACTGCTGGAAACACATACCTACCTGAGCACGGTAAGCGTTTACGTTCCTGGTGTGCAGTATATCCTGTCCGAAGACGTTTATCACGCCGGAATCAGGCTTTTCAAGCAGATTAATGCATCTTAAAAGCGTGGACTTTCCGGAGCCTGAACGTCCGATGAGGCAGACGACTTCACCTTTATTTACGGTGAAATCAACGCCTTTGAGGACTTCAAGAGGGCCGAAGCTCTTATGTATATTTTTGATCTCTACAATTGGTTCAGTCATCGCTTTTCTCCTTCTTACTCATATAGTCTACAGTAACGGTGTCGGTCACGCTTGAAGGGATAGAAAGCCTGACGGTGCTGTTCATGCGCTTTTCAATGAGGTTAAGAATCAGGCTTGCGACGGATGTAAGTATGAGATAGATAGCTGCCTCGATAAAATAAGTTTCCGTAAAGTGGAAAGTTGAGCCGGCGATACTCTTTGCCTGAAACATTAGCTCAGTTATAGAAATAATCATAAGAACAGAAGAGTCCTTGATATTTACGACAAACTCATTGCTTATAGCAGGGAAGGCGTTTTTAACAGCCTGAGGTATGACTATGGAAAACATGGTCTGCGCGTTAGACATACCGAGTGAGCGTGCGGCTTCACTCTGACCCGGGTCAACTGCCTGGATGCCTGAGCGGATTATCTCTGCCATATATGCGCCGGTGTTAATGCTTATGACAAATATAGCTGCAGGGAGCTTGTCCCAGTGAATGATGTCAAGCAGGGCATAGTATATAAACACTGCCTGAACCATCATAGGCGTGCCGCGGAAAATGGTGATATAGACATTGGCGAGCACGTCGAAAAAGCCTTTGCAGAAACGTGCAGCAGGACTTGCGGTAAAGTCGAGCTTTACCGCGCGGAAGCCTCCGACAATGAGTCCCAGTACAAGCCCAAAGATCGTGCCGGTGAGTGCGACGATGAGAGTTGTCTGCACACCGAGCATGAGACTTGAGCCATATTTATTAAGGATTTCGATACAATTTGATATAAACATGATTATTCATTAGCCGGCTGACGTGATACGGCTGCCTCCATGATCTCATTTCTTTCTTCTTCGGATATCTGTCCAAGTGCATTTTCAAGCGCTTCTTGTAAAGCGGTATCGTCCTTGCGAACAGCTATGGAAACAGTAGTGTCTGCTTTGAAATTCTGACCTTCTGCGAATCTTACGATGGCAAGGTCGCTATTGGCTGCGACAGCACCATTTGCAACAGGGAGCTCTGAAACTACACCGTCGATAGCTCCCGCCTGAAGAGCCTGAATGGCGGCAGGGAATGTTTCGGCAGCGGGTTCGTGAGTAACACCTTCGATCTGGTCGATGACTTCGTCATATACAGTATTCATCTGGCCCTGTACCTTTGCGCCTGAGAAATCCTGAATGCTGTCAGCTGATGCATAAGCACTGTCGGCTTTGACGATCATTACTTCCTCGGACTCATAGTAAGGTGAAGTAAAGTTTACTTCTTTTTCACGTTCAGCAGTATCAGTCATACCTGCGATGATGCAGTCGATCTGATCATTGTTCAGAGAAAGGATGAGGTTATCCCAGTCAAGCTTAACGATCTGCACCTTTTTGCCGGTACTTTCGGCAAGCTTTGAAGCAATTACGACGTCGTAACCATCGGCATAATCAACACCTGAGATTGGCTGAGTATATTCATTTGTTTCAGTTGTTGTCCAGTTAAAAGGTGCATAATTGCATTCCATTCCTACACGGAGTACATCTGCACTTTCGGCAGAGGTGCTTGCTGTAGTCTCTGAAGCAGTAGCGGATGCATTTGAACCGCATCCTGAAAGGAATAATGCAGAAATTAAAACAGCTGCGATGGGTGAAGTAAGATTTCTCATGTTTTTTCCTCCTTAAAAAAGTTGATAGAAACAATGAAATAAAAGCATTTGCTCTTTAACACTCACTTCATACAAAAAAGCCGTATGCGCTTTTAACACATACGGCTTTGTAATCCCATGTTTATTAAATAGCGCCTCTTCATAAATGAAGGAGTGATACGGATATTTTCCGAATCCCCACGGAGTATATCTGCCGATATGCTTCGTTCGGCGATGGTTACCTTTCCTTCATTTCACAGCCTGCCGGCTCCGTGAAGTACTCATTTGCATCGCTACCTCTATTGCTTTATATTTCTTATGCGCTTTAATATAAACGCAACTTGAAAATAAGTCAAGAAAAATTTTTTGATGATGTGAAGTTGTACAGCAATAAATCAGATTAATAGCAAGTCTATTTATATATCGAATATAAAATCTTAAAAATAACTATAGCAGTTTATAACTTAGCTTAAAAATTGTATAATGAAAATTTAAAACGACTAAAAAACAGGAAAGGTGATTTTATGGCATCCCTTAAGGATAAGTTTCGTATTTCAAATTTTCAGATAATTTTGCTGGGATTCGCAGGTGTGATCCTTGCGGGCGCACTTCTTTTGATGCTTCCCTTTGCTTCTAAGGCGGGGAGGATCACAAGTTTTCCGGATACACTTTTTACCGCGACATCGGCTGTGTGTGTTACGGGATTGGTAGTTCTCGACACGGGAAGTTACTGGTCGATATGGGGGAAACTGCTGATAATCCTGCTGATACAGATAGGCGGACTTGGAGTTGTCACGATGGCGGTTTCGATGACGATGTTTTCAGGAAGAAGGATCGACCTTATGCAGAGAAGTATCATGCAGGAGTCGATATCTGCGGCACAGCTCGGAGGCATAGTAAGGCTTACGGCTTTCATACTGAAAGTAACTGCGGCGGTTGAACTGGGAGGCGCACTCCTCATGTCGCCTGTATTCATAAGAGATTATGGCATAATTCGCGGAATAGGCTTTTCGCTTTTCCATTCGATATCGTGTTTCTGTAATGCAGGTTTTGACCTCCTCGGAACAAATGAAAATAAATTTGTGTCGATGACGGGATATGCTTCAGATCCGCTTATAAATATCGTGCTGATACTGCTTATACTTATTGGCGGCATAGGCTTTCTTACATGGGATGATTTTTATAAGCATAAGTTCAGATTCATAAGATACAGGCTTCAGACGAAAGTTGTGCTCGTTACGACGCTTTTGCTTGTGGTATTCCCTACGATATATTTCTTTGTGGGAGAGTATTATGACCTGCCGCTTAAGGACAGGATATTGGCATCACTCTTTCAGTCAGTGACTACCAGAACAGCCGGTTTCAATACGACGGATAATGCTGCGCTTAGTGAGACCGGAAAAATGGTAACGATAATACTTATGCTTATCGGTGGTTCGTCAGGCTCGACAGCAGGTGGTATCAAGATGACTACCGTTGCCGTGATGCTCGCTACAGGTGTGAGTGTTTTCAAGAATAAGAGCAGTACGAATATATTCGGCAGGAGCATACCGGAGGAGATAACACGTAAGGCTGCAGCAATTTTTACGATGTATATCATGCTGTTTCTGGTGGCTTCCATGGTGATAAGCAGAGTTGAAAATGTTCCAATGATCACAAGCATGTATGAAGCTGGCTCAGCGATAGCAACTGTGGGACTTACGCTTGGTATCACTCCGAAGTTAAGCCTTCTTTCGAGAGGAATATTGATATTCCTTATGTTCTTTGGAAGAGTTGGCGGTCTCACCGTTATATATGCAGCATTTAGAAAGAGAAAAGAAGTTGCAAGGTTCCCACATGAAGAACTTGCAGTAGGTTAAAGAGAGGATATTTACTATGAAAACAGTACTTTTGATCGGACTTGGAAGATTCGGACGTCATGCAGCTATTCGCTTACATGAGCTCGGACATCAGATAATGGCAGTAGATACAAACGAGGAACGTGTGCAGGAGATCACACCATATGTGACTAATGCGCTTATTGGAGACAGCACCAGAAAAGATTTTCTGGTATCGCTCGGAATTAGGGATTTCGATATGTGCATAGTAGCGATAGGAGATAATTTCCAGAGCTCACTTGAAACTACTTCTTTACTCAAGGAACTTGGAGCTAAAAAGGTTATTTCGAGAGCTTGCCGTGATGTACATGCTAAGTTCCTTTTAAGAAACGGTGCGGATCATGTAGTATACCCTGAAAAGCAGGTGGCAGAGTGGACAGCTGAAAGATACAGCTCAGATCTTATGCTGGACTATTTTTCAATGGGTGAGGGCTATTCTATCATGGAGATCAAAGTACCGGCAGAGTGGATCGGCAGAAGTATAGGAGAGCTTGATATCCGTAAAAAATATCACATAAACGTACTTGCCATTAGAAACGATGGAAAGTTAGACATGCAGGTAGTGCCTGATCTTGTTCTTGATGGCAATGATACGCTTCTTGTTCTCGGAAAGGATAAGGAGATTCAAAAAACAATGGAAAGATAAGACCTGGAGGTATGCTGCATGTTTAAGAAGTTTAAGCTTCCTAAGCACAGACTGTTGAATGAACTTAAGGGATTAGGGATAAGCCTGGGAATCATAGCTATCGCAACACTGCAGGGAATGGTGTTTCATGATGCGGGTTTTTCAAATGAAACGCTGATAGCATTGTATATTTTGGCAGTCATGCTTTCGGCTGTCATAGGCGAGGGGAGAGCGAAAAATCTAATATCGTCATTTGTCGGTGTATTTACTTATAATTTCTTTTTTATCGAGCCTAAGTATACATTGTGGGCATATGATTCGAACTATCTTATGACATTTATCGTGATGTTTACGGTGTCATTTCTTTCGGGAAGTCTGACGTACAGGCTTAAGATCACAGCGAAGGAAGCGGCTAAAACGTCCAGACAGACTCAGATGCTTTTGGATACAAGCCGTATGCTGAATAAGGCGCGTGGAAGGAAAGAAATTGCCGCGCTTACAGGAAGTCGTTTACATAAGATACTGAATATGGATGTATTGTTTACATTTCTTGATAGTGATGAGCCTTTGCGGCTGTGCTATCCGGCATCTGCGGAGAGGCATTTTGGACTGCCGATGGAGGTGGATGCCTTTAACTGGGTGTATAAAACGTGTAAGGTAGCCGGTGCTGCGACAGAAGTATATCCGGGCGCGGGAGGACTTTATTATCCGATAGCGCTTAATGGTCATACGTATGGTGTTATTGGCATAATGACCGGACCTAAGGGCCTTGATGTAGACAGTGCAAAGATTGTCGAGTCCGTAGTTGAGGAATGTACTCTTATGATAGAGAATATGCGGATAACTGCGGAGAAAGAGGAAGAGAAGTTAAAAACTAAAAATGAACAGTTTAGAGCGAATTTACTTAGGGCTATTTCGCATGACCTCAGGACGCCGCTAACTTCTATTTCAGGAAATGCAAGTAATCTCATGAGTTCCGGAAATGGCTTTGATGATAAGGCAAAGCTTCAGATGTATACAGACATTTATGACGATGCTATGTGGCTTGATAATCTTGTTGAAAATATCTTGGCGATAAGCAGAGTAGAGGAAGGGAAGATTAATCTTCACTGTAATACAGAGCTGCTGGATGATATTATCACTGAGGCTCTAAAGCACATTGACAGGCGAAGCAGAGATTATAAGATAAAGGTCAATCCGCCTAAAGATCTGATACTTGTGCAGATAGATGTTCATCTGATAATTCAGGTGATAATCAATATAATCAATAATTCGATAAAATATTCACCTGTGGGCTCTGAGATAACGATAAGTTCATGGAAGAACAATGACAAGGCTTTTGTTAAGATCGAGGATAACGGACCCGGCATTGATGAAGAATATAAACCACATATCTTTGAAATGTTTTATAATGGAGCCAAGCAGATCGCTGACAGCAGAAGAAGTCTGGGCTTGGGGCTTGCTTTATGCAAGCTTATAGTGACAGCACATGGCGGAACGATCAAGGCAGAAGACAATAATCCGCATGGTACGGTGATGACATTTTCTATACCTTTCAGGGAGATAAAGATCGATGAACAATAGTGAGTGCAATATACTTATAGTTGAAGATGATGCTCCGATCAGGAAACTTATGTCAACTACGCTGAAGGTAAATGGATATTCCTATAAGGCGGTTTCATCAGGAATTGAGGCAGAGCGTGAACTGACAGCATATAAGCCGGATGTGCTGCTGCTTGATCTGGGACTTCCTGACATGGATGGTGTTGAGATAATTAAAACTCTTCGTGAGTGGAGTGAGCTTCCGATAATAGTAGTAAGTGCCAGAAGCGAGGATGATGATAAGATCACAGCGCTTGATGCAGGTGCAGATGATTATCTTACAAAGCCTTTTTCTGTAAATGAGCTGCTTGCACGTATCAGAGTTGCACAGCGTAGGCTTGTGACTGCTGAGAGGAAGAATGAGCCTGAACCGATTTTTGTAAATGGAGATTTAAAAATAGACTATGCGGCAGGGACAGCTTATGTTGAAGGAAATGAGCTTCAACTGACACCCATGGAGTATAAGCTTTTGTGCCTGATGGCAAAAAATGTCGGAAAGGTGCTTACGCATACGTTTATCACAGATCATATCTGGGGGAATTCGCTGGAGAGCGATGTGGCGACACTTCGTGTATTTATGGTATCGCTTCGCAAAAAGATAGAGAAAAATCCGTCAAACCCACAATATATACAGACACATATAGGAATCGGCTATAGGATGAACCGTCTTTGAAATCTTTATTTAATCTTAATATCGCTGCTTAGATATTAACACCTGTTTTATCTGTGATGCCTGATAATTAGGATGTAACATGAATATGCTAAAAGGCTGGGAGGTTATTATGGGCAGCATTCTTATATTAGGATTTATATTTGAGGCGATCGCATTGGTCGTTTTAGTTAGGATCGTAACACAAAATGTGAATGAAGATGGTATAGGCATTAAAGAAAGGCAGACACATGAAGGCTTTTTGATGCAGGTGGTACATGAGCATTTGAAATCGTAAATTTTTGAAGCATAAGGCACAGCAGGCAGGGAAACTTGTCGGCTGTGCCTTTTTTTACGTATAGGAAGAGCCTACGGCTCCTGTGCTTGCGCGGAGACTCCGACAAAGTTGGATTCTTTGTTACGTTAAGAGACAGAATTAATTAATGCATACACAAATATTAATTTTTTTATGTTAAAATTATATTTATGTTAAAAACAAGTTTACAGGGAATTGGCACAATTTATAGAAATATTGGAGACTCCCCTGAAGCCGGGATAGAAAAGATTCACGAGGCAGGCTTTGAATGTGTGGACTTCAACTTCGAAATGTATGGAGATTATGACACATTTACGGCGGTGGATGGGAGCTGCTTCTATGACAGGCCATTGAGCGAGCTTAAAGAATTTTTTAAGCCATGCTGTGAAGCGGCTGAAAAATATGGGCTGAGCTTTGGTCAGGCACATGCACCATTTATAGACTATCCGGAAGGCAACGAGGACGGATATGAGCATTTTGTGAAGATCATCCGAAAGATAATAGCACTTGCAGGCTGGATGGGAATACCGTATCTTGTGATTCATCCATTCACTTTTCGGGATGAGTCGAAAAAGAAGGAAGAAAAGAAGGCAAATCTTCAGTTTTTCTGCAGTCTGATAGAGGCTGCGAAGAAAGCAAATGTTGTTATCTGCCTTGAAAACCTTTTCCTGATGAGAAATGGAAAGGCAAGGGATGGAGCATGTTCAAATGTTAATGAAGCTTTGGACTATCTGCACATCCTGAATGCAAATGAAGAAAAAAAGCTCTTTGGCTTTTGCTTTGATGCAGGGCATGCGGCTCTGCTTGGAAGGAATGTGTATGAATTTGTGACCGGACTTGGAGATGATCTGAAAGCTGTCCATCTGCATGATAATGATGGAAAGGCAGATCTGCATGGAATACCGTATACCTATGCCGGAAGCTGGGGCGGAAAGTCCATTGCTGACTGGGAAGGACTTATTAAGGGCTTACATGAGATCGGTTACAGTGGAACAGTTAACTTTGAAACCGGCTCTGCACTCTATTGCGTGCCGGAGGAATTAGCAGATGCGGCAAGAAGATTTACGCATGAAATAGGCGTTTACATTGCCCGCAGGATAGAGAAAGGATAAATATGGGAATTATTATCAAGGATGCGCTGGCAGTACTGCCGGAGGGTGAAAAGGATGTCATCGGACGTCATACTATCTATATTGATGGTGAAGATATTGTAGGTATTGACAATGAGCCGGAAGGATTCAGAGCAGATACAACTATAGACGGCAAAAACCGTTTTGTGATCCCTGGTCTTATAAATGCGCATACACATACATATATGTCTATGATGCGAAATTGTGCAGATGACCTTTCATTCACAGACTGGCTTTTCAATACCGTCAATCCTATAGAAGATCAGCTCCTGAATGAGGATGCCTACTGGGGATCACTTCTCGGACAGATCGAGATGATCAAGTCAGGAACTACTACATTTAATGACCAGCAGATGAATATCCATCAGACAACAAAGGCTGCGATCAAGTCTGGAATGAGAGCTGTTATCGGACGCGGACTTGTCGGAGACCAATATGATAAAAATGACCGTCGTCTGCTTGAGGCATTTGATGAGATGAAGGATGGAGAGCTTTGCGACAGACTTTCATTTTTCCTTAATCCGCATGCGCCATACAGCTGCGGCCCTGAGTATCTTCGCATGGTTGCGGATGTAGCTAAGGAACATGACCTCGGCATTCACATCCACCTTGCAGAAGGCGCAGTTGAGAGCGAGAACATGAGGAAGCAGTTTAACTGCACACCTACTGAGTATGTACTCAAGGCAGGAATCTTTGATCAGCCTACTATCGCTGCACATTGCATCAGGGTAAGTGAAAGTGATATGCAGATCTTAAAGGAGCATAATGTAAGCGTCGTAACAAATCCATGCTCAAATATGAAGCTTGGAAATGGCTTTGCACCGGTTCCTGAGATGATGGCAGCGGGGATAAATGTATGTCTTGGTACAGACGGGGCTGCATCAAATAATGGTCAGAACATGTTCCGTGAGATGGGATTCCTTTCCCTCATTCACAAGGGAACACATGATACACCGGAGTGCATAAGCGCTAAGGAAACCTTCAGGATAGCGACTATCAATGGTGCAAAAGCACTTCAGCTTGGGGATAAGACAGGCTCGATCGAAGTTGGAAAGAAGGCAGACCTTGCTATACTTAAGCTTGATACACCGTCGATGATGCCAAACAATAATCTGCTTGCAGCACTTTGCTACTCAGCAAACGGCTCAGAAGTAGATACTGTTATCATCAATGGACAGATCGTCATGGAAAACAGAGAAATAAAGACTGTAGATGAAGAAAGAGTTTACTACGAGATCCGCAGAATATGCGAGAGACTTGGGCTTGATAAAAAAGAATATTGATAATTTTCAGTACAGTACGAAACACCTTTTTGCGTAACTATTTTGACTTGAGCGATTAATTAAGGAGAATGACATGGCAAGTGAAATCAAGGACATCAATCTGGCAGAATCAGGAATGAGAAAAATCGAGTGGGTAAAGAGAAACTGCCCGCTTCTTTCAATGCTTTACGATGAGTTTTCTAAGACAAAGCCGTTCGCAGGGAAAAAGATAGCACTTTCAGTTCATCTTGAGGCAAAAACAGCGTATCTTTGCCTCGTACTTGCAGCAGGCGGAGCAGAAATGTACGTAACCGGCTCAAATCCGCTCTCTACACAGGACGATGTAGCAGCAGCTCTGGTTAAGTCAGGTCTTGAAGTGCATGCATGGCATGGAACTACACCTGAGGAGTATGAAGCTCATATCCGCGCGGTTCTTGAACATGGCCCGAATATCATAATCGATGACGGCGGTGACCTTGTACATATGATGCACACTGAGCTTACAGACCTTATCGATGGCGTGATCGGCGGATGTGAAGAGACAACTACAGGTATCATCCGACTTGAGGCGATGAATCGTGAAGGCAAGCTTAGATTCCCTATGGTTCGCGTTAATAACGCCATGATGAAGCACTTCTTTGATAATCGTTACGGTACAGGTCAGTCTGTATGGGACGGTATCAACCGTACAACAAACCTTGTTGTAGCCGGAAAGATCGTAGTCGTAGCAGGCTATGGCTGGTGCGGTAAGGGTGTTGCAATGAGAGCAAAAGGTCTCGGCGCAAGGGTCATCGTTACAGAGATCGATCCTGTACGCGCAATAGAAGCTGTTATGGATGGCTTTGACGTTATGCCTATGGCTGAGGCTGCAAAGAAAGGTGACTTCTTCGTAACAGTAACAGGCTGTGATAAGGTAATAGACGAGGAAGATTTCATGAACCTTAAAGATGGAGCTATCCTCTGCAACGCAGGTCACTTTGACTGCGAGATCGACATGGCTCGCCTCAGAGAGATTGCAGTTGATAAGGCTGAAATGCGCAATAATATCATGGGTTACAAGCTTTCAAATGGTAACTGGATATATGTGCTCGGCGAGGGACGTCTCGTTAACCTTGCATGCGGAGATGGACATCCTGCAGAGATCATGGATATGTCCTTTGCAATTCAGGCACTTTCTGCTAAATATCTTGTAGAGCATTCTTCAGAGCTTAAAGAAAAGCTTATCGATGTGCCAAATGAAGTCGATATCGAAGTTGCAAGGAAAAAGCTTCAGTTCCTTGGAAAATCGATCGATACTCTTACACCTGAACAGGAAAGATATCTCAACGAATCAGGACTTTAATTTAGTCAGAGTACAAGCTGCAGCTGCCTTTTGCGTAAGCTTAAGGCAGCCTTAAAGCTGTATTGATTAATAGAAAATTTATATATTTTTGATACAAGATTTTTATATTGGGCTGTATGAAATGTTATACTAAATCTATCTATGCGATGGAGGCACTTGGTATCAATGACATTTAAGACAAAACTGGCAATTACATTTCTGGCAATTGTCGTAATCCCAATAACATTATGCGCAGTTACAGTAGTTTTTGTGACAAAATATCAGCAACAGGCCTTTTTGCGGGATTTTGGAATCGAAAGCGATGCCTATGGAATGGTCATGAATACAGTTCAGCTGTTTTCAGGGCTTACAGAGGAAATCTACGATAAGATACAGACTCTTTCGGATGATGGCTCTGATACATTGGAGAAAAAAGCTGTACTCGATGATCTTAATAATGAACTGTCAAAAAAATCTTCTTTCCTTATAGTGCGAAAAGGTAATGAGATCTACTATACGGGAAATTCAGAGATGACAAAGGAGATAAAGGACATTTTGCCGTCGTATGGAGCTCCGGAGGAGAGCAACTACAGCGGTGAAATGTACGTTAAGAATCTCCAGATTCTTATAAAACAGGACGATTTCAGATTTAAGGATCATTCAAGAGGAAGTATCTTTATCGTTACGAACGTATCTGATCTTATTCCGCGCATGAGAACCCTTACAAACCAGATAGGGCTTGCTTTTGTGGTGATCTTAATACTTACAGGGCTGGCTCTGGTATCGTGGATATACACAGGAATGGTCTCTCCGCTTAAACAAATTACAGAAGCTGCCGAAAAAATTGGTGAAGGAACTCTTGATTTTGAGCTAAAAGTACCCGATACAAAAGATGAGGTAGCACAACTATGTAAAAGTTTTGAAGAGATGAGAAAGCGTCTTAAGGAGTCGGCAGATTCTAAGATCAACAGTGAAAATGAAAATCGTGCGCTTGTCACCAATATCACGCATGATCTTAAAACACCGGTCACTTCGATCAAGGGATATGCTGAAGGTCTCATGGATGGTGTAGCAGATACACCTGAAAGGCGCGAAAAATACATCAAGACGATCTATAACAAAGCAAATGATATGGACAGACTTATCAATGAGCTGACGTTCTATGCAGGAATTGATAATGACAGGATTCCATATAATTTTGTAAAGCTTGACATCTCAGATTATTTCAATGATTGTGCAGATGAACTGGAAACAGAGCTTGAGTCCAGAGGAATGAAGATGCAGTATGACAATACTGTAAAACCGGGGACGAAAGTTATTGCAGATCCGGTTCAATTTAAGAAAGTTGTCAATAATATTATAGGAAATTCCATAAAATATATGGATAAGTCTGAAGGTCGTATCTCTATCTTTATCAGCGATGTCGGTGAGAATGTAAAGATCAGCATAGGTGATAATGGATGTGGTATTGATTCAAAGGATCTTCCGTATATTTTCGACAGATTTTATCGCGCTGATGCATCCAGAAATAGTGCTAAAGGAGGTTCGGGGGTAGGTCTTTCCATTGTTAAGAAAATTGTTGAGGATCATGGCGGAAAAGTCTGGGCAGAGAGCGATGGCGGTGAAGGTACCGTCATGTGCATCGAATTAAAAAAATACCAATAACAGGGCTTGAGATGAGGAAGAGAAAATATGAGTAAAATTTTGATCGTGGAAGACGAAGAGTCGATTGCGGATCTTGAAAAAGATTATCTTGAACTCTCCGGATTTGGTGTTACAGTAAAGAACACTGGAAATGAAGGCCTTGATGCGGCAATGAATAATGAGTTTGATCTCATAATTCTTGATCTTATGCTTCCGGGAGTTGATGGATTTGATATCTGCAGGCAGGTTCGCAATGTTAAAAATACACCTATCATAATGGTGTCTGCAAAGAAAGATGATATTGATAAGATCAGAGGACTTGGTCTTGGAGCAGATGATTATATCACGAAGCCGTTTTCTCCAAGTGAGCTTGTTGCCAGAGTTAAGGCACACCTTGCTCGTTATGAGAGGCTTACTTCAAGCGGAAGAGCTGAGAACGAGATCATCGAGATCAGAGGTCTTAAGATTGACCGTACAGCAAGACGTGTGTGGGTAAATAGTGAGGAAAAGCAGTTTACTACAAAGGAATTTGACCTGCTTACATTCCTTGCATCTAATCCGAATCATGTTTATTCGAAAGATGAGCTTTTCAGGAATATTTGGGATATGGAATCAGTCGGAGATATTGCGACAGTAACAGTACATATCAAGAAGATCCGTGAGAAGATTGAAGTGGATTCTTCAAATCCTCAGTATATTGAAACAATCTGGGGAGTAGGCTATCGCTTCAAGATATGATTTATAAAATGTGTGATGAAAAAGGGAATTCGGCCTGGCTGAATTCCCTTTATGATGTAATTTATGTTATGATATGAAAGCAGGAGTCATTGCTGTTGGAATGAATATCATGCGTATAAGTTACAATTTTGCAAAGAAATGGGGAAGTGTATTAAATGGCAGATGATAAGCGATTTGCGGTTTTGATAGATATCGAAAACGTGTCGCAGAGATACATTGGTTTGATAATGGATGAAGCTTCAAACTATGGGGATCTGACGATCAAGAGAGCATATGGGGACTGGACACAGCCTGCAAGTGCTTCGTGGAGATCTATCCTTCTTGATAATTCTATTATACCAATGCAGCAGTTTAATAATACATTTGGAAAGAATTCGTCAGATTCTGCATTGATAATCGATGCGATGAAGATTCTTTATAATAATAACGTGGATGGTTTTTGCTTAGTCTCTTCTGACAGCGACTTTACAAGGCTTGCAGCTACCTTAAAGGAAGAGGGCAAGATAGTAGTCGGAATGGGAGAGAGTAAAACTCCGAATGCTTTCATAAAGGCATGTGATTCTTTCAAGGTGCTGGATGTACTTTATAAAGAGGCAAATGGCGAGAAGGAAATAGTGCCGGATGTGAAGACTCCGATAAGACGAAGTGCCAGAATGGCAAAGAAGGCGGCAAGGAGTGCAGAGCCTAAGCTTAGGTCAAATCTTACAAGGATAACGACTATAGAAAAGGCGATACGTCAGATCATTCAGGCGCATGATGACGAAGAGGGAATGAATATAAGTGCGTTGGGAAACAGCCTTCAGAGAAGGTATCCTGATTTCGATACCAGAAACTACGGCGCACCTAAGCTTTCTAAGTTTTTGCAGCAGTTTGACTGCTTTTCGCTGAAGAAGATAGGCAATACGACATATATAAATATTAAGTGATGAGGAGAAGACCGGAATCAGGCGGTAAGTGCTTTGGTTTCGGTCATTTTTTACGATGGATAAGTTGAAGATATTATCAGAAGACAAAGATATACTTGCGGTGTTCAAGCCTGCGGGAGTGGCATCAGAATCAGCGCGGATAGGCAGTATGGATATGATAAGCCATGTGAAGAACTACCTTGCGGAAAAAAGCAATGGAGAGCCTTATGCAGCACTTATACACAGGCTTGACCAGCCGGTAGAGGGTATACTTCTTTTTGCAAAGAATAAGAAGGCGGCAGCAGAGCTTTCAAAGGCACTTCAGAATGGAAAATTTGAGAAAGAGTATATCGCTGTGACGGACTCTGAAAATGAGGCGCTGCAGGGCGAAATAAAACTCGTTGACTGGCTTTTGAAAGATAATAAGAGTAATACGTCTAAAGTCGTTAATGAGGGCGTTAAGGGCGCTAAAAAGGCAGAGCTTGCATATAGCAGAGAAGGAGCTTATGAAGATGGCGGAGAGGTGCTGCGGATACGCCTTATGACAGGAAGACATCATCAGATAAGAGTACAGCTTAGCCATGCCGGAATGCCTATACGCGGTGACAGGAAATATGGCGGTAAGGCAGCGCCGCAGATGATGCTTTCAGCAGCTGTATTGAGATTTCCGCATCCTAGTACAGGAAAATTGATAAATATTGAACAAACCCCGTCTTTCCTTGACAAAGGGGTGCAGTAAACGTAAAATTATCAGAGTATGCATATAGGTACATTCATAATTTTTTTATGTTAATTTTAGAGAGGAATCAAAGACATGGCAGAGAAAAAACTGGTAGAAGCCATCACCTCCATGGAGGAGGATTTTGCGCAGTGGTACACTGACGTAGTTAAAAAGGCCGAACTCATCGAATATTCAACAGTAAAGGGCTGTATTATTTTAAAGCCGGCAGGATATGCACTTTGGGAAAATATTCAGCTTGAGCTTGACCGCAGATTCAAGGAGACAGGCGTAGAGAACGTTTATATGCCTATGGTTATCCCTGAAGGGCTTCTTCAGAAGGAAAAGGATCATGTTGAGGGATTTGCACCGGAAGTTGCCTGGGTAACTTACGGCGGCGGAGAGCAGCTTGAAGAGCGTCTTTGCATTCGTCCTACATCAGAGACTCTTTTCTGTGATTTCTATAAGAATGAGATCCATTCTTATCGTGATCTTCCAAAAGTATATAATCAGTGGTGTTCAGTATTCCGTTGGGAAAAGACCACAAGACCTTTCCTTCGTTCAAGAGAATTTTTATGGCAGGAAGGTCATACAATGCACGAGACAGCAGAGGATGCTGAGAATCGTACAGTTCAGATGCTTAATGTTTATGCTGATTTCTGTAAGGATTACCTTGCAATCCCTACTATCAGAGGCAGAAAGACAGATAAGGAGAAGTTCGCAGGTGCAGTTGCTACTTACACAATCGAAGCAATGATGCATGACGGAAAGGCTCTTCAGTCAGGAACAAGCCATAACTTTGGCGATGGATTTGCCAAGGCATTTGGAATTCAGTTTACAGGACGTGACAATAAGCTTCATACACCACACCAGACTTCATGGGGACTTTCAACACGTATCATAGGTGCGATGATCATGGTACATGGTGATAACTCAGGACTTGTACTTCCGCCTCGTATTGCGCCTACACAGGTTGTTATCATTCCTATCCAGCAGAAGAAGGACGGCGTACTTGATGCTGCAAGAGCACTTCAGGAAAAACTTTCTGACTTCAGAGTTAAGCTTGATGATTCAGACAGAAGTCCGGGATTCAAGTTTGCTGAGCAGGAGATGAGAGGATTCCCGCTCCGTGTTGAGATCGGTCCTAAGGATATTGAAGCAGGCAACTGCGTAGTTGTAAGACGTGATACAAGAGAGAAGTTCACAGTAGCTCAGGCTGAGCTTCATGATTTTGTAGAAAAGATGCTTGATACTATCCACAACGATATGTATGAGCGTGCTAAGAAGCATCTTGAAGAGAATATATTCCCGGCAGTAACTTATGATGAGTTCTGCGATACCATAAACAACAAGCCGGGCTTTGTTAAGGCTATGTGGTGCGGTGATGTTGAGTGTGAAAACAAGATCAAAGAGGATACAACTGCAACAAGCCGCTGCATGCCGTTCAATGATCAGGAACCTATCTCAGATAAGTGTGTATGCTGCGGAAAACCTGCAAAGCACCTCGTATATTGGGGCAAAGCATATTAATTCACAGGAGAAAAGTCAAAATGAAAATTTTAGTTATAAATTGCGGAAGTTCATCACTTAAATATCAGCTTATCAATTCTGAAAGCGGAGAAGTTCTTGCAAAAGGTCTTTGCGAAAGAATCGGGATTGATGGAGGAAACCTTGAGTACAAGAAAGGCAATGGAGAGAAGACAGCTACTAAGGTAGATATGCCAGATCACTCTGTTGCAGTAGACCTTGTTATCAAGAAGCTCACAGATCCTACAGATGGTGTAGTTTCATCACTTAGCGAGATCGACGCAGTAGGCCACAGAGTTGTTCACGGCGGAGAGAAGTTTACTGAGGCTGTTGAGATCACAGAGGAAGTAATTGCCGGAATCGAAGAGTGCAACGACCTTGCACCGCTTCACAACCCTGCAAATGTTATCGGTATCCGCGCATGTCAGAAGATGATGCCGGGCGTACCTCAGGTTGCAGTATTTGATACAGCATTCCATCAGACAATGGAGCCAAAGGCATATCTTTACGGTATCCCATACAGCTTCTACAAGAAGTATAAGGTTCGTCGCTATGGTTTCCACGGTACAAGCCATGCTTTTGTATCTGCACGCTGCGCAGAGATTCTTGGAAAGGATATCAAAGACCTTAGAATCATCGTTTGTCACCTTGGAAATGGTGCTTCTATAAGTGCTGTTGATCACGGCAAGTGCGTAGATACATCAATGGGTCTTACACCACTTGAAGGTCTTATCATGGGAACACGAAGCGGTGACCTTGATCCTGCAGTTATCACATACATCATGCAGAAGGAAAATATCTCTGCAGCAGAGGTTATGTCTATCCTCAATAAGAAGTCAGGTATCCTTGGACTTTCAGATGGTCTTTCATCTGATTTCCGTGACCTTGCTGAAGCTGAGGCTAATGGAAACAAGCAGGCTGGTGTTGCTCTTGATGCATATGCACTCAGAGTTGCTAAGTACATCGGTGCTTATACAGCTGAGATGAACGGTGTTGACGCTATCTGCTTTACAGCAGGTGCAGGCGAGAATAACGCAGCAGTTCGTGAAAAGATCGGCAAGTACCTTGGCTATCTCGGAACATCATTCGATGAGAAGAAGAACAGAGAGCTTCGCGGAGTTGAATTCTTCCTTTCACAGCCTGAAGATAAGGTACAGGTGATGGTAATTCCTACAGATGAAGAGCTTTCTATTGCAAGACAGACAGTAGAGATCCTGAATAGATAATAATGGAAATTAAAATTAAACTTCCCGAAAAAGTAAAATTTATAATTGATACAATTGAGAACGCAGGCTTCGAGGCATTCGCCGTCGGAGGCTGCGTTCGTGATTCTCTGCTTGGAAGAGAGCCTAATGACTGGGATATCACAACGTCTGCTCGCCCGGAGCAGGTCAAAAAACTCTTCAGAAGGACTGTAGATACAGGAATACAGCATGGAACAGTGACAGTGATGCTGAAAGAGGAAGGCTTTGAAGTTACAACCTACCGTATAGACGGTGAGTATGAGGATTCAAGACACCCAAAGAGCGTTACATTTACTCCTGTGCTTAGAGAAGATCTGGCTCGAAGAGATTTCACGATAAATGCGATGGCGTACAGCGAAAGCCGCGGACTTGTGGATGAGTTCGGCGGAGCGCAGGATTTGGAACTTAGAGTGATACGTGCAGTAGGCATGCCTGAAAACAGGTTTGAAGAGGATGCGCTGCGTATACTCAGAGCATTTAGGTTTGCGGCACAGCTTGGCTTTTCCATAGATGGAGCGACGAAAAAAGCGGCAGAAGATCTTGCGCCGACGCTTTCTAAGATTTCAGCAGAGAGGATCAATACAGAGCTGACAAAGCTCCTGGTTTCAGATCATCCTGAAAATGTGATCGAGCTTTATGAAGCAGGCATCACAAAGGTGATACTTCCGGAATTTGATAAATGTATGGAAACGGAGCAAAATAATCCGCATCATTGCTACAATGTAGGCGTACATACGGCGCATGCATTGAAAAATCTTACTGCGGATCAGACATCGGATGCGGCAGAGCTTAGAATCCTCAGATGGGCATTGCTGCTTCATGACTTTGGGAAACCGGCAGTAAAAACTACGGTTGATGGAATTGATCATTTTTATGGACATGCAGCAGAGAGCGAAAAGCTCGCAGAAGCGATATTGCGGAGACTTAAGAATGATAATCACACAATAGATGTAGTTAAAAAGTTGATCTATTTTCATGATTATCGTCCGGCAGAGACTAAAAAGTCAGTACGAAAAGCTGTAAATAAAATAGGCGAAGATCTTTTCCCACTATTGCTAAAGGTTCAGCGTGCGGATGTGAAGGCGCAGAGCGATTTTCAGCGTGAAGAAAAGCTCAAGCGTGAAGATTGTCTTGAAGAGATCTATCGTGGTATTATAGAACGGAAGGAATGTGTTTCTTTGAAAACGCTTGCGATAAATGGAGGGGACCTTATCGCAGCAGGGATGAAGCCGGGTAAAGAACTTGGCGAAACTCTTAAGCGTTTGTTGGATGATGTACTGGAGGATCCGTCATGCAATACGAAAGAAATTCTAATGGAAAAAGTTCTAAAGGGGTTAGATTAATATTGTTTTTAACAGTCTGTTTGCTGTGTATGCTGGCTATGGTCGGCTGTACAGCAGGTAAACAGACTGATCTTCAGGCTGCTCAGGCTTATTCAGAAACAGAGCCGACAGAAGTTGACAAGGCTGTTTCAGTTAACGATCTCAGAGCAGAAGGAACGGCAGTAGTTCTTGCTGTTGATGAAAAAAATTTCTCAATAAGATTTGTTTCAATTGAAAATGGAGGCGAATATTCACTCTCTTACGATGGTTTGACTGAATTTGCGGATTCATATGGAGAAGTGAAAGTTCCGGGACAGTTCAAAGCTGGTGATGCGGTTGACCTGATAGTGTCGGTTCATTCTAAAATTATCAGAAAAATGAGCTTAAAGATGGGTACTTTCGCATTGGAAAATATCACTGATTACGAGATAAATGTAAACAGGGGTGTTTTTACGTATCAGGGAGTGAATTACAAGATAAGCGAGGATACTCTGCTTGTTTCAGATGGTGAGCGCATCAGATATCGAGATATAGACGATGGTGATGCATTAACTGTCATTGGCTATGGGCATGATGTGTACTCCATAAACAGGCTAAGCGGAACAGGCTATGTGCGCATTACCGGTCAGGAATCTTTTAAGGGCGGGTGGATAGAGCTTGGCGATATCATCACGCAGATCACAGATGAAATGATACTTGAAGTCCCGGAGGGATCATATACTATGATGATCTCGTACAACAGATTTGGAGGAAGTAAGAGCCTGCAAGTGTCACGCGGGAAAGAAACGGTGGTTGATGTGAGTGATCTTAAAGGTGAACTGCTTAAAACAGGTAAAATCCTCTTTACTTTTGAGCCGGCACAGGCAAGCCCTGCTGTTATGATCGATGGAAATGAGGCTGAGATCTCCGGCGCTGTAGAGCTTGAATATGGTGTCCATACGATGGATATTCAAGCTGTGGGATATAGATCAGTGCACAGAGTCATAAGTGTCGGAGAGCCGATGGCATATATAAATATTACGCTGGAGGCAGCTTCGGTTTCTGAAAATACTTCGAAGGTAACTAAGAAATCTGAAAAAGTTGATGCGGATAAACTTCCGCAAAGCTTCAAGTCTTCAACTAAGAAAGATGACCAGACGGAGAATATGGATGAAGAAACAAAAAAAGTTTCCTCATCTCCAACGCTTTATATAGACGGACCAAGTGGTGCAGAGGTCTACTTTGACGGCTTCTACAAAGGTGTAGCTCCCTGCAGTTTTGATAAAGTGTCAGGAACCCATGTTATCACGCTTAAAGAAGATGGGTACCGCACGAAGCATTATACATTGACGCTTTCTGCAGATGGCGATGAAACCTATTCATTCGCAGATCTGATAAAAAGAGAGGTCAAAACCGAAGATGATGAAGAAGGAGAAGAAGATTAAATATTATGTAAACCTAAGTATTCTTTGATCTTCTTTGAGAAGAAGTTTACAAGGCATTGATCTTGATATTCTTCACATTCCAGAGGGTTTTTAATCGTTCCGCCTGCTTTATCCAGATGGCCGCCGCCGTTGCCTATGCCATGGGATACAAAAGCAGCTAATTCGTTTGCATGTATTTCTTTGACGCAGCTTCTGACAGAGAATTTTATGACGTCAGAGCGCTCAGAATATACTATACATGTATAGATGCAGTCTACCTGAAGAGCAAAGTCGCTTATCATGCCAAGTATGTTGGTATCGCAGTGGTCGGCTCTGAGGACTGCAAAGTGTTTTTTTACATTGACAACTGCACGTGTGAGAGCAAGACCTGCAAGCTCCAGGTCATGAGCTGTCAGGTTTGAATTATTCATTACACGTATCAGGTCTATGTCGGGGTTCAGTGAATCATGCATTTCACGGTCTTCCGGCTGATAGAGCTCATAGAATGAGGTCGTGTCATTATAAAGGCCATAATAAAGTGCAGTTTCCAGGAAAGGAAAGTGATCGATCGGAAACTCTTTATCGCGCAGCAGCTTCCAGACAACAGTGCTGCAGCTGCCATAAGTAGGACGTATATCACGCAGACAATCATCGGGCAGAGGACCCGGCTGATGATGGTCGATCACCGCTATTTTATTGGAGCGAAGTTTGGTTATGTTTCCGCTTCCGTATTGACTGTCTACAGTTACCAGTATTCCGACGGATTCATAGTGCATTTCGTCGACGTAACGGAGTGGGATATCTAATCTGTCAATCATAAGATTGAGGTTCATTTTATTTATTTTTTCGCGCCCGGAGTAGATAAGGTCTACATGGTGTCCGCCAAGTGAGGAAAAATAGAGATATAGACCGTATCCGGCTGCGATAGTATCAGCGTCTGGATTGTCATGACACTGTATCGTTATGTATTTGTTGGATGCTATCTTATCTAATATCATATGACCTCGTTGAATTATGTAACTTAATTGTATTAATATTAGTACAATACTCTTATATGTATAAAAAAGCAACCCCTGAGAGTATATAAACATGAGTGAGTATATTTCCGATATATATTTATATCGAGAGAAGGTTGCTTAGAGGCAGGAAGGGGATATTATGTCAGAAGAAAAGTACATGGTTTCAGATATGGCGCATGCCGCTAAGACCGGAGCTTTAAACGAAAACAGGATACACATGAAACCGTTGGATCACATCAGTGGTTATGACGTGCGTCCCGGTTTTTATGAGATCAATGGTGCAACAGCGATCCCTGTTGGCGTTAATTTTACTATTCATTCAAATAGAGCAACGGCTTGTGAACTATTGTTTTTTCACAGAAATGAAGAAAAACCCTTTGCGGCCTTGAAATTTCCGTCGAATTATAAGATTGGAAATGTGTGGTCGATGATAGTGTTTGGAATTGATATAGAAGACTTTGAGTATGGATATCGTCTTGATGGGCCTTATGAGCCGGAGAAAGGGCTTGTCTTTGATAAGACGAAGGTAATACTTGACCCGTATGCAAGAGCCATAACCGGACAGAGTGTATGGGGAGCGCGCCAGAACGGTATTTATAAGGCAAGAGTTGTACAGAACAACTTTGACTGGGGAAATTCTGAACAGCCGAAGCTTGATATGGAAGACCTGATAATATACGAGCTTCATGTGCGTGGTTTCACAAAAGACCCATTTTCGGGAGTTATCCATAATGGAACATTTGCGGGAGTGCTTGAGAAACTGCCGTATCTTAAAGACCTTGGAATCACTGCGATAGAGCTTATGCCTATCTTTGAATTTGATGAGGCTCTTGGCAGAAGAGATTACCTTGGACGTGAACTCATGGACTATTGGGGCTATAACACAGTAGGCTTTTTTGCACCAAATACAGCTTACACATCTGTTAAAGAGGAGCATCAGGAAGGTACTGAGCTTAAGAACATGATCCGTCTTTTCCATGAAAATGGAATGGAAGTCATACTTGACGTTGTATTTAACCATACAGCAGAGGGAAATGAAAACGGTCCGTTCTTCTGCTTCAAGGGACTTGATAATAATATTTATTACATGCTGACGCCGGAAGGATATTATTACAATTTCAGCGGATGCGGAAACACGCTTAACTGCAACCATCCTATCGTACAGCAGATGATAGTTGACTGCTTAAGATATTGGGTAACTTCATATCATATAGACGGATTCCGTTTCGATCTTGCAACTATTCTTGGAAGAAATGATGACGGAAGTCCTATGGATAATCCTCCGCTTCTTCGTCAGCTGGCGTTTGACCCGATACTTGGTGAAACTAAACTGATTGCCGAGGCATGGGATGCCGGCGGACTTTATCAGGTAGGTTCGTTCCCTTCGTGGAGCAGATGGTCAGAGTGGAATGGAAGATATAGAGATGATATGCGTTCGTTCCTTAAAGGCGATAATGGTAAGGCTGAAGCGGCTGCCCTGAGAGTGATGGGCTCACAGGATATTTATCCGCCGGAGTATAGAGGATATAACGCAAGTATAAATTTCCTTACCTGCCATGATGGCTTCACTATGCATGATCTCTATACTTATAACGAAAAGCATAATGAAGATAATAACTGGGGAAATACTGACGGTGCGGACAATAATCTGAGCTGGAACTGCGGCTTTGAAGGTGAGACACTCGACGCAGAAGTAAGATATACGAGAAAAAAGATGATAAGAAATGCCTTTACAGCACTTCTTATGAGCCGTGGTACGCCTATGTTCTTTATGGGAGATGAATTTGGAAATTCTCAGGGCGGAAATAATAATGCCTATTGTCAGGATAACTATATTTCATGGCTTAGATGGAAAGACCTCAGAGCAAATGCAAGTCTGCATGACTTTGTAAAATATCTTATTCATTTTCGCAAAAAACATATCATATTGAGAAAACATTGCGGACCAAGTGCTATAGGCTTCCCTGAAATGTCTGCACACGGAACGAACCCTTGGAACAGCCATTTCAATGGCGATGACCACTATGTGGGAGTAATGTTTGCCGGAAAGAAGCCAAACAGGAACGGCGACGACATAGTATATATCGCGATGAATACATATTGGGAAGACATCACATTCAGGCTTCCTGAGCTGCCGCCGCGTTCAAGTATGGAGTGGTTCTGTGCGATAGATACTGCAGAAGACAACCCTATCATAAAGGGAAGAGGTGCAGTTCACGGTGATATAAAGATAACAGCCAGATCAATCAAGGTTTTCTTTGTTGCACACTATTCTTAATGTAGTATGGACAAAGATCTGAGAGAAAGCATTGAGTGCATTTTGGTGAGCGCGCTGTACAGATAGTGCGTCCGAGATATATAAGCTGAAGATTGAGAGGCGACCAATATTTCTTTGGAAGCTTCTTCATCAGATCGAACTCAATCTTAACAGGATCGCTCTGATCCGTAAGACCGAGCTTCCCGGAAATGCGTTTTACATGAGTGTCTACAACTATGGACGGCTCATGGAAAACGTGGGTGCGGATAACGTTAGCGGTTTTCCGCCCTACTCCGGGAAGTGAGGTCAATTCTTTTATGTCTGAAGGCACTTGACCGTTGTACTCAAGTTCAAGTGTTTTCATGCAGTCAATGATATGCAAAGCTTTCATATGATAAAAACCACACGGTTTGATATCCGCCTCAAGCTCTGAAAGGTCTGCACATGCGAAGGAGTGAAGAGTAGGATATTTCTTGAAAAGCTCCTTCGTGACTACATTGACACGGGCATCGGTGCATTGAGCGGAAAGAACAGTTGCTATAAGCAGCTGATAAGGCTCTTCGTAATCAAGAGTGACTTCCGGCTCGACACCGTACTTTTCCCCAAGTCTTTTTAATATTTGTTTCTCACGATCATTCATTGGACGCTCCATTCATTATTTCCATTAGTTCTAAACTGCTGCGTATCTCATCGGCATAGGTATATACCCTGTTGTCGGTGCTTTGTTCTGCGGAATTAAGAAGCTTTTCCATGGAATTAATGTCATTTTGTTTAAGATAATATTCCTTTAAGTACATAAATGCCTGCATATCGCTGCCGCCGGTGGCGATCTCAAATTCGCGAAGAGCTATTGCTTCGGTGATATAGCCTTCTTTCTCGTAGAGTGCAGAGAGCGTTTTAAGTGAGCGCTGCATAACGAGATAATTTGCGTCAGCACTGCCGAGCCTCTCCATGTTAGCAGTACCATATGCAATCTTGATGTCTGTATTGGAAAAATCAGTCAGGTTGAGAATCTCACGCTGTTTAAGTGAGGAGAGAGTTTTCTGGATAGACGATGCTGCCGGGTTCTGCAGAGGAATGTCGATGGGCAGAGAATCCCCTATGGTTATGAAGTGAAGATCCTCGGTGGATTTAAGAGGGGTATTATTGGCTTCATCCTCTCTGTCAAGGAATTCCTGCATGATATCATTTTCGTGTTTGTTGGTCAGTCGTATAGCTCTGTTTATGACGAAGCCTAAGAGCAGTATACTTGTCAATGCATAAAATTTCATCTATAATATTCTCTCAATGATGGATAATTGTGTTCATATAAAAACACGTTTTAAAGTGAAAAGGAGGACAAATGTTTTTTCGCTTTTTTACAAAGAAAAACAGAAAAGTAATTTCTTCAGCGATAATTATTTTTCTGATAATTGCCATGGTACTTGCATTTATACCTGGTCATTAAATCTTTAGTTATATTATAGCTGAAACAGAGAAAAGTTTTAAGGTTTTAGAGGTTATAAGAGGCAGATATTATGAAAAAATTATTTGAAACAGCGCTTTTTACAGCACTGTTTTGCATCGTGCTGTCAGCGACAGCTTTTGCAAAGGAAGCTACCGTACATGAGGGTGTGTACGCCGGAAGCATCGATCTTTCAGGAATGACAGAATCAGAAGTATCTCAGGCAATCTCAGACTATGTTGAAGGTCAGAAAAATGCAGAGGTTACATTAAACTATGATTCTAATAATTCTGCAACCGTAAAGGCGGGAGATCTCGGACTTACATGGGCGAATACCGAAATCGCCGGCGAGGCTGTAAGAGTAGCGCAGGGAGGAAATCTCATAAAGAGATTTAAGGAACTTACAGACCTTAAAAAGCAGAATAAGATATTTAATATCGAGTATGCAGTAGATGCAGCTAAGGTGAAAAACGCACTTTCTGAGAACTGTGCAGTTTATGATAAAAAGGCAGTAAATGCAACTATCAGCCCAAACAGCACAGGAAGTTTCGACATCATTGATGGAAGTGACGGTGAGGAGCTTGATATTGAAGCGTCTTCATCAGCAATAAGCGACTTTTTCAAAAACAGTTTTAATGGAGAAAACGCAAGCATTGCTCTTGCGGTAAATACAGTAAAGCCGAAGGGCGATGCTGATACACTTAGAAAGATGACAGATGTTCTTGGAACATACACTACTAACTATAAGTCATCATCAAACGACAGAGCCAAGAATGTTGCAACAGGATGCGCTCATATTAACGGAACTATCGTTTATCCGGGTGAGCAGTTCTCAGTTTACGAAACAGTAAGTCCATTTACGGAAGAAAATGGATACGCGCTTGCTGGCTCATATTTGAATGGTCTTGTAGTTGAGTCACTTGGCGGAGGTATCTGTCAGGTTTCGACAACACTTTATCAGGCAGTGCTCAGAGCGGAGCTTCAGGTAGATCAGAGATCTAATCATTCAATGGTCGTTAACTACGTTCCGCACTCAGCAGATGCGGCGATCGCCGGAACATCAAAGGACTTTAAGTTTACTAATAATCTTGATAATCCTATCTATATTGCAGGTAAGACTGAAGGAAGAGACATCACTTTCACTATATATGGTATAGATGAGAGACCTTCAAACCGTACGATTGAGTTTGAAAGTGTAGATATTTCGACAACAGAGCCTGTAGGTGATAAGGTTATAGGTGATTCAAGTCAACCGGCAGGTTATGTTCATACTCAGGCAGCTCATACAGGCTATACATCTGAGTATTGGAAGATAATCAAGGAAAATGGCGTAGAAGTATCAAGAAATCGTGTAAATAAGAGTACATATAAGGCTGTACAGAGGACTATAACTCTTGGAACGGCAACCAATAATGCAGTGACATCGGCTGCGATAGCACAGGCGATCTCGACACAGTCCGGGGAATATGCGAAGGCTGTGGCGGCTTCTGTCAAACTTGATGGAGGAGCAGGCGCACTTGCACAGGCACAGGCGCAGCAGCAACAGGCGGCAGCAGATGCAGCAGCACAGCAGCAGGCGGCAGCGGCCGCGGCGGCAGCAGCGCAGGCACAGGCGGCAGCCGCGATGAGCGATGAGGCCACGCAACAGTAAATAGGAGAATTTTATGAAGGTTGGAAAGGTTAGTGAAAGTATACTCAAGAGATCTGTACTTAAGCAGATAAAAACGAGAAGAGAAGAGGTACTTGTGGGAGCTTCTGTAGGAGAAGACTGCGCTGCTGCCGAACTTGAGCAGGGTGAAGTGTTTGTATTTTCAACAGACCCTATAACTATGGCTTCTGATAATATTGGCACACTTTCCATTACCGTTACAATGAATGATATAGCATCAGCAGGAGCAGAGCCCGTAGGGGTTCTGCTTTCATGTTTATTACCACCTTGTATGAAGGAACATGACCTGCAGGAAATGATGGGACAGATCTCTCATAAATGCGCTGAATTAAATATTCAGATAATGGGAGGTCATACAGAGGTCACACGAGCGGTGAACCAGCCCGTCATTACAGTAACCGGGATAGGTAAGGTGAAAAAAGCTGAGTTGGTAAAGACTTCCGGAGCAAGACCTGGTGATGATATCGTTGTAACGAAGTGGATAGGGCTGGAAGGAACATATATCATTGCAAAAGAGAAGCGCGAAGCACTTCTTGGAAGATTTGCTCCGGATTTTGTAGAAGCTGCAGAGCAGTTCGATCAATTCCTCTCAGTTGTAAAGGACGCACAGATCGCAGTGAAGCATGGTGTTCATGCGATGCATGATGTAACGGAAAGTGGTATATTTGGGGCACTTTGGGATATGGCAGAGGCATCGGAGATCGGTATGGAGATTGAACTTAAGTCGATACCGGTAAAGCAGGAAACGATCGAAATATGCAATCATTTTGATATTAACCCATATAAGCTGATCTCAAGCGGCTCATTGCTTATAGCCGCAGAGGACGGATACGGTCTGGTAAGAGAGCTTGAGAAGAATGGAATCAACGCTGCAGTAGTTGGAAAAGCTAATGAAGGCAATGACAGAGTATTGCTCAATAATGATGAACGCAGATTTTTAACTCCTCCGGAAACGGATGAACTATATAAAGTGGTATAAGTCCACAGAAAAGTGAGGATACACATGACAAAAGAAGAAATGCGTATGAAGATTCTGAAGGCGATGGAGCACGAAGCGAGAGTTGATATTCATGAGCTTGCAGTTCGCCTCGGAACAGATGAAGCAGAGATCGCCAACGAAATGAGTGACATGGAGAAGGAAGGTATCATTTGCGGATATCTGACACTTATTGACTGGGATAAGACAGATTCTCAGACAGTTACTGCTTTGATCGAGGTTAGATGCACACCGCAGCGCGGCCAGGGATTTGATACGATTGCGGAGAGGATATATAAATATCCGGAAGTTAATTCAGTGTATCTTATCTCAGGAGGCTTCGACCTACTTGTTACCCTTGAGGGCAGCACATTAAAAGAAATCGCTACATTTGTAACAGATAAGCTTTCAGCGCAGGAGTCTATCCTTTCCTGTGCAACTCACTTTATTCTCCGTCGTTATAAAGACCACGGAACGGTACTCGCAAAAAAATATTCTGATGAAAGGCAGCTTATCACACCATGAAAAATCCTATTGCAGACAGAGTCAGTGAACTCAAACCCTCGGGAATCCGGAAGTTTTTTGACATCGTTGCTGAAATGAAGGATGCTATTTCGCTTGGTGTTGGTGAGCCGGATTTCGATACTCCTTGGCATATTCGAGACGAGGGTATTTATTCCCTTGAAAAGGGACGTACATTTTATACTTCTAATGCAGGACTTATGCCGTTAAGAGAAGAGATATCAAAGTATCTTGAACGCAGAGGTCTTCCTAGATATGAAGCAAAGAGAGAAGTACTTATAACAGTAGGCGGCTCTGAAGCTATCGACCTTGCATGCAGGGCTATGTGCAATCCGGGTGAGGAAGTTATAATCCCGCAGCCGAGCTACGTCTCTTATGAGCCGTGTGCCATCATGGCGGGGGCTGTTCCGGTAATTATAGACTTAAAGCCGGAGAATGAATTCCGTCTTACGGCAGAAGAGCTCGAAGCTGCGATAACGCCTAGAACAAAGCTGCTTGTCCTGCCGTTTCCGAATAACCCGACAGGCTCTATCATGGAGCGCTCTGACCTTGAAGCAATAGCTGAGGTTATTGAAAAGCATGATATTTATGTGGTAAGTGATGAGATTTATTCTGAGCTTACATATAAAGAAGAGCATGTAAGCATAGCTTCTCTGCCTGGAATGAGAGAGAGAACTATACTTATAAACGGCTTTTCAAAGGCTTTTGCGATGACAGGTTGGAGACTGGGATATTGCTGCGGTCCGGCTGAGATAATCCAGCAGATGACAAAGCTTCATCAGTTTTGCATAATGTGTGCGCCTACCACGAGCCAGTATGCAGCAGTTGAGGCTCTTAAACATGGAGAAAAGGATGTGGTGGAGATGCGTGAAGCGTACGATCAGCGCCGCCGTTTCCTGATGAATGAGTTTAAGAAGATGGGACTGCCATGTTTTGAGCCATTCGGCGCATTTTATGTATTTCCGGATATCCGCGAGTTTGGAATGACTAGTGATGAATTTTGTACAAGGCTCCTTGAAGAACAGAAAGTAGCAGTTGTTCCGGGAACAGCCTTTGGAGACAGTGGAGAGGGATTTGTGCGTATTTCCTATGCGTATTCGATCGAAAATCTTAAGATCGCGCTGGAGCGCATAAATGAGTTTATTACGGAATTGAGGAAGAAATAAGGGAATAGCCATGAAAATGAGACGTACACTTTATCTCAAATTTCTTGGCGGATATATACTTTTTGGCATTTTAGCTTTCATAACTATCGCTACGTTTACAAGTCAGATGATACTTAAGCATCTGACAAGGGTTCAGGCGGCGTCGCTTTACAGAGAGGCTCAGCTTGTAGCTTCAAATTATGCGCTGCGGATATATTCTAATGATGAGGATGGTGCTTCTGCAGCAGAATCTCAGTTAAAGGCTATAGATACCTATATTTCCGCCGATATCTGGGTGATAAACAATTCATCGAAGGTGTTGTTTGACTCCAGAGCCAAAGAAGGTGATGAAGATAGGATATACAGTGAGTTTGATCCGTCAGCATCGGGAACGTATTACATGACAGGAAATTTCTATGATGCGTTCGATGTGGATATGCTCTCTGTGTTTTCACCCATCACTTCTAATTTCAAAGTTATAGGATATGTGGTGATCCATCAGCCGCTCAGCAGCATCGTTGCATCGAGGAATGAGATACTTAATATCACGTATATAGCTTTGGGAATAATATTGCTGCTGTCGCTTATAATCATTGGCGTATTTACTTTTGCGGTGTATCTCCCGCTGAACAGAGTCACCAAGGCGGCAGAAGAGTATGCGGCAGGAAATCTTACCTATCACGTCAAGGAGTCCGGTGCGCATGATGAAATGAGTTATCTTACGGCGACTTTGAACTATATGGCACACCAGATAGCGCAGTCAGAGGACAATCAAAAGAAATTTATCGCGAATGTTTCGCATGATTTCAGGTCTCCGCTGACTTCGATAAGAGGATATCTGGAAGCGATGATAGATGGAACTATCCCGCCTGAGATGTATGAAAAATATCTCACGATAGTAGTAAATGAGACGCAGCGTCTTACCAAGCTGACGAATGGACTTCTGGAGCTGAATACTTTTGATAAAAAGGGAATGGTTTTAGAAGTTGCCGACTTTGATATCAATGGGATAATCAAGAGGACAGCAGAGACTTTTGGCGGTATATGCAAGGAAAAGAAAATATCGATAGAGCTTGTACTTACAGGGTCTACGCTGATAGTTCATGCAGATATGAGTAAGATCCAGCAGGTTTTATATAACCTTTTGGACAATGCCATAAAATTCTCTTATAATAACTCAGTCATAAAGATAGAGACGACTATCAAGAATGAAAAGGTCTTTGTTTCCGTGAAGGACTCCGGAATAGGAATCCCGAAGGAGTCGATACACAAGGTGTTTGACCGTTTCTATAAATCCGATCTTTCAAGAGGAAAGGATAAAAAGGGAACAGGTCTTGGTCTGTCTATCGTAAAAGAGATCATTCAGGCACATAATGAGAACATCAATGTGATCTCTACAGAAGGTGTCGGTACAGAGTTTATCTTTACTCTGGCAAAAAGCAAAAAAGATAAGGAACGATAAAACTTATGAACTTAAAGAAATACGGAAAAATATTTGCAGGTAAAGATGGATTTTGGCAGGTTTTTCTGATAACTATGCTTATAGCATGTCTGCCGCTTTTTACTGTAAATTGTATAAATGGTCATGATGTTATTTACCATCTCCTCCGTATTGAAGCATTGGCAGAGGGAATCCGTGAAGGACTCCCTTTTCTGCGTGTTAATGTACTTTTTTTCGGTGGAGAAGGTTATGCCAGCTCTATGTTTTACCCGGATACACTGACGTATATCCCGGCGATGTTGAGGGCTGCAGGTGTAGGTATAAATCTTTCATACCATATTTTTGTAGCAGTTACTATCGTGCTTGGCTTTTTGAGCGCATATTTCTGCACAAAGATGATCACGCTCAATCGTCAGAGTGCGCTTATCACGGCGGTGATATTTACGCTTTGTCAGTACCATATTGAAGATATATACACAAGAAGTGCTGTAGGCGAATATACTGCAATGATCTTTATACCACTTGTGATATATGGAATATGGGACTTTATGTTTAAGGACTGTGAGAAGCCGTGGATTCTGGGGATAGGAATGACGGGAGTTGTACTTTGCCACACTCTTACGACTGTCTTTTGCGTTGGACTGTGTGTGCTCGCGGTGCTCTTCAGCATTAAAAAGATCATGGCTAAGCCGTCTATAATCCTGAAACTCATTGCAACAGCAGTTATAGTGCTGCTTATCACAGCTTATTATTGGCTTCCGATGATAGAACAGATGAATTCACAGGTTCTTAAATACACTCAGGACTCTTTTGACCTTAACTATGAAAAACTTCTTCTGAAGGATGTTTTCGGCAATGCATATAACAATGCAGGCTGGGCTGTGTTCGCAGCGGTCTTGCCAAGAGTGTTTATTAAAAGTAAAAAGAATATCATTAAATTTGCAGATATGTGTACCGTGATGGGAATCCTTTTTGCATTATGCACTACCGGTTTTTTCCCATGGGGAAGGCTTGCGCGTTTCTTAGGGTTTATCCAGTTCCCATGGAGACTTTTCATCGCTGCGTCAGCACTTCTGGCTGTGGCAGGTGGTATCTATATCTATGAATATGTGAGAAGCCGCAGTATTCCGGGTGAGATGGCTGTGATGGCGGTGGTTCTGGTCATGACTGTATCAGCTATAGGAAATTTCGAGAGCAACGATCAGGGATATTATTCATATTCCGGTGACTACTTTAGCTATGCACCATATACGGCAGAAGTTATTGGTGGTGAGTGGCTTCCGGTAAATGCGGAAAGAAATAAGCTTGTTAAAGACGCGGGTGTGGCGTATACTGACAATGGTTCTGAGATTTCAGTTACAAGAGAGAAAAATGAGCTTAGAGTCACAGCTGATGAGAGAAGCAAATATCTGGATGTTCCTTTTGTGTATTATAAAGGCTATGCCGCAGAGGATTCAGAAGGAAGAGAGCTTAAGGTCAGCGGCGATGGAGAAAATGGGCGTGTCAGAGTTTATACGCAGGGAGCCGGAGAAATCAGAGTGTTTTATAAGGGAACAACTCTCCAGCTGTTGTCCACCGCAATTTCTGCTGCAGTATTGATATTGCTGATTTTTGCGGTATTATACAAAAGCAGGTTTATTAGTAACATATCGGCTTTGAAAGGAAATAAGTAATTATGAAGATTGTCGTACTTGCAGGAGGAACTTCAACAGAGAGAGACGTATCTTTCGTATCTGGTTCTAAGGTATATAATGCTCTTAAACAGCTTGGACACGATGTTATCCTCATCGATGTTTTTTACGGCTACAACGGAGTAGATGCTAATGATGTAAATGCATTATTTACAGTTGACAGAAACTGGGCTGCGGATATTAAAGCAATAACGGAGACAGACCCTGATATCGAGGCTATCAAGGCACAGCGCCCGGGTAATTCAAACAGCTACTTCGGACCACACGTTATCGAGATATGTCAGGCTGCAGATATCGCATTTCTTGCGCTTCATGGCGGTGATGGTGAGAATGGCAAGGTTCAGGCAGCGCTTGACCTTTTCGGAGTAAAGTATACCGGCACAGGCTATATGAGCTCTGCATTAGCAATGGATAAGTTCTTCACAAAGGTACTGCTTGATGCGAAGAATATCCCTACACCTGAGTGGAAGGTTGCAGAAAAAGGTGATGAAGAGAAGCCATCTCCGTTCGGACTTCCATGTGTTATCAAGACAGGTGCAGGTGGTTCATCAGTTGGTGTATACATCCCTAAGACAGAAGAGGAATACAGAAAGAATCTTATTCAGGCATATAAGTATGGAAATGAGGTTCTTATAGAAAGATATATCAAGGGAAGAGAATTCACATGCGCTGTTATCGACGGTAAGGCATATCCTGTCGTAGAAATTGCTCCTAAAGAGGGATTCTATGATTATAAGAATAAGTATCAGGCAGGAAGTACTGTTGAAACATGCCCGGCAGAGATTTCTGCAGAGGCTACAGCAAATATCCAGGAAACAGCCGTTAATGTTTATAAGGCACTTGGAATGGAAAGCTATGCAAGAATGGACTTCATGATGGATGAGAATGGAAATGCATACTGCCTTGAGGCGAATACACTTCCGGGAATGACTCCTACAAGCCTTGTTCCGCAGGAAGCTGCAGCAGTAGGAATTGATTTCCCTCACCTTTGCCAGCTTTTGATCGATGTTTCAATGAAGAAGTACAACTAAAGTAGAACTTAATAAAGGCAAAATAAAAAGCTGTGAAAGAGAAATCTTTCACAGCTTTTTTGAGCCATTTTATAAATTATTCTGCTGCAATAGCGCCTGTTGGACATCCGCCTTCGCAAGCACCGCAATCGATGCAAGTACCAGCGTCAACAACGTACTTTCCATCACCTTCAGAAATAGCGCCTACAGGACATGTAGAAGCGCATGCACCACAAGATACACAATCATCACTAATTACGTGAGCCATTTTGATTTCCTCCTATAAAATAAACATACAACAACTTTTTTTCTGACAAATATTTGTCAGTCTCAGGCTATTTTAATATAAATCAGCATTTTTTTCAAGCAGATACAGATATGTAGATACTTAAAAATAGAGCCTGAAAAAATATTTACGTAAATTTTATAAAAGGTTCAGAAATGACTGCATAAAAATCAGCAAAGATCGCTGCCTGTAAGGAGTTTATATGCCTCAAGGTACTTGTCGATAGTTTTATCAATGACGTCCTGAGGGAGGTTGTAGTCACTTTCCGGATTGGCTTTGAGCCAGTCACGAACAAACTGCTTATCAAATGATGGCTGTGAATGTCCGCTCTCATAACCTTCAACCGGCCAGAAACGGCTTGAATCAGGTGTAAGCATTTCATCACCGAGAACCACGTTTCCGTTCTCATCAAGACCAAATTCGAACTTTGTATCTGCGATGATGATACCACGCTTAAGAGCGTAGTCGGCACATTTCTTGTAAAGTGCGATAGTGTTGTCGCGCAGTGCCTTTGCATACTCTTCGCCGTGACCCGGGAATTCTTTTTCGAGAACTGTGATGCTCTTCTCGAAGTCGATGTTTTCATCGTGATCACCGATCTCAGCCTTTGTACTAGGTGTGTAGATAGGCTCAGGGAGCTTATCACATTCCTTTAAGCCTTCCGGAAGCTTGATACCGCATACAGTACCGTTTTCCTGATAGCTTGCCCAGCCGCTTCCTGTGATATAACCGCGGACGATACATTCAACAGGGAGCATTGTGAGCTTCTTGCAAAGCATGCTTCTTCCTGAGAAATTATCATTCTGGAAAAATTCCGGCATATCCTTTACGTCTGTACTGAGCATGTGATTAGGAAGGATATCGTTTGTGAGATCAAACCAGAAACGTGACATCTGGGTAAGGACTTTACCTTTGTTGGTAACCTTGTTCTTGAGGATAACGTCGAATGCAGAAATACGGTCTGTTGCAACCATAATCAGTGAATCACCGTTATCATAAATCTCACGGACTTTACCTTCTTTAACGGGCTTGAATTCTTTCATGGGTCTTGTCTCCTCCTTACAGGAACAAAAAATCATGTATTAAGTTTTGAACAACAAGCCTAGTATACCCCCGAATGAATACAATTGTCTATTAGAAATGTGTTATACTTTAGAAGAATTTTTTTTTGGAGGTATATAAAATATGATCAAGAATCAGAAATTGATTGATAGGTTTTTCAAATATGTGAAAATTGATACGCAATCAAGTGAAGAAAGCACAACATCACCATCAACAATGAAGCAGCACGACCTTGCAAAAGTTCTTAAGGCTGAGCTGGAGGAAATGGGCGCATCTGAGATCGTTTATGATGAGGAGCATTGCTACATCTATGCATGCATCCCGGGTGAAAAGCCTGCGATCGGATTTATCGCACATATGGATACATCACCGGCTGTAAGCGGTGCGAATGTAAAGCCAAGAATCATCGAAAACTTTGATGGAAATGACAGCCTTTTGAAGACAGAAGAGTATCCTGAGCTTCTCAACCATTTCGGTGAAGACATCATCGCAACAGATGGCACAACTCTTCTTGGCGCAGATGATAAAGCCGGAGTGGCTGAGATCATGCAGATGGCTGAGTATTTCCTTACACATCCTGAAATCAAGCATAGAGAGATCAGGATCGCATTCACACCGGACGAAGAAATCGGTGCAGGTACAGAATACTTTGATATTGAGAGATTCGGTGCACCTGAGGCTTATACTGTAGACGGCGGAAAGCTTGGAGTTATCGAGTATGAGAACTTCAATGCTGCAGCAGCAAAGGTACATGTTCATGGTAAGAGCGTACATCCTGGCAGCGCAAAGGGAATTATGAAGAATGCTCTTGAAATGGCAATGGAATTTAATGCAATGCTCCCTTCTAATGAAAAGCCTGAGTATACTGAAGGCTATGAAGGTTTCTACTTCCTTGAGTCAATGAAGGGTGATGTTGAAAGTGCTGAGCTTTCTTATATCATCAGAGACCATGACAGAGATATTTTTGAAAAGCGTAAGGAAATGATCGAAAAGATCGCTGCTTTCCTGAATATGAGAGAAGGAGAGGGTAGCTTTGAAGTTGAGATAAGAGACCAGTACTACAACATGGTCACTATCATGAAAGATCATATGGAACTTATCGAAAATGCAAAGAAGGCATTTGAGAAACTTGGAGTAAATGCAGTTTCAGAGCCTATCCGTGGTGGTACGGACGGTGCGATGCTCACACTTAGAGGACTTCCATGTCCTAACCTCTGCACAGGCGGTTATAATTATCATGGCCGTTATGAGTATGCAAGTGTTCAGGAAATGGAAAAGTGCTCAGATGCTCTTATCGAGATTGCAAAGATGCTTTAACTCAGATAAAAGCAAATGAACACTAAATGATCAGTGCTTCCAGTGCTCGTGGTGGAGCTCACCGGCCTGCTCAAGCTCAGGGAAGCCATTCTGACGGAGAGCTTCATATAAAACAATTGCGACTGAGTTGCAGAGGTTTAATGAACGCTCTCCTTTATACATAGGTATCCTTATGCAGTGATCTTCGTTATCAACAAGAAGCTCTTCCGGGATTCCGGCGCTTTCCTTACCAAACATGATGTAGTCATCAGGACCGAACTTTACATCAGTATAAGTCTGGTGAGCCTTGGTTGTGGCATACCAGATATTTGCATCAGGATGCTCTTCCTTAAACTTTTCAAAATTCATATATCTGTGAACGTCAAGTCTTTCCCAGTAGTCCATTCCGGCTCTTTTGATATTTTTGTCACTTAAGATAAAGCCAAGAGGCTCTATAAGGTGAAGAGAGGCATGGGCATTTACACATGTCCTTCCTATATTTCCTGTGTTCTGCGGTATTTCAGGTTCGTGAAGTATTATATTCATTTCTTAAGTAAACTCCTTATTTCTCCAATGTAATAAAGTGAGCCAAAGGCACATATGACATCGTCTTCAGAGGCATCAGAGAGTGCCTGCATAAGTGCTGCCTCCGGCTTGTCACATGCTACCGCCGCAGGAGCACCATTGTCAAGCAGGTATGAAGCGAGTGCTTCTGCACTTAAAGCTCTTGGAGAAGGCGGTGTAACTGTGTAAAAGCATTTTGCAAGAGGGATTATCTCTGCCATCATTTTGTCGTAAGCCTTGTCTGAGAGTACACCTGTGATAAATAAAATTTTCTTATCATTAAAATATTGGTGCAGGCTTTCTACAAGTACCCCGACGCCTTCTTCATTATGGCTTCCGTCTATTATCACATCAGGAGCTTGCTGAAGCAGCTCGAAACGTCCCATCCACTCTGCGCGTAAAAGTCCGGTGCGAATATTCTCATCGCTTATAGTGAAGCCGTTTTGCTGTAATATACGTGCTGCCTGAACTGCCATTGCGGCGTTATTTATCTGATAAGATCCAAGCAGTGAGATTTTATAGTTATGTAAACCATCCGCTTCTAATTCAAAACTCTGCCCTGTGATGTCTGCGCTTAAAAGCTTTGACGGTAGTTTGCCTTTGTGGAGGACAGAATTATTTTCGCGGCATACCTTCGCGAAGACTTCTTCGACTGACGCCGGCTGAGGATATAGAAGAACCTGAGTATTTTCTTTGATTATCCCTGCTTTTTCGGCAGCGATCTTTTCAAGTGTGTCGCCAAGGATCTCAGTATGGTCGAGAGCGATAGTAGTAATGACGGCAAGCTCCGGGTGTTTTATGACATTTGTGGCATCAAGGCGCCCGCCAAGCCCTACTTCCAGTACGACGATATCGCAGTTATTTTCGAGAAAATATAAAAATGCAACTGCACATACGATCTCAAATTCAGAAGGCGCATTTAGTCCTTCTGCTTTCATTGCTTCTATATGAACTTTCACTTTGTCGGTGAGGCGCGCAAGGTCATCCTGCGGGATCTCATCCTTTCCGATGCGGATACGCTCTGTGAAATTTATAAGAAATGGAGATGTGTAGATGCCGACTTTCATGCCGCTCTCCATCAGGATACTGCTTATAAAGGCGACGGTAGAGCCTTTTCCATTTGTACCGGCGACATGGACATATCTGAGGTGATCCTGAGGATCGCCGAGCCTGTGCAAAAGCTCGGTGATCGTCTCAAGGTTAAAGGGCTCTTTGCCCGGAATAACTTTTTTTGGTGAAAACTTGGGTGTTGATTCGATGTAATTCAGTGCTTCTTCGTAATTCATTTTAAACCTTCTTGGATTAGTTATTGAATGCTGCTCTTCCGATCATGCGTACAGGCTTTGCTATTGCTGTGATGAGTAAAGTGTTGATAGGGAGCATTATAAGCTCTTTTGGGATGCGGGCGATAAGGATCGCTGCATATCCTTTTCCGTAGAGTAAAGAAAGCCAGTAGCCATTGAGCAGGACATTTACGAATACGGTTACTATCAACTGTGCGATGAAAATCCTTACGATCGATAAGTTTGAACTATCATCGGTCTTTAGCAGAAGACCGAATATGATACCTGTGATGATGCCGCTAAGTGTAAAGCCAGGGAAAAAGGCACCGGTAGGCTTTACAAGAAATCCGCCGATGTCAGTAAGAGCACCGACGATGGCAGCGGGAACGGGCCCCATGAGAGTACCTGCCGCAGCGATAGGAAGATTTCCAAAGCGTATCTCTATCAGATTATTTATAGGAACTTTGAAAAAGCCTAAAACAATGCCGATAGCGACAAGCATTCCTGCAGTGGTAATGGTTTTTGTGTTACGTAATTTTGACATAATAAAACCTCCTCTATGCAGTTTTCCTTTTCCTGCACTTCGGAGGTAGACATACATGAACGTACCTTTTCGATGCAGCAGCGGGATGCGACAGCAGAACCGCAAGAAACACTCTTTTCGTTTCACTGACAACTCCCTGTTCAGCGAACACTTAACGCTCTGCCATCTACTCTGCGTTTTTCAAATATAATATACAACGCTTTAGCAAATTGCAATAGTAAAATGCAGAAATTTAAATTTAACTCATTCGGAGAAATCCCTCACCTACGTGAGCGAGCTAGAAGCGAGTGAACAGTAACCGGGGATTAAGAGTATGATGTATACGAACATTTGACAGTACAAACCGGCTGTGATACGTTAAAGAATAAGGTAATTTCCCAATATAGATCAATTAATTAAGGGAGATTGCAAATTATAGCAATGGAGCCGGTCTCATTAGCCGGCAGAATGGAGACTGAAATGGCTAAAAAACCATATTACATCACAACAGCAATTGCTTATGCATCAGGCAAGCCTCATATAGGCAACACTTATGAAATTGTTCTCGCAGATGCTATTGCGCGTTTCAAGAGACAGCAGGGATACGATGTTCACTTCCAGACAGGTACAGATGAGCATGGTATGAAGATCGAGGAGAAGGCTAAGGCAGCCGGAATCACTCCTAAGCAGTACGTAGATAACACATCTGCAGAGATTAAGAAGATTTGGGATCTTATGAATACATCATATGATCGTTTTATCCGCACAACAGATGACGATCACGAAGCTCAAGTTAAGAAGATATTTAAGAAGCTCTATGATCAGGGCGATATTTATAAGGGTGCATACGAAGGCATGTACTGTACACCTTGTGAATCATTCTGGACAAAGTCACAGCTTATAGACGGTAAGTGCCCTGACTGCGGCAGACCGGTAAAGCCTGCACACGAAGAAGCATATTTCTTCAAGATGAGCAAGTACGCTGATCGTCTTATGAAGTATATAGAGGAGCATCCTGAGTTTATCCAGCCGGAGCAGAGAAAGAATGAGATGATCAACAACTTCCTCAAGCCGGGACTTCAGGATCTCTGTGTTTCAAGAACATCATTCACATGGGGAATCCCTGTAGATTTTGACCCTAAGCATGTAGTATATGTATGGCTCGATGCTCTCGTAAACTATATCACAGGCATCGGCTATGACTGCGATGGAAATAATTCAGAGATGTTTGATAAGTACTGGCCTGCAGACCTTCATCTTATCGGTAAGGATATCGTTCGTTTCCATACTATTTACTGGCCTATCTTCCTTATGGCACTCGATGTACCGCTTCCGAAGCAGGTATTTGGTCATCCATGGCTTCTTCAGGAAGGCGGAAAGATGAGTAAGTCAAAGGGAAATGTTATATATGCAGATGACCTTGCCCGCATGTTTGGCGTTGATGCAGTACGTTATTTCGTTCTTCATGAGATGCCATTCGAGACAGACGGTGTTATTTCATGGGATCTTCTTGTTGAGAGATTCAACTCAGACCTTGCAAATACACTTGGTAACCTTGTAAAGCGTACAATTTCAATGAGCAACCAGTATTTCGGCGGTACTCTCAATAATACAGGCGCTAAAGAGGATGTTGATGATGACCTTTACTCAGTAGTTCTTGGAACAAAGGCTAAGGTCGAAAAGGATATGGAGACACTCCATGTTGCTGATGCTCTTACAGACATCTTTACACTCTTTAAGAGATGCAATAAGTACATCGACGAGACAGAGCCATGGGTACTTGCCAAGGATGAGGCGAAGAAGGACAGACTTTCACAGGTTCTCTACAACCTTTGCGACTGCATCACTATCGGAGCAGGACTTCTCGAAGCATATCTTCCTGAGACATCAGAAAAGATCTATGCTCAGCTTAATACTAAGAAGCCTGAATTTGAGAATCTTGATAAGGCAGGAGCATTCGCTTCAGGAACTAAGGTAGTTGAAGATCCTGAAACACTCTTTGCACGCCTTAAGCCTGCAGATGTCATGAAGGAAGTTCAGGAGCTTGAAAAGGCTCAGAAGGCAGCTGCAAAGGAAGCAGCAGCTAAGGAAAAGGCAGCAGCTAAGAAAGAAGAAGCACCTGCAGAAAAAGGTGAGATCACAATTGATGATTTCGCAAAGATCGATCTCAGAGTAGGTGAAGTTCTTGAGTGCAGCTTTGTTCCAAAGTCAGATAAGCTTCTTTGCTTCAAGCTTAAATTCGGCGATGAGGAGAGACAGATCCTTTCAGGAATCCGTAAGTTTTATCCTGAACCGGAAAAACTTGTCGGCAAGAGAGTTGTAGCTGTTCTTAACCTTAAGCCTAGAAAGATGGCAGGAATGATCTCTGAGGGAATGATCCTTTCAGCATATAATGAAGATGACAGCCAGTTTACATTGCTTGGACTTGAGCATGACATTGACGGCGGTGCAGAAGTAGGCTGAGTAAATATTGGGGGAATCGGGGGTATTGGCAGATATGTATAAACACGAAGAGTTTTTCTATGATTCTCGTGATATGAAGCATAAGATCCATGCGGATAAATTTGTACCGGATAAAGATATCAAGGCTATCCTGATAATTGTTCACGGCAAAGGTGAGCATATGGGAAGATATGCTGAGATGTGCAAATTTTTTGCAGAATCGCATATTCTTGTGGCGGGGTGTGATCACCTCGGCCACGGGAAAACTGCGGAAGCTACAGGCGAATTTGGATTTTTCACGGAGCAGGACCCGGCTACTGTAGTGGTCAGGGATGTTCACAGGCTGAAAAAGATGATGCAGGAAGATTACCCTGAGCTGCCTGTGTTTATCTGTGGTCACAGCATGGGTTCGTTTATTGTGAGAAATTATATCCAGATGTATGGAAGCGGTATAGATGCTGCTTTCATAATGGGCACAGGAGACGTTGATAGTATCAAGATAAAATGCGGATGTCTCTTGCTTAAGTGCGTGGCTGCGTTGAAAGGATGGAATTATATAAGTCATTTCTGTACCAAAATAGCAATGGGTGGTTATGACAAAGATTCAGATGCAGAGCAGTGGCTTTGTACAAGAAAAGAAGTTTATGAGTCAGAAAAAAGCGATCCTTTGTGGGGACCTGAATTTACTGTAAATGGCTATTATACGATAGCAGAGCTTCTTACCAGAGCGAATGAGAAAGACCGTATCAACAAAATACCGAAGGAATTGCCTATATGGCTTATGTCTGGAGCACAGGACCCGGTAGGCGGCTTTGGAAAAAGTGTTGAGAAAGCGGCTGAGAAATACAGGAGCTTTGGACTTACGGATGTCAACGTGACCATTTATCCTAAAGACAGACACGAAATATACAACGAAACTAATCGATTCGACATATTTATAGAAATGCTTAAGTACATGAATAAGCATGGCATGAAATGATACGGAACGAGGAATTTATGAAAAAATTAGCAGTATTAATGATGGCGGGTATCCTTGCGGTAACACCGACAGCGAGCACATATGCGGCAGGTGATGTGCAGACTGTAACATGGGGTGATCCGACGGAGAACGCATCAGAAACATCTACAGAGGCAAGTGCTTCGGACTCTTCTTCTAAAACAGAAAAGTCGAAGCCATATCTTGCACTTGGTTCAGACCTTTCTGCATCACAGCAGGCTACAGTACTTTCATTGATGGGACTTAGCGGTACGGACATTTCAGACTACAATGTCGTATATGTCACAAATTCCGAGGAGCATCAGTATCTTGGAAATTATATAAGTTCTTCTGTTATTGGAACAAAGTCGCTTTCTTCAGTACTTGTGCGTCCGGCAGAGAGCGGACATGGCATAACTGTAAAGACGGCAAATATCAATTACTGTACTGAGGGTATGTATAGAAATGCGCTTCTTACAGCCGGAGTGGAAGATGCGGATATCATGGTAGTAGGTCCGACGTCTATTTCAGGAACGGCTGCACTTATAGGAGCGCTTAAAGCATATGCACAGATGACAGACACTACAGTTAATACAGAAGCACTGGATACTTCACTTAATGAGCTTGTTACGACAGGACAGCTTGAGGAAGCTGCGGCAGCGGCAAATGGCGCATCGAAGGAAGATATTGAGGCGCTTATAGCGTTCATTAAGGCAGAAGTTGCAAAGAGAGATCTTTCAGATGCCGCTTCTATCAAAGAGGCTGTAGAGGAATCTATCAAAGATTACAATAAGGAGCATGGTACATCTATAAGCCTGAGCAATGACGAAATCCAGCAGATAGCTGATCTTATGGTAAAGATCAGTGACCTTGGTCTTGATTATAATACACTTCTTGATCAGGCTGCTGACCTTTATGAAAAGCTTGGTGGAAATTTCACAGGAGAAGATTTTGCGAAGGCATTAGATGACAATAAAGTTGCGGTTGCAACAGCAGTCGTAAAGTCATTCTTTGTAAATCTGGGAAATGCTCTTGCCGGATTCTTTAAGAGTATTTTCGGCTGATCGATAATGGGGAGTATGTATGAGGGTTATACGAAGGATCAAAGAAAAAGAATGGGGAGATGCGATGCAGCTTGTATGGCGCATCTTCCTTGACTTTAATGCTGAGGGATATACCTCAGAAGGTGTATATAATTTTTATCAATTTATAACGGATGATGTTCTCTATATGATGTTTAAACAGGGCGAATATGTCATTTTTGGATGTTTCGATGATGATATTATAAGAGGCGTTATATCTGTCAGAAATAAGAATCACATATCACTTCTTTTTGTTGATGGAGATTTTCATCGTCAGGGAATTGCAGAAAGGCTTGTTAAAGAGCTCTGTAACTATGTCAGAGAAGAGGGCGGTCAGTTCTATGTGACCGTAAATTCATCTCCATATGCTGTGGAATTTTATCACAAGATTGGTTTTAAGAATATAGGAAAAACGCAAAAGTCGAATGGCATTATTTTCACCCCGATGCGCTTTTGGCTCTGAAAATATGCATATATTAACATTCACATAAGCCTTGCGGCATGATAAAATTATATGTACGAATGTAATTTCATTTGCCGTTTATCGAGAGGTAGCTTATGGGTGAGATCATTTCAAGCAGGGAAATGTGCAGGCTTATAGTTAATGTATTAAAACTAAAAGATAGAAAGATCATCACTCATTGTGAGCGTACAGCGTTACTTGTATACTATATGCTTAAAAGTGAGGGTATATTAGAGGAGTTTGAAATAGCCGATTACGTTTTTTTGACTGTCCTGCATGACATTGGTGCGTTTAAGACAGAAGATACCTCAAAAGGGCTGCTGAGCTTTGAAATAGAAAAGCCAATGGCACATTCGATATATGGCTATCTTTTTCTTAAACATCTTTCACCATTCGGGGATCGAGCAAAAATACTCCTTTACAACCATATTGACTGGAAAGTTCTTAAAGGGATAGACTTTGACATGAAGAAAATGTCGAATGTCATAGGCTTTGCAGAGCGAGTTGACCTTTATAATCATATTAAAGGCAGCAGATTTAATTATAATGATCTGCGGTCAAAGCAGGGAATAAAATATTCTAAAGCTGTATTTGATATGATGGATATAGCAGCAAGGAAGTATGAAGTATTCGATAAGCTTAATGAAGAGCAGGCGCATGTTGAATTTCCGAATCTTATCGAAGGTCTTATGTACAGCGATGAAGAAAAACAGCGTTTGGCTGAAATGCTTCTGTATGTCATATGCTTCACGGATGAAAGAAGGCTTAGGCGGACACTTGCTTCTGTGATAATCGCGCAGGAGATCGCGAAATATCTCGAAAACATCGATAAAGATCAGATGTCGAAGCTTTACTTCGGGGCAATTCTTCATGATGTAGGTATGTTTTCCGTACCGCAGGCGATAGCTGATGCTGCGGAACTTACAGATGAAAAGCAGATAAAGGCTTTCAGACGCCATGTAGACGTCGTAGATAATATATTAAAAAATCGTATAGACCCGGAGGTTTATGCCATAGCTGTCAACCATCACGAAAGGATAGACGGTACAGGGTATCCGAGGGGACTTAAAAATGAAAACATGGGTATGCTCGAAAAGATAATGCAAGTGGCAGACAGAGCTGCAGAGCTTTATATAGGCAGAGGTGAAATAAAAGGTAGACCTATGCAGACAGTTGTGTCTATAATGATGGATGAAATGAATCATAATAAATTTCATCGAAGGATCGTTGTAGAATTTGCGGAAAATGCAAGTGATATCGCTGAGAAGATCCAAAGTACCGTAGATTCAATGATTGAGGCTTATAAAAGAATAAATTTGCAGTATGAACAAATTAAAGGCGTACTTAAAGATCCGGCAAGACCGGATTGACAAGATGGGCTTTAGAAGTTAAAATACTAAAAGTGTCCGTCTTGACGGGTACTCCAGGCTCCGGTCCCACGCAATGGAAATCCATGAACCGTGTCAGGTCGGGAACGAAGCAGCACTAAGTGGAACCTTCCATGTGACGTGGGGGCTCCGGGGTCTGGAGTTCTCTTTGAGACGGACATTTTTTATACAAAATTAATAAAGTTTACCTAGATTTATGATAATGTTAAGATGGTAAAACGAACAGAAAGGGTAAAATAGAACTTGAAAGAAGGCGATGCACATGCATGGCGTATTTTACATTTTGCCCCGGAAGTTCTTTTACATAGATGTCTGTTTTATCGGGACTGCGAAGAGGTTGTCGAAAGTATTGAAGCCAGCGACATTCTATACTGCGACAGGTGGGACCTCGGGATAGAAGCAAGATAAAGCGGATTATTGTGCTGCGTTTAAGGGGAAAAGATGACGTTAAATGATGTATGCAAAAAAGTACTAAAATTGTGTACGAATTGTGATATCCTGATTATATACAGGATATTATGCAAAAAATTAGAAGGAAAAGATTGCAGAAAGGAAGTTCAGATGTTGAGGGAACGTTATAGGAAATCGTTGTCGCTTATTTTATCAGCGGCTTTAACGATGGGTATAATGGTGAATCCAGTATTGGCTGCAGAAGTTCAACCGGAATCTGGATATACAGAAGAATTTTTAACTACTGAAGTCAGTACAGATAATCAGTCTCCTAATGGTCAGCTGAATGAGGATACAGAGGAAGACGATGAGGAAGATACAGTTTCAGGCGATACAGTTTCAGGTGATGTAGTTTCAGGAGATGAGGCTATTTCTGAAAATGAAGTGGCATCAGAAAATGCCAGAGAAGCTGGTTCTAAGCCGGTGGAATTCAATTTTCCATCAAAGTATACATATAAAGTAGATACAACAGTTTGGTCAGGTTTAAGCAGTTACAGCGGAAAATCTTTCTCAAGCAGTGTAAGCGCATCTGAAAAAGATTCGCATGAATGGGCATATGCAGTAGCTGCTGCATCAACAGAAAAGACAGGTGCAGATGAAATTGCAAATGCACTTTATGGTGAGTCAAATGATCCGCTCGGACTTTTCGATGATGATACTACAAGTGGTTCAGAAGAGAAGTACGGAAACAGTGCTATTGCAACATTTTTGCTTGCAAACAGCACAAAGACCAATGGCGTTAAGGGTATGCTCAAAGACGCCGCATGGGTACCGATCACAGATGTAAATGCGATCAAGGGTCTCGTATATAAATACGGCTCAGCCGTGATCGATGTTTACAGAGATCAGACATATTCAAACAATGCATATAATTCTGCAAGCAACAATCATATCTTTACTACTGTAAGTGAAGATTATGCTGCACCTAACCACGAGCTTCTTATCATTGGCTGGGATAACAATGCCGATAGAAATGAGTTTGTAAATCCTGTAACCGGAAATGTTCCGAATGGAAATGGTGCGTTTGAGGTTGTAGACGGACTTGGAGAGCACTATTGGATCTCCTATGAAGATGCAACATTCACAGCTTCAAGCTATAGCAATGAGCGTCGTGCGGTAGCATTTAAGTTCTCTGACAATATGCCATATAACAATACATATGCTTATGACGGTACAGCACAGGTTGCAACAAAAGAAGTTTCTTCTGTTGCGAATGTTTTCGTAGCTGATGCAAATAAGAATAAGTACGAGGCTATCAAGGAAGTTGGATTTGCAGTTGCAGACCCGGGACAGTACAGAGTTTACATTTACAGTTATCCATATAAGGTAAGTTCTAATGGAACGCCGTTTATCGCGGATAACCTGATCTCGGTAGTAGATGCTGATGTAAACTATGCAGGATATACTACAGTAAGTGTGGATACTCCGGTTCTTCTCGTCGATGGAAAGAACTTTGCTGTAGAGGTAAGACGTGCTGACGAGGGCAAGTTCAATGCTTTCGTAACAACTTCTTCAAACAGCGTTGACGACTGGATCGAGTTCAATGATACAAATACTGATAAGTATTCTAAGAAGAGAAACAGCGGACTTAGCTTCTATAAGAATGAGGTCACAGGAAGCGCATATGTTTCAAAGGCAACACCTAGAATTAAGGTATTTACAGACAATGTAAACACTCTTTCAAAGGTTTCAGCTAATGGAACAGAAGTTACACTTCCATACTACTTCTATAAGTACACAGGAAAGAATATCTCTCCGAAGGTTATCGTAGAGGCTAACGGATACAGATACAATTCAGACAGCGGACTCTTTACACGAGTTCTTGTCGGATGTAAGGACGTAGGAAGCGCACACATGATGGTCAGCAGTAATAAGGTATTTAATGGCTATCAGGGTGTAAGCTTTGAGATCACAGATAAGAGCGGTGCGAAGATTAGCAGAGCTAAGGTATACGGTGTAGATAACCGTAAGCTTGACTCTAATAAAGATTATGATCAGACAGATGTTCTTCTCATGTGCAAGCTTGCTGATAATGGAACAATGGTGCCTTTGAGAGAAGGCGTTGACTATGTTTTCAATAAGACAGTTACCGGCACAAATGCTGATAAGAAGAGACTTAAGACTGAGATCAAAGGTATAGGAACTTTCAAGGGAACCAAGAAGAATACATTCAAGGTTTACTCATCAAAGAAGCCTATAGCTGATGATAAGACAATGGATATTTCTCTTGTATATCAGAATCATGAGCTTGATAATTTCGAAGAAGTAAATTATACAGGCACAAAGATCAAGCCGACAGTAACGGTTAAGGATACAGAGACAGGTGCTGTTCTCAAGGAAGGCACAGACTATAAAGTTAAGTATTCTTCAAATAAGAATCCGGGAGTTGCGAAGGTAACTATCGTTACAAAGGGTGAGGCAAAGAATACTTATGTCGGCAAGACAGTTAAGTACTTTGTAATCAAGCAGAGAAATATTGCCGGTGCTAAGGTTACAGATGAATATTCATCATATGCATATACAGGCTCTGCGATTTCTCCATCACTGAATGTAGTTGTGAATGGTAAGAATGTTGGTTCAGGCAATTTCGCAGTTTACACTATCAACAATGTAAGCCAGAGATCAAAGTCTGATTCTACAGTAAAGAACCGTCCTACAGCTTATGTATTCGGTAAGAAGCGTTATGCAGGATATGCAGGTGTGATCTACTACACAATTTCTACTACAACAACAAAGAAATAAATGGTTATTAATGAGACAGGTATTTGAAAAACCTGTCTCATTTTTTGCGAAAAATTGGAAAAATACACATATTTGTATTTAAAAATGCTCAAAAAATGAAAAAAATTAACAAAAAAAGTAACCAAAGTGATTTATTTATTTGAAAAAAACTTCTATAATTGTATAAGAAACAGTGCATCTGGTGCACGATATACATAATGGAGGTTTCAAATGGGAAATATAGATGTAAAGGCTGCTATCGAGCAGGGAAAAACCGTACTTGGAATTGAGTTTGGTTCAACTAATATCAAGGGTGTGCTTATCACAGAGGATTTTGTTCCGGTTGCTTCAGGAAAGCATAAATGGGAAAATCGTCTTGAGAATAATATTTGGACATATACAGAGGATGATATCTGGAGTGGTCTGCAGGACTGCTATGCAAAACTTGCAGCAGATGTAAAGGATAAATACGGAGTAGTTCTTAAGAAGATCGGTGCTATCGGATTTTCTGCAATGATGCATGGCTACATGGTATTTAATAAGGAGGGTGAACTTCTTGTTCCTTTCCGTACATGGAGAAATACCATGACAGAAAAAGCAGCTGATGAGCTTTCAAAGCTTTTCAACTTCAATATTCCGCAGAGATGGAGCATTGCACATCTTTATCAGGCAATTCTCAATAATGAGCAGCATGTAAAGGATATTGATTTCCAGACAACACTTGAGGGATATATCCACTGGAAGCTCACAGGTGAGAAGATCATCGGTATCGGTGAAGCTTCAGGTATGTTCCCAATCGACTCTACAACAAATAATTATGATGCAGACATGGTTAAGAAGTTCAATGATCTCATTGCAGACAAGAACTTCCCATGGAAGCTTGAGGATATCTTCCCAAAGGTACTTCTTGCAGGCGAAGAAGCAGGCAGACTTACAGAAGAAGGCGCTAAAAAGCTTGATCCTTCTGGAAATCTCGAAGCAGGTATCCCGCTCTGCCCTCCGGAAGGTGATGCAGGAACAGGTATGGTTGCTACAAACTCTGTAAGAGTTCACACAGGCAACATTTCAGCAGGTACATCAGTATTCTCAATGGTAGTACTTGATAAGGCACTTTCAAAGCCATACAAGGAACTTGATATGGTAACAACACCTGCAGGTAAGCCTGTAGCAATGGTACACTGCAATAACTGTACTTCAGATCTTAATGCATGGGTTGATCTCTTTGTAGAAGCTATCCACCTTGCCGGCGGTGATGTAGATGTACAGGAGCTTTATCACAGACTTTATGCAGAGGCACTTAAGGGTGATTCTGACTGCGGCGGACTTATGATGTATAACTTCTTCTCAGGTGAGCCTGTAATGGGCTTTGATGAAGGTCGTCCGCTCCTTGTAAGAAAGCCTGATGCAAAGATGTCACTTGCAAACTTCATGAGAACAGTTCTTTTCTCAGCACTTGCAACACTTAAGCATGGCAATAACCTTCTTATCCGCGATGAAAAGGTACAGATCGACAGACTTACAGGTCACGGCGGATGGTTCAATGCTAAGGGTTCAGGCCAGAGAATCATGGCTGCAGCTATGGCAACACCGGTTTCTGTAATGGAGACAGCAGGTGAAGGCGGTCCTTGGGGTGAGGCTCTTCTTGCAAGCTACATGCTTCATAAGGAAGCTGGCGAGACACTTGAAGACTACCTCGATAACAAAGTATTCTCAGAGTTCAAATCAGAGAGCATGGACCCTGTAAAGGAAGATGTTGAAGGCTTCGATAAGTTCCTTGAAAGCTATATTAAGGCACTTCCGGCAGAGAAGGCAGCTGTAGAAAGCTTTTAATTGTAAATTTAATAAAAAGGAAAAGCCGTAAAGAATGAACGAGGGCTGTCGCATGAATTGATGATATGATCAATATGGTGCGGCAGCCTTTGATTAATTTAAAAATTGTAAGATAATTGAAGTGAAAACTGCATTTCGTCAGGTTTTGCACACAAAACTAAAAATAAGTGCTAAATTCTAAGCCGGAAGAGTATTAGATGCGATTGCTAGGGGAGGTATAATTTGGCAGAAGTAATTGAATTTTGTGCTGTGTCATCAAAATTAGAGATATATATAAAATTTATACGAGTAATCGAGAATTTTGTTGGGGAAAGCTTCAAGATAAATAGCATTCAAGTGATGGATGATTGGAATTATACTAATGTTTTAGATATAGAAAGTGTCGAAGTTTATAAGGATTTATATGATAATAAAATCTTGACGCTGACTATGGAAAATGGAAATAATCATGTGGGAGTTGATGTTGAAAAAATAGGGGAATTTTATATTGTTGAACCATGGTTAAATGTATGTAATGAAATAACAAATGAGGATTATAAAAGACTTATTGGAAACGTAGTAAATGAACTTAAGCATGATGAAGTAGAATTTTGCGCAATAGGCAAGGAAATTGTAGTTAAGGCAGAATTGGGGATACCGGATATGTTAAAAAATGCGCATAATGTTGATCTTTGGCTGATAAAATCAACATTATGGACGAAGGAATATGAGAAGATGGTTAAATGTAAGTATTTACTGATTTAATATTAAGAATAAACTTTTGACAAACAGCTTCGACAGCCCGATGTAGTATAACATGTATATGTACTGTGAGGGAGACCCGATTAATGGTGTAGATGATGAGGCAGCATTAAACTGTGATGGCACTTGGCATGATGTAGGAGGGAACAAAATTCTTAAATTGACAGCTAGTGTATTGACACGTTCTAAATCAAACTAATGTCATATCTCGAAATCGCCAACATAAGGCTCATTCGAGCTATGACATTAGTTTAATTATGAATGTGCCAAAACACTAGAATAAAAAATGGATTTTAGAGAATGGATGGAGTTTGCCTAATGAGTAACAGAATAATTAAACTGTGTGAGGATTTATATCCCAAAGTATTAGTATCAGATTGTACAATAGATAATATTTCTATTTCGGATAATATAGTACAGTTTTCCTTTAATTCAAGAGGTATTTGGGTTAAGAAAAAGGAAAATGAAGAGTATTGTAGAGTACATGATGCCTTTTTGAAATTATATAATTGTGATATAGAAAATGTGGATATATTTTATGAATCTGTTAAAGAAATATCAGGTGAAATTGTAATTATAAAAAAATATTGTGATTTGGAGGATGTGATTCTTAAAGTAAATAATGGGAAATGGAGATTGACAATTATTCAAGAGTATTGGTGTGATATAGGTGAATTATTTATTTGTAGTATTCGTGATAAAGAAAAAAGCCATACTTGCTATATAAGAATTGATTCTAAAGAGAAAAAATATGAATATTGCGAATAATTTATAGTAAAAACTATCGTCATAAACTTAAAAATGAATATGTTTATAGGTTATAAAGAAACACCGCAAAAGAGTATATATAGAGCCACTAGGTTTTTGACTGGTGGCTCTTTTCGATTATATTTAGCGGAGTGCGTTTCTAGCGTAAACACTCATTTATGAGTGCCTAAACAAAAAGAAACGTCCATCTTGCGAGTGATTCCATAGATTTGAACATTGATAAGTGAACTAAGATTTTTTCTTTGATGAAACAAGTTTTATAAATGAATTATTTTCAGACAGACAGTTGCCTGGAAATATAGGAAATCTCGCAAGTTCAATATTTGGAATTGGCACAGGAATTATACAAGGTGATATATATAATATATCGACAAAGATTTGAATAAAATACATAAAGATAGGGAGATTAGGCAGTGGATAATGAGGTTTTGTATAAGTTCAGTACTAGAAATATGCTTAAGGCAAATCTATTTGTATACAGTGTTGCGATAGTAGCGTGGATAGATTTAGTGGTGTGTATTTGGTTATTCATAAAAGTTGGGTGGGGAATAGGAACTCCTGTATCATTCGTTATGTGCGTGCTTGCTGTATATGATATGACACCGGAATTAATAAAGTTATTTCCGTCGATAAGAAAGAAGGGTATAAGGGAATATGATGCGGTTATGATGGGGGTATTGAATGATGGGACGGCAATTTTTAGCTATTTAAGAGATAAAGTTAGATATAGCGGTTGGTATTATGTATCGGGACTGGATGAGAAGGTTATAAATGAGCTTCTTGATAATGATGGTAAATGTCGGATTAAGGTAAACTGTGAGACACATGTATTAATTGAAATGAAACGTATTGAAAAAATAGATTTTGGTAAAGAACGTAAAAATAAATTGGTATTTGAAGCATTGAAATATAGCGATATATCAAGTGAGGTTTGGTATGCCTATGGAGGAATTGCTACAGTCGTATTTTTTATATTATTAGCATTGGTATGTGTATATGCTCAGATTTCCGGGTATGATAAAAATGGATTATTCTTAGGGTGGTCAATTATGTTTTACGTGGCAATAGATTATATTGATATGATAAAGTCCTTAAAATGTTCCTTTGATGTTAAGAAGACTAAAGCGGCAAGGCGTATTAACAAGGTTGGCAGAATAGTAGATGCGCATATGATTGAAAATTCATATGTGAAATTGAGAAAAATATATGAGCGAAGTTGTGTAGAACTATCAGTTGCAGAAGGTGTATTTAAAATTAATAAATACTATATTTATATAAAAAGAGGGGATTTTTTGGATATCTTGAAGATCTCAAATGCATGCAGAGAGGAGAAAATCAATTACTACGAAGGAACAAACATCGTTAGGAAAATCGAAATTATTGACTAATTCAGTATTAAAAGGTAATGTTGAAGATACACTCAAGCTGATACTTCAAAAAATCTGCAATGATTATAATTATCGTATTAAGGCGCTTGAAGTAATGCCTGACCATATACATATTTTCATAGATGTCCCACAGACTGTTGCACCATGTGATGTTGTCAGAACTCTTAAAAGTATCAGTGCAGTAGAACTATTCAGGACATTTCCGCAGCTTAAACAATTTTATGCAAGATGTGGCTTTTTGTGGTCAAAAGGATATTTTGTATCAACAGTAGGGCATATAAGCGAAGCTACGGTAATTAGGTACATTGAGGAGCAGAAAAATCATGATTGATGGAGAATACAAGAAGATTCTGAAACAATATCATAAACTTTCTGACAGGCATATTTTAGTCGCTGAGACTGATATGCCTTATTCTGATGTGCTTAAGATCGTGGTCCTTTCTGATAAAATCCGCAAGGCAGGCAATGAACTTGCTGGTCTTATGAGAAAGAATTATGATCAGCTTTTTCGTACAAAGAGGTATCGCAAACTATTATCCCTGTATGGAAATACAGGAGATAAAGCTAAACGCAAAATTCTTGCTAATCAGCTTAATGAAATGCAGAAATCCTATAATGTCACATGGGATCACTGTAGAAAATCTATGATTCCAATAGGCAAAAAGTATGGTGTTGATGCTGTCTTTGCTCTAACCAAAGCTGAAGATGTCTGGCGAGGCATGGAAAATTGCCTTTATGGTAATGGTAAAACCATCCATTTTTCAAAATACGGAGAATTACCTTGTATCAGAGCAAAACAAATAAACCGTGGTATTCCTATGTCTGTTAAGGATGATAGATTGCAATTCAAACTTGGAAAGACAACTTTCGGGATACAGGCAGATGACAGGTTTCAAACAGACGAAGTAAATGCTGTTTTAGCTTATCTTGCTGAACCTGAGATTATGGATAAAAAAGCTGTTAATACACTCATTGAAGATGCCTATTGTGTCGATACATACAGACCTTGCTATGCCACGCTCGTTTCCAAAATGATAAGGGGTAAATACCGAGTATATTTACACTTAACCATTGAAGGTAAGGCGAAACCGAAATACGATAAATATGGCAATCCCCGTCATAAATACGTCAAAGGTATGATAGGTGCGGATATTGGCACTCAGACCATTGCCTACACTTCTAATATAGAGGTAGGGTTGAAGAACCTTTCGGAGCGTGGCAATAGTATACAGACTTCCGAACGGAAAGAACGTCTGCTCTATCGTGCTATGGACAGGTCAAGGAGAGCAACCAACCCACAAAATTACAATGATGATGGTACTGTAAAGAAAGGTCATAAGACTTGGAAATACTCAAATCATTATAAGAAACTGAGAGCCAGACATTCTGAATTATGTCGTATCAATGCTGTAAATAGAAAGCTTGCAATAAACGAGGATGTAAATCACCTGCGGAGTCTTGGAGATGTATTTGTTACTGAGCCTAAAAATGCAAGTAAGCTCATGAAGCGAGCCATGGAAACCACTAAGAACGACA
>FOSY01000047.1 GCA_900114405.1 Lachnospiraceae bacterium KH1T2 | reverse complement strand
GAAATCGCCAACATAAGGCTCATTCGAGCTATGACATAAGTTTAATTATGAATGTGTCAAAACACTAGCGTCTTTGGAATTTTTTGGCATTTTTAAGGAAATGAACAATATGATCAATATTGCGGTAGTAGATGATAGTAATGAAGACAGAAAGGTACTCGCAGATTGTCTAAAGAGATTTACGGCTGAGAAAAAGATAGCGGCTGAAATCTTAGAATATAGTACCGGCGAGGCTGCTATAAGTGATACTGGGCGCAGTTTCGATATATTTTGCCTGGACATTGATATGCCGGGGTTTGACGGAATTGAACTGGCGAAAAAAATAAGAGCTTATGATGATGATGTGATCATTGTATTTGTTACCAATATGGCACAGATGGCTATAATGGGTTACGAAGTCAGAGCTATGGATTTTATACTTAAACCTGTTGAATACTATGCTTTTGCAATGAAAATGCAGAGTATATTTAATATCTTAGAACGTAAAAAGAGTAGAATGCTTGTCTTAACATTAAGTGAAGGAATCGTAAGACTATCTACAGATGAGCTTTATTATGCAGAGATCAAGGCGCATTATCTTTTTTATCATACAAAGAGTGGTATTTATCAGCAAAGATCTACCATAAGTGAATTAGAGGAAAAACTTAAGGGCCTTTCATTTGTAAAGTGCAACCAATGTTATCTTGTAAATTTAAAGCATGTGAGGGCAGTAAAAAAGGATGATGTTAATGTTGGTGGAGATTGGTTAAAGATAAGTCGTCCTAGGAAGAAAGGATTTTTACAGTCATTAGCAAACTATATGGGAGGATTTGAAACATGATTTTTTGGGATAGAACTTCGTATATAGTTCAGCTTATCGGAGCATGCCTTTTGTTTATGGCGCCTGTTATTAAAAAGAAATACTATATTGCAAGAGTTTTAGCTGCATCACTGATTTTGATGATCAGTTCATATATTGTAAACAGTATAATTGACATTCCTTCATCGGGGATTTGGAGGCTGATTTATTGGTTTTCTTACCTGATAGCAGGGGTTGCTTTTGTAATTTTTGGTATAAAAGCTTCAATGAAAGAGGCAACATACTGTTTAATATGTGCTTCAGCTACACAGCATGTGGCGCATGATATGTATCTGATCTATACAGTTATTGGCGGAAAAAATAAAGCTTGTTCACTTTTAATTTATATACTTGTATATGTAATTTTTTATGAGGTTTTTGCGAAGCGACTTTCAAGGGATGAAGGCTATGTAGTGAGCAGGCATGACTTATTGCCTATGGTTACGATCATACTGTTTGTAGGTGTTTTAAGTGTATGTGAGTATCCGCAAATGGATAGTGAAATAATAAATTTTCATGATGTGGTCTACGAAATAAGTGATGCGATATGCTGTGTTTACGCATTATGGGTGCAGGTGAGCCAATGTACGAAATCAAAGCTGCAAAAGGAGTTAGATGGAGTAAACTATGCATACAAGATTCAGAGGGCACAGTATCAGCTAAAGCAGGAAAATATAGACACAATTAACAGAAAATGTCATGATCTTAAACATCAGCTGCGCAGATTGAGGAAAATCGAAGATGCGGATGTGAAAAATGAATATTTCAATGAATTAGAAGATGCGATAATGATTTATGATATGGCTCTAAATACAGGAAATAAAGCTTTGGATACTGTGTTGATGGAGAATGGGCTTTACTGTAAAAATCATGATATTCAGTGGACTTGCATGGCAGATGGAACCAAACTTGGTTTTATGGCAGATGAGGATATATATGCTCTTTTTGGAAATGCATTTGATAATGCGATAACAGCTGTAATGAGTATCAGCGATGCATCTAAACGTGTAATAAGTTCTAAAATGCTTACACAGGACAAAGTCATGGTAATACAGATACAGAATTATTATGAGGGTGAAATTAAATATTTAGATGGGCTTCCTGTAACAACTAAGGAGCAAAAAGTAGAGCATGGATTTGGGATGAAGAGTATACGTTATACGGCAGAAAAATATAACGGTACGATTACGATTAATTCTATGAATGGAATATTTGTTTTACAAATATTACTTCCGATTCCATAAATCTTATATTGCTCGGCAAAATGCGACAACATTTGTGCAGTCTATGCCAAAGATGAGATTATTCAATCAGGTAATGATAAAATCATCTTGATAAGAGAGGTACACAAATATGAGAAAAATTTCTTTTAATAAGGACTGGAAATGTTCGCGCAAGGGTGAAGATAAATTTACAGAAGTAGAGATTCCGCATGATGCGATGCTTTTAGATGAGAGAAGTGAAGATAGCATTGGCGGAACTAATATAGGCTGGTATAATGCTCATGATTATACATATGTAAAAAACTTCTTCGTTTCTGAGGATGATAGAGAAAACTACTTGTATCTTGAGTTCGAAGGGGTATATCATAAAGCGAGCATTTATATAAACGATAAAAAAGTAGGATATCATGACTATGGATACACAGGTTTTACTGTGAATCTGAATGATCACATTAAGTATGGCTCTGATAACGTAATAAGAGTTGAGGCAACAAACTCTGATCAGCCAAACAGCAGATGGTATTCAGGTACTGGAATTTACCGTCCGGTATGGATGTATCGTCTTCCTAAGCTTCATATCAAACATGAAGGTGTAAAGATAGTCACGACAGATTATCGGTCAAGAAGCCTGCACATTGAAGTACAGACGAATGGTAAGGGAAAGCTTAAACTTGAGATTTTGGATGGCAATGCCAAAGCTGCAGAATTTGAAGAGTTTGAAGTAAAAGATACAAAGGACGGAATTATATATAAATGTGATGTTCATGTACCGGAACTTGAACTTTGGAGTACCGGATCACCTAAACTATATAAGCTTAAAGCGTATTTTGAGGATGATATTGCTGAAGAAAGCTTTGGTATAAGAGAGATATCTGCTTCTCAAGATAGCGGATTTTGCATAAATGGCGAGAGAGTTATCCTGCGAGGTGCCTGCATTCATCATGATAATGGTATTTTGGGAGCTTGTGCATATGATTTTGCTGAGAGACGTAAGGTAAAGCTTCTAAAGGAAAATGGCTATAATGCAATAAGGAGTGCGCATAATCCATGTTCAAAGGCTATGCTCAAAGCTTGTGATGATATGGGTATGCTCGTTATGGATGAATACGTTGATGTCTGGTATATTCATAAGACAAAGAATGATTATGCCGGCAAGGTTGAGACCAATTACAGGGAGGATCTGGCAGCATTGGTTTCGAAGGATTTTAATCATCCTTCAGTGATAATGTATTCCACTGGGAATGAGGTATCTGAAACAGCACAAAAGCGTGGAATTGAGCTTTGCGGAGCTATGACAGAATATCTGCATTTTCTCGACTCATCAAGACCTGTAAGCTGTGGTGTGAATATTTTCTTTAACTTTTTAAGTTCGATGGGCTTTGGTGTATATAGTGATAAAAAGGCTGAGGCTGAAGTGAGTGGAAAATCTAAGAAAAAAGCTGTAGGAAGTGAATTCTTTAATAATCTTGCAGGTCTTCTTGGCGCGAACTTTATGAAATGCGGCGCAACAATATATCCTTGTGATGTTAAAACAAGAGATGCTTACGCAAATATGGACATAGCGGGCTACAATTATGGTATTTTCAGATATAAGCATGACTTGAAAAAATACCCGAACCGTTTGATACTTGGAAGTGAGACTTTTTGCTCTGATGCATATGATTTTTGGAAAATCGCGAATAAAGAGCCTCGTATAATCGGAGATTTTGTCTGGGCAGGAATGGATTATCTGGGTGAGCTCGGAGTTGGTGCATGGGAGTATGAGGAATACGCTCCTGATTTTTCACATGGTAATGGCTGGCTTACAGCAGGTTCAGGACGAATAGATATTACAGGAAAACCACTTGCAGAGATGACATATACAAAGGTTGCATTTGGTATTGAAAAGCTGGGTATTGCTGTTGTTCCTTTAAATGGAGCAGGGAAAAAGCATTCTCCTTCAGCATGGAAAATGACGAATGCAATTGAAAGCTGGTCATGGCGCGGATACGAAGGCATAAAAACTCAGGTAGAAGTGTATTCAAGAGCAGCGAGAGTAGAACTTTATCTTAATGGTGTAAAGATTGCAGAAAAGAAACCTGATAAGCATGCACGCTGCTATTTCGATGTTGAATATCAAAATGGCGAGCTTACAGCAAAGTCATTTGATAAAGAAGGACGTTTTATTGCTGAAAAAACGCTGAAAACAGGGGGAAAGGATATTCAGCTGAGAGTAGAACCTGAAAATGATTCAATCAAAGTTGAAGGTGATCTTGCATATGTACGTCTGAAATATACAGATGATAAGGGCGAAGTTCAGCCATTGGCAAGAGGCGATATATCTGTTGAAGTAGAAAATGGTGAATTGATCGGGCTTGGAAGTGCATGCCCTTACTATGAAAATAGTTATAAGGGAAATATTGCTGATACCTATTATGGAGAAGCACTTGCTGTTTTGAAACCAATTAGTGCGGGCAAGATGAAAATCACGGCAAAGAGCAAGTATGGAAATTGCACCGGTACAGTAGAGATTACGGTTAATTGATGAAATGGAGAATTTAGAACGATGAAACAGATGAAAACGATCGATGGCGAAGTTATCGAAATTGAAGAAGCAGGATTTATTTGCAGCTCCTTTTTCGGCGAGAAGGCAATACTTTATAAGGATAGTGCAGGGAAGTTCTATTATCAGATAGAAAAAAGCATCCTTGCTGAGTGTGTTTCTGAAAGCATTGAAGATGCCCTTGAAGAAATGAAGGGTTACATAGATGATGTTGAGAGAGAAGATATTGAAGCTCAGGTAGATGACTGGATCGCAGAAAATTCGCCAAAGTATGATGATCTAGAGGTTGATTATTATTCTATCCGTATTAATAATGATGGAATTATAGAATGCGATACAGATAAAGGTATCATATGTATAGCTGGGGATGAAATATATATTCGAAATTAATAGAGATCATTAATATCATGTCCTGTCTCGAGATTGAGGAGACAGGACATGATGTCTTATATCTTGGCGTTCTTCATTTGTAGAACAACGGGCACATCCATAAATCATATAAACAATCCTTTCTGTATAAGAAAAGGGTAGTTGGCTTTCTTATACAGAAATCAGACCTTTTCTTGTGTATTAAGGATGGATTTCAAGTGTATATGAAACCATCTGTTTTTGTAAACACTACTAAATATTTTTTATATGTTCCCACTCATCACTTCAAGAGCGAATAGAATAGTATCCGTCAAAGTACTAAAGGACAATCAAATAACCTACTTGTGAGAATGCAAAAATAAGAAATAGATTTACAGGTATTATGTTTCTGACGGGTTTAGCAAAGACGGTTAAAACGGCAATTGAGCCTGTCAATGCCTTGATGGATAAAGTACACCATCGACTTTTATATTTCTGTATAAAGCCTTAATACCAATAAGCGTATCCAAACTAAGATAATTCTATGTCATGACACTAGAATTATCATTGAACTTGTGGTTGAAAAAAGCTCTTGGAAATTTGTATTTTCCAAGAGCCATTGCATAGAGTATAAGTCAGATTATGCATTTACTTCTTTTTTTATAACAGTTTTCTTTCTAATGCAAACGATAGTGCCGATTATAATGGCTGCTGCAATTCCCACAATCAACATTACTAGTTTAAGGGAAATAGGACATTTCTGTGGGATTGCTTTTGTTGAAAGTAATTCCCCGCAGGTGGAACATTTAGTAACCTGAGTGCCTTCATGGAAAAATCCAGCTTTTATAGATATTTCAGCTTTACCTTCTTTATGACCTGTAGCAGGAATTGTCTCCGTATAAGAATCTCCACATACAGTACATGTGTGAGTTACAGTACCTTCCTTAGTACAAGTAGCTTCTACC
>FOSY01000051.1 GCA_900114405.1 Lachnospiraceae bacterium KH1T2 | reverse complement strand
TCACTTTCGGAAATCCGTTATTTCTGGCATTAATCAACTGATTTAGATATCTATCTCGCTTTATCATATAATCTCCTAAATTGTAGAATTCTACATTTTTATCAATTACATATTATCACTTCGCATTATCTTAATCAACAAAGTTGTAGAATTCTACACTTTTAGCGATTATCACAATTTAAATCGAGTAGGGGAGATTTTCTCTCCCCTCTCAGTCGAGTAAGTAAGAGGATTTTCACCTCAAACTTCTCACAGAACCGTACGTGAAGGTCTCCCTTCATACGGCTCTTATCATTTAACAATACGAATACATTTTGCTCCAGTGTGCAAACAATCTTGGCTCTCGTTTTCTTACAGACGTGAGCCATTTTTCTGCCCGTCTTCTATGACCACGAAGGTTCTTATATTTACACATTGCCCATTTTACTAGCCTACGTTCTATACATTGAAGTGTATATTTCATGGCTGATGGATTGAATTTCCCAAAATAATTAATCCAGCCTCTTAGCATAGGGTTTAGGATTTCCGCAATTATGTCGATTTTGCATCCAGTTCTCTTATGAATTTCTAAAGATTTAATTTTGTCTCTGAATGTCTTAGCTGACGCTTTGCTGACTGATGCGATAAAGTTTGAACGCATTTTCCCATCCTTACACATGATGTGTACAGCCTTGAAAGTATAGCCAAGAAAATCAAACTCTGTTACGTCTTCATCCTTTGTTCTGTCCTTATCTTTACAATACACAATTCTAGTTTTGGTCGGATGTAATTCAAGTTTACATTCTGCAAATCTTTTAGCCAGACACTCTTTTATGTAAAGAGCCGCTTCTTTTGTTTTGCAGTGTACCACACCATCATCTGCATATCTTTCAAATGGTGCATTTGGAAAATTTCTCTTCATCCACATATCAAATACATAGTGCAAGAACATATTTGCAAGTACTGGACTAATAACTCCTCCCTGTGGTGTTCCTGCGTTTCGCTCTATCACCTCACCATTTCTCAACACGAATGGAGTTTTGAGCCATCTTTCAATATACATACAAATCCACGATTCCTTAACATGTCTTCGCACAACTCTCATCAATAACTCATGATCGATATTATCAAACAGACCTTTTACATCTAATTCGATTACATAGTCATATTTCCAACATCTCTTCCTAGTCATTCCTATTGCATCTAACGCCGACCTGTTAGGTCTGTAGCCATAAGAGTCATCACAAAATATCGGGTCTACTGCACGTTCTACATACATTCGTGCTACCATCTGTGCCACTCTATCTGTTATAGTTGGTATTCCCAGTCGTCTGACACCTCCTGTTTTCTTTGGTATTTCTACCGCCATTACTGGCGATGGAATATAGCTTCCAGAACTCATTCGGTTCCATATTTTATAAAGATTATTATTCAATCTTTTCTCAAATATTTCAAAGTCAACTCCATCTATCCCAGCACTTCCTCTGTTTGCCTTTACTCTTTTGTAGGCTTCTATAACAGCCCTTTTGGGTATATCGTATTGCTTGCTCTCGTTCATCAAATCCTCCTAGTTTCCTAGTTGTTATCAAATTCAAGCTAAATGATGTCATCCCTTTGCTCCATTCCCATTACAGGAACTTCTTAACTACTACGGATGACTCCGCCCCTACAGAATACCTTTCTACTTTCAGTCTCATCTTTCTGCGATTTGCACCTTTTCGATTTCCATTATTCTGTAGGTTCCCATGTTTCACACAGAAGCCTAATACATGCTCATGCCACCTTAATGCCGTTCCGCAGATAATCAGCTTTACAGGTATCCATTATCTTTATCTCTGCCTAGTGGTGAAAAGCAGATTTTGCAGAAGTCTTACGCTTTCGACACTTCATCAATGGTTCACTTGCGTTCATCTTCATGTATCATATCTGACTACTGTTTGTAGCCTTTTCTCTAATCGCTTACTACCATAGGCTTGACTACAGCAGCATTAGAGTGATTTGACAGATTTGCCTGTTCAATTCCTGTCGAAGGGCCTACCTTCATCTTCCATATGCCTTTCATGGCACACCACCACCGTACGTGCCGTTCGGCATACGGCGGTTCAACATAACTTCAAAGCATGACGCTCATTGTAGTAATCAAGACAGCTTATAAGCCCCGCTTTGGCAAGCACATCTTTAGAGACTGCTTTGCATATGCAGGATTTAGTGGCTACATACTGGTATCGGTCTCCCCAGTAAGCAGTACGCCTTGCATCATCCTTGCATATTCCAAGCTTCTGCAATCCCCATTGTCGTCTTTTCGGTACTTTCCATTGTTTCCAGATAATGACGCGAAGTCTTGTCCTCAGATGTGCGTCAATTGCCGCCATTGCTGTTTTCATGGAGCCAAGGGCGTAATAGTTTATCCACCCTCTTGTTACCTGGTTAATTCTCGCAATCTTACCTGTAACCGTTCCAGGTATCTTCCTACAAGTCAATTCTTTAAGCCTACGCTTGAATTTCGCTAACGAGTCTTGATGCGGTCTGCATTTCCACTCGTTCGCCTTGCCGTCTTTGTAGAAGCCGAATCCAAGATATTTCAGCTTCATCGGTCTTGTGATGTGAGTCTTAGTCATGTTGACCTTAAGCCCGAGCTTCCTCTGTATCCAATCCGTGACTGTCCGCATAACACGCTTCGCACTTGCTTCGCTTCTGACTGCTATAACGCAGTCGTCAGCATACCTTGTAAATCGAAGACCTCTTGCTTCCAGTTCCTTGTCCAGCTCGTTCAGCATTATGTTTGATAGTAGCGGTGACAGATTTCCGCCCTGTGGGGTTCCGAGTTTTGTTTCTTCATATCCCTGTAGCGTCATGACTCCTGCTTTGAGGTATTTGCGGATAAGAGACTCTGTATCGCCATCATTGATGATGTTATGGACAAGGCTCATAAGCTTGTCCTGCGGTACATTATCAAAGAATTTCTCCAAGTCGATATCTACTATCCACTCGTAACCCTCGTTCAGATAAATAAGCAGTTGTCTGATTGCCATTTCACAGCTTCTGTTTGGTCTGAAGCCGTAGCTCCATTTGTTGTGCTATAACATAGTTGTAACGTCTCGGTCTAATAAGATATAATCTTAGGAGGAAACGAGGAATGTTACAAATGAGCAAATATTATGAAG
>FOSY01000048.1 GCA_900114405.1 Lachnospiraceae bacterium KH1T2 | reverse complement strand
AATAACCTGGACTAAACACTAACGATGCAAACTCTCATCAGCAAAGAATTTACATCGTTAGTATAAGTCCAGCTAATTAAAAACAGCAATACTAGGTTAAACAAGCCGCGAGAATGCGTAGGAATTCATATATGAAGCAACTTTGACGCAGATTCAACGTATCTCTCGAGACAATACTTGAATAATAATTTCAAAGCAGCTCTTATATTTGGGAGGTGTATACATGTTGAAATTACCATGCCAATATTATCAAAGCGAAGAGTGCAACACTATTGTTGCAAGGCATGTAAACAAAATTCTTTCTGAAATGTTGGCAAGCTATATAAATTCTGTAGTAGAAAACATAACATTTCCTGTCGGCGGAAATATAGAAAGAGCATTTCGTTTTGATCGACTTCCAAATAGCTATTTAGATGCAAAACCCATCATAAAAAAAGGAATATTAACAAAAGAAGCTTTTTCAGGTAAATCCCTCTTTCCTCCTAAAATGCCGGATGTGATGAAAACAGACGTTATTACCGGGCTATATTCTTTGCTTAAATCGCATAAAATATATCCCCCCACAATTGATATGCAATATTTACTCTACAACATCGTGGAACTTGGAAGTACTGTATATGAAGATGAATTCAGCGAAAAGTTTATTTCTGGCACCGGAGATACGTGGAAATGGCCTGAAGTAAAAGATGATGACGATGGATACTATTCAGATGATGATATCCAATACTTAGCATATAGATATTCTCTAGTATGTGTTGAACGTTTCCAGCATCCGGAACGAAGTAAACTCATAAATACATTGATCGACGAAAAGGTAGCCTTACGAAATAAAATATATGCATATGATAAATTTGATGAATGGAATGCACTTTCTGATAGAGAAAAACGTATAAAGGTAAGAAAAGTTGTTCGCTTAATAATAGATGAACTTGAGCACCCATGCGAAAAATGGCTTAAAGAAACTGTTTTTGAAGACTTTAATTTTAAAATACTCGATGAAAAAACTCCTGGTCAGCTGCGTGGGACAAAAATGAACAAACGTCTTAAGATAGTGCCAGAACAACCCGAAAGCTACAGCATACCTTCTGATTGGAAGACTTCAAAACAATTCCATTATGAAAAATAAACCAAAAGTCATTTCAATTACTGTCTATTCAGCTAGTATAACTGTCTTTTGTTCGTAAAAGTTTTATTATGCGAATATATTATGATGTACTGCTCTGCCTCTCAAATATCTGATACCACAGCAGATTCTTTTTTCAATGCAGCTTTATGATAAACAATTTCTGCTAATATTATAATAATTAGATATTAAGCATTGGCTTTCTAATGATATAGGGTTAAAATATGCCTTGAGTGGAGATATTTGAAGAATAGGTATAAGAACATGGAAAAAAATTTTGACATCAACGAACAAGGATTTAGTATACGCTGCAAACTATATTATAACAAAGATCTGCATGCTGTAAAAAATGTAGTACTCTCATTATATGGATTTGGTGGAAATAAGGATAATAATCCGACTGCAAAATTTGCAGAAAGGCTGACTACTAAATATAAAGGATACGGAGTTATATGCTTTGACTGGCCATGTCATGGTCAGGATGCAAGAAATAAGCTTATTCTTAGTGAGTGTATTACATATTTGGAACTTGTGATCAAATATGCCAGGGAAGAACTTCATGCTGAGGCTGTATATAATTATTCTGTCAGCTTTGGAAGTTACATAACACTAAAATATATTGCAGAAAACGGAAACCCATTTAATAAGATTGCACTTAGAAGTACTGCAGTAGATCTTTATAGTATAATGTATGACACAATGACCGAAGAAGATAAAGCTAAATTAGCAAAAGGCAAAGAAGTTCTTCATGGTTATGAGCGAAAGATCAAGCTTAATAAGGAATTTTTAGATGATCTTAAATCCAGTGATATCAGGCAAAATGAATATTATGATTATGCAGATGATATCCTGATGATACATGGAACAAAAGATGAAATGGCACCTTTCGCTGAGGCAGAAAAATTTGCTGAGGAAAACGTTATTGAAATGATTCCTGTTGAAAAAGCAGATCACCCTTTTTCAAACCCAAAATATATGGATTTTGCAATACAGAAGATAATCGAATTTTTCGCACCTGAAAATTGAACATCAATACTCACTTGCGAGTATTGCGCGCCGGATTCGGATCTGCTTTGCAGACATATTTCCTATCCAAATCCATACGAATCCTCGCGGATCATTTTACTGTACAAGGAATTTTTTCTAAATCTCCTGTACAGTAAAAAAGACCGTCAAAATCAACGGTCTTTTTCTTATCATAAGTATCTATTTATCGCTCAAAATGCTGATAATCCTTAACAGAATTCCAGTTACCTCCCCAAACAAAACCATTTGCTGTAAATACCTTATATGCAATATCCGCAGTTGTTATAGCATACGGTTTTGATTCACGATTTACAAGATAACCATCCGCATAAAGTTCCGGCTTAAAAATTGAAAGAGAGCCATCACTCAATACTTTTGCGTATGGGTTTTCGTGCGGATTAATATCAATTGCTAAACCAAGGGAATGTTTTGAAATTTTTGTTGTTCCCTGAATCACTCGATAGTTAAAACATGAAGTATTATCAACCAACATACACACATCATCTGTCAAAGAGCTGTTTCCATACCAAAAATCATCTGCCAGATGCATCTGCTTGATTGGATATTTTGATAAATACAGCGAGTAAAACGCTGCTAATGTGCTGTCAGCAATGCTTTTATTTACTATCATTTCACCTACCTGCACATTTCCATCAAAATTATAATGAAGCATCTTCAGATACCTTAAATCAGAAAGAGCAATGTTAGGATTTTCAACATACGTTTTACCATTTATGCGATTGTACACAGCATCACCAACATTTATAGTACTTGCTGTGAAATACTTCAATAAGTTGCTGCTATCAATCTCTGTTTCCTGAATCACATCCCCAGCCTTATAGGCACTTATATCAGTTACCATTGCATAACTATACTTTTCCAAAGAGATCAGCGATATCAAAAAAACACACGAAAACATCAAAAACCTAAAAAATTTTCCCATAATTAACTCCTCTCTTATCCATTACTATGATTTTATATGTCACTCTGTTAGTATGTTTCCGATAAATTTATCCCTTACAGCGTTAAAGTTTCTTATTGGTTCTGGCTTTTCAGGATGATCTCCTATCATCTTTTCCATCCACGCCATATCATACCATTTTGAAAATTTATAACCACTATCATGAAACTTACCAACATATTTATAACCAATATGACTATGAAATTCAACACTGTTATTCGTCAGATACTCATCAGGACTTTTAGGAACTCCTATACATGCGTTTAAATTAATTATATTCATTTCCTTAAGTATTGTTTCAAGTGTTTCATATAGTTTTCTGCCAGCTCCCATGCCATGAAAATCATTATCTAAATAAATAGAAGTCTCAACCGACCAATCATATGCTGCTCTTCCCACAAATGAACTCACATATGCATACCCTACGACTTTATCGTCTGCCTCAGCGACGATATATGGATATTTTCTTAATGTATTTTCTATACGTCCCCTAAATTCCTCAATACTTGGCACTTCATATTCAAAGGTTATCGCGGTATTCTCTACATAAGGTCTGTATATTTCCAAAAGTCGCTCCGCATCGGATAAACGAGCGGTTCTAAAAGTTATATCAAACACTGCATAATCTCCTCACATTGATTTTAGCCATTAGCCTATCACCAATCTTCACGCATGTAAATCATATTTTAACTTTTTTCTAATTATATCTGTGTGTGGATTTACACTTGATAATCCCAATTCAGTTATTTTAGCCTGCATTGGCGTAAAAGAATTCTGTAATTTTAAGAAAGCCGCCTGCATTTGTTCTTTATCTAAAGTTTTACCAATCGTAATATGCGGAAGCCATGAACCCGGACTATAAAATTTACTTATTTTGGTCTCAGGTATATCACTTAAAGCTTTATATACCTCGTTTGACAAGTCTGATAAGTACTCGTTCAAAACCGGCTGCACATACCTGACTGTACCCACGGGCAAGCCCGTGGGGTTCTGATTGGCAAGTGTAACTTGTAATCGTACATCATTTTCAGACTTTGGAGTTACAAGTGTAAATTTGTTTGAATCAGGACTTTTATTACCAAGTAGTCCAACGACCACATTA
>FOSY01000049.1 GCA_900114405.1 Lachnospiraceae bacterium KH1T2 | reverse complement strand
GAAATCGCCAACATAAGGCTCATTCGAGCTATGACATAAGTTTAATTATGAATGTGTCAAAACACTAGCATATTTCATATACAAATTCCTGCGCATCCTCGCATAGCATTTATCTAAATCGAAGATTGTAACCCTGACTAAGATAAAACATTTTTTCAATTCTTAAAAAGTTTCTCTTCGAGTTCCTCATAATCATAAATTCTTTCTTCAAAATCGCCTGCTCTTTTCTTTCTTCCGCGCGTCTTGGTTTTATTTTCAACCTCCACAGGTGAACTATATTCATCCTGTATAGCTTTTATCATAAAGCCAACTGCGTTTTTAACCTTTGGAGTCTCTTTCAGTACATCATATGCTTTCTGTATCTTATCAACATCATAATTTGCTGCTTCAGATATTTCCCTTACTCCAGCCATTGTTAAATGAAGCTCTGCAAGAATTGTTGCAGCCATCATAAGCGCCTCTGTCTTATCAATTACAGGCTCTTCCTGCTTTTCTATCAATGAATCATCTAGGCTGTTTATATCTTCACTTTCTTCTATCTTTTGCTTGTCATCTATAATAAATTCGATAAATTTAGTTGCTCCGCCAACTCTCTTTCCCTTATATGTGACAACCAACGATGTATTCTCATTTATCTCACTTACAGCCTTTTTTAACAATGAGCGATTAAATTCTTTGTACTGCGGATATTTATCAAGATTTTTATCAATAGCGAGCTTCTGAATATAATCATAATCAGAATTTTTTCCACGCATGGCATTAAGAATCTGCTGATCTTTTGCAGAATCTATAACTCCAAGCATAAGCTTAAGATTGGTGATATGTATTTTCCAATCCACAGCTCCTTTTTTTCCCTTATTGCTAATAGCTCTTATATAGTCCAAATTCGACTTTAATACTTCATAAAGCTGATAACCATAAGTTCCCTGAAATTTCAATGATTCAGTAAGATTTAACAGAGTATAATTACTTTTCAGATTTATAAGTTGATCTGTAAGTGATGAATTATAAATTATTGTAAGAATTCCTTTTCTGTATGTCGCTCTCTGAATTACATTTATAGCATCAAAGCTTTGATCCTCTTCGCTTTCATTTATGATCTGCCAGTCTAAGAGACTTTGCCTTTTTCCCGTATTGTCTTTAATGGTTGCTATCTTAACTTTTTCATATAAACTATATGGATTTTTAAGGCCAATCAATTCAGCTATATCTTTTACAGGAATTGTTGATATTACGGCATTTTTTGATTTATCAAATCTTGCATAATTCATTCCTACAGCAAATAATCTAAGAGACATTAGATTGGCTCTTCCTTTTGCGTTTATAAGCAAATTAGACTTTTTATATATATTAGAAGGGCTATTTAGAGCCTGTTCATTTGCAATATTATCCTTCTCCGTATTCTTTTTCAACTTAACTACCTCATTTATATATATTTATATTTAATGGATATAAACTTCCTACCCTTTTTATACACCTTTTAAAGATATTCTACCTTATCTTTACACTTTTCCTACCTTTTATATACACCTTTGTATATAAAACTACCCTATTATTACACTTTTTAGAATAATTTATATACTTTATTTACATATAAGAACTACCTTTTTTATACACCATATTTATCTTTCTACCTTTTTTTTACACTTTATTATAACCTTATATTAAAATTTTGTCTTTATATTTCAACAATTTTGTTAAATATTAGCCTTTTTAGTACTCTTCATATCAAATCTGATCAAGACTACCTATTTAATACACTTTTCCTACCTTACTTATACACTTTTCTATTTTATAACTACCTTTTTTCTACACCTTTTGTTTTAATAAAGCACCGCTAAATCCTGTATTTAAGGCACTTATAGCTTACTTCACTGCTATTTTTATCACCTACCTTTCTTATACACCTTTACATCCGGTTTTCTACCTTACTTATACACTTTATCTACTCTATCTATACACTTTTCCTACCTTACTTATACACTTTTCCTATGTACTTTTCCTACCTTATCTATACACCTTTACTACTCTATCTATACACCTCTGCTACCCTATCTATACACTTTTTCTACTCTATTTATACACCTTTTCTACCTTACTTATACACCTTTTTTTTGTAAAACCTGCTTATTTACTGGCTTTATAGGACCTTCTAATATAAATATAAATAAATTTAAATGTAGTGTATTTAAAAACAACAACAATTACTATGTGTGTGTTATCCTACCTTTCTCATACACTTTTTCAAAAGACATTATAAAGGTGTATAAAAAAGTAGATCATACTAAAATAGATAGCCAACTGTTTATAGATGGCTATCTATTAGCTTCTCGATAGAGTTAAAATTTTATATGTCCCTCTTCTGTCATAGAGTATTTAGCTAAAACGTGATTAATAAAAGTTGTTTTAGACATTCCACGACGTCTTGATTCTATATTTACATATTCGTAGACTTCTGGATTGAAACACATTGTTATGCGTGGAAGTTTTTCTCCCTTTTTTCCTCTTGTGTTATCACCAACAGCTCTAGGTCGATCACTGATAAGATTTTCAAATACATTATCTGAATTAACCGCACCCTTAGCATCTGATGCACGCATAGCACTCGATGCACTTCTTGGTTTGTCTGAAAGGTCATCTTGTAGATTTTCTTTAATTAGCGAATTTGCTGCCTCATTGTGATGGGCAAGATCTGAAAAAAGACCATCGCCTACACTGCTTAAATTTCTTGCCATTATAAATCTCCTCCTTTTCTAAGTTCCTCAAGGAAGTTTTTGTAATCTTCTGCAGCACGACATTTTGGCGCATAGTTTGTTAGAACCTGTCGTTCTGCCTGAGCATTTCCGATTTCCTGACATACTCGTATTTTTGTTTCAAATAATTTTGTACCCATTCCTTTTGCAACAGTTTGAAGAGGTTCGATTACGCTTTTACTTAACACGGTTCTTGAGTTGTACATTACAAGAAGAAATCCTGCTATTTTTAATCCACGGTTAGGTCTTTTTTTTACATCATCTATTGCACGCTGAATACTTGATAAACCCTGGAGACTATATCGATCTGCTTTTATTGGGATAATTACCTCATCAGCAGCAACTAATGCATTAAAGAGAATAGAATTTAATGATGGGTTGGTATCCATGATTACATAATCATAACCTTCTAACTCATCTAGAGAATCCGCTAATCTGTATAGACCATTTATATCGCTGTGGACGATTTCGTCGGCCTTATTAAGAAGTGGATCAGAAGGTACAATATCTCCTATCTCTGTATGCTGAATAGCATCTTTGATTGGGATTCTGTCGTCATCGAGCATTACGTCATATAAGGTTGGCTCTCCCTCAATTTTAGCACGATATGTGTCTGACGAATTTCCTTGTTGATCAGTATCAATAAGCAGAGTTTTATAGCCTTCTGCACTTAACATACTGGCTAGGGTTATAGCAGTAGTAGTTTTTCCGATTCCACCTTTTTGATTTGCAACTACAATTTTTTTCATTTGTTCCTCCAGTAGTACAAGTCTATTTTAGTTATATTATAGTGCTATGTGTGCTTTGCGTGCAAGTATTACTTATTACATGTCTTGCACTTATTACACGCAAAGCACTTAATACATCAATTACATATATTGTATCTATGGCATCTATTACATACATTGTCTTTATTACACCTTTTACACTCATTGCACTTGTTGCATCATTAGCATCTAACGTATAAATCTTGAGGAAAGAATGAATTTTTGTACGTAAATTACAGGAACACGCATTTACTGCGGGTTCCGTCTGAAAGCAAAAAACAAGCGGCAAACAAGCCCGCAGCGCAGCTGCATTTAAA
>FOSY01000050.1 GCA_900114405.1 Lachnospiraceae bacterium KH1T2 | reverse complement strand
GTAATTAACGAGAGTCACGGCCTGATCAGCCATGGCTCTTTTTTAATGCCCGCAACTACAAACAATCATTTTTTTAATCACAAGGAGGATTTTATCATGGCATTTTTCAATTCAGCAATCACAGTATTACAGACACTTGTTATCGCTCTTGGCGCAGGCCTTGGTGTATGGGTCGTTGTAAACCTTCTTGAGGGGGACGGCAACGACAACCTACGGATTGTTTTAATCCGAGGGAAGATACAACCGAATATGGAACAGGTATGAAATCCCAAAAGCATTTATTAATAATAGCTGCACAATTAATTATGGAGCTGATCGACGTTTTCGTTTGATGGGAGAAATGGTAATAAAGGTTTATTTAGTATGAGGGTCTTCGGCCCCTCTTTATATATTAGTGGATAGAAGTATACATTGACATCTATGGATATTATGCTAAAATTATTTTTAATAAAATATATTTTAATAAAAGCAGTTTTAGTAAAGAGAATTATTAGCGGGAGAAATAACTATGTTTATAGGAAGAGAACATGAAATGAGTGTGCTGGAGGAAACATATAATCAGCCAGGTTTCCAAATGACTGTTATTTATGGTCGCAGACGTATAGGTAAATCTACCCTTATCACAGAATTTATTAAGGATAAGAAAGCGTCATATTATATAGCAGCAAAATCTAGCTTAGAAGATAATGTTAAAAAGTGGAGTGCACAATTCATTTCTGATATCGTACCAGAGATGGAAGGTGTGGAGTTTTCGGATTTGGAAGGCTTCTTTAAGTTTGTAGGTAATAGTTGTAAGGATGAAAAAACTGTAATTGCTTTGGATGAAATACCATATATTGCCGAAGTGGACGAGTCTTTTCTATCAAGATTTCAAGGTGCGATTGATTCAATTCTTAGTAAGAAAAATATATATCTTATTATTAGTGGCTCTGCAATTAGTTTTATGGAAAAAAAGATCTTGAGTGAAAAGAGCCCACTGTTTGGCAGACGTGATAATCAAATTTTTTTAAAACCATTTGATTATCTAGATTCTGCTAAATTCGTGCCTAAATACAATAATGAGGAAAAGGCTGTTGTATTTGGTGTAACTGGAGGAGTCGCAAAATACTTAACACTTTTTGATGACTCTGTTTCGTTAGATGATAATCTAATTAATAATTTTTTTAAACCATCCGGTTACCTCTATGAAGAACCATACAATTTGCTTATGCAAGAGTTTCGAACGGTTAACACATACAATACAGTGATTGAGGCGTGCTCAGGTGGAGCAAATAAAGTAAATGAAATTGCTGACAAAGTACATGAGTCGACCGCTGCGGTTTCATATACTATAAAGAATCTTACTACAGTTGGAGTTTTGGCAAAAGTTTCCGCCATAACAGATGAAAAGAACAAAAAGAAGGTTAACTATAAAATCGTTGATGGCATGTATCGGTTTTGGTATAAATTCATACCTAAGGGGCGTGCGGCCATCGAGATGAACCGCGGAGAAGTTTACTATAATATGTACGTGAAGAACAATTTGCATGATTTCATGGGTGAGATTTTTGAAGATATGTGTAGATATTACGTTCTTTCACACGGGCTAGATGGAAAGCTGAAATGCATGACTACAAATGTAGGAAAATGGTGGGGGATGGGACATGATCGTATTCCAACGGATATTGATGTTGTTGGAATTGATGAAATTGGAAAGAAGGCAATTCTTGGAGAGTGCAAGTTCGAAAATGAACAGATAGATAAGCCAGTTTATGAAGACCTGATGAACAGAAAGGGGCTCATTGATAGAAAATTCGAGGAAGTTCAGTATATGTATTTTTCTTTGTCAGGCTTTTCTAAGTGGGTTGTTGAGAACGCTGATGCTGAGAAGGTATCATTGCTAACATTAGATGATTTGTATAGCTGAATGCGAAATCCCAATAGGTGATAGAGCCTTTTTAGGGATTGCAAAAAGTGTCGTAGGTTTGCAGAACAGCACAGGCAGCTATCGCCGAGAAACACTAATTGAAAATGCGCTATTTCTGGGAACATTTGAGATTCCAAAATCTTACATACAGAAAGCTGCAAAGCTCTACTACGGTGAGCATCGCAGATTTCGGTTCCCAGAAAAGCTTGAATTTAAGCTGTTTCTAGTATAGGGAGTCATTTTGACTCCCTATATTTTTACCTAAAAATGAAAAAGCTTTGGGTAAAAGCTTATAGGCAAAAAAATTTTATATGGCACATAATTGATGCGTTCTGGGAATTATTATAAGGTAATTCCAAGGACGCATTTTTTGTGTTTGAAAACAAATAGTGCAAAATCTTGCACTTTGAGGAGGGTTTGAAAATGAGTGATTTTACGGCAAAAAAGTTAAAAGAAGCAAGAACAAATGCAGGTTTATCATTAGATGAAGCATCAGAAAGAATGAAAATAAGTCGGAGAAGATTAGACTACGAGAAATTTAAACAGGACATGGAGTAGGATGTGCTAAAGAATCTTGCAAACAGGGGAATCGAAGCAGAGACTGATGTTCAGCATATACTATACCGAAATTTTTGGTTTATGCCTGAAATCACGTCGTTTGTTCTAAATTCTTCGGTATAGTCTGAATGCAAAATTAATTTGTCAGGCTTTATTTCCTTTTGAGATTGGATTGCTTTCTGCAGAGTCCTTTTAGTTAAATCAGATGTTATTAGACCGAGACGTTACAACTATGTTATAGCACAACAATTTGTCTTGCTTTTTGAATGTAATAAAATGTGATGAATAATATTGAAAGTGCCTCATAAAACGTGATGAATAATATTAAAAGTGCCTCATAAAATGTGATAATGTTTATTGAAGTGGCTATTTTTTGTGATGATATGTGCTTGGAGATAAAGAAAATGTATTACAGACGAAAGATTGATGATTATTTAAGTAATTGGAAAGCGGATCCAGTGCATAAACCTCTTATAGTAAAGGGGGTATGACAGATTGGTAAAACAGAATCAATCATGCATTTTGCTAAGGCTAATTATGAAAATGTTGTATATATAAATTTTGCTTTAGAGAAGAAATTCTCGCAAATACTTGCAGATGGATATGATGTTGCAAGTGTTATAAAGAATATATCATTGGTTGATCCATCTATAAAGTTTGTCCCTAACAAAACAGTTATCATTTTTGATGAAATTCACGAAAACCCCGATGTTGCAACAACACTTAAATCATTTAAGATAGATAGTAATTATGACGTTATTTGTAGTGGTTCTATGCTAGGAATTAATTATAAGAAGATTCATAGTAATAGTGTTGGACATAAAACGGACTATGAGATGTATTCAATGGATTTTGAGGAATTCCTTTGGGCTAAGGGATATAATCAAGAGCAGATTGACTCAATCTTATCTCATATGATAGAACTCAAGCCATTTAATGATAATGAGATAGCTGTTGATACCGTAAAAGCGTGGCTGGCTGAGACCGGTAGCCAGATGAAGGTTGTATTTAATGTTTACAAGGATTTGGATTTAAAGATATATAGTGAATTGTTGCAATAGAAGGATGGTACTCAGTATTTTGGAGACCAAGAAAAATAAGCACCGGTCAAAATGTCCGGTGCTGTTTTTTAATGCCAACACACCTATTAGCCAAAAATGAAAAAATATTGAAAATGGCTAATAGAAATGATAGAATAATCTCATCAAACAGAAAGAGAGAAATGGATATTATGAGGCT
>FOSY01000052.1 GCA_900114405.1 Lachnospiraceae bacterium KH1T2 | reverse complement strand
GGGGATATTATTGAATTTAAAGATGGCACCGAAATCCATAGCAAGCGTGTTATAGGTATTGCCGGAGATGAAATATCATTTTCTGACGACGGTAAAGTAATAAGGAACGGCGAAAAGATTGAGGAAGAATACCTCCCGGAAGGAACAGTAACATTTCCATTTAAGAAGGATTTTTATAAAGTACCTGACGGGTCTGTATTTGTACTGGGCGATAACAGGACTAATTCGTTTGATTCAAGATTCTGGGAAAACCCTTATGTTGAAACAAGTGATATTATTGGAAAATATTTCTTTACCGCTAAGAAAAAGGTCAATTGTAAAAGTTAATTCCACTTTTTAAGACTAACTTCCACCTTGTAGAAGTAAATTCCACAGGGTGGATTTTACTTGTTCTAAAAATAGTGGATTTTATCCACATTTGAGGCTATAATAGCCAAAAAGTCGGAAATCTGTGCATGACAATCAGAAGTCGAGTTCACGTTGTCCTGTTAAGAGTTAGTGAATTCCACCCCCTATGAGAGATAGGTATGAAAGTCATCCAACTGTGCAGAACTCCGGCTTTTTTCATTGAAATGGAAGTTTCTGCTACGCAGAAACCTCGGAATAAAATAACTATTGGCTGAAAATATACGTTTTATCAGCTTTAATGCTCTCCGGGGGCTTAGGGCGCTGCCCTAAGAACCTGCCAGGGGACGCGTCCCCTTGACTCCGTTCCCGCTCCGGATAATGCTGCAATTAGTCATGCTTCCTAAGAAGTGATGGTTTGAGGATGATGTCATTAGGCTGAATTCTCTCAAAACCAAGTTTCTTAAGAAGCCTCTTTCCGTAATGAAAGGCAAGTATGGCATATGGAGGCTTGTTACCGAGCTCATGACGTGAATAGGAATTGATATGGTTCATCATGAGATTGATCTGCTCCTGGGAGTATTTACCGATATCCTTGCCTTTTGGTATCACTCTTCTTATGAATTCATGGTTATTCTCGCAGGCACCCTTCTCATTAGGTGCGGAGGGATTGCAGTAAAACACCCATGAACGGCGCTCGCCATCCGGTCCAAACTCAAGTGCTTCAGGATTTGAAAACTCCGTGCCGTTGTCTGCCAAAAGGATTGGGAACAACTTCATGTAGAGCTCTTTTCCAAGCAGGTCATACAGGCTGTTGAATATATCTATTACTGACTGGGAATCGTTTGCCTTGCGTTTGTATGCCAGCTGGAACCTCTGAAGTACAAAGTGTATCGTCAGAAGGACTGCACCGCCTTTGATCCCCTCGACGGAATCAAGCTCTACAACAGGCAACTCGGGGTGTTCCTCGCGGAACTTTATGTAGTCATCATAGGTACGCCCCATGCGACAAGCCTTGTCGACTTTGAGTTCTACAGATTTCTTTTTCCTGGGTCTGAAGCGGACTTTCCTGGGCATATCCACGTTTCTGCAATCAAAGAGCCCGCTATCTACATAAGTATATATGGTTTTCTCGCAACGGAGTATCTTATCAGGATTATTGGTGAGTATGTGGTGTATAGATTGTCCGTTCTTAAGAAGAGGACTCATTACCGAATTGAGCTGCTTAAGTTCCTTCTCGGTAAGGTTATACCTGGATCTGGATTCGCTTCTCAACTCCTCATACTCCTTCTGTGCTGAACGAGCATCATAAAGATGCTTTTCGAGAGTGCATTCGTTTCTCTTGGTGCATCCGTTGCAGACGTAGGGAGGTTTCGAGAGTAGTGGGCATACTTCTTTTTTGTAGTCAGCACATGTCGGGACACAGGAACCACAGGTACTACATTTCTTCTTGTTTTTTCTTGAGCATTCGTCGCAGGCATCGCCAGAGTAGTTGCAGTGAAATCTGTTAGCACAGTCGTTGAAAGGGCGATAGGAAGCACCTTTCTTTACGAAGATGATATGTGCTCTGATTTCCTTTGATACTGTTGTGCAGTCCTTTCCAATGGCTGCGCCTATAGCTTTAAAACTAAGGGATGCATCCAATCCGTGCTGTATGTCATAACGGTCATCTAATACAAGATGTTTGTTCTTATTTGTTGATTCCATAGTTCCTCCTTTATGCCGGAGGAGCATATGTGGATGAACTATTGGATGGTATCATTATGAATTAGTAAATTCCACGGTTGGCTTAAGAGGAGTGGAAGTTAGTTTTACAATTTACTCCGCTAAGAAAAACTAAGAATAAGTTCATTATATGCTTGAAATGATATTGGAAATCTATTATACTTATGCAGGCCGTTTTGTATATTGTATACCAAACATCCTTACAGAATACTTATAAAATTATTAAATAAACAGTTTCCAAATATAATATAGAAACGAGAAAAAGAATGGTGAGAAAAAATAACATGAATTATTTTCATCCACCTATAATAAAGAAGATAAGTTTTATTGTTAATTTAAAAAGAAAGGATGAAAAGAAAATGAAAAATATAGAATTAACAAAAAGAGATAGATTAAGATTAGTAGTAACTGGAGTTTTATTTGGGTTTGCAGTAATTTCAATGTTACCAAAGTATAAGAATGTGGATTGTGAGGGAGTTGAAGCTATTTATATTGATTCTCATGGTATACCTTTTGATGAAGAAGCTTATTATGAAGAAATGGCAAGAGAAATTGCAGAGCAAAATGCAGAATCAAACGTTCCACAAAATACAACATCTAACGCAACTTCATCTACACAACCAGCTTCAACAACTTCAACTACTCAGGTAGCTAAGCAGACAACTAAAACGGAACAGAAAAAGCCTGCATATACAGAAGCTGAAATTGATGCAGCATGGTCAGAAACAAACAGAACAGAAGCTACTTGTGCAGTAGATGGAAAAATCACATATAAGAACTCTCTTACAGGAAAGACAAAAACAGAAGCAATCCCAGCTACAGGTGAGCATTCTTATGAAGAAGCTGATAAGGTAGAAGCTACTTGTACTAAGGAAGGTACTGTAACTCACACATGTACTGTATGTGG
>FOSY01000053.1 GCA_900114405.1 Lachnospiraceae bacterium KH1T2 | reverse complement strand
GCACTCCTAAAGCAGTTTCTGAAGCTTTCGAACTCACTACTATACCATGCCTCTTTAATTGTATTCTTTCGTAGATCCACAGCCCATCTCTGTTTCTGATTATCAAAGCTACAGGGCATCATCTTCATGTCAGCTGAAATATAAGCCGACCACCTTGCTCCCTCACAAGTATCAAGTGAATCCAGGTCAAAACTATTGGAAAGATTAAGAAGTCCCGGAACAGTACAGGAATCAAAACCAATCCTGTAAGGATATTTCTTGTTAGCTATTAATGCTACCAGCTTTTTGAAATCCTTATTTTCTGCCGAAATGTCTTTTTCCCGTCTGCCTAGTCCAACTGGTTTGTGGAGAAGAAAAACAATAGCATTGATACCATGAGGAAAACCATCATTTTCCAATCGATCTACAGCCTCAAAAATGGTATCTTTGCTTAGTACATAATGAATATTTGTTTTTACTTCGTGGTTAAGTAATGTATCTATTGCAATCAGGGTATAATTACTTCGATACCAACTAACAGCAACTGCGCCACAATACTTCATACATAAATCTGCAATTTCATCGGTCATACCAAGACCAGATGTTGTGAAATTGGGAACGATTTCATATTTCTTGCATATCTCAAGTATTTTCTCAAAATCCTCGTGCTGATCCGGATCGCCACAACCTCCAAGCGCGAACTGATAGGTATTACCTTTACACTGCTTGGCTATGATTTCAAAATCATCCAATGTCATATTAGGAGCATTGGAATTTAGACCATTCTGATAACATTCAACTCCGGCCTTGATACAAAGTCCAGATTTACCATGCTCACAATGACCCATTATTCCAATATCTAATAACTCCGGAAAAGAGGCCATAAATGGATCTTTACCCGTATCCTTCCCATTACAGATAATACCACTGCGGAGGTACTGGCCTGTTTTCTCATTAAACATTGAGAAAAAATTTTTTTCTTTTCTATACTTCATGTTTGTCACGTCCTATCAGTAAGACAAATCCGTGTCTATTCCTTCAAAATTATCAGCCTGATCAAGTATTTCCCAGACTTTTCCATATATATCCGCCAAACAATCCTCGGCATCTTCATACATTACAGTGCCTGAATATATGCTCATTCCTTTTTTTAGGGCTTCCCTAATTTTCTGCTGTCTGTCCTCAAAATCATATAAATCCCAATTTTCCTCAAATTCCTTTGCTATTTCTTTTTCTGTATTTTCTGGAGTAAGAATCGGCTCACCCAAGAATTGCCTTTCTACAAATTTGATCAAAGCATCTTTCTGAGCTTGTGTGAGTTCCCCCTTCCTAGCAATTACAAAACTACTACTACTTGAATTTGTTACAAAATCTGTCCTTATCTTCATGTTCGAATCCCCTTTCGATTTGTATTGTTACTATCAATGGTAATGCATGAGCTATTTTCTGTCATTCTACTCGTGGTTGAAAAAATACTTTTCAGAAACAGCTGTCAGCAATTTGTGAAAAAAAGCATCGAAGTCCATTCCTACATAATCGAAATTTGCCAGATTTAAACTTGTTGTGAGGAGACATTTAAGTGTGTTATATATTTGTTAAAAACATAAATCGACGAGGATGTATCGCAATGAAGACTCGTCATGGTGCAAAATTAGTAGAATTGAAAAGAAAATTGGAAGAAATGGTTGATGAGGATACGGAGATCGTTTTGATAAACAGACCATCGGCTTATGGAGAGTATTCACCATATTCTTTTGCAGAGTCAGAAGAAGAATTATTGGAGAATGTTAAGAATGTAGTTGAAAATTGAATTACACTCGTAAGTTAATATATCTATTGTGCAGATCAATGCATAGACACTTCATATTGTAGATAATGCTAGTTATTGGAGAAGAGCTGTGTTCGAGATATAACAGCGCGTGTAGTATGATTATTTACATTATTAAATTGAAAAATCGGAGTTTGAAAGATGTTCAAGAAATATAAGATGGGGTTTGATATTTGGGGGAGCAGTGCTGTTTCTGATCATAATGATACCCAATTTCATTTGGTTTTTAGTTTCCGCACCCAATGACATATTGAGGACAGAGTCCATTACTGAGATACTTGATACAATGGCTTCAGTATGTCAGGTCTTAATGATTATATTTTTATGCATATTTATTAACAAAGAACATGAAATGAAAAAGCGTTCACGATGGATAGTTGCTGTAATTATTTGTTGTCTGCTATATTTTATCAGCCTCGATTTTACTATAACGGATTTACAAATATATTTGTCATATTGGGATTAACGATTCCACCATGCTTAGCTTTTTTGTTCTTTGCTATTGAAAGAAGAAATATGATAGCAGGTATTCCGGCTTTAGTGTTCTCAATATGTCATTTAATATATGGAATCGTTAATTATATAATTCGGTAAATTCAAACTCTTGATACAAAGTGTCCACCTCTTCTATCAACAAGAAATCCTTATTATAATCCAAGGGATTTAAGCAAATTTTCTCTATATGCAGAATCTGAGCTAACTTTATGTATTTCATCAAAAAGTCCTTTTTCTATCAGATAATCGCAGAGTTTTAACATTCGCTCCTCACCCTCAGCAAAACCTTCAGCAAAACTTTCAGCAAAACTTTCAGCAAAAC
>FOSY01000054.1 GCA_900114405.1 Lachnospiraceae bacterium KH1T2 | reverse complement strand
TGTTATAATATCCTCACCAAGAAGGATTCCTTTTATAAAACAGGTGGAGGATGATTTATGGATATCGAACTTGCAAAATTACTTGTAAAAGAGTTAAAAGAGGATACTGAGAAAGACATAAATTAAAAAAGTTTGGATTCACAATGAATACGGATACAAAGAGGAGGATTAATACTATGTGTAATCTGAGCGAGAGTATACTTGAACAATATAAAAATAAAGGTTTTGCTGAGGGTTTTGTTGAGGGTGAGGAGCGAATGTTAAAACTCTACGGTTATCTGATAGAAAAAGAACTTTTTGATGAAATACATAAAGTCAGCTCAGATTCTGCGTATAGAGAAAATTTGCTTAAATCCCTTGGATTATAATAAGGATTTCTTGTTAATAGAAGGGGTGGACACTTTGTATCAAAAGTTTGAATTTACGAGCGTGTGAAAGTTTTTCTGTAAATGAGATATCCTAAGATAATTAACAAGCTGGATAATGGCAAAATCCATTGTTCAGCTTGTTTTGACTATACGTAATCCCGTTGCTTTTGTCAAGAATTATGTTAGAATACATCCTTATAGTCCTTAATGAGAATCTTCATAATAGAATAGTTTTCATATAGGAATTCAATTCTCTTTTCAAGGTTGTTTGCAAGGTACTCGTCAAACTTTATTGCTTCAGATTCCATAATTGCCTCCTAAAAGAATTTCTGAAGCCTAACCGGTTTTGCTTCTCTGTATCTCGTTGACAAGATTTATTATAGGTTGACATCATCTATAAATCGTTCCCCAAACAGTCAACCCGTAGGCAAAAGAAAAGGTACCGGTCTCCCGATACCACTTTTTCATAATGTAGATATTGCTTTGATCTGAGCCAGAAGGATCTTCTTAGTAGCCTCATCCGTGATCTTTCTCAACAGTGTTAATGCTTCCGACAAAAACTCTTCATCGGTCTCCTCTTTATAACCATTCTGCTCACGCAGCATAGACAGTTCACAAATATTTCACAAATATTGTTAGCGCTCTCTGTTGACGAGTGCTAATTTAAGTGCTATAACATAATCGAACAGAGGAACAGAGAAGACCAAAAGAGCGGGATGTTCCAATGATCTAATCCCTCCTTCCCCTTGCTCAGTAGCTATTAACAGTATTGAGTGAAAAGGAGGTAAGCATTATGTTAAGACCTAGTATTTTTGGAGAAGATTTATTTGACGACTGGTTCGCATTCCCGGATTTAAGAGATCTGGACAGAACCGAAAGAAAACTGTACGGCATACATGCCGACAGGATGATGAAGACCGATGTTCATGAGCATGACGATCACTACGAAGTAGATATCGACCTGCCCGGCTTCAAGAAAGAAGAGATCGGTCTGGAGCTGAACAACGGATACCTCATCGTCAGTGCAAACAAGGGTCTGGATAAGGACGAAAAGGATAAGAAGGGCAAACTTATCAGACAGGAGCGTTATTCAGGATCAATGCAGAGAAGCTTCTATGTCGGCGAGAACATCACCGAGGAGGACATCAAGGCAAGCTTCAAACACGGTGTATTGAACCTCACCCTTCCTAAGAAGGAAAAAGAGAAACTCCCCGAAAAGAAACAAATACTCATCGAAGGATGACGTTAAAACGGGCCTGCGGATTTCTCGCAGGCCCTTCTTATATTCTTCTCACCTTATCATAGAAGTGCTAGGCAAAAGAAAATGTACCGGTCTCCCGATACCTATTTTTCACAAGGCAGAAGCAGCTTTTATCTGTGCAAACAATACTTTTTTAATCGTTTCATCCTTAATCCCCTCCAGCAAAGACAGTGCCTCAGATAAGAAATCATCGTCACTATAGGTATAACCGAGTAGATAGTTCGGTGTAGTCTGAAGCACTCTGGCCATCTCTGCCAGTCCGCTAGCTCTCATCTCCTTCTTATCATTCTCATAATATGAAATCGTTGACTTCTCAATCTTTCCAGTAGTTTTGACCTGGATTCACTTGATACCTGTGAGGGAGCAAGGTGGTCGGCTTACATTTCAGCTGATATGAAGATGATGCCCTGTAGCTTTGATAATCAGAAACAGAGATGGGCTGTGGATCTAAGAAAGAGCACAATTAAAGATGCATGGTATAGTCTGGAATTCGAAAGCTTCAGAAACTGCTTTAGGAGTGCCTGCCCAAATTGTGATAAGCGAGAATATTGCATGGGAGGCTGCCCGATAGTTCCAGAAGTTGT
>FOSY01000055.1 GCA_900114405.1 Lachnospiraceae bacterium KH1T2 | reverse complement strand
AAGACTGATATCTTAGAAATATAGGTTTTATGCGGGTTTTCAGCCATAGTAGTTCTAAAGGTGACACTAAAATCCACCTATCTTATATATCTAAAGGTAGCATTAAAATCCACCCCCCCAAAAGGGTAACACTAAAATACATCCAAAGGTGACTGTGTTTTCCTGATATATAGTGAATATCTCCAACATAAACCTTCTTTTTCTGATAAAGTCTTATTTTCCTACTTTTTAAGAAAAACAAAGAACCGGAGCAGGAAAAGATGCCGCTTTCCGGCAGCAGCCCAGCCTTCGCGCAAGCCTCCCACCCAGTCGGTGAGTGTGGCGACGCCAAAAAAGTACCTATAAATGATTTAAAAAGGGATTGAAAAGACATCAAAAACCACTTAAAAAAGGACTCAGAAAATAAGCAAAAAGGGACTCAAAAAATAACAAGAATGTCCATTTCATAGGCTTTATAGCCATTTTAAGATGATTAAAACAGGGATTGAAAACATTTAGAAAATGACACAAAAAGGGATTCTAAAATGATTAGATTCGAGGATTGAAAATAGCTAGAAAATGACATAATCGGGGATTGAAACTCCTAAATTATGATTAAAATAAGGGATATAAAAGCTAATTTTTGATACGTAATATGGCTTCTAAAATGCTTAAAAAGGGGATTGGAAAAAATACCAAAATCGCATAAATAAAGGCTTTATCGGCATTTTTAGTTGACGTTTTCGGGGATTGAAAATGCTTGAAAAATGAAGTGTTTGGGGATTGAAAAACGATAGTGAAAAGGGATTAGAAATAATGCTGTTCTGGGAAGTGTTTTATCAAGCTTTTGCAGAAAACCCTTACCTCTAAGCGTAGCATAGATAGGGGATGAATGTGTTTACTTAAGAAAAATATAATAGACTGATAGCATAGCTATTGGTCTTTTTTTTAATTAATGTATCTGTATTTTACCATATTACTATATATAGTACATTGGCAAGTTAAGATATAAGGTTTTGCAGTCAAATCATTCTGCATGTAAAATCTTAAGTGTCGGTTAGTCTTCCGTAAAAAGTATAGTCAGTGCTATCTTAAACATTAAATACAAGTAGCGTTGTGGATCTTAGTATCCTATACGGTAGAGGCGATGTGGACACGCCTGTAAGAATAAGGGTTGCCTGAATTTTCAGGTGGAGACTTAAATACCAAACTTCTTAAGAAACAGGAGGCGAAGAAATAATTTGGTCAAAATTTTGGTTATAGGTAATGAGTTTGACAAAGCACATGGATTAAAAACAGGATATGGAGATTTCTTAAAATGGATGAATGCTCTAATGTTATAAAAAAGGAAGTCGAGCAGCTTTATCAGGTTGGACTTGAGAACATTGATCTTAGCAGTATTAAGGCTAATAAGACTAAGAATACTGAGTACTATCTAGAAGCAGCAAATAAGGCACTTGATAGCCTTTTAGATATTTTGAAATAATATTCGAGATTGCACAATATTATTGTTGACAAACTAATTTTGAAATAATAATCTAAAAATAACTGTTGGGGTATTTATACTAAAGGAGGAAACGTGTATGGATGGTATGAGCATGCCACCACAAGCTGAAGTGGAGGTAGTAGAAACTATGTGGCAAACAGCCGAGGATCTTATTTCCGCAGGCGGAGATATCGTTGAAGATATTCAGAATAACGGAGACATAAGCAGCGATATAGATTCTCAAGTTCAACAAGAGAATGAAGAAACACAAGAACCCATTGATGATAATGAGTAATTAACAGACAGAGTAAATGTAGTAATATGAAAATCACCTCTGAGCCAAAGGAGCCCGGAGGTGATTTTTTTAGTCTTTTTTATAAAACTGTGTTTCATAGCCATCGGCCCTTAGGTTTATACCAAGGAGCCATTCGGGAATTGAAAAACGATAGTGAAAAGGGATTAGAAATAATGCTGTTATGGGAAGGTGTTGTTGATAGATAGCTGTTTACCTGCCAGGAAGTCTAATGTGTTATAATATCCTCACCAAGAAGGATTCCTTTTATAAAACAGGTGG
>FOSY01000057.1 GCA_900114405.1 Lachnospiraceae bacterium KH1T2 | reverse complement strand
GTTGTGCGCCTAGCGGCGCACGTTTCTAACGGGTTCAAGTCCCGAATCCGCCCGGTAGTGGGAAGGATATAGCCGAAGGCAAGGGTGTCCGCCGCGAGGCGGAATCTGAAGGAAGCTGGATGTGGGGAACATACTAACCCACGGGCAAATCTCTGGTCTGACGTACAGAAATCTCATACAAGGTTATGCATGAGGGTAAGGCTGCAACCCAAGTCGAAGCCCAATAACTACACGGAATCATGCATGATAAATGAGGCAGATGGATGGAGAGGAAGAAACGTGTGGTACCTAGGGAGATCTGCGTGAAATGCTCTGTAAGGAGTAACCACCGTACAAGGAAACGAGGCGGTGCTGAACACGCAGAAGTCAGCAGAGGTCATAGTAGGGACATGGACATGGAAACATGGACATGCCAACCAAAGGACTGAATCAGTAGGAGTCTTGAGTATAACCGAGAAAGGAGGAATGACCGTTAATGGCAGAAAACATTGAAAACAATGGCTGTTCGCAAAGAGATAATGCGGAACATGAAGGGTATGCGAAAGCGCGTAGGTCATTCAATCGTATATGGAAAGAAAGAGACAGTGCACAGCCGAAGCTCTTAGAAGCGATACTGTATAAAGACAACTTTAACAGAGCGTATAAAAGAGTGAAGGCAAACAAGGGAGCGCCAGGTATTGACGGCATAACCATCAAAGAAGCACTTCCGTATCTAAAGGAACACCAGCAGGAGCTAACTGACCGCATATACCGCGGCAAGTATACTCCATCGCCAGTTAGGCGGGTTGAGATTCCAAAACCAGATGGTGGTGTGCGCAAGCTTGGCATACCAACCGTGGTAGACCGAACACTCCAACAGGCAATAACTCAACAGTTAGTGCCAATCTATGAACCATTGTTCGCGGATGGAAGCTACGGCTATCGTCCAAACAGAAGCGCAAAGGATGCTATAAAGAAGGTAAAGGAATACGCAGAACAAGGTTACACTTTTGCGGTAGTCTTGGACTTATCAAAGTATTTTGACACCTTGAATCATGAAATCCTTATCACTCTCCTAAGAAAGAATGTGAAGGATGAACGTGTAGTTCAACTAATAAAGCGTTATCTGAAAAGTGGGGTAATGGAAAATGGAGTGGTCATTGATACAGAGGAAGGTTCACCGCAAGGTGGAAATCTATCTCCGCTTCTTGCGAATATCTACCTCAATGAGTTTGACCAAGAGTTTCTGAAAAGAGGCGTGCCCTGCATAAGATATGCAGATGATATCGTTCTTCTAGCGAAAAGCAAAAGAGCATCAGAGAGACTCTTGAAAAGCAGTACGAAATATCTCGAAGAGAAACTAAAGCTAACGGTCAATCGAGAGAAAAGCCGTACTGTAAGCGTGTTTGCAATCCGAAATTTTAAATTCCTTGGCTTTGCATTGGGAAGGAACGGAAGTGGCGTTTTCGTCAGGGTTCATCCAAAGTCATGGAAGAAGTTCAAGTCAAGGCTGAAAGATTTATCTTCCCGTAAGTCTGTGCAGTCCATCAAGCCTAGTCTTGAGAAAATCAAGGTGTATGCGAGAGGATGGCTTAACTACTACGGTATAGCAAGCATGAAGAACAACATAGACGATATCAATGGGTGGCTCTATCACAGAATACGTATGTGCATATGGAAACAATGGAAGAAACCTAAAACAAAGGTACGAAATTTGATTAAGATGGGTGTACCTGAGGATTTGGCATGGCAGGCTGGTAATAGTCGAAGAGGCTATTGGTTCACAACGCGCACAGTTGCAGTAAGTCTGGCAATGACAAAAGAAAGACTGATAAACAGTGGCTTTTATGATTTAGCCTCAGCCTATCAGTCTGTGCACGTCAACTATTGAAAGCGCCGTATACCGAACGGTACGTACGGTGCTGTGAGAGGACGGCGGTTAGTCACCGCCTCCTACTCGATT
>FOSY01000058.1 GCA_900114405.1 Lachnospiraceae bacterium KH1T2 | reverse complement strand
TATTTTTATCAGAGAAACATCTATATTAGACTATGCACTCTGATACGTTTTATTTGGAAAAATTGCCTCGAAACGGCTTTGACTGCAGCTATGCTACAATGAATATTGAACTTGTATACTTTATCACAATAAACGATATAATGCAAAAAGTATATAGCAAACGGCATAAATATTTGCCTATTGTTGTCTGCCTCATTACTCATAACTTTTGAAACTCAAGCAAAAAAAATCCGCATGCATAGCTTTTTTCAACTACACATACGGATCTTTATTTCATTTCAGTATCTTCTCTAATGCAGCGTCTTCTGTATATCCTTCTCCCTGCTCTTTTATAACATCATATATTTTTCTTATCAATTCTACATTTTCTTCAAGAACATCTGCTATTTCATCTGGTTTCATATTTTTATCGTATTTCTTTTTTACCAGTCCTAACAACCCACGCATCTTTCCACGCGCTTCTCCACACGCTTCTCCCTGCGATATTAGTTTATCCAATACTTCTCACACATACGCACACCTTTCCTTTCCTCGTCAGATATCTCTAATATAACTGTTTTTAATTAGCTCGACTTATTCTAATGATGTAAAGCCTCTAATGGTGAGGTTTTACATCATTAGAATTTAGTCGAGGTTATAGAAAAACAGTTAGATTATTACTGCCTGTTCATATCTGTCATCTCCAGTCAACACTGACATCAGCTTTAATACTTCATCCACATGATGCAAGGTTGCATTATCCGGTACATAATCTTCACAATGATATTTTTTATAAAAATAGTCAGCCACTATTCTGAAATCACTTTGGAACATTTCTACCTGTTCACGTGTCAGGTCCTTTATATCAAATACATTAATCTTGTAATCACTTACATAATCTCTTAAATACTCCGGTATTTCCATCACTTCATAAAGTCTTGTTTTCTTCCAACTTTCTGCTCCGAAGTATATGACAAATGTTACTACAGGTACTAATTCCGGCGGTTTCTTTTTATTTCGGAGACATTTATCTATCTCCGCCAACTGTTCCTTATATGAAGCTCCGTCATAACTCATTATGCGTATCGGCATCGTTTTCTTTATCATTTACTATGGTCTTCACCATTTGATTCTATTACTTTTTGTACCAATAACCGAAGTCTTAGACAAGTCACCGCTGCAAAGCAACATAACGACTTTATAGCCTATCAAAATACGCTGCCAACCAGTGTTTGGGCACATTCATAATTAAACTTATTTCATAGCTTGAATGAGCCTTATGTTGGCGATTTCAAGTTAGGACATTAGTTTAATTTATGCCAATACACTAGGTGACAGCGCATACAAATTCAATATTCATTTACAGCATTACTGTTTTATTACTTTTCTGACTTCTGTGCTTCTATCAGCTTATTAGCCTTTTCTATCTGCTCATCAGTCGCATTCAGCATCGATTTCGCCATTTCTTCCGTTCCGCCATTTTTAAGGAAGGTGCTAATTGCATCCAGAGCACCCTCTTGCCGACCTTCAAGTCTTCCTTCTCGTCTGCCATCTTCTTTGAATAGCTGCATCGTCTCTACTTCATTATATTCTGTCAACAGCATTCCTTTCACCTCCGATCTGTGCGCTATCAGAAACGGTCTCAGTACAAAATTCTCCGGCATTTCTGTTATCGCTCGGTCTATTGCACTTTCTAACGTACTTTCCAACTTCTGTTCAGACTTTATACTTCTGATTCTGTCCACTAGCCAAGCATATTCGCTCAAAGGCTTACATTTTTCCAACAATTCACGATTTTTCCCATAATTCACATTTATCATCCTGACTTTTACTTCTAT
>FOSY01000061.1 GCA_900114405.1 Lachnospiraceae bacterium KH1T2 | reverse complement strand
TTGTTGTGCTATAACATAGTTGTAACGTCTCGGTCTAATAAGATATAATCTTAGGAGGAAACGAGGAATGTTACAAATGAGCAAATATTATGAAGCAGAATTCAAGAAGAAGATAGTTCGTCTTCATCTTGAAGAGGGACAATCTCTCAAATCACTTGCTGCTGAATACAATGTTTCAAAAGCAAGTATTTCTAACTGGGTAAAACAGTTTCGCGAAGAATGCCAGAAAAATGAAGAAGCCAAAGCCGATTACGATTTTATGAAGGAGAATCTTAAGTTAAAGAAGCAATTAGCAGAGCTTCAAAAAGAAAATGATTTTCTAAAAAAAGCGGCGGCATTCTTTGCGAAGGAAATCGATTAAAGGCTTATCGATTTATCCAAAAATATAACGCCAGGTATGGACTAAGGTGGCTCTTAAAAAAGTTTAATATATACCCTAATGCGTATTACAACTATTTAAAAAATCGAAAACAAGATTATAAAACTCAAAAAGATAAAATCAAAAATTTTATCTATGATACCTATCACAAACATAACGGCGTTGATGGGTATCGTACAATGCACGCGTATTTGATACGCAGTGGCTATAAAATAAGCCGTTTAACAGTTCATAATTATATGAATACAGAAATGAAACTGTATTCTATTACGCGCAGAAAAAGACCGAATTATGAATACTGTAAACCACACAAGATTTTTGAGAACAAGCTCAATCAGGAATTTCATGCTGATAAAATCAACCAAAAATGGTGTACTGATTTTACTTATCTGTTCTTAACCGACGGATCCAAAAGATATAATTGTACGATTATCGATTTACATGATCGAAGTGTGATTGCAAGCATTACAGATCGTCATATAACATCTGATTTAGCTAAAAGGACTCTGCAGAAGGCAATTCAGTCTCAAAAAGGAATAAAGCCGGACAAATTAATTTTGCATTCAGACCAAGGAAGCCAATTTACGTCGAAAGAGTTTACGGAGTTTTGTTCAAAACTAGGACTTACTCAAAGTATGAGTAAAGCCGGTTATCCATATGATAATGCTCCTATGGAGAGATATTTTAATACTCTAAAAAATAATCTCATAAACCACCATTATTACCGCTCAGAGAAAGAACTCTATGAGGCTGTCGAAGAATTTGCGTATGTTGAATATAACCATTCAAGACCGCATTCTTATAATAATTACAAAACGCCTTTTGAGGCACGCTACGGGATGTCATAATACTGTAGCAATTAATTAGACCAGAGCGTTACAAAAACACTTGACCACAACA
>FOSY01000060.1 GCA_900114405.1 Lachnospiraceae bacterium KH1T2 | reverse complement strand
CCACCTGTTTTATAAAAGGAATCCTTCTTGGTGAGGATATTATAACACATTAGACTTCCTGGCAGGTAAACAGCTATCTATCAACAACACCTTCCTATAACAGCATTATTTCTAATCCCTTTTCACTATCGTTTTTCAATCCCCAAACACTTCATTTTTCAAGCATTTTCAATCCTCGAAATCGTCAACTAAAAATGCCGATAAAGCCTTTATTTATGCGATTTTATTATTTTTTCCAATCCCCTTTTTAAGCATTTTAGAAGCCTTTTTTGTGTCATTTTCTTAATGTTTTCAATCCCCGTTTTAATCAACTAAAAATAGCCTTAAAGACTGTAAAATGGACATTCTTGTTATTTTTCGAGTCCCCTTTTTGCTTATTTCTTGAGACCTTTTTAAGTGGTTTTCGATGTCTTTTCAATCCCTTTTTCAAATTATTTATAGGTACTATTTGGCGTCGCCACATTCACCGACTGGGTGGGAGGCTTGCGCGTGGCAGGAATATTGCAGGAAAACAACATCTTTTCCTGCTCCGGTTCTTGATCTTTTCTCAAAAAAGATAAAGTAGCTTTGTATTTATTGAAAAAAGACTCAGAAAAGTAGTGGAAATATAAGGTTTTAAGGGAAAGAAGGTAGGAAATGATTAGGAAAAGAGCAAAGGTTGTTGTCTGGAAGTTAATTGTTGTTTTTAAGAGAGAAGGAGAAAGAAGGGAAAGGGGCAAGAAAGCTACAGAATACTAAAGTAGTATCTTTTACTGCTCTGTTCTTATCTTTTTAAAAAGGTAAAAGTAACTCTCAGAAAGGACATTATCTGCCTGTCTGAAACATAAATTTAGAGCTTAAATTTGCGCGCATACATATACTCCGTAGAAGATTGTCGCAAATTTTATATCGAGTGAGAGCGTGGAAAGGAAAGAAAGTCAGAAAATATAAGGCTTTTCTCAAAATGGCTGCAGCAGTTTTGTCATCAAATTGTTTTCTGCGGGTATTTTTGTTTAGAAATGAATTTCTGAAAAGAGAAGAAATGGGCTAGAAAATACCTTTAAAAACCCATCAGGAACCTCTAAAAACCTATTATGAACCCTTAAAAAGTATAGTTTTCTTTGATCTACCCATAATATATACGAAAAATATTTTTAAGAGTAAATTGCCCGCATGAAACAATTTGCTGAACGGAAAATTTAATTGGAAAGGTTGATAAAAGTTCACCGGAGTGAACCTATTGATACAAATTTAACAATGAGTTCACTTGAGTGAACCGCTAACAGAAATATAGGTGATTTATATGCAATATACCAATATAAAAATTTCGTGCTTAAAAATAGAAAATGACTTTAAGAAAATAATTACAGAAACCAACGAAGGGTCGCTTGCGTACTATAGGTGTCTTAAATACATAAAGAGTCAGCCATATTATCTCAATCGCCATATAAGAAAAAACGGTGTTGTGGCTGTAGCTTTTCAATTTAATCTTTACTTGGAAGAGCTAAGTAAAAAAGATATCGAACCATGAAACATGGAAAGATAAAATCACGACTTGGCTAGATTACTTCCTTGGGATGGATATATAAAATTTACCTCAGAATATCCAGGAAGCATTAAGTG